>JAHFSX010000020.1 GCA_023269675.1 Verrucomicrobiota bacterium
TTCGGCGGGCGTCGCTAAAGCTCCGCCCGCTTTGGGGGGACCGCGGCGGCCGCAACTCCACCATGCGGCGGCCGCCCCTGCGGGGCTGCGGCGGCGGCACGGGACCACGGGACCGGACCGGGGACGCGCGGCGGCCGGGCCCCTCGGGGCGCGCTCGCATGACTCGCCCTGCTCCTCGGGTCCCGGCCGCCGCGCTTGCGCGGGCTTACCCACCCGGCGGCCTTCGGCGGCAGCGCCGCCTCGGCCGCCCCGACCGGAGGCAGGCGGCAAACGTGCCGGGCACCGTTGCCGCTTTTTGATCACCCCAGCCAGCCGGACAGGCGGACGCCGCTTCGCGCCGCCCGCCCGCCGGCAGTTCCCCTCCCGGGCCCACCTCTCCAGCAGTTGCGGCAGCGCATGATTGGCAGGCGTAACGTTCTGATCCGACTACGTCTCAGAACGGTCCGCCGTCCGGACCCGGCGCGTCGGCCGCCGCGCAAGCGCGAGCGCCCGCCGCAACCCTGACCGTCCGCCTGTCGGCGTCCGGAATGCGCAGCCCCACGTGTGGCAGGCGTAACGTTCAGATCCGCCAACGTCTCTGAACGGTCCGCCGTCCCGGCCCGAGTGCGGCGTCCGCCGCCGCTTCGCGCCGGTCGGCCGCCGCCACCCTGACCGTCCGCCTGGCGGCGTCCGAAAAGCGCATCCCCACGTGTGGCAGGCGTAACGTTCAGATCCGTCACCGTCTCTGAACGGTTACGCCGTCCCGGACCGAGCGCGGCGTCCGCCGCCGCTGCGCGCCGATCGGCCGCCGCAACCCTGGCCGTCCGCACGCGTCCGGAACCGCAGCCCCACACGGGCACGGGCTCCCGCGTCCGCCGCTGCTCCGCAGCCATGCGCCGTCGGCCCCTTCCGCTGAACGCCCTGCGTCCGCGCATCCGCCCCGCATACGGGAACGTCTGCGCTACCGCCGGTCATCATCGTCGGTGTCTCCGGCGTACGGTCGCCGGCGGACGCTCACGCGGTTGGCATCGCGCCGGGAGACGCTCCGTCCGGCGTCCTCACTCGCAGGCTCCCTGCGGCGTCGGACGGCGTCCACCGGCGTTGTCCCGATCAGACGCGGCAGCCCGGAGGACGGCCCGCCGCTCCGGGCTCCCACGCCCCGCCGCTGCTGCGCAGCCGAGCCGCGCTGGGCCCCGCGTCGGCTCGCCCCGCGCCCCAGGCGTCCAGTCGCCCGGACTACCGGGCTTGGTGTTGCCGCCGGGGCGCGCTTCGCCGCCTTGTGCCCGGAGCGGCACGGTGCCGGCGGTCGTTCCCGCAGCGTGCATCACGGCGGCCAGCGCGCCGGCCCGCGTCGTCGCAGGCTCCTGGCGGCCCTGCGCGTTCGCCGCCGTTTTCAACTCCCCAGTGCGGCGGCCCCGTCGATCCCGCCGAGGGCCGCCGCCAACCTTGGCCGTCCGCCTGCGGCGGCCGGAAACCGGTCCCCTTCCCGGACCCATCTCTCCAGCAGTTCAATCAGCAGAGGAACGAAAAATCGAACAAGCAGGGGAACGAAAACAATCGAACGCTTTCGGGGGGGCGACACGTCCCCCCGCGTCGAGCTTCCCCGGCCGGATACAGCCGGGGTGATCTCGCCGACTCCCCCCGATACCAGACGCCCCAACCAAACAACCCGCTCACACGGGCGGCGCGTGCATGCGCACGCCATACCGGCCCGGCACCGGCCCGCCGCGCGGCGTTGCGCGGAGATACCACCCGGCGCGCGCGCGGCGGGCCTTGCCGGCCGGTGCCATCCTGGATTACCCGGCTGTCAACCGTCCGCCATCCGGGCCGGTAAGGTCGCCGCCGCCCGTTTCCGCAGCGGCATCTTTGCCAGCCAGCGCGCAGGCCCGCCAGTCGCAGGCTCCTTTGCGGGCCTTGCGCGTTCGCCGCCATGTCAAAGTCCCAGTGCGGACGGCCGCCGCCGCTGCGCGTCGATCGGCCGCCGCCATCCGGGCGCGCTCGGCGGCAGCCTGTCCGCCGGGCAGCGGTCCGGGAGCATGGCTACAAGCCCCGGCCCGCAACCCCGCCGGCCCGCCGGCTCCCGCCACAACGCGCCCGCCCAAAGACAATGTAGTTTACCGCGCCGGTTAAGCGCGGCAAGACCTCCCTCGCGCATCCGGACCCACGCGCCGCGAGCGGGCTAGTCCACCACCCTCCCGCAAGCGCCGCTTAGGGCCGGATGCCGCTCACTCGGAAACAGGATCAACGCCGCCGGATTAGGCGGCTTTGCCAACTCCGCCCGCTTCCCGTCAGCGGGGTTCCGCTGCGCGTCAACCCTGCGGGGCGTGGCGTGTAGCTAACCCGCGCGTGCGCGCGGTTTGCTACACCGCAAACGAAGCGGTAACGCAGTTAAAGAGTAGTGGCCGACAGCTGCCACACGGCGACGTCGTTGCCGCACGCGCGGGGGGAACTGGGGGGGAAGGGGGGGCGAACCGAATCGGGGGGAACTGGGGGGGGAAGGGGGGGAGCCCCCGAATTCAGGGGACAGGGGGGCGGTGCCCCCGGGAGCGGTCGAAAAATTTTGCAATTTTCCGGAACAGGAAACGGGAAAAACGCGTCAGGGTGACGCCGTCCCCGCGTCGGCCGCAACCTCGACAGTCACCGGCATTTCCGGTTCGCCCTCCCGCGCCGCCCGCACCGCCTCCATGATCCGCGCGAACTCGGCCGCGTTCTCGATCTTCACCACGCCAGCCATGCCGGAGAGATTCACATTGGTGTTCTGGTTGACCTCCAGCTTCAGCGGCGCGTCGAGCCCCAGGCTCTTCTCCAGGTCCTCCAGCGCCCGCAGCCGGTCGGCCGCGTTGCGCGCGTGCTCCACGATGTGCTTGCGCTTTTCGAGGATCCACGCGCGGTCCACGCCCATGCGCTCGATCGAGTCCTCGCGCAGGAACGCGATGCGCGCCTTCACCGCCAGATCGCGCATCAGCCGCGCCGCCGACGCGGAGGCCGCGTCACGGTCCGCCGCACCGAACGCCCGGCAGTAGGCCTCGGTGTTGTTGCCCCAGCACTCGCCCGCAGCCTCCTGGCAGAAGGTCTCGCGCTTGCGCGATCGCAGCGCCTGCGCCGCCGGCGCAAACTCCTTGTCCCTGTCGAAAAGGTCGGGCACATTCGCAGTCATGCACCACCCATACCAAATCGGGTGCGGCGCGCGCAAGCCGTAAATCACAATCAGATATCGCTTGTATTACTGTATCACAGTTACATATAATGCACGCCAACGCAACCAGCGGCAGCTAAACGCCGCCAAAGGAAAGAAGGAGCCGTATGCCCAACCCCGCCACAGCCGGACACCCCGAGAAACTCCTCACCCGCGTCGAAGTGGCCGCGATCATGCGCGTCTCGCCGCGGACGGTCCTGAACTGGGCCAAACAGGGCATCCTGCATCCCGTGATCCTGCCCGGCCACGCCCGCGCCCGCGGCTACCGCGCCCGCGAACTCCGGCAGCTGCTGCGCTAAAAGGGCCGTCGGATGCAAGCGGACGCCTTCCACGGACGATGGACACCCGTACCGGACCAGGGGGTCGCCGAATTGACCAAGTCGAAGCGTTACCACACCCTGGCCGTCTGGCTTGCCATGCTCCGGGACGCCACCCAGAACAAGACCTGGATCACAGCGAGCACGCTGGAGAAACTCATGCGCGAAACCGGCCTCTCGGAAAACACCGTCCTCAAAGCCCAGGCCGAACTGGTCGCGGCCGGCTACGCCACCGTCCTCTCGGGCGGCGGCAAAAGCCACAAGACCGTCACCTTTGCGCTCACCCCCATCGCCAGCTACACGGGCCGCCCCGCGGCCGACACCCCCGGACCCAGACCCATTCCGACCGACGAGCACTGGACCATATGAACCTCTTCGAAACCATCGCGCGGCTGGAGCAGCAGGCCGCCCTGCACGGCGACCTGCCCGTCACCGTGTGCCGCGCGGCCCCCGCCGCCTGCGACCGCACTCTCGAGGAAACCGCGGTGGACCTCCACCACGTCACAACCCGGACCAAACCCGGCGGCTCCGGCCGCCGCGAACTGGTGCTCTGCACCGCAAAGGAACAGCCATGACGACCGAACTGCAGGAAGAGATCGAGACCGCCTTCATCGGATGCCTCCTGATGGACTTCCATCAGACCCTCGCGGAAACCGAGGACCTCGCCATCACGCCCGAGATGTTCCTCTCGGGCCGCGCCCGCGCCGCCTTCGAGGCTGCCCACGCGCTCGCCAAAGACAACGCGCCCGTCGACCCGCTCACGCTGCGCGACAAGATCGGGCCCGGCGGCGACCCCGCGCTCACCGCGTTCCTGACCGCCGCGATCGACACCTCGCCGTCCGCCGCCCACGCCGCCTACTACGGCCAGCTCCTGCGCCAGAAACACGAGGCCCGCAAGCTGCGCGCCATCCTCGCCGCCGCCAGCCTCCGCCTCGACGACGAGCCGGCGGACATGGTGCAGACCGACCTCCTGCGCATCCTGGAGCGCAACGACCCCGACCCCGGCACCACCGCCGTCACCATGCCGGTGGCGACCGACGCCGCCGTCACCATGTTCCGCCGCGCCGCCGAAGGCCTCGGCGGCATCCGGACCGGCTTCGCCTTCATCGACGCCGCCGGCGGCCTCCCCGAGGGCGCCATCATCATCGTCTCCGGCAAGGCCGGCTCCTGCAAGACCACCCTCGCGCGCAACATCCTGCAGCACGTCTGCGGCGAGGAGAAGATCCCCGCCGCGCTCATCACCCTCGAGATGTCCGAAACCCAGATCGCCGCCCAGACCCTCACCCACCTCTCGGAAACCAGCTTCCGTAAATTCATGGCCGGCGCGGCCGACGCCCGCGACTGGACGCGCCTCCTGCTCGCCAAGGCCCGCGCCGAGGGCTGGCCCCTGGGCATGACCTCCCGCGCCCGCACACCCGCGCGCCTCTCCGCCTTCGTGCGCACCGCCGTGCGCCGCGGTGCGCGCGTCATCGTGCTCGACTACCTGCAGGCGCTCCAGCCCGACCCCGGACAGGCCCGCAGCAACATCGAGCAGCAGGTCACCCACGCCTCCGCCACCGTCCGCGAGCTCGCAGCCACCCTCAACGTCACCTTCATCGTCGTCTCCACCGAATCACGGGACGGCGAGCTGCGCTACTCCGACGCCATCCGCTATGACGCCTGGCTCTGGCTCCAGATGTCCCAGCCCGAAGAGAACAACGAGGACAACCCGCTCTACCACTGCATGATCAAGAAGAACCGCTTCGGCATGATGCCCAAAAACCCGCGTTCGCTCTACCGCGTGGGCGACCGCCTGCTCACCGCCGCCGAATGGATCGAACACGGCAAAGCGAACAAGGGACAGCGGGAATGACCTTCGCGCACAATGCCTGCGCGAACTGCCTCCACTTCGATGGCGACACCGAAACCAGCATCCGCTATATCGGCGGCCGTTGGCGCGAAGTCTACCTGCACCGCTGCCGCCTTCATCCCGAGCGCGAGGACGCCGGCGCGGTTTACGAAGCCTGCTTCGTGAGCCGCGCCGCGGCGGACTTCAAAGCCAGAGGCTTTGACAAGCTCGTCGCCCGCACCGACGGGCTAACACAGGGGGAACTTTTCTGAGCAGAGGGGAGGGCGAACGTTAAGGATCAAGAATCCTGCGGAATTGGATTTCATGAAGCCGATAGTTAGAGTGCATTTTCTGGCATTTTATAAATATATCTCCACCCTTTGCTGGCACCAAATGGCCATGTTATTAAATCGATAGGTAACAAAATTGTATCAATTAATATATCTAGTGGCAGCGATTCAACATAAACCATTCTGGAACTGTTATATGTTCTGTTTTCAGTCAATGAATATATATCTTCATATACCGCTTGATATGGATAAGCACCAAATGTATCACTATGTCTTCCAGTAAGACATGTACGAGTAACTATTGTCCCATTAGTTGCACAGCATCCAGACAATAAAAAGGCCAATAATATTATATTGGTGATTTTTAATATTTTCATATCTAACGTCATTCTGAAGGTTTTTTTGAACCCGGAGGGAGCAAAAATACCTTCCAGAAAATGGTTGGCCTTTCATCGTCTTAATTTTTAATACAGCGCGACACGCGAGATCCGATCACGTATCCCAATGAACCACAAGCAAGCAATGCAATGGGTGGTCCAATGATCAGGCAAATCCCAGTTCCTTCGCCTGTAGTTCGTGTCAGCCATTTAAGTGCTAAAAAGAGAGGCATAGAGATCCGGTTCCATGGATACGTGTCTGTTATCAAACAAACGGAAATCCCAAGCCCTACAGCCAGACCTATTAAGGTTCCGAATAAGCGAAAATGCCATTTCTTCATATTCTTATCATTTTTCTTTCAAGGCCAACGTCGAGTGCTTCCGATGCGCGGTAGCGCATTCGGAAAGCGCTCTGGTTAGGGGCCTATGGTTTTAATCCCTTTTCATTGAAAGCTGCTAAAATTGCATCAGCAACATCCGAGTCGTACTGTCGCCCACTTTTTGGGGGAGTGCCGCAGAGTTCGACACTGATGGGTTTGTAGCCCCTCAGCGAAACAATTGCCATGATTGTTGTATGCGATGCAAGTTGCTCTTGAACTTGCTCAAACGCTCCGATTTGTCTGTGAAACTCTCCAATAAACTCAGCCCCAAAATCGGGATATGGATATGAAAGAACGCCCGATATTTCGTCAATGCGACAGGGGACGTTGGACAGAGATACAGACAACCCTTGAAAGTTGCCTCGAAGTGTTCCAAGAGTCGTCGACTGCCATTTCCGTTTTTCAAATAATCCGAACATTGTTCTTATCCCTAACGTTGGTGGTGGGGGACGGCGCGTCAGCGACGTTCCTCTCCAGCATCTGGTTCGCTATTTGTTGTGTTCGGTCTTAGTTGTCGGTGTTCTCTCTCTAATCGGGCTTTGAGCGTGTATGCCTCATCTCGGGGGTATTTGCCTGTCAAAGGGGTGTGCCAGAATCTGCCAGACGCATGCCGAGGGTTCCCCGTAATGTCATCTCGATGGTATGAATGCGTCAATTTAGAAGCGACATTTGTACCTACAAATATAGCAGCAGCGACAATACCTCTCAGCAACCATGGGTGACCCCGAAACACCCACGGCAGACTTGCAGTTAGAACGCCAGTGGTAACAATAACGCTCAGCGGTGTACCTCCTTCATCGCATTTGTGCGAACCACACATGAACATGGTGAACGCGGTGAGGGTGAACAGCATGACTGAACTTACGGTCAATGCCATTAATCCAGACGACCGCTGAATATGCGATGTCGCAACGACCAAAATGAAACTGGTCCAAAGGATGAGTAACATTATAAAGAACATTGGCATTTTGAATTTCGATCTTTCAAGTTTTGTGGCGAACGTCGGGAATCACCTGTGAGTACTCGAAACAGGTGCATTCCCTTGTTCGCCTTTTGGTTGCTCTATTGTTGGACATGTCTCACTGTTTGGGCAGAAACTACTCTCCATCGCTCGCTTGATTCGATACCGCGTTTGTCGCCGGGGTGAAGAAACGGGTCAAATCTTTCTCTGAAGCATCCAAAAGATACCGAACGTCTGGAATATCGAGGAGTCCGTTTTCGTTTTGCCAGACAGATTGCTCCGGCGATCGTCTCAAAAGGACGCGCCCATTCCACGTGGCTTCCCAGTGATTCGGGATGTTGTGCTCAATCTCCACGAAGGCTGTGACATACTCGTTCGTTCCGCGTTTGAATAGTGCAAGATCGCGAATGTTGTATACTCTAACACCCCACTTGCCAAGAATGATCCTCTCTACAGAGGGGGCAAGTTTGACGCAGCTCCGTTGATAAGGCGTCGTCTCGCATCCAGTCAGGATGACGATAAACAGCATTGCCAGCAGTTGTTTCATTCCTTGTCCTCAAAATGGGGCGAACGTTTTCTGGCTGGCTGAGCCAATTGCTGGCTACTGGATCGACCATGCATCGACTTTTTCACATATCGGTTCACAAATCAAGTCGTATATGATGCGCGGCATCATGTCCTGACACAATTCATGCTGTTTCCCTATATCAGGGACCTGCGGCCTAACATGAGACCGGGACGGCCCCGGCTTCGCGGATACGCTCAGCCGGGGCCGTTTTGCATGCTGCGCATGGTGCGCCCCGCGCGTCCCTTCGGGGATCGGCACAGGCTTTTCGCATTCCGCTCAAAACCCCCGTCACCAAGGCCGGCACGATACACCGCCGTGTCCGCCTCCTCAGCCGCTCCCGGAACCCGACGCCGCGCCGGTTGCAGCGGTCACGCCAACGCTTCGGCTACTCGCGCCGGGCGGGTACGCCCTTTGTCATGCCCGTTGCCGACGGCGCGCCTGATCGGCAGGCGTCCGGTCATCCGTTCCTCCTGCCCGGACGCTTCCCCGTTCCCCAGGGTCCCGTCCGCGCCCTCACCGTCCTGTCTGCAATCTCGTGGCTTACAACGCAACTGCCCTGTCCTTTAGCCATCATCGCGAATACACAGGCGAGGATGATGGCGAAAGGAAGGGCAGCGTTATGAGTCAGCCACTTTACAGATTGCAGAGCAGGGCCGGTTTGAGTTCGGCGTCCACCGCGGCGGGTGCCGCGAGTGAGGAATCCGGACTCAGTCAGAGCAGACGTTTTGTCACACCTTCCCTGCCCCCGGCTCCATCGTCGCCGCCATCCCCCGCTTTCCCTCTCCCATCATGTGAATCATGTAAATCATGTCAAATAACCCCAGAAAGGACCGCCACCATGAACAGCTACGCCGAAACCACCCTGCGCGCCCTCGCCGCACAGACCCGCCGCACACCCTACGAGATCCAGACCCTTCTGGCGCTCATCGCCCAGCGCGACGCCGAGACCGTCCCCGAAGGCCGCAAATACGCCCTCGCCAACGGAGGAGAGCCCGCGACCGAAGCGGAACTGACCTACCTCGCCCGCCTCTGCCGCAACTGCCCGCCCATCCCCGTTGACCGCCCGCCCGATCCGGCCGACTTCAACGACTGGGAAGCCCGCTGCCCCCACGCCGACCACCTCTGACACCCAGCGCCCGCCCGTGGGCCAGGTACGCGGGCAGAAAGGCCACCATGAACACCATGCTCACCACCCTCGGAGCGCAAGCCGAATTCACCCAGACATGGAACGCCCTGCAGGCTTGGCTGGAGGAAGTCAACATGCTCGCCCACCGGCACCACCCGAACCGGACCCAAACGCTGGAAGCCGTCAGCATCTCCAAGCACCTGCTCGACAAGCTGGGCAACCAGATCGACCAAGCCATCACCGCCGACTGATCCCGGCGCCCGCCCGTGGGCATCGTTCGCGGGCAGAAAGGCCGCCATGAAAAAGAGACAGCACACCGTCACCCTGCCGCCCGCCGAGCCCGAGATCCCCGCCGTCGAACTCGAATCCGCGACGACCCAGCCCGACCGGCACGAGACCGCCACCCGCGAGGAAGCCATGCTGATCGCCCTCGACTTCGTGCGCAGCTACGCCAACCACTGGGAACAGCCCGCCGCCGAGATCATCACCACCTTCGCGCAGACGGAAGGCGGATACTGCGGCACCGGCGTCAGCTACGCCTACAAACGCCGCGGCTTCTTCGTGGGCACCTTCGTCACCCTCAGCAAACCCGAGGAAATCCCCGGCGTGTTTTTCTTCCCGTGGGCCGAAGTCAAAGCCGCCGCCCTCACCGGAGCCGTCCAAGGCGAATTCAACCTCAGGTGACTGAGCGCCCGCCCCCGGGCAGACCGGAGCCGCCATGAAACACACCAACCAAGAGCAAAAGGCGATCGAAGCCGCACGCGCCGCCGAGGATCTTCCCGACGCCGAATATGACGCGATCCGCAAGACCCCAAGCCAACAGCGCACCATCCCCCAGCGCCGCGCCCTGCTGGCAAGCGACCTGAAACGCGCCGGCCAGACGTTCGAGGACCGGGAACGCTCCAACGACCTTTACCGCCACTACCTGAAGACCGGCGACCGCGCCGAGGCCCGCTGGCATGCCCCTTCCCCGCTCCTGACCTCGACCGCCGCGATCCGCCGCGAACTGGTGGAAGCCTGGAAAGACCTGACCCAGTTCGACGCTATGCCCTTCGCCCCCCACGTCAGCCATGAACCCAAACGCTGGCTCAAGTCCGAACGCTTTCACCGCCTCATGGAGATCCAGCGCGAGATCGAGCGCCAAGGCGGAAAAGTGCGGTATGTCCAACGCACCACCCGACAGGAAGCCATCTACGCCCGCATCATCGCTAGCGACCAACCCAAGAACAAACACGAACCCCAGCAGATACCGCTGGGCATCTGAAAGGAAACGACCATGAACGCGATCATCAGTTATTACTCCTACAGTGAGGAAGGACTGAAAAACGGGTCCTTCGCCAGCCGCTCGAAATACGGCCTCGGCCTGTTCACCCTGGGCGACTTCGTGGGCATGATCGAGACCGTGCCCGCAGGCTGGACCCAATACGACACGGCCACCGCCCAGAGCCTCATCCCCGATTGCTGCCACTGAAAACCGACGCCCGCCCGTGGGCATCGTACGCGGGCCGTCCCGTTATGTCCGTTCATCCCCCCCCCCAAAAATCCGGCGCGCCCGCGGGGGCGCGCCGATCAACCCCGCCGCTCGTCGCGCTAACGTCTCGCGCCGGGTCCCGGCAAACGATTCAAAGCCCGTGTTTTTTGTAAAGCTCAAGCCGCGTGGGGCACTTGCAGTAACGGGCGCCTCCGAAGGACTCCCTGTAAGGACACCGCGAGCCGGCCGGGCATTTGATGAAAAGGAGCTCCTTTCCGACATAATAATCGACCGTGCAGATGCATTTCCCGTCGCCCTTAAGGCACGCGAAATCCTTGTCACATCGCGTCGTCGCCCGCAAAGCCTGTTCGCTCACCTCGATGGCCATAAATCACCCCCGTCAATCACGAGTACAACAACATGTCTGGGCATTGATGTATCTGCAAACCAGAGGCTCAAAAAACCTGATTTAACCATATGTTTGGCATGTATTATGCGGGGGGGGGTAAAATTGTCAACGGCTTATTTTATACGCCAAGTGCCTGATCGACAAGAAAGGCGAGTCGCGCGACAACGCCGCGCGGCAGCAAAGCCCCGCGCCCGACCGTGGGCCGGGTACGCGGGCAGATCGGACCGCCATGAAAAAGAGACAGCACACCGTCACCCTGCCGGCAGTCGAGCCCGAGCCCGCCCTTTCTTTTCGCCCCCCAAAACGGTGCGCCTGCAGGGGTTCGCCATACTCGTTTGGATGGCTTATAAACAGGTTATGCGCACACACACCAGAAGTAAACTAGTTCTTGCCGGAAGACTGACCTCGAGTAAGTTTGTCTTCAACACCGGTATCTCTTAGGTTATGTTAAGTAATAGAAATCAAGAAAAGGTGAACAATGCGTTCGAACTGCTTCCACAGATTTTCAACTCCAAGTTTTTAAGAAAATTCATTCCCAAGATCATAGAGTTGTTTGCCATTTTTACATTAGCAGGAGGGCCAAACTGCACACTTCCATTAACCCAATATATCTTTTTATGGCCAACGAACCTGCTGACAGCAAAAAGCACATCAATGCTATTCGACCCATTATTAGGCGATGGTAAACCGACCACGCCAGCCCATTGTGTCTGAATATGGTTATACGGAGTACAAGAAAAAAAAACCGTTTCTTGAAAGTAACTAACGGCAACAGGTTTTGACGTGTTATATGTGCTTGGAAGACAGGCGATACTCAATCGTATAGGAGCAATAGTATATTCGCTAGTCCTTAAATTCACACTCAACTTTTTAAACATCGTTCTCTCCGATTCCCGCCACGCCAACACCCCAGAATAATACCTTAAAGACCAGCATTCGTTACGTAACAATCTTTGGTTGGTTTCAATTCTGTTCTGTCCAACTTAATAAATAATTGGCTCCAATCGGGCGCAGATTCTATGATACCCGCTTCCGTTACTGCTACGACACTACCCTGATATTTTTTACATATGTCTTTCGTCCGATTACGTTGCCACCATAAAGCACCCATATCCGCAGGAGAGTGTTGGTCAAAAAAGACTCCATTAAATGATGAGTCAGTTCTCCATTCATCAAAGTCACTCAGGGAAGTCGCTATGTGACCGTCTGCCATTTGTTTAATCTGTGATGCGTAAAAAAGCGCTATCGATTTTCGCGAGGAAACAAAAACGCGACGTCTGATAGCTTGTTGTTCTTGGTGGTCTTCTTCGAAAGACAACTCGGCCGTCATTTTCTCGTCTTTAGTAAAGATTACCGATACAAAGTGTAAGGGCTCTCGGTCGCCGATGTTGATAACAACGCCTTTATCTGGGTGAGATAGCAATTTTTCTGCAAACGGATTGCCAGCAGCATCTTTCATGATCCTGGTCGAAGATGTAACAAGAAATCTGAATGAAGGTTCACTCAGACGTTCTTCGATCAGTTGAAGCGCCCTCTTTGTAAGAAAAACGTCCTTGTGGAATGAGCCCACGTTTAAGAACAGAAAACTGTTTGGCTTGGAAAGACAATTTTCAACGTAGGCGGTTCTCTCTTCAGGGCCTTCCAGTTCAATCCTCAACTCATTTCCTTCAGCGAGTTCATTCGATCGAAGCTTGGACTCAATCTTATCCCAGTCGCTATCTGTTTTTGGAGAAAGATTGATTTTCCGACGTTCAAAAAAGACGCTATATTTTTGTGCCGATGGCTCGGTAACCCTTTTTGACGAACTTCGCTGAAGCACGCGCACAAAGCCTTCTAGCTTCTGGCGATAACAATCGATCTCCATCATGCGTAACTCCATGACTCCCTCCTCTCGAATTCCAGTCGCAACTATCCTAGCTGTCCTGCCGAAGAGGCAACGTCATCTTCATGCGGGGATAGAATATCCCCCCCCGTGCTTCGAATGCAACAAAAAAAACCAGCTTCATAATGTTGCCCATAGATGGAAACGTGCTTATGAAGAAGTGTGTGCCGGAAATAGTGGCATTGTTGTGTAAGTCTTGTGTGGTGAGTGTTGCGGATCAACAATTGTACTGTTTAAGGCATAACAGTAGTCATAATCTCTCTCAACATGCCGTCCCTTTCCAGACATCCTCCGCCTTATCGGCAGGCGTTATTGAGAATCTCCGATTGACAACAGAACCGTAGCAAACTTTACTCCCCTGCTTCAAGCGTATATTTTGGTGTTTTTTCCCCAGGGATTGATACCGAATTGAATAGGTGAAGTTCCTATAGGTCGGAGGGGTGGCATACAAATCTGTTGATCTGAGTAGAGGGTGATTAGGGGGACGTATCACGGAAAAACGGACAAACAGGTTAGCTAATCCGTCCTCTCCCCCCCCCATACCGCACTAACGCAATAACGCACTAACGAACTTCTTCCTCACTTCCCCGTCCACCGCCCACACGCCGAGAAATCCCTTGGCCGCGACGCCCCGCGCGCACAACACCGGCCGTTCCAGCTCCCACGCCACATCGCCCATGTACCACGGGTCGGCCGACGCGGTCAGCGCCGAAACCACATGGATACCGCACACCACCTGCCCGCACCAGGCGCGGCACTCGTCATACCCCGGAAAGCGCACCGCCGCGCCGAACCGGTCCGCCACCCACAGGCTGCCCGCGCACCAGTCAGAAAAGCTGAGGTTGTTGGAAGCGTGCACGAGGTAGAGGCCGGGCGGCACGCGGAAACTCCGGTTCTCCACCGTCTTCAGCCCCGCCCGGATCAGCAGGCCCCAATGCGCCTTCACCGTGAACGCCCGTAGTCCTTTCCGCTCGAAGTTCGGCGTCCGGCGTTGAATGTCCGACGTTCGCATTTGCTCTCCCTCCGTCCCCAGCCGTTTGAATGTTGCCGATTGCCGATTGCTGATTGCTGTCCTCCGTCCTCTGTCCTCCGTCTTCACTCCCCATCCCGTCCGACTGATCGACGCCGCGCCAGTCCTTTTCCCAACAAACGCACGCCGCATCACTCGCCTCTATCAACCTTTCGCCGCGCGGCAGGCACATCCCCGCCGGCCACATCGCCCCGCACGAGCAGAACGACCCGCACTCGCGGCAAAGTTTCATAACGGCACCGTCACTATGAAATCGAGTCGAAGAAGTCGGCTGACCGCTTGGCCTCTTTCATCTTTTTGCCGCCGAGCGGCATGAGACCGCTGTTCTGCAAAAGCCAGACAAGGCCGACATTCAACTCTTGCGTATAGAAGTGCGCGAAAGCTTCGCCACGCTCCGCCGCCCGCTCTTCAAATTTCCGGTTACAGGATTCTTTGCAGGTAATGAATGGTTCAAACGTGTCTCCAACCTTGTCGCCGCCGGTAGGGGGGAACCACACTATATCGGCTTCTTTCGCGTCCGTGACGTGCCTGCCGCACACATCGCATACGGCCGCCAGACCGGTTTTCCCGGACGCAAAAAACATCATCTTGATTCCCATAACTCACATCGTTCCTTTCATTCTGAGCTTCACTCAGGCCGCTCCACATAGTAGTCAACGCCCTCGCGCAGACTACAGACCACTGGTGGCAACCGGACCGACTCGCAAAACAGCACCACAGCCGCCACGCACCGCCGCAACACCTCATGATCCTGATGCTCTCCCTCGACGGTCGCCACCACGCTTGCGCGTGTGGCAAACAGCCACGCGTCCGGAATTGCTACACCTGCCGCCTGTGCCCGATACAGGTTGTGCGGCCGTGTGCAGAGATCCAGCCAGCGCGCCACCGGTTCATCGACCTCCCGCGCGCAGACCGCCGCCCGCTCATAAAGCTCCCGGTCCATCCGCACTTTCGTGTGCCGCTCCACCCGTCGCACGGCCAGCGCCCGTTCGATCATTTCGCGCGAAGTGATCCCCTTGAGTCTTTTCGCCTTCAAATTCGCCGTCCTCCGGCCTCAGTCTTCTGACCTCATCCCTCTCCCCACTAATGCACTAATGAACTGACGAACTAATGAACTTCTCTCGCCTTCCCCTGCAGATCCACCGCAAACCGGCCCTTGGCCAGCGTCAGAAAAACGTCCGGCTCGCAGTTGCAGACCTGACCGGAATTCACGGCGCACCAGAAATCATGCTGCACATGACAGTCGCTTTTCCGGTCGAGGCAAGAAACGTCGAACACCTGCCGAAAACCGAGGACCATCCGTTCCTGATACGATAACCGCGTTTTAACAGACATCGCCGTACTCCTTTCGCTGTCTTCCGTCCTCCGTCCCTAATCCCACTAATGCACTAATGAACTAACGGACTAAGGAACTTCCCACTTCTCTTTCTCCGGATCGTCCGCCTCGACTCCGGTCTCGCCTCTGAACGCCCACCATGTCCGTCCCGCCGCTACGGCGATCAAGCACACGAGCCACACGAAATCGGCAACAGTTCTCACGGGCGTTCAATCTCCTTCGCGTCTTAGCGCCTTCGCGATAGACACCTCCCACTAATGCACCAATGAACTAACGAACTAATGAACTTCTCCCCCCCGTTTCAAATAACACATGTGCCAGATCGGATGATAATTACCGGCCGCCTCGTCGCCGTCCAGCAGCACCACCAGCCGCCCGGAACGGCCGCCCGTGATCACGCCCGGCCGGCCGTCGAACTCGACCCGCCGCCCGACCGTCGCCGGCACGCCGTAGGCGTTCCGGATATATTCGAGACCCTGCGCGGCGACCTGCGCGCGTTCACACGTTTTGCAGGTCACCTCCATATCCGAGCCGGGGACAACCACCTGGACGCCGGCCCGCGCGCGTCCGCAGAGCGTCATGCCCGCAGGGCCCGCGGCATGGTTCACAAAACGGTAACCGCTCATAATTACCTCCTGCAGATCGGGTAAACCGCCGCGCAGGGCCGGATCGGACCTGTGAGACCGGTCCCCGCGCGGCTTTCCGGAACATCCGGAAATCAACTGCCGTCCAAGGCGTTCACCACTCTCCCGCATTGCCGCACTAATGAACTATGACACTAACGCCCTTCTCCCCCGTCTCCGGCGCTCGGGACAGCCGGACCGCGCGGCAGCGGCAACGAGGAGGGGAGGGGAGCCGGCGCCTCATTCTCCAGCCATTGCCTGACATCCGCGGTGCAGAACACGACCACGGACGACCGGCTTTCCGGCACCGGCTTGCGCGCCCGGATGGCCCCGGCCCGCGCCAGTTCCAGCAGCCGGTTGCGCGGCAGCCCGTACAGCGCCGTCACGCACTCCGCCGTCCCCCACAGCGGCTCCATCTGTATCACGACGGTCATTCTGGCCCCGCGATCTGATCGATGAGATCACGCCGGGATACAAATTCGGTCAAGATGAACTCGAATTGCCCGGACCGCGACCTTTTCGCCACGAAGCGAACGTCATCAAGTGCCTTAACCAACTTCGTCGGCAAAGACACAGTGACCTGTGATTTTTCTTCACGTACCCGTTTGGTTGTCTCACTCATTGGTCTAGTGTAAGTAACTGTGATACAGTAATCAAATAAAATAGTTTTACCTTTTTTCTAAATACAGTACCCCAACTTCCATTAAATTTAGTACAATAGCGCCCTCGAGGTATCTATGAGCACAAAAGCAAAAAAGTCAAATACGACCCAAAGGTCGAAAGATTCCACCCAGGTCAGCATCACGTTGCCCACGGAGCTGCTCGAAAAAATCGATGCCATCTGCGCGGCCAAGGTCAGAACCAGATCCAACCTGATGGCGATCATACTGGCACAGGCGCTCGCTCAGCCAGCAGCGCCGTCCGCCTCGGCCCCCGCGGCCGGCAACGTGGGCACCGGCGTTGGCAATTAGTGCCTTTCAGCGCAATGTTTACACGGAACGACACTAAGTTGCTTCCGCGCGAGATCGCGGAAACAGCGTGCTGTTCCGTCCGCCAAGGAGCGGTCCGAGCGATCCCTTGTGGCTATGCGAGGCACGTTTCCCAAAACGGTCCGGGTAAAACGCCGGTCACCGGGCCCCGGCCAGGCCTCCCCGGCCGAAGTTATTTGTCGCGGGTTTTTTACCCGCGCTACCCCTCAAAACGGTATGGCAAAGGTATGACAAACAGGCTTCAAATATATCAAATCGGTACTGAAAAACGTCACTTTTTGACGCTTTTTCATCAAAAAAACCTCATTTTTGGTCAAAAACGCGCCTTGTCGCGGGTTCGAATCCCGTCCTCCCCGCCATTCTTTTTTTAGAACAGGTCACCTTCACCGGTGGCCTGTTTTTTTTGTGGCGCGCGCCGGA
Organism: Verrucomicrobiota bacterium; assembly: GCA_023269675.1. GTDB lineage: Bacteria > Verrucomicrobiota > Kiritimatiellia > RFP12 > UBA1067 > JAHFSX01. The sequence continues at coordinate 17,183 of JAHFSX010000020.1, forward strand.
AGTTTTTGACCGGCGTCGCGGGTTGCGGGTATACTGCACGCCACGCAACATGACTTTACTTCAAACCACCATCATCGCCGTTGTCGAGGGCTTGACGGAATTCTTGCCCGTGTCGTCCACCGGACACATGATCATCGCCCAGAGGCTCATGGGCGTCGACGGCACGCTCGACGTGGTCAAAGCGTTCACGGTCAACATCCAGTTCGGGGCGATCCTGTCGGTCGTCGTGCTGTACCGGCGGCGCTTTTTTCAGACCTGGGATTTTTACTGGAAACTGCTGGTCGCCTTCGTGCCGGCCGCGGTGATCGGGTTCCTGTTGAGCGGTTTCATCGACCGCCTGCTGGACAACGTGACGGTGGTGGCGCTGATGCTGGTGGCGGGCGGCGTGTTCATGCTGTTTGTGGACCAGTGGTTCACCCGTCCCGCAGAGGACCAGGCCGTGGACTGGAAGCGGGCGCTGAAGATCGGCTGCTTCCAGTGCGTGGCCATGATCCCGGGCGTCTCGCGCTCCATGTCCACGATCGTGGGCGGGATGTCCACCGGGCTCTCGCGGCAGAACGCGGCAGAATTCTCGTTCTTTCTGGCCGTGCCGACCATGGCGGCCGCGGCGGGGTATAAGCTGCTGAAAATCATGACTGACCCGGCCCTGAGCGCCACGGTGTCGGACAACCTGATGACCTTGCTGATCGGCAATGGGGTGGCCTTCCTGGTGGCCCTGGCGGCGATCCGGTGCTTCATCGGCTTCCTTGCCCGACACGGCTTCAAGGCCTTCGGCTACTACCGCATTGTGGTCGGCGGCGTGATTCTGGCCCTGGTGCTGCTGGGCAAGATTCAGCGCTGACCGAAGGGTTTTTCGCGCGGCCGCCGACGGAGCCAAAACTCCACATTGACCGGCGGGGGTGGAAAGCTCTATACTGTCTCGCTTAACCCTTGGAGGCATTTCTGTGAATGTTGAACTGATTGAGAAGGCGAGAGTCCGGGTCCCCAGCGTTCCGGTGCTCGTGAATCTTGTTTCGAAACGCGTGCGTCAGCTCAATATGGGTGAGAGGCCTTACGTGAAACCGTTGTCGGCCGATGAGGACAAGTGCGACATCGCGCTGCGCGAGATCGCCGACGGTCTGCTCATTTCCGAGGTTGATTTCGGCGCCATCGCGCGGGCCGAGCAGGCGCATTCGCGCTGGTCGCTGTAATGTGATTCTGCGCGGCAGGCGCAGGGCGGGCGGGTCATGAGCGAGGAGAGCAAAAAACGCAACGGCGGCAATCTGACGGTCAACCGCAGGGCGCTGCACGATTATTTTGTTCTCGAGAAGTACGAGGCCGGCATCGAGCTGGTGGGTACCGAGGTGAAGGTGGTGCGTAACGGCGAGGCCGGGTTGACCGGCTCCTACGCCCAGGTGAAGAACGGACAGCTCTACCTGAATCAGGTGATGATCCCGCCTTACGCCTTCGGCAACCGCTTCAACCATGACTCGCTGCGGACGCGGCGCCTGCTGATGCACACGCGGGAGATCCGCAAGCTGCAGGCGCAGTCGGAGCAGAAGGGGCTGTCGCTGATACCGTTGAGGATGTACCTGACTCCAAAAGGTCTGGTCAAAGTGGAGATCGGGGTCTGCCGGGGCAAAGCCCAGGAAGACAAACGCGAGACCATCAAGCGGAGGGACGCGGACCTTGAGGCCCGCCGGGCGATTGTGACACACTATAAAGGGTGAGTTTCAGAGGAGGATGAACGTATGACAATGCCAATGGGTTTTCTGGGTATGAATATCGGGCCGACTGAACTGTTGGTCGTTCTGGCGATTGTGCTGGTCTTGTTCGGCGGCAAGAAACTGCCGGACCTGGCCCGTTCGCTCGGCCGCAGTCTCGGCGAGTTCAAGAAGGGCAAGGACGAAGGCGAGAAATTGGCCAACGAGAAGGTCAAGGACATCATCGACGACATCAAGAAGGAAGAGCTGAACAAGGTCGAAGGCCCGAAGGTCTGAGCCTGAGCCGCTGAGCTCGCTGTACAGAAAGGACGGGCGCGTGCCCGTCCTTTCTTTTTTAAGATTAGGGAACGGGACCCGCAACGGGAATGTTTTGCCTTTTTGACTGCGCGAACCTGTTCGCGCTTTTCATGGCAGGGACCTGGCCCTGCCCGGACGCGTCAGGCCGCGTCCCTGGAAAGAGCGGACGGGTCCGCGCAGTCAACAAAACCGTTCTTCTACGACCTTAATCTGTTGGAAGGTATGCACAGGCGTTGAATGTTCTCAGACCACCGGGTACTGCCACGCGCCGCGGTAGGGGCGGCGCAGCAGCGCGTCGGCGGCGGCGTCGCCCGTGGTCTCTTTGAGGCCGTCCCACGCCACGCTGCGGCCGAGCTTCATCGAGAGGTTGCCCAGCAGGCTCATGGTGGTGGCGCGGTGCGCGCCCTCGATGTCGCAGAGCGGCCGGGTGCCCGTGCGGATGGCGCTCAGGAAGTCCGCGAAGAGCTCCCTGATGTTCTGCCCGTCGGGCTGGCCGAGCTGCGCGTCCTCATGCAGCTCGGGGTCCTTGCCGTTGGCGGGATAGAAGGTCCAGCCCTTTTGCCAGCCGAGGTGGAAAACCCCCTTCTCGCCGAAGAAGTGGACGCCGACGTTCTCGCCCTTCTCTTGCGGGTTGCCCGCGAAGAGCCGGTGCTCCCATGTGACCGTGGGGCCGTCCGCGAAGGTCCAGGTCGCGACCTGGCTGTCCGGCGCGTCGGTCGTCTGCTCTGCCGCCGTGTAGACCGCGGGGCCGCGGACCGGACGGCCGCCCGTGGAGTGGCATGACGTGGGGTGCTGGAGGCCGGTGATCCAGAGCACCTGGTCGAACCAGTGGATGCCCCAGTCGCCGATCTGGCCGTTGGCGTAGTCCATGAAGTTGCGGAAGCCGCGCGGGTGGATGCCGCCGTTCCAGACGTTCGTCAGGTCGCCGCAGAAGGGTCGCAGCGGCGCGGGGCCGCACCAGAACTCCCAGTCGAGGCCCGGCGGCGGCGCGACGTTGCGCTTGGGCGTCTCGGGGCCGCCGCCGTAGCTGACGAAGCACTTGATCAGACCGAGCTTGCCGAGCTTGCCGGCGCGGATGAATTCGCGCGCGCTCCGGTTGTGCGGGGACGCGCGGCGGTGGGTGCCGACCTGCACCGTGCGGCCGTATTTCGCGGCGGCGCTGACCATGGCGCGGCCTTCGAGGATCGTGTGGCCGATGGGCTTTTCGACGTAGACGTGCGCGCCCTGGCGGCACGCCTCGATCATGATGAGCGCGTGCCAGTGGTCGGGCGTGGCGATGATCGCGATGTCGGGCTTTTCGGCGGCGAGGCACTCGCGGAAATCCTTGTAGAGCTTCGGCTTGGAGACGCCCCGCTTGTCGAGCGTCTCGCAGGCTTTCGTGAGCATGCGCTCGTCCACGTCGCACAGCGCCGCGAGCGCGCAGGCGCCGCTGTCGAGCGCGCAGTTGAGGATGTTCATGCCCCACCAGCCCGAGCCGATCAGCACGACGCGGTGTTTCTTCGCGTCCTGCGCGCGGACGATGAAGGGGGCGGCCTGGGCGGCGAGGATCGCGGCCAGCGAAGTCTGCGAGAAATGGCGGCGGGTGAGGTCCATGGTTACGTCCTTTTGGCAAGAATGTCGATGGGGTCGAGTGGGTCGATTCAATCGAGTCGGGTCGATCGGGCGGTCGGCTGGTAGATGAAGGAATCCCAGTAGAGCCGGTCGATGGCGTAGCAGTCGACGGGGTCCTTGTCCGGGTCGAAGGTCGCGGGCAGCACGCCGTAGCGCTTCATCTCGCGGAGGTACTCGGGGCGCGGCCGGAAGCCGGGCCTGTCGAAGCGGCCGATCTCCTCCAGGCGCGCGCGGCCGGCGTCGATCATGGCGAGCAGCGCGCGGTAGGCGGGGTCCTCTTTCGAGGCGAAGACCACGGCGTGCACGTCGTTGGTGTTCTTGCAGAGCCCGAGCCCGCCCGCGGCCTTGGCGAGCGGGGCGCGCAGAAAGAGGGAGTTCTCGGGCCGCGTGAGATCGAAGATGACATGGCGGCTGTTCCGCAGGCGCGGGTCCTTCAGGTCGGGCGTCCAGAAGCTGAGGCCGTTCTCGTCGCTCAGGAAACGGGGGAGCGGCTTGAACTCCTTGGTATGGCAGCCCGCGCAGCGCTCTTTGAAGACCGGCTGCGCGTCGCGAGCGGCGGGCCACTCCTGGTCGTTCTCGAGGGTCTGGTTGTTCTGGGCGTAGCCGCCGATCATGCCGCAGCCGAGCGCGGCGTAGGTGCCGGGATAGGGCGCGCTGGCGTCGAGCCAGAGGGCGACCGCGGCGGTCTCCCGGGGCGAGGGCGTGACGCCGTGGTGCGAGCCGTCAAGCTTCTTCATGAGCGGGCTGCCGCCGCTGCCGAGCGCGTAGGTCGCGTAGTTGCTTTTGGCGAGGTTGCGTCCGTCGGCGACCTGGCCCCACGCCGCGAGCGTGTAGTAGCCCATGGAGAACAGCGGGCCGTGGTGGCCGCAGAGGTCCACGCCGCCCTTGCGCTCCTCGGGGTTGTGGCAGCGCACGCACAGGCGGTCGAGCACGGGCTGGACGTGGCGCGGGAAGTCGGGCACGTCGAAGGCGCGGTCGCCGGCGTCGATGGCCGAGGGCGTGCGCCGCGCGGCCGTGACCGCGCCGGCGGAGGTGTAGGGGCGCGGGGCGCTGGCGCGCTCCTCGTGGCAGCCGGTGCACCCCTGGCGCTCGCCGGGCATGAGCTGCGTGAAGCTCTGCATGCGCTTGATGCAGCGGCCGTGCGCGTCGAGGGCGACGAAGAACAGCGGGCGCAGCACCGGCGCGGCGAAATGCGCGGAGCCGTCGGCCTCGACCGGCACGGTGCCGAGCACGCGCGGCAGGGTGAAGGTTCCGACGTAGCTGAGGGGGTCCATGCCGCCGGTGAAGTTGATGGGCTTGGGCAACGACTCCAGGATCATCAGTTTCTTGACCGAGCCCTTGGCCACGTCGGCCATCTGGCGGCCCTCGTAGACGTTCTCGAGGAAGAAGACGCCGTTGGACTGGGCCAGGTCGGTCCGGTCCGCGATGAGCGGCTCGCGTCCGCGCGGCAGGAGCGGGCGCGGCTCCTGAAGGTCGCACTCCTTGAACTCCGGGGGGAGCGAGTAGAGGACTTTCTCGGTGCCGAGGCCGTCCATCAGCACGAGGTCGCGGTCGCGCGCGGCGAGGCAGAGGTCGTCCGCCAGGGGCCACGGATCGCGGTAGGTGCCGGTCTTGCTGATGCGGCGCAGGTTCTGCTGCACGTCCGGCCCCTGCTTGGCTGAAACGCGCGCGACGAAGCCTTTGTGCTCCACGGCGCCGTGTCCGGGCGAGTCGATGAAAAGCACGTCCGTGCTGCCGGGGATGGGTTTGGCGTCGATGAAGAGGCCTCCGGGGTGCAGGTTGCCGAAGAAGATGCTGTGCTGCGTACCGTCGGGGTTCATGGTCCAGAGGTGGTGGTAGTTCACCTGGTTGCGGTCCACGTACTCCCAGCGCGTGTAGATCAGGCGCCCGTCCGGCAAGGGCCAGGGCGTGTTGTCCTGCTCGATGTTGGCGGAGAGCATGCGGATGTTGCGGCCGTCCGCGTCGCAGCGGTGGACCGTGGCGACCTGCGTCAGCCAGCAGTTGACCCAGCGCTTGGCGCGGCCCGAGACGAACACGATGCCGCCGTCGGCCAGGTAGCACGGCTCGAGGTCGTCATACGCGCCGCCGGTGAGCTGCCGCAGGCCCGTGCCGCCGACGCCGATCTCATAGAGGTGGAAGTGGGGCTCGCCCGCCTTGCGGTAGGAGAAGAGGACGGTCTTGGCGTCGTAGCTGACGCACGGGTCGCGCACCGCGCCCTCGGGGTCGTCCACGAGCAGGCGCAGGGCGCCGGTCTGGAGGTTCCAGGAGCAGAGGCGGCCCTGCGTGCCGTAGGTCTGTCGATCCGGCGAGGTGCAGTAGTAGCCGAAGTTGGCGTACCAGTGGCCGTCGGTCACGTGGTTGCGCGTGGCGAAGACGATCTCGTTGAAAAGCCCGTACGCGCCCGCGCGCAGCGCCGTCGCGCGCGGCGTGATGTCCGGCGGCTGGTAGGCCTGGGGGACTCGCGTGCAGAGCAGCACGCAGTCGTAGATGATCCAGCTGCCCTTGTCGAGGGTCAGGACGATCTCGTTCTCGCCCGCCTGGAAGCGGTCGGCCGGGATCGTGAAGAGGCTGCGCGCGGGCTGGATGCGCCCGTCGGCCTTGCCGGAAGAGTCGCCCGAGCCGTCGGGCATGGCGCGCTTCTCCGTCGCCTTGCCGTTGACGGCGACGCTCAGGCTGGGGCTCTCCAGCGCGTTGACTTGGCCGACCGCCAGGAAGAGCGCTTGGGTGGGGGCTTCGGGCAGCGTGAAGCGGACGGTGAAGGGGTGGGTCGTGCCGCCGGCCCACTTGTCGTGGGTGTTGGGGTGGATGTAGGGCCAGTCGGTCTCGGGCTTGGATTTCCCGACGGTGAAGCAGACCGGCTGCTTGAAGGTCTCTTTGTACTTCTGCCAGCCCGCGCCTTGGGCCAGCGCGAACTCGGCGGGGCTCTGGTCGTCCTTGCCGATGGCGAAGATCACGTCCGGCAGCGCGGCGCGGGCGTTTACGCACGCGAGGGCGGCGGCGAGAAGGATGAGCGCGGCTCGTTTCATGTTCGTTTTTCCTCAGCGGCAGGGTCGGTATTCAAAGAGGATCGGTTAACCACCAAGACGCCAAGAACGCCAAGTTCACCAAGCGGTTTTTCTTGGTGAACTTAGTGAACTTCGTGCCTCGGTGGTAAATAATGTCCAACGTTCACTTGGGTAAACCAGTCTGGCATTAAGCAGGCTCAGCCGTCAGCACCAGCACCCAGTCGATCGGGTGGAGCTGGCCGGGGGGTGAAATCTTCAGCTCGCCGGTGTTCGCCTGCACGCCTTGGTCGTGGGTCGCGCCGGTGCGCGGATCGAACCAGGCCACGCGCAGCTTGGGCTTGCCGAGCGCCGAGGTGTCGAAGACCGCTTCGGCGTTGTGAGGGAAGTAGGCCATGATGAAGGTCGCGTTTTTCTGGCCCGGCGTGCGGTCGCTGGTGACGGCGATGTGGCGCCACTCCTCTTTGGGGCCCTGTTTCAGCAGCGCCTGGTCGGGGATGCGCGTCAGGTAAGGCTTGGATTCCAAGAGCGCGCGCAGGTGGCGCATCTGGCCCGCGCCGGGCAGGTCGAGCGCTTCGCGCCAGGAGGTGAGCGGATAGTTTTTGGGCTCGCGCCCGGGCTGCCAGAACTGCCAGACCGCGTGGCAGCCGTAGGTGTGTCCGCAGGCGCCGGAGAAGACCGCCCAGTAGGCGCTGCGCCGCACGTCGTGCTGGCCGAGCCAGCCGCTCTCGGCTTTGAAGCCGTTGGGATGATCCTCGTAGCCCGGCTCGCCGTCGAGGCAGGGCTTGGCCGGCGCGCGCGCGTAATCGCGGCCGATGAACTCGAAGTTCTTGGCGTTGCGGGCGTGGCCCGTCTGCGACATGTTGAAGCTCAGCCAGGGCGCGTCGTGGAAATACTGCGAGGACTGCTGCTGGCCGCAGGGGTGGAAGGTGACGAGGTGCCGGCCGCCGTCGCCCGCGCGCAAACCGTCGGCCATGTTGGCGATGATGGCGCGGTGGGTGTCGTCCTTCACCGGGCGGTCGCCGCCGAGGATCCAGATCACGGGCTTGTCGCGGTAGCGCCGGCCGAGGAACTCGCCGTAGCCGCGCGCGTTTTCGGGGGTGAAAATGACGGGGCCTTGTCCCCACAGCTGGTTCCACTTGTCGCCCCAGGTGGGCAGCAGGCCCGCCACGAGGCCGCGCTCACGCATCAGCTCCACCACGCGGTCCACGTGGCGGAAATAGGCCTCGTTGGGTTTGGCCGGGTCGTTGTCGACGAGCGGCAGGTCGCCGTTGGCGTTGGGGACGCGCAGGCCGTCGAACTCGGCGAGGATCACGCACTGGATGACCGTGAAGCCCTGCTCCGCGCGCCGCGTGAGGTAGTGGGCGGCGTCCTTCTCGTCGAGGCGGTGGAAGAGCTCCCACGCGGTGTCGGCGAGGTAGAAGAAGGGCTTGCCCTCGCCGTCGGTCAGGTAGCGGCCGTTCGCGCTGACCGTGAGGGGCATGGGCGCGCCGGCGGCGCACAGGAGCGACGGGACCAGCAACAGCAGGCAGCACAAGCGACGCATGACGCACCTTCCTCGCGGGGAGATGGAAGCGGCACGGCGTTCCCCCAAGCCAACCGTGCCCCGCCCGATTCATTATTGACGTAACCTTATCACACCCGCTGAGGTTGTTACAAGACGGGGGGCCGAAAAAAGGCGGCGAGCGCGAGCGCTCCTGTGACGTCAGCGGTGGCCCGGCCAGAGGCCGGGCCCTACCTGAAATGCGGGGAGCGGCAAGAGTCTACCTGCCGGGAATGACGCTAAGTTAAGGAGTTTTCTCCTCATCTTCATCGTGATCGTAATCTTAAGCTCTCCGAAAAACGGATTAAGATTAAGAGCAAGAGTATGATTAAGATGGGAATCGAAACCGCCGCGCATCACGCCGGCCGGCTCACCACCGGCCCATATGGACCGAGGCCTCCTGGTAACGGGTGCGGGGCGCGGGGTGCTCGGCGGGCCGTCCGATGGAGATCGCGGCGAGCGGCAGGATCTCCGGCGGCACACCGAAGCATGCGCGGATCCGGGTGATCCGGTCCTCGTTCGGATGGACGCCCAGCCACACGCCGCCCAGTCCCAGGAGGTGCGCGGCCAGCAGCAGGTTCTCCACGGCGGCGCTGCAGTCCTGCAGCAGGTAGGAGAGCTCCTGCCGGTGGGCGTGCGCGAGGTCGCCGCAGACGACGATGCCGACGGCGGCGTCGTTCAGCATCTTGCCGTACGGCAGGATGTCGGCCAGGGCCGCCAGCGACGCGCGGTCGCGCAGCACCAGGAAGCGCCACGGGTCGGTGGCCATGGCGGAGGGGGCCGACATGGCGGCCTCCAGCAGCGCGCGCACCTCGTCGTCGGTGACGGGTTCGCCGGTGTATTTGCGGATGCTCCGGCGGCTCAGGATCGGCTGGATCTTGCTGTTCATGGTGGATTCCTTTGAAGGGGTCAGTTGTGGGCAGCTTGGTTGCGCTGAAAAAGTCGCTCATGCGCGGTCGGGACGGAGCCCGACCCTCCAGAATACGGAAAAAACCTCCTGATTTACGCGTGGAGGGACGACCTCCGTGTCGTCCGCCGACTTTTCCAGCGCAACAGGCCGCTCGTTCTTTCAAGTGTTCATGACTGCATTTCCTCGGGGCATCCGTTACGACGGCTTGAAAGTCGTCATGGAAGGCAACGCCCCGGCCGGCGCCGGGCTCCGTGTTCTGGCCGGCCGTGGTGGCGGCCGCGGGACCCGGGGGGAGGCGTGTGAATCGGACAACATCCGTGCGTGCCGGGCTTCACCTATTTCATGAAATATCCAGAGACCCGCCACTGGCCGTCTTTGTCCAGCATGGGCGTGACGGTCTCAACGGCCGATTTCTTATTCCCGAAGGAGACCGTGAATTGGATGACGACATATTCCCCGTCGGGCGCGCCGGGCAACGTTGTCCGGTAACTCTTGGACTTAAGCTCCCGCGACAGGTTTTTCCCGAACGGTTTTCGACCCGATTGCATGGTCTGAACCCATTTCTCCTTCGGGACCGCGCCCCTGAAGTACTGCGCCGCCTGTTCCCAGCTTTCCGCATAGTGCTCGCCGTCAACCAGGGACAGCCAAGTCTGGGCGGCAGCCACGGCGGCCGTCTCCGCTTGCGGGTTGCTCGCAGAGTCGCAGCCGGAAAGACAGGCAGCCGCGGCGAATGACAGGTAGGCCAGCATTCTTTTCATTCTCTTATCCTTTCGTCATGACCCAGTGGTGCGGATCAGGCGCGGCTAAAGGCCGTCGCCTGCGTTCATCGCGCCCGGCCGTTGCGCCTGCGGCTTGGCAGGGCCGGCCTCCGCGGCGGAAAGGCCCCCGTGCGTCAGCGTGTCCCATGCGGCGAAGTGGGGGTCGATGCCTCCCGGGCGCCAGGCGGGGACGAGTGCGGCGAACGTCGGCATGGCTTCCCCCATCCCCCCGCGGCCGATGAAGTGATTGAAGGCCATGTCGTAGCCCTGCCGTTGCTTGTGGCTGCCCCGGTAGTCCCCTTTTTTCAGCCCCTCCGGATTCGGCAGCCGGCCGGTGAAGAGCTTCGCGAAATGCTCAAGGCAGACGGCCAGACGCGGCTGCAGCTGCCCGTCCAGCTTCAGGCTGTAGAGATCATCTCCCTGGTTCCAGGCGATTTCACAGGCTTGGATCCAAGTGAGAAGCGTGTACTGGGGGTGCCACGGATCGCGGAGGTAGTCCGGCCCCAAGGCCCCGCTCGGCTTGCTGATGTCGCGCAGATGTTGCGCGTACAGCGCGAGCGCTTCGGCATACGCGGCTTCATCCTCTTGATACACGGCGGCCGCCAGGATGGCAAGGGTCGCCGAGGTGCCCCAGTTGTTGTTGTTTCGGCGTGCGCCGCGCGCGGTTTGAACCATGCGGTTGAGGAACCGATCGAATGCGGCGACCCGGTCCGGCTTCCAGCCGGATTTCCCGCCGTCGTGATAGCGGATGATGTCTGCCGCGGCGATCCAGATGGGTACGGCCCAGGCGGCCTCCAGCTGCGCCTGATTGGCGCCCCCTTTCGAGACCTCGATCTTCGCGTACGTTGCGGCCCAGTCGTCCAAAATGCGCATGGCTTTATCGCGGTAGCCCGGATCCTCCGTGATCACCCACATCAGTGCGGCCGCGTGGGCCGCCTGGGCATCTCCCCGAAAGGCCAACTCGTAAGCGGTCCCGCCGCTGGCGGCAACGTACACCGTGGCATAGGGCGTGTGGGGGCGCGTCAAATCGGCATACGGGCTTTGCTTGAGTTCCTCATAGCCCAGCCCGCAAGGGGCGCTCGAGGAAACGCGCCGCTTGAGCTCGTCGAGCCCGCGCTGGGTGCTCATGACGCTCGGATGTGCGAACACGCGTTTTTCGGCGGCAAAGCAGCAGCGCGAACTCAGGGCCAGCACCAGCAGGCAAGATGTCAGTGACCGCATCAGCATCGCGTCTCTCCCCTCGTGGTCGTGTGTTCAGCGGCGTGTGGCGGACGCCGGTTCCGTCGTTGGCTGCCGGCGAGCGGTGACGCGCCGCGGCACGTTACTCGCTTTCGGGCACGCTCTTGGCGGACTTGACGTATTTCCCGAAGTCACGGTCCTTCCTCCGCTTTTCGACATAGGACAGCTGATTGAACGCCGATTCCGCCCTGAGCTTGATGTAGTGATCGTGGTGCTCTTGACTCATGTCGCCGGCCGTCACCGCCGCGCGTACCGCGCAGCCGGGCTCGCTGGTATGGCTGCAATCCCGGTAGCGGCAGCCGGAGGCGAGACCGATGATGTCGGAAAAGCTGTCGCCTATCCCGCTTTCGGCCCCCAAGACTCCCAGCTCGCGCATGCCCGGGTTGTCGATGACCAGGGCGCCCCCCTCGAGGACGATCAATTCCCGGCGGACGGTCGTGTGCATGCCCTCGCCCGTTTCGCTGACGTCCTGGGTCTCGAGCCTTTCGTGGCCGAGCAGCTGGTTGATGACGGTGCTCTTGCCAACCCCCGATGAGCCGACAAAGCAATACGTCTTGGCGGGCAGCAGCGTCCGTTTAAGGCCTTCAATGCCTTCCCGCGTGACGTTGCTCAAGGCCAGCACCGGCACCGTCACGCCTGCGGCGCGGATCTCCGCCAGCTGGGCGGCCAGGACTTCCGGCGCAACCAAATCCGTCTTGGTGAGAAGGATGCACGGCTCGGCCCCGCCGTCGCGGACCATGACGAGATAGCGCTCCAGCCGCTTCAGGTTGAAGTCCTGGTGGCAGGATTGAACAATCAGTACGCAGTCGACGTTCGCCGCGATCATCTGATAGCCGACGGATTCTCCCGCCGACTTCCGGCGCAGCGCCGTCCTTCGCTCCAGCAGCTTGTGGGCCCGCCCGATCTCGCCAGCCGGGTGTTTCCCGATACAGACCCAGTCCCCCACACACGGGAGCTCCTGCGACAGGCGGTTCAGGTGCCGATAACGGCCGGACAGCTTGGCCCTGAAGGTTCCGCTTGGATCCATGACCAGCAGCGAGCCGCGATCGACCGCGGCAACCCGGGCAAGGGTGTCCTCGGGTCCGCATTCCGCCCGCTCTTCAAGCCACGCGTTCCAGCCCAGTCGCGTCAGATCATCATGTCGGTTACTCATTCATCACCCGTTTTCTTCGGAAGTGCCTCGGTCGGCGCAGAACGTCAGCGGCCAGACCTGGCGTCGTCACGCAGCTTGCGTGAGCCGCTTTGTCAAATCTCTCTTCTTCAACTCCTGCTCACAATTACAACACGGATGTTACCACGTTCTGCAGCAGGTCCGGTAGTCATGAAAGAGCCTGCCTGAGCCGGCACGCAATCTCCGCACCTTTCGATACCGAAGGCGGCAAGGGCTTCGAAACGGTGTGCCCGCCTGAAAAGGGGGTTGATCTCGCGGCCGCGTGCGCAGGAGCCGAGGGCCGCACGCTGCGCTGGCAGAGGATGGACGGGTTCCGGGACGGCATCGTCAAGGACCTCAAGATCTTCGGGCGGAACGAGGACGCTTTACCGCGAGATCGATTCACGCTCTGGCTGGACTGCAACTCCGATTTCTACGGCACGTACGAGAACCTTCAGGCGCAGGCGCGCGGCGAGATCGTGCGCCCGGTGCTGGAGTGAGGGAAGACCGCGGGGGACGGTTGGGATTAAGATTAAGAGCGAGATTACGATTACGAATGGCCGCCTGTCACGCGAAGGAGCCGTAGGTGCGCTCGGTGGTGGTCAGCCCCATGTGGTACGAATAGGGGTGGAGCGCGATTTCGGGGTCGGCCAGGCGGCTGGCCCGGTACTGCGAGGGGGAGAGCCCCGTGGCCTTCTGGAAGCGGCGCGAGAAATAGAGCTGGTTGACGAAGCCGACCTGCGCGGCGATTTCTTTGATGCTCAGATGGTTCAGGCTCAACAGCTTCTTGGCGTACTCGATGCGCTGGCGTTCGATGTAGTGTTGCGGGGAGAGGTGCAGATGGCGTTTGAACAGGCGGAAAAGCTGGCAGTACGAGAGGTTGGCGAGACGGGAGAGCTGGGGGTAGTCCGGGGCTTCATGTAACGTCGTGCGGATGTAATCCGTGACACGGGTTAACCGCTCGTCCGCTTCGCCGTTCGGCTGCCCCTGTTTGACTCGCATGGAGACAGCGTAGGCAAAAACGCGCGGCCGGGCAATCAAAAAGGGAGGTCCGCCCGTCGAGCGGGAGCGTCAGGGCGGGCGCGCCGAGCGTGCAATCCTGGTGCATAACGATGCAATGCCAGTCCAAAGCATTCTGGTTGAAGGCGGAAGATCGGTCCGATATAGTTGGACCCGCATCGTTGGATACGTTTTTTGAAAAGGCCCGGATGAGGCGCAGAGGGCCGGTCGGATTCACGGGATTCAGGGAGAAGAGCATACATGACATCGAAAACAAGCGGCGGCCGGATCCTTACGCTCACCGTCCTGTTGGCCGTGCCGGGGGTTGCGCCTGCGGCGCCGGCCGCGAGCGCTGTCGCGGATGCGCATCTGGTGACCGGCGATGCGGGCGACCGCCCGGCGATGCAGTCCGCGGCCATGCCGGCGACGGCGCAACCGGCCACCAAGCAAAATCTGGTGATCTTCAACGAGCCGGGCCGGTACGGCGGCTGGCCCGCCAATCACGGCCTCTGGCAGTGGGGCGATGAGCTGGTCGCGGGGTTCGAGGTCGCCTGGTTTAAGCACCCGGTCAACGATCACGCCGTGGACCGCGGCAAGCCCTTCGAAAACTGGCAGGCGCGCAGCCTCGACGGCGGCCGGACGTGGCAGATGGAGCACGACCTGCCCTTCACCCCGCTCGGACACGAGAAGCAACCCGCGCCGCTGAGCGCGCCGCTCGATTTCACCGCGCCGGATTTCGCCCTCATGTTCCGCTTCGGCGGTCTGCATGACGGGCCGTCGTGGTTCTACACGTCGGATGACCGCTGCCGCACCTGGAAAGGGCCTTACGCCTTTGCCGTCGACGGTGTCGATAAGATCTGCACGCGCACCGATCTCATCATACTCGGCCCGCGCGACTGCCTGATGTTCGGCAGCGCGGCCAAGCCGAGCGACGGCAAGGAAGGCCGCGTGTTCTGCGCGCGCACCACGGACGGCGGTCTGCACTGGAAGCTGGTCGCGTTTATCGGCCCTGAGCCGGCGTCCGGCTACGCCATCATGCCGTCCACGGTGCGGCTCCCGGGCGGCGCGCTGGTCACCGCGGTCCGCAACGGCGGCGCGAAGCGCAACAGCATCGACGCCTGGCGCAGCGACGACGACGGCCGGCACTGGACGTCGCTCGGCGACGCGACGCCCGACATCGGCAGCAATCCGCCGGCCCTGGTGCAGCTGAAGGACGGCCGGCTGGGCCTGTCCTACGGGTATCGCCGCAAGCCGTTCGGGGTGCGCGCGCGAATCTCCAGCGACGAGGGCCGCACATGGGGCCCGGAGATCATCCTGCGCGACGACGGGCTCACCGGCGACCTCGGCTATCCGCGCAGCATCGTCCGACCCGACGGCAAGATCCTGACGGTCTACTATTTCAACGGGCCGCGCGACGAGGACCGCACCATTCAGGGCACGCTCTGGACGCCGCCTGAGAGTTCCGTGGCCATAACGGGCACGACGGTCACGAACTCCATCGGCATGCGGCTTGTCCGCGTGGCGGCGGGCCGCTTTGTCATGGGGCAGGACGGACCGGCCTCGGACTACAAGCTGGTCAAGCATCCTGAGAAGTTCGACGATGCGGACTGGGACGAGAAGCCGGCGCACGCGGTCACGGTCACGACGCCCTTTTATATGGGCGCCACGGAGGTGACGCTCGGGCAGTACCGGCGGTTCATGCCCGCGTTCCGCGGCACGGAAGGCGACAGCGAGGACGCGGTGAGCGGCATCAGCTGGGACCAGGCGCAGGCGTTCTGCGCCTGGCTGTCGGAGAGGGAGGGCCAGACTTACCGGCTGCCGACCGAAGCGGAGTGGGAGTATACCTGCCGCGCCGGAACGACAACGATCTTCAACACGGGCGACGCTTTACCGGATGGCTTTCAGCCGTGGTACGGGGACACGGGATTCCTCGAGCGCTACTTCAAGGACGGCGCGTTGCCGAAGCCCTACCGCAGCGGGACTAGGGTCAGCGTCCGCGTCGCGCGGGGCGCGCCGAACGCCTGGGGCCTGTACGACACGCACGGCAACCTCGCGGAGTGGTGCGGCGACTGGTACGGGCCTTATGAGTCGGGCCCACAAACCGATCCGCTCGGCCGCAGCGCGGGCGATTTCCGCGTGCTCCGCGGCGGAAGCCATTCGGCCTTCGCCCGCCTGCTGCGCTCGGCCAACCGCGCGGCGTGGTTGCCGCAGACGAAGAGCGACAAAGCGGGCTTCCGCGTCGTGCTCGGCGCGTTGCCGCCGGGCCAGACCGTGCCGCCGGCGCCGCCGCCGCTGAACGCGCAGAACGTGAAGCCGGGCCTCGTGAAGATCGAGCAGGGGCCGCGGGAGCAGCCGTTCTTTTCCGGACCGAGTCCTTTTGTGAAGATCGCGCCCGGCTCCGCCGGGCCGATGTTCTCCGCCCACAATCACAGCCCCTCGATCACCGAGTGCCCGAACGGCGACCTGCTTGCGGTCTGGTACTCTTGCGTCGACGAGGGTGGCAGCGAGCTGTGCGACGTCGCCAGCCGTCTCCGCTTCGGCAGCAGGGAGTGGGAGCCGGCCTCGCCCTTCTGGGACGGGCCCGACGTGAACGACCACGCGCCCAAGGTCTGGTGGGACGGCCGGCAGACGCTGTTCAACTTCGCGCGCGGCCGCGATGAGAACATCCTGCGCACCTCCACCGACAACGGCGCCACGTGGTCGAAAGCGGAGGTGATGCAGCCGGTCGGCGAGTTCGGCAATCAGCTGCTGCGGCTGCGCGACGGCACGCTGGTGCTCGGCAACGACTCCCGGCAATGCAGTCTCGTTTTCAGCCGCGACGGCGGAAAGCGTTGGGACTTCAACGACGTCCAGAAGCGCGCGAGCGATTTCCGCCCTGGGGGACAGGGATTCCGCTATCCCGGCATCCACGCGCCGATGGTGCAGCTCGCCGACGGCCGCATCATGGCCTTGAGCCGTAACGACAAGCCGGAGGATCAGGCGCTGTTCGGCTTCAAGACTCCGATGAGTTACTCGGGCGACCTCGGCAGGACGTGGACGTTCGAGGCGACTGAGTTTCCCGCGATCAGCAGCGTGCAGCGCGCGGCGATGATCCGGCTGCACGAAGGGCCGATCCTGCTGTGCACGTTCACCGACCAGTGGCGCGACTGGAAGAACCGCAAGGGCTTGGCCTTCAAGTCGGCCGGTGGGGGAGAGACCGTCGGCTATGGTTTGTTCGCGGCGCTTTCGTTCGACGAGGGCAAGACCTGGCCCGTGCGCAAGCTCGTCACGCCTGGCGGCCCCTCGCGCACTGTGAACGGGATTGACCGCTTGGAGTTCACGCTCAGCGGCACCCTGGCGGAGCCGTGCGGGTACCTCGCCGCCACGCAGACCCGCGACGGGAATGTGCAGCTGATCACGAGCAAGAACCATTATGTCTTCAACCTCGCGTGGCTCCAGGCCCTGCCGCCTGCGCCGGGGAAAGAGTGAGGTGTTGCCAATGGGTTCTTCGCGGATTCATGAATCGAACGTCGCAGATGATTTTAACCGCCAAGGCACAAAGTGCACCAAGAACACCAAATATTATCTCGGTGAACTCCGTGTTCTTAGAGCCTTGGTGGTGAAGAAACTGTTGTTTCCGGCTATGCCGGGTTAGGAGAGCGCATATGTTGCCGAAACCGCTGAGAGGGGTCGTGCCGCCGATGGTCACCCCGCTGCTGGATAACGACACCTTGGATATCGAGGGGCTGGAGCGCCTGGTGGAGCACATTCTAGCGGGGCATGTCCACGGGCTGTTCCTGCTGGGGACCACGGGCGAGGCGCCCGACCTGAACTACGCGCTGCGGCACGAGCTGGTCAAGCGCGTCTGCAAGCAGGTGAAGGGGCGCGTGCCGGTGCTGGTGGGCGTCACCGACACGGTGTTCCCCGAGAGCCTGCGGCTGGCCCAGACGGCGGAGAAGGCGGGCGCGGAAGCGGTTGTCGCCGCGCCGCCGTACTACTACATGACGGGTCAGCCGGAGCTGGTCGAGTACTACACCCACCTGGCGAACCGCTTGCCGTTGCCGCTCTTTCTCTACAACATGCCGTCGCACACCAAGGTGATGATCGACCCATACACCGCGCGCACCCTGTCGGAACACCCCAACATCGTCGGGCTCAAGGACAGCTCGGCCAACATCGTCTACTTCAACGCGGTGCGCCACCTGCTGCGCGAGCGCGAGGACTTCGCCGTGCTGATGGGGCCGGAGGAGGCGCTCGGCGAGGTGGTGCTGATGGGCGCGCACGGGGGCGTGTGCGGCGGGGCGAACCTGTTCCCGCAGCTCTTTGTGGACACCTACCGCGCGGCGGTGGCGGGGGATGTCGCGCAGGTGCGGGCGCTGCAGGAGCGCATCATGGCGGTCAGCGGCGCCTTGTATGGCGTGGGGCGGCACGTGTCGAGTTTCCTGAAGGGCGTGAAGTGCTCGCTCGACCTGATGGGCATCTGCAGCGATTTCATGGCCGAGCCCTTCAGCGCGTTCCGCGAGGAGGAGCGGGCGATCATCCGCAGCCGGCTCATCACGCTGGGCGCGAGCGTGGTGAAGGAGTAGATCATGCAGTTACCGTTGATTGACCTGCTGGTTTTCGCCGTCTATATGGCGGGCGTCACCTTGTTCGGGTGCTCGTTCTATTTCAGGAAGGGGGCCGCGGATAAGGCCGACGCCTTCACCTCCGGCGGCGGGCGGTTGCCCGCGTGGGCGGTGGGCATGTCGATCTTCGCGACCTTCGTGAGCAGCATCAGCTTTCTGGGTCTGCCGGCCAAGGCTTACCTCGGGAACTGGAACGCCTTCGTGTTCAGCCTCTCGATCCCGGTGGCGTCGTGGATGGCGGTGCGCTTCTTCGTGCCGCTCTACCGCAGCCTGAACAGCGTCTCGGCCTACAGCTATCTCGAGACGCGCTTCGGCCCGTGGGCGCGCGTCTACGCCTCGCTCTGCTATCTGGTGACGCAGGTGGCGCGCATGGGCACGATCATGTATCTGCTGGCGCTGCCCATGAACGCGCTGCTCGGCTGGTCCATCCCGCTGATCATCGTGATCACGGGCGTCGGCGTGTTGCTCTACTCGATGATGGGAGGCATTCAGGCGGTGGTCTGGACCGACGCGATCCAGGGAATCATCCTGATCGGCGGCACGGTGCTCTGCCTCGGCGTGCTGCTCTGCTCCATGCCGGGGGGGATCGGACAGACCTGGGAGATCGCGACCGCGTCGCACAAGTTCAGCCTCGGCAGCTGGAGTCCGGCGGACTGGGGCAGCGAGACCTTCTGGGTCTGCCTCGTCTACGGCATCTTCATCAACCTGCAGAACTACGGCATCGACCAGAACTACGTGCAGCGCTACATGACCGCTCGCACCCAGCGCGACGCGATCCGCTCGACGCTCTTCGGCTCGCTGCTTTACGTGCCGGTCTCGTTCCTCTTTTTCGCCATCGGCACCGCGATGTTCGCCTACTATCAGGCGCGCCCGGAGCTGCTGCCGCCCGAGATCGCGGCGCGCCCGGACCAGGTGCTGCCGTACTTCATCGTCAAGGGCCTGCCCGTGGGCGTGACGGGCCTCCTGATCGCGTCGATTTTCGCGGCGGGCATGAGCACGATCGCGACGAGCCTCAACAGCGGCGCGACGATCCTGCTGGAGGATTACTACAAGCGCTTCATCGATCCGGCGGTGCGCGACCGTCAGGCGATGCGCGTGCTGCATGCCGGGACGCTGGCGCTGGCGGTGCTGGGCGTGGGGTGCGCGCTGGCGATGATGCGCGTGAAGAGCGCGCTGGATGTGTGGTGGGCGCTCTCGTCCATTTTCAGCGGTGGCATGCTGGGGCTGTTTCTGCTAGGGTATTTCTCCAGGAAAGCGCGCAACCCCGAGGCGGCCCTGGGCGCGGTTCTGGGCATCCTGGTGATCGCGTGGGTCAGCGTGTTCCAGAAGACGTGGCCCTTGCCGGTGAAGCTGCATGCCAATCTGGCGATCGTGCTGGGCACGACGACCATCTTCGTGACCGGCTTTCTGCTCTCGGCGCTGCGGCGGCGGAAAAGCGGAGTAGAGCCATGATCGGACGGATCCGTCCGATCAAATAAAAGGGAATAACATGAAGCGGAAATGGGATTTTGCGGTCGGTGCGTTTGCGCTGGCGCTGCGTGCGGCGGCGGTGGAGCCCGGCGGGGCGGTGACGGTTGCGGAGTTCATCAACGATCCGATGCCCACGCCGGCGTGCCACGCCTCGACGATCGTCGAAGGCGGCAAGGGCCTGGTGGCGGCGTGGTTCGGCGGCACCGGCGAGGGCCATAAAGACGTGGGCATCTGGCTTTCGCGGCAGGAGGGCGGCCGCTGGCTGCCGGCGCAAGAGGTCGCGAACGGCGTGCAGGCGGACGGCACGCGCCACCCCTGCTGGAACCCCGTGCTGTTCCAGCCCAAGCGCGGCCCGCTGCTGCTCTTCTTCAAGGTCGGGCCGAAGTGTGACCGCTGGTGGGGCATGCTGATGACCTCGGCGGACGGCGGCGCGACGTGGTGCGCGCCCAAGCGGCTGCCGGACGGCTGCATCGGTCCGGTCAAGAACAAGCCGCTCGAGCTGGCTGACGGACGCCTGCTGTGCGGGTCGAGCGACGAGCTGGGCGGCTGGAGCGTGCACATGGAATGGACGGCCGACAACGGGGCCACGTGGACGCGCACGGATCCGCTGAACGAGGCGAAGAGCATCGCCGCGATCCAGCCCAGCCTGCTGGTGCATGCGGACGGCGCGATCCAGGCGGTCGGGCGCACGCGGCAGCAGCGTGTGTTTTCGATGACGTCCGCCGACGCGGGGAAGACCTGGGGGCCGATGACGCTGCTCGAGATGCCGAACCCGAACTCCGGCACGGATGCGGTGACGCTGAAGGACGGCCGCTTCCTGATGGTCTGCAATCCGGTGCCGAAGGGGCGCTCGCCGCTGGTGGTCGCGCTGTCGCGCGACGGCCAGGCGTGGAAGGCTGTGCTGACGCTGGAGGACGAGCCCGCGCGGGAGTTCTCCTATCCGGCGGTGATCCAAACGGCGGACGGCAAGGTGCACATCACCTACACGTGGAAGCGCCTCAAGGTGCGGCACGTGGTGCTGGACCCGGCCAAGCTGGGGGAGTGATAGGCAGCGGTATTATGCTGCGCGCGCGAGGTGTTTAGGCGAAAAGGGCTTGGTGTTTGCGCGGCAGGGCGAGCACGCCGTGCCGCCGCTGTTGGGCATGATGCGGCGGCGCGGGAGCGCTCGCCCTGCCGGAGTTAGTCTGGGAAACAGGTTTCTGAATGGGCATTAGGTTTTGAGCGCAGGGGGGGATCGGGAATGAGATCGACTAAGCAATGGGTGGGCCTGTCTGTTGTGGTGGCGGGGATGGCTTGCGCGGGGACCGCGTCCGCGGAGGCAGGCGGCCGGCCGGTCCCGCACGTCGAAACGGAGGAGGCGGTCGTCACGGGAAGCGGCTGGACGGTCGCGCCGCTGGCCAATGGCCAGCACGCCTTTGCGAACCGCAATTTCGTGTGGGCCGACTTGCCGCGCGAGACCGGCGGATGGACCTACACTCAGACGGCCGGAGGGGAGCGCGCGGAAGTCGCGGTGGAGGCCCGCAAGGAGATGACCGCCTATCTGGCGACGGCCTCCACGCAGTCGGGGATTGACCTGTCCGGCTGGAAGCCCGTCTCCGGGGTGTCCTTCCGCTATACCGATGGCGGGCGCACGGAACTGCAGGTGTTCTCCCGCAAACTCAAGGCGGGCGAGAAGGTGTCGCTGCCGCAGGGGAACTGGGCGGGCGGCCTGCTGCTGATGGGGCTGAAGATCGACGATGCGTTGCAGCGCCTCCCGTACAACAACCCTGGGCTGACCGTGGATTTGGGGGTGGGGCTCTGGGCGTGGCCGCTGCCGATGGATTTCGACGGGGACGGGGACCTCGACCTGGTCGTGGCCTGTCCCGACAAGCCCTACAACGGCGTCTACTTTTTCGAGAACGCGACCGGACGGACCTCGCCGCGCAAATGGCTGTGCGGTCTGGATTCGGCTGCCAGGATGCCGGTCTTCAAGCCGGGCCGCTGGCTCTGCAAGGCTCCTGCCAACGTGCAGGTCAGCTATGTGGCCGGCGAGCCGAAGGTGCTGACGCCGGGCATGGCGTATCCGGACTTCATGAAGTCCGGGCTGGCCCGCGGCGTGAAGATCGAAGGGCTCAGGCCCAACGTCCACACCAACGCGGTGCGCGCCAACATGTGGCGCTACGTGGACTATGACGGCGACGGCGCGCAGGATCTGGTCGTCGGCGTCGGGGACTGGAAGGCCTACGGCTGGGACAACGCGTATGACGCGCAAGGCGTGTGGACGAACGGGCCGCTGCACGGCTTCGTCTATCTCGCGCGCAACCGCGGCACGACCGCATCCCCGCAGTACGGCGAGCCGGTGAAGGTGCTTGCCGACGGCCGGCCGGTGGACGTCTTCGGATGGCCCTCGCCCAACTTCGCGGACTTCGACGGGGACGGCGACCTCGACCTGCTGTGCGGCGAGTTTCTGGACGGCTTCACCTATTTCGCGAACACGGGCACAAGGCAACAACCGGCCTATGCGGCGGGCCGGCGCGTGAGGCGTCCGGACGGGGCGCGCCTGGCGATGGAGCTGCAGATGATCACGCCCACGGCGATCGACTGGGACCAGGACGGCGACACCGACCTGATCTGCGGCGACGAGGACGGGCGCGTGGCCTTCATCGAGAACACGGGCCGGCTGGACGCGGAGGACGTGCCACTGTTTCTGGCGCCGCGCTATTTCCGGCAGGAGGCGCAGGAGGTGAAGTTCGGCGCCCTGGCCACGCCGTTCGGGTGCGACTGGGACGGCGACGGCGACTGGGACCTGATCTGCGGCGACTCGGCGGGCTGCATCGCCTTCATCGAAAACCTCAGCGGTCCGGGCGTAGAGCAGCCGAAGTGGGCCGGGCCCAAACGGCTGCAGGCGGGAGGCGAGCCGCTGCGGATCATGGCGGGACCGAACGGCAGCATCCAGGGCCCGGCCGAGGCCAAGTGGGGCTACACCACGCAGACGGTGACGGACTGGGACGGAGACGGGCTCCCTGACATCGTGGCCAATTCGATCCTGGGCAAGGTCCAGTGGTACCGCAATGTCGGCACGCGCAAGGCCCCGAAGCTGGCCGCCGCGCAGCCGGTTGAAGTGGAGTGGGAAGGCCCGCAGCCCAGCCTGGCGTGGGGCTGGATGCGTCCCGAGGGCAAGGCGCTTCTGACGCAGTGGCGCACCACGCCGGTGACCGTCGATTGGAACAAGGACGGATGGGTGGATCTGATCATGCTCGACCAGGAGGGCTATCTCGCCTACTTCGAACGGTCGTTGCGCGACGGCAAGCGCGTGCTGTTGCCTCCGCGGCGCATCTTCTGCAACGACAAGGGCGAGCCCCTGCAGTTCAACGCCAAGCGCGCCGGCGGCAGCGGCCGACGCAAACTGTGCGTGACCGACTGGGACGGCGACGGCCGGCTCGACATTCTGATCAACTCCAAGAACGCCGAATTCTGGCGGCAGGTGGAGGAGAAGGAAGGTCGGTTCTTTTTCAAGAACATGGGGGGGCTGCATCCCAAGAGTATCGAGGGTCACGACGTGAGCCCGACGGTGGTGGATTTCGATAATGACGGCCTGCCCGATTACATCGGCGGCGCCGAGGACGGGTATCTCTACTACATGCGAAATCCGGCAGCGAAACGGTGATGTTTTGAAGGTGAATGAGGTGGTTGGCATGAAAAAGACAATGACCGCGCCGCTCGCGGCTCTCTTGGCGCTCGCACCCTTTCTGGCGGGGGAGGCCGCGGCAGGAGCCGAGGGTTCCGCTGCGGCGCGACCGACGTTTGAAGCGGCCGAGCAGGCCCACGCGGAGCTGTGGAAGAGTCGCATCGACAGGCACGGCGTCATCCTGGATTACGTCGGCGAGATCCCCACGCCCGAGGACTGCGCCCTGGGGCGGCCGAACGCCATCGGCTGGTGGAGCCCGATCGAAAACGGTCCGATGTTCACGGGGCTGTATCTGCCGGCGGCCTGCGAGCGCGCCCGCCGCAGCGGTGCCGCGTCCGACAAGGAGCAGGCGCGGCGTCTGGCTCAGGGGCTCTTGACCTGCGCCTCGGTCTCAGACGTGCCCGGCTTCATCGCCCGAGGCCTGGGCACGGACGGCAAGTGCCACTATCCCCTCGGCTCGGATGACCAGACCCATCCGTGGTTCTACGGCCTGCACGCGTATTACACGAGCGGCCTCCCTTCCGAAGCGGAGCGCCGGCAGATCGCCGGCAAGATGAAGGAGGTCGCCGATGTCCTGGAAGCCGCCGGGTGGCGCTGCCCCTGCGAAGGGGCTTTCAAAGGGCAGTTCCGGGGCGGCTTCCAAGGGCACCTCTTCCGCGACGCGGTCCGGTATCTCTTTCTGCTTCGGGCGATGTATGACGTGACGGGCGACCGCGTCTGGCTCGAGCGCTACCGGAAGGCGCTTGCAGGGCGTCCCGCGAACTGCGACCGGACGCGCACCCAGATCTGCGCCGCCGGCTACGGTCCCGACCGCGAGGCGATCAAGAACATCGACGAGTCTCAGCTCTGGATCTATGTCGGCTCCCAAGGGTCGCTTGCCAAGCTCGCCGCCATGGAGAGCGATGAGCCGATCCGGGCGCACTACCGTGCGGGGTTGACCGCGAACGTCAGCAACGTCCTCGCGTCAGTCGAAGCGTACACAGTGTTCGATAACGCTGACGCGCAGCGCTTCGGCCACGCGAATTGGCGGGAAGGCTACTCGACCTGGTTCCCTCAAACCACGCAGGCGGAGGCGGAGAAGCTGTCCAAAACCGGCGACCGTGCGAAGCTGGGCGGGCGGAAGCATTACGAGGCCAGCTTCATGAAGAATCCCCTGGCGGCCGCGGCGATCATCGCGCTCGCCGGCGACGGCACGGGACGCGAGGCCGTGGAACGCGCGATCCGCCATTACGATTACTCGAAGCTCTACATGTCGGAGTTCTTCTTCGCGGAATGCGCGTATTACGCGTTGCCCGCCAAGCCCTGAGAGGCGCGGGAGCGTGCCCGACTGACGGAGGCGGGGCGAACGCAAGCCCTTATACCCCTGGCTATCGTTATTTGGACTAAAGACGCCGGGCATCCGGCTGGTAGGGCGAGTACTCCGTGCCGCCGACATTGAGCGGTCAGCGGCGGCGCAGGAGCGCACGCCCTAACGAATAAGATCTACATAACTTCCGCCAGTCGCATTCGTCCTCATTCGCGGGGCGCGGGGATCACCTCGCCCGCGAGTTGCCGTTTCTGCCCGGCCGCGTCGAAGGTCCCGTAAAACGCCCCGTTCGCGTCCATCCACGTGTTGAGCCGCGCCCACTCCTCGGGCGTGAGGCTCACCTGGCCGTGCCCCTTCTCAAGCAATTTCGTGAGCGGGCTCGCCCACGCGCCGAAACGCAGCGGCTCGGTCAGCGGCTCATAGTTGCCGTTCGGGCGGCCCCACCCCGAGAACGACACCTGCCGGATCAGCGCGTTGTACGACTTTGAGAAGGACCCCTCCGGCACGCCGCTGAGGACCGGACGCTTCGGCTCCTTGCCGTCGTGGCAGGTCACGCAGTGGCGGTCGAGAATCGGCTGCACCAGGCGCGGATAGCTGAACGGCTTTGTGCCGTCCGGTCCCGCCGTGATCGCGGAGGGCGCGTGCCGGAGGGCCATGGCCTGCGCGCGCGGCGGCTCCTTCTTCATGCGGTGCTCGTGGCAGCCGATGCAGGTCTCGCTCTCGCCGGGCTGCAGATACACGAGGCTGCGCATGGTCTGAACCGCGCGCCCTCGCGCGTCCAGCGCCTGGAAGAGCAGCGGCGTGCGGGCCGGCGCCTCGAAGTAGGCCGAGCCGTCCGCCTCCACCGGCACAGTGCCTAACACCTGCCGCCCCGGCGCGCCCAGCCCCTCGCCGACCTTGGGCGCGTCGATGTTCGGCGTGGTTTTGAGCAGCACTTGAATCAGGCGAAGATGCGTGACCGGCGTGTTGGTCGGCAGGTAAGGCCAGCTCTCCATCACGTTGCTGAGGAAGAAGGTGCCCGTGCCCTTGTCGCGCCGCGCCGCGTCAATCGCCGCGGCCACTTCCGGGGGCGGTGTGCGTCGGGCCAGCGGACGCGCCCAGAGGCTGGAGATGTTGGGGTCGCGGTAGAGCAGCTCTTTGTTGCCGAAGGCGTCGCAGAGATAGATGCCGAACATGTTGGGGATGTTCGGCCCCGGCTCGCCGACCAGCCGGTCGTAGCTGTACGAGGCGAGGAAGCGCGTCTCGGAGAGCGGCCAGGGCGACTTGTAACAGTGCCCGGGCCAGCGTCGCTCCTCCTCGGTCGGCGCCTTTTCCATCCACGGCTCCTTCAGCGGGCTGTTCCAGTAACCGGCGGTCGGCGTGTCGAAGTCGTACGGGGCGGCGGGATCCGGCCCGCGGGCCAGCGGCGATTCGGACTCGGGGAACCGCACCTCCGGCGTGAGGCGCGTCAGCGGCTCGCGGCCGTCCACGCCTTTCGTGACGTCCACCAGGACGATTGATCCCGCGCTCAGGCCGTGGTGCGGCGAGGCGGTCGCCATGACGCGCGACGATCCCGGTATGGAGCGCGCCTCCCAAAGGCCCGCAGGATCCCAGGTGTTGTTGCCGTAGTAGATGCGCACGTTGCCGCCGTCGGGCCGCGCCGACCAGAGCTGCTGATACAGAACGGCGTTGCGGTCCACATAATCCCAGCGCGTGTAGATCACGCGACCGTCGTTGAGCAGGCAGGGGTTCCATTCGTGCGTCTCGTGGAACGAGATGCTGTGCGGGTTCTCGCCTCCCGCGCTCATCCGGGAAAGCGTATAGACGAAGCACGGGCCGCGTCCGCAGCGGTGATACCCGCCGCGCAAGGTCGATGAATAGAGGATGTCGCCCGACGGCAGGTAGACGGGGAAGAAGTTGTCGGTGTCGCCTTGCGTGAGCGGACGCACCGCGCCGCTGGCCAGCGTGAGTTCGTGGAGGTGGTAGCGGAGGTGCTTCGTGCGTTCGCCGAACCCCCAGGCGTCCGGCGCAGCCTTGACCGGGCAGTATGCGAAGAGCAGCCGTTGCGCGTCACAGGATAGTTCGGGCGTCATGAAGTTCCCGGCCGGGAGCGAGGCGGGGGTGATATTCCGCGTGCGCATGGAGACGCCCGGCTGTTCCAGCACGAACAGTCCGCCGCCGGGGCGCGAGCAGTAGCCATACATCTGCGTCAGCTGGTGGCTCATCACCGAGGGCACGTGCTTGACGAAGAGCAGCGGCGTACCCGTGAGCTGCGGGTCGCCGAGCATGAGTTGCCTGCGGAGCAGATGCGCCGACTGCCAATAGGATTCCCACGCGGCCTCGTCCGAATCCGAGCCGGGCCGTGCCGCACGCAAGCGCTCCGTCGCGGCCGGGTCCATGCCGGCCGCTGCCATCCGGTTCAGCAGCCGCTCGGCCGCCTGCGCGAACGTGCGCGCCTCGCGGGGCGTGCCGATGCCGTCCTGCATGCGCCAGTCCCATGCGGTCAGCGCGTCGGCGATGGCCGGCTGCGGATCGGGCGAGCAGGCGACCGGCCCGCGCGAGAAAGGCCGCCGCTGCGGGAGCAGCGTCAACGGTTTGCCGCCGTCCGTCAACGCGGTCACGCGCACCGCGCCCGCTCCTGCCGATGCGCACAGGGTTAAGGCGTTGGTTTCGGTCCGGTAGGCGGGCGCTTCTCCCGACAGCGTTTCCATGCGAAACCGGATATCGGCCAGCGGCGTCGAGCCGGGATCGAAGGCGACGCGCAGCGTGTCGCCCGCGTTCAGGTCCGCGGTCAGGCGCCAGCCGTCCGCCACCTCATTGTGTCCGGTCAGCAGCACCTGCGAGCCGTCTGTGCCGTCCGCATAGAACCAGACGCCCGCGGCCGATCCGTGTGCGGGGATGAGCGGACGGCCGTTCAGCGTGAGCGCGGCGCGCGCGGCCTTTGCGGCCGGTGCGCGGATGACGAACAGGAACGCGGCCAGCGAGGCCTCGTAATCGGTTTCGTGTCCCCTCGACGCCTGCGCATCGATCAGGACAAAGGGATTGCGCTCCTGAACCGTTTTCGCCAGTTTCAGAACGCTTTCCGGCGGGACGGACGTGTCCTTGCCGCCGGTGGTGACCGCCAATGGCATGGTGAAACGCTCAGGGAAGAACGCCGCGCTGCGCTTGACGTACTCTTCCGGCAAGGCGGTCTTTGTGCCGCCGAACGAGGCCGCGATGGCCTCTTGGAAATTCGTGTAAGACACATGGTCGGCCAGTCCGTTGAGTGCGACCACACCGTCGATCAGGTCGGGGTGCAGCGCCGCAAAGGTTAACGCGCTGCTTGCGCCCATCGATCCGCCAGAGAGGATCACGCGTTTGACCGTGTACTGCATTTTCAGGTCGCCGATGAGCTGGAGCATGTCCGCTTCGGCGGCGGGCCCCATCCAGGAGGTCTTCGCGCGGTAATCTGGCGAGACCAAGATCATCCGGTTCTGGGCGGCGGCGTCGCGCGCGGCGCGGGCCTCGCCGCGGTTCTCGCGGATGAACTGCCAGCGGTCGGAGCCGTGGCCATGCAGACTGACCAGCAAGTCGTACGGCTGTGCGGGTTCGAAGCCGTCCGGCAAGACCACGACGTAGCGCTGCTCGCTCCGGTCACGCGTCGCCGTGAAAGCGATGTCGTTCGTCTCGCCGGCACAGGTCATGACCGCCGTCAGCGCCAGAGCCAAACCCAGTTCAGGGACGTGTAACACGTGAGCCCCCTCTTCGCAATCACGGTTTCAGCAAGGGTTGCGGGTGCGTGAAAATCCCCAGTCCGCTGGCTTTCCAGTAAGCGGCGAGGAGATATAAGATGCCGCTGCTGGAGACGCGCTCATAGTCCAGACGCGTGATCGACTGGGCCAGCAGCGCCCGCTGCGGATCCGGGAGCGGAGGCTCGTTCACCAGCAGCTGGGTCAGCGCCGCCTCGCCGCTTTCGCGGATGCAATACCAGACTTTGCGGTAGTCGCCCACCAGCCCGCCGCTTTGACGCCAGTCGGGGCCGATCATGGTCAAGTCGAGCTTTTGGCCGGCGCTGCCTGCGGAGACGGCTCTGGCGGCGGCATGCTGGGCGACCAGCAGCATCGCTTGACGCAGCCGCGCTTTGAGGGCCGAGTCGGTTTCCAGCCTGCAGAGCAGATCCAGAGAGCACTGCATCTGCAGCAGCGCGTAGGTCGGCGTGGAACGCTGAAGCTGAAACGACTGCTCGACGGCGGGACCCAGGAACTTGCGGTACAGACGATAGTGTTCGCCGTCTCTGCCCACGTCCCAGGCGGCGGCGTAGAACATGGGAAGCCGCGCCGCCTCGTGGGCCTGAACCTCCAGCATCCGGCAAATGCCGCGCGGATCGCGGGTGCCGTCGGCGCGCAAGAAGTCGTAGTTGTTAGCCGGGGTCACGTTGCGCGTCATGCGGTCGGCGATCTCCTTGAGGATGTTCCTGATCGCGGATTGGGTCGCCGCATCGCACAGGGGGCTGTGGTAGTATTCCCACAGGCTGTAGACGCAGTGCGTATACTGGTCCCGCGACGAATTGATGTAGACGCCGGAGGCGTTCCCGGGGCAGACGCCGCGGGCGATGAAGCCCGGCACGCCATGCACGGTGGCGCACAGCTTGATCCCGTTGAAGATCTTCAGCGCGTCCGCTTTCAGGGACGCGTCGTGCGTCACGGCGTACCGGTCGATGACCATGGAGAGCATGACGCCCGCGGAGATCATGCAGTCCTCCATGCCGGTCCCGTAGCCGTAGGGGTTGGGGTATTGGCGCGAAACCTCGTCGGCGGTCGGCAGGTGCGCCAGTTCCTTCCCGGGCTCATAGCTGCTCAGGTAGTCGTAAAACAGGTCGGTTTTGGGGCTGTAAAAACGGACCCACGCCACGCTCCACGCCTGGTCCATTTTGACAGACAGCGTGGCCGCCGCCGGAGCCCCGTCAGAGCTCACCGCAGGTTCCGCTCCCGAACACGTTCCGACGGCAAGGCTCAGGAGCAGAACGCATCCGCACCGGCAGGCCGCCTTGCCGCTCCGCTTCACTTCCTTCGGCACCCGATTGAAAGACACTTTCATGGGGCAGATGGTGTTAAAACGACACGGAGATGTCAAGCAGGATGCCGAGGGGTGGGATTCAACTTTGTTGAATCCACACCCGAAGGAGGCGTTAGAGTTTAGCCCGCCGCCCGTGCAGCGGGAACACGCGAAGGGGTAACTCTGCTGAACGATGAAGATGAGGATTAAGATAACGAAAGGCCCCGATCCCTCATAATCTTAATCGTGCTCTTAATCGTAATCCGTTTGAAGTTACAGGCAAGGAGTTAGGAGTTGCCATGCCATGAAAGTGAACGTGTTCGCGCGCCGCGACGTGCCGGGAGCCGTATGAGGGGATGCGGGACGTGCATCCTGAAGGGTTTCGGGTGGTCAGGGCGGGGGATTTCTGTTTCAATAAGGGTGACGGGAAAGCGTGTGTTCTGTGTGATGCGAGGGCGAGGAGTCGGGCGATGAAGAATTTCATTTATTATAATCCGGTCAAGGTGGTTTTCGGCAAGGGCACGGCGTCTCAGGTGGGCGAGGAGACCGCGCGCCACGGGCGCAAGGCGCTGCTGGTGTATGGACAGTCCAGCCTCAAGAAATCCGGTTATTTTGACCGCATCGCGGCTTCGCTGAAGGCGGCGGGCGTCGAGGTGGTCGAGTTCGGCGGCGTGCAGGCGAACCCGCTGCTCTCGCACGCGCGCAAAGGCATCGCGCTGGCTCAGTCGAGCGGCTGTGACGTGGTCGTGGCCGCGGGCGGCGGCAGCGTGCTGGACTCGGCCAAGGGCATCGCCGGCGGCGCGGGCTGCGGCATCGACCCGTGGGAGGTGCTCAACAACGGCAAGACGTTCACGGCCGCGCTGCCGCTGGTGACGGTGCTGACCGTGCCGGCCGCGGGCTCGGAGATGAACTGCGGTTTTGTGCTGACCGACGATGTCGCGAGCGGCATCAAGGGCGGCGGCTACGGCGGCACGCCGGTCTTTCCCAAAACGTCGATCCTCGACCCCGAGACCACGCTGACGGTCTCGCCGCACTACATGACCTACGCGTGCGCGGATGTGATGTCGCACCTGGTCGAATTCTATTTCACCTCGACTGAGGAGTGGACGCCGGTGCAGAACCGCGTGATCGAAGGCCTGTTCCTTTCGGCGATGGAGTGCCTGACGGCGATCCACGCCGATCCGGCCGCGTACGCGCCGCGCGAGGCGTTCATGTGGAACGCGACCTTGGCGTGGAACGGCCTGCCGCCCTGCGGCCTGGGCGGCGCCACGCCGTCGCACCTGATCGAGCACGGGCTCAGCGGCGTGTTCCCGAAGATCGCGCACGGCGAGGGCCTGGCCCTGATCCAGCCGACCTGGCTGCGGTGGTTCGCGGCGCGTTCGCCTGCGCGTCCGGCGCGTTTCGCGCGGGCGGTCTTCGGCGTGGACATTGCCTGCGACACGCTCGCGGGGATCGAAGGCGCGCGTCGCTATCTGGACTTTCTGGCGCGCTTCGGCGGGCCGCGCAATTTCGGGGCGTGCGGCGTGCAAGCCTCGGACCTCGACGCGGTCGCGCGCGATGCGGCCAAGCTCGCGCAGGTGTGGGGCATGGCGGCGGATTATCCCGAAGCGCTGATCAAAGAGATCCTGACGATGGGCGTATAGCGGAGGGCTGGCTATGAAGCGTTTGTGTCTGGTCATCGGTCTGTTGGCGGCCGCGCGCACGTGGGGCTTTGACCCGGTGGTGCAGTCGGCTCGCGAGGTGCCGGTGATCCGTGACGCGGACGTGGTGGTGGTCGGGGGCGGCAGCGCGGCGGTGGCCGCGGCCCTGGCCGCCAGGGCCGGCGGGGCCAGCGTCTTCCTCGTCGCGCCGCGCACCTATCTGGGCGACGATCTGGCCGCCACGCGCGAGCTCTGGCCAACGCCGGTGCCGGAGTTCGTCAGCCAGCCGCTCGCGCAACAGATCTTCGCGCTGAAAGTGCCCTTCTCCTATACCGCCAGCGTCGCGCCCGACGCCGCCCATCCCGACGCCGACGGCACGCGGCTGACCGACGGCGTGAGGTACGACGCGGCGGGCGGCAGCGTGCAGTACAACGCCAACGTCGTCATCACCCTCGCCTTCGCGGGCACGGGCACGGTGACGCAGCTCGATGTCTATTATTACTACCGTACGACCGCCAATCCGTTCAATACCGCGGTCGCGGGTGTCGAGACCAGCACGGACGGCGTGAGCTGGCTGGCCGCCGCGGCCACCACGGAGGTCGAGCAGCTGACCTTTGCCGGGGATATGACGTGTGTGGCCCGCGTGACGTTGACCGGCGGCGTGCGGGCCAAGTTCCTGCGCGTAACCTGCGACCGCGGTGCGGGCGTGTCGCGCCAGCTGTTGGACGAATGCGTGGTTCACAGCAGTCTGGCTGACCCGCTCCCCGGCAGCAGCTACAGCACCACCCCGCTGGCGCTCAAGCGGGCGCTGGAGAAAGCGCTGGAGGATGCGGGCGTCCCGTTTCTCGGCGGCAGTCTGGTGAGCGACGTGCTCAAGGATGTCAACGGCGCTCCCGCCGGCGTGGTGCTGGCCAACCGCAAGGGGCGGCAGGCGGTCACGGCCCGCGTGGTGATCGACGCGACGGAGAACGCGTGGCCCGCGCGGCAGGCGGGCGCCGTCAAGACCGCCTTTACGCCGGGTGCCTACGCCTTCTCGCGGATCGTGATCGCCGACGCCACCAACGCGCCGTCGGCGCCGGGGCTCAGCGTTTACGCCTTGCCGGGGCTCGCCTTTCAGGCCGCCGTCACGGGGGTGACCGCGCCGGCCGGCATGCCGGCCGCCGTCTCGGGCCGCGTCTACCGCTGCACCTTCACGACCAACCTGGTCAGCGGCTCGATGCTGGAGCTGCTGGAAGTCGAGCAGACCGCGCGCGACCTGACGTGGGCCAAGACCTGTCTCGACCAGGCAGACCGCGTCACGTGGCTGCCGCCCGACCACCTGGTGGGCGAGGCCGCGGAGCTGACGAATGTCTGGCCCGGCGCGGCGGCGCTGAATCTGGCCGCGTTCCGTCCGCAGGGGTTGCCGTACCTCTACGTGCTGGGCGTGCGGGCCGACGTGACGCGCCCGCTGGCCCTGGAGCTGCAGAATCCCGCCCGCCTGATGGCGTTGGGCGAACGCGTGGGCGCGGCGGCGGCGGCGCAAGCGCTGGCGCGCGGCCCGCTTTCCGGCGTGACGTTGCCCGGCGACACGGGCCTGCTGCCTGGCGCCGAGACGGTGCGTGAGCTGCTGGACGGGCTGCCGCCGGTCAACACGAACGCGCAGGGCGTGGTGGCCGAAGGCCTCCGCGCCTTGCCGGTGCTGGCCGAGTGCGCGGTGCTGGTGGTCGGCGCGGGCACGGCGGGCGCGCCGGCCGCGATCGCCTCCGGACGCGCGGGCGCGGATACGGTCGTGATCGAGTTTCTCAACACCATGGGCGGCATTCAGACGGACGGCCGCATCGGCAAATACTACCACGGCAACGCGTGCGGGTTCACCACGGCCGAGGTCGACCCCGGCGTGGACGCCACCGGCGCGGTGCTGGCCATGGCCAAGGCGGAGTGGTACCGGCGGGCCTGCCGCGCGGCCGGGGCGCGGGTGCTGTTCGGCACGCTGGCGGCGGGCGCGGTTGTCGAAGGGGACGCTCTGAAGGGCGTCGTGGTGCTGCTGCCGGACGGTCAGCGCGGCGTGATCCGCGCGCAGACCGTGGTGGACGCCACGGGCAACGCGGACATCGCGGCGGCGGCGGGAGCGGCCACCGAATTCATCACGGCCGCCGAGCCGTCGGTGCAGGGCGCGGGGCTGGCGCCGCATCTTATGGGTGCCAGTTACAACAACACCGATGTGGGTTTCGTGGACGTCACCGATGTGGCCGACGTCTTCTTCTTTGCGCGGCGCGCGCATGCCAGCATGCCCGCCCCCACGTGGGACGCCGGACAGAATCCGGCCAGCCGCGAGCGGCGCCGGCTGGTGGGCGTCGTCACCGTGACGCCCATCGATATCCTGAACGGCCGGACCTACCCCGACACCATCGTGCGGCCGAGCAGTAACTTCGATTCGCACGGGTTCACGATCCACGACCTCTTCCTGATCCGCGATCCCGGCACGGCGGAACGGATGGCCAACCTGCCGTACCGGGCGCTGCTGCCGCAGCGCGTCGACGGACTGCTCGTGACCGGGCTGGGAATCAGCGCGCACCGTGACGCCATGCCGCTGCTGCGGATGCAGCCGGATGTCCAGAACCAGGGCTATGCGGCCGGTTACGCGTCCGCCCTGGCGGTGCAGGGCCATGTGACCGTCCGCCACGTGAATATGGCGGCGCTGCAGGGGCATCTTTTGGAGAAGGGCATCCTGGAGACCGCGGACGTGAATACGCCCGACTCGTTCCCGCTTGCTCCCGCGGCGATCCAGAAGGCCGTCGACGGGCTCACCAACGCCTATGCCACGCTGCACACGGTGCTGGCCGACACCGATGCGGCGCTGCCGTTGCTGCGCGCCGCCTACCAGGCGCAGGTCGAACCGGCCCCGCGCCTGATCTACGCGCATGTGCTGGGCATGTTGCGCGATCCGGCCGGTGCTGCGACGCTGGCCTCCGCCGTCAGCGCGGGCGCGTGGGACGCCGGCTGGAATTTCAAGGGCATGGGGCAGTACGGACGCTCGGTGAGCGTGATGGACAGCTACATCATCGCCCTGGGGCGCACGCTGGATGCGGGCGGCGTCGCGCCGGTGCTCGCCAAGACCGCGCTGCTGAACGGCGGCTCGGAGTTCTCGCACCTGCGCGCCGTCTCTGCCGCGCTGGAGAACCTGGACGGCGGGTCGTCGATCACGGCCCTCTCCGCGCTGCTCGCGCAGGTGCGCGGCTACGCGCTGACGAACGCGTGGGTGGCGCCGCCGGTGCCGGGCTACTCCGAGGCGGCGGCCGACGCCGAGCGCACCCGCTGCCTCAAGGAGCTGGCGGTGGCGCGCGCCCTGTTCCGGCTGGGCGATGACGCCGCGGGAAGCGGCGCGCAGGTGCTGGCGGCCTATGCGCGCGATCCGCGCGAGGTCTACGCCTCGCATGCGCGGCAGGTGCTGGCGGACGGGCCGATGAGCCTCACGGCGGACGGGACGTGGACCGGGACCGGCCATCCCGCCGACTGGGACAACGCCGCCAACTGGCAGGGCGGGGTGCGTGCGGACGGCGTCGGCGCGGCGGCGTCGTTCACCAACGCCGTGGCCGGTGCGCAGACGGTCTCTCTTCAAGGGGGCATGAAGAACATTGGCTCGCTGACGTTCGGCGGCGCCGACCGCACGGTCAGCGACGGCGTGCTGGACATCAGCGGCACGGCGCCGGCGGTGACGGTGGCGGCGGGAAGCCGCGCCACGCTGGCTGCGGATGTGACGGCGCTGCAGGCGCTCGCCAAGAACGGGGAGGGCGGGCTGGTCTTCGCCGGCGCGGCGACGCTGGGCGGGCTCGACGTGGCGGCGGGCGCCGTCGGCTTCAGCGATCCGGACATCCGGTTCTCCCAGGCGTACGCGGCGGACCCCGCGCTGCACAACACGGGCGCGGGTGCGGCGGGCGCGATGTCGCTGCGCACCGACTTCCGGGTGAACCGCGCGGTGACGGTCACCCACCTCGGCGCCTATGACAGCGGGGGCGACGGCTTCGAGAATTTCAAGAAGGTGGCGATCTTCGCGCGCGCCGGCGGGGCGCCCTTGGCGGCTCTGGCCTTCGCTCTGGCCGAGACCTATCCGCTGCAGAACGGCTACCGCTTCCGGCGGCTGCCCGAGCCGCTGCAGCTCCAGCCCGGCGACTACGCGGTGGTGACCTTCGGCCTGTTCGGGCAAGACCGTTACATCGAAGCCAACAAGGGCAGCGTCGGGGCGCATGTCGGCACGCTGGGCGACGGGGACGACGCATTGACCTTCCTGGCCGGCGCATACTACACGAGCACGGGCGCGCTGACCTTCCCGACGGCCGCGGTGACGCCGCAGTCCGAGTACGCGGTGACGGCCGGCAGTTTCCTTTACGCGACCGGCGCGGCCGTCAAGAGCGTCACGGGCGCGGTGACGCTGCCCGCCGCCTCGACGCTGGACGTGGCCGCGCTGGACGTGCGGCTGACCGGCGGGCTGCTGCCGGGCGCGGGCGGGTTCGGAGTCCTTACGAACGCTTCGGCCGCGCATCCGGTGACGCTCACGCTCGGCGTGCCGGCCGGCCAGACGAATCAGGTGGCGGCCGGCCGGATCGGCGACCGCGCCGACGGGCCGCTGACCCTGGTCAAGTCCGGACCGGGCATGCTGAAACTCGCGGGCGCGCTGGGTTTCGGCGGCGGGCTCTCGGTGGGCAACGGGCTGGTCGAGATCGACGCGCTGGCGTCGCTGGGCAGCGGCGACCTTTCCTTCGGCACGGGCGGACAGCTCGCGCCGCAAACGGGGGGCACGCTCGACCGCATGGTGTATGTCGCGAACCAGAGCGTGGCGAACGACCGCAGCACGCGACTGGTGGTGCCCCCCGGCGCGACCGTCACCTTCACCCGCGGCATCGAGATCCCGCGCGCGTACGAGTACGGCGGGTTTGCGGTCCAGCCCTACGACAAAGGCGCGGGCGCGACGCGGGCGGTTTTCAACGGCGCGTGGCTCGGCTATCTCGATCTGTACCTGCTGGGCGACGGTCCGCAGGGCGCGGGCGCGACCGAACACCTCTGGACCTTCGTGCGTGGAGGCATACGCAAACTGGCTTCGGGACACGAGACGCGCATCGCCAGCCGGATCGTGTTCGGCACCGGGTGCGATTTTTCCGCCAACTGGTTCGATGTCGCGGGCTCCAACGCCTGGGTCTCGGTCACGAACGACGCGGTGATCCGTGCCTCGGGCGAGGTGCGCTTCGTGGACGGCAACGCCAGCCAGCTTTCGCTGGACGGCGGCATCCTGCGCGCAGGCGTGATCGGCGTATCCGACGGCAGCAACCATCACCTCAGTCTCCGTCCGGTGCTCTTCAACGGCACGGTCATCCAGACGACGCGCAGCACCGACCTCTTCTTTAACCTCTCCGAGGCTTCGGCCGCGCCCCTGATCCGCAACGGCGGCGCGATCTTCGACACGCAGGGGTACGATGTGGCGATCCGCGGCAAGGGTTTCGCGCAGGAGCCGGGCTCGGCCGGAACTTTCGTGAAGCAGGGCGAGGGCACGCTGAAAATCGCGGCCCCGATGACTTACACCGGCGCGACACTTGTCTCCAACGGCACGCTGCGGTTGGATTTCGCCTTGTGGAGTGGCACCAACGCGGCTGAGAACCTGCTGTCTCCGGAGGCGGTGGTGAGGCTCGCGGGAGGCACGACGCTGGAGGTTTTGGGCGGCACCAACGCGTCGGGCGCGGTGATCCACCGGCAGATGCTGGGGCGGCTCGTCAACGCGGACGACACGGCCGTGACGGTGCGCGTGGCGCAGGCCGATCTGGCTGTCAACGCGCTGCAGGGCGCGTTCGTCAAAACCGGTCCGGGCACGCTCGCGCTCGCCTGCGGCGCGGACGGAAGGGCCGCGCTCGACGGCGCGCTGACCGTGCAGGAAGGACTCTTCGCTGTGCGTGGAGCGCGTGCCAATGTGACGGTCGCCGTCCCGTATCCCGGATTCGAGTCGACGCCGCTGCTGGCCAACGCAGCCACGCCGCCTTCGACGGTCATGGATGCCCGCGGGACGGCAGCCACCAACTGTCCCGGATGGACGTTCACCGCCACGTCGGGCAACAGTCAGTCGGGATACCAGCGCAACAACAGCTACTTCTCAACAACGGCGGCCGCCCAAACCACGGGTGGCGTGCAGACGGCCTTTGTGCGGCTGAGCGGTTCGATGCAGTCGGCGCTCGTGTTTCCGACTAACGGGGTCTATACGCTGACGTACCGTTACTGCTCTCGTTTCTACGTCAGCTGGTTCACGAACCAGATTGTGCGGATGCGGCTGGACGGCCTGCTCCAGGACGAGACGGTTGCGAACAGCCGCGTGTTTGTGGAGCGCACGGTGCCGCTCGGGCATGTCGCGGCTGGAACGCACGTCCTGCGCGTCGAAGGGGCCGGCGGCTTTGCGGGCGAGGCCGATCCCTGCACGCTCATCGACGACGTGCGGATCAGCGGCGTTTCCGATGGGGGCGGCGCAGGGGCCTTGTCCAGCGACGCGTCGTCTCTGACGATCGCGGGCGGCGCGCAGATGAGCTTGGACTACACCGGCGCGTTCACGGTCGGCGCGCTGGTGATCAACGGGGAACGCTACAGCGGCGGTTCTTACGGGGCGGCGACCCACCCGGCGGTCTTCACGGGCATCGGTCTGATCCGCGCCAAATCCGGCGGCACGCGCCTCCTGCTGCGTTGAAGCCGGCCTTGCGAAGGCGCCCGGTCGCCGGCGACTCACCGCGTCACCGTCCCTGTTGAACGGGTTGATGATGTGTTCATGCTCATGCGGTTCCATGTAGGGTATCACCTTATATATCGATTTTTCTTTAAGCCGTATACTGGACGCCATGAAAGCCTTATTAGAGTTGGCTGACCGGGTAGGCGGTCTACTCGTGTCTATCACCCTGAGCGGGTCCCACTGGAAGTACGGCATCCAGTTGCCCAGCTGCTTGAT
The DNA here is from genome assembly GCA_023269675.1 of Verrucomicrobiota bacterium. Lineage (GTDB taxonomy): Bacteria > Verrucomicrobiota > Kiritimatiellia > RFP12 > UBA1067 > JAHFSX01. The sequence continues at coordinate 55,047 of JAHFSX010000020.1, forward strand.
ACCCGTTGTTCCGCAACCCTACATCGTCCACAGGATCGAGAACAAGGTCATTCTGCTTCTGGAGATTCCGCCCGCCGCATAGGTGCCGGGAGGTCGGCCCGGTCCTGCTTTGTTCGCGGCGCTGCGGTGCCGCGTTCAGTCTCCGTGTAGGGTGCGCATTGCGAAGCGTGTTACCCGCGGACTCCTTGGCGGCCATGCTTCAAATGTCTTTCTGAAAAGTTCCGGTGTTCAGAAAGTGTCGGGTCTGATTGATAACCTGCCGGTTGTTCATCATGAAGGTGTGCGTGACGTGCAGGCAGATGAAGTCGCGCATGCCCGCCGTTTTCGCGCGTGCGACGGCGACCTTGCCGTCGTCCCTGGCGGGGATCAAGAGGGAAAGAAGCGGATTGACGCTGCGGTCGCCCGCGATCACGCCGAGCTCGAAAGCGGGCGGTTTCAATTGTTGCGGTACACTGTCGGGACCGGTCCCGAGTTGGGCCCCCGCCGGGCCGTTGATCCACCGGTAGAGTTTGAACGCACCCAACTTGTCGACGACCTCGCTGCCGCCGTTCGGCGGGCCGAGCATCACGACCCGGCCGAGGTTGGGGATGGTGTGGTCTTGCAGATAGGCGCGCAGCAGGATGCCGCCCATGGAGTGGGTGACGAAGTGGACCGTGTCGGCGGATTTCAGTCGGGGGTCAAGCTTGCCGAACAGGTCGGCGGTCAGTGTGGCGATGTCGGTGCTGCGCGACGGATAATCGCAGGAAATGACTGCGTAACCTTCACGGCGCAGGGCGTCGGCCATGTCGCGCATGGAGCGGCTGCTGCGGTTCAGGCCGTGCAGCAGGACAACTGTATCGCGGGACCCGGGGGACAGACGTGCGCCGATGTGAGGTGGCGAGGCGGCTGACAGGGCGCAGCACAGCATGGCCCCTGCAATCGGGTGCCGAGTGTGCGTGCGATGCGGAGGGGCCCCATGCGCAAGGATGCACATGGCACATTCGGCGATGTGGCACGCCCATCCTTGGGCGTGCGCGTTCAGGCGGGATGATGCGCTCATGGAAGGTCTCGCTTGGGTTACGCGCATTTGGCCTGCTGGACAAAACTGCGGATGGCGCGCAGGTCGGTCTTGCCCGTGCCGAGCACGGGGATGCCGGGGATCGCGAGAAAGTGGGCGCGGCTCGGGATCCAGAGGTTGGGCAGGCCGCTCCGCTTGAGCGCCTGGTGCAGAGTATCCGCGCTGCCCGCCTTTGGCGTGAAGCAGACGACGAGATGCTCGCCCTTGGCGTCATCCTCCTCGCTGACGACCGCCACACACGGCTCGCTCGTGCCGCAGGCCTGTTGCAGCGCCTCTTCGACCGCGCCGTGGGGCACCATTTCGCCGCCGATCTTGCTGAAACGCGTGAGCCGGTCGGTCAGGAACAGAAAGCCGTCCTCGTCGAGGCGGGCGATGTCGCCGGTGTTGTACCAGCCGTCGCGGAGCACCTCGGCGGTCTTCGCTGGTGCGTTCAGGTAGCCCTGCATCACGCTCGGGCCTTTGACCAACAAGAGCCCGGATTCGCCAGCGGGCAGCCGCGCGCCGCTCTCCGGATCAACCACTTGGACTGCGAGGTTCGGCAAGGGGCGGCCCGCGCTGCCGGGCTTGTGGCCGCGACAGAGCTCGGCGCCGGCCATGCGGTCCGGCAGGCTCAGGGCGACGACCGGCGAGAGTTCGGTGGTGCCGTAACCTTCGAGCGGGCAGAGCCCGAAGAGGTGCTCGAACTCGTCGGCCAGCGCGGTGTGCAGTTTCTCGCCGCCGGTGAAAACGTGACGCAGGCCCGCGAAATCCGGGGCGGTGGCGCGGCGCATGTAGGCCTGCAGCAGGGTGGGCGTGGTGAGCAGCGTGGTGGCGCGCGTATCGCGGATGAGCCGCACCACCTGGGAGGTCTGCAGCGGGTTGGCGTGGTAGGCGGTCGGGATGCGCGCGAGCAGCGGCCACCACAGCGTGCCGAGATAGCCGAACGAGTGGAAGAGGGGCAGTGTGGCGCAGAGGGTGTCCTTGCGGCCGAAGCGCGTGAGGGTCTGGAGCGCGTCCAGATTGGAGAGCAGGTTGGCGTGGCTGATCATCACGCCTTTGGGTGTGCCGGTCGAGCCGGAGGAGAAGATGATGCAGGCCGTATCGGCGGGACGCGGTTCGCCTGCGGGGGCGAACGACCCGGCCGAGCCGAACAGCGCGTGTGCCAAGGCGCGGACCTGCTCGCTGAACGTGAGGCCCGCGAGCAGGTCATCGAGGTACAGGAAGCCTGCCGGGGTTTCCGGCAAGGATACGGCGCCGGTGAATTTGCGCGAGGTCACGATGTGCTTCAGCCCGCTCTGCGCGACGGCCGAGCGGAAGGCCTCGGCCGAGACCGTCCAGTTGAGGTTCACGACGGTCTTGCCCTGCAGCGTGAGCGCGGCGTTCGCGAGCACGCCGGCGACCGATGGCGGCAGCAGGATGCCGACGCGTTGCTCGCCCTTGATGTGCGGGGCGAGCCGGCGGTTGAGGGCGGCCGCGCCGGCCAGGAGCTGCCCGTAGGTGGCCTTCTGTCCGAGCGTGTCCTGAAGGATGCGGCAGAACCAGAGGCGGCGGGCCTGTTTCAGCAGGCGGCGGGGCAACGTGTTGCCGGGGCGATGGGCGCGCTCCTCAGCTGTTTGCGCCCCCAGTGCGGCGACGGCCTCGCGGGCCTCATCCGCGCTGACTGACGGGGGCAGGGGCGCGCCGAAGCGGACGGTCACGGGGTAGGGCAGGCGGTGCGGCCATCGCCAGCCCGGCGCGCCGTAACGGAAGCTGAAGATGCTGCCCCACAGGTTGTCCAGATGGACGGGAATGATGGGGCATCCGGTGTTTCTAACGACCTTCTCGAAGCCTTTGTGGAAGGTCTGTATCGTGCCGGTCCGGGTGAGCTCGCCCTCGGGGAAGATGCTGATGAGGCTGCCTTGCAGCAGGGCCTCGCGGGCGTCGCCGAGGGACTTGACCAGCATGCGCGGACCGTCGCTGGTGTGGACCGGGATCGCGCCGGTCAGTTTGAAGAGCGGGCGGCACCAGCCCCAGCTCTTGAAGATGTCGCGCGACATCAGGTAGCGGATGGGGCGCTGGGTGGCGCTTTGGATGATGACGGCGTCGGCGTAGGCGATGTGGTTGGAGATCAGCAGCGCGCCGCCTTCGCGGGGCAGGTTCTCGAGGCCGCGCACCTCCACGCGGTAGATCAGGCGGGCGAGGCGCGAGACGAGGAAGCGGACCGCGAAGTCCGGCAGGCGGAGCAGCGACCAGGCCGAGGCGAGCGCGCCCAGGGCGCCGGTCAGCACCATGCAGAGGCGGCTGTCGACATGCAGTAAGTTGAACATCCCGTAGAAGAGGGCGGAAGCCACAACCATGGCCGCAAAACTCCAGAACTCGATCGCGCCGAAGATTTCGCCGCGGTTGTGCTCGGGGGCCTGCTCCTGGACATACGCGGTGAGCGGCACGATGCAGAGGCCGGCCGCGATGCCGGAGAGGACCAGCAGCGCGCCGATGACGAGGTGGCCGTGCGCCAAACCTAAGCCGGTGATGGCGGCCGCGAGCCCGAGCGTGCCGACGGGGATCAGCCCGATCTCGATGGTGTGTTTCGAGAGGCGTCCCGTGAGCAGCGCGCCGAGCGCGATGCCGGCCGCCACCAGAAGGAAGAGAAAGCCGCTCGACTCGACCGAGAGCGCGGTGATGTCGCGGGCGTAGACCACCAGGTTCTGCTGGAAGAGCGCGGCGAGGCCGGAGAAGGCGATGGTCCCCAGGGCCGCGCGTTTGAGCCAGACGTGCTGGCCCAGCGAGTTCAGGGTGCGCACGGCGTCGGGTATGATCCAGAACGAGGTCCGCGCAATCCGGTTGGCCGCCGGGGTCGGCGCGATGCGGAAGGCGCAGAAGAGCCCGAGGGCCGAGAGCGCGACGCAGCCGACGAGGATGCTGAAGCAGCCCGCGTGCAACGTGGTGACGAACAAAGAGGGCAAGAACAGGCCGAGGATAATGGCCAGGTAGGCGGCTCCGGTCATCTGGCCGTTCGCTCGGGAGAGCGCTTCGGCCGCGACCAGCTCGGGAACGATGCCGCGTTTGACCGGACCGAAGAAGGCGCTCTGCGTCGCCAGCAGGAAGAGGATCGCCAGCATGGGCCACGCCTGCCCCGAGAAAAGGGCGGGGACGGCCAGCAGCAGGATCGCCAGCTCGGACCCTTTCACGGCGAGGATGATCGAGCGCTTGCCGTAGCGGTCGGCCAGGTTCCCCGCCCAGTTTGAGAAGAGGAGAAACGGGATCACCAGCAGCGCCGAGGCGAGGGTCAGGGTTTCGCCCAGGTCGCGGTGCAGCTCGGTGACGAGATAGATCACCGTGAGCATCTTAAACACATTGTCGATCATCGCGCCGATGGCCTGCGCGCTGTTGAGCCAGTGAAACGTCGTTTTCATGGTCTTGCTCCCTTGTCTGCTTTTTGAGAAAAATCTGTACGGGTTGTCGCTTGGCTCTCGGATGGGGCGGGTCCGCCGAACCCGCTCGGCCTTGGAAAACAGGCGTCTGGCTGTCCACGGCCGTTCGCTTAAATGCAGGGCTCGGGCCAAGTTAGAAGCTGTAGTCATAAGTACTTAATGGTGAATATTTAATGTGTATACGTGAAAGAGCTGTTATAAACAGAATAGACATTAAATGCCTGTTACTGGTACATTTAATGCATGTCAGATAGAAAACAACTGTCGGAGCGGGACCGCGTTTTTTTTGTCCGCGTGGCGAAGTCCGCCTTTACGAACCCGTTCGGCGACGAGCGGGAGCAGTCGGACCGCCAGGCCGCGGGTTCCGAGCCCGACGCCACGTTCGAAAAGGTGTTCGAGAGCCTGCTGGCGGAACTGGCCCAGCGGATTCAGGCGTTGGAACGCGCCGGCACGGTTGATTGTCGGCGCTACCGGGGAGATGACGGGGAGAACCTGGCGACCGGGATTCTCTTCCACGTGTTCCACCAGTACCTCGAGCCGTTTGACGCGCTGATCCAGCGGCAGATCGAGGCGGGCGGCGAAGCGTGTGCCGCGCCCTTCACCGGGGAGGTTTTCGCGACGTTGCTGCGCTACGGGTTCACGCGCGAAGAGGCGGGAAAGTATGTCGCGGTCTTCTACCAGACCCGTCGGGCATTCTTCTTTATATCCCAGAGCCTCGTCGGCAACAGCCCCTGCATGAAGCAGCTCCGGAAGCGGCTGTGGGACAACATCTTCACGCACGACAGCCGCTGGTATGTCCGCTGCTTCTGGAACCGCATGGAGGATTTCTCCACGCTGCTTCTGGGTGAGACTGGAACCGGCAAAGGCGCGGCGGCGTTCGCGTTGGGACGATCCGGCTTCATCCCGTATGATCCGCCGCGCCGCTGTTTCACCGAGAGCTTCACCCGCGCGTTCGTGACGATCAACCTCTCGCAGTATCCCGAAACGCTGATCGAGTCCGAGCTTTTCGGACACCGCAAAGGGGCCTTCACCGGCGCGGTCGAGAAACACGACGGCGTTTTCTCAAGGTGCAGCCCGCACGGCGCGATCTTTCTCGACGAGATCGGCGACGCGGGGGTGCCGGTGCAGATCAAGCTCTTGCAGGTCTTGCAGCAGCGCACCTTTTCGCCGGTGGGCAGCCACGAGGAGCTCAGGTTCGGGGGGCGCGTGATCGCGGCCACCAACCACTCGATCGACGCGTTGCGCCGCCGGGGTACGTTCCGCGACGATTTCTTCTACCGTCTCTGTTCCGATCAGATCGTCATGCCGCCATTGAGCCGGCGCATCCAAGAGATGCCCTCGGAGCTGGAGATGCTGGTGCGGCACATTCTCAAGCGCCTGAGCGGAGAGGCGTACGGTGCCGTGATGGATCACGTCTTGGCGGTGCTTCGCGCGGAGTTGGGCGGCGGCTACGCCTGGCCGGGCAACGTGCGCGAACTCGAGCAGGCGATACGCCGCATTCTGTTGACCGGCACCTGTCAGGGCGACAGCGGGGCGCCGCGGTCCGGCGACGAGGCTGATGTCGCGGCGGCCCTTGACCGCGGGGAGCTCACCGTCAAAGAGCTCACCGCCGCCTACTGCCGCCGGCTTTTTCATAAATCCGGCCGCTACGAAGAGGTGGCCAAACGCACCGGGCTCGATTGGCGCACGGTCAAAAAGTATGTCGAGCCCTGAGGGATTCTCGTGAGGCCGGCCACGCGCTTTCAGCTGGCAGGGACCCACTCGTAGACGGGCGCGGGCGGCTCAAGGCGCAGGTCGGCCCAGGCGCCCCAGTCGCCGGAACTGTTGTCCTTCGGACCCGCGTCGGTGATGAGCAGGAGTGAGACGGTCTTGCCGGCCCAGGGCGTCAGCGCGCCTTCCAAGGGAAGCCAGGCGTGCGTGATGACCGTGCTGTTTGCGATCTCGGTGCGCTTCCCGTCCGCGTCTTCGATGACCGCGCGGAAGAGGATGCCGTCGCCGAGGTCGCTGCCGTCCTGTTTGCCGACCGAGCACCGGAGAAACAGCGGCTGCGGCGGCAGCGTGAGCGCGTAGCGGGCGAAGGTGTAGCCGGTGACTTTGCTGTAAGGCGGGTGCATGAAGAGGCCGCGCGTTTTCAAGGTGCCGCCGCAGGTCGACGAGGCGGTGTAGAGCTGTGCGCCGCTGGACGGGTCGAGCGGCGTCTCGGCCCCTTTGCGCAGGCACATGCCGGCCGCGCGTACGGCGGGGAGGGGCATGTTCTGAGACAGGTCGGGCTGCCGCGTCAGCTTGCGCGTGACCGGTTTGATGTCGCCGGCATCGTTGAATTTCAGCGAGAAGGTTAAGGTTTCGGAGCGCTCAGCTGCCGGCGGCAGAGCCAGTCGCCGCGACACGTTGGTTCCGGGTTCGAGGATGAAAAGGTTTTCGACGCCTTCGCACAGCAGGCACGCGGCGCACGGAAAAGTCAGGCGCGAGACCGGGCGAACGAGCAACGTCCCGTGCTCGACCGAGGCCGTGACGCTGACGGGTTCGACCACCGTGAAGTCGATCCACGCGTTCTCGAAGGTCCGCCACACGCGTGCGCCGGGCTTCGCGTCGGGCGGGATCACGACCGCGTGCGCCGCGCTGCCGCGCACGGTGAGGCGCTCGCCGGCGACGACTTCCGCGCGGTCGCAGGTGAGCGTCGCCGCGGGGGGCGGCAGGGCCCTGCGGACGCGGTAGGCGAAGGCGTTCGTGACGGGCTGCACATAGCTGAGGCCGCGCGCGGCGCGCACCTCGGCGGGGCCGATCACGGCGTCGGCTTTGTCGAGGGCGATGGCTTGGGTGACGGTAAAGGGGAAGCCGGCTTCGGTGGTTTTATAGAGCAGGATCTCGGCGACATTTTTCGGCAGGGACCGGCAGATGGCGACGCCGGCGCTGGCGCCTTCGGGGAAGCGTGTGAACGTGCCGCGCCCGTCGATGTAGGTGTAGTCGGGCGAGACCGAGAGGTCGGCGCGGTGGCCGTTGAGCTCGCCGCTGAACACGCGCACGGTGCCGTTTGAGCCGCAGCCCCAGTAGCCGTTGGGCGGCAGGTCGAGCGCGGTGCCGTCGACTTGGATTTTCAGGCGCTCGCTCTTGTGGCCGTTGACGGCGGTGACGCAGCCGTTGGCGTACCGGGTGACGAGCTGGGAGCGGCGGAAGACGTCGTTCGCGACCGCGGCCGAAGTGTCGAACGTTTCGCCGTCGGGGCCCACGTAGCGGATGGAGTCGGCCGAGGCCTGGGTGTAGAGGCTGGCGAGGGCCTGCAGCATGTAGTAGCTGCGCAGCTCGCCGTCGCGCCCGTGGATCAGGAAGCCGGGATGGCCGAAGGCGACCGTCGCCGCGAGGAAGCGGTCACGGGCGGCATCGGGGCCTTTGGGCTCGCTGTGGCCGGGATAGAACATGTCGGGGTTGCCCATGCCGAAGTTGCAGCAGAGGTCGTGCAGCTTGCGGAGGTCGAAGTCGACGAGCCACGGGCTGTCGGCGGGCTGGTAGCTCTGGTCCTGGGCGTAGTTGCCGTCGGTCAGGCCGCAGTAGGGGAAGTGGTTGTTGCCCTCGGAGTAGACCGGCCCGTTCCAGGCCGCCTTCTGGAGCAGCATGATTTCGCCGTAGGCGTAGAAGACGGCGGCGAAGGTGCCTGCGCCGGGCACGCGGGCGTCGAAGTCCACGCGGCTCCAGGGGGTGACCGCAGTGTGGACGTCGCAGTAGGCGGTGCTGAAGCCGAACTTCTTCTCGATGACCGGCGAGAACTTTTCGCAGAACTCCACGGCGCGGGCGGGCTTGGGCGCGTAGCAGCGCTCCCAGGCCTGCTGGAGCTGGTTGTCGGCGGTGCGCGAGATCAGGTCGAAGCTCCAGCAGCCGTTGACCGGCGCGAAGTCGGTGAAGTTGTTGTAGGGCCCGTACACGAAACCGAGTTCGTCCTGCATGATGCGCGCGTAGCGTGCCTGTCCTTCGGAGCCGCCTTTTTGGGGAGCGGGCTCGGTGCGGAAAGTGAAACTCTCGTTGCCGTCGCGCCAGCCGGTCTCGTGGTCGGTGACCACGAGCCGGGTCATGCCCCACCGGTGCACGTCGCGCCAGTAGGCGACGTCGCGGGCGCGGTTGCTCGCGCCGTGGGCGCGCCAGACGCGCGTGCCGGTGACGTGCTTCCACGGCGAGGCCGGGTTAGGGATGTTGGGCAGCACGTCCTCGAACTTCGGCGAGAGCGTGAGCACGAAGCGCTCGAAGCAGGGGTTGCGCGTGCCGTCGGTCTTGGGCAGGTAGCGCGTGCCGCCGTTGCTGGCGAGCGCGCCGTCGAAGCGCTGGTTCTCGGCCCACAGCGTGGAGGCGTTGGACTGGGTCCAGTCGATGTGCGCCATGAAGAAGAGCGGCGCGGCGACCGTGCCGGAGACGACGACGGCGGGACGCGCGAGCCCGTCCGCTGCGCCGTAGGTGTAGTAGGGGAGGGTCACGAGGCGGGGGCTTGCGAAGCCGCGCGTGGCGCCGAAGCGCACCTCCTGCACGTGGCCTCCGTCGGCCGCGAGGTCCATGACCAGCGACTTGCCGATGAGGCGGAAGCGGAGCTCGACGTTCGAGGCGCGGTTGCTGGCCATGAGGCGGCCCGTGTAGGTGACGCTTTTGCCGTCGGAGGCGACGCGCACATCCTCGTGGGAGGCGCGGGACGGGGCGGACGTGCCATCCTCGGGTACAAAGTAGACCCCGCCGCCCAGGCAGACGGGAACCCAGTCGCCGGTGTCGTCCCAGCGCAGGGCGAGGTCGTCCCAGGCGCCGGCTTGGGCGGGCAGGCGGACCTCGAGGCGGCCGTCCTCGCCGTCGCGGATCAGGAGGTAGCGGCCGGTGCCGCCCTTGGCGACGCGCGTCACGCTCGGGGCGGAGTCGCGCGGGATAATGGTGAGGGGCGTGTCCGGGAAGGGCAGGGTGGCGGGGCCCGTGTTCACGCCGGGGGGGCAGTCGGGGAAGAGCCGCGCGCCGCGCTGCGGGCGGGGCGTGAAGGTGAGGGGCGCGAAGGTTTCGGTGAAGACCGCCAGACTGTTGAGGTAGAGCGTGCGCGCCCCGGTGTTGTGGCCGTTGGTGACGGTGACCGAGAGCAGCCGGCCTCCCTTGGCGGCACGCGGCATCAGGCCGGCGTCGAGGCGGCGGTGGCAGAGGAACCACTCCTGGAAATGGACGGTGGCCAGGTTGACCGAGAACGGCAGGCCTTCGGCATCGGCGAAGTTGACCGTGACGCTGACGGGCGGGGTTTGGGGATCGGGGGCGTAGCTGTGGTTGTTGCCGTAGATCCAGCAGGTGACGGCGTCGAAGGCGCCGGTGATGATGACGGGCTCGGGCGGATAGAGTGTCACGCGCGGCTCTTTCCCCGTGGCACGGTAGGTGAGTTTGGCCACGGCATCGCCGAAGAGCAGGACCTCCTGCGAGCGTTCGAGGCGGGCTTCGGCCTCAACGGTCTCGACGCGCCAGCCAGCGACGTCCGTGAAGGGCACCAGCGCCGGGTGGTCATCCTGCATGCGGTGCGCCCAGACCATCTCATACGGGCGTTCGCCTGCGGCGAGGAGTCCGGCCAATAACGAGAGCGTTGCGGTGATGAGAAAGGTACGCATAGGTTTAGCGGGTTGCGGGAGTTCGGTGGAAGCGGCATACGATAACGATAGGTCAGACAGTCTAAAGGTTGGGGGGGCGGCTGGCAATCGGATAAACGGCCATGGCCGCAAGAGCCAGTCGCACGCCCGGGGATGGGCGTGCCACATTCAAGGAGGCGCCCCGCGCGGAGATGCGGAAAAAACGAACGCCGCGCGGCACGGGGTGCGGCGCGGCGTTCGGATCAGATGAACGTCCAACGCTGAACGCTCAACTTTCAACACTCAAGCGGTTCACTTGGCCAGGGAGGCCTCGTACTTGCCGCGCCAGAAGACGGTGATGTAGCCGAACGTCAGGCCCAGGGCGCAGTAGATCAGCTCGGCCTGTGTCGCGTAGAGGAACTTCGTGTTCTCGTCCCCGCCCGGGACGGCCGCCGTCAGCGCGGCGTGGCTGAGCGAGGCGAAGAAAGCGCCCGAGCCGATGAAGAGCGCGGGCACCATGTTCTTGAGGTTCTCGCTCATGATCGCGGGGATCACGACGATGAAGACCGCGATCGCCAAGGTCAGGTTCATGCCGCCGACGAAGGGCAGCCCCTTGATTCCGGGCACGCCGGTCAGCTTGAGGATCGCGATCGAGGCGAGGATGCCGGTCAGGTAGCCGATCCACGCCTTCACGCCGTTCATCGGCGTGCAGCCCGCGACGAAATAGACGGCCCAGGCCTGAAACGCGATCCACATCATGTCCATGCCGTGCGTGACCTTCGGCACAAACGCGTCGACGAGAACGAGAATCGCGGCCTGGAGGGCCAACCCGCACGACACCACAAACAGTTGCTTATGAGACAGAGCCATCTTCCTCACCCTTTTTCTTTGATTTCAGGGCACGTCACCGGCACCCGTTGCCCGTGCTTCCGCGCCTTGAATGCCGCAGTTTAGCGGAATCGGGCGGGTGATGCAAAGGCGAAGATGCGAACCGAGGCAGCTTTCCATGCGCAGGGATGCGCATGGCACGTTCCGGGAAGTGGCACGCCCATCCTTGGGCGTGCGGGAGCGGGTGTCCGGTCAGCGAAGGGCCGTGGCGCCGAGGCCGATGAGGAAGAGCCCGAGCAGGGCGTCGAGCGCGCCTGCGAGACGGAAAAGGGCGGGGCGCTGGGTGAGCCAGACGATGGCCTGCCGCATCTTCCACGGGTAGAGGATCAGGATCATGCCTTTGACGATGCAGAGGTAGGCGAGCGTGACGAGCACCAGCCGCCACGGCGAGGCATGGACGCGGGCGGTGTGCAGCAGCTCGTAAGGGAACAGCACCAGGATCCCGCCGAGCGCGCGGCAGGTCAGCAGGTTGTCGAGCCAGAACCAGGTGAGGGGAACGCAGACCAGGACGGCGGCGGGCAGAAATTTCTTGAACGGCACGAGGAAGTCGAGCTGCATGGTCCAGAGCGCGTAACCGGCCCAGATCCAGGCGACGGTGCTGAGGACGCGGCCGGCGGCCACGCTGCGCGGCAGGGCGTTGTAGAAGCGGGCGAGCGGCGCGGGCGCGGCAACAATCGCAGCGCCCATCAGGACGCAGATCAGGCCCAACAGATAGCACCAGCAGGAAAGAAGCATGGCAGAAACTCCGTTTTGAAAGATGTGGGCGGTATTAAAGCACAATGGGGAAGGTGAGGGGAAGGAGAGAGTTGTGCAGTGCATGAGCGGGTTAGTTCATGAGTTCATTAGTGCGAAGAGGTGTAAGCGCCCGCCGTGCGAGGCTGGATTTCCCTGGAAGCAACTCATGAACTCATGAACTAGCGCACTAAGGCACTAATGAACTTCTTCCCTCAGTGCCCGTCGTCGGCGAGCGGAAGTTTTTTGACGGCGCCGGTCTCGAAATCGAACATCAGCGGCAGGTGGTCGGAGAGGCGCACCTGGGGGATCTTGAAGCGGACCGGCGTGATGGAGGGGTCGTAGCAGATGAAGTCCAGCTCGCGGCAGGGGGCCCAGCTGGGGAAGGTCGGCTGGTGCCGGAGATTGGCGCTCTTGAGTCCGGTCGCGCGCAGGAACATGTGCATTTCCCACACGCCGGAGAGGGTGTTGAAGTCGCCCGCGACCAGGCGCGGCTTGGCGCAGCCCGCGATCAGGTCGTGCAGGTCGCTGAGCTGGCGGTGGCGCGCGCGGATGCCGAGCGCGAGATGCACCAGAAAGAGGGTGACGCTTTCGAGCTCGACCTCGATGGCGAGGCTCTTGAAGCCGGTCTCGAAGTCGTGGAACGCGGTGCGCAGGATCGGCTCGCGCGCCAGCACGGCGTTGGCCTGCTTGTTGAGCACCGGCACGTGGCGCTTGAAGCCGGTGTCGGGGTACTTGATGCGGAAGCAGTGGTAGAAGTCGAGCTCGTTGGCCAGTTCCTCGGCCTGGTTCCTGCGCCGTGCGCGGTAGGAGCCCGTGTCCACCTCCACGAGGCCGATGATGTCGGGGTCCATGTGCCGCACGAAGCGCGAGATGTTCGGGAAGTGGGAGGTGGTGCGCAGCAGGGTTTCGAGCCAGGCGAAACGCCTGAGCCGGCCGGTGCCGTATTGGATGTTATGGAGCAGAAGTCTCATGGTGAACGCCAGGCCTTAAGCGGGGCCCATCTCGGCGGCGATGGCGCGCGCGGCGGCGCAGGGGTCGGCGGCCTCGAGGATCGGGCGGCCCACCACGAGGTGCGTCGAGCCGTCCCTGACCGCCTGGCCGGGGGTGGCCACGCGCTTCTGGTCGCCCACGTCCGCGCCGGCGGGGCGCACGCCGGGGGTGACCAGGAGGGCGTCCGGCCCGAGCGCCGCGCGCATGTGGGCCACCTCTTTGGGCGAACAGACGATGCCGTCCGCGCCGTTCTCGCAGGCGAGGCGGCCGAGGGCCTCGACGTGGGCCTTCATCTCGCGGCTGACGCCGAGGTCGGCGAGGTCGGACTGGTCGAGGCTGGTGAGGACGGTCACGGCGAGGATTTTGGGCGCGCGCGCGCCGCAGGCCAGGGCGGCGTCCTTGGCGGCCCGGATCATGGCTTTGCCGCCCACGGCGTGGATGGTCATCAGGTCCACGCCCAGCTCCGCGCCGGCCTTGACCGCGCGCTCCACGGTGCGGGGGATGTCGTGCAGCTTCAGGTCGAGGAAGACCTTTTTGCCGCGGCTCTTGACGGCGCGGACCACGTCCGGTCCTGCGGCGCTGAAGAGTTCCAGGCCGATCTTGTAAAAGGAGACCGACTCCCCGAGCCGGTCGACGAGCTGTTCGACTTCGGCGGTGGAGGCGACATCGAGGGCGACAATCAGTTCTGCCATGGGAAAAGTCCTTTGTGGGTGTGTCCGCAGGAATTGCGCGGCTTAGGGGTATTAAGCCAAAAACGGGAGCGCTAAGCAATAAGCAATCGGCGGCCGGGCGATCGGCGGGGCGCGGCGGGCAATCGGAAAAAGAAAGCGACTTTTTTTGCGACGAGCGGCAATAAAGTGGTTAAGCGTGCGTTTAATGCGACTGTTTAAGAGACGCGGTTTCGCGGGACGTTGAAGGCTCCCGTGAGCGTCGGAAAGGTCAAAAGATGAATAACAGAGCTAAAACAGTGTTTTTCGGTATGGTCGCGATGGCGGGTTTGCTGGCGGCAACGCCGGCGAGGGCGGACCACGTGAGCGTGGGCCTGGGACTTGGCGACGGTTACGGCAACTACTTTTCGCTCGGCGTGAACAGCGGCGGGCGGGGATACGGGCCGTCACATCACGGTGACGGCTACGGCCGCGGCTACGGGCATGGCGGCTACGGGCATGGCGGCTACGGCTACCCGGCGAGGCCGTATTGCGCGGGTGCCGTGGTCTATGCGCCGCGCCCCATGGTTTACGCGGCGCCGGTGGTTTACGCGGCGCCGCCTCCGGTGGTCGTGCAGAGCGGCTACTGGCAGGAGCGCGAAGAGCGCACCTGGATCGAGGGGTGCTGGGTCGAGACGACCGACGCCTACGGCCGCCGCTGCAAAATGTGGCAGCCGGGACGCTGGGAAGTCCGCAACATCCGCGAGTGGGTGCAGTAGGGCGAAAGACGGGGAGTGAAACGCCCAACGCTCAACGCTCAGGATCAGCGTTGAGCGTTTTCGTCTTTGGTGCGCGAGACCGCCTGGCCTTCGGGGCCGAGCGCGGCGCGCGACGAGCCGCAGGCGCCGAGCACCTGGTCGGTGGTGCGGAAGTGGCATTTGCTGGTCTTGAGCAGGATCGCGGGGCCGGACTTCTTGATCAGCTCGATGGCGGAGGCCTTGACCTGCTCGGAGCAGCCCTTGTGCGCCTGAAACCCGTAGGTCTCGCCCAGTTTGCCGAGGCCGCGCAGGAAAGCCTCGCGCGCCAGCACGGAGGCGGCCGCGACCGCGATGTCCGACTCCGCCTTGTGGCGCTGCTCCAGTTTGATCGATCGGCCTTTCTTCATCAGGGCGCGCTCGATCACCTGTTTGGCGCCGAACTGGTCGGCGACGGCGCGCGGACAGTCCGGCACGGTTTCCATCAGGTTCTCGATGCAGCGGGCGTGGGCCCAGGCGAGCAGGTTGTTGACGTTGCGGATCTTGGCGTAGAGGCGGTTGTAGGCCTCCGGGCCGATCGCGACCATCGCGAAGCGCTTGGGGCCGAGGAGCTGGCGCGTCTTGCTGCCGATGACGAAGACCGCCTTGTCGGTGAGCTGCTTGCAGTCCTTCACGCCGATCTCCTGCATGGCGCGGGCGAGATCCGGGTCCACATAGACGGCGCAGGCCACGAGCGAGCCGAAAAAGTCGCCCTTGCCGCTTTCGTCGATGCCCATGTGGGGCGAGACGAGCTCGGGGTTGAGCAGCTCCTCATAGCCTAGGGTGGCGGCCTGCAGCACGTTGGGCTCCATGAAGAAGATGACGAAATCCTGAGCCCCTTTGCCCTGGATCAGGCATTTTCCGCTTTTGTACAGGTTGACGATGCAGTCCTGGGCTTCGACCGCCATGAGGGTGTGCGGGACCACTTTGCGCTTGTAGTTGCCCATGCTCAGCATGGCTTTCAGCGACTCCTGCTGCTCGGCGTTGAGAACAAAGGTGAACGAGTTCTTTTTGGTTTCCATCGTGGGCTCATTACACCACAAGCCCGCAGGCGCCGCAAGGCGGAATGCGCTCGACAGGCAGCGCCCGCATCAATTATTGTATCTCCACGTGTTTTTATAAAAAAAAACGGGAACGGAGTCGGCATGCAATCTCGTATCGGGCTGTGGGTGTTGGCGGCGTGTGTGGCGACGGGGGTGCAGGCGCAAGTCAAGGCGCGGCACTTTCCGGCGGACGCGAAATGGGTGCTGCATCTGGATCTGAAGGCGCTCAACGAGGCGCCGATGGGCCAGTTCCTGCGGCAGGCGATGGACGCGGAGTCGGCGCGCGGGCTGGCCTCGCTCAAGGCGATGAGCGGGATCGACCTGACGAACGACGTGGATTCGCTGGTGGTGTGCGGCAAGGGCGACGCGCAGGCGGGCGGCGTGATGTACGCCTACGGGCGGTTCAACATCCAGAAGCTGACGGCCATCGCGGGCGGGGCCAAGGAATTTCAGAACAAGGCGTTCGGGGAGCGCAGCCTGCTGAGCTGGCGCGACAAGGGCAAACGCACGACCCTCTGCTTTGCCGACCCCACGCTGGCCGTGATGTCGCAGGACGAGCGGCTGGTGCAGGAGGCGGTGGGGATCATCGACGGGCAGGCCGCGGGCATGGGGGCGAACGGGCCCTTCGCCAAAGTGCTCGCGCACAAAAAGGGCCGTTTTCTCGCGGTGCAGGCGAACAACCTCGCGGCGCTGGCCGGGGCGAACGTCCAGCTCCAGCTCCTGAAGCAGGCCGAGGCCCTGATGCTGGAGGTCGGGCAGACGCCCGGCGCGAACGGGCTGGACTGCGCGCTGGCCGTCAAGGCGCCGACGCCTGAAATGGCGCAGCAGCTGAATCAGGCGGCGATGGGGCTGCAGGCGCTGTTCCAGCTGCAGGCGTCGCAGAACCCGGAGATGGCGGCGGTCGCGCAGGGCGTCAAGGTGGGGCTGCAGGACACCTACGTGACGGTCAACCTCCAGGTGACGGAAGAGATGCTGCAGAAGCAGATCCGCGCGCGCATCGAGCAGCGCAAAGTCGCGCAGGCGGCGCGTCAAAACGCGCGCGCCGCGGCGGCCGAGGCCGGGAAGAAGCCGGACCGGCCGGTTTTTTGAGGGTAAAACACGGTTTTTGCGCCACGTGAAGCGGAAAATGCGATTTTTCTGCTTTTTGCGCTTGAACTGTCACCCCAAAAAGTCAAAAATAGAAACTTTTAATTGCCCCCAAAAGGGCTTTTTTTGTCGGATGACGGTGTCCGGCAGATGTCGGCTCAGACAAGAACACGGTAACCGACGAGACGAGAAGGCCACAAGGAGTCCAAGACCATGCCCAGAACCATTCCGCTAGAGAGAGTACGCAACATCGGCATCATGGCGCACATCGATGCAGGCAAGACGACGTGCAGCGAGCGCATCCTTTTTTATTCCGGCAAGAACTACAAGATCGGCGAGGTGCATGAAGGCGCCGCCACGATGGACTACATGGTGCAGGAGCAGGAACGCGGCATCACCATCACGTCAGCGGCGACGGCGGTCTCCTGGCGCGACCACCAGATCAGCCTGATCGACACGCCCGGACACGTGGACTTCACGGCCGAGGTGGAGCGCTCGCTGCGCGTGCTGGACGGCGCGGTCGCGCTGTTCTGCGCGGTGGGCGGCGTGCAGCCCCAGACCGAGCAGGTCTGGCGGCAGAGCGAGAAGTACGAAGTGCCGAAGCTGTGCATGGTCAACAAGATGGACCGCGTCGGCGCCAACTTCTTCGGCGTGATCAACGAGATCCGCGAGACGCTGGGCGGCAACCCGGTGATGATGGTCTACCCGATGGGCTCGGCCGAATCGTTCGTCGGCGTCGTCGACCTGCTGACCATGAAGGCGCTGACGTTCGACGAGGAGTCCCGGGGCGTCAAGGTGATCGAGAGCGAGATCCCCGAAGAGTACCGCGAGGAGTGCGAGCGCCTGCACCTCGAGATGATGGAGCGGGCCGCCGAGCAGGACGAAGCGATGATGACCAAGTACTTCGAGACCGGCTCGCTGAGCAACGAGGAGATCAAGCGCGGCATCCGCCTGGGCACGATCAACCGCACCCTGGTGCCGGCCTACTGCGGCACGGCGTTCAAGAACAAGGGCGTGCAGCCGCTGCTCGACGGCGTCATCGACTACCTGCCCTCGCCTCTGGACGTGGGCTCGGTGCACGCCGCCGACAACCCGGAGCTGATCCGCCGTCCGGATGACAAGGACCCCTTCTCCGGGCTGGCGTTCAAGATCCTGTCCGACAAGCACATGGGCAAGATCACCTTCGTGCGCATCTACTCGGGCACGCTGAAGGTGGGCGATCCGATCTACAACAGCACCATGGATGCCGACGCCCGCATCGGGCGCCTCTTCCGCATGCACGCCAACCGCCAGGAGGCCCTCGAAGAGGCTTACGCGGGCGACATCATCGCGGTGGTCGGACTCTCCAAGACCCGCACCGGCGACACGATCTGCGACCCCAAGAACCCGATCGTGCTGGAGTCGATCGAGTTCCCCGCGCCGGTGATCTCGATTTCGATCCGCCCCTCCTCGCGCAACGACAACGAGAAGCTCGGCAGCGCGCTGCACTCGCTGGCGCAGGAAGACCCGACGTTCATCGTCAAGTTTGATCCCGAGACGAGCGAGACGATCATCTCCGGCATGGGCGAGCTGCACCTCGAAATCATCGTGGACCGCCTGCGCCGCGAGCATAACGTGGAGTGCGAGGTGGGCAAGCCCGAGGTCGCCTACCGCGAGACCATCCGCCACATGGTGGACGGCGAGTACAAGCACGTCAAGCAGTCCGGCGGCCGCGGCCAGTACGCGCACGTCTGCATGCGCCTCGAGCCGCAGGAGCCGGGCCACGGATTCGCCTTCGTCAACGAAGTCAAGGGCGGCGTGATCCCGAACGAGTACATCCCGGCGGTCGAGAAGGGCGTCATCAAGGCGATGGAGAGCGGCCCGTGCGGCGGCTTCCCGGTGGTGGACGTCAAGGTCGTCCTGCACTACGGTTCGTACCACGAGGTCGACTCCAACGAGTTCGCCTTCATCGAGTGCGCGCGCCAGTGCTTCAAGAACCTCTTCCTCAAAGGCAACCCGCTACTGCTGGAGCCGATCATGAGCGTCGAGGTGGCCGTGCCCGAAGATTACATGGGCACCGCGACCGGCTCGCTCTGCTCGCGCCGCGGACGCGTCGAGGGCATGGACGACAAGGGGGGCACCAAACTGGTCCGCGGCTTCGTGCCGTTGGGCGAGATGTTCGGCTACTCCAGCGCGATCCGTACGGTCACCCAGGGCCGCGGCGCGTACACGATGTCGTTCGAGCGGTACGAGGGCGTGCCCTTCGAGCTGGCCGAGTCGATCATCGAGAAGCGCAAGAAGGAAGGCAAGGTGCGTTAAGCGCCTGCTGAACCTAAGCTGAAAAGGCCGCCCGTCCGGGCGGCCTTTTTTTTGCCCTGAGGCGCTCAGGCCGCCGTCCGCGCAGGGAGCAAACAAAAGTGCTTGCCTAAATTGTCAGGGCGGGTATATTTTTAACCGAATAGGTTAAACATGCTTTCAGGCGGC
Source organism: Verrucomicrobiota bacterium (assembly GCA_023269675.1). Lineage (GTDB taxonomy): Bacteria > Verrucomicrobiota > Kiritimatiellia > RFP12 > UBA1067 > JAHFSX01. The sequence goes on from JAHFSX010000020.1 coordinate 73,703, forward strand.
AACGAAGGCGACAACACGGACAAGGCTTCATGACCTCCAAAAAAAAAGAGCACGCGCAAGCGGCTGAGGCGCGCGCGGGGGATGCCGCCGGGCCGCGGCCGGGGGGGCAGGGCGCCGCCGGCTTCCCCGTCGTGGGCATCGGCGCTTCGGCCGGCGGCCTGGCGGCGTTCGAAGCCTTTTTCGCCGGGCTGCCCGGCGAGACCGATCCCGGCATGGCCTTCGTGCTGGTGCAGCACCTGGCCCCGGACCACAAGAGCATCCTCACCGACCTCATCCGGCGCTACACCCGCATGCAGGTCTTCGAGGTCGAGGACGGCATGGTGGTGCGTCCGAACTGCGCCTACATCATCCCTCCCAACCGCGACATGGCCTTTCTGAACGGCACGCTCCAGCTGATGGAGCCCTCCGCTCCCCGCGGCCAGCGCCTGCCCATCGACTTCTTCTTCCGCTCCCTGGCCCAGGACCAGCGAGAGCGGGCCATCTGCATCGTGCTTTCGGGCACAGGCAGCGACGGCACCCTGGGCGTGCGGGCCATCAAGGGCGAGGGCGGCATGGCCATGGTTCAAAACCCCGCTTCCGCCGAGTACGACGGCATGCCGCGCAGCGCCCTCGCCACCGGCCTGGTGGACTACGAGCTTCCGCCCTCCGAGATGCCGGCCCAGCTCATCGACTATGTGGCGCGGGCCTTCGGCAATCCCCCCCGGCCCGCCGCGATCCCTGAGCCCAAGGCCGAGAACGCGCTGAAGAAGATCTTTATCCTGCTGCGCGCCCAGACCGGCCACGACTTTTCACAGTACAAGCCGAGCACCATCCATCGACGCATCGAGCGGCGCTTGGCCGTCCAGCAGATCGACACGCTCGGCGGATACGTCAAGTATCTGCAGCGGACGCCGGCGGAGGTGGAGGCGCTGTTCCGCGACCTGCTGATCGGGGTCACCAGTTTCTTCCGCGATCCGGAGGCCTTCAAGGCGCTCGCGGAGCAGGGCCTCCCCAGGCTCTTTGCCGGCAAACCCGCGGGCGCGTTGGTCCGCATCTGGGCTCCGGGATGCTCCACCGGCGAGGAGGCCTACTCCCTCGCCATCCTCGTGCAGGAGCACATGGAGACGCTGAAGCAGAGTTACAAAGTGCAGGTGTTCGCCACCGACATCGACAGCCGCTCGATCGCGGCGGCCCGTGCCGGCCTCTACCCGTCCAGCATCGCCGCCGATGTCTCTCCTGAGCGGCTGGGGCGCTTTTTTGTGGCCGTGCCCGACGGCAGCGCCTTCCGCATCAACAAAGGCATACGGGACCTGCTGGTCTTTTCCGAACAGAACATCATCAAAGACCCGCCCTTTTCCAAGCTCGACCTCATCAGCTGCCGCAACCTCCTGATCTATCTGGGCGGGGAGTTGCAGAAGCGGCTCATTCCCCTGTTCCACTACGCGCTGAACCCGGGCGGGCTGCTCTTCCTGGGCACTTCCGAGACCGTGGGCGAGTTTGGCGAGCTGTTTGGCGTGCTGGACCACAAGGCGAAGCTCTACCAGCGCAAGGAGGATTTTTCCGGCGCGCAGCGCGCGGCCCTGGGGCGGATTCTCCCGCCCTTGACGACGCTGTCTGCGGCGGTTCCGCAGGGTGCGGCAAAGACGGCCGGCCCCGCGAGGCCGCCCCTGCGCGAGCTGGCCGAACAGGCGATCCTGCAGCAGGTCGCCCCGGTCGGCGTGCTCGTCAACGGCCAGGGCGACATCCTCTACCTCCACGGACGCACAGGGATGTACCTGGAACCGGCACCGGGCGAGGCCGGCATCAACAATATCCTGAAGATGGCCCGCGAAGGGCTGCGCCGCGAACTGATCGCGGCCCTGCACAAAGCCGTCAGAAGCGGGGAGACCGTGCGTGCTCCGGGCCTCAGCGTCAAAACCAACGGGCACTTCACCACGGTCAACCTGACGGTCTGCCCCGTGGCGGCCCGCCCCGCCTGTGCCGAGCCGGGACCGCGTGCCGAACGGGCAGAACCTGCCGCGGCAGCGGAGGCACCCCTGTATCTGGTCGTCCTGGAGGATGTGCCTGCTCCGAACGGGCCGAACGTGCCGCCGCCGGAGTTGCCGGGCGGCGGGGCGGCGCCGGAAACCCGCGCGCAGGGCCCGGCCGCCGGCGGGCTCGCCGCAGACGCGAGCATCGCGGCGCTCAGGCAGGAACTGCGGGCCAAGGAAGAATATCTCCAGTCCACCAACGAGGAGCTGGAGACCGCAAACGAGGAACTGAAATCCTCCAACGAGGAGATGCAGTCGGTCAACGAAGAAATGCAGTCCACCAACGAGGAGCTCGAGACCTCCAAGGAAGAGCTGCAGTCGGTCAACGAGGAGCTGGCCACGGTCAACGCCGAACTGCAGACCAAGGTGGCGGACCTGTCGCGGGCCAACAACGACATGAACAACCTGCTGGCCGGCACGGGCATCGGCACCGTCTTTGTGGACCATCAGCTGCGCATCCTGCGCTTCACCCCCGCCGCGACCCGGATCATCAACATGATCCTGAGCGATGTGGGGCGGCCCGTGGCGCATGTCGTCACCAACCTCGTCGGCTATGACCGTCTCGTGGCGGACGCGAAGGGCGTGCTGGACACGCTGGTTCCCAAGGAGGTGGACGTGCAGACCGCGGAGGGCGCGTGGTACACGATGCGCATCCAGCCGTACCGCACGCTCGACAACGTGATCGAGGGCGCGGTCATCACCTTTGTCGACATCACGGAGATGAAGCGGGCCGAGGTGGAGCTGCGCCGTCTGGCCGTGGTGGTGCGCGACGCGTATGACGCCATCACGGTCCGCGATTTGGAGGGCCGCATCCTGGCGTGGAACCCGGGAGCCGAGCGGCTCTACGGCTGGAGCGAGGCCGAAGCGTTGAAGAAGAACTTCCGCGACCTGATCCCGGAGAGCCAGCGCGAGGAGGCGGAGGCCAAGACACTGCAGCTTAGCCGGGCCGACGTTCTGGAACCGTACCGCACGCAGCGGCTCGCCAAGGACGGGCGTGTCGTGGAGGTGTGGCTGACCTCAACGGCGCTGGTCAACGATTCCGGCCAGGCGTATGCGGTTGCGACGACCGAGCGGGAGATCGGACAGAAAAAATGAAGGAGTCCCTCCATGACCGGCACGGATGAACGGCCCGGGCAGGCCGGCCCTTCGACGCCGGACGGCCGTCCGAGCCTAGGACAGGCGCTGCGCCGCCATGCCGAGGAGCGCGTCCGGGAAGATGCGGCGCTGCCACCGGAGAGCCGTGAGCCGCTGTCGCCCGAAAAAACGGCGCAGGCGCTCCACGAACTGCGCGTGCATCAGATCGAGCTGGAGATGCAGAACGAGGAGCTGCGTCGGGCGCAGGCGGAACTGGACGCCGCGCGGGCGCGTTATTTTGACCTCTACGAACTGGCGCCGGTGGGCTATTGCACCTTAAGCGGAAAGGGGCTGATCGTGGAGGCCAACTTGACCGCGGCTTCCCTGCTGGGCGTGGCCCGCAGCGCGCTGGTCAGGCAGCCGCTTTCCCGGTTCGTCCTCAAGGAGGACCAGGACATATACTACCTGCACCGCAAACAGCTCTTTAAGAGGCATGCGGCTCCGCTGCCGGGCGCAGTGCCGGCCGGGCCTGCCAACGGACCTCAGACGTGTGAACTGCGCATGGTGAAGCCGGACGGGACGGTCTTCTGGGCGCATCTGGCGGCCGTCGCCACGCAAGATGAGGAGGCGCGGTTGCTCCCGTCCCGGGAGGGGCAGTCAAGCGCGGGCCCTTCGGCGAACGCGGAAACGGCTCCGCCGACAAGTTCGGGTCCGGCTGGCAATGACGAGACCGTGTGCCGCGTGACGCTGAGCGACGTCACCGAGCGCAAGCGCGCCGAAGAGATCCTGGTGGGTTACAACGAGGCGCTGGAGCGTCGCGTGGCCGAGCGTACCGCCGTGGCGGAGAATCGGGCGCGGCAGCTTCAGGCGTTGGACCGGCGGCTGATATGCGCCGAGGAAGCGGAGCGCCAGCGGATCGCGCATGTGCTCCACGAGCAGGTGCAGCAGATCCTCATGGCCGCCAGGATGACCCTGTGCACGGGTGTCCAGCGGGTCAAGCTCCCGGATGCGCAGGAACCGTTTCAGGCCGTTGACCGGATGCTCCGGGATGCCCTGGCGGAAATCCGGGTTCTCGTGCACCAGATGGTGCCGCCGGGCCTCCGCGAAGGCGGGCTCCTGGAGGCGGTCACGTGGCTGTCGCGGCAAATGCGCGAGCGGTTTGACCTTTCCGTCACCGTCACGGCCGAAGAGCGGCTGCCGCCGCTGGATGACGAGGTCAGCATATGCGCCTATCATGCGGTGCGGGAGATGCTGCAGAACATCGGCACGCATGCCAAGGTCAGGCATGCGGAGGTGGTTTTCAGGCGGCAGGCGGACGGGTGGATGAACCTTTGCGTGCGGGACGGCGGGGTTGGGTTTACGGTATCGGAGTCCGCGGCAGGCGGCGGCTTGGTCAGCATTCGTGAACGGGTCGAGGGGTTTGGCGGCAGGATGGAGATCGTCAGCGCCAAGGGGCAGGGTACTTCGGTCAGCCTCATCCTGCCGGCGCAAGAGCCGGGGGCAGGTGAGCCCAACAGGGCATAGGCAGACGCGAGGCGGGTGTCCACTCGTGTGGTCTCCCGCAAATCATGAGACCGTTCGTTGCTTTGTGGGCTGAACACGTTCGTAGTACCGCCTTTAGGCGGAATCCCAAGGCATCCCGGCACCGGTTTCCGCCTGAAGGCGGTACAACAAACCCAAGACCGCGTATTGCCATTCGAGGGACACTTCATGAGCTGTTTCGACGTTCCGCTACAGGTGCGCGTCACGCTTTTAAAGTGACCCGCAGAAATGAAAAAAAGCCCAAGGCGGCGACCCTTTTAGGCCTGGCCTCGGGCAGCTATATAACTCATCTTTTAGGATTGAATCGATAACCGCATCCTTCCTGATATATAATTACACGCCAATTAAGCCGCAATCACATCAATCCGCTTACGCTGCGACTTGCCCTGTTCTGTCTTTGGCAGCGTCAGCGTCAGAACACCTTTCTTAAATTCAGCTTTCACTTTGTCCCGGTCAATACCTTCAGGCAGTTGGATCGAGCGGCTGAACTCTCCGTAGCTCACCTCGGAAACGTAGTAGTCACGATGCTTATCCTCGTGTTCGCGTTTCTTTTCGCCGCGGACCGAGAGTTCACGCCCTTCCAAACTGACCTCAATGTCCTTCTCGTCCATGCCAGGCAACTCGGCTTTGACGCAGAACTCCTCATCGCTTTCCGACACTTCGAAGCTCGGAACCTCGGCCGTCCACTCCTCGCCTCTCCTTAAGAGGGGACTACGGCCCCAGCCCCGATCGAAATCCTCGAAGAAGTTTTCAAACATATGAGTCATTCTCCGCTCGAGCTGGTCCAAAGTAGGATCTTCCCAGCGGGAGCGAGAGGGCACCACTTCCTCGCTTTTTTTCCTCCAAGGGATCAGATCTTTCATGATGTTGTCTCCTTTCATCTATCCATGTCCATAGACATGTCTGAATCATTCTGATTTATATAATGCATGAAAAGTGCCAAAATCTGGCGCTGAAAACGCAACTTTCGGCAGATGAGCAAGTTACGTCAGTGAGGGGAGGACGGTAGCGGGCGACATGCGACAAGTTAGCCCGAAAAAAGGCACGGGAATGCGACACTTTGACGCTGTCCACGTTCGGCCGCGGACCCGTAAGGCCAGACGGCGGCGCTGTCGGGGATGTGGCACGCCCATCCTTGGGCGTGCGAGTGGCGGGGCAGTGCAGAGCGGCCCATGCGCAAGGAGGCGCATGGCACAGTCAGGGATGTGGCAGGCCGGTGCCTGGGAGCGCGCCGTCACCTATGCGCGCACGTGGCGCTCCAGCCAGGACAGGATGGCGCGGCCGACGTCGAGCTTGCTCATGAGCGGCAACCCGGCCGGAGGTTCCGTTGCGGAGATGAGGGTCACGCGGTTGGTGTCGACCGCAAAGCCCGCGTCGGGCTGCGTCACGTCGTTCGCGATGATCAGGTCGAGCCCTTTGTCGGCCAGCTTGCGCTGCGCCTCGGCGAGCGGGTCGCCGGTCTCGGCGGCGAAGCCCACGAAAAGCCGCGCCCCTTTGAGCGGCCGGACCGTTTTCAGGATGTCGGGGTTGGGCTCCAGCATCAGCACCGGCTGCATGTCGGACTTCTTGAGCTTGTTGGCGCTGGCCCGTGCCGGACGCCAGTCGGCCACCGCGGCGCACATGACCAGCGCGTCGTGCTGCGGCAGGTGGCGTTGGACGGCGTCGAGCATGTCGAGGGCGCTCACGACATCCACGCGCGTCACGCCGGGAGGCGTCGGCAACGTCACCGGGCCGGCGATGAGCGTCACGGCATGGCCGCGCTCGGCGGCGGCCTGCGCGATGGCGAAGCCCATCTTGCCGGTGGAGCGGTTGCTGAGAAAGCGCACGGGGTCGAGATGCTCGCGCGTGGGGCCCGCGGTGACCAGGATTTGCATGGCCGTGAGTATAGACGGTTTGAATTGACAATTCAACGCGGGGGTTGTGATAATACCGCCCACAATAAGTCAGGGGACGGAAGACGCTGGCGAGTCGGGCCGCGCCTGACGGCGCCACTTCAAACGAAACAAGGGGAACGGTTTATGTCGAACACAATGCCGATGGCCACGCGCGTCAAACTCAGCCTGATGATGTTCTTGCAGTTCATGATGTTCGCGGTCTTCTGGGCCGCTCTTGCGCCTTACGTCACCAACCAGGGCGAAGGCTGGGCATCGTGGAAGCCGTGGATCTTGTCGACAATGGCGCTGGGGTCGCTGGCCTCGCCGCTGATGGGCATGTTTGCCGACCGTTACTTTAACGGTGAAAAGGTGTTGGCTGTTTCTAATCTGATCTGTGCGGTGATGCTTTTCATGACGGCACGCGCGACATCGGGATTGGAGGTTTTCGTCTGTCTACTGATCGCCTTGCTGTTTTACATGCCGACCTGGGGTTTGACCGCGGCGATCGCGATGTCCAACAGTCCGGCCGAGCAGTTTCCGCAGATCCGCGTGTTTGGCACCATCGGCTGGGTTTCGTCCGTGTTGTTTGGCCTGGTAGGTATGCACGTGTTCAAAGTCAAGATTGACGGAACGAATATCCCATTCTACTGCGGTGCCGGCGCGGCAATTGCCGCAGCGCTAGTCGCTTGGATGTGCCCTGCGACGCCTCCCAAGGGCAAAGGCCAGCCCTTCTCGGTTATTGACGCGCTGGGTTTGCGTGCGCTGTCCATGCTGAAGGATAAGAATTTTGCAGTGTTCATTTTCGTGACGCTGGTGGCGATGATCCCCTTCAACATCCACTTTGCGTTCTTGGGAGACTTCCTTGCCTCGAAGGGTTTCCAGCAAGTGACGGCCGTGAGCTATATCGGCCAGGCCGCGGAAGTCTTTTGCATGTTGCTGGTGACATGGGCCATGCGCAAGTTCGGGGTGAAGTGGTCGATCGTCGCGGGATTAGTTGCCCTGACGATACGCTATATTGCCTACTATTTCGCGGCCGGGGACATGACCTCTCTGGTGTATGTCGGCATCCTGATTCATGGCGTGATTTTCGGTTTCTTTGTGGTCGGCGGCCAGGTTTATGTCGGAAAAACGGCGAGCGCGGACATGCAGGGCCAAGCACAGGGCTTCTATGCGCTGATGGCCTTTGGCGTCGGCTCGTTCATCGGCACGTTCTTTAACGATGCGCTTATCAAGTTTTACACCAAGCCAGAGGTTTTGCAGGGCGGAACCACCGTGCTGAAGGGAAACTGGGAAAGCATTTGGCTCGTGACGCTGGCCTGTGCAGTTGTCTGCATGGTGGTGATGGCGCTCTTCTTTAATCCGAAGGTCGACGAAAAGAAGGCATAGCCATGGCCCGTTACCTGGTCGGCGTCGATAACGGCGGCACCATGTCCAAAGCGGCGGTCTTCACCGAAGACGGCCGCGAGCTGGCCGCCGCCGCGCGCAAAGTCGAGATCCTCGAGCCGCAGCCCGGCTGGTCCGAACGCGACATGGACGCCATGTGGCGCGGCACGGCCGAGGCGATCCGCGAGGCGGTCGCAAAGGCCGGCGTGAACGCGGCGGAGATCGCCTGCGTGGCCTGCACAGGCCACGGCAACGGGCTCTATCTGATCGATGCGGACGGCAACCCCGTCCGCAACGGCATCAACTCCATGGACGGCCGCGCGGCGGGCATCATCGCCCAGTGGAAGGCGGACGGCGTCGACGCCCGGGCGCTGCCCAAGACCGCGCAGTGCATCTGGCCCGCGCAGCCCAACGCCCTGCTGGCGTGGCTGCGCGACCACGAGCCGCAAGCCGTCGGAAAGGCCTCCGCCGTGCTGATGGCCAAGGACTTCATCCGCTTCAAGCTCACCGGCGAGGTGAAGATGGAGCTCACGGACATGAGCGGCACGAGCCTCATGAACGTGGTCACCGGCCAGTACGACGACGAGGTGCTGGCGCTCTTCGGCATTCCGGAGATGAAGCGCCTGCTGCCGCCGCTGGTGAAGAGCGCGGAGCTCTGCGGCGCGGTCACCCCGGCGGCCGCGGCCGCGACCGGGCTCAAGGCCGGCACGCCGGTGGCGGGCGGCATGTTCGACATCGACGCCTGCGGCCTGGCCTCCGGCTGCGTGGACGAGCGCCAGTTCGTGATGGTGGCCGGCACCTGGGGCAACAACCAGTACATCGCGCGGCAGCCGCTGGTCGACCCCGGGCTCTTCATGACCTCCTGCTACAGCATGCCGGGCTGGTACCTGATGCTCGAGGGCAGCCCCACGGGCGCGGGCAACCTCGAGTGGTTCGTCAGCGAGTTTCTCGGCGACAAGCAGGCGCTGCTCAAGCAGGCGGGGCAGGGCCCTGTCTACGCATGGGCCGACGCGGCCGTGGGCGCGATGGCCCCGCGCGAGAGCGACCCGCTCTTCCTGCCGTTCCTCTACGGCTCGAACGTCGGGTACGCGGCCAAGGCCTGCTTCCTCGGCCTCGAGAGCCGGCACACGCGCGACGACGTGATGCGCGCGGTCTACGAGGGGTGCATCTTCTCGCACAACTACCACCTGCAGCGGCTCTACGCCTTCCGGCCGAAGCCGGAGGTCATCCGGCTCACGGGCGGCGCGGCGCGCAGCGCGGTGTGGGTGCAGATGTTCGCGGACATCTTCCAGGTGCCGGTCGAGATCCCCGACGGCTCCGAGCTCGGCGCGCTCGGCGCGGCGGTCGCGGCGGCGGTGGCCTGCGGCCTCTACCCCTCGTACGAGGTGGCGGTGGCGGCCATGACCCGCGTCGCGCGGCGCCACGAGCCCGATCCCGCGCGCCGCAGCGTCTATGCGGCGCGCTACGCGAAGTACCTCAAGGCCGTCGAGGCCCTGAGAGACTTCTTTTGACCGATGAGGGCTGATTCTTGGAGTGCGGCGGCAAGCGGTACGCCGCGCGACGCCGCTCTTGCGTGCGTAGAGAAAGCGGTGCCGCACCCGCTGGGGCGGGTTTGTCACCGCACTCCAGATGACGGAAGCGCTTATGGTTAATGGGGAACAGGCAGGTTGGCACCACGCGCCTGTGCACCAGCTGGGAGGGCGGGGCGCCTACATGGTGACGTGTGGCACACTGCATAAAACGCCCGTGCTTTCGACGCCGGAAAGGTTGTCGGACTTTCTGTCACTGCTGTCTGAACGAGCGGAGAAGTTCGGTTGGCAGTTGCAGGCGTGGGCGGTGATGAGCAACCATTATCACTGGATCGGTCTTTCGCCTGAAAGCGAGCCGGACGCGCGATCGCTGAAGATGCTGGTGGCTCAGACGCACGAGGTGTCTGCGAAACGTCTGAATCTTCAAGATGGAGCGGACGGGCGCAAGGTGTGGTACAACTATTGGGAGTCTCGCATTACGTTCGAGACGTCTTACCTGGCTCGGCTGAAGTATGTGCATGATAACCCGGTGCACCACGGCGTGGTGTTGGATGCGGCAAATTACCCGTGGTGCTCGCGCGCGTGGCTTGAACGCACGGCGACACGAGCGTTCGTGAGACAGCTCGACGGCTTCAAAACCGATACGTTACAGGTTCCGGACGACTTCTGATTCTTGGAGTGCGGCGGCAAGCGCTACGCCGCGCGACGCCGCTCTTGCGTGCGTGGAGAAAGCGGTGCGTCCTCACCCTTTGAGCACCGCCAGCGGCCGGAGCTTGACGGTCGGCTCAACCAGGTCGCGCTCCGCTTCGATCACCGCCTCGATGTCCTTGTAGGCTTGGGGCGCCTCGGAGAGGTCGAACGGGCTCGTCCCGCCCGAACGCCGCTTGCCCCACTTCGACTGGGACTGCCCCCAGTGGTCGAAGGCGATGCCCGCCATGGCCCGGTTGCACGCGTCGACCGTGAGCCGGCGGTTGGCCTCGGCGCGGCCCAGCGCGCGGCCCGCGCCGTGGGAGCAGGACATGAACGACTCCGGGTTGCCCCGTCCGCGCACGATGTAGCTCGGCGTGCCCATCGATCCGGGGATGATGCCCACCTCGTCCGCCCGCGCGCGGGTCGCGCCTTTGCGGTGGACATAGAAGTCGCGGCCGAAGTGCGGCTCCAGCGCCGCGTAGTTGTGGTGGATGTTGATCTCCCGCAGAAAGCTGACCGCGCCCACCTGGGCCGCCAGCGCCTCCTGGCACACGGCCATCATGCGGCGGCGGTTCTCGAGCGCGTAGGCCAGCGCGAAGGTCATGTCGCGCCAGTAGCGCTGTCCGGGCTTCGAATCGGCGGGGAGGAACGCGAGGTCGGCATCGGGCAAGGCCACGCGGTGCTGCGCGTTGAGTCGCTGGGCCTCCGCGTGATAGAGCGAGGCGACGCGCTGGCCGAGGTTGCGGCTCCCGGAGTGGATCATCAGCCAGACGAAGCCCTCCTCGGAGCCCTGCAGCTCGATGAAGTGGTTGCCGCCGCCCAGCGAGCCGAGGTTCTGGCGGTCGAGCAGGCTGGGCCACAGATCTGCGGCGTCGCCGTGCTCGTCGAGGAACCGCTCGAAGCCCTTCCACGCCTGTTGCGAGCCGTGGCGGTGCCCTTCGCCGACCGGGATGCGCGCTTTGATCAGGGCCAGCAGCGCGCGCCGCTCCGCCAGGTCGGCGAACCGCTCCACCGGCAGGTCGGTCTCGACCGCCACCATGCCGCAGCCGATGTCCACGCCGACGGCGTTCGGGATCAGCGCGTCCTTCACCGCGATCACGCCGCCGATCGGCATGCCGTAGCCCACGTGGCAGTCGGGCATCAGCGCCACGTGGTGGGCCACCGCCGGGTGGTTGGCCAGGTTGAGGGCCTGGCGCAGCGCCAGCGGATCGATCGCCTCGCACCACGATTTGACGGGGACCTTCGTCTCGCTATCGCCGGTGATCACTTTCATGGTGACTCCTCCCTCGGGCGTGGATTCAACAAAGTTCAATCACACCCGGCATGTGGATATCGTACAGGGGACACTCGACAGCGGAAAGAAAAATGCGATATAGTAACGCTCACCATGCTTTAAATCACAAGGTGAAAACGGAGACGAGTCATGAAACGATTGATGATGTGTGCGATGGCCATGGCGGCGGCCGGGTTGATGGGGTGCTGCAACAGGTGTCCGTGCCATAACGCCAAGGCGGCGCCGGCTCTGAAGACGCCGCGGCTGGGCATCGATTTGACCGGACAGTATACGAACCCGGACGGCATGACGGTCAAGGACGGCCAGATCTACCTGTCGATGAACAATCTGGCGGCGGGCAAGCCCAGCTGCATCATGCGCATCACCCAAGACGACAAACTGGAGCACCTCATTGACCTGCCGGTGCATCCGGAGACGAAAGTGGCCAGCTCGCTCGGCATCGTGTTCGGCTCCGACGGGAACCTGTATGTGTCCGACAATCAGAATTTCGCGGGCAAGGGCATGGGCAAATCGCGCCTGCTGCGCGTGGTTTTCGAGCACGGCAAAGCCGTGCGGACGGAGGTGGTGGCCACGGGCCTGCATGCGGCGAACGGCATCGCGGCCTTCCGCGACAGCATCTACGTGAACGAAACCACGTTCGGAGAGGGCGACCCGATGGACAGCGGCACGTACGGCTTCAAGCTGGCCGAGCTCAAGGCCGAGGCGCCGGTCAAGGTCGACGGGACGCCGAAAGACAAGCATGTGGTCTTCACGCTGAAAACCCGGGGGCCCGTCAAGGTCGGCGCGAACGGCTTGTGCTTCGATGAGGCGGGCAACATGTACGTCGCGAACTTCGGCGACCAGGAAATCTGGAAAGTCAGCTTCGATGCTGCCGGCGCCGTCAGATCGAGCGGGCTCTTCACGAAGGTCGCCTGCGCGGAGAGCATCGACGGCATGCAGTATGACGGCGAGGGCTCCATCTGGTTCGCGGATTTCTTGGGCAACGCCGTCATCCGCGTCGGCGTGAAGTCAGGCCAGGCGGTGGTGGTGGCCAAGAACGCGCCCGGCGATGGCGCGAACGGCGAGCTGGACGCGCCCTCCGAATGTATCCGCCTGGGCCAAAAGGTGTATGTTTCGAACATCGACCTGACCTTCGGCCCGAACAAGGCGGACAGCAAGCAGACGATCTCCATCATCGACCTGTAAGTGACCTTCCCTCATCCGGCGTAGCCGGAGACAACAGAGCTTTCACCACCAAGGCTCCAAGGGCACGGAGCACACCAAGTTTTGGTCTTGGTGAGCTTGGAGTTCTCGGTGCCTTGGTGGTGAAAAAGACGGTTCCGTTATCGACTGTCTTATCAGAAGACGCTATGACACGTGAATTTTTTGAAGAGCTGACGCGGCGGTATCACGCGTATGTGGATACCTTCCGCACCGCAGAGGGCACGTTGGCGCAGATGTCGCAGCTGAAGCTCGACCACACCCTGCAGGTGGTCGAGGACGCCAAACGGATCATGGCGGGCGAGGCGTGGTCGGAGGAAGCGTATGTCATCGGCGAGGCGTGCGCGTTGCTGCATGATGTGGGCCGGTATTCGCAGCTGAATGAGTTCGGGACCTTTCAGGATGTGAAGTCGATTGATCACGCCGCGCGCGGCGTGGAGGTGATCGGGTCGGAGCGGCTGCTGGACGGTCTGGTGGAGGCGGAACGGGACCGGATTATGACAGCGGTGGCGATGCACAACAAAAAGAGCGTGCCCGCGACGCTCGCGCCCGAGACCGCGGATCTGGTCCATCTGGTGCGGGACGCCGACAAGCTGGACATCTTCCGAGTTTTGGAAGTGGCTATCGGGGACGGCTCGCTGCAACGTAACCCGGAGATCGCTTGGGAGTTGCAGGTAAAGGGGCCGCCCTCGCCCGCGATTGTGGAGGCGGTGCGGCAGGGTCTTCCGGTCAGCTATGCGTTGGTGAAGACGCTGTCGGATTTCGTGTTGATTCAGGTGGGGTGGCTCATCCGCGGGCTGCACTATCCCGCCGCGCTGCGGCTCGCGTCCGAGCGCCGCGTGTTGGAGTATCGCGAAGCTTTTCTGAAGACGCTCAGCGACGACCCCGGCGTCGACGTGTGCTGCGAGGCGGCGCGGACATATCTGAGCGAACGGTTGAACCTGCCGGCGGTGGCTTTAGGATGAAAACGCTAATCATAGTTGCTCCCACGGTGGATGCGCTCACGCGCGAGACGCTGCGCCGCTGTTTCGCAGCGACGCCGCTCGCGTTTGAGGTGGTGGAGACGCTCCCCGGCGATCCCATCGCGGAGATCGTGCAGGGACGGCTGGGCGAGGGCTTTGGCCGGGTGGTCGCGGTGGGGGGCGACGGCACCGTGGCGGCGGTGGCCCACGCGCTGGCGGGCGGGGATGTCCCTCTCGGCATCGTGCCGGCGGGGACGGGAAACATGGTCGCGCGTGAGCTGGGGATTCCCCTTGCCGTGGAGGAGGCTGTCGCCCTCCTCGCGGGTCCTTCTCAGACGAGGCGGATCGACGCGATGCGGATTAACGGCCGGATCTTTCTCCTGAACGCCGGTGTCGGCATCAACGCGGAAACGATCGATCAGACGTCGCGTTTGGGGAAGAGCCTGTTCGGGCGCTCCGCCTATTTCGGCACCGCGGTGTGGCATGTCTTGAAGGCCAAGCCGCAGCGGCTGGAGGTCACGATCGACGGAGTGACGCGAACGTTCCAGGCGACCGATGTGGCGATCTCGAACTGCGGCATTCTCGCCAAGGCGCTCAACCCGAACGGGCCCGACATCCGTGCGGACGACGGGCAGATCGATGTCTGCATCCTCTGCATGAAGTCGCCGCTGGAATATCCGTGGTACTATTTTCTGAGGTGGATCGCGCCGAAGCGCGTCAACAAGATCATCCATGAGATCGTGGTCAGGAAAAGCGTGACCGTCCGGAGCGGCGTCCCGATCTCGGTCCAGGCCGACGGCGACATTATCGGCACGACGCCCGTCACGGTCGAGGTGTTGCCCACCGCGCTCTCGGTGCTGGTGCCGGACAAAGAGTGAGAGGACACGTCGGAGGATAAGCGTCATGAAGACACGAGTGATGGCCGCGTGGATCGGCGCGGCGGGGGTCGCCTTCGGGGCCTGGGCTCAGGAGAACCCTGCTTTTCAGGCCAGCTTGGCGCCCGACAATGCCCTGTATGGCCGTAACCAGCGGATCGAGGGCGTGGCGCTCAGCCTCTGGGGCGAGAACCCGCAGACGGCGCTGGCGATCGGTCTGGTGAACGGCTCTTCGGGCGAAAGCGCCGGACTGAGCCTGGGCGTCCTGAACTACGCGGAGTCGTATGCCGGCGCGCAGTGGGCTTTTGTCAATTTCACGTCGGGTGACTGCTCCGGCTGGCAGGGCGGACCTGTTCTGGGGCTGCTGGTGGGCGTGCTGAACTATACCGGCGGACACATGAGCGGTTTGCAGACCGGCGTGGTCAATCTGTCGGGCAAGTTGTCGGGGCTGCAGTTCGGCCTGATCAACTATACCCAGACCGCCGATTCGGGGGTGCAGATCGGGCTGGTGAACCTGATCGCCGGGAACAGCGGGTGGTTCACTCAATGGCCGGACGAGGTGGCCCCCGGCATGATCTTGGCGAACTGGCATTTCTGACAGGGTGGCGCGCGACCTCCGGGCGCGCTCCCTGTAACCCCGGCGTGATCCTGTCGAACGGGCCTTTCTGACTGCGTCGGACGATTACTCGACCCGGGTCAGTTCGAGCTTGTCGACGTAGAGGGCTTTGATCGCCGAGGCCGCGCCCGCCTTCTTGTCGAAGCGCCCCGGTCCGATCCAGAAATAGTGAGCCTCCTCGGGGATCCACTCGGCCACGTCGTACCACGCGTACCCGTCTCCGACCGCGGCGGCCTTGCGGTCGAGCCCGCCGCAGCCCTTTTTGTTTTTCGCGTCGTACACGCCGGCCCAGAACGCCTCGCCCGCTTGGCCCGGCTCCTTCTCGACGCGCACGCGCATCCGGATGCGGTACTTCCTGCCGGGGTCGAACGCCACGCGGCTGAAGGGAAGCGTGGCGCACCATTCGTAATGGGTGTTGTAGAGCTTCATCGCGGAGCCGTCCTCGGCCAGCGGATCGGCCACGGTGTCGCCCCAGGTGCCGCGGTTGCCGAGCGAGAGCACCGTGTCCTCGACCGTCGCGCGGGTCTGGCTGACGGCGGCCGTCTGCCGCAGGGGGTTCGCCAGAATGGCCCAGCGGGCGAGCATCTGCTCATGGTGTTCCTCGCTCTCCGAGATGCGGATGTTTTTGGCCTCGCTGAAGCGCGCGAGCAGATTGGAGGCGAGGGCGCATGGCTCGGGCGGCACGCCGTACAGCTGCGGGCTTGAAGTCACCCACACCTTTTTCTCTTCGTATGGCGGCAGGCGGGCGAGGCGGGCGTAGAGCACGGGGATCGCGCCCATGCGCACGTTGTAGCTGTGGGCCGGCGAGTCCCGGACGACGGCCTCGGCCTGCTGCCACAGCCCGGCGGCGCGGTCGTAGAAGCTGTCGGGTATGACCGGGCTGCGGAGGTCGTCGAAGATGCGCAGCGGCGCGTTCGTGCTGCCGGTATAGAACGTGTGGAGCTCGTCGAAATAGCGGCGCACGAGGGGCGCGGCGGCGCCGTAGTAGCCGGCGAAGAAATCGGCGAGCAGCGGCTCGGCGGGAAGGTCCGGGTTCCAGAGCCACTTGGCGAGCAGCCACGCCTTGAGCTCCGCGAAGTCCGCGTGGCGGCCCTGGTAGGCGCCCTGCTCGAACAGGCCGACCACATGGTTGTCGCGGAAGAACCGCGCGTTGCCTTGCAACGCCAAAACGTTGGGGAAGGGCGCGGTGTAGTTGCGGAAGTTGGTGGTGTAGTCCCAGACGTAGAGCTTGTCGGTCAGGGCGCCCCAGCCGCGGATCTCCCCGACGAAGGTGCGGTTCTGCTCGAACGCGCTGCGGTCCAGCGGCCGGGCGAAGTCGCACTCGATGGAGCAGAGGCGCGGCACCACGTTGTGGCGCGGGCGGAGGGTCTTGGGCGGCTTGCGCGTGTACTGGTAGGCGAGCGTCTCGATCCAGACGTTCGGGAACTCACGCTCCACGGCCTCGGCCACCTGGTTCACGAAGGCGATCAGGGTTCCGGCGTGCGACTCCTCGCGGTCGTCGATGGCTTTGCAGGCGGGACAGGTGCAGAAATTGTACCAGTCGTTCTGGCTCACGCTGAAGAGCTTTGCGCCGGGGTCTTTGCGGATGCGCGCGAGCAGGCGCTCGGTGACGATCTTCAGCACGTCGGGGTTGGTCAGGCAGAGCTGCGTGTGGTCCTTGACGCGCTGGCCCTTGATCTCGCTGAAATATTCAGGATGCGCGGCGAAGAACTCCTCGGGAGGACAGAGCACGTTGGCGGAGTGGACGAAGAGGCCGCCGCCGAAGCGGATCTTGCCGCCGTGCTTGTCGGTGAGCCGCATCGCGTTGCCGTTGACCTTGTTGCGGGCAGCCAGGTCGCCGTCGAACAGGTCGAACCAGAAAGGCTCGCGCATGGCGAAGGCGGGCTTCTGGGTGTCGTCGACCGCGGGAACCGCCCACGCGTCGAGCGTCGGGATGACGCTGTGCCAGGAGGAGTACCAGCGGCAGCCGCCGAAATGTTCGAGCAGCTCGTACACGCCATACAGCGTGCCGCGGGCGGGGCCGCCGAGGACGAGCAGGTGCGGCGGGCAGGACTTGAGGCGGAAGCCGTCCTCGCCCAGGGTGTTCGGATCCGAGGGTGTGCCCAGGAGCTGCGGCGTGTGGCGCGTGTCGCCCAGCAGGATCGCGCGGGCGGGCAGCGGCGCATCGTCCGTGACGATCGGGAGTCTCACGCCGGTCATCTGTTCGGCGAAGCTTTGCAGCTCCTCGGCCGCGTGGAGCTGCGAAGGCGAGGCGCTCGCAGGCCGCACGATCGTGTAGGCCGCGGGTTGCCCGCGCGTGGCGAGCGTCAGAGTCTGGGCGAAGAGCGCGGCCGGCACAAGGGCCGCCGCGAGGATGCTGGCGATTTTTTGCACGTTGTCCCCCGTCATGTTTCTAACCGCGCCTATCTAACCACAAACGCGGCGGGGAGGAAACCGCAAAGAGAACATACAACGCGGAACGCCCAACTCCGAACGTTCAAGTGTTTCATTAAGACCGTTCAGGGTTACACGTTGGACGTTAAGCGTTGAGAGTTGAGCGTTGGACGTTGAACGGCAGGCCGCGCGCGGAATAGTTTGAGAAAGACGGCTTGTCGTTTACGAGGTAGGGCGAGCACTCCGTGCCGCCGCTTTTGGGTAATAACCGGCGGCGCAGGAGCGCCCGCCCTGCCGGATGCAGTTCGGGCATTTTCCCAAAAGCGGACGACAATCCGGACGGGGCTGAGCCGATGCTTCCGTTTGATCGCTCCGCCTTTCCGCGCGTGCGCAAAAGTACCACAAAGGTTGCGCAAGTGTGATGTTGAAAAATAAGAAAAGAGGGCGTAATGTGATACCCGTTGAGTGCCCCATCGCTACCCGCTAGGCGGAGAGCGTCGCAACGAGGGTTTCTCTGGACGGTTATTTGGGAGGAATGGTGTGAGCGAACGCGATTATAGTCCCGTATGGCCTGTGCCCGCGGGCACCAGCCTGTTGCTGGGCACGTCGATCGAGATCGTGCGGCCCAGAGCTTTCGGCCAAGCGCCGAAACACGCCCTGTTCGATTTCGACGGCACCCTGAGCCTGATCCGTGAGGGGTGGATGGACATCATGCTGCCCATGCTGACCGCGCGCCTCCTGCCTTATGCGCGCGCCAGCGAGACGCCGGACTCCATCGCCGCGCTCGTGCGTAACTTCGTGACCGAGCTCACCGGCAAGCAGACCATCTACCAGATGATCCGCCTGGCGGAGGAGATCCGCCTCCGCGGCGGCACGCCCGCGGACCCGCAGGAGTACAAGGCGGAGTATCACGACCGGCTCATGGTGCGCATCGCCAGCCGGCGTCATGGGCTGGCCGACGGCTCGCTGCCGCGCGGGGAGATGCTGGTCCCCGGCTCGCTGGAGATCCTGGCCGACCTGCGGTCGCGCGGCACCGCGATCTACATCGCGTCGGGCACCGACGAGGCCTACGTGCTCGAGGAGGCCCATCTGCTCGGCCTCGATGAGTTTGCCCCCGGCCGCATCTACGGCGCGCAGGCCGACCACGCGAGCTTCTCCAAGGAGATGGTGATCCAGCGCATCCTCAAGGAAAACGCGGTCGACGGCGCGGCGCTGGTCGCGTTCGGCGACGGCTACGTGGAGATCGCCGACTGCAAGGCGGTGGGCGGGATCGCCGTGGCGGTCGCGACGGACGAGGCCGGGCGCTCCGGCCGCTGCGACGCCTGGAAACGCGAGCGCCTCATCGGGGCGGGCGCGGACATCGTGGTGCCCGACTTCCGCGAGGCGCCCGCGCTCCTGGATTATATCTGGAATGCGTCAGGCGAATAGGAGATCGCGGTACAACATGGGAAAAAACGAAAGGCGGCTTGAAAGGTTCGGATATGACCGACGTACTAAAAGCGTTTGACGCGGTCCGGCTCGAGGCGCTTACGGCCCGCTTCCGCGACGTGCGCGTCGCGGTGCTGGGCGACTTCTTCCTGGACAAGTATCTGGACGTCGAACCCGCGCTCGCCGAGCCCTCCCTCGAGACCGGCCGCACCGCGCATCAGGTGGCGGCGGTCCGTCACGCGCCGGGCGCGGCGGGAACCGTTGTGAACAACCTCGCGGCCCTCGGAGCGGAACGCATCGCGGCCCTCGGCTTCACGGGTGACGACGGCGAGGGCTGGGAGCTGCGCCAGGACCTCGCCGCGCTGGGCTGCGACCTCGCGCACCTGCAGGTCGAGCCCGACCGCGTGACGCCGACCTACCTCAAACCCAGGAACCGCGCGTGTCCGGGCCTCGAGGGCGAGCACGACCGGTACGACATCAAGAATCTCCTGCCCACGCCGGCCCGGGTCGAGCGCGCGCTGCTGGCGTCCCTGGATGCGGTGCTCTCCCGCGTCGACGCCCTCGTGGTCATGGACCAGGTGCGGGAGGAGGGGCGGGGCGCGTTGACCGCCGCGCTGATCGACGCCCTGGCCGACCGCGCGCCGCGTTTTCCCAAGACGATCTTCTGGGCCGACTCGCGCGGTCGCGTCCGGCGCTACCGCAACCTGATGGTCAAGGTGAACCAGTTCGAGCTGACGGGCGAGGAGGATCCCGCCCCCGGAGCGCGCGTGTCCGACGAGGTGATCGGCCGGGAAACCGAGGCGCTCGCCGCGCTGCTGGGCGCGCCCGTTTTCGCGACCGCCGGCGAGCGCGGTGTCCGGGTCTCGGGGCCCGGCGCCCTCACCGTGCCCTCGGTCCGGGTCTCCGGACCGACCGACCCGACGGGCGCGGGCGATTCCTTCACGGCCGGCGCGGTGCTGGCGCTCGCCGCGGGGGCGACGCGGCCCGAGGCGGCGCTGGTCGGCAACCTGGTCGCGTCCGTCACCGTGCGGCAACTGGCCACAACGGGCACCGCCGACCCCAGCGACCTTTTGCCGGCCCTCACGCTCTGGAAGGAGCAGAACCCATGAACCGACTTTTCGACCGCAACCGCATTGAGGTCAAACCTCTCGCCGAACGCAAGAACAAGCTCGACATCCAGCGGGACCAGATCGATCCCGCGTCCTTCACGCCGGAGCTCGACGCGCCCGCGGCCGAGAGCGCCGGCCGCGTGGCCGCGGAGGTCCGCGCGGCCCGGGCGCGGGGCGCGCCCGTCATCCTGGCCTTTGGGGCGCACACGATCAAGAACGGACTTTCCCGCGTCATGATCCGGCTCATGGAGGGGGGCTGGGTCACCCACTTCGCCACGAACGGGGCGGGCGTCATCCACGACTGGGAGTTCGCTTATCAGGGGCGCTCCGGCGAGGATGTGAAACGCTATGTCGCCGAGGGACAGTTCGGCATCTGGGAGGAGACCGGGGCGTATCTGAATCTGGCCATCGCCGTGGGAGCGTACCGCGGGCTGGGCTACGGCGAAGCGGTGGGCGCGCTGGTGGCAGAGGACGGCCTGCTCATTCCCGGGGGGGAGGAACTCGCCGCCGCGATCGAGGCGGGGGCGGAACAGGTGGGGCGCCCGCTGGAGGGCGCGGCCGCCGCCGCCGGCGAGGCGGTGTTCGCGCGCGCCGCCGCGGCCGCCGATCTGGCCGCCTTGCTCGCGCGCTTCAAGGTGCCCTCGGGCCGGCTGAGCGTCGAGCATCCGTTCAAGGCGTACGGCCTGCAGGCGGCGGCCTACACGGCGGGCGTGCCCTTCACGGCTCACCCCATGTTCGGTCACGACATCATCTACACCCATCCCATGAACCGCGGGGCCGCCATCGGCCGGGCGGCCGATCTGGATTTTCTGGCTTTCACCGACTCGGTGAGCCGGCTCGAAGGCGGGGTTTATCTCTCCGTGGGGTCGGCGGTGATGTCGCCCATGATTTTCGAGAAGTCGCTGTCGATGTCGCGCAACATCGCGCGCGCTCAAGGTGGCGTGATCGAGGACTTTTCGATCGAGGTGGTCGACCTCGCGAAGTCAGCCTGGGACTGGACGCGCGACGGCGAGCCGCCGCAAGACAATCCCGCCTATTATCTGCGTTTCTGTAAGACCTTCTCGCGCATGGGCGGCCGCATGACTTACACCTGCGCGGACAACCGCTCGTTCCTCGTGGCGCTGCTGCGGGCACTTGAAGGAGACGTGCGCGGTTAGGAGTTGGGAGTTGCGATGCCACGAAAGTGGACGTGTGAGAGCGAGGCAAGCGACTCCGTGTGAGTGTCTTCAACCTGCAGGCATACGTCTTGCCCCAGGCACCGGTTCGTGGAGGAAGGGTTCCTCACTGAAAATGCCCCGCGTTCACGCCTGATTGCGCAGCCAACTCCCAACTGCTGACTCATTTCTCACTCCCAACCTTGACGTTTGGGCGCGGGCTTGGGACAATCTTCGAACAAAGGAGATTTTGAGCGATGGAACTTTCCGATCAACAGCGTCAGGCCGTCAAAGAGTGGCTGGCAGCCGGTGCCACTCTGTCCGACGTGCAGCAGAACCTGAAGCGCGAGTTTGGCGTGACGATGACCTACATCGACACGCGGCTGCTGGTGCTCGACATCGGGGCGGAGGTCAAGGACAAGCCCGAGCCGAAACCCATGCAGGCCCCGGCGCCGAAAGCGGCCCCTGCCGCGCCGCAGCCGGATGATCCCTATGCCGAGGATTTTGAGGACGAGGAGCTGCCCCCGGGGGAGGCCAAGCTGCCGGGTGAGGCGGGCGGCGCGAAAGTGGCGCTCACGCTTGACCGCCTGGTGGTGCCGGGCGCGATGGTCAGCGGCACCGTCATCTTCTCGGACGGCGTCAAGGCCCGCTGGCTGATCGATCAGCAAGGCCGTTTCGGCTTGGATCCGGAAACTCCGGGATACAAGCCGTCGAGCCCTGACCTGCAGGCGTTCCAGCTGCAGCTGCGCGCGGAGCTGCAGCGGCACGGCTACGCATGATATTTTCTTAACACAAAGACCCGAAGACACAAAGAAGAGACACGGTATAACGTATGGTATGCTTAGTGGCTTTGTGTCTTCGCGTTTAAATCACGCATCTGTGGCCATGCGGAAAAGGGAGACGGATATGAAAATCGGATTTTTGGGCGCGGGCAAAATGGCGGAGGCGATTCTGGCCTCGGCGGTGCAGAGCGGGCTGTGCGATCCTTGGGACGTGATGGCCTGCGACAAAGTGGAGGAACGCCGCACGCTGATGGAGAAGCAGTACGGCGTGATCGTCACCGACGACGTGGCGCAGACGGTCAAGTCGTGCAAGGTGCTGGTGCTGGCGGTCAAGCCGCAGGATCTTGACGCGCTCTTGGGCGAGGTTAAGAAGCTGCTGACGGACAAGCATCTGCTGATCTCGATCGCGGCCGGCAAGACGCTGGCGACGCTGAAGAAAGCGGCCGGCCCCAAGCCGCGCATCGTGCGGGTGATGCCGAACCTGGCGCTGATGGTGCAGGAGGGCATGAGCGTCTTCTGTGCGGCCAAGAACGCGAAGCCGGCCGACAAGAAGCTGGTGGCGCAGATCTTCGGCAGCGCCGGCTCGGTGCTCGAGCTGGGTGAGAAGCGTTTCGATGCCGTCACGGCGCTGAGCGGCTCCGGGCCGGCTTTCTTCGCCTACGTGATGCAGGCGATGGTCGAGGGCGCGGTCGCCCTGGGACTGCCGAAGGAAGCGGCTCGCCTGCTGGCCGAGCAGACCCTGATCGGCACCGGCATCTATCTGCAGCACACGGGCATGGAGGCGGGCGATTTCATTCAGGCGGTCGCCTCGCCCAAAGGCACGACGGCCGCCGGGCTGGCGGTGCTCGAGAAGTCGTCGGTCAAAGCGGCGCTCGGAAAAACGCTGGCCGCGGCTGCCGCGCGCAGCGCGGAGCTGAGCCAGGCGTAGACAGGGGTCCGGGTTCGGATGATCCCGGCGGCGCGGAGCGCTCGCCCTACCGGTAGGGCGAGCGCTCCGCGCCGCCGGATTGTCCTGTGTTGAAGCCGGAAGGAAGGGGCGGTCGCCATGGAGAAACGGACCGGATTTGTCGGCATCATCCTGGATGGCCGCGAGAGCGTCGAAGCGGTGAACCACGTGCTCTCGGAGCATGCGGAGCTGATCCTCGCGCGCATGGGCCTGCCCTGCCGCGACAAGGGGATCTCGGTCATCACGCTGGTGGTGGAGGCCTCGACCGACGAGCTCGGCACGCTGACCGGCCGGCTCGGGAAGATTCCGGGCGTCTCGGTGAAGTCGGCGCTTTCGAAGCAGGGGAAGTGAGAAGGCTTTTAGCCTGAAACGTGAGCTGAGAAAGTCGCGGACGACACGGAGGTCGTCCCTCCAAGCGCAAAGAAGGAAGCTGTTCGCATGTCCTGGAGGGCCGGGCTCCGTCCCGGCCGTGCATGAGCGGTATTTTCAGCGGAATCGGCTGAAGACTTTTAGGTCGAGAGACAAGGATTTCCCGTTTTGAAATATTCCATCCTTCATGGGTTCGCGCGTTTCGTGCTCTTGGTTTGCCTCGCCTGGGGCGCGCGGGCCGGGGAGCGGCCGGTCGTGTTCGTCTCGGTCCCGCCGCAGGCCTGGCTGGTGAAGCGTCTGGCGGGTGAGGCGGTGGAGGTTCAGACGCTGCTGACCGCCGGCGCGAACCCGCACACCTTCGAGCCCTCCGGCCGCCAGGTGAAAAAACTTTCCGGGGCCGCGCTCTATCTCACGCTCGGGATGCCGTTCGAGATGGCGCTGGCCGGCCGCGCGGGAAGCCTGAGCCCGTCGCTTAAGGTGGTGGGCATGGACGCGGGGATCGCGAAGATCGCCGCGTCCGCGCACGATCACGGTCATGAGGATGCCGGCCACGTCTGCGGCGTGGGCGGAGACCCGCACATCTGGCTCTCGCCGCGGCTGATGTGCGCGATGGCCTCCAATACGGTTGCGGCCTTGGCTCAGGCGCTGCCGCAGCAGCGCGCGGCGCTGGCTGAAAAGCTTCAGGCCGCCGTGTCGGAGATCGCTGCCGTCGATGCGGAGGTGCGCGGAAAGCTCGGATCCCTGCGCATGCGGACGTGGGTGGTGTATCATCCCTCGTGGAACTATTTCGCTGAAGATTACGGGCTGACGCTGCTGGTGATCGAGCAGGACGGCAAGGCCCCGTCCGCCAAACATTTGGTCGGGGTGATCGGTCAGGCGCGGGCCGCAGGCGCGCAGGTGGTCTGCGCCGAACCGCAGTATGACAAGCGCCCCGCGCAGACCCTGGCCGAGCAGTTGGGCGCGCGGCTGGTGACCCTTGACCCGCTGCAAGAGGACTGGCCGGCGCTGATGCGCGACGTGGCGGAGAAACTGGCGGGTGGCGATGTCCGCTGAACGTCCGACAGCCGCCGAGCCCGCGATTGAGGTGAGCGACGTCTGCTTCGCCTATGGCGGCCAGGAGGTGTTGCACAACGTCTCGTTCCGCATCGCCCGCAACGCGCTGGTGGCCGTGGTCGGCCCCAACGGCGGCGGCAAGACAACGCTCCTGAAGCTCCTGCTGGGCGAGCTCGAGCCGCGCTACGGCACGATCCGCGTGTTGGGCGGGGCGCCGGCCGCGACGCGCGTGCGGATCGGTTACGTGCCGCAGACCGTGCCGTTCGATCCGCGCTTTCCTGTTTCCGTGCGCGAGGCGGTGCTGATGGGCCGCGTGGCCAAGAGCCGGTTCGGGCACTACGGGCCGCCGGATCACACGGCCGCGCGCGACGCGCTGGCGCGGGTCGGGCTCGCGGACTTTGAGCGGCGCTCGTTCGCGGAGCTCTCCGGCGGCGAGCGGCAGCGGGTCCTGATCGCGCAGGCGCTGGCGGGCGGTTCGGAGCTGCTGCTGCTGGACGAGCCCGTGGCGAATGTGGACCCCGAACACACCAGCCGCCTGTACGAGCTTTTCAAGGCCCTCACGTCCGACGTGACGGTGATGATGGTGTCGCACAACCTGAGCGTGGTGACGGGCCACGCGACGCACGTGCTCTGCGTGAACCGCATGGCCGGCTTGCATGCGATCGGCGAGGTGGCCTCGTCCACCTTCACCGAGGCGTTCGGCGGCAGCCTGACGACGATCCGCCACGATGCGGACTGCCATGTGATGGACCCCTCGGCGGCGCTGGACGCGCCGCACCACGGGTGCGGCGGCGGGGCGGACTCACGCGCGACGGACAGAACGGACTGAACCGACGGGATGCGTCAATATGCTGACCTTTTTCAAAGACCTGTGCAGTTACCCCTTTCTGGTGAACGCCGTCGTGGCGGCGGTGCTGGTGTC
Organism: Verrucomicrobiota bacterium; assembly: GCA_023269675.1. Classification (GTDB taxonomy): domain Bacteria; phylum Verrucomicrobiota; class Kiritimatiellia; order RFP12; family UBA1067; genus JAHFSX01. The sequence goes on from JAHFSX010000020.1 coordinate 98,887, forward strand.
GGTCGCGGCGGGGCTGGCGGGAAGCCTGGTGGTGGTGCGGCGCTCGACGTATCTGGCGGGCGCGGTTTCGCACAGCATCCTGGCGGGGCTGGGGCTGGCGCGGCTGCTGCAGCGGCGCTTCGGTTTCGACGGGCTCTCGCCCATGATGGGCGCGGTGCTCGTGGCGGTGGGGGTGGCCCTGCTGATGGCCCGGCTGACGGCGCGCGGCAAGCAGCGGGCCGATACGGTGCTGAGCGCGGTCTGGACCGGCGGCATGGCGCTGGGCGTATCCTTCGTGGCGGCCACGCCGGGCTATCAGGACGATCTGATGAGCTACCTTTTCGGCTCGATCCTGCTGGTGTCGGGGACGGACCTGGCGTGGATGGCGGCGATGGATGTGCTGATCATCGGGGTGATGGCGGTCTGCTACAACCGGTTTCTGGCGATCGCCTTCAACGAAGAGTTGGCGCGGCTGCGCGGCGTGAACACGGCGGTTTACGAGGTGGTGTACCACGTGCTGACGGCGCTGACGGTCGTGCTGCTGGTGCGCGTGGTGGGTATCGTGCTGGCGATCGCGCTCCTGACGCTGCCGGCGGCGGCGGCGGGGCTGGTGACGCGGCGGCTGGACCGCATGATGGCGGCGGCGGTGGGCATCGGGATCGCGGTGAGCCTGCTCGGGCTGGCGGTGAGTTACGGGCCGGGCTGGCCCCCCGGCGCGACGATCGTCGAAATCGCGGTGCTGGTCTATCTGGCGGCCTCCTGCGCCGCGCGGCGGCGCGTGCGGCTCGGCGCGCCGGCGTAGGCGCGCGGTCAGGTGACCGGACGGCCCCTTCCCGCGGGCGCATCCCCGTTTCATTGACTAACGTGGGCAAAGCCCGCGACCCAATTGAACCGCAGATAGCCGAATACTGAACCGCAGATTGTCGAAGTAGAGCTGCCTCTACGCAATTGAATCTCTTTCCTTCATGATTCGCAAATCGTCATTCGTCAATCTGCGGTTTGTTCAGGTACAAAACAACGTGTTTTTTATTGTCGGTGTCGAGCCGTAAGGCACTAACCGCGCAGGTTTCGCCCGACAAGTCAGTGAAACGGGGATGCGCCCCCTTCCCTCGCGACGCGGGCCCCGGTATTGGCAGCCGTTAGGGTTTTTTATATAATACCGCCATGACCGGCCCCCGTCAGACTGCGGCCATCGCGATGGCGTGTGTTTCGCTGCTTCTCGCGCAGCGGGCCGAGGCGCTTGTTTACTGCGTCACCAACGCCGTGGACTACCATCAGGTGGCGCCGACCGGCGAATGGGCCAGCGCCGGATGGAGCGAAACCGCCCCGATCACCAACTTTCTGGGGACGGTCATCCATTCCAACGCGATGCTGACCGCGAAGCACATTGTGGAGATCGCCGTTGGCGAGCAGTTCGCGTATGGGGGCCAGAACCATACGGTGACCTCCCGGGTGACTGACGCGGGGAGCGATTTGGCGGTCCTGTTCTTTACCCCCGCTGCGACGAATTTCGCGCGGATCAACATCGAGACCGACGATATCGGCGCGTTCGTGATCCTCCAGGGGCGCGGCCTGGAGCGCGGGGATGCGGTGGTGACGGGCGGCCGCACCAACGGCTGGCAATGGGCGTGGGACAAGGGCTGGGCGATCCGGCGCTGGGGCGGGAACCGTTATGTCGGCGAGGCCGATTATGGCAGCGCGTCAGACGGGATTCTCGCCGTGGCCGCCTTTGATAACAACGGCGACCCCGACGAGTGCATGCTTTCGGTCGGCGACAGTGGCGGCCCTGGCTTTATCCGCACCGGCAGCGGCTGGAAACTGGCGACCGTCAACTTCTCGGTCGAACCGGCCTTGTTCACGGTCTCTACCAATCCGGTGTCGGCCTTTAACGCGTCGCTGTATGACACCGGCGGCCTGTATTACGACGACAACGGCTCGTGGCGTTACCAGCCGCCGGCGGAGTCGAATGCGCCCTGCCTGATGCTCAACACCCGCACGTCCAAACGCGTCGCGTGGCTCACCAACGCGGTCACGGGCATCACCTTCCCGGCCGACGTCGGGGTGGCCTGGCGCTGCGAGACGAACACCCCTTCGGGGCGCAAGGCTGCCGAGGGGCTGTGGTTTGAAGTGGTCGTCACCAACGCGGGCCCGTACACCGCCCGCGGTCTGGCGCTCGACCTCGCCTGGCCCGTCGGCGTGCGCCCGCTGAACAGCAGCGCTTCGCAAGGTTCCTTCGTGACCAACCGCTGGTCGCTGCCGTCGCTCGCGGACGGCGGCGCGGCGACGCTGCGGGTGGACACCGTGGTGTGGCGTTCGGCCGCCGGGTGGGGAACCAACCGCGTGAGCGTGGCGAGTTCGGACAAGCCCGACGGTGTGAGCTCGAACAATGCGGCGTCCTGCGCCGTGTGGCTGCCCTCCACCGCCACGCGGCTGATGATCGAATGAAGGGTGTGCGGCGCGGACACGGGACGGCTCACATGTCGTCTTCGCGGAAGTCGATCAGGAAGATGCCGAACAGCAGGTCGAAAACTTCCGCGGGGTCGACGCCCACCTCGGCGCCTATAATGGCGACGTGCACCCCCGCTCCGACCTCGGTGTCGGCGTAGCGCGGGTTCGCGTCGTAATCGGTCACGGTGGCGTCGGCCACGCTGACGGCCACGCCGCTGCGGGCTTCGGGGCCGAACGGCACCGGCACCTTGGGCGCCTGACGGGGACCCGGCAAGCCGAAAAAGACTGAGTTGTAGCCCCCCAGAAAGACATCCGTCAATTTGGTGACGCGGGCGCCCACGGCCAAACCGGGCCCCAGGCGCACCCGGGCCCGCACGATGTCGAGCACGTCGAAGACCCGGTTGGGGATGTAGAACAGCACGGTGTGGCCGACTCCGTGGCGGGTGGCGTGGGGAGTCGTGGACTCCTGTTGGTCTGTTTCTGCGGCGGATGCCGTGCCGAGCAGGGTGATGGCGATCAGGCCGGAGCACACGATGGATTTCATAGACTGTTTCCTTTTGTGAAAACAGTATAGGCTCCTCTCGCGGAGAAACAATGGGGTGAACACCTACGGGTGGGGGGCTTCCGCCGCCGCGAGGCTGGCGAGCGGGAAGGGCTCGAGGCAGCGCGCGAGGATGCCCTGCATGTAGGCGATGAGCACGCCGTAGTTGACGATGGCCACGCCCGCGGCCTTGGCCTGCTGGATGCGGTAGTGCATCTCGCGGCGGTTGAGCATGCACGCGCCGCAGTGGATCAGCAGCGCGTAGTGCGACAGGTCCTTGGGATACTTCATGCCGCTGGCGTGCTCGAACACGAGCTGCTTGCCGGTGTGCTGCCGCAGCCAGCGCGGGATCTTGACCGTGCCGATGTCGTCCGACTGGCGGTGGTGCGTGCAGCCTTCGGCCACCAGCACGCGGTCGCCGTCCTTCAGCGTCTCGACCGCGCGGGCGCCGCGCACGAGCGTGTCGAGGTCGCCCTTGTAGCGGGCGAAGAGGATCGAGAAGGAGGTGAGCGGCACGTCGCGCGGCGTGTCGGCCGAGACCTTGGCGAAGACCTGCGAGTCGGTGATGACGAGGCGCGGCTTCTTGCCGAGCGACGCCAGCGTCTCGCGCAGCTCGAACTCCTTGGTGACGACCGCGATGGCGTCGGCCTCCAGGATGTCGCGGATGGTCTGCTGCTGCGGCAGGATCAGCCGGCCCTTGGGCGCGGCCTTGTCGATGGGCGTGACCAGCACCACCACGTCCGACGGGCTCAGCAGGTCGCCCACGATCTGGAACTTGTCGGCCTCTTCCGGCACGACCTTGGCGAGCGCGAGCTTGAGCTCCTCCACGCCGTCCTGCGTGACCGACGAGACGCAGTGCACCGGGGCCTTGGCGATGTCGGAGGCCTCTTTCAGCGCCGCTTCGGAAGGCGGCGTCAGGTCGGCTTTGTTGAAGACCACCAGGAGCGGGATGTTCTTGGCGCGGACCAGCGCGAGGATCTCCAGCTCGCACGTGCCGAGGCCGAACTCGGCTTCGGTGACCAGCAGGGCCACGTCGGTTTGGTTCAGCACGTCGCGCGTGCGCTTGACGCGCAGCTCGCCCAGCGCGCCTTCGTCGTCGAGCCCGGGCGTGTCGATGATCATGATGGGGCCGAGCGGCAGCAGCTCCATGGCCTTGTGGACCGGATCGGTGGTCGTGCCCTTGACGTCCGAGACGATCGAGACCTCTTGGCCGGTCAGGGCGTTGATGAGGCTGGACTTGCCGACGTTGCGGCGTCCGAACAGCGCGATGTGGACACGCTCGCCTTGGGGAGTCTGGTTGAGTGAGGACATGGGGGGGAAAGGAGGAGTTAGGAGTTAGGGGTTAGCAGTTGGCTAATGGGGATGCCGGTTTCGAGGGATTTCTTGGCGAGGGCGGCGGCGGCGTCGTAACCGAGCGTCGGTACGAGGAGCAGGGCGGGCGCGGTCGAGGCTTCGAGGTGGCGCGCGCAGGCGGCGGGGTCGGCCTCGAGCGTGTCGATGCACGCCGTGCGGAAGCGGGTGACCGCGTTGCGCAGCAGCGTGAGCGAGTCGAGCAGCGCGTCGGCGATCAGCGGCAGGAAGGCGTTCAGCTCCAGCTGGCCGCTCGCGGCGGCGAGGGTGATCGCGGCGTCGTTGGCGACCGTCTGCATGGCGCACTGCGCGACGCACTCGGGGATCACGGGGTTGACCTTGCCGGGCATGATGGAGGAGCCGACCTGGCGCGCCTCGAGGCGGATCTCGCCGAGGCCGCCGCGCGGGCCGGAGTTCAGCAGGCGCAGGTCGCCGGAGATTTTCAGCAGGTTGACCGCGCAGGCCTTGAGCAGGCCGGAGACCTCGACGAAGACGTCGTTGTTCTGCGTGAGGTCCATCGGGTATTCGGCGCGGGCCAGGCCGAGGCCGGAGAGGTCGCGCAGGATCTCGGCGACGCGGAAGGTGTAGCGGCGGTCGGCGGCCGCGCCCGTGCCCACGGCGGTGCCGCCGAGGTTGATCTGGCGCAGGCGCTCCTCGACCTTGTAGATGCGCCAGCGGTCGCGGGCGATGGCCTGCGCGTACGCGCCGAACGCCTGGCCGAGCGCGACGGGCGCGGCGTCCATGAGCTGCGTGCGGCCGAGCTTGAGGATGTCCGCGAAGGCCACCTCCTTTTTCTGCAGCGACTCCTGCAGTTTGGCGAGGGCGTCCGCCAGCTCGCGCACGAGGGTGATGGCGGCGATGCGCAGGGCGGAGGGATAGACGTCGTTGGTGGACTGGCCGCGGTTGACGTGGTCGAGGGGGCTGACGCGCGCATAGTCGCCGGGGCGGCCGCCGAGCTTGAGGAGCGCGAGGTTGGCCAGCACCTCGTTGACGTTCATGTTCGTCGAGGTGCCCGCCCCGCCCTGCAGGGCGTCGGTGACGAAGGCGTCGTCGTGCCGTCCCGCGAGCACGCCGTCGCAGGCGGAGACGATGGCGTCGGCGATGTCGCGCGGCAGCGCGTCCAGCTCCAGGTGGGTCAGGGCGCAGGCTTTCTTCACGAGCGTGATCGCGCGGATCAGCTCGATCCGCACGCGCCGGCCGCTGACGCCGAAGTTCTCCAGCGCGCGCTGCGTATGGATGCCGTACAGCGCGTCGTCAGGGACCTCTTTGGAGCCGAGAGTGTCGTGTTCGGTTCGCATGGGCGCCATAGTAACATAAAGGCGCCAAGAGACAAAGGGCGCTGAAAGGTGAATGGGCGCACCGCGATTCACTGGCCTGCCCTCGATGTGGTGCCGTGGAAACGAGGACCTGAGCCGGCTGAAGCCGGAACAACATGCCAGCGAGACCGCACGTTGTACCGGCTTTAGCCGGCCCCAAGCACCAGGAGACGGTATATCGCAAATGAGCACCGATTTGCCGTTGCGCTCAGCGTGAATGGGGGCGCCGGGTCCAGCCTGCATTCATTCGAGGATGACGGCGAGACCGCCGGCGCGGGCCATGGCGAGGTCGAGGCGGTCGCCGGCGGTGACGGTGCGGACCTCTTTCACCGCGGGTCGGAAGCCGCCGGTCTCGGTGTCGGAATCGCGGAAGATCGTGGCGGTGTAGCTCTTGCCCGGCGCGAGGAAGTCGAGGGCCAGCGGCGCGGTATAGGCCGCGTCGCCGGTCATGCCGCCGATGAACCAAGAGGCGCCGCTGCGGCGGGCGGTGACGATGTGGTGGCCGACCTTGGCGTCCAGCACGCGCGTCTCGTCCCAGTTCATCGGCACGCGGCGCATGAACTCCGCCTCGGGGCCGATGCGGTTCGGGCCGGTGGAGGCGAACTCCTTGATGCCGCTGCGCACGACCGTGGTGGGCCCGCGGAAGACCACGAAGAAGGCCATGCCGTGGGCGTGGCTCTTGCTCTTGGCGTAGATTTGCGGGGTAAAGTCGAAGGGGCCGGCCAGGCAGCGGGTGAAGGGCATGACCACGTCCTGGCGCACGGGATGGTTGCCCTCTTGGCCGCCGCCGCCCTCGGTGATCATCAGGTTGGGGTAGGTGCGTTCCATGCCGTCCGGCACATGGGCGTCGTGGACGCAGAGCCAGAGGTTGTGGCGCGCGGCGGCCACGACCATCGAGCGGATCCAGTCGGTCTGCTCGGCGGTGCCGTAGCGCACGAAGCCGGGCTTGAGTCCGGCGAGGCCCCACGACTGGTAGAGCGCGAAGAGCTTGTCCATGTCGTGCGCCCGCAGCACATCGCCGTGCATGTAGAGGCAGACGCCCATGCCGCGCTCGCGGGCGTACAGCACCAGAGCCGGCAGGTCGAGTTCCACGACGGTGTGGAAGTCTTTCCAGTCGGGGCGGTAGGGCACGCGGCCCTTGGCCACGGCGGTGGGGTCGGCGTAGGTGTTGGTGACCCAGCTCAGGTCGTTCGCCCAAGAGGGGTTGGTTTCAATGAATTTTTTGCGGTCGGCGTCGGTCCAGGTCCACTCGGTGCCGTACCAGCCCCAGTCGAGCTGGAGGTAGCGGAAGCCGTTGGTGTGGGAGACGTCGACGGCGTGTGTGAGTTCGGGCATTTTCAGCAGGCAGTTGTTCTGGTCGGAAAGCGTGAGGCCGGGCTTGATCCACGCGGTGTCGGGGATGGCGCAGGGCGGGTTGAGGTTGAGCACGAGATCCTCGTGTTCGATCAGGCGCGCCTCGTTGTCGCCGAGGAGCACGGCGCGCCACGGCGTGGCGAACTCGCCGCGGCCCTCCGCTTTGCCGAGCAGGTGAATGCCGACCGCGCCGCCCTCGCGCTTCTCGATCTTGCAGCGCGGATAGCTGACGGCGAACGCCTCGAGCACGGAAGCGTATTTGCCGTCCGGCAGGCGCACGGTGAACGGGGCCATCGATTGCTTCGGCAGGTCGGCGAGCGGGATCGGGTCCTGCGGGAAGGTGTCCTCGGTGCCCGCGATCGCAAAGGCGGCGCTGCCCCGAGGAAAGCGGAACTCCGTCGCCTCGCCGGAGAGCTGCCAGCCGGTATCGGCGGCGACGGGCAGGCGGTAACGGAACGCGAAGCCCTCGTTGTAGGCGCGGAGTTCGAGCACGAGCGGCCGGCCGCGCGGGTTCCGCTCCTTCAGCGTGACGGTGAGGCTGGCGTAGCGATCTTGAATGAGGGCGCGTTCGCCCCAGACCGGTTTCCACTCGGCGGCGACGCTGGCGCGCGCGGCGTCGGAGACCGTGAAGCCGCCGCCGAAGGCGTCCTTGAGGTTCAGCCCGAGGGCGGAGGGCTCCAGCACAACGGCGCCTTTGTAGGTGAGCGAATAGACGGGCTGGCCGTCGCGCAGGTCGAGGACGGCCTGGACCGCGCCGTCGGGCGAGACGAGCGCCTCGGCGGCTTGAGCGGGGAGAGAGAGAGACCACCAAGACGCCAAGAACACCAAGGAGCACCAAGGTGTCATGGAAGATGAGAATGGAAGGAAACTCAATGACGCTAAGGCACGAAGAAGAGTAGAGGGCTCTGTTTTCATAGGAGTTATTGGTTTCGGGTTGTCGGTTACGGGTTGAGGGTCAGGAGGCGCGGGCGACCGACAGATACCCGGCTTTGGCGTAGTCACGGATTTTGGCGTCGGCCGTCAGCAGGGTGGCGTTCAGCACGCGCGCGGTGGCGATCAGGATGCGGTCGGCGGGATCGCCGTGGACGGTTCCGGGAAGCCGCGTGCTTTGCACCGCGATTTCCGGTGTCAACGGCACAAGGTGCAGACCGGGCGAGGCCAGCATCTCGTTGATCCACGTCTGACAGTCGCGGTCAAAGGAGATCCGGCCTTTGCTTTCCAACGTGGCGATTTCCCAAAGGGAGATGGCCGACACACGCAGCAATCCGTCTTTTGCGGCCTCTTCGGCGAGCTTGCGCCCCGAGAGGGAGAGCAGCGGGGCGCCTTCCATCAGCCAGATCAGCGCGTGCGTGTCCAACAGCAGCGGCGCTTTCACTCTTCAGCCTCCCACGTCAGCCCGGAGGGACTGATCAAGTCATCGGCCATGCGCACGCGGCCTTTCATGCGGCCGAAAAGCGGGACAGGCGTCTCCTCGGGGTACGGCGTCAGGACGGCGACGGGCTTGCCGCGTTTCGTGATGGTCACGGGGCTGCGCGTCGTCTGGACCTCTTCCATAATCTTCAGGCATTTCGACTTGAACTCGCCGACAGCAATGGTCATAAGGCACCTCCGCTCTTCATGGTCACAATGATATGACCATTTCCGGAAAACGTCAACGGGGAAGAGGGCCGCGCAAAGGCCGTGTTCTTACGAGTAGAAATCCTGGACGCGCACGAGGACGTCGAAGCCTTCGGCGGAGAGGCAGTCGTCGAAGCACTGCAGGGCGGGGTGGCCCTCGGGCAGCAGCGCGTAGGCCTGCTTGACCGAGCCGATCACCATGTCGAGCCCCAGGGGCATGGCGCGGGTGAGGAAGGCGCTGGCCAGCGGGGTTTTGACGGGCGAGCCGTCGGCGCGTTTGGCCGGCAGCATGACCGTGAAGTTGCTGAGGCCGACAGAGACGTGGACGCCCGCGAAGGCGGGGTCGCCGTGGATGAGCGCAAGCGCGCCCATGAGGCGGTGGATGTTGCCGTCGGTGTCGGTGCCGATGGGCGCGATGCCGGGGTCGAAGATGCAGTCGGCGTTGGCGAGGCCGTGGCGGTGGGCCGTCTCCAGCAGGAGCCGGGCGGAGGCGTAGGTCTCTTCGGCGGTCAGGCAGGGCGATTCGACGCCGTCTTTCAGGTTCTCGGAGACCAGCAGGATGGGACGGAAGGGCTTGACCTTGAGCAGGTCGAACATCTGCAGGCGCAGGGGCGAAATGGAGTTCAGGATGGGCGTGCCGCGGCTCAGGTCGTAGGCCTCGAGGCCGGCCCGGGCGGTGGCGAAGTCGGGCGAATCGATGGAGAGCGGTTTGTCGGTGGCCGTCTGCACGGAGCGCACCATCTCGGCCATGAAGGCGGGTGTGCGCGGGCCGACGTTGACGTCGATGTAGGCGGCGCCGAGGTCGGCCTGGGTTTTCGCCAGCGTCCTGATGCCGGCGAGGTCGTTGGCCGCGAAAAGCGCGTGGGTGGAGGGTACAGAGTCGTTGATGCTTTCGCCGATGAGGGTCAGTCCGTGAAGGGGCATGAGGGACCTTGGGGGAGTTGGAAGTTAGGAGTTAGGAGTTGAAATCCGAAACGGGAGACTCGGCTGCGGTTGCCGAATCGGCACGTCTATGGTTTCTTGGGACGCCAGAGGTCGGCGGGCTGGAGGTCGAGGAGGGTGATGGCCTCGAACCAGCGTGCGGGGTCCTTGGTCTTGTCGTCGAAGTTGTTGGAACCGAACGAGAATTTAGCGCCCATGCTTTTGGCGAGTTTCAGAAAGGCGGGCTTGGGATAGGCGGAGCCGGCCTGGACCTCGAGCGCGACGCCCTTTTCGACGGCCTTGGCGATGACGAGCCGCATGCGCGGCTCGGTCCAGAGCTGGTCGTAGCGGTTGGAGATGCAGGGCGGCAGGTAGGTGGGGTTCGCGAGGATGGAGACCGGCTCGTCGAGGATGCGCAGGTTGTGGGCGAGATACTGTTGCATCCAGGCCTCGGGGTCGTCGATGGTGACGCCGGGGAGCCAGAGGCGGCGCGGCTTGCCCTCCGCGGTGACGCCCATGATCATGGTGTCGGCGAGGACAAAGTCGAGGCGTTTGAGGAGCGCGGGGTCGATCTGGGTGAACCAGTCGCGGTCGTTGACCTGGATGCCGACGGGCAGCCGCCGCCCTTGGGCGCGGGCCTGCGAGCTGGCGTCGATGAACGCGGCCAGCGCGACCGTGTTGGAGAGCGGCCACTCGCGGCCGAAGTTTTCGAGCACGGCGCTCCGGATCCCGCTTTGTTCCTGGCGGAGGGCGGCCTTTTCCGGGGTCATGCCGCCGCGGATGTGGATGTGGTAGTCGGTCAGCGTCAGTCCCTTGGCCTGGGCTTGGGCGAGTCCCTGCTTGAAGGCGTCGGTTTGCGGGTAGAGATAAGGCTGATCCTCCGCACGCAGAAGGGCGGCGGAAAGGCAGGCGAGGATGAGAGCTGTCGAGCGCATGGGGGCGGTCCTTTCAGAGCAGGGATTCGAGCAGGGCGAGGCAGGCGTCGGTGTTGGAGAAGTCCGGCAGCACGAGGTCGGCGCCGGCCGCCGCGAGCTCCTCGGCGGAAACCCAGCCGGTGGCGACCGCGACGGCCTTGAGCCCGTTGGCTTTGGCGGCCTGGACGTCGAGGGGGGTGTCGCCGATCATCAGTCGGACGGCGGTGCCGGCGGGGGCGCGCGTGACGGCGATGCGGGCGATCGCGCTGCGGTCGTGGTGCTCGTCGCCGTAGGCGCCGAAGGTGAAGGCGTGGTCGAGTCCGGCGTGGCGCAGCTTGCTCCAGGCGGTGGCGCGCACGTTGCCGGTGATGATGCCGAGGGCGTGGCTGTGCTCGACCAGGCGTCCGACCAGTTCGGGGATGCCGGGGTAGATGTGCGGCTTGTTCAGGGAGAGGGCGGCGTCGATGTCGTGGGCGAGGCGCAGGAAGAAATGCTCCTCGCGGGCGGGCGTGCTGGCGATGCCGCAGGCGGCGGCCATGGTGCGCACGACGTTGGAGTCGGTGGCGCCGACGAAGCACAGTCCGGCGACGTCGGGGTAGGGCTGCCCGTAGGCGGCCAGAAAGGCGTCGCCGAACGCGACGCGTCCGACGCCGCGCGCGTAGAGCAGGGTGCCGTCGATGTCAAATAGGATCGCTGAGCGCATAGACAGGTTAAGGCCTCTTTCGCGGTGCTTGAATGAGGGGCTGAAGTATATCACGGGCGTGAGTATCGCGCGACGGCGAATTTTCGGGGTGCCGGGAAAGGGGTCGTCCTCCCAAGGTCATCCCGCCCGCGGACATGGGGGCCGTGCGACGTTTTGGGCGCATGCGCGGCCCTTATCAAAAAAAGATGGTTTTTGGTAGTTTTTTTCCTGACTTGCAATAACAAATGCACGCAGGCGATAGAGCGGTGAGATGATTTTCATGCGACGTATTCCTCGAAGTAGCGTTTGACCTTCTCTTCTGCGGAGAGGCCGTCGAGGATT
>JAHFSX010000021.1 GCA_023269675.1 Verrucomicrobiota bacterium
CGCGGGCGTCACGGCTGCCGGCGGAGGCGTCACAGCCGGCTTGGTCGCCGTCGCCTTGGGGGCCGAGCTCTTCGGGGCGGAGGTCTTCGGGGCGGCGGCCGTGTCGGACTTCTTGGCGGTGGACACCGCATCCGGCGTCTTCTTCGCGCCGGGGACCTTCAGCTTCTGGCCCACCGAGATCCGGTCGCTCTTCAGCCCGTTCGCCTCGCGCAGCGTCGCGGTCTTGACGCCGTGCTTGTGTGCGATCACGGAGAGCGAGTCGCCGCTCTTCACGACGTAAGACGTCATCGGGCCCGACGCCGCCGGCGCGGAAGCCTTCGGCGCGGAGATTTTGGGCGCCGCGGCTTTAGGCGTGGACGTCGGCACGTGGCGGGCTTTGGAGACCTCCACCTGGCCGGGCAACTGGATGACCTGGCCCACGCGCAGCTTCTTCGAGTCGAGGCCCGGGTTCACCGCCATCACGTCCTGCCAGCGCAAACCGTACTTGTACGCGATCGTCGTGATCATGTCACCCTTCTGGATCGTGTACGGCGTGGTGCTCTGGACCGACGGCAATTCGACCGGGGCCGTCTCGACCGGGGGCATGGCTGTCGGCTCGACCGGAACAGTCGCGACAGCGGACTGCTCGCCTCCAGGCACCGTTGTTGTGGTCTGGTCCGACTTTTTGCTAAACATCCCGCAACCCTGCAACAGGAGGCAACCAGCCACCAGATTGACGCCCGCAACAATACGCATGGTTTGACGATTCATTGTGTTTCCTTGTCCTTCTTGCCCTCAGAAAAGAAACGTTCAGAGATCCGCAACCGCGCGAACCTGTGCAGTGAAACGTTCTCCTCTTTCCCGATAGCTTGTAAATTGGTCGAAACTGGCGGTGCCCGGCGACAGCAACACGGTTTCACCCGCCTGGGCGTCCCGCACCGCTGCCGTTACGGCCTGTTCGAGCGTGCCGCACTCCTCGCAAGGAACCGCCGCTACCCACGCTTGAAACATTTGGCCAGAACAACGGCCAATAAGATATACTTTTTTGGTCGTTTGTGTCAGCAATTCTTTTATGCTTTCGAGATCGTTCTCTTTCAAAAGCCCGCCGGCGATCAGCCGGACCGGTTTCCGGACCATCTGCAGGGCCGCCGCCGTGGCGGCCAGACTGGTCGCCTTGGAGTCATCCACAAAACACACGCCCTGCCGGCTCACCCCCACCCGCTGCACCCGGTGCGCCAGCGGCCGGAAGGCGGCCAGCCCGTGTTCGATCTGCACGTCGCTCAGCCCGGCATAACGCAGCGCCGCGGCGGCCGCGGCCGCCGCAAGCCCCAGAATGTCGTTGTCGAACCAGGTGCCCGCCATGCCGATCTTGCAGGGCCGCCCGTCCAGCATGCCCGTCACCGCATGATGCGCATACTCCCAGTCGCAACCCGCGTCCGCGCCGAAGCGCCAGCGCGTGACGCCTTCGGGCACACACCCCTCATCGTCCACCTGCGAGGGCAGCAGCGCGCATCCCCCGTGGCGCAGGGTGGTGAACAGTTTCAGCTTGAGCGCCTTGTACTCCGCCATGTCGGCATGGCGGTCCAGGTGATCGGCCTGCAGATTCAGCAGAATCGCAATGTCGGGACAAAATGTGGAGGTGTGCTCCATCTGGAACGAGCTCACCTCGGTCACCGCCCACGCCAGATCAGGCTTCTCCAGCACCAGCTGGCAGAGCGGAATGCCGTAGTTGCCGGCGGGCGAGGCCGCAATGCCCGCCAGCTCCAGGGTGTCGGCGCAGAATTTGACCACCGAACTCTTGCCCTTGCTGCCGGTCACCGCCAGAATCTTCCCCCGCCAGTAGCAGCCGCCCAGCTCCAGCTCCGAAATCATCGGAAGACCGCGCGCGCGGCACGCCGCCACCCACGGATGCTGCATGGCGAACGCGGGGCTCACCACGCACACGTCGAACGCCTCTTGCGGCAGCGCACCGCCGCCGAAGGTTATGCGACCGCCCGCCTGTCGCACGCGCTGCGCGGCCGCCGCGTTCTTCGCCTCTTCGCCCTCATCGAGCAGCTGCACGCGTCCGCCGCGCGCCAGCAGCAGCAGCGCCGCGGACTCGCCGCTCACGCCCGCCCCCAGCACCAGGGCGTTTACGCGATCATACTTGCACGTCATCAAAAATCCGCTCCAATCTCATGCCGCGCGACGCTTTGAGCAACACGCAGTCACCCGGCTTGATTAAATCCCTCAGGGCGGCAGCGGCCGCCACCGCATCGGCGAAACAGCTCACGCGTGCGGCGGCGTACCCGGACTTCACCGCCTCGTCGGCCACGTAGCGCGCCGTATCCTTGCCCACCGCCAGCAGGCTGTCGGGCGACAGCTCCGCGACGCACCGGCCCACCCCGCGGTGCAGCTCCTCCGCATGCGAGCCCAACTCGAGCATGTCGCCCAGCACCACGACGCGGCGCCCGCCGCACGGCAGCTTCATGAACGTCCGCAACACCGCCACCATGCTTTGCGGATTGGCGTTGTAGGCATCGTTCACAAAGGTCACGCCGCCCCGCGTCGAGACGTCCCAGCGCATCCCCGGCAGCGACAGGTTCACGAGCGCCTGCGCGGCGCCCTGCGCGGGCACGCCGGCCGAGCGCGCGGCCGCAAAGGCCAGCAGCAGATTGGAGGCGTTGTGCTCACCCGGCAACCCGCTGCGCAAGACGGTCCGCACGCCCGTCTCCCGCTCGGTCACCCGGAGCGCGCCGCTCAGCGGATCCAACACCTCGCCGCAAAAATCCGCATCCGGCGTTGCCAGCGAGGTGGTCACCACCGGCGCGTTGGACAGCTCCGAAAGGAGCCCGAAACATTCCGTCTCCCTGCAGAGCACGGCAAAACCCGCGCGCGGCAAGGCGCTGAGCAGAGCGCCTTTCTCGCGGGCGATCGCCTCGATGGAGCCGAAATGCTCGATGTGCGCGCACCCGATGCTCGAGAGGATGGCCGCCCGAGGCCGGAGCAACCCGGCGAGCCGCGCGATCTCGCCCGGATGGTTGGTGCCCACCTCGAACAGGCCGAAGGCCGTGTCCGGGGGCATGGACAGCAGGCTCAAGGGCAGGCCGATCTCGTTGTTCAGGTTCCCCTGCGTGGCGCAGACCGCGCCGCCTGCGGCGAAGAGCACCGCGGCCATCTCTTTGGTCGTCGTCTTGCCGGAGCTTCCGCTGAGTCCCACGATGAAGGCGCGGCTCTGCAGCCGCCACGCGCGGGCCGCCTCGCCCAGGGCCTGCCGCGTGTCGGGCACGCGGATGAGCGGCCACGCCGCCGCCTCGGCGGGCGCCTGCCACGAGGCCTCGACCAGAGCCGCCGCCGCGCCCGCGCGCAGAGCCTGACCGACATAGTCATGCCCGTCGAAGCGCTCGCCGCGCAAGGCTACGTAAAGGCACCCCGGCGCCAGCTTGCGCGTGTCCTGCGTGACGCCGCAGAAGGTCGGCGGCACGCTTTGAGGCGCGCCGGAAACCCATTCCGCGAACGCCCGCGTCTCTATGATCGGCAACCCGTTTTCCACGTCACACCCCGCCTTGAGCCTCGGCCCGGATCTTGGCCGCCTCTTCGATCGCCACCTGCCGGTCATCGAACGGGACCGTGCGTCCCGCCAATTCCTGAAACGGCTCGTGGCCTTTGCCCGCCACGACCACCACATCGCCGGCCGCCGTCCCCGTCAACGCGCGATGAATCGCGGCCCGCCGGTCCGGCTCCACTTCATACCCCGTCCCTTCGGGCACGCCCGCCAAAATCTCCCCGATGATCGCCAGCGGCTCTTCGTTGCGCGGGTTGTCGGAGGTGATCACCAGCCGGTCGGCCAAGGCCGCGCACGCGCGGCCCATCAGCGGGCGCTTCTTGCGGTCGCGGTCCCCGCCGCATCCGAACACCACCGTCAGGCGGCCCCGGGTCATCTCGCGCAGGGTGGCCAGCACGTTCGTCAGCGCGTCGTCGGTGTGGGCGTAATCGACGAAGACCGCGGCCGGAACCGCCGCCGGCACGCGCTCCAGCCGTCCCCAGCGCGGCTTCGCCTCTTCCATCGCCGCCACCACGGCCTCCGGAGCGATCCCCGCCTCCAGCGCCAAGCCCGCCGCGCACAGCATGTTCGCGATGTTGTAGCGTCCCGACAGATGGATGCGCACGGGACGGCGCAAGCCGTCCGGCGTCACGAGCACAAAGCGGCTGCCGTCCGTGGTGAGCGCGATCTCTTCGGCCCGCAGGTCCGCCTCCGGAGAAAACCCGCAGGTCACGAGCTTGAGCGGCAACGTCTTGAGGTAGGCCGCCATGCGCTCGCCGTAGCCGGCATCGCGGAAGCAGACCGCCGGCGCGCCGGGAGTCTCCCGGGCGAGCTGCGCGAAAAGCATCCGCTTGGCCTCGAAATACGCCTCCATCGTGCCGTGATAGTCGAGATGGTCCTGCGACAGGTTCGTGAAGGCCGCCGCGGCGAAACGGACGCACGCCACCCGCTGCTGGGCCAGCGCGTGGGAGGAAACCTCCATCACCGCCGAGTCGCAGCCCGCGCCCTGCATGGCGGCCAGCAGGCTCTGGAGTTCGCAGGCGTCAGGCGTCGTGCGCGTCGCGGGGATTTCGCGGCCGTTGTACTCCACCTTCACCGTCGTCAGCAGGCCGGGATTGCGCCCGCCCGCCCGCAGCATTTCGCGCAGCAGCCAGGCCGTCGTGGTTTTGCCGTTGGTGCCGGTGATCCCGAAGACGCTCAGCGTGCGCGCGGGCCAGCCGTTGAGCGCGGCGGCGAGGCAGGCGAGCGTGCGCCGCGCGTCTTTCACGAGGATCAGATGCTTGGCATAATCGCGCAGCGGCGTCTCGGAGACGACCGCCGCCGCACCCTTCGCCAGCGCCGCGCCGGCGTACCTGCTGCCCTCGTCGTGGCTGCCCGCGATCGCCACAAACAGGTCGCCCGGCCTGACGCGGCGCGAGTCGCACTGCACCCCGCTGAACGTCAGGGCCGGCGGCTTGTCCGTCAGCAGCTCCGCCATTTCAGGAATATCCGAAAACTTCATGCTCGCTCCTCTCCGGCCGCGGCCGGCTGTCGGGGTGCCGCCAGACTCAGGGTTGCGCGGGCTCGGCCTCATCCTCGGCGAACGGCAGGTCGGGCGGCACTTCGAGATACCGCGCCGCCGTCGCCGCGATCTTCGCAAAAACGGGCGCGGCGACAAAGCCGCCCATGTGCTGCGGGCGCGGCCGCTCCACGGACACCAGCACGCAGAAGACCGGCGCCGTACCCGGCACAAAACCGACGAAGGACGCATAGTAGTCGGTGCTCGAATAGCCGCCGGGCACCGCCTTCTGCGCGGTCCCGGTCTTGCCGGCGATCGAATAGCCGGGCACGGCCGCCCGTTTGCCCGTGCCGCCCTCTTCCGTCACGCCCACCAACATCTCGCGCACCTGCCGCGCCACCTCGGGCCGCACGGGCCGCCCCAGCACGTCCGGCTTGGCCTTGAAGATCGTCTCGCCGCTGGACGACACGATCTTGTCCACCAGGTAGGGCCGCAGCAGCACGCCGTCGTTCGCGATGGCGGAGTAGGCGTTGACCATCTGGAGTCCGGTCACGGCCACGCCCTGGCCGATCGGCACGCGGGTGGCCTTCAGCTTGTCCCAATCCTTGACGTGCGCGAGAATGCCCCTCTCCTCGCCCGGCAGCTCGATCCCCAGCTTCCCGCCGAAGTTGAAGGCGCGCAGATAGGCGTCCAGCCGCTTCTCGCCCAGCATCAGGCCGATCTTGGCGCAGGCGATGTTGCTGGACTTCTTCAAGGCCGTGCTCACCGTGATGCGCCCGGTGACGTGGTCGTGCAGCGGCTTGCCCGCATAGAACCAGACGCCCTCGCCCACGTCGATGACCGTGTCCGGCGTGACCACCTTCTCGTTCAGGGCGGCCGCCACGGCGCAGGCCTTCATGATCGAGCCCGGCTCATAGGTGACGGCGATCGCGTTGTTGCGCCAAACGTCGAGGGTCTCATCGTTATAGTTCCCCGGCTCAAAGTCGGGATAGGAGGCCATCGCCAGAATTTCGCCGGTCTTGACCCGCTCCACGATCGCCCAGCCGCTGGTGGCCTGAAACTTCTCGACCACCTCTTTGATGGCCGTCTCCACCTCGTACTGGATGTTGTGGTCAAGCGTCAGATACACGTCGGAGCCGGCGATCGGCGAGACAAACGACTTGCGGCGGCTCCAGATCTCGCGGCTGCCCGCATCTTTCTCGCTCTCGATGAGCCCCGGCGTGCCGGTCAGGTATCGGTTGAACTGCTGTTCGATGCCCGCCCCGCCCACGCCCATGTCGTTGACGAACCCCAGCACGTGCGCCATGCGGCGGCCCTGCGGGTAGGAACGGATCACGTGCTCTTCCGAGCCGATGCCGCTGATGTGCTTGACGTCCCCCAGCAGGTCGAAGATCCTGTCGTTGTCCGAAATGCCCAGCTTGATGTAGCGCGAATCGGTCTGGCTGAACTTATCGAAGACGTCGGACTCTTTGAGCCCCAGGCTGTCGGCGACGGTCTTCGCGATCTGACGCTTGTTGTGCTCCTTCTTGACCGCCTGGGGATCCATGTAGAACTGGCGCGCGGGCAGGCTCACCGCCATGGGGAACTGCGTGCCGTTACAGTCGAAGATGCGTCCGCGCAACTCCAAGAGCGTGCGTTTGTAAGCGCGGGTGAGTTTGGAGTGGTTGGCGAGATGCAGATACGCCAACTTCACCCCCAGCCCGCAGAGCGCCAGAAACAGCCCAGCGGCAACGATCCAGATGCGTATCTGTACGCCGCGTTCATGCATGACGTCCCGTCACCTTCCCGCCGCGGCGCTCACCGCGGGCCGGCCTTGGCCACGCGCTCGCTCGCGTTCCGGTTCCGCTGGTAGCGCACGACCGAAAGCTGCCCGGCCAGCGGCGTGCCGGCGCTGTCCATCCTCACCACCTGCTCCGGCGTGGGGTAGCTCATCGCGATGCCGTGCTGCAGCATGGCCTGCTCCAGCTTCTCGGGCGTCTTCTTCTCGTTCCAGCGCGCCTCCTCACGCACGCGCTCGTCCGAGAGGGCCGCGTACTTCTGCTCGTGCTTGCGGATCTCCTGGCCGAGCATGGCGCATTTGGAGTCCATGAACCAGTAACCCAGAACCAAGGTCACCAGCAACACAATGAAGCCGGCCGCCCAGCGCGGAAGCACCCGGGCATGCAACTGTCTTTTGCGATTGCGTCTCATCGATCACACCCTCCTGTGGGTTGTGCCTGTTCCAATTCAAACCGTTACCAAACCTTCAAAAATCCTTGTCGCGGCGCCGCGTCGGCGCCTCGCAGCGCTCCACCACCCGCAGCTTCGCCGTTCGCGCGCGCGGGTTCTCCGCCACCTCGTCCGGCCCCGCCTCCAGCGGATGCCGCGTCACCCTCGTCACCGCCGGCAGCATGCCCTCCCAGCGCTCGCCGCCCTGCTGCAGCGACACCCACTTGCCGGCGTGCGCCACGAAGCACTGCTTCACCAGGCGGTCCGTCAGGCTCTCGAACGTGATCACCGCCAGCCGCCCGCCGGGCTTGAGGAGCCGCAGGCCCTCTTCCAGCGCCTGCTCCAGATCCTCCAGCTCCCGGTTCACCGCCATGCGCAGCGCCTGAAACACCCGCGTGGCCGGATGCCGCGGCCCCATGCGCCCGCCGAGCGCGTCGCTCACCACCGCGGCCAGCCGGCCGGTCGTCACGATCGGGTCCTTCTCCTGCTCCCGCCTGATCGCCTGCGCGATCCGCCGCGCCTGGGGCTCCTCGCCCAGGCGCCGAAAAAGGTCTGTGAGGGACGGCACATCCAGCCGTGCGAGCAGGTCGGCCGCCGACTCCCCCCGAGTCGGATCCATGCGCATGTCCAGAGGTCCCTCCAGCCGGAAACTGAACCCCCGTCCGGGCGTGTCGAGCTGATCCGATGACACACCCAGATCCAGCAGCATGCCGTCAACTGCCGCAAAACCATTCGCCTCCGCCAGGCGCCGGAGCTCACCGTGAGCCCCGTGCACCAGCACCTTCTCGCCAGACAACACCGCCAGCCGCGTCGCCGAGCGCGCCAGGGCTTCCGTGTCCCTGTCGATGCCCAGCAGCCGGCCGGTAGGCCCCGCGCGTTTCAGAATCTCAAACGCGTGACCCGCTCCGCCGAGCGTTCCGTCGATATAGCTGCCACCGGGCACGACCGCCAGGGCCTCCACGGTTTCCTGCAACAACACCGACAGGTGCATAGTCCCTCCAGACGAGCCATTTCCAATAATGATCGCGAGACAGAACGTTTCCGTCCGGACTCCGCGTCCGTATTCCGAACGTCGCGTTCATGTCCGCGATACAAATCACTTGTCAGCCCGCGCGACCGCCGTCCGCGCGTCATGCCGCTAAAACTCCAACGCCTCGCACGCCTCGGCCAGCGCGGCCTGGTCGATCGCCTCGGCCTCCGGCATCACCGCCGGCGACCAAAGCTGAATGCGGTTCATCGAACCGATCATCGCCACCGTGCCGCCCAGCTGCGCGAAGGCCAGCAGCCGGTCGCCGATGCGGATGCGCCCCTGGACGTCCAGCATCACCTGTTCCGCGTTCTCGCCGATGCGCCTCAAGGCCGGTCCCAGCGTCTTGTCGAAGAGCGCCCTCGCGCGCAGCTTCTCCAGCCGGCCCTCCATCTCCGCCGGCGGAATCAGGTTCAAACACTTCGCGTGCGGGTCAGGGAAGACGTACACATAGGCCGGGGCCCCCATCAGGTCCCGCCAGCCGGCAGGCACCGTGAGGCGCTTCTTGGGGTCCATCGCGTGATCGTACCGGCCGACCAGAAGACCTGGCCCAACCGCCGTCACCGCACTCTGTCCGCCCGCCATCGACATACTTTGACCTTTTGTGACACTATTCAACACCTTGCCCCACCAAAAGTCAATGCGAAAGACGGCACATTCAGGCCAGATAAAAACACATTAAATATATCAGGTTGAGGTACTTACAACTAAAATGCAGAAATCTTTTCGAAAAATATTCACTTTTTTGGGGCCTCCGCCGCCCCTTCGGCCCCTTCCGCCCGCCAAAGATTCCGGAAACTTCTGCTTGGTGTCCCCTGCCCTTTGTGTTTCAATCGTTTGAATCTTGTTGCGGCGAGGCGGCGGGGCGGAGGACATTTGGCGAAAAAGAGGAGTGTACACAGCGGAAGGAGGGCAGCGCAAGCGTTGCCCTGACTTTATTTCGCGTGCGCTCTGATCTGTCTGCAGCCTTCCGGCCTTCAGCCTAAACACCCGATGATCAGGAGTTCCCATGCAAACGACCTTCAGCGGCACCCTTGTCGACCCGGTCCACAAGCGCAGTTTCGGCGCGCGCCTCTCCCTCTCCGATCACGGCACCATCGCCGCCATCACCCCCGATGACGCGCCCGACCCCGTCTACATCCTGCCCGGCTTCGTCGACTCCCACGTCCACATCGAGAGCTCCATGCTCACCCCGGCCGCCTTCGCGCGCGCCGCCGTCGTCCACGGCACCCTGGCCGCGGTGGTCGACCCGCACGAGATCGCCAACGTGCTCGGCGAGGCCGGCGTGGACCTCATGCTCCGGCTCGCGCAGCAGACCCCCTTCGTCTTCGGGTTCGGCGTCCCCTCCTGCGTTCCCGCCACGCCCTTCGAGACCGCCGGCGCGGAACTCGGCCCCGACGCGGTCGCGCGCCTCCTCGCGCGCCCCGGCATCACCCACCTCGCGGAAATGATGAACGTGCCCGGCGTGCTCGACAAGGACCCCGCCGTCCTTGCCAAACTCGCCGCGGCCCGCCGCCTGGGACTGCCCATCGACGGCCACGCGCCCGGGCTCGCCGGCGCGAGCCTCCGGGCCTATGCCGCCGAGGGCATCACCACCGACCACGAAAGCCTCACCTTCGACGAGGCCCGCGAGAAGATCAAGGCCGGCATCAAGCTCCAGATCCGCTACGGCTCGGCCGCGCGCCAGTTCGAATCCCTCATCCCCCTGCTGGCGCGCTACCCCGACATGTGCATGTTCTGCAGCGACGACAAGCACCCGGACGACCTGTTGCGCGACCACATCAACTTCATCGCCGCCACCGCGTACAAGAAAGGCATCTCGCTCCAAACCATCCTGCAGGCCGCCTGCGTCAACCCCGTGCGCCACTACAAGCTCCCGCTCGGCCTGCTCCAGCCCGGCGACCCCGCGGACTTCATCCTGGTCGACGACCTCCAGACCTTCAAGCCGCGCGAGGTCTGGCTGCGGGGCCAATGCGTCGCCCGTCACGGCGTCTCGTTCATGCCCGTGGGCGAAGCCGAGGTGCAAAACAACTTCTCCGCGGCCTTGCTCGCACCGGAGGCCCTACGCATTCCCGCCCAGACGGACACGTCCGTCCGCGTCATCGGCGTGCGCGACGGCCAGCTCGTCACCGGCCACCTGATCGAAAAGCCCACCGTGCGCAACGGCCTCGTCGTGGCGGACCCCGAGCGCGACATCATCAAACTCGTGGTCTACAACCGCTACACGCCCGCCCCGCCCGCCGTCGCGCTGGTCAAAGGCTTCGGCCTGCGGCGCGGCGCGATCGCCTCCAGCGTGGCGCACGACTCCCACCACATCATCGCCGCGGGCGCGACCGACGAGGCGCTGGCCGCCGCCATCAACGAGGTGATCATGCGGCGGGGCGGCCTGGCCGTGGCCGACAACAACCGCAAACTGCTGACCTCCCTCGCGCTGCCGCTCGCGGGGCTCATCTCGGCCCAACCCGCCGAATACGTGGCGCACGTCTACGCCGACTGTGACCGCCTCGCCAAAATTCTGGGCTCGACCCTGACCGCGCCCTTCATGACGCTCTCGTTTCTGGCCCTGCCCGTGATCCCGAAGCTCAAGCTCACCGACAAGGGCCTCTTCGACAGCGAGACCTTCCGGCACGTCTCGCTCTTCACCGACGTCTGAGGCGAAAGCGCCCGGATTTTCACGGACCGCAACCGAACGCTCCACGCGTGACGCCCGACGCGCAACTTCCGGGGGCCGCGTGGGCCGTGAAGAGCCGGGCGCTCAGCGCCGGGAGTTTACAGGCAGGCTCACTTGCCGACCAGGCCGCCGAGACCGCCGGAAATCAGCGCGGACAGATCGCCCAGCACCTGCGGCAACGCCAGTCCGCCGGGCGAGGCCAGGTACCGCGGCCGCCATTCCGGCCCGAACTTGTCCTTATAGCGCCGCAGCCCCTGGAAGTTGTAGAAGTGCTCGCCGTGCCGGAACAGGAACCCGCCGAGGCGGTTCCAGAGGGGGGCGAGTTCGTGCTGCGGCAAACCCGAGAGCGGCGCCATGCCGAGGTTGAACCACTGATAGCCCTCCGCGTGCCCGCGCAACATCAGGTGGATAAAAAGGAAGTCCATCAGACCGTTCGGCGCATCGGGCACGTGGCGCATCAGGTCCACGCTCAGCTCTTCGCGCCCGGCCGATTCCCAAACGGTGGCAAACGCGACGATGCGTCCGTCCGGGCCGCGCACAACGGCGACCGGGAAGCGCCGCACATACGCCTCGTCGAAGCGCCCGAGCGAAAAATGCTTCTCCCGCGTGTGCTTGCTCTCCAGCCACGCGTCCGACACCCTCCGCAGTTCAGGCAACAGCGCCGCCGTCTGCTCCGCGGGGATCATCCCGAACGTGTAGCCGTTCCGCTCCACGCGACGCTTCGCAACACGCAGCACACTGCGGGAACCGCCCTCGATGGTGAACGCCGGCAAAGCCACGCGCGCGTCCTCGCCGAGCTTCAGCAGGTTCAGACCCAAGTCCAGATACAGGTTCAGGTGGTCGCAGGCCACCTCGTAAAAGACCGGCCAGCCGGCGTGCGCGTGGCACTCCTCGCGGAACCGCCACAGCAACTCAGGCCACTCCTCCGCCGGCCCGACCGGGTCGCCCATCGCGATCCAGCTGCGATGCTGCACGCCGTACATGATGAACGCGTTTCCGCTCTCGCTGAACAGGAACGACTTGTCCCCCAGCAGCGCCAGGTTGTCAGAGGTGTCCGCTGACCGTCGGACGACCGCCTCGACCTTGCCGGTGACCTCCGGCGTCGGCGGTGCCAGCCGCGGCCGCGTCGGCTGCAGCAGCCGCCCGAGGGCGAACGCCAGCAAGGCACACGCCGCTCCGACCAGCGCGCGCAGCGACCGCGGCGCCTGCGCGTCGAGCGCGAATCGCCACCAGAGGTCGGACGTGTACTCGACATGCTTGTAGGCGAAAAGCGTCAACCCCACCGTGGCGAACAGCACCGCCCCCACCGAAACGATCCAGCCCGCCGTCAGCTGGCCGCTCAGCAGCGAGGCCCGGCGCGTGAAACTGCGGCGGCAGGCCGCCAGCGCGGCCAGCACAGCCAGCAGCGCCAGCGACTCCTGATAGACGAAACCCTTGGTCAGCGAAAAGAGCGCCCCGGCCGCCAGCAGGACGACCGTCAGCAGATAAGCCGCGTCGAGCCGCCGCCGGATGCCGCGCGCCAGCACCAGCAGCCCTACGCCCGCGACGCTGCCCGCGAAGTGCGAGACCTCCACCAGCGGCACCGGCAGACGCACCGCCACATGGCGCGCGTGCCACGCCAGATCGGGGGTGGCCCCTGAGAACAGGAGCGTCGCGCCCGCGAGGAAGGTCAGCAGCGCCATCACCGCGGGCACCGCCCCGAACGTCCAATGCCCCACCGCGTACGCCGCGGCTAAAAGCGCCTGACGTTTGCGGAAGAACTCCCGCGCCCCGAGCAGCGTGGTCGCCACGCTGAGCGGCGCGAGGTAGTAGATGGCACGGAAAGCGAGCAGGGCCGCCACCACATCGGGCGCCTTCATGACCGGCGCGAGCAGGAGCAACACCAGAGTCTCGAACACGCCGAGCCCGCCGGGCACCTGGCTCACGATGCCGGCCACCTGGGCCAGGATGAAAACCGCCAGGAAGTGGGAGAGCCCGAGCCCTGAACCGTGCGGCAGCAGAACATAAAGCGTCGATCCGGCCAACGCCCAGTCCAGCGAGGCGACCAGCGCCTGCGCGCCCGCGAGGCGCCACGGCGGCACGGGAAACTCCAGCGCCCACACGCGCAGCGGCGTGCGGCGGAACAGGCTCAAGCCGGCATAGGCCGCCACCACGGCCGCGAAGATCACGCCCAGCGGGCGCGTGGTCGCGAACGGCAGGTGCAGTCCGGAGGGAAGGGCGAACGGAAACAGCAGGAAGACCAGGCTCCCGAAAGCGAAGAGTCCGAGCAGGAAGGTGAAGCTGCAGAACAGGCTGATGCGGGCGACATCCAGCGCCATCACGCCCCACGCCCCATACAGGCGGTAGCGCACCGAGCCGCCGGTGAGCACGCTGAACCCCATGTTGTTGCTGAAGGCGTAGCTCATGAACGAGGCGAGCGCCGTCTTGCGGTAGGCGAGCGGCTGGCCCACATACCGCAGCGCGAGCACGTCATACCCCGTCATGACGATGTAGCTCAGCGCCGTGAGCAAGCCCGCAAGGCCCAGACTCCCGAGCGGGAGCGCCTGCAGCGCATGCCGGATGTCATGCAGGCGGTAGGTCCGCAATTCGCTGTGCAGCGCATACAGGGCCAACACGCACAAGGCCAAGGCCGCCGCAGGACCGATGACCCGTCGCCACGCGGCAGGCGCCGTCTCAACCTTGTTCACCGCTCGCGTGCCTTGCATGTTCCTCGCTCCACCGGTGCGCTCACCACACCGAGATCATCGTCCCCAGGGGTATCACGCGGGCGGTCAGCGTCTTGCCGTCAACCGAAAGCTGCGCCCACCAGTAAGGATGCGACATGCCGTCCAATGTCACCGGCATCCGTCCGGAAACCTGGATCACTCCGGCCGAAGCCGCCGCCAGCGGGATGCCCGCATTCAAATCCTGCACCGTATACCCGGTGAGGCGGACCGCCACACCGGCCTGGAAAGCCGCACCCGCCGTCACCTGCAGCGGCCCGGCGCTATTCGCTTTATCGCGTGCGAAAACGCTGCCGGACGCGAACACGACCTTGCCGGTGACCACGCCGCTGCCGCCCAGCGTCGCGCCCACGCCGTTGGTCAGGACGACGCCCGACTTGAGGCTGAGCGCGCCGTCGATCCGCGAGACCGTCCCCGGGGCGGTCATCAGGTCGCGCACCGCGCCGGCCGCAAAGAGGTTGAGCAGGGCGCCCGCATCAATCGCCACGCCGCCCGTCAAGTAGATGGCGCCGGACACAGGCACGATCAGCTCGCCCTC
Organism: Verrucomicrobiota bacterium; assembly: GCA_023269675.1. Taxonomy (GTDB): domain Bacteria; phylum Verrucomicrobiota; class Kiritimatiellia; order RFP12; family UBA1067; genus JAHFSX01. The sequence goes on from JAHFSX010000021.1 coordinate 14,168, forward strand.
CCGCACCGCCACCTGCCCGGTGAAGGCGTTATACCACGAAGTCAACGTCAGCCTGCCCGCGCCCTTCTTGGTGAAGCTGCCGGCGTGCCCGACCTCGTTGCTCAGCGCCTGCGGAATGATGAGCGTGCCCCCGTTGGAGTCGATCACCGCGCCGCGGCCCGTCAGCGCCGCCTTCGCGAACCAGCTCACAAACTGGTCCCGCATCCAGGACTCCGTGTCTGCCGAGTGCTGTAGCGTTCCGCCGTCGAAAAGCACCTCGGCATAGCCGCCCGGATTGTTCGTCAGCGTTGTGTCGCGGCCGTCAATGATCGGCGCGGACAGCACGCCTCCGGCCAATTCCAGGCGCCCGGTTGCGCCGGCTCCGCCACCTACGACCACCCGGTTGGTCGTGTAGACGTAGCCCCCTGTGATCCGCCCGAGCCCGTAACCGTTCTGCCCAACAGTGAGGCCGGCGCCACAGAAAATGTTCGTCCCCCCGCTGATCGTTACGGTCCCCGCCGAACCGATCGTGTTTCCGACCATCAACGTCACGCCGTTCGTCATCGTCAGCAAGCCGCCGGTGATGGACAATGTGCCCGTACCGGAATTACCGACCGTGACGCCCTTGAGGAGATTCTCCCCGCCGCTGATGCTCACGGTTCCCTTCGAGCCCGTCGCCTGGCCGACCGACAGCGTCCCGTTCGCGGCCCACAGCGACCCCCCGCTGAGCTCCATCGACCCCGAGGATCCGGCACCGTTGCCGACCAGCACCGCCCCCCCCGGAACAATCAACAGCCCGCCAGCTACTGACAGCGAGCCCAGTCCCGAATTGCCGACCGTGAGGGCGCTGAACACCCCTGTCCCGCCCCAGATACCAATCGACCCGACCGCGTTCGCCGAATTTCCGACGATAACCGTCCCGTTCGTCACCGACAGCGTGCCTCCGCTGATGTCCAGCGAACCCGACGAGTTGGCGGTGTTGCCGACTGTCACCGCGCCATCGGCTGTCAGCGCACCTCCGGCAACGGTCAAGCTGCCCGTGGCAGAAGAATTGTTGCCGAGGATAATGGCGCTCTGCACATAGTTGGAAAGTCCGCTGAAATACGCCCGGCCCACGGCACCCGCCCCGCCGTTTCCAAGGTACAGCGTGCCGCTCATCCACAGGCTGCCGCCGGTGTTGGTGTAGACGCCGACCGCGCCCGTGGAGCCGCCCACCGAGAACGAATTGCTGATAATCAGCTGGCCGCCGGTCTGCGACATCCGCCCGGAGGAACCCGCGACCTTGCCGATGGCGCCGCTAGCGCCCGTCACCGCCAGCGTTCCGCCCGCCAAATTCACTTCACCCGTCCCGCCTAAGAACCCGCCGACATAAAATCCGTTGTACCATGCGTCGCCGCCTTCTTGGGTCAGAAAGCCGCGCGTGTTTCTCTCCTTGCCGAGGTAGGTCTCGCCCGTGACCAGCATCTGCCCGCCGGTCTGCCGCACCATGGCGACGCCGTTCGAGTTGAACCCTATCGTCAGATTACCCGCCAGGGCCTTTCCGTCAACCAGATTGACGAGGCCCGTGGTCACCGACATGCTATTCGCATTCATCACATTGAAGTTGCTGTTGCTCAGGAGCAGCGACCCGCCGCGGATATTCACGATGCCCAAACCACCCGCATTGCGCCCCACGTTGAAGCCGATCCCCGGGCATTGCAGCAGGGCCGCATTCGTGTAGATGTCGATCACGGCCGGCGCGCTGCCCGAGCCCTGGATGTCGACCTGATAGCGGATCGAGAGCGTGCCGCCTTCCAAGGCCATTCTCGCACCGTTATTCAGCGTGCACCGCGCAGCGTTGTCGTTGTTCGTCATCGAGAGACGGCCGCCGGTCATGCGGAAGGACGATCCCCCGGAGGGTGCCGAACCGAGCGGCATCGCCCACGCCAAAACGTGGTCGCCCCCGTTCACTTCAATCGCTCCACCCGCAGACGTCTCAAGTTTGGTGCCCTTGAGCCACGACGTGCCGCTGTTCAGAACCAGCTTCTGGTTGTTTGCGAGCGTCACCGCCGACCCCATCTCCAAATACCCGCCTCCTACGCGGGCGGTGCTCGTCCCCGAAAAAGTCAACCCGCCCGACAACAGCCACGCGTAGCCGCCCAAACCGATGGTCACATCCGCGCCGACCGTCGAGCTCGCGTTCGTGGCGTTCCCGTTAAAGGAAACAGCATACATACCCGCCGTCGTGAATTTCGCGTTGTCCGTGGCGCCGGGGACGCCCGCCGGCGACCAGTTCGAATCCGTCTGGAACGAGCCCGTAGAGCCAGTCCACGTGTAATCCGTCGCGAAAGACGTGGAGGCCAACACCCCCACCAGCGCCATCAGCCGAAGACCGTGCATGAGAACTCCTTTAAAGTCATAAAATCGTGAATTCTGCTATCTGCCGCCGCAAACGTCAACTGCTAATCCCAACCGTGCGCGCCCAAGGGCAGGGTGAGCGCCCCGCGCCGCCGCTCACAGCGCGAAAGGCAGCCGCCCCGGCCCGGCCTGGTCGAGCCGCGGCAAGAGCGTTTCCAGAAGGGACACCAGCGCGTCGCGGTCTTTGGGAAAGCGCCCCTCCAGCGGCACGGGGTTGGAGGTGTGGTTCGCGCGGAACACGGTCTTCTCCAGCTCCAGCCCGCGCAGCAGCCGGATCAGCTCGCTCACCGCCCCGTACTCCGTGACCGTCTGATAGCCCGCGTACATCGACGTGCCCGGCACGTCCACGAAGCGCAGGGCCGAGAGCAGGCGCGGCTGCATGCGGTTCAGGAGCGCCGCCGTGGCCTCGGCATGGCGCGCCGAGCCCTCGCGGCCACCGATGCCCAGCAGCACCATCACCGAGCACTTCAGCCCCGCGGCCTGCGCGCGTTGCACCGCCTCGCACATGCCCGCCGCGGTCTCGCCTTTGCAGACCTGCTTGAGCAGCTCCTCGTCGCCGCTCTCGAGCCCCACGTAGAGCGTGCTCAGCTTGAGCCGCCGCAAGTCCTCCAGCTCGGCGTCGCTCTTGGCCAGGATCGAGCTGCCGTTGGCGTAGAGGTTCACGCGCGCCAGATGCGGGAAGAGCCGGTTCAGCGCCTCCAGCAGCGTGCGCAGCCGCTCGAACGAGAGCGCCATCACGTCGCCGTCCGCCAGAAACACGCGCCGCTCCCCGGGGTAGCGCCGCGCCGCCTGCGCGAACTCGGCCAGCACCTCCTCCTGCGGCCGCACGCGGTAGGGCACGCCCTTGTACATCGCGCAGAAGCGGCACGTGTTGTGGGGACACCCCAGCGCGACTTGGAAAATCAGACTCTCCGCCTCGGCCGGCGGCCGGAACAAGCGATCCGTATACTGCATCATATCCTATCCTGTCAGCGTAAAACGGGGCCGGGGACCAGGGCTACCCGTGGAGGTCGGACCTCTGTCGGGGCGCAGACCCTGTCGCGCGCGGCGAAAGGAGGGTGAGCCCGGCTCCGGTAAACGTATTGAACGCGCTTTCGGTACGCGCCAGCAAAGTCTTGAGATCCCTTTTTTCGAGCAGTTTCAGCGTCATCTCATTCCGCGTGCCGGTGATCTCGATACGGGGATGGTCCAGCAGCAGCTTGAACCACGCTCCGCCCGGCGCATAGTTCATATATTTGGCCAGCTCGGGCACCTCCTCGATGTCGTCGATCTGCTGATTGACGTCGACGGACTGGGCGTACTTAATGACCAAGGTGTCGCAATACTGGGTAAAAACCTCAAGAAAACGGGCGTCTTTGACAATGGAGGATCTTCGGATCACCCCCACCTCTGTGGAAATGACATACGCGCCGGGGTCATCTTTATCCTGCGAAATCGTGATGTTCACGTCAAAGTCGGGCGTTTTTATCGTGGCGGCCCCGTCGCCGCACGAAAAATCGACATCCCGCCGCTTGTAGCCCAGGTGCTGCTGAACCTGTCTGCCGACTTGGTCCGCGTGCTCTTTGACGTCGTCGCACCCGATTTTCTGAATGAAATCCCCGGCCGCGCTGGAATGCCGGTCCGGTTCCTGATGGAACCGTTTGTTGAATCCGCGCAGACTGCGCACCGACCCCACGTCTTCGCCGATCAACAGCGATTCCTTGATCAAACCGTCCAGCGCCGAATCCCCGCGGGAGGCCTTGGCCGCCAGCACCTCGCACAGGTCGGCGACCACCAGCGCGTCCGCACCGTTGCCGTAGGAGCAAGGTGTCTGCCGCTCAGGACCGGACAGTGTGGCCCTTAAAATCCTCGGCACTTCGTCTTTCAAATAACGCTGCAGCGACGCTCCGGTGATGACCGCCCCCTTCTCAAACGCATGCGGGGCCTGGCCCGTGAGCGCCTCAATGAGGCAATGACTCCAGATACCGTGTCTCAACGCCGGGCTAGAGAATGAGACCTCGTCGGCCTGACATGCGGCAAAAGCAACACGGGCCTCGTAATCTGCGCAAAAGCAGGTCAAGTCATCGGCGAGCAACCGGGGGTCGGCCGGCGGCATGCCGCGCGTCACCGGCAGACCGCCTTGCCGGGCATCGGCAAAAAGGAGCACTTGGCCACCGGCACAATGACGCAACGCCTGCAGGACTTCACTCAAAGGAAGGCTCGTCGCTTGAAGGTCTCCGCTTTGCGTATCGTATGCTGTGAGGTAACGGTTATCGTCGAATGCCGCGCCGTGCCCCGCGTAAAAGAAAATGACCCGGTCGCCGGGCTGAACGCCCTGCAGGAAAATCTTCAGGCGTGAGCGGAGGGCTGTCACGGTCGCGTGACCGCTCACGAGCACGACACAGTCATGGGCGTCTGCCCCCAGCGCCTGCCACGCTTCCACGAACTTTCGAGCATCGTTCTCAGCATGTGCGACGGGCGGGATCTTCGGATCCAGATAGCTTTCAACCGCAACCGCAAAAACACACGTCCTGAGGCTCATGTCTTTCATTGTCATCATGCTCCTCCGGGCATTTTCCGCAAACTGGCCGCCTTTTCCAGAGAGGCTTTTTTTTCAACTTTCATCACGCAGGGCAGTATAGGAGCATCACTTTTCTGGCGCAACGGCAAAAGTCAATCTGTCAGCGCCAACTTCTGACGGCCGCGCGCGTGAGCGCCGGGAGCCTCTTAACCCCTTGCCCTCGGACGCGTGGACGGCGGCTCCGCCCCCGCCCCGCATCAGGGCTCGACAAGCGGGAAAAGGCGCGGTATTGTTTGCGGGATGCTTAAAGCTGGATACGGGGGACGCGTGTCCGCTTCAGGCAAAACCAAACCAAGGCTACAAGGAGAGTGTTGATGAACATGCGAATGACGCTTGTCGGGTGTGTATTGCTGGCCGGGACCCTGGCCCGATGCGAAACGGCGGAGAAGGCCTTCTTTTTCAAGAACAACGACGCGGTCGTTTTCCTGGGCGACAGCATCACTGAGCAGAAGCTCTACACGACCTACGTCGAAGCCTACATCCTGACGCGCTTCCCTTCCGACAAGTTCACCTTCCGCAACGTCGGCTGGGGCGGCGACACCGCCTGGCTGCGCAAACGGTTCGCCACGGACGAGAAGGCGCTCTTCGCGGCGACCAACGGCGCGCTCGACGCGATGGTCACCCAGGCGGTCGGCGCCGGCCTCGCCCGCGACGTGCTGCCGCTCAAGCCCACCGTCGTGACGGTCGATTTCAGCATGAACGATCATGCCTACCAGGCCTTCCGCGAAGACATCTTCCGCGCGCATGTCCGCAGCCAGAAAGAGATCGTCAACGTGCTCACGAAAAACGGGGCGCGCGTGGCCCTGCTGACGACCCAGCCGATCGAGGACAAGCGGCCCGATCCCGACAAGGATGTCAAAAACCTGTCGCTGCGCAAGTTCTCGGACGGCATCAAAGAGGTCGCCGCCAAAGAGGGCGCGGCCTTCGTGGACCAGTTCGACCCCTACATGGCGATCATGATGAAAGCCCGCGCCGAGAAGCCCGACGCCCACATCGGCGGCGGCGACGCGGTCCATCCCGGCCCGGCCGGCCACACCATCATGGCCTGGTCGATCCTCAAAAGCCTGAACGCGCCCGCGCTGGTCTCCTGCGCCGGCTTCGATGTGGCGCGCTGGTTCGGCGGCAAGGTCACCTGCGAATCGCAGTGCACCCTCTCCAACGTCAAGTACCGCGACGGCGCGCTAAGCTTCGACCGTCTGGACAAAGCCCTGCCCATGCCGATCGACGTGCGGGCGGTCGCCGCGCTCCAGCTCGCGCCCGTCACGGAGGACCTCAACCGCTACATGCTCAAGGTCGCGGGCCTGAAAGCCGCCAGTTACGACGTGTCCATCGACGGCTTGAAAGTCACGACCCTCACCAAGGAGGAGCTGGCCAAGGGCTTCAACCTCGCGACCGTCGCCACGCCCGGCGCGCAGCAGGCCAAGCAGGTGCTCGACCTGGTGTTCAAGAAAAACAACGTCTACTTCGAGCGCTGGCGCAAAGTCCAGCTCGCCAACGGCGCGCCGGAGCGCCTGGCCGAGCTCGACAAGCAGATCGCCGATCTCGAGTCGCAGATCGACGCCGCGCGCCAGCCCAAATCCGTGCATTTCCAGATCAAACCCGTCAGCAAGTGAGGTCACTGAGACACATGAACACAAACCGTAGAAACTTCCTCAAGGGCGTCGCCGTGGCCGGCATGCCCCTCATCCTGCCGTCCCGCATCTGGGCCGCGGAGACCCCGCCCAACAGCCGTCCCGGCATCGGCTTCATCGGCATGGGCAAGCAGGCGTCCGGCCTGCTGAGCAACTTCCTGTATCAGGACGTGCAGGTGCTCGCGGTCTGCGACGTGGACACCACGCGCCGCGAGGCCGCCAAGGCCAAGGTCGATGACTATTACACCAAAAACCCGACCAAGGGCACGCCGGGCTGCAAGTCCTACACGGACTTCCGCGAGCTGATCGCGCGCAAGGACATCGACCTGATCTGCATCGCCACGCCCGACCACTGGCATGCGGTCATCGCGCTCGCGGCGCTGCGCGCCGGCAAAGACGTCTATTGCGAGAAGCCGCTGACCCACAACGTCCACGAGGCCATCGAGCTGATGAAGGCGGTGGACGCCAACAAGCGCATCCTGCAGACCGGCTCGATGCAGCGCTCGAGCAAAGAGTTCCGCGTCGCCTGCGAGCTGGTCCTGAACGGCGCCATCGGCAAGGTGGAGCGCGTCGAGTGCCAGTTCGGCGACCCGGGCAAGCCCTATGACCTGAAAGAGGAGGCGATGGAGCCCGGCCTCGACTGGGACATGTGGCTGGGGCCGGCTCAGAAAGTCGTCTACAATTCGGAGCTCAGCCCGCGCGGCATCCACAACCACTTCCCGCACTGGCGCAACTACCGCGAGTTCGGCGGCGGCATGGTGACGGACTGGGGCGCCCACCACCTCGACATCGCGCAGTGGGGCCTGGGCATGGACAACAGCGGGCCGGTCGAAATCCGCCCGCCCGAGAAAGCCGACGCCAAGCGCGGCGCCATGCTGGTCTACGCGAACGGCGTCACCGTGACCCATAAGGACGGCTTCGGCGTGCACTTCTTCGGCACCGAGGGCGAGGTGCAGGTCAACCGCGGCAAGTTCACCTTCACGCGCGACGGCAAGCAGATCGCCAAGTTCACCAAAAAGGAGGACGGCTCGTCGTGTGAAGCGCAGGTCGTGATCGCGGAGCGGGCCTTCCTGAAGGACGCCAAAACCAAGCTCTATGTCAGCAAGGGACACATCCCGGACTTTCTGGCGTGCGTCAAGAGCCGCCAGAAGCCGATCACCAGCGAACAGGTCGGCGGCCGCTCCGCGATCTGCTGCCACCTGATGAACCAGTCCTACTATCACCACGCGAAGATCCTCTGGGACCCCGCCAAGCTCGCCTTGCGCGACGGCTCCGGCGACCCCGCCTGGCTGACGCGCGAGTACCGCGGACCCTGGACCGTGTAAGACCGTGCCGACGGGTGTGGCGCGACAACGCGCCGCACCCTTTTTTGTGCACGCCGGACATCCCTGGAGGGCGAGACTCTGTCGAGCCGCGGGGCTTGGCTTGACGGCTCGCGGGGACGCACGCCCTCCATGACGCACAAGCAGCCACGCATCGCAAACGGGAAGCACGCTATGCCCAACAACGTCCACACCCGCCGCGCGAAAGCGGGCCTGCCGCCCGGCACCCTGATCCCCGTAGGCGAGAAGCGCGTCGACCACACGACCCTCACGCTGATCGAGTACAACGCGGACACCTTCAGCGAGCGCGTCCTGCCCAACGCCGAGGCGTGCCGCGAGCTGAAGAACAGCTCCGCCGTCCACTGGCTCAACATCGAAGGACTGCACGAGATCGACACGCTGCAGCAGATCGGCGACATCTTCGGGCTCCACCCGCTGGTGCTCGAGGACATCGCGACCACCGGGCAGCGTCCGCGCATGGAGGACTACGGCGATTACATCCATGTCGTCGTCAAGATGCTCTACCGCCGCGGCGACGAGCGCCAAACCTTTTCGGAACAGATCAGCCTGATTCTCGGGCCTTTCGGCGTGCTTTCCTTCCAAGAGGTCAAAGGCGACGTGTTCGACCCGATCCGCGAGCGCATCCGCGCGGCGAAAGGCCGCGTCCGCGGCGCGGGCCCGGACTATCTGACCTACCGCCTGCTGGATGCGGTCATCGACAACTACTTCATCATCCTCGAAGACGTCAACGACCGCGTGGAGCTCATCCAGGAGCAGGTGTCGGACCACCCCGACCCGGCCATCATCCACGACATCCACCAGCTCAAGCGCGACATGATCTTCCTGCGCAAAGCGCTCTGGCCGGTCCGTGAAGTGGTCAGCGGCCTGCTGAAATCCGAATCCACTCTCATCGTCCCGTCCACCGAAATCTTCCTGCGCGACGCCTACGAGCACACGGTCCAAGTGATCGACATGATCGAGACCATGCGCGACACGCTCTCCACCGCCCTGGACATCTACCTGTCGAGCATGAGCAACCGCATGAACGAGATCATGCGCGTGCTGACCGTGATGTCCACCCTCTTCATCCCGCTCACGTTCATCGTGGGCGTTTACGGCATGAACTTCGAACACATGCCGGAACTCTCCCTGCGTTACGGCTACGCCGGCGTCTGGGCCGTCATGGGCGTGACGGTCTTCGCCATGTTCGCCTATTTTCGCCGCCAGAAATGGTTCTGAGTCTTGACGCGCACCCAGGGATGTGCCGTGCGCAGCCTTGCGCATGGGAGCACCTGTCTCCATTGCGCGCCAACCGGAGCCCTCCGCTGAACCGCCGCCCGTGTCAATCGATCGAAGTGAGGCAATCATGAAAACAAGTGTCTGTCGTCTGCTGATGGCGCTCTCTGCCCTTGCCGCAACCGCGCAGGAACGCGGCGGAGCCCGGCCGAGCCCCGCGGCCGGCCGGGCGGCCGCGGTTCCCGAGGGGGTCACGGCATACCGCGACCTGTCCTACGCCACCAACGGCCACGCGCGCCAGAAGCTCGACCTGTATGTGCCGGATAAGCCCGCAGCGCCCCTGCCCCTGATCATCTGGGTCCACGGCGGCGGATGGCAGAACGGCGGCAAGGACGGGTGCCCGCCCCTGCGCCAAGGTTTCCCGGCGCGCGGCTACGCGGTGGCGAGCCTCGATTACCGGCTGAGCGGCGACGCGCTCTTCCCCGCGCAGATCGAGGACTGCAAGGCGGCGGTCCGCTGGCTGCGCGCCCACGCGCAAGCCTACGGGCTCAACCCCGACCGCTTCGGCGTGTGGGGCAGCTCGGCGGGCGGTCACCTCGTCGCCCTGCTCGGCACGAGCGGCGACGAAAAGGCGTTCGATGTCGGCGCGGAGCTCGAGGTGTCCAGCCGGGTCCAGGCGGTGTGCGATTTCTACGGGCCGACCGACCTGGCGCAGATGGACGCGCAGGCGCTGCCGGGCTCGCGCCTCAAGCACGACGACCCCCGCTCGCCGGAGGCGTGCCTGATCGGCGGCCCGATCCAGGAGAACAAGGAGAAGGCGGCGCGCGCGAATCCGATCACCTACGTGAAGGCGCGCCCGCTGCCGCCGTTTCTGATCGTGCACGGCGACGCCGATCCGGTTGTGCCTTGTCATCAGAGCGAGCTGCTCTTCGAGGCGCTCAAGAAGGCCGGCGGCAACGTGCACCTCCATCTCATCCGGGGCGCCGGACACGGCCAGGGCTTCGGCGGCAGCGCGCTCGACGAGCAGGTCAACAGCTTCTTCGACCGCTGGCTCAAAACCCCGGGTGCGGCCAAGGCCGCGCCCGAGGCCACCCGCAGCGAGGGCGTCGCCTTCACGCGGAGCGGACCGAGATAAGCGCGGTCCTGCCGCCTAGCGCGGCAGCAGGGTCAGCGTCAGCGCGCGGACGTCCATGACCGTCTTGCCGGTCATCTTCAGGGCGCGCAGCGTCAGCGGTCCCCGCCCGCGGCCGAGCGTGAATGTGCCCAGGCGCAACGTCTTGAACTCCTTCACGTACGACTCGCCCTTGCGCGGCACGCGGTCGTGCTCCGCACCGCGCAGGGGCGGATCGTTCGCGTCCGTAACCGTGCCCTGCACGCGGCTGCCGTTGAGGCTGAGTTCAACCGTCGCGCCGACATCCGCGGCCGGACAGGTGTAGTCAATGGCCGCCTCGTAGGTTCCGGCCGTCGCCACCTCCACATCCCACGTGATGCTGTCGCCGAGGCCCGTCCAGTTCTTGAAGAAGGAGCAGTTCGGCGCGTTCGCGCTGCGCTCGATCGCCCCGTGCGGCACGCCGTCGCGGGCGGGCAGCGCGGTGACGGGGAATTCGGGATACCCCACCGTGAAGGGACGGTCCAGATTCTGCAATCCGGCCAGCACCTCGGCGCGCCAGCGGGCAACGGCCCGGGCGAGGCGCTCGGCCTCTTCCGGGTGCTGCGCCGCGACATCGGAGGTCTGCTCCGGATCGGCCTGCATGTCGTAAAGCCGCTTCTCGTGATCGAGACGGTAGCGCTGGGTGCGCACGCTGACCTTGCCGTTCCAGTGCGAGAAGATCAGGCGGTCCGGCCACTCGCCGGCAGGAGCCGCCAGCAGCGGCTTGAGCGACACGCCGTCAAGCGGCTTACCTCCGGAGAGCGCGATGCCGGCGAGGTCGGCCAGCGTGGGCAGCAGGTCGATCGCGCCGGCGATCTGCGGGATGCGCCGTCCCGCCGGAATGCGCCCGGGCCAGCGGATCAGGAAGGGCGAGCGCACGCCGCCCTCGTCCGTGCTGCCCTTGATCCCCTTCATGCCGCCGTTCCAGCGCTTGCTGTTGGGCCCGTTGTCGCTGAAGTAGATCACGATGGTGTTGTCGTCCAGCCCCAGGTCGCTGAGGCGCTGCAGCACGCGCCCCACGTTCCAGTCGATGTTCTCGCACATGGCCAGCGCGGCGCGCGTGAAGGCCACATCCTGCTGCTGCGGGTCGCGGGCCAGCGGCTGGGGGTCGAGCGTGGCGCACTTGGCGAAGAAGCGGTCCGGCACCTGCATGGGCGAATGCGGCGTGTTGAAGGGCAGATAGCAGAAGAACGGCGAACCTTTGTGGGACTCGATAAAACTGAGCGCGTGGTCGGTCAGGTCATCCGCCATGAAACCCCGGCCTCGCACCGCCTGCCCGTTATGATCCAGCGGCGGATCGAAGTACGTGCCCCAGTGGCCGGAGCAGAACCCGTAAAACTCGTCGAAGCCCCGCCCGTTGGGATGGTAGGGATACTGCGTGCCGTTGTGCCACTTGCCGAAAGCCCCGGTCGCATACCCCGCCGTCTTGAAAGCGTCCGCGATCGTTCTCTCGTCGAGATTCAGCCGCTCGCCGCCGGTCGAGACGTCGCGCACGCCGCCGCGCGGATGGTAGCGTCCGGTCAGGAACTCCGCGCGCGTGGGCGAGCAGACCGGGCAGACAAAGAAACGTTCAAGCACCGCACCGTCCCGCGCGAGCGAATCGATGCTGGGCGTCGCCACCGAGGTGTTGCCGTTGACGCTGAGGTCCCCCCACCCCTGGTCGTCGGAAAGGAGCACCACGACATTGGGCCTGCGCGCGGCCGCCTGCTCGGAACTTGCCCAGACCGGCGCCGCAACCGCGAGGCCGCCGAGCCCGGAGAGACGCAGGAAGCCTCGACGTGTAAAGTCGCAAATCGGACGGGGTACAGGTTTTCTATTCATCGGATAAACGGGCCGTGCTTCACCTGATTAGTGAGGACATGTAAACGGACGAGATAAACATTGGAGGGGAGGCCGGTATTGAAGCTGGGCAGTTGCAACGTGCGCAGCACCTCCATCCGGATCTTGTCCTTGTTTTCCTCATAGTGCGTGTAGTGGTATTTGTGCTCAGCGTCCAGAATCGCAAACAGCGGTCTCTCAGGAAAGGTCTCGTGCATTTTCAAAACGACCGGGACCGGGTTGGCGTTAGGGACCGGAGACACACGCGCCTTGAGCGCAAGGAAGAGCTGGGGGGCGCGCTCGCCAAACACGACGGCGTTGTCCGGGACGATCTTCGCCAACTCGGCGACCGCCGTCTTGTGCAGGTGGCCCCGCTCGGTCAGCTCGCCGACACTTTTACGCCAGCGCGGGTTGGCCGCCGTTCCGCCCACGAGAACCAGAACCAAGAACAGATGCCACCGCACGCTGTGGCGGAACATTCCCGGCAGCCCCCAGACGACAAAGAAAAAAACGATGGTGACAACCTGCAACAGGTGCGCCACGTCGGTCATGGTTTCCGGAAAAATATCGGTGTATTTGTAAGCCTCCGACAGCGGGAGCCGGCAGTAGCAGAGGTCGGCAACACCCAGTGCGGAGACCAGCACCCCGACGGTCACCCAGGCGGTCGGCTTGCGCAGGCGTGCCCACAGACCAAGCAAGGTGAGAAGTGCGGCAGCCGCCAGAATATACCCGCCGTTGCTGCACCAGAAAATCTGCTGCGGCAGGTTATACGCATTGGCCAAATACCGGTTGAGGGTGTCGGCCTTGTCCGCGGCGATTTCAAACGCATGGAAGCTGGCCATGACGCAGGCGAGCGCGAGCGCCATCAGCGCCCAGACGAACCCGCGCTCGCGACCGACCCACAGCTTCAGATCGCGGCGGGCCTCGAACCAAAGCACCGGGATGAACGCGATGACCGGCATGAAATAGTGCGCATAATAGACCGGGAGGATCATGATGCCCGCGGCGTAAAGCGGCAGCGCCAGATACAGCAAAAGGCGCCCATCCCAGCGGGCGGGGGGGTCCGTCAACCGCCTGAGCAGCAGAAGCCCCGGCAGCACAAGGACGAGCGGAATGCAGACACCCAACAGCCCGCCGGTCGGAAATCGCGGAAACGAAGACACGCCCTTGAAAGTCGAAAGCCAGTCAAACGGATTGGGAAGGGGATAGCTCGAGTCCGAGATTTCCAGCAGGCGGTCAATCGACACATCTTGCGAGAGCGCGTCCGCATGAATCAACAGCCGGATGAGTCCGTACTGTATGCACGCGGAGACCAGAAAACCCGAAACGCAGGCCAGCATGCGCCGCCAGCGGTCCCGGGGAGCGGCCGACATCGCCGCCCCGCTGAGACCGAGAGGGAACAGGACCCAGATGGACTGCTTCACCCAGAGGCCGAGGCCGAAAACAAAACCGCCCAAGAAAGGAGAGAGCAGCCCCTTCTTGCGGGCAACGACGTACCCCAGCAGCAGGACGGACGCCATCAGCGAGTCGTTGCATGCCGTCCTCCCATACACCATCATGAACGGATTCAGCAGGCACGCGCCACAGAGCAGGAACGCGATCCACGCCAGCGTCTTACGCGACAAGAAATAAAACAGGCCCAGCCAAGCAAGGGTATTGATGAGAAAAGGGAAAACGCGGTGCGCCCAGGTGGTCTGACCGAAGATCGAAAAAGCACCCCATGTCAAAAGATGGGTGGAAGGACAGATCGCATAGGTGCACGGCGCCGCACGGGTGACATTGATGAACCGTCCGAAAAGGAATTTCTGCTTCCCTCCGCCCGAGTAAAACCCTTCGTCGGTCGCGAAGTACCCGTACTCGTTCAATGAAGGCGTTCCGCCGTCGCAATCGATCCAGGCCCAGCGCGTCACGATCAGCAGGAGCAGCAGCAGGCTCCCGAAAAGAAGCCGGGCCGCGAGGGTCCTGCCGAGAAGAGACCTAGCCAAGGATGCTGCCTGCATGCCACCTCCTGGATAAAATTAACTCCATATTTAGTCTTGAAGTCTAGCACCGCCCGCGATGCAGGGCAACCCTTCCGCGGAAAATAATGTGGATTTTTTCACGTCTTAAAATAAGTTGCGTCTCAACAGGAATCGTGTGAGAATCCCGCCCAATTATGCGCAGGAGTATCATCTATCGCAATCTCGAACTGTACCGGCTGGTGATGAACCTGTTGTACAAGGGCCGGTACCGGGCGAGGTTTGAACGCGTGTGCGCGTTGATCCGCGCCACGGACAGCACGGTGCTGGAACTCTGCTTCGGCGACGTGGCCGTCGCCGAGGATTGCCGGCGTCACGGCAAGCGCTGGACCGGCCTGGACCTGAGCGACGTGTTTGTCGCCCATGCCGTGGGCAGAGGCTTCGACGCGCGCCAAGCGGACATCTTGCAGGCGGCCGCCTGGCCAGCCTCCGACCTCTGCATCATGATGGGCTCGCTCTATCATTTCAAGGCGCATCTGCCCGCCCTTTTCCGTCGTATCCACGACACGTCGCCGCGGTTTGTCCTGTCTGAGCCGGTCCGGAACTGGACGCACGCGAACGGCTTTTGCCGGTTCCTGGCGCGTGCTTTGACGTGCGCCGGGACGCGGGAGGAAACGTTCCGCTTCGACGAGGCTGCTCTGACCCAAACGCTTGAGGAACTCAAGGCCGAGTCGGGATTTGAATATCGCGTCGTGCACGTCGACAGAGACATGATCGTGGAGGTCGTATGGTCGAGCTGAGCGTGGTCGTTCCCGCATACAATAGCGAGGCTTGCCTCGCCGAGCTCAACCGCCAGGTGGCGGACGCTTTGCGCGGCAGGTCATACGAGCTGATCCTGGTCGATGACCGGAGCACGGACAACAGCTGGGACGTGATCAAGCGGCTGTGCGGGCAAGACACGTCCCTGACCGGCATCCGCTTGAGAAAGAACGCGGGGCAGGACAACGCCATCCTGTGCGGGCTGCGCAAGGCGCGCGGCGAATTCGTCGTCATCATGGACGATGACCTGCAGCACTCGCCGTACGACATCCACAGGCTGCACGAGCATTGCCTGACCTATGACCTGGATGCCTGCTATGCCCGCTTTTCAATCCACAAGCATGCCTGGTGGAAAAGGGCCGGAAGCTGGCTGAACGGCAAACTCGCGGAGGCGGTCATCGCCAAGCCGAAGAACCTCTACCTGTCCCCTTTCAAAATCGTGCGCAAAGAGGTCGTTGCGGAAGTCATCAAGTACACGGGGGCCTTCCCGTACGTGGACGGCTTGATTCTCAACATCACGCATGCGCTCGGGCAGGTGGAGGCGGTCCATAACGCGAGGTACCGCGGGAAAAGCAATTTCGGTCTGGCGAAGTCCGTGCTCGTCTTTATGCGGGTGGCGACCGGCTTCTCGGTATGGCCGCTGCGTTTCTCCGCCGGCGTCGGCATGGTCTGTTCGGTCTGCGGCTTCATGCTGGCGCTCTTCTATCTGCTGCAATATACGCTCCGGGACCGGCGCGTGGAGGGCTGGGCCACCTTGGTGATCCTGCAATTGATCATCGGCGGCGTCCTGCTGTTCTCGATCGGCCTGGTCGGCGAATATCTCGGACGGCTCTATCTGAACAGCAACGGCAAACCGCAGGCGACGATCAAGGAAGTCTGCAGCGGTGAACGGCCCTGCAGCCCGGAGGAAGAAGCATGATCCCTTTTAACAAACCGTTTATCGTCGGCAAGGAGCTCGACTGCATTGCCCAGGCGGTCGCGAGCGGCAAGATCTCCGGCAACGGTCCCTTTACCAAGAAATGCCAGTCGTTCTTTGAGACACACTACGGGTTCACCCGCTGCCTGCTCACGACTTCCGGCACCGACGCGCTCGAGATGGCGGCCATTCTCGCCGACATTCAGCCGGGCGACGAGGTGATCATGCCCTCCTTCACCTTTGTCTCGACGGCCTTGGCCTTTGTCCGGCAGGGAGCCGTCATCGTTTTCGCGGACAGCTGCGAGGACAACCCCAATCTGGATGCCGACCGGATCGAGCCGCTGATCACGTCGCGCACCAAGGCGATTGTGCCGGTGCACTATGCCGGCGTCGCCTGCGACATGGGCAAGATCATGACGCTGGCCGCCAAATACAGCCTCCTGGTCATTGCCGACTCGGCGCACGCCGTCGACGCCTATTATACGGGCACGCTTCCCGATGCGCAGTTCCCTTGGCAGCAGCGGCTCAAAAAGGAGGGCGACCGTTACCCCTTGGGCGGCATCGGCCATCTCGGCTGCTTTTCCTTTCACGAGACCAAGAACATCCAGTGCGGGGAGGGCGGCATGCTGGCAATCAACGATCCGCGCTTCATCCGCCGCGCGGAGATCATCTGGGAGAAAGGCACCAACCGCGCGGAGTACTTCCGGGGCGAGGTGCACAAGTATGAGTGGGTCGATGTGGGCTCCTCCTTCCTTCCCTCAGGCATCACGGCCGCTTTTCTCTGGGCGCAGCTGGAAGAACTGCGCAAGATCCAGGACAAGCGGGTCTTGCTCTGGGAAGGTTATTGGAAAGGGCTGAAGCCTTTGGCCGAGAAAGGGTTGTTTTCCCTGCCCCATATTCCGGCTTACGCGACCAATAATGCGCACATGTTCTATCTGGTCTGCAGGTCACATGAGGAGCGCGGCCAGCTGATGGACGCGCTCGCGGCGAAGGGGATACAAACCGCCACCCATTATCAGAGCCTGCACGACTCCACCTATTACCGGCATAAACACAAAGGGCCGACGCTCGTGAACTGCAAGCGCTACGTCAACTGCCTGGTGCGGTTGCCGATGTTCTACGAGTTGGAACTCGCGCAGGTGCGGAGCATCGTTGCCGCCGTGAAACGCTTTTACGCCTAGTCGCCGTGAGCCGCAAATAGGCGGTCTAACGTCATGCGCAACCAGAGCGTGCGGCGGGTGCGGCGCCTTGGTGTGCGGCGGCAAGCGGTCATCCGCGCGACGCCGCTTTACTCGCACGGACCTGAAAGCGGTGCCGCGCTTCGCTTGTCACCGCACGCCAAGCTCCGCCTGCGTGCATCTCGTCGGGATTCAGACGCAATGTGGTCATGTTCGCGCACGTCGATTTGGACAGCCGATCTGCGGCGCAAGGCGCTAGCCCCCGGCGCGCGGTGCGGCTCAGCGGCCCAGTTCCAGCGGCTTGGCGAACGCTTCCGGCATGTCGTAAGGCAGCTGCCAGACGCGGTCGCCGGCCTTGTTCGTGAAGTAAATGTGGGAGGGCGTGAGCTTGTCCGGGTTGCCGTCTGCCCAGTAGGCATAGAAGTCGGGGTGCGCGTTGACGGGCCGGCGCACATAGTTCTGGTTCATCGCGCTGCCCCGCGTGACGTCGCGCTCCTTGCCCCACGTCTGGCCTGCGTCGCGGCTGACCCAGACCGCCACCTCGCCGCCGCCGCCGACCGGCTGCGGCCCCTTTTCGGTCGGCCCGATGATCCGCCACTCGCCGTCGGAAAGATAAAGCGAGCCGGTGCTGTAGTTGTGGTTGGCGCGCGTCACCTCGGTAAAGCGCCACGCGCTGCCGGTCCAGCTGGCGACCGTCCACCAGCGCGGGTCGCCGTGCGGGCCCGGCTTGCTGTCGGCGCTGGTGACATAGAGGATGACGGGGTGCCCCGCGCGGTCGAGATCGATGTCGTGGATGTAGACCAGGCGCCCCTCGGCCGCGTAGTCACGCACGAGCGCCGGGTTCTTCGGACCGGCCAGCGGCACCGTGACTGCTTGCCCCGCGGCATTGCGCCAGGTGCGGCCCAGGTCATCCGTCTGGAGGTAGAACAGGTCGGTGCGCTTGTCCACGTTGCCGCCCGGATGCATGTTGAACGCGGTGGAGGTCTGTTTGCCGCACTGGCCGCTGGTCTGGTAGTGCCCGCCCATGCCGGCGTATTTTTGGTCGGGTGACCACGTCTTGCCGTCGGCGCTGGCGCTCCAATACAGCTCGCGCCCCTTGGTGTATTTGGTGAAGAGGAGCAGGAAGCCCTCGCCCTCGATCCAGCGCGGCTGGGGATAGGTGAACTCGCCCTGGCGGACCCGTTCGAAGCGGTCGATGCTGTAGGGCTGCGCGCTGCGGTAGACGAAGCCGGGCCGCACCTTGGCGCGTCCGCTGACGAAGACCCAGATGTAGCCCTGCGAGTCGATGCTGAGGCTGGGGTTATCGTGCGGATCATCCACGCCGCCCTTGTCGTGCACGATGGTCGGACGCGGCACCATGCCGGTGGCGTGGTCGTAATAAGAGATCATGTCCAGCAGGTAGCGCTTGCCCTGTTTCGCGCCGCCGTACACGAAGAAGGTTTTGTTCGCCTCCTTGGAATAGATGGCCATGGGCACATGGTTGGCGGTATAGGTGGACAGTCCGCCCGAGTATTTGTCGCCGTACTCCGATTTCTGCCCCAGCTCGAACCAGATGCCGCGGTAGCCGTCATCCTTCAGGGAAGAGACCACGGGCGTGTTGGTTTGAGCGTACGCGGCCCACGCGCAGAGCGTGGCGAGGAAGAGCGTGGCACATCTTTTTTTCATGATGACGTGATCCTATCATGCCTCATGACGGGCTAACAAGTGACGATTGGAAGACGCGCGCCCAAGGATGGGCGCGCCACATTCCGGGAATGTGCCATGCGCATCCTTGCGCATGGGGAGGCGGCTTTGGCGGCATCACTTTTCCGCCAGCAGCTTCACGAGCAGCGGCTCCAGCGCTTCCGCCCAGAGCTGGTACCCTGCCGCGTTCGGGTGGACCGTATCGGCCATCAGCTCTTTTTTAGGCAACCCTTCGGGGTCAGCGAACACGGGCCACAGGTCGAGGAAGGTGACATAGCCGAGCGCCTCCAGCGCGACGATCTTACGGTTGATCTCGCGGATAGGCGCGACAAAGTACTCAGGGCTGCGCGGCAGCACGCTGACCAACACGATCCGGGTGCCTGCCGATTTTGCATGGATGCTCCTGCAGATCGCCTCGATCCCCTCGGCGATCTCCGCGGGGGAGTTCTCGCGGGCATTCTGCGTGCCCGTCCGGTTGTTGGTGCCGATCAGCAGCACCACGACCTTGGGCCGGAGCCCTTCGAACTCGCCGTTCTCGAGACGCCACAGGACATTCTGCGTGCGGTCCCAGCCGAACCCCAGGTTGATGACCTTGCGTTTTCCGTAGTAGCGTTCCCACACCTCTTGTCCGCGGTATACCGGCGCGGGCGCCGGACCTCCGAACATGTGGGTGATCGAGTCTCCGAGGAAGACCAGATCGACCGGCTGCTGTTTGATCAGCGCCTTGACCTGCTCATGGCGCTGATACCAGTCGTAGAAGTCGTTCTCCAGTCTGGGCACCGGCACCAGCGCTGTGTTTGTAACCGCGTTCTGAGCCAGGATCGGCGCGGTCGCGCCGGCGAACGCAAGCAGGATAAGAGAGACGGTGCGATTGCGCATGATGGAACCTTTCATTTCATTTTAGACGGAAGCTTGATCGTCGGGTTTCTTCCCGGGTTCAGTCCAGATAATCGCGCCAGACACGCCACCCCAGATAGACGCCCAGCATGCTGCCGAAGCCGCTGAGAAGAAAGCCGGTCATGAACCCGACCTTCGCGCCGAGCCACCAGCCGACCCAACCCAGAGCCGTCATCCCGACGAAGATGCAGATTTTACGCACGCGAGCCTCCCCTCCCGTCAACAGGCTGAATGACGTGTCAGAACGTGCCGATCAGCTCCAGCAGGTTACGCACGAACTGCCCGTGGCCCTCGTGGAGATACAGCCCCATCTGGGCGACCAGGGAGTACGCGAGAGCGAACTGCGCGAGGGCAAAGCCCGCAACCGTGAACTGGCTCACGCTGACCACGCCGATGCCGAACTGCGAGAGCGTGACGATGCCGCAGGCGAACTGGCCGATGGCGACCACTCCCCGGGCGACCACGGGGCGGCGGTTGGGCCGGTACTTGAACGAGATGTGGAGCAGCGGCAGCCCCAGTATCTGGGCCGGGGATTTGTACTCGAACCCCCACCCGTCCCATTTCTCGCGGGCCGGATACGGCGCGCCGCAATGCGGACAAGCCATGGCCTGCTCGGACACCTCATGACGACAGTCTCGGCAGTTTTTCATAGCGCTCCTTTCGGGTTGAGGTATGGCCTGTGAAAACAGGGCGGAACACGCAGGGTGCGCCGCCCCGCCTCGGCCCTACTTCCTGATGCTCTCGACGGCCTTCTCGATGCGCTTGCGGGTGTTGGTGTCCGGGTTCAGCGCCAGCGCCGCGTCCAGAAGCGCGAGCTTCTGCTTCTTGTCCAGCTTGGCCTCGCGGCGGTCGAGGCGCCCGGCCACTGTTTCCAGAGCCTGAGACTTGACGCGCGCATCCGCCGTGCTCTTGGCCAACTCCATGCAGAGCGGCACGCACTCTTCGTTTTGCCACGAGAACAAGGCGCGCTGTGCGGCCGAGACCACGCCCTTCTCGCCGTCGGCCATCTGGCCCTTCACGACCTCCAGCGCCTCTGGAGCGGAGGCGCGCGAGGCCAGGCCCAGCACCGCGATGCGCAGGGCGGGTGCCGCGCCTTCCACGGGCCGCCACACCTTCATGAAACGCAGACCGTAGGTTTCCGCGTCATCCGCCGCGATCCACATCGCCGCCACGATCGCCGCGAGATCGTCGGGCGAGGCCTTCGGCAGCATGGCCGCGAGCTCGGGGAAGACCGCCGGCGTGGCGGTGCCGCGCAGACCGCGCAGCGCGGTCAGACGGACATCGGCAGTGTCGCCCTGGGCCAACGCCAGCAGCTTGGGCGTGGCTTCGGTGCAGGCGCGGTTGCTCAAAGCCTGAATGACGTTCTTCAGACGCGCGGGGTCATCGGGCTGCAGCAGGCTGATCAGCTTGGCGTCGACCGCTTTGGAGCGCAGCGCGCTCAGCGCCGCCATCGCTCCGCGTCCGATCGTGCCCGTCTGGTCGGAAAGCTTCAGCAAGGGTTCGACCTGCGTCTCGTTGCCCAGCTTGGCGACCGCGTCCAGCGCGGCGAGGCGCAACGCCTCGTCGCCTTCGGCGGCGGCCAGCGCCAGCAGCGCGGACACGACACTGTCGTCGCCGCGCAGGCCGAGGGAGGTCACGAGCGCCACCTGAACCTCCAGCGGCAGGCCCGGCAGAGCGGCCACCAGGGTCTCGGAGACCTTCGCGCCTTTGATCTGGCTTGTGAAGCTGGCGGCGAGGCGGGCGAGGTAGAGATCTTTGCTTTTGAGGGCGACGAGCACCTCTGGCAAGGCTTTGTCCGGATCGAGCGTCACCAGGCGCGCGAGCGCCGCGGCCTTGAGTTCTTGCGGTTCGTCGCCGGCGAGCAGCGCGCGGCAGAGCACGGCGGCGTCACGGGCTTTGATCCGGTTCGCGCAGGCGGTCAGCGCCTCAGTGCGCGCACGGTTGCGCTCGGCTGTCGCGGGCTTAAGCGCCTTGAGCGCGGTGACCGCGTCGGGCGTGCCCAAACGGCCCAGCGCAGCCGTCGCAGCCACGGCCAGCGCCTCATCCGCACCGGAGGACCACGTCTTGGCCTGCGGCAGCAACTCCGCGTTGCCGCGTGCGGCCAGCGCGTTCAGCACGCCGATGCGCACATCGCCGTCCGCTGTCTTAAGCAGGGGCAACAGCGCGGCATCCACGGCGTTGCCGGGCATGCCGTTCATGGCCCAGAGCGCGGCGGGCGCGGTCTCGGACGACTTGAGCCACTCGGTCAGCAGCGGCAGGCTGGCGGTCGAGCCTGTCAGCCGCAGCACGTCAGAGGCCAGCTTCAGGGCTTCGGGCGACAGTTTCGGCTGCGCCTGAACGGCGGCCAGCAGACGCGCCTCCAGAGCGGGATACGCCTGCGCCGGCGTGGCTGCGATTTCGGCGTAAACCGCCTGGATCGTCGCGTCAGGCGCGCCGAAGGTATAGCTCAGGGCCTGGGCGGCGGCGTTGCTCTGGGCCCGGGCCGAAAGAAACGCTCCCGCGGCGAGGAGTGTATACAATGCGATGTTCTTCATGATGGTTGTCTTTCGAAAGAGTTCCGTTACGGCGGATTCAGCGAACCCGCCCTGCCCTCACATGGTCCACGGCGCGCGCATCTCGCGGCGCAACATGCGGTTCGCGGCCTCGTCGTCGAAGCGCTCGGCCACGGGATCCCACTTGAGCGGGCGGCCGATGGTTTCGGCGATCGTGCCGATCTGGCAGACCGTGGCGGTGCGGTGCCCGGTCTCGGCGGAGCAGATCACCGGGCCGCGCGTCTTGATGCACTCGAGCCAGTTCTGCATGTGGTTGGCGCTCTTGTAGAGGCGGATGTCCGACGGCTTGAAGGTGTAGGTCTCCAGCGACGGCCGGCTGCACTTGAGGAAGCCGCGGTTCACCGCGACCCAGCCGGTCGTGCCGATGAAGGTGACGCCCGCGTTGGGCTCCTTGCTGGCGCGGTACATGGGGATGCCGTTGGCGTACCGGTAGGTCAATGGCCGGGGATCGCTCTTGCTCAGGCTGGGCGGGATGACCTCCACCGGCCCGGACGCGTCCATGCCCAGGCCCCACTGGGCGATGTCGTAGTGGTGCGCGCCCCAGTCGGACTGGCCGCCGCCGCCGAACTCGGCGTAGCTGCGCCAGCCCGAGAAGCCGTGCTCCCAGACGCCGGGGCAGAGAACCTTGTTGTAGGGGCGGACCTGGGCGGGGCCCAGCCACAGGTTCCAGTCGAGCCCTTCGGGAACGGGCTCGGCCGCTAGCGTGCAGTACGGCTTGGGCGACCCGCCGACCGCGACATAGACCTCTTTGATCTCGCCGATCATGCCGTTGCGGACCAGCTCGCAGGCGTGGCGGAAGCGGTCGTCGGAGCGCTGCATCGAGCCGGTCTGGAAGACCGTGCCATAACGGCGGGCGGCCTCGACCATGGCGCGCGTCTCATAGTGGGTCAGCCCGAGCGGCTTCTCGCAGTAGACGTCCTTGCCGGCCGCGCAGGCCGCCGTGGCGATGAGCCCGTGCCAGTGGTCCGGCGTGGCGATGGTGACGGCGTCGAGCCCCGGCATGGCCAGCAGCTCGCGGAAATCGGTGAAGCCCTTGCACCCCTTGTAGGAGCCGGCCTTCTTGGCCTCCTCGTAGCGGCTGTCGACCAGCTCGGCCGCCTTCTCGATCTTCAGCTTGAAGATGTCGCAGGAGGCGACCACCTGGAACCCCGGATTGTTGAGCGTAGCGCCGATGTGGCCCTTGCCCATCGGTCCGACGCCGATGGTGGCCACGTTCACGCGGTTGCTGGGCGCGTGCGCCCCGCGGGCCGAAGCCGGAATGATCATGGGCGCGGCGATCGCCGTCGCGGCCGCCGCTTTCAGAAACGACCGGCGTGATACGTTCGTCATATTTCTTCCCTTTTTTAGACACACCACCTTGTGTAACGGGCCGGGCGGCGGCTGCGAAACGGTTCCGCGCCATCACTCCTGCGGCAAACTGTAGGTCACGCGCGTTCCCTCCAGCTTCACGTAGCCGCGCTTGACCAAGGCCTGGCAGACCGCCTGGACCTGAGCCTCGGAGAGCTCCTTGCCGCACTTGGCGTGGATGGTGCTGAGCAGGGTCTTGACCGTTCTCGGCCGCGACGCCTTCCTCTTGACCAGATCGTCGAGAGCCGCCTTGACCACGAGGTCGGGCGGCACCGCGGTCACCGGGAGCTTCGCCTCTTTCGGCGGGGCCGGGTGCACGGAGGGCAGCGGACGAACGGGGAGCGCCGGGTGCACGGGACGCGCGGGCGGACGCGGCGGGGCGGGCGGAGGTGTCCGGCCGGGGAGCGCCGTCCGCGGCATAGGCACGGGCGAAGGTACACCGGCGAGACAGGGCAGCGCCTCGATCGACACGGAGCGCGCGGCCTGGATCCGCTTCCCTTTGAGGTGCTGGATGAGAGGGTCGAACCCGCTGTCCCTCGAAATGATGTGGAAGGCCCCTTCGGCATCCGTCTTGGACAGGACGCCGAGATAGTAGGCGATGTGGAAATCGAGGGCGTTGTTCCCGGGCGTCTCGAGGGTGATGTAATCGGCCCGCGCGCCCATCCTCTGCATGGCGATCACCAGGTCGACCGGCAGCTTCGAGTTATTCGGGCCCAGAAACACATACACGCGGAAACTTTCGTCTTTGAGCAGGGCGAGCGATTTGACCTGCACGTTTTCGAAATCGATCAGCACATAATTCGTTTTCATGCCATCCCTCCGGGTTTACTTCAGGGCAGCCTTCTGCAGTTTCACCAGCTCTTTGATGCCTTTGCGGGCGAGGAGCTTGAGCGCGACAAGGGACTCCTCCGTGAAGGGCTCGTGCTCCGCCGTGCCTTGCAGCTCGACGAACCGGCCGTCATCCGTCATGACCACATTCAGGTCCACCTCCGCCGCGGAGTCGTGCACGTAGTCGAGGTCCAGCGTGGGGACGCCGTCGCAGACGCCGACGCTGACCGCCGCGATGAAATGCTTGAGCGGATCGGCCTTGAGCTTCCCCTGCTTGGTCAGCCATGCGAACGCGTCCGCCAAGGCCACCATGCCGCCCGTGATCGAGGCGCAGCGCGTGCCGCCGTCCGCCTGCAACACGTCGCAGTCGATGGTGATGGAACGCTCGCCGAGCTTCTCCATATCCACGGCGGCGCGCAAGGCGCGGCCGATGAGGCGGCTGATCTCGGTGCTGCGGGCGTCGGGCTTGCCCTTCTTGATCTCGCGGTCTTTGCGGTCCACCGTGCTGCGCGGCAGCATGCTGTACTCGGCCGTGACCCAGCCTTTGCCGCCCCCCTTGAGAAACGACGGCACGCGCTCCTCGACGCTGGCGGTGCAGAGCACCCACGTGTCGCCCTGCTTGATGAGCACCGAGCCCTCGGCGTGTTTGGTGAAATGCCGTTCGATGGTCACGGTCCGGAGTTGGTTCGCTTTTTTCATGGGGTGCATCACTTTCTTTGAAACTTGTAGCCGTAGGGCTTGTGGGGACCGCTTTTCTGAACCGTCGGCCGCGCCCGGAGATCGCGGGCCGCCGGGCGCGCGGGTTCTCCGGCCACGCCGTCCCGCCCCTGACTGCGCGCGACGCTCGCGACCGCGAGCGCAGCCGTGGCGAAAGCCGCCGTGAGGTTGTAACCGCCGGTCGGCCCGTCGACGTCCATCACCTCGCCCGCGAAGTAGAGGCCGGGGCACTTGCGCGATTCCATGGTGGCCGGGTCGATCTCGCTCAGCGGCACGCCGCCGATGGTGACGATCGCCTCTTTCAGCGGGCGGGTCTCGGGGTTGGCCACGCGGACCGTGTCGCGGCCGACGGTCCACTCGATCTCGAAATCATTGAGGTTGAGACGGGCGACGCAGCGGCTGGCGTTGTAGGCCGCCGCACCGCCGACGCCCCACGTCTCGCAATCCATCTGCCCCTGGCCCTCATAGATCTTCTGGCCGTTGCGGAAGACGCGGAACGTGGTCTGCTCGAACGTGGAGCCGCCGTGCGCGTCGACCCAGGGATGGCTGAGCATGAACCCGATGAGTCCCGGACGGTAAGGCTTGAGCGAGTGGCCCAGCGCCTTGGCGAATTTCTGGCCGTCCCCCACCGAGCCGGTCTTGGGGTAGCTCACGCCGCCCGTCGCGATCAGCACACGCTGCGCCATCACGGAGAAGTGGGCGGCCGCGACATGGAAGCCCCCCTCCACGCGCTCCACCCGTTCGACCGGCGCGTTCAGGCAGAGGGCCGTGCCGGTGTCGCGCAACGCGTCCATGAGCGCGTGCACCACGTCCGAGGCCTGTTCCGAGCGGGGGAAGACGCGCCGGTCGTCCATCTTCTTGAGCGGCACATTGTGCTGCTCGAACCAGTTCTGGACCGCGCTCGGCGGCAGCAGATCCAAGGCCGGCGCCAGGAAGGCGGTCATGGGCTCGCCCATGTCGCGCAGCATCTGCGCGGGCGGGATGTCCTTGGTCAGGTTGCAGCGCCCGTTGCCGCACATCAGCAGCTTGCGCCCGGGCTTGTGTTTGCGTTCGAGAATCAGCGCGCCGAGGCCGCACTCGCCCGCGCGGCATCCCGCGAAAAGGCCCGCGGCGCCGCCGCCGACAATGAGAAGAGGAACAGGAAGGAGAGCGTTCATTAGTTCGTTCGTTCGTTAGTGCATTGGTTCGTTAGTGCGTGCCGTCCCGCGCGTATGCACGTGGGATATGCGTCTTGCCGATTGCCGATTGCCGACTGCCTATTGAGCCAGGGCGGCAGGCATGAGGAAGAGCCCCACGTCGCTGATGCAGGGACAGGCCGCGGCATGCGTGATGCGCAGGCGCACGCGGTCCGTCCTGACCTTGGCGCCGCGCAACAGGCGGCAGGCGCCGATGCTTTGGCCGCCGGCGTACTCTTTCCAGGCGCCGGCCTGCCAGACATCGACGCCGAAGCCGTCCACGCGGTGCCCGAGCTGGATGTTCTCGCGCAAGCGCACCACGCTGAACTCGGCGACGGCCGGCAGGGTCAGCGTCAGGGTGGCGTTGGTGACCGCATCGTCGGTCGCCCAATAGGAGTAGCGGTCGCCGTCACGCACATTCTCTGGCGCATAGGGGTTCGTTTTCCCCCGCTGCGGCTGCCAGGCGCGCACGTGGCTCGCGCTGACCACCGCGCCGCTGGCGAGGTTCGCCGCGAAGAGCGTCCGCAGCAGCCCGCCGAAGGCTTCGAGCGCACGGACGTCCGCCTCGCAGACCAGCCCGTTGCGGTCCGGCGCGACCCCGAGGTTCATGCAGCCGCCCTTGCCGACGCTGTTGAAATAGATGTCCATCAGCTGCGCGGGCGTGCGCACCGTGGGGTCCTCGCTCGGATGCCAGAACCAGCCTTTGCGCAGCGGCACGTCGCACTCGGCCGGAATCCAGGCGGCGCCGTCACGGTGGCCGGCCGGGCCCTCCTTGTCGTTGACCGAGTCGCCGTTGGCGGGACGCGCGGCATCGGTCTTGCCTTTGGGAGTGAAGGTGGCCCACGACTCCTCGGCCGCGTACCCGCGCTCGTTGCCGACCCAGCGCGCGTCCGGGCCGACGTCGCCGAAGATGCAGGCCGAAGGCTGGAGCTGCCGCACGAGGCCCCACGTGTTCGGCCAGTCGTAGTAGGTGAACCGGTCGATGCTGCGCTTTTCGCGCGCCCCGCCGTAATAGCCGTCGCCGCCGTTGGCGCCGTCGAACCAGACCTCGAAGAGCGTGCCGTAATTCAGCAGCAGCTCGCGCAGCTGCGCCTGATAAACCGGCAGATAGGCGGACGTGCCGTAGGCCGGGCTGTTGCGGTCCCACGGCGAGCAGTAGAGGCCGAACTTCAAACCTTGTTTCTTGGCCGCGTCGGCGTATTCGCGCACGACGTCGCCCTTGCCGTCGCGCCAGGCGGCCTTCGCGATGTTGTGCGGCGTGGTCTTGGTGGGCCAGAGGCAGAACCCGTCATGGTGTTTGGCCACGAGGATCACCCCGTTCATGCCGCCGCGCTTGAGCGTGGCGAGCACCTGGTTCGCGTCGAACTTGACGGGGTTGAAAAGCGCGGGGTCCTCCTCGCCGTACCCCCACTCGCGGTCCGTGTAGGTGTTGAGCCCGAAGTGGATCAGCGAAAAGGTTTCCGTCTCATGCCAGCGCAGCTGGCGTTCGCTCGGCACCGCGCCGTACGGCTTGGGCGCCTCCGCGCACAGGGTGAGCGCGACGCAGCCCGTCATAGCGGCCGTGAGAACACGCGATCTCATTTCCATCATCAGGCTCCTCTTCCGTGTGGCGGTCAGGCGAGCGACCAGCCATTGTGATAAGGTTGGCGCAAAAGCGCATCAGCCGCCGGGGCATTGGGAATGCGCATGGCAGGCGCATCGTAGTCGAACGTTTTGCCGGTGCGGAGGGCGATGTTGCCCAGCAGCACGAATTCGGTGAGCGGCCCGGCCCAGTCGAACGCGCAGCCCGCGGGTTCGCCGCCGCGGCAGGCTTTGAGCCACTCGCCCCAGGTGCCCTCGCGGCGCGGCAGGGTCTTGGGAACCGAGGCGTACTTCTCCGCGAGGACAGGGTCGATGATCTTCTCGAACACCATCTTGCCCTTGTCGCCGATATAGAGCACGCCCTCGTCCGGCAGGTCGGCGCCGGTCATCTCGCGGGGGCGCGGCGGGCGCAGGCCGCCGTCATACCAGACGACCCGCACCTCGGGCATGTCCCCGCGCGCGGGGTAGTCGTACGTCACGATGGAGGCGAGCGGGAAAGACTCGTCGAAACGCTTCGAAGCGGAGGCCGACACGCGGGAAGGGTAGCCGAGCTTCAGCGCGCGGTACGGCGTGTTCAAGTAGTGGCAGCCCATGTCGCCGAGCGCGCCGCAGCCGAAGTCCCACCAGCCGCGGAAGTTGAACGGGTGGTAAACCGCGCGCTTGCCCCAGTTCTGAGGCGGCATGTCGGGGATCGGGTTGCCCTCGGGCCAAACGCTCTTGAAGGGCCGCATGGGCGCGGGGCCGATCCACAGGTTCCAATCGAGCGAGGCCGGCACGGGGTCCTCGCCGGCGGGCCGCCCCGGCATCCCCTGGGGCCAGACGGGGCGGAAGGACCAGACGTGGACCTCGCGCACGGCGCCGATCGCGCCCGCCGCGATGAGCTCACAGGTGCGGCACCCCTCCTCGCCTGTGTTCGGGCGCGCAGTCACCTGCGTGGCCACGCCCGCGATCCGGGCGGCGGCGGTCACGGCGCGGCACTCTTCGACCGTGCGCGTGAGCGGCTTGACGCAGCAGACGTGTTTCCTGGCGCGCAGGGCGGCCAGCGTGATGACGGCATGGGTATGATCGGGCGTGCCGCAGTAGACGGCGTCGATGCGGTCGCCTTCGGTTGCGAGCAGGTCGCGGAAATCCCGGTAGCGGCGCGCCTGCGGAAACACGTCGTAAGTCTTCTTGGCGTGGACGTCATCCACGTCGCAGAGCGCCACGGTCTGGAAGCCGGCCTTGGCGCACGCGTTCAGCTGCGGATGGCCGATGCCGCCAATGCCGATGCCGGCGAGCGTGATCTTTTCGCTGGGCGGCGTATGGCCCTCGCCCCCCAACACATGCCGGGGAACGATGCTGAAGGCGAAGGCCGAGGCTACTGATTTTTTCAGAAAAGCACGTCGCGTGGCGTTACCGTTGACCTTCATAATCATCCCTTTATCCATAGCATACCGATTCGACCCCTTATCGGCAAGCGGGAAGGCATGATCAGCAAGGCCCCGGTGTCGGTTGCGGTCTAAAAGAAGTAGTACACGCTGAAGTGGAACTGGTTGTCGCCGGCTGACACGTCATCCAGAAAATCGGTCGAGAGATAGCCGTACTCGCCTGCGAGCCTGACGTGAGGCGTCAGCGCGTAGAAGGCGTTCACGTAGTACCGCGAGTTATAGGACCGGTCCCGCCACTCGAGATCCGCATCGTCCGGATCCTCGAACGCGTAACCGAAATTGAACTGCAGCCTGGAGGTCAGGTCCACCGTGCCCTGCAACCAGCCGCCGGTGCTGTCAATCGCGATACCGCGGGTCATGTTGATCCCCTGGAAGATCCCCGCTTTGTAGGTGTCCATGTTCTCGCCGGTGTAGAGCGATCCCGTCAGCGAGAACTTGCGCCAGACCGGCAGAATCGCGTTAGCCATCAGCAGATCCGTGCCATAGGTGCCGTTCGCGACAGGGTCAACAGCCTCTTCGATCTTTTCGCGCCCGTACGAGCCCGAGAGCGAGAGTGTGCTGTATTTCTCGGTCAGCACCTTTTTTTCAAGGATCAGCGCGCCCTGGAGCATCGGATAGCCCGACGCCGGCCCGTCGTCCACCAGATTCTTGTCCAGATCCGAGCCCGCGTTCTGCACCGCCGCGACCCGCGCCGATAGACGCGTGCCGTCGTCGAAGGTGTGCGCCTTCGTCAGGCGCAGCTGCGGCCGCCGGTTGTAGGGATGCCCCGTGCCCCCTGCCCAGCCGCCGTCGAGCAGCATCGGGTAGGCCACCCACCAGGCGTCGTAGGTCTGGCCCGCTAGTACCGCCCAGCCGCCGCCCATGTCGAGGTTGAGGTAGGCGTGACGGATGCGCACGTTTGGACTGGCCACGCTGCCGGCATAGAAGTCGATCTCGAACTTGCCGGAGACGGTGATCCCGTTCTCCCTTTCCGGCACGAGCATGTCCATCCCCAGCCGCGATTCCCGCAGGCTGATCGTGGATTCGCTCGATCCTCCGCCCTTCTCCCAAGGGGGTCTGACATAGAAGGAATAGTCGTCGCCGTCGGTCTTGCCCGTGTTGTGGATCATGTCGAGCTTGATATAGCCGTACGGCTTGATCCGCACGCCGCGGTCGGTTAGCGGCACAATCAGGGCCGCCGCCTTGTCCGATGGCGCCGGCGGCACCGGCGCCGGCCACCGCGCCGCAGCGACAGCGTTGCTGACGATGGCAGGTGTCGAAGCCTGAAGCCGGTCGACCGTCTCGCGCAGGGCGCGGTTCTGCGCTTCAAGATCGACGATCCGGCGGTTCTGCTCGTCCAGCATGCGCCGGATCTCGGCCAACTCATTCGTCCTCACCGTCTCTTGGGCCAGAGCCGCAAACGGAAAAAGCGAGAAGAGCATGCCGATCCAAGCAAGGCCGCCCGGACGCCAAGAAGCTCTGCCCTCTTTGCGCCCGTGCGTCGTTGCTTGAACCGTTTGCATGTCAGCTTAGTCTTTGTCCGCTTTAGGCGAGACGGCTTCCGCGTCGCCCGTCCTCGTTTCAGGTTCAGCCGAGGCCGGGGAGCTCCCAGCCCTTGCGGTAGGTGCGTCGCAGGAAGCGGTTCGCCTCCGCCACGTTGGTGATCGCCATGCTGGGCGCATCCCAGTGCAGCAGGGTGTCCGGCACGCGTTCCGCCACATTGCCGAGCAAAATGGCTTCGACCATCGGCGCGACCAGGGAGAAGTCGGCGCTCGACTTCACGTTGGCCAGGCAGGCGTTCACAAATTCGTGATAGTGACTCGGACACGGCGGAAGTTTCGGCATGGGCGGTTTGGCTGCCGCTTTGTTGCGCATAATCAGGCGAGGCGCGGTCGTATGCGGCAGCAGAAGCCACCCCTCCGAGCCGGCCACCACCGCCCCCTCCTCGGGGAGTTTCTCGAGCCCGACCTCTTTGGCCAAGGCGCAGATCTCCGGCGGAGGGAGCAGGTTTGCGCTGGCGGCACCCGTCATGCCGTCGAACCACTCTACGGTCAACGGCTTGCCGCCGGTTTTTTCGTTGCCCGGATATATCCACGTGATGTGCGCCCCCTGAGGCCAGGTATCGGCGAAGCGGGAGGGCGCATTCTTCCACGACTCCTGCACCTCCGCCTTGACCGAAATCGGAGCGGTCAAACCGATCCCCTTCCAAACCGCGCTGTGCAGGTGGCTGCCGATATCGCCGATCCAGGCGGAGCCGAAGTCCTGCCAGATGCGCCAGAGGAGCGGGTGATAGAGCTTGGCGGCGTAAGGGCGATGGGGAGCGGTCCCCAGCCAGAGCTCCCAGTCGAGCGCGGGCGGGACGGGGTCGCCCTGCAGCGGACGCGTGACCTCGATCCGCGAGACGCCTTTGCGGGTAGAGAACAGATAGACGTGCTCCACGGCGCCGACCGCATGATCCTTCAGCAGTTGCACGGTCAGGCGGTCGCCGAAGCCCGCGGAGTGCTGGACGCCGAGCTGAGAGACGACGCCCATCTGTTGGGAGGTGTCGCGCAGGAGGCGACATTCGGCCATGTCGTGGCAGAGCGGCTTTTGGCAGTAGACGTGTTTGCCGGCCCGCATGGCGCGGGTTACGATGATGGTGTGCATGTGGTCAGGAACCGCGATGTTGACGGAGTCGACCCGGTCGCCCTCCTTCGCCAGCAGCTCGCGCCAGTCCGTATAGGTCCGCACCCCCGGCAGCCCGGCAGCCGCTTTGGCCAACCGGTCTTTGTCCACATCACAGATCGCGACAATCGCTGTCCTCGCGTGCGATTTGAAATTGCCCAGGTCGCCTTCGCCCATGCCGCCCACGCCGATGCACGCGTGGTTGAGCTTTGCGTTGGGGGAAGAACTCGTCGTTTGAGCCCGCGCACGGTTCGCGAAAAGCCCCGCCATCGATGCGGCGGCTGATGTCGCCAGGAAAGATCTTCTGTTCATAGGCCCCCTTATTTCAACGTCACAGGTTAAGTTTATCCCGCCCTTGTTGTTTCAAGAAATCGATGCCCGCGCGCACGCCAGACTAGGACCCGGGGCGATTAAAGTCTCGGCCACGCGCCCTGCGCCGATGTTCGCCTGCTCATCGCGTCCCCCCCTCGCTCATGCGTAGCAGGATAGCACAGACGGACAGGCCGCATGCGGCCAATTGCGCAGAAAATATACTGCGTTTTGCGCAATGTTCATTCTTTCACCCCCTGCGCTGATCGCAAAATAATTTCCACTGACCGCGGCGCCGCTTGATCTACCCTGAGCGGATGACGTATACTGCAAGCCAAAGTCAAGAGGGGCGGTCATGTTGAAAAACTGTTTGATCTGTTTCGCGCTGCTGCTGTCCGTTGGGGTCCCGGCGGCCGAAGCGACGCGGTTTTTCGTGTCGCCCCGCGGCGACGACAGCTGGTCCGGGGGAACGGACGAACCCGACAAGGCGCGGACCAACGGGCCGTTCGCCACCCTCGAGCGCGCCCGCGACGCGGTCCGCGAGCTCAAACGCACGTCGGGGCTGCCGCCGGCAGGCGTGGAGATCGAGGTGCGCGGCGGACGGTACGCGCTCGAGCGACCGCTCGCCCTGACGGCCGAAGATTCCGGAACGGCCGCAGGCCCGGTCGTTTACCGCGCCCGAGCGGGGGAAACGGCGTGCCTGAGCGGGGGACGCCGCCTCACCGCATGGTCGCCGGTGACCGACCCCGCGATCCTCGCGCGGCTGGATCCGTCCGCGCGCGGCAAGCTCTGCCAGACCGACCTGCGCGCGCAGGGCATCACCGAGTTCGGCGACCTGGGGCTGGACGCGGCGGCGGATATCCAGGCGTGGCTGGCGCGGGCAGAAGGTCAGAACGAGTACACGATGGGCAGCGCGGCGGCGAGCGCAGGCAAAAAGGTGTGTCCGCGACTCGAGCTCTTCTTCAATGACGAACCCATGCGCCTTTCGCGCTGGCCGAATGAGGGATCGATCAAGCTCGCCGACGTCTTGGGCCAGACGGCCATCGATGTGCGCGGCGTCAAAGGGTGCGCGGAGGGTATCTTCGTGTACGAGGGCGACCGCCCCGCACGGTGGGCCGCCGAAAAGGACGCGTGGGTCTGCGGCAGCTGGTTCCGCGACTGGGCCGAGCAGGCCCACCCGATCCGATCGCTCGACACGGACAAGCGCGTCATCGCCGTCGCGCCGCCCTATCACGGGTACGGCTACCGCAAAGGTCAGTGGTTCTACGGCATGAACCTCCTGTGCGAAATCGACACGCCGGGCGAATGGATGATCGACCGCGCGGCCGGCGTGCTCTACTTCTGGCCGCCGTCGGAGATCGCTGCGGCCAAGGTCGAAGTCTCGCTGGCGCCCGGGCTCGTCACGCTGAACAGCACCACCGACGTGACGCTGCGCGGCTTGCTCTTCGAGGCGGCGCGGGGCACCGGCGTCGCGATCAGCAACGGCGTGCGGTGCCGTGTCGAAGGCTGCACCTTCCGCAATCTGGCGAACCACGGGGTCACCGTCTTCGGAGGCAGGGAGGACCGCGTCGCTGGCTGCGACCTGTACGGGCTGGGCGGCGGCGGGATCTACCTCGTCGGCGGCGACCGGGCGACGCTGACGCCGGCGGGCCACGTGGCCGAAAACAACCACATCCACCACTATGCGCGGTGGGACCGCATGTACCGCCCGGGCATCATGCTCAGCGGCGTGGGCAACCGCGTCGCGCACAACCTGATCCACGACGCCCCGCACGCGGCCATCCTGTTCGGCGGCAACGACCACCTGATCGAGTTCAACGAGATCCACAGCGTCTGCTACGACTCCAACGACTGCGGCGCGGTCTACGCGGGACGGAGCTGGACCCTGCGCGGCCACGTGATCCGCTACAACTACCTGCACCACCTCTACGGACGCGGCGGAGGTTCCTGCAAGGGCATCTACCTCGACGACCTGTTCTCGTCCGCCACGCTCTCCGGCAACCTCTTCTGCCAGGTGACCTACCCGGTCTTTATCGGGGGCGGGCGCGACAACCTCGTGGAGAACAACGTGTTCGTCGACTGTCCCAAAGCTGTCCAGGTGGATGCCCGCGCGCTCGGCTGGTGCGGCCCGCACGCCGACCGCCGCATTCAGGAAGCGCGGGAGAAGGGCACGATCGCAGGCGTCCGCTTCAGGGAGCCCCCTTACAGCACGCGGTACCCTCAGCTGGCAGGCCTGCTTGACGACGAGCCGAAAAAGCCGAAGGGCAACGTCCTGCGCCGGAACCTTTTCTGGGCCGGAGCGGGCGCGGACATCCGCCGCGTGATGCACGGCGAGGTGCCCGCCACCTGGTGGAACGCCATCGACGCGCAGAGCCGGCCGTTCGTGAAACTGGAGGACAACCTGAGCGGCGCGGACCCGTTGTTCGCGGACGAGCGCGGCGGCAACTACCAGCTGACCGACGCGTCGCCCGCGTGGGCGCTTGGGTTTCAGCGCATTCCGGTCGAGAAGATCGGCCTCTACCCGGACGCGTGCCGCGCCTCCTGGCCCGTGGCGCACGCGCCGCGGCCCCTGCCGCAGGAGTGACGCGACATGAAGGGACTCCTCCAGAAAACACCCAAGGTGGCGCTGTTTCTCGCCACCAACGAGAAAGCCGGGCGCGACAAGCTCCAAGGCGTCCTGCGCTACGTGCGGCTGCACACGCCGTGGAACATCCACCTCGTCGAAAACCGGATCGGCGAGCAGCAGCTCGGCGACCTGCGCGCATGGGGCGCGACCGGCGTGATTGTGGCGCGCATGCCTGAATCGGTCGGCACGGTCGCGCGTGCCGGGCTGCCCACCCTGGTCATGGATTCCCCCGTATTTTACGAGGCACGCCTGCCGCGCGCCTCGTTTGTGACCTGCGACTCCGCAGCCGTCGGCCGTGCCGGCGCCGAGGCCTTTCTCAGGCAGGGGTTCCGGCATTTCGGGTACGTGGCGGACGCGCAGTCCTGGGACTGGTCGGATCAGCGCTGCCGGGCCTTCCGCGACTGCCTCGCGCAGGCCGGCTATCCGTGCGCGGTCTACGGCGGCCTCACGGCGCGGGCGCGCAGCGACTGGGCCACCGACCAGGAGCGGATGGCGCGGTGGCTGCAGGCGCTTCCCCGTCCGACGGCCCTGCTCGTGGCACGCGACGGCCGGGCGCGGCAGGTGCTGGAGACGTGTCAGCTCGCGGGGCTCGACGTGCCGGGCCACATCGCCATCCTGGGCGTGGACAATGAGGAGGTCCTGTGCGAGAACACGACCCCCACCCTCTCCAGCATCCAGCCCGACTTCGAGGCGGCCGGATACCAGGCGGCCCACCTGCTCGAACAGCTCATGCGGCGGACTCTGCGCAACCCCCAGACGCTTTCCTACGGCGTCAAACAGATCGTCGTGCGGGAGTCGAGCCGGCTTGCCCAATCCGTGGACCGTCGCTGCCTGCGCGGGCAGGAGTTCATCCGCCTCAACGCCTGCGCGGACATCGGCGTGCCCGACATCGCCCGCCACATGGGGGTGTCGCGCCGCATGGCGGAAGTGCTCTTCCGCAAGCATGTGGGACAATCGATCCTCGACGAGATTCAGCAGACGCGCCTCGCGCGTCTGAAAACCTTCCTGTGCGAAACCGCGCTGCCCATCGGACAGATCAGCGAGCAATGCGGCTATCAGACCGAAATGCACGCCAAACGCCTTTTCAAGCGGCAGACAGGGATGACCATGCGCCAGTTCCGCAAAGCCGGCGGCAGGTGATCAAACTTTCATGCGGCACGGCTATTCCCCGAGATACGGGAATATGGTATTTTGTTGACTAGTGCTGTCAAGGGGGCTTGCGTACTGACCAGCTTAATCGCTGCTCAAGATGTAACATGTGCGGCGCTCTACGCATCACGGGACAGGACGATGACGGGTGGCTCAATCGACTTCAGGAGGAAGATGTTCATGAGTTCAAGTTCTTGCGGGGCATCCACGCGCGCCTATAACCGGTTTCTGCTGCTGGTCGCCGGTCTCGGCGGACTGCTGTACGGGATTGACGTCGGGATCATTGCCGGAGCCTTGCCGTATCTGGAAGCAACCTCGGGCCTGAATGCCGGACAGCTCTCCATGATCGTTGCCGCCGTGCTGCTGGGCAGCGTCATCTCCACCCTGTTCGCCGGATTGCTGTCAGACTGGATGGGGCGTAAGAAGCTCATGGCCATCAGCGGCATCCTGTTCGTCATCAGCATCCCCTTGATCGCCTTGGCCAAGGGGTTTGAGCCGCTCGTGCTGGGGCGGCTGATGCAGGGTGTCAGCGCCGGCTTGATCGGCGTGGTCGTCCCGCTCTACCTGGCCGAATGTCTGGGCGCGGCCGACCGCGGCAAAGGCACCGGCATGTTTCAGTGGCTGCTGACGCTCGGCATCGTGGCCGCCGCCCTGATCGGAATGTTTTTCAGCTTCCGGGTGGCCGAAGTTGAAAGGCTCAACGATGCCGCCCAGCTTTTCGCCTTCAAGGACCGAGCCTGGCGCAGCATCTTCTGGGTCTCGATGCCGCCCGGCATCCTGTTTGTCATCGGCAGCTTGCTGGTGGCGGAATCCCCCCGCTGGCTTTTCCGGCGCGGCCGAAAAGAACTGGCCCACACGGCCCTGCTCCGCTCCCGGACGGCGGAGGAGGCCCAGCGTGAGCTCGACCGCATGGAGGGAGCCCTCCTGACTGAACGCTCGCGCGCATCGGGCATGGGCGCAAAAGTTAAGGAACCCCTCCTGCAGCGCCGGTACGTGGTGCCCTTCGTCCTGGCGTGCGTCATCCT
The DNA here is from genome assembly GCA_023269675.1 of Verrucomicrobiota bacterium. GTDB lineage: Bacteria > Verrucomicrobiota > Kiritimatiellia > RFP12 > UBA1067 > JAHFSX01. Next base: position 51,091 of record JAHFSX010000021.1, read on the forward strand.
GGCCTGCAACCAGCTGACCGGCGTCAACTCCATCATCGGGTACAACGCCACCATCCTGATCCAGGCCGGGCTGAACGATGCGCAGGCGCACATGGGCTACGTGATCCTGACCATCGTCAATTTCATCATGACCATGGGGGCCATCGCCCTGGTGGACCGCAAGGGGCGCAAGTTCCTGCTCTCGCTGGGCAGTGCCGGGATCATCGCCTCGCTGATCTGCGTCGCTCTGATGTTCAACAGGACCGAGAAGCTGCGGGTGGACTGCCGCGAGGCGGTCACCGCCCTGATCACAGCCGACCAGAAGGCGACCATCCGGTTCGACAGGGAGCAGGCGGCCGCTCTGCTGGCCTCCCGGGGTGCGGCCGGCGCCGCCATCAGCGGCGGGCCGACCACCCTGATCGCCATCTATTCTTATGGCGACTTCCGGGCCGCGACCCGGGCGGTCCGGTCGGATGACCGGATCCCGACAATCGACATCACGCGCGCGAGCTGCGTTCCGCCGAACAAGGTGGTGGCTTTCTTCTCCAATCCGTTTGCGAACCTGGACGCGGCGAGAACGGCTCCGCTCAAGATCGAGAACGCCTTGATCACCCCGATCCCGAGCGCCCGGGTCGGCTGGCTGATCGCCGGCTGCATCTTCGTTTTCATCGCCTTCTTCGCGGTCGGGCCGGGCGTGTGCGTGTGGCTCGCCCTGTCCGAACTGATGCCCACGCGGATCAGGTCGAACGGCATGAGCATCGCGCTCCTGGTGAACCAGGCGGTCTCGACGACCATTGCCGCCATTTTTCTGCCGACCGTCGGGAAATACGGTTACGCGACGATGTTCTTCGCCTTCGCCGCTTTCACGGCGATCTATTTCATCACCGCCTTCTTCTTTCTCCCCGAAACCAAAGGCCGGACCCTGGAGGAAATCGAAGCGTACTTTGAAGGTAAGCGGCCCGGCTGAATGCTTGCGCGGCAACGCGGCCGAGATCGCGCGACCCTGTCCTTCTTAAAGGAGCTGCGCCCCCACCCTGCACCCGCGCGCGCTCAGCTGCCTTAGCCGGGGCAGATCGGGGCTTTCTCGCCGCTTTCGTCCACGCGCACAAACGTGATGTCCGTGGTGAAGATCAGGACCTCCTCGCTCTTGTGCATCTCGCGGCGGTGCACCTCGGCCGCGTAGGTCACCGAGGTGGTGCCCACCCGCTGGCGGACAATCTCGAAGCGCAGGATGGAGCCGCCCGTCACGCCCTTCTTGAACTCCACGCGGTCCATGCCGATGGTCACGAAGCGCGACCCCGGATAATCGATGCTGACCGCCATCCACGCCGTCTCGTCGATCCACTTCAGCAGATTGCCGCCGAACAGCACGCCGTATTGATTCATGTGCTCAGGCATCACCAGTTTATAGGACGTCATAGTACCCCGCTCGTTTTGACCTTGTGTGGCGCGATTATCGCCCGCGCCGCCGCCGCTGTCAACAGCGCAAAAGGAGGACAAAAATCACGTTGGCAAACCCTGCATAAAGCGCTACGCTATCGCCAATGTGGATAAAAACACAAAGGCACGAACCATAAGGAGTCCTTATGAATAAAGTCATCGCCGGCTTCGCCGCCCTGCTCACCTGCGCCGTCATCGCCGCCGACAAACCGGCCCTTGAAGGCGCGGTTCCCGGACAGTGGACCATGGATCTCGACGCCGCCAAAAAGGTGGCGGCAGAGAAAAAACTGCCTCTGCTGCTCAACTTTACCGGCTCGGACTGGTGCGGCTGGTGCAAGCACATGGACAAAGAAGTCTTCTCGAAGGACGCGTGGAGCGCCTATGCGACGGGCAACCTCATGCTGGCCTGGATCGACTTCCCGCAGGACAAGACTCTGGTACCCGAGAAGTTCATCGCGCGCAACCGCGCCCTGTCGGAAGCCTACGGCATCGAGGGCTACCCCGCCTATGTCGTGCTGGACGACGACGGCCAGACCAAGCTCGGCCAGCTGGGGGCGGATCAGGAAATCTCACCCGAAAAATTCATCGGCGCCGTCAAAAAACTACTCGAGAACCGCGCCGTCGAAGTCGAGGCCCTGCTGAAATCGCTGCCGGAGAAGACCGCGCAGGAATACCGCGCCGCCGCCAAAAAAAAGAGCGGGGCGGAAGCGGAATTGAAAAACCTGAAAGCCTCTTTCGCCAAGAAGAGCGCGGAGCTTGAAAAGGTGATCGCGGATCAAGAAAAGCGGCTGGCAGACATCCGCCTGGACGCGCGCCTGGCCAAACTGCCGCAGGAGAAAGCCACGGCCTACCGCGCCAAGCACGCCCGCCTGACCACGGTCAACGCCGAACTCCAAACCTGGATCGAATCCAAGCCCGAACGAAACGAAGCCAACATGAAGAAATTCAACGCTTGGCGCGACGAGATCGCCAGCCTTGAAAAAGAATTGGCTGCCCTGATGGACAACAAATGAGGCCCGCATGATGAAATCGACCGAGCCCGCTTATCTGACCCCCCGCGTGGGGCACATGAACCAGTTAGCCTCGATCCGCCGCTTGGTGTCGGATGACGGCAAAGGACGCGGCATGCGCGTGCTGGAGATCAACAACGGCAGCGGGCTCAGCTTCTCGCTCTATCCCGACCGGGGCATGGATATCGGGCAGGCCTACTACAAGGGCACGCCGCTGGCGTGGGTCTCGCGCAACACGGAAGTCGCGCCGCAGTTCTATGAGTCCGAAGGGCTCGAGTGGCTGCGGACCTGGGGCGGCGGCCTGCTGACCGGCTGCGGCTTGACCCATGTGGGCGGGCCGGGCAGCGCCGGCGGCGAGCGCCACGGCCTGCACGGCCGGCTGAGCCACATCCCCGCCGAGGAGGTCAACACGACCGCCGGCTGGACAGACGACGGCACGTACGCGCTGAGCGCCAGCGGGTGCGTACGCCAGAGCCGGGTCTTCGGCGAGAATCTGACCCTCACCCGTACGGTCACCACCGCGCTAGGTGAAGCATCCATCACGGTGCGCGACACGATCGAGAATCAGGGCTTCGCGCCTTCGCCCCTGATGCTGCTCTATCACCTGAATCTCGGGTGGCCCCTGGTGGACGCGGGCGCGGTGCTCGAGGCGCCGCCGCACGAGGTCACACCGCAAAACGAGCATGCCGCCGCGGGACTGGCCGCATGGCCACAGATCACCATGCCCGTTCCCGGGTTCCGCGAGCAGGTTTATTATCACACCGTACCCGCGGACAGTCAGGGGCTCGCCGCGGTCCGACTGGTGAACCGCGATCTGGGCCTGGCCTTTAAAGTGACCTACCGCGTGACCGAACTGCCCTACCTGGTGCAATGGAAAATGATGGGGCAAGGCGAGTACGTCGTGGGGCTCGAGCCCGCGAACTGCTATCCGGAAGGACAGGAAGCGGTCGCCAAGCGGGGACTGTTACGCCAGCTTCCCGCCGGCGAAAAGATCGAGACCTTCCTCAAACTGACCGTCGAGCCCCTCGGCTGACGGATGAGGTGGCACGCCCGTCCCTGGGCGTGCGGGACGGCTGCTCCGGGCCGGAATGGCGCTAAATTAAGGATCTTCTCACTCTTAATCGTAATCCTAATCTTAATCTCTCCGAAAACCGGATTAAGATTCAAAGCAAGATTATGATTATGACTGGCCAGAGCGCTTATCTTAGCGCCGTGCCCGCTGGACCGTCCGCTCATGTAACTGCACAAAGCCAAAGCTAGGCCATGGTCGCGAACGCTCCCTTTTGACCGCGCACGCCAAACCGTGTATACTGTCACCCATGTTCCTCCCGTGTACACAGTCTGAGATCGAGCGTCTGGGCTGGGAAGCGCCCGACGTGATCCTGGTCTCCGGCGACGCCTACATCGATTCGCCGTTTTCAGGCGTCGCCGTGATCGGACGCGTGCTGACCGCCGCAGGCTTCCGCGTGGCGGTCATCGCCCAGCCCGACATCAGCTCACAAGATGACATCCGCCGCCTCGGCCAGCCGCGACTCTTCTGGGGCGTCTCCAGCGGGTGCGTCGACTCCATGGTCGCCAACTACACCGCCACCGGCAAAAAGCGCCATCAGGACGACTTCACCCCGGGCGGCGAAAACACGGCCCGGCCCGACCGCGCGGTCATCGCCTACTGCAACCTCATCCGCGCAGCCTTCAAGCCCTGCAAGCCCATCGTCATCGGCGGCATCGAAGCCAGCCTGCGCCGCATCGCCCATTACGACTTCTGGTCGGACACCGTGCGCCGCCCCGTTCTGTTCGACGCCAAAGCCGACATCCTCGTCTACGGCATGGCCGAGCGCACGATCACGTCGCTGGCCCGCGCGCTGCGCGACGGCCACGAGTGGCGCAGCCTGCGCGGCCTCTGCTACGCCCTGCCCGCCACCTCCGCGGCCCTGCCGGCGGGCGCGGTCGCCTTGCCGGACTACAGCGCGGTCGCCGCGGCGACCGATGCGGGCCGCGCCGCCTTCCTCGACATGTTCCGGACCTTCGCGGCGAACCAGGAGCCCCGTACGGCCAAGCCTCTGCTGCAGCGGGTGGATACGCGCTGCCTCGTCCACACCCCCCCCGACCTGCCGCTATCGACCGCGGAACTCGACGCGGTCTACGCCCAGCCCTTCATGCTCGACGCCCATCCGTGCCACACCGCGAAAGGCAAAGTCCGCGCGCTGGACACGATCCGCTTCTCGCTCACCACCCACCGCGGCTGCTACGGCGAATGCAACTTCTGCGCGATCGCCATGCACCAGGGCCGCCGGGTGGTCAGCCGCTCCGAGGCGTCGATCATCGACGAGGCGCACCGCATGGCGCGCCATCCGAAATTCACCGGCATCATCCAGGACGTCGGCGGACCGACCGCCAACATGTACGGGTTCGAATGCGAGCGCAAGGTCAAGCAGGGAGCCTGCACCGACAAGCGCTGCCTCTACCCCGACACCTGCCCCGCGCTCAAACCCGATCACGGGCCGCAGCTGGAGCTGCTGAAGAAGCTGCGCCACATTCCCGGCGTGCGCAAGGTCTTCATGGCCTCGGGCATCCGGCCCGACCTGATCGCCGCCGACGCGCACAACGGCGCGCGCTATATCGACGAGCTGGCGGCGCACCACGTCTCGGGCCAGCTCAAACTCGCGCCCGAACACTCGGAGAAGCGGGTGCTGGACGCCATGGGCAAACCCCACACCGACGCGCTGCTGTGCTTCAAGGAGCGGTTTGATGCGGCCAATAAAAAACACGGCCTGAAGCAGTTCCTCACCTACTATTTCATCGCGGCGCATCCGGAGTGCAGCGACGACGACATGCAGGCCCTCAAGCGTTTCGCCACCACGAGCCTGCATCTCTCGCCCGAGCAGGTGCAGATCTTCACGCCCACCCCCTCGACGTGGTCCACCGCGATGTACTACACCGGGCTCAACCCCTTCACCCGGCGTCCCGCGCTCGTGACGCGCGGCCTGCGCGGCAAGCAGGACCAGAAGGACATCCTCGCGGCCGCGCCGCGCCCGTAAAAATAGCTCGTACTCAAGTCTCAAAAGCTCCACCTGCGGCGTACGCTTCTTGATTCATCAAAAAGAGTGCGCCGGGGACGGCGGGCGAAATGGGCGAGCCGGGTGCTCGAGGGAACGGCCGCTTGGACGATATTGAGTGCGCGGACCTGGCCGCGCTTTCCGGGCGGGGGCCTGAACCCGCCCGCGTCGCGCTCGGCGGCGCGGCGGGCCGCGCCGGCGAAAAGCGCCCGGAGCCGGGCGCACTCAAAACAGCGCCATCAGCCTGTGCGAGTCCATGTTCTCTTGCGGCTTTCTTTCCCGTTTGAAATCGAACTCAAGCTGCCGAAATCGTGGATGCTATGAGAAGCCGGCTGTTTTTTGGGTTATCGGATGGCTTCACTCTTTCGTTTGCCACCTCTCGGCACTCAACACCGTCACCGGCCCGAGCAGGCCTGATGGCATGAGCGGCGTGCCGGGGTTCTGCAAATTCCTGATGTTGGTGCGCGTCAGCCGTTTCTCTGCGGGCAGCGCCTTGTCGCCGACGAGCCGGTTGTACCAGAAGTTCACCACCTTGACCTCGAGTTCGTTCGCGCCGGGCCTCACCGCATCCGTGATCTCCACGCGGAACGGCGGCGCCCAGACAGTTCCACACGGCTTGCCGTTCACGCGCACTTCCGCCAGCTCGCGCACCGCGCCGAGGTCGAGGGAAAGTGAGGACGGCGCACGGAGGGCCGTGGACGGAAGATCGATCGTCTTGCGGTAAACCGCCGTCCCCGAGTAATGCTGAATGCCAAGATCGGACTGAGCTGTCCAATCAGACAGCTCAGTGAACGTGACCGCCTTTGCGGGTCCGCCCCATTTCGGGTCGAACGTCACCTCCCACGGCCCCGCAACATTCAACATGGGCAACGAGGCCTTTTGTTCTGCCCTCTGCCCTCCGTCCGCTGCCCTCTGATTTCTGAACACCACAAACCATGACCCGCACGGCGCGAAGTCAAGCGCCACCGACACGCGTCCGCCGCGCTCCTCGTAGGCTGCGGCGAGACGATGCCTGCCGCTCACGGCGTCCCACAGCTCCGGGGACTTGCCCGCCACACGGAAGGTGCACCGCGCGGACACGGCATTCGTCGCGCGGTTGGCCACAAAGTAGATCTCGGCGTCGCCGTCCGTGCGGTGGATGAAATCGAAGGCCGCCGCCGCATTCGTGGGCACGCCGAACTCGACGTCCGGATACACGCCCTGCGCCAGCAGCACCTCGCGCGCGGTCTGGTCACTGACAACGCTGTTGCGGACGCCTCGGGGAGGCGTCCCTACCGTATTCCACAGTCCGTCGGCGATACGCTTGACCTCGGCATCCGCCAGCGCCGCATCCTTGAGTCCGCTGGCCTGCGTCGGTTTCGGCCCCACAATCGTCGCCCCCGCGGACGCCCACTCCTGAACCTTGCGCAGCACCGGCAGCGAGATCACCTCGCGGTTCGCGAGCACCAGCACGCGGTAGCTCACGCCGTCCGGCATAACGATCTTGCCGTCGCGGACCGAGGCTCGCGCGAGCAGCGCCTCTTCGCTGATCACGTCGTAATCGTAGCCGGGCTGCACCTTGGCCGGATCCGTGCGCTTGTGCTGGGCAAAGTTCGGCACATGGTCGCCGTAGTAGTAGAGCACGTCCGCGCAGGGCTGGCCACGCTGCAGCAGCGCCTGGCAGCGGTTGATGTAGGCGAAGAACGCTCCGGACTGCGGCCACCACGTCACGTTCGGATTCAGGTGCGTGCCCGCGAAATACTGCTGCCCGGGAATCCCCTGCTCTTTCGGCGAACAAACGAAGGCGTGCCACACCAGCAGGTTCAGCCCTTCGCAGAGCGCCTTGTCGAAGGCGGGCTTGAGGTTGTCCCAGAGCGTCTCCTGCCAGTGCGGGCCGATTGTGGTGAAGCCCTCAGCCAGCACCAGCTTGCGGCCGCAAGTGTGCGCGGCGCTGGCGGGCTGCTTGACGAAAAAGCGGTTGTCGTCGCCGGTGCGGTGCTTCCACGACCACGCCCAGAATTCGCTCATGGGAGCGTCGTTGAAGCCGAGGCACTGCTGCGCGTCGATCGGCACCGCGTGCGGCCCGCCGCTCTCGGGATGGATCAGAAGCCCGTGCCGGTGCGCGCCGTCGCGGAAGAGCTGGTAGTGGTTGGCAATGGCCAAGTCGCCCATCGTGCGGCGGAAATCGTGCAGGAAGCGGTTGCTCTCCGCGCGGCTGTTCACGATCTTGCCCGCGATGACCGGCAGCCACGGCAGCAGGTCATAGCCGCGGCGCCGCTGGAACTGCTCGCGCAGCGTCGGCGTCCAGTTGGCCACCTCGACCTCCCAGCTGTCGGTGTGCAGATACTTGAGGGACTTGCCGGCGAGCGGTCCGGCGTCCGCGATGAGCGGCTCCACCACCGCGTCCCAGTAGCGCCGGAACGCGCCGTCGTCGAACGGGTCCAGCGCGTAGCCCTCCCAGCCCTCGCTGCAGGTCGACACGCGGCAGTGGTCGTTCAGCGTGTAGCCGAAGCGCAGCACGGTCCACTCCCCGGGCGGAGCTTCCCAGTGCAGCGTCCCGTCGGCGGCGAGCTTCGCCGTGAGCTCCTGCAGATCGGCCGCGCGCGTGTCCTCTTCGCCTTCCTTCGGCGGGAGTTCCTGAAAGAGCGCGGCCGAGTCGGGCGCGGAGAAAGACCCCAGCGGCTTGAGCAGCGCCTTCTGCGCATGATTCTGAAGCGGACGGCGCGCCGATGACGTGGCGTCCGGCCACGCGAAAGCCGGCCCGGATATTTTGAACTCGGCGATCTGCACGTTGCGCGGCGTCTCAGGAAAACGCGGATCATACGCGCCTTTGATGACGAGCCGTACCACGCGGGCCTCGACCGGATCGAACGTTGCCACGGTCTCGCCCCGCTCTTGGGCGGTAAACGTCTTCACCGTGCGGAACGCCTTGCCGTCGGAGGAGACCCGCACCTCACACTCGCGCGGGCCGTACCCGGGCCGACCGGCAACGGTCACCTGCGCGACGGTCACGGGGTTCATGAACTCGGCCGCGATCCACTGCGGCTTGGCCGCCGTGGGACCCGCGCCGGGGCTCGCGCTCTCGGAAACCCAGAAGCTCTCCGTCTCGTTGTCGGCGACCAGCGCGACGGGGTGGCTCGCCTGCGCGGAACTGGCGCTGAGCGTGACGACCGGTTGCGCCGCCCGCCCCGGATGCACGTCGCGACAGGCCAGCACGCACAGCTCACGGTAAAACCCCTCGCGGCCCTTGGGCTGCTCAAGCTTGCCCGCGAACGCCGTGCCGCCCTTCACGCGCGTCTCGGTCCAGACCAGCTTTTTCGGCGCGTCCTCGGCCTTGACCATCGGCCCGCCGAGGTTCCAGCCGCTCTGGATGTTGAGGCTCATCTCGAGACCGAGACGGTCAGCCTCGCGCAGGGTGTGCTTGTACAGCTCGCGCCACTCGGGCGAAAAGAAGGTGGGGCCGTGCGGCGCCCGGTCGTTGCCGTCCTGGCTGGAGCCGTCGGCATCGCAAATGAGCGCACCGCCGAAGCCTTTGGCCTGCATCTCCTCCAGGTCGCGCGTGATGGCCTCGCGGGTGACGTTGCCGTTGATCCACCACCAATACGCGCGCAGGCGGGCGTCGCGCGGCGGGTTCATGAAATCCTGCTCCAGGGTCGCCCCGCAGGCCATGCCGCCCAGAAGCAGCGCAATCACGCCAATCGCTCTTCGAGTCATGAGCCCTCCCCCGCAAACCGAAAGTGAAGTCAAAAACCGCATGAACGCTCAACGTCCAACGTTGAACGCTCAACTTTGAAGGGCATACTTGGACGGTGAGTGTTCCCGTCTTTACCAGGCCTACCGCGCCACGACCGTCTCGACGGTCCGGATCAGGACTGGCCCGAACAGGCCCGACGGCAACGGCTGGTCGTCCTTGTACCAGTGGTGCCACGTCGTGAAGGTGAAGCGCCCCGTCGGGCTCGGCTTGCCGTCCAGCACCCACTGCGGCCACGCCTTCAAATGCTTCCCGTCCCACTCGCGGTCTTCCGGCAGCTGCTCGTCGCCGATCAGCCGGTTCGGCCACAGGTTCGTGATCTTCACCCGCAGCGTGTTCTTGCCGGTCTTGAGCGCGTCGGTCACGTCCAGCCGGTACGGCGGCTTCCAGAGGAGGCTCAGCGCCTGGCCGTTGAGCTCCACATCGGCGAAGTTCTTCAGGTCGCCGAGGTCGAGGACGTAGCGCTCGCCCTTCTGCTTCTTCGAATCCCATGCGAACGTTTTCAGGTACGTGGCGGTACCCGAGAAGTACTTCACGCCGCTGTCCGCGTGGTCGGTCCACGAGATCAGCTTGTCGAGCGTGATCTTGGCGGGCGCGCCCCAGTTCGGCGGAAAGGTCACATCCCAAGGGCCGGCTATCTCGACCGGCTGCGGGATGTCCGCAACCGTGGCCTTGAGCGTTTTGCCCGCCGCCGTCGCGATCTCGAACGAACCGGGTTTCCACACTTGGATTTCAAGGGCCCCGTCTGTTTTCAGGGCAAGCTCATAGGCCGGCAGGGGTGTCGACTGCTCGCCCGTCTCCGGCAGCGTCAGCGTCTGGTGCTCGCCGACACGCACCTCTTTCCGCTGGCTCTTGTAGACGTACTCGACGCGCAGCTCTTTCAAGGTCATATTGGCCGGGTCGTGTCCGACCAGCGCATTGTCGGCCGCCACGCTCAGCGTGCCGTCCTTGACCAGCCCTGCGAGTTTCGCGGTGACATCGACCGCCTGCTTCACCGGCTCAGGCACGTCGTTCACAAGCCCGTACACCGCCTTGACGACCTCGGCGCCCGCAGGCAGCTCGATCGTCTTGTTCTCGCCTACGGTCAGACTCTTCTTCTCCGCGTTCACCAGGAAATCGATCTTCAACTCCTTCTCGGTGTTCGGAGCCGGGTCGCCCGCGAGGTCGTTGTTCGCCCGGATGCGACGGTTGCCGCTCTGGACCGACTGTTTCACGAGCGCCGTAATGTCCACACACTCGGGGTCGGCTGCCTCGCCGAACGCTCCGTATTCGGCCTTCACGATGGTCAGCTGCTGAACCGGCTCTTTGAGCTCGTTCAGGGCTGTGCGCTGGACCGCAACGGCATGGTCTCCGGCCGATGCCTGCCGGAAAACGACGAACACCGAGCCTGCCGGGCCGAAACGCAGCGGCACCGTCGTGCAGCCGTCCTGCTCCGTGTAGACCGGCGCCTTCTCCATCACGCCGGTGTCCGGATGCCAGAGCTCAGGCACCTTGCCGCTCACGCGGAACGTGCATTGTTCCTCAACCCCCGCCGTCTTCGCGCTCGCAACGAAATAGAGGTCAGCGCCGTCCGCCACACGATGGATGTAGTTCAGCCGGGCGCCCTTGTTGGTGCAGGCGAAGTCCGGGCTCACCTTCAACGCGGCCAGCACCTCAGCCGGGGCTTTGTCGACGACGCCCTTGGCCCAGATCGCGTCCGCCAGCTGCTTGACTTCCGCGTCACACGCCGGGTAACCGCTCAGGCCGGGGGCTTTCTCCGGCTTAGGCCCGACCACCCGCGCGCCGGACTCGACCAGCTTTCCGATCGTCTTGAGCACGGCGGGCGACATGGTCTTGTCGCTCGGCAGCACCAGCAGGCGGTAGCTCATGCCCGACGGCAGCACGATGCGGCCGTCCTTCACGGACATCAGGCTCAGCGCGGCCGTGTCGCAGCCGTCATAGTCGTACCCCTGCGGCAAGCCTCCGCCCCGCAGGCTGTTCGGCGCGCTCTCGCCGCAGTAGAAGCAGACATCCGCGACGAACTGCCCCTCCTGGAGGAGGTACTGGCAGCGGGCCTGATATTTCAGCCACTCCTTGCCCTGCTCCCACCAGGTCACGGTGCGCTCGAAATGCGTCCCCCACTGGCCCATGGTCATGCCGGGGAAACGCGCGGGCTGGGTCCACGGCTGGTGCGCGTAGCGGTGATAGATGATGCGGTTGACGCCGCCGCAGTAAACCGCATCGCCCTGCGCCTTGATCGAATAGGGATCCTTGAGCCATTTGCCCGCCTCGGGCGACGCGGTGAACGATTCCGCACCGACATATTTTTTGCCGTACACGTGGGCCACAGACGCCGGCAGTTTCGAGTTGCCGACATTCACGCTCTCGCCGCTGCCCGGCCAAAACTCGCCCATCGGAATGTCGCAGTAACTGCCGTACTGCAGGTCATCGGAGGGGCAGTTGCCGTAGGGCTCCACGGAGTAGAGCAGCCCGGCGCGGTGCGCCATCTCCTTGAACTGTCCCGAATAGTTCTCCGCGAACAGGTCGGCGACCGTACGGCGCAGATCCCACAGGAAGCGCTCGGTCACTTCGGGGCTGTCCACCACGCGCCCGGTGAACACCGGCAGGAAACGCGTGATGTCATATCCGCGGCGCTTCTGGAACTCCTCTTTGAAATTCTGCGTCCAGTTCTGCGCGCCGACCTCGTAGCTGTCGATCAGCACGTTGTTGAGCCCCGACTTCACGTTGCCGGCCAAAGGGCCCAGCTCGGCCAGGACCTTGCCCATGCTGCCGTCCCAATGGGCCTGCGCGGCTTCCCTGCTCAGCTTGTCGCACTCCAGGCCCGTGCCTTCAGCCGGCGCCGGGTGGTTGCTGCGGCCGTTGGGCGTGTACCCGAGGCGCAGGACCGTCCACTCGCCCTCCGGCACCTCCCACGCCAACTGCCCATCGGCCGCCATCCTGGAGGTGAGATCCACGAGCTTGTCGCCCTGCACCACCTCTTCCGGTTTCACCGCGGCGGCCGTTTCGGCTTTCACGTCGTTCCGGTCAAGGAAGACCTTGCCGGCCAGATTCTCGATGCCGACCTTGGCGGAGAAATCCACCTCGGCGATCGAAAGTTGCTTCATCTTGGCGCTGGCGCTGGTGAAGAGCACGCGGTAGAACTTCGCTGAAACCGGCGCAAAAGCGAAGGTGCGCAGCTCGTTGCCCTTCTGCATGGAAAAGCTGTCCACCGTGCGGAACGCCTGTCCGTCGTCGGAGACTTCGATCTTCCCGCCGCATCCCTGCATGCCGGGGCCGGGCGTGACCGCCAGCATGCGAGCCGCGTACGGCTGCGCGAACTCGAGCTGGATGAACTGCGGCGCCTTCGGTTTCGGCAGGCCCAGCCTCACGGTCGTGCCGTTCTTGCCGTCCGCCGCCTTGGCCGCGTCCTGCTTTTCGGAGCTGCACGTCACTTTGGGCGCGGCCTCTTGCATCTTGGCCCGCTCGCCCGCCGGCGTGCGGAAGGCCAGCACGGCGATGTCGCGGTAAAAATCCAGTTTCATGGGCGGCTGCGCGAGCTTCCCGTCAAACTTGGCCGGCCCCTTGACCTGCGTTTCGCTGGTGACCACCACCTTCATGGAGTGCTCGGGCGTGTTCCACGGCCCGCCGCTGCTCGACCAGCCCGCGCAGTTGTGGATGCACAGTTCAAGCCCCAGCCGCTGCGCCTCCTTGGCCGAATGCTTCACCATCGCGATCCACTCCGGGCTGTTGAACTGGATCGGCCCGTGCGGGATGTTCTCGCCGGCGTTGAAGATCTGGGCGCCGCCGATGCCGACGCGCGCCATCGCCTCCAGGTCCGCCGTGATGCCCTCCTTGGTGACGTTGCCGTTCATCCAGTGCCACCACGTGTGCGGCCGCGCCGAGTCGGGCGGCTGAACAAACCCTTTTTCAAGATCTTCCGCCCCCACGCCCGCGGCGTTCCCGGCAAACACAGCCATGCTCAGACCCGCAAGGCAGAAACTCAGTTTCATGATGCGCATAGGTAGCTCTCCCTGATCAGGCGGCAGTCCCCAACCGCTATTCTGATGTCGGTCCCCCGACGTGTAACCTGTATACACGACAATGGTTTTGAATTCTTGCGCGAAACACCCCGCAAAGCAAGTCCGAAAGCGCGCCCGGCGGCCCGGGGCACGGCTTATTCCTTTGGACGTGCGCCATACACAAACGGACGGCCCAGCGGTCCGTCCCTACCTTCGAGATGCGCGACGATGCGAGTGTCGCATGTTTAGGTAGGGCCCGACCTCCGGGCGGGCCGCTCCTGAGGTCAAAGGAATACGCCGGCGGCTCCGACTGGCGGAGCTCAAGAAGTTCTCTTTCTTTAGGCGCATTTGCATGTGGTTTCAAGGTGCGCCGCGTGATAAGGTAATTCCACGTGGATGGGGGCGTATGTCGGCAGACCGCGCGCACGCGGGACGGCTTTCAGCCACACAGCGAAAGGCTCAGGCATGAATCGGCGAGACTGGTGTAAAGGGCTCATGACCGTACCGGCGATGATGGCTTTTACGGGAGTGCCGTCTGCGCAGGCACAAGACGCGGGAACTGCGGGCGGCACGCGCACGCGCGGAAAGATCCTCATGCCGGTGGGCGATGCGACCGAAGTGGTGGACACCCTGTACCCCTTCTTCCGGCTGCAGGAGGAGGGCTACGAAGTCGTCGTGGCCGGCCCCGAGGCGCGGATGTACCACATGGTCACACACGAGATCCCGCCCAACGCGGCGATTCCGTGGGACATCACACAGGAGGCGGCGGGATACCACATCAAGGCGGTTCTCGCCTTCCGCGATGTCAAGCCCGAGGAGTACGCCGGGCTCTTCGTGTCGGGCGGCCGCGCGCCCGAATACCTGCGCTACGACAAGGATCTGATGCGGACGGTGCAGCATTTCTTCTCGGCCAACAAGCCGGTCGCGGTCGTCTGCCACGGCGTGGAGATCGTGGCGGCGGCGGGTGTGCTCAAGGGGCGGAAGATGACGACCGTGTCCAAATGCGCGCTCGACGTCACGCAGTTCGGCGGCGAGTATCTCGACCAGCCGCTGGTCATCGACGGCAACCTCATCAGCTGCCGCACATGGCATGATTACGGCACGCCCTACATGAAGACCTTCATCGCGCAGCTCAGCGCCAAGCAGGGGTAACCATATGCGCGCCACACGTCGCACGTTTCTCTCTTCGGCCGCCGCGGCCTCCTGCGGTTTTCTGGCGGCGCGCGCGGAAAGCGCCGTGGCCGCGGCCAAGCCCGAGCTCAGGTTCAAGTTCATGCTGGGCTCGTGCATGTACGGGTACATGGATCTGGCAGCGATCCTGCCTGAAGTGCACGCGACAGGCGCCGTGGCCCTCGATATCTGGCCGAAGGTGCACGGCAACCAGCGCGAGCAGCTCGACGAGCTGGGCGAAGAGCGTTTCGCCTTGCTTCTGAAACGGCACGGCGTGCCTCTCGGCTGCATCACCCAGTATAAGCTCGGACCGTTCAACCTGCAGGACGAGATGCGGCTGGCCAAACGTCTGGGCTGCTCTACCCTTGTGACGGGAGCCGTAGGCCCCAGGGATCTGACCGGCGAGGCCCTCAAAGCAGCCGTTAAAGCATTCACCGAGCAGATGAAGCCGCACCTTGAAGTGGCCGCCGAGACCGGCGTCACGATCGCGATCGAAAACCACGGCAAGAATCTGATCGAGTCGTCCGACTCCCTGAAATGGCTGGCCGAGTTCCGTCCGTCCAATCACCTTGGCGTCGCGCTGGCCCCCTACCACCTGCCGCAAGACACGCGCCTGCTGGCCGACCTGATCCGGTCGCTGGGCGACAGCCTCTCGGTTTTCTACGCATGGGAGCACGGCATGGGCTGCATGACCAAGATGCCCAAGGAGGAGGAACTCAAGCAGATGCCGGGGCGCGGCACGCTTGACTTCACGCCTCTGCTGGCCGCCTTGCGCGACATCCGGTACGCCGGCTGGACCGAGATCTTCATGCACCCCACCCCGCGCGGCGAGCCGATTCTCCCGTCGCCTGAAGCGATCACCGCTGAGATCAACCGCTCCCGAGCCTATCTCGAAAAATGCCTGAAGGCTATAGAGTGAATGGGCGCGCCCGGCAGGCGAGCCCTACCCGTACCTGCCGGAAACAGCCAAATCGCGCATAGCCAAGGTAGGGACGGACCGCCGGGCCGTCCGCCGGGCCTGGCCTAAAGTGGAGTTTTTGCCAATGTCTCACAAGCATGTGAATGCGGTCATTGTCGGCGCCGGCGCGGGTGGCGGCGTCATCGCGAAGGTGCTCGCGGAGGCGGGTCTCTCGGTCGTCCTGCTGGAACGCGGCAAGTGGTATTCCTCCCATGGCAGCGTAGATGACGAACTGGTCTCGCAACGCCCGGTCATTGCAAACGCCTACGGTCCTGATGACGCGCGTTATCCACGCGTGTTTGAAAAGCCGGACGGGTCGACGCGGATCGTGCTGCCAAGTGAGGGCAACTTCAACATCGCGGCCTGTGTCGGAAGCGGCACCCTCAGTTACGGCGCAATGGGATGGCGCTTCATGCCGCAAGATTTCCGGATGCGTACGACCTACGGAAGTCTGGCGGGCTCAACGCTGGAGGACTGGCCCCTTTCCTACGAGGAACTGGAGCCTTGCTACGAGCGGGCCGAATGGGAAATCGGCGTGGCGGGCGACGACAGCCAAAACCCTTTCGCACCGCCGCGCAGAAAGCCGCAGCCCATGCCGCCCTTTCCGTACAACCGGGAGGCTCGCTTGCTGATTCCCGCGGCGAAGCGGCTGGGGTGGCACCCCTTCCCGATCCCCATGCTCCGCAATTCGGTTCCTTACGGCGGACGCCCGAAGTGTATTCACATGCGCTGGTGTGCGGGATACGCCTGTCCGATCAACGCCAAGTGCGGCACGCAGAACACGGTGATACCGGCGGCCATGGCCACGGGCAACTGCGAGGTGCGCACCGATGCGGTGGTGGGCGAAGTGACAGTGGACGGACGCGGCAAGGCGCGTGGCGTCACGTATTTCGACATCAACGACCGGCTGCAGACGCAGACGGCGGACCTCGTGGTGGTGGCGGCCTCGGCAACGGAGACGCCGCGCCTCCTGCTCAACTCCAAATCCAAACTCTTCCCCAACGGGGCCGGCAACAACAACGACTGGGTGGGACGCAATTTCCAAGGACACGGCCGCGGCTGGGCGTACGGCCTGATGCCTGATGACACCTACGAGGAAGCGGGCCCCGGCGCGTGTGTGGCGTTCTGCGACTTCAACCACGGAAATCCCGGGTTGCGCGGCGGCGGCATGATCGCCAACGATTTCATCCGCCCGCCTTATGCGTTCGCAAACCGGCGTCCTCCGGGTTTGCCGCGCTGGGGGCTGGCCCATAAGGAGTATCAGCGTTCCAACTACAAAAGAACCGTGCTCGTGACGGGGCCGATCCAGCAGATGCCCGTTTTCGAGTCGCGGGTCAAAGCCGATCAGGTCGTCAAGGATCACTGGGGCCTGCCTGTCATCCGCTTCTGCGAACGGTGCCATCCTCACGACACGGAGTTGATCGCGCTGATCGCCGACAAATCGGAGACGCTGCTGCGCGAGGCGGGAGCGACGCAAACATGGAAAGGCGGCGGGCCCGCAAGCGCGATGCATCAGGCCGGCACCTGCCGCATGGGCAACGACCCGAAGGCCTCGGTCACCAACCGTTACGGACAGGTCCACGAGATCGACAACCTGTTCATCTCCGACGCCAGCCTGCACGTCACCAACAGCGGCTTCAATCCGGTGCTCACGATCATGGCGCTGGGCTACTGGGTCGGCGAGCACATCGTCCGGGAATGGCGCGGCGGCGGACGCTTCCGCGCCTAGAGCCTGCGGCAAGTCCCGGCTTTGGGAAGGATAGGAGAAACGGCGAGGCGGAAGCGGCCGTGCCCTTCATTTCGGGAACAGGCCGCCTTCGCCTGTTGTCCCGGCTTCAGCCGGCCACGCGGCAAGGTCGAACCGCCGGCTGCAGCCGGGACACCATACGGGACTCACCCACCGACCGCCCTTAATATATTTCGACCCTCACCTCCTCAACCGCGAACGGCTCGATGCGCACGGTGTTGCGCCCCGCCCGGAGGCACCGGGTGATCTCCAGCCGATACGGCTTGCCGATGAACCCTCCCGCATACGCGCCATTGACCCGCACCGCCGCCGCGTCCTCAGCCGCGCCTTCCGCCATCCCGCACACCAGATAGGCGCGCCGACCGGGCTTGACCGCGCCCTCCTCAAGCGTGACCGCGCCCTGGAACGCGGCGCCCGCGCAGGGGCTCCTCTGCCCCTGCGCGGGCACGGGATAGACCACGGGCGCGGCTCCCGCATCCGGGGACACGGCAAACGTCGCCACCGGCCGCGGGCCCGCGCTCAAACGCGCGGGGTGCTTGCCCGCGCCGCCGAAGCGCACTAGGACGCTCTCGAGCGGCTCCAGCGTCAGATCGAACGCCACGCCGTCCGGCTCCTGCCGCCACGGCACGGAGCTGATCTCGTTGCGCATCGCGTCCCAGACTTCCGGCGCGCCTTCGACGCCCGGCACCTTCAGCGTGAACGTGCGCGCGAACTGATTCGTGTTCTGGTTCGCGATCAGCAGGACCTCGCGCCCCTCGCGGTCAACCCGCCGCAGCGCGTGCACCCAGCCGCCGGTCTCGCCCGCCATCACTTGCACCAGCGGCAGAACCCGCGCGTCCACCAACGCGGCCGCGAGCTCGTCCGGCGTCGGACTCTCCGCGAGAAAATAGCTGCGCCCGCCCTTCTTGCTCGTCCTGCACGCCGCGCTTCCGGGCTGCGCGGCCGTACCCCACAGCGCCTCGCGCAGCACGGAGATCTCCGCCGCGCTCTTGCCCACTGTCAGCGAGTGGGTCGGCAAGCGGCCGTAACCGACCACCACCCCGCCGGACTCAAAGAACGCCTTCGCCTTTTCGAGTGTCGCAGCCGTGATGCCCTCGGTCGGCGGCACCACCAGCACGCGGTAGCGCTCGCCGTGCAGACGCACCTCGTTGCCCTTGATCTTCGTGACGCGGTCCTCGAAGCGCTCGAACGGCAGCCAGTCGCAATCGTACAGCGCATCCTGCAGCGCGGAGGTGAGGTCTTCGGGCGTCGTGTACGCGCCGACTTGCTTCGCGTTGCCGCTGAAGAGCACGGCCACGGGACACACGTGGCGGCCGCCCGTGAGCATCAGCGAGAGCCGGCTGGAATAGTCCGCCCACACGCGGAACAGCGCGTAGCGCGGCTCGAACCCGCCGTTGTAGAAGTAGGGCGGATAGTCCTTGTCAACCGGCGCCCGCGGGTTGAACGAATGCGGGATCAGGAAGTTGATCCCGCGCACCTGATGCTGGTCGCACAGCCACTTCATCTGCGGATACGTGAGCGCCTGGTTGTAGCCGCCGAAGATCTCGCACATCGCGCGATCATCCGTCTTGCCGTAGACGTGCGAGACCGAACTCCCCAGCTTGGGCGTCTGATAAATATCATGCGGACGCTGGCCGGGATACATCTGACGGCAGACCAGATCGATCGCCCCCATGTCGCTGTACCGCTGGAGCCGCATCAGGTCGCCCGCGCAAAACTCGGGATTCACGTAGAGCAAGCCATGCTCCATGAAGTGTCCGATGGAGAGCACGCCGCGCTTGTGACACCAATCCGAGAGGCCACCGTACATCACGCGGCCCCACGTCTCGGCGCGGGCCTCGGCGTATTGATAGAAGGCCGCGGCCTGCGCTTCGCCCTCCAGCTTGAATTTCCACGCCACATAGACGGGCATCCAATCCACCCCGCGAGACTTGAGCGTCTCGTTGAGAGCGGTGCCCCAGTCGCCCGGGGTCTCGGGCTCATCGTAGAAAAAGCCGGGGATGGTCTTGCCGAACTCTTTTCCGAACCGCGCATCATGCGGCTCGTAAACGGTCTCGATGTACCACGCCACGCAGTCGGGGCTCATGCCGTCGACCGCCAGCCGCTTGCCCTGCTTGAGCTTCGGCGCCCGCTCCCAGGCGAAGGTCATCACCTGCCAAGTTCCGCCGTCCGCAGGCGGCGTCCAGACCACCGGGCCTTGATGCGCAAGCTTCGTCAGGTCGCGCAGCGTCTCGGCCTCCACCGCGCCGTCCGCGTCCAGCCGGCCCGCCACGAGCGCGATGAAACGGGATTCCTGTCCGGGAGTCCCCCCGTACCGGCCTCCGGGCGGGACCGGCACCCCCGTCGCCACCAGCCGCTTCGCGGCGTACGCCTCAGGCACATTGCCGCCCACGGTCTGGCTCGGCCACCAGTCCTCGTCGAAGAGCCACATCTGCAGGTCCAGCCTTTTCGCCGCGTCGAGGCAGACGCCGAGGTCGCGGTACCACCCCTCGCCGAGCCACTCCTTATGTGGACGCGACTCGGCGGTGAGGGTGCCGTTGCCGGCCTCCGCCACCTTGTCCAGCATCGCGTTCAGCCGCTCCGGCGACTCGTCGCCGTGCAGCCAGAAGAGCGGCCCCGTGTTGCGCCTGGCCGACAGGGGCAGGTCACGGAACTGTTGCTCCAGCGTCGCAGCCGACAGCACGTCCGCCGCCAATACCATACAGAATGCCAATGTGCCTAAGTATCGCATCGTAACCCTCCATCAAAACACTCAGCGCCCAAGATAAGCGGTGACGAAGTCGGCGGGAGAGAGAACCGTTACTGAACGCCATCCGCCGAGGGTCAAGAGGTGGTTGTCACCGCTGACAATCACACTGGCCCGCGAGGCGTGTGCCGCTTCCAGAACGCGGTCGTCGTCCGGGTCGTCTGCGATGACGGAGAACACCATGCCGGACTCCACACAAGTGAAACTCTCCCTGACCAGCTCCATCACGGCAGCAATCTGCTCTGGCTTGAGCCGGAATTTGCGCCTCTGCAGAACCTCGCGCAGTTCGTGCAGCAGCTCCGGGCTTGTGAAGGCTTCGACACGTCCCTGCGCCACGGCCATAAGGATCGTGCGCGAGTGACCCCCGAACAACATGCCTGAAACGATCACGTTGGTGTCGCAGACGATTTTCATCGGAGCGGTTTCTTGCCTTTGGCTTTGCGAACGGCTCGAATTTCACGCACCACATCTTCCTCCGACAGTTCCGACTCGCGCACAACAGAATCGCCGAGCGCGAACAGAGACTCCCATCGCTTCTGGCGCTGGATATAGAGTCGGGCGGCCTCGCGCAGCAGTTCCGAGCGCGACCGCGACTCGCGACGCGCCAACGCGTCCACCTCGCCAATCAAGGTATCCTGAAACGAGAGGTTGAAAGTAATCGTGCTCATGTTCTTATCATACAAAGGTTGTATGAACCGAGTCAACTGGCAAAACCCGCTCGAGAAGGAGCGAAGCGCATCCCCGTTTCACTGACTTGTCGGGCGGAAACCTGCGCGGTGCGCGCCCGGTCGCACACCACCCCTAAAATATGTGCCGCGCAAGGTGGCCCGCGACATCCGGGCGCGGGTATTCAACGAAATGGGGATGCGCACGAAGAATCGCTAAGCAGAGCGCAGAACGTGGCAGGACCGCTCGCTCACGCTCAACACACCTTCATCACCTCGATCTTGAGCAGCGCCGCGAGCTTCGCGATCTTGCCCGCGATGTGGCCGACGCCGATCGCGCAGTGGTGCGCGGGCCCGGCCTTGCTCCACGCGTTCAGGAATGCCTTGGCCCCGAGGGCGAAGCGGTAGCGGCTGTTGGTGTTGCCGATCAGCAGCACCGGGCCGGGGACCGACTCGCCCTCCGCCACCAGCAGCATCAATTTCCCGTCGCCGCGCTGCACCACAGAGAGCAGGGTCACCGGGCCGTGCCTGACCGTCATCTGGATCGAGAGCCCCTTGCCCGGCTTACCGTGGTAGAGCGGCACCGGCACGAGCCCCACGCGCCCCTCCGCGATCGCGAAGTGAGCCGGCCCGTCATGGCCGAGATAGAGCACATCGTCCTTGAAATCGGCCAGATAGAACTCCGAGAACGAACCGCCCGCGCCGAAGAGGTCCATGATCTTCATCGCCTGGGCGTTCTTGACCTCGCACTCGCCGGCCACGGGCACGTGGCGTCCGGTCAGCAGCGTGTTGCCCGCGATCACCGAGGTCACGATATTCTCGTAGGCGTTGCCGGGCTGACCTTCGTAATAGTAGGCCAGTGACCCGAGATCGTGTTTCCTCACCACCTCCTCCAGCGCCGCCGCCGTGCGGGCCGCCCGCTCCAGCTCCGCGGGCTCGCACGCCGGCGAGATGTCGAACCGCGCCGCGAACTCCCCGAGCTTGGCGGCGACCTCCGCCGGCGTGGCCGCCTCGCGCAGCGCGTGCAGCTCGCACATTTCCAAAAGCTCGATGTGCGTGCCGAACACCGCGGACTGCTGCCCCAGGTCGCTGTACACATCCAGCATGCCGCAGTAATAGTGCCCCAGTACGCCCATGCGGTTCTCCCGCATGGCCGCGCGCACCCTCGCCGCGTCGGTCCAGTCGCGGAGGTCGCGCCACACCTCGGGGTCCTGCAGGTGACCGGTGACCAGGTGGTAGTCGATGCCCGCGCGGTTGAAGGCGCAGGCGATCTCCGGCGCGCTGCAAGCCTGGCAGTGCTCCAGCCAAACGCCGGTCATCACCCCGCGGTCGCCCAGCGCGTTGAAGGCCGCATAGTCCAGCTGCGCCACCGGCTGGATGTTGAGCACCACGACGGGCAGGCCCGCCTCCTGCACCACCGGCAGCACCGTGGAAGAGAGCGCATACGTCGAGATGAAAAGGAAAACGATCTCCGCGCCCTCGGCCCTGAACAGCTTGCCGGCCGCACGCGCCTTGGACGGGTTATCCACCAGCCCGGCATCGATGACCGCCGCGCCGGAGCCCTCGAGCTCCGTGCGGATCCTCTCGTGATAGCCCAGCAGGTTCTCCCTGAGCCCCTTGAACTGGCCCCAGTAGGTGTCGAGCCCGATGCTGAAGAAGCCGACTTTGAACGTGTTTGGCATAAGCCCTCCGGATTGATTGAGCGTATTATGCACGCCTCGGCCAGAAGAAGCCACACGCATCCTGACCGTTGAACCTCCCGAAACTCCCCCGCCCATGTCCCGCCACTCGCACAGTGCCTGCCGGCTCCGGTCACGCGGCCTGTGACCAAACCCGGTTCAGGTCAAGCCGGCCTCCTCGAGCACCCGCAGCAGCGCCTGCGCGGCGGTCACCTCCGCCGCCCGTTTGGTCCGGCCGGCCCCCAGGGCTTCGTGCCCGCCGTGGACCCTGGCCTTCACCGTGTACGCGGGGGCATGGCTCGGCCCGGTCACCTCCATCAGTTCGTAGGCCGGCGAGTCCGGCCAGGCGTTGCGCTGCGCCAGCTCCTGCAGGCGGCCTTTGGGATTCTCGGCCCACAGGTCCAGCGGCATCTCCGCGCTGTCGGCCATCAGCTTCGCGTAGACCGCCTTGACCGCCTTGGCGCCCCCGTCGCACCACGCGGCGCCGAACACCGCCTCCATGGCGTCGGTCAAAGGCTTGTCCTTGTCGCGTCCGCCGGCCGCCTCGTCACCCTTTCCGAGGCGCAGGTACTGGCCCAGCCCGATGCGCCGCGCGAGTTCCGCCAGCGCCCGCCCGCTCGCCAGATGACTGCGCCGCACGGTCAGCCCGCCCTCGTCCTCATCGGCATACCTCTCGAACACCTGCTGCGCGGTCAGCAGCCCGAACACCGCGTCGCCCAAGAACTCCAGCCGCTGGTTGTCCTCGATCCTTTCCGCCGCATGGTCCGCCCGGTACGACGGATTGGTCAGCGCGGTCTCCAACAGCCCGCGGTTTTTGAACGCGTAGCCGAGCGTCTTCTCCAGCGCGCGCAAAGGGTCTTTTTTTTTCGACAAGAACACGTCGCCTCCTCCAGCTTCGAATGGCTGTCATTTTAGCGGATTCCGCCACGTGCCACACCCCAAAAACCGAATATTTTACCGGGCCGGCATGCGGACCGCCGGGGTGGAATGGCGCTAAGGGAAGCGCCATGGCCAGTCTTAATCATAATCGTGCTCCTCATCTTAATCCGTTTATCCGGGGAGATTACAATTAGTTTTAGGATTACGATTAAGATTATGAGAGAAAAATCCTTAACTTGGCGCCATTCCTCTCGGGCCGTCCGTTTTAGGGCTGCGCACGGCCAAATAATAGGCCTGCGGCCTGCTGTGAATGTCCGGTTCAAGCTTGCGTACCCCCACGCCACCTGATACTTTTACGGCAAGGATAATGACACGTTGATGAGAGCGCTGAATCTGCATATAGGAGCACTCGTGTTCGGCTGCGCCGCGGCGGTCCGGGCCGACGTTACCGTGGTTTTCAACGAGGTCATGTACCATCCGCCGCAGACGAACGAGGCGGCCTTCGAATGGATCGAGCTGCGGAACCAGCTGGCCGTGGACATGGACCTCTCGGGCTGGACCCTCGAGGGGGGCGTCGGCTACCGTTTCCCCGAGGGCACGGTGATCCCCGGAAGGGGCTATCTGGTCGTGGCCGGGTCCCCCGCCGACCTAGCGGCCGCCGCCGGCGTGACCAACGTGCTCGGACCGTTCGCGGGACGTCTCGGCAACGGCGGGGAAACGCTCGAGCTGCGCAACAACAACGCGCGCCTGATGGACACCCTGGCCTACGGCACGGATGACGCCTGGCCCGTGGCACCCGACGGCGCGGGGCCGTCCCTCGCCAAAGCCGACGAGGACGCCGCCACCGCCGATCCGGCCAACTGGCGTCCGAGCCTTCTCATGGGCGGAACCCCGGGTGCTCCCAACACGCCGGTGGTCACGATCGTGGCCGACCCGTATGCCATACGGCTGGACTCATCCTGGCGCTTCCTCGCGACCGGCGCGGCTCCCGCCGCCGACTGGAACACGCCGGATTACGACGCCAGCGCCTGGGGCACGGGCACGGGGCTGTTCCACGGCGGCACGGCGGGCTGGAGCCCGCCGATGACGCAGACGGTCTCGACGCTCTTCAGCAGCGGACTCGATGCCGGAGGCCAGGCACTGGCCACCGGCCTGCCCGACCCCCATTACACACTCGTCGCGTCGGCTTACGGCACGCCCCCTCCGCCCGCCATCAGCGCCACGGTCATGGTGAACCATTCCGCCTGGATGGCCAACAGCACAACGTCCCGCTGGATCGGCGCCGTGTCCAGCGGCACAGCGAGTGTTCCCGGCGGGCTCTACCAGTTCCGCACCTCCTTTGACCTCAGCGGCCTGGACGTGAACACGGCACGCATCGCGCTGCGGGTCGCGGCGGACAACCAAGTGACCAATGTGATGCTGAACGGCAGCGCCAAAGGGCTTTACTACGCCGGGTTCACCGCCTTCAGCTCCCTCTTCAGCCTCACCAACGGTTTTGCCTCGGCGACCAACACGCTCGATTTCTGTGCCCTGAACGACGGTGCCGGCCCCTCCGGCTTCCGCGTCGAGGCCAGCGGCACGGCGGTCAAGTGGGCCCCCACCAACACCCTGCTGGCGACCGGTCCGGAGACCACATATTTCCGCACGGCCTTCGTCGTGAACGGCGACCCGTCCACCGCGACGCTGACGTTGCGGGCGGTCGTGGATGACGGCGCGGTCTTCCACATCAACGGCACCGAGGTGCTGCGCCTCAACATGCCCGCCGGCACGGTCGGCCATGCGACCGCTGCCGAGGCCAACGTCGGCAACGCGACCTTCGCCGGCCCGTTCATCCTGCCCGTCTCCAGCCTCGTGGCCGGCACGAACGTGCTCGCCGTCGAGGTCCACCAGTCCGCCGCCGGCGCAAACGACGTGATGTTCGGCGCGGAGCTGTCGCTGTCGGTCACCAATGGCATGCCCCCATGGACACCGCCGCTCGCCTTCAACGAACTGCCTTGCGTCACCAACGGGACCTTCTGGGCGGAGATCATCAACACCGGCTCGCAGAGCGTCAGCCTATCGAACTTCGTTTTCAAACGTTTCGGCGCTGCCGATCTGGAGTCTGTGATCCCTCCCCAGACGCTTCCGCCCGGCGGCCGCACGGTCATCGACCGCGCCGCCCTCGGCTTCGGCGCGGACCCGGGCGACCGGCTCGTGCTCTATACGCCCGGCAAAGCGGCGGCGGTGGACGCGGTGCTCGCCAAACGCTATCCCCGGGCGCGCTGGCCCGAAGGCACGGGCCCGTGGCGTCATCCTTGCGAGGCCTCGCCAGGCGCGACGAACCGCGTCGCCCTGCGTGACGACGTGGTGATCAATGAGATCATGTATCACCCGCGCGATCCGCAGGGGCCTGCGACGAACTCGCCGGAGCAGTGGGTCGAACTGTTCAACCGCGGCACCGGCACGGTGGACCTGACCGGCTGGCGGCTGGAAATCGACGGCAAGACGGCGTTCCGTTTCCCTGCGGGACGGACGCTCGCGAACGGCGGCTACCTGGTCGTGGCCCGGGATGCCGCTTACCTGCAGGACCTGTACCCGTCCGTCGACATCGTGGGCGATCTGGCCAGCCGCCTGCCGGGCGGCGGCGGCAATATCGAACTGTTCGACGCCGCCGGCCTGCCGCCGGATGCCTCTGTCGATCCGGACGCCGCCGGCAACCCGGCGGATGCGGTGCGCTACGGGGACGGCAGCCCGTGGCCCTCGTATCCGGACGGCCTGGGCGCGAGCCTCGAGTTGCGCGATCCGCGGGCCGACAACTCCCGTGCCGAGGCGTGGGCGGCCTGCGATGACCGCGCCAAGGCTTCCTGGCAGACCTACTCCTATCGCGGCACGGCGACCGTGGAAACGGCGAGCAGCCCGACGCTCTGGAAGGAGTTCGTGCTCGGCCTGATCGATGCAGGCGAGATGTTGCTGGATGACGTCAGCGTCGTCCAGTCGCCCGCGGGCGTGGGCCGTCAACTGATCCAGAACAGCACCTTCGAAACGGGGACCAACACCTGGCGCATCATCGGCAACCACCGCCACAGCGAGGTGACGGTTGATCCGGACAACGCGGCCAACCACGTGCTGCGCCTGGTCTCCGACGGCTACACCGAACACATGCACAACCACGCCGAGACCACGCTGGACAACGGCGCGGCCGTGACCAACGGCGTCGAATACGAGATCTCGTTCCGCGCCAGATGGGTGGCGGGGTGCAACCGGCTGCTCACGCGGCTGTACTTCAACCGCCTGCCGCGCCTGACGGAAATCGCCGCGCCCGGCCTGTCCGGCACGCCGGGCGCGCGCAACTCGACTTACGCGGCGAACATCGGCCCGACCTTCAGCGGCCTGTCGCACCTGCCCGTCGTGCCCTCCGCCGGACAGGCGGTGACCGTGTCGGTGGCGACGTCCGACCCGGACGGCGTGGCGACCGGCACGCTGTTCTACGCCGTGAACAGCGGCGCGTGGCAGTCCGTCCGGATCGGCCCGCAGGCCGCGTCCGGCGGCGGGGTGACGCTCGCGGCGGTCGTGCCCGGCCAGGCATCCGGCAGCATCGTGCAGTTCTACGTCGAGGCCGCGGACGGACTCGGCGCGAAGGCCAGCTGGCCGGCGGACGGCACGAACTCGCGCGCCCTCTTCGAAGTCTCCAGCGGAACGGCCCTCATGCCGCGCCTGCACACGGTCCGGGTGATCCTGACGACCGCGGACACGACTTACCTGCACAGCAGCGTCAACGTCATGAGCAACGAGCGCCTCGGCTGCACGCTCATCACGGATGAGAGGGCCGTGGCCTATGACGCGGGCATGCACCTGCAGGGCAGCGAGCGCGGGCGCAACGATTCCAACCGTGTGGGCTTCACCGTGCGCCTGCCTTCGGACCGCCCCTACCGCGGCGTGCTGGACGGCATCACCGTGGACCGCTCCGGCGGCTACTCCGGCATCGGCGGCGATCCGGACGAGATCCTGCTCAAGCACGCCATCAACAAGGCCGGCGGCCTGCCGGGCATGTACGACGACCTCTGCCAGGTGTTCGCGCCTCGGTCGTCTGACGACGGCATCGGCCTGCTCCTCCTGGCCAAGTACGGCGGCGAGTTTCTCGATACGCAATACAAGGGCGGCGGCGACGGCGAGCTTTTCAAGCTCGAATACGTCTACTACCCGACCAACACACTCGTCCCCGGCGACGCGCAGTCGCCCAAGCTCCCTAACCCTGACCTCGTGCTCGGCACGGACATCAAGGATCTCGGCAGCAATCCGGAGTCCTACCGCTGGACCTTCCTCAAGGAGAACCACACCGCCCGCAACAACTACGCGCCCGCGGTCGCTCTGGCCAAGGCCTTCAGCCTGACCGGCGCCGCGCTCGACACGCAGACGCGGCAGCTCATGGATGTGGACGAGTGGATGCGGGGCCTGGCCTTCATCAGCTTGATCGGCTGCAGCGACATCTTCATGTACAGCACGCACAACGCGATCTTCTATTTCCGGCCCGAGGACGGCAAGGCCCTGTTCTTCCCGTGGGACATGGACTACGCCTTCATGGCTGCGAACACCAACCAGGTGTTTCCCGGCACGGGCTCGGCCAACACGGCGAAGATCATCAACCTGCCGGCGAACCTGCACGCCTATTACGGACACCTCTACGACCTCACGGCGGTCACGGGCGACACCGTCTACATGGGCCGGTGGGCGGCGCATTATGGCGGCCTGCTCGGCCAGAACTGGAGCGGCACCGTGACCTACCTCAAGAACCGCGCCGACTACGTCCGCAGCCGGTTGCCGCTGTCGACCCCGTTCGCGATCACCAACAACCTCGGCAGCGCCTTCAGTGTCACCAACAGCCCCGTGACGCTCGCCGGCACCGGCCCTGTCACGGTGAAGAGCATCACCGTCAACGGCGTGACGTACCCCGTCACCTGGACCGGCGTAACGAACTGGACCGTCACCGTGCCGCTCCCCGAGGTCGCCAACCCGCTCACCCTGCAGGCGTATGACCTGCACGACGGGCTTCTTGCCAACGCGTCGGACACCATCACCGTCACCAACTCCGGCCTGCTGGCGCCGCAGCCGGTGGTCATCAACGAGTGGCTGGCGGACAACGTCGGCCCCGCCGGCTACCCGGACCCGGCCGACCAGAAGTTCCAGGACTGGATCGAACTCTTTAATCCGAATTCGTCTTCCGTAAATCTCTCCGGCTACACCCTCACGGATGATCTCTCCAAGCCCGCCAAGTGGATGCTCCCGACGAACACCGTCATCGCCGCACGCGGCTTCCTGCTGGTTTTGGCCGACGATGAAACCGCGCAAAACGGAACCGACACCAACGGCCATCTGCACGCGGCCTTCAAGCTAAGCGCCGACGGGGAGGCGCTCGGCCTCTTCTCTCCCTCCGGGGTGCTGCAGCACGCCCTCACGTTCGGCGCGCAACTCGGCAACGTGAGCCAGGGTCTCTTTCCCGACGGCGACACCAACACGGTTTACGGCATGCCCCTCTGGACGCCGGGAGCCTCCAATCGGCTGGGGACCCCGCCGGCGCCCGCGGTCGTCGCCCTTGGCTCGCGTGCGGCCGGCATCGTCGACATCACCCTGCAGGCGGCTCCGGGGCACGCTTTCGTGGTGCAGTACAAGAATGACCTGCTGGCCCCCGACTGGGTTCCGCTCTGCACCAACCGCGCCCTGACCGGCGCGAACCTGTTCACCGACACCACGGCGGCAGGCGTGACGCAGCGCTTCTACCGAGCCCTGCTGCTGCAGTAGCGCCATCCCGCCGCTTTTATTTTTTGGGAGGCCCTTGACATTTACCCGCCGCGGATGATATAAGTAAACCCGTTTTTCACGGTGCGGGCGCTTAGCTCAGTTGGTTAGAGCGCTACTTTCACACGGTAGAAGTCACAAGTTCGAATCTTGTAGCGCCCACCAGATTTTAAGGTCGTTTTTGTTGGTAAATCCCAATAAAAACGGCCTTTTTCTTTGTCTGAAGCCGGGGCCATTTCCCCCTTGTCATGATGTGAAAAACGGTGCTTTTCGTTGGCGATTTCCTCAAACACGGGTTACGGGGCAATAATGGTCCGGCCATCCGGCCGACGGGCCCGATGGTGCGCAAGGTCAGGACGCGGCTTGGGCTGACGCAAGCGGATTGCGCGAAGTTGGCCGGCGTGTCGACGCGGACCGTCTCGAAATGGGAGAAGGATCCGGGCCGGATCACGCTGCAGGCCCGGACCCTGGCGGCCTTCGCCTCGATCCGCGGCATGGGCAAGCGGGACGCGCAACGGGCGCTGGCGGGCACGTAGAGGGCCCGCGGGCGGGCGGCCTCTCTCACCTCTTGCGACGTGACACCCGCGGCGTCAGGTGGATCAACCCGCAGGCCGTCAGGCCAAGACCCTCGCCACGATCTCCCGCAATTCTTTTTGGGTGTAGGGTTTTGCGGCGACGCCTTTGAACCCATATTCGGCGGGGTTGGCCATCACCGGATCGGCATCGTATCCGCTGGAAACGATGGCCCTGACTTGAGGATCGATCGCCAGAAAGTTTTTGATCGCCTCTTTCCCGCCGATTCCTCCGGGGATGGTCAGGTCCATGATGACCGCGTCGAAAGGCTCACCGGTCTCCATCGCCCGTTTGTACAGCTCAAGGGCCTCCCGGCCTCCGGGGGCGGAGGCAACCGAGTATCCGCAGGGGGCGAGCATGCGGGCGGCGATGCTGCTGATCGCCGCATCGTCATCCATCACCAGGATTCGGGCGGTGCGGGCCGCAGGCCGGCATTCTGCGGCAGGCGGCTGTGTATCCGCCTGCTGCGGACGACCGGAAGCGGGCAGGTAAAGCGTAAAGGCCGTACCTTTGCCAAGTTCCGATTCAACCCCGATACGGCCGCCATGCTTGCCGATAATGGACCAGACCGTCGCCAGGCCCAGCCCGGTGCCGGTCTGCTTGGTGGTGAAATAGGGTTCGAAGATCCGGTCAAGGTGCTTCGGATCGATGCCGGTCCCCTCATCCCGCACGGTGACCTTGACGTAGTTCCCCCCGCGGAGACCGGCGACGGCCGCCTCCGGAAGGACCGCATTCTCCAAGTTGATGTACAGGTGCCCGCCCTCGGGCATCGCCTGACGGGCGTTGACGGTGAGGTTGGAAATGACCTGCTGGATCTGCCCCTTGTCCGCTTCGGCCGTCCACAGGTCAGCGGCTTGCCGATAAACGAGGCTCACGTTGCTGCCCGAAAGGTCGAAGCGCGCGACTTCCTCGGCAAGAGCGCCCAGGCTGACATCTTCCTTGACAGGGTCGCCGCCCTTGGCGAAGGTCAGCAACTGCTTGGTCAGGCGGACCGCGCGGTTCATGGATTGTTCCGCCTCATCCAGGAACACGCGCCCGGGATGGTCTTGGGCGAGTTCCTCTTTGGCCAATGCGATGTTCCCGAACAGCCCTGTGAGGATATTGTTGAAATCATGCGCGATCCCGCCGGCCAGCGTGCCGACGCTCTGGAGTTTCCGCATGTTCTGCAGTTCGGCCTCGGCCCGCTTGCGGCCGGTGATGTCCAGAACGGAGATGATGCCCGCGGGCCTGCCTCCCAAGGTCGTCGAGGCGCCCGACAAATCGACCCACTTCTTCGTGCCGTCCTTGGCGATGATTTCGAATTCAAAGCTGTTCGCCGTGCTGTCTCCGTGCAGGCGTTTCGTTCCGTTTTCCCGGATGAGCTCCTGGTAATCGGGATGGACGAATCCCCAGTAAGGCATGCCCTGAAGCTCTTTTTCGGAATACCCGCACATGGCCACGGCGGCGCGGTTCGCGTAAACCCAGCGGTCGTCCTGGTAAAGCATCACCGCCGTGGGCGTCGAGTCGGCCAGCACCCGGAACTTCTCCTCGCTTTCGCGCAACGCCTCCTCGACCCGCTTGCGCTCGGTGATGTCGCGGTAAATCGACTGATAGGTGCCGTCGGGCATCATCTTGGTCCGCATGTCCAGCACAACCGCCGAACCGTCCGGACGGATCAGGGTGCGTTCGGAAACAACGGCCTGCCCCTGCTGCAGCAAATCGTAGCGGAACGGCTGCCTCGTCATACTCTCCCGCGTGAAAGGCATCTCGCGGATGTCCTTGCCGATCAGCTCCTCTCGCTTCATGCCGGACAGATCGCACATGCATTGGTTGGCCTCGATGATCACGCCCTCGTGAGAACCCAAGAGTATCCCGTCCACGGCGAGCTCGACCAGTCCGCGGTACCGGTTCTCGCTGCCGCGCAGGGTGCTTTCCGCACATTTGCGCGCGGTGATGTCCTGCACAAAAGCCACGATCCTCCCGCCGTCCGTGGGCTGGTACTGGGCGCTGATTTCGACATCTAAAACACTCCCGTCCTTGCGGCGGTGTCGGGACTCGAACCGGTCCTCGCCCCGCGCCATGATCCTCCGGATGCGGGAGGCCATGTCTGCGGCCGGCTCGCCGGCTTCAAGGTCGGCCATGTTCATGGACAGCAGTTCCCGCACGCTGTAGCCGCTCATCCGGCAGAACGCCGCATTGACTTCAAGCAGCCGCCCCTGCGTGTCCGACAGCCAGCAGCCGTCCATGGCCGCCTGGAGGATGGCCCGGTGCCGCGCCTCGCTTTCGCGCAGCGTCTCGACAAACCGGGCCCGCGCCGCCTGGTCCGAGAGGATCTTGCCGATCAGAACCGTCGCCAGCGGATAAACCAGCATCACCGGCCAGCCGATGCGTTTCAGCACGGGAAGGATCAGGCCCACCGGCAGTGTGACCGTCATCGCCAGCATGGCCAGGTGCACCGCGAGGCCGAACGCCAGGAGCGTGGCGGAAGAAACCTCCGCCGGCTTGCCGCGCCGGCGCTGATAGAGGCCGATTCCGAGCGCCGCCGAAACCAGAATCACCGACACGCCCATCACCGTGCCGGGCCCTCCCTGGAAAACGCGCAGCGGTATCGTCGTCAGGCAGGCCACCGCCGCGGCCCACGGGCCGAAAAACAGCCCGCCCAGACTGACCATCACCGACCGGCCGTCGAAGATCAGGCCGGGCCCCAAGACGAACGGGCGCAGCATGCCGATGGCCGCCGCGCTCCCGAACACGGCGCCCTGCAGCAGGACCCCCGCCCGGGTGTTCCGCTTCCAGCGCAGGTCCACGAAACCGCTGACCACACTGAGCGCGATCAGCAGGGAGAGATTGTAGATCAAGTCGATCCAGATCATGGCGCTCCTGGCAGTTAGTCAAACTGTCGTGCACGGTAACACACTTGATCGTCTTCGTTCAAGCCGATTGCCATGTGCGGATTTGATCTTGGACTGGGCTGGCGGACGGGGGAGAAGCGTGATGGTTTCTGGTTTGAGGGTTGGATCGCACGAGTCATAAGCGTTCACCGCCAAACGCTCACCTTTATGCAAAGAGAAGAGCGCACCGAAACCATGCCTTCGTTGCCTTTAGGCCTCGGCGTGAAAGTCGATCAACGTTGCCGTTTAGGCTGGCGGATGCCGTTTCGAACTGTCAGTATATGCTGAACATTAAAGGAGCACATCATGTTCCTGGCGACCGTACTTGTCTTATCGATCCTGGTTCAGTTCTATACGGCCGGGCTGGCCATTTTCCTGATCCGGAGAATCCATCGCAGCGTCGCCTGGCTGTTTTTGGCTGCCGGATTTGTGCTGATGGGCGTTCGCCGGGCCTTTGTGCTGGCCGGCACACTCACTTCAGGCGCATCCGAGTTTGACCCGGTTTCCGAAGGCGTGGGTTTATTGATTTCAATCCTGTTGCTGGGCGGGGTCTGGAAAATCAGGGGCGTGTTCGACCACCTCAACCGGCTGCGTCTCGACGCGGAGGAGCAAGCCGAGAAGCGCAGGAAGGCCGAGGCGGAGCTGACGGCTGCCCTGCGGTGCGCCCAGGAGACGGCGGCGCGCCTGCGGGAAAGCGAAGAGCGGCTGCGCTTCCTGGGCGACAACCTGCCGGGAGCGATGCTCTACCAGGTCGACTGCGGCGCGGACGGCCGCGGACGGCGGTTCACTTATGTCAGCGGCGGCGTCGAGCGTATCCACGAGATGTCCGTGGCCGAGGTGATGGAACAGCCGTACGCGATTTACACCCAGCTGGACGAGGAGGACAGCCGGCCGTTCGCCGAGTTCGAAAGGGCCGCGATAGAAACCATGTCCATGTTCCGCGCCGAGACGCGGATCAGGCTGCCGTCGGGAAAAACGAAATGGATCCTGATCGCATCGGCCCCGCATCGCGGGCGGGACAATCACCTGATTTGGGACGGCTTCGAAATCGACATCACGGAGCACAAGCTGCTCGAAGAGGCTTTGCAGGGACACGGCAAGGCGCTCGAGAAGGCGGTGGCAGACCGGACGGCCAGCCTGCGGCACCTCGTCGAGGAACTGGGGCAGACGGAGCAGCGCGAGCGCCGGCGGCTGTCAGACTTTCTGCACGACGATCTGCAGCAGGTTCTTGTCGGCGCGCGGCTGATTGCGGAAAGCCTCGTCCCCCCCCATCCGGCGGATGCCCGCGCGGGCGATCTTTGCAAGATACGTGATCTCCTGACCGAGGCGGTCAACAAAACCCGCGTGTTGACCAACGGGCTGGTGACGCCTCTGCTGTACGAACTCGGCCTCACGCCCGCGTTGCACCACTTGGCGGGGCAAATGAGCGAACGCTTCGGGCTCGATGTCGTTTTTGAGGTCCCGGACCTGCCGGAGGTGCGGCAAGAAGCGCTGAAACTCCACCTCTTCCACTCTGTCAGTGAACTTCTGTTCAACGCCTGCAAACACTCGGGAACGAAGAGGGTCCTGTTGCGAGGAGGAATCTCCGGAGGCCGGGTTGAGCTTTCGGTCTCTGACGCGGGAAAAGGGTTCGACGTCGGAGGCCTCCCGAACGGAGCGGCTAGCGGGGGAGGCATCGGGCTGTTCAGCATCCGCGAACGGATCGGGGCCTTGGGCGGCACGCTGGGCGTTGATGCGGCTCCGGGCCGTGGCACGCGCGTGACGATCAGCGTTCCCGTGTCGCGGGAAGAGCCGCCCGCCCCGCAACAGGTGTGCATGCCGCCTCCTGCGGAGCCGGCCGCCGCGATCTCGAAGGGAAGGGCACGCGTTCTGATCGCCGATGACCACGCTTTCTTCCGCGGCGTGCTGGTGTCGCGGCTGGGCGCTGAACCGTCTCTGGAGGTGGTGGGCGAAGCGGCTAACGGACTCGAGGCGGTCGCGCTTGCGAGGCGGCTTCGCCCGGATGTCATCATTATGGATATCCGCATGCCGGCCACGGGGGGCATAGAGGCGACGCGGCTGATCCTCTCGGAATTTCCGGAAACCGTCGTGATCGGCATTTCGGCCTTTGCGGACGAGGGCTTCAGAACCGGGATGCTGGATGCCGGGGGGGTGGATTTGCTGGACAAGAAGGACGCGGGCGAGCAGTTGCCGGAGATGATCGCGAAGTACCTTGACCGCCGCGGGAAATGAACGCTCCGGCAATCCCCGGACGGCCAATCGAAACCGCTGATCTTATCCGTTGCCGCCCGACAGGCCGGGTGCCTGCTTTTTGCCTTTACCGGCGTCGAGCGCATGTCCGACGGCAGTCATCAACGCCGAACCGCCCAAGGGACGGCGCACCGGACTCCCGTTCTTCTTTGTCGGCCTGTATATTGACAAGGCCGCAGGTACCGGCATCAAGAGTAAATAATCCGTTTCCTGGCCCGCAGGCGCGTGACGCGCCTGCGGACTCCCGGATGACCGAACTCCCCGCCGCCGACCGTTTGATCACATTTTCTTATCCGACGTGGCCGAGGGCCGAGAGGGCGTCGACGAGGCGCTGGACGGTCGGGGCGCGAACGCCGGTGAAGTGGCGGGCGAGGGGCTTCGCGCCGTGGGTTTGCTGCCACGCGGTCTGGCGGATCACGCCGCGCACGAGAGCGATCTGGTCGGCGAGGGTGTCGGGCCAGGCGAGAGGAGCGGGAGAGAGGTCAGAGGTCGGAGGTCAGAGTTCGGGAGACCGAGATCGGACTGCACGGCGACGCTGCCGGCTGAAGCCGGTACAACATGCGGTTGCTGATAAGCGGGACGGAGATAGCGGACTGTGCCGCGTGATTCCTCGTCGGCGCGGGCGCGGTTGAGGGCGACCAGCCGGTCGAGAATGACGGCGTCTGCGAGCGCGGCGTCCCACCCGTAGGCGGCAGCAACGGCCGCGTCGAGTTCGTCATGGAGCTGGCGCAGGACGGTGACGAGTCCCCGATCGTGGATGGCGCGCTGCTTGGCGGTGAGCGTCTCGTTGGCGCGGATCGCCTCCAGCACGGCGCAAAACTCCGTGAGGAAAAGCTGGCAGATGGAAGCTTCCTTAAGGCCGAGAGAGCTCACCGGCCCCGGCGCCTGCCGTTTTTGCCGGATTCATCGGCGCCCCTGCAACTCGTGCGGGCCGTTAGGTGGATGGCTGAACACTTTTTCAGGACATTCCAGCCCTTGCGAGGCCGCGGGGTCTGTGAGAAAATTTCTTTGGTGAAATAGACTTCCGAGGCAGGCGGCCTGACGCGGGCACAGGTGAACCCATGAAAGCCATCGATCTACATGACGAGTCCGTGTGGAAGACGGACAACCAGGGCGCGGAATACACGGTCTCCGTGCCGTGCGACAATCCGTGCCTGCGGTCCGGAGCCGTCACCGTCCTGATGGTCTGCGAGGGGAGGGCATTCACCCCCGAGGACCGCGACCACGCCCAACAGCTTCTCGACGCGCTCCCTCAGCGGCTGAACAGCATCTTCGCGCGGATGATGGATCTTCTGGGTATCCGCGAGTCGAGCGAGTTCCACGCGGCCAAGGGCACCCCCACGCTGATGCTGGAAGCCGGCGACCATAACCGCTGGATCTTTGCCTTGGACAGTGTGCCTCAAGACTCCAGCCTCTTTGTCGAGTGGGCGAACGATCAGATCGTCAACGTATGGCTTTCGGGCTAGGCCCTTCGGCGGCGCGTGTCGGACCGCCCTCGTTCAGAACCGCAGCAGCGGGATCAGGCTGCCCTTCTCGTCGGTTGGCGCGGTCACATCGCGGATCTGGCTCCAATCCACCTCGTGTACGCTGGATTTGCCCGGATACCTGTAAGTCATGGGCTGACGCGTCATGAAAACCCAGATCGCGTCGGCGGTCACGCTGTCTTCCGCCACGCTCAAGACCCCGTAAGGGTGAACGCCCAG
Organism: Verrucomicrobiota bacterium; assembly: GCA_023269675.1. Taxonomy (GTDB): domain Bacteria; phylum Verrucomicrobiota; class Kiritimatiellia; order RFP12; family UBA1067; genus JAHFSX01. The sequence continues at coordinate 87,316 of JAHFSX010000021.1, forward strand.
CCCCGATGCCGCCGCCTTGCAGAGCGGCAACAGGTCGATGTGCCAGTTGCTCACGTGCACCGCCAAGATGCCCTCCGGAGCCAGCCGGTCGAAGTAGAGCCGGAAGGCCTCGCGCGTCGCCAAGTGATAAGGAACCGCGTCGCCGCTGTAGGCATCGATCACCAGCAGGTCGTAGAGCGGGTCGCCCGCCGCACGCTCCTTCTCGAGCATCCGCCTCGCGTCGCCGGGCACCAGATCGATCGGCATCCTCGCGTCCGGCAGATAGGTGAAGAGCTGCGGGTCGGTCGCCACCCTCACCACCTGAGGATTGATCTCGTAAAAACGGAAAAGGTCGCCCGGCCGGCCATAACACGCCAAGGTGCCGGCTCCCAGCCCCACCACCCCCACCTTCATCGGCGCTCCGCGCTGATAGCGCGGATGCGCGTGGAACGCGATGCCTCCGCCTGTCTGCCCGAAATAGGCTGTGCCTTTTGTCCTCAACTCAGGCGAGCGCAGCTGGATGCCGTGCGTGGTCTGGCCGAACCACAGGTAATGCACGGGCACGACGCCTGACGCTCCGAACCGCTCCAAGGTCTGCGTCACCGCCAGGCTCCCATAAAAATTCCGGGCACGGAAGACCACGCGCGACTGCGTATGCCGCGCCGTCACAAAAGCCAAGGCCAGCCACGCCGCACCGCAACACGCCAGATACGCCCACACGTTCCGCCGCGACCTCGCAACAAACGCAGGCTTGGGCAGACGCCACGCCACCAGAAGCGCGCAAACGAGGAGAATCAGCGGATACTCCAACACGCGGTTAAAGACCAACGGCGCGACTATCGAAGCGAGCAACCCGCCCGCCGCGCCGCCTGCCGCAATCGCCAAATAAAAGCCGGTCAGCCGGGAGGTCTCCGGCCGCTCCGCATACAGCCAGCCGTGCAACAGCACGCCCACGCAGAAGACGACCGCCACGGCGGCGGCGGCATTCGGGTAAAAGCTCCCGGTTCCCCACAACCCGTTCGCCACCGCCACGCCCATCAGAGCCGCAACGGAGAGTGAGCCCCACACGCCGCGCCGGCCTTCGCCGAAACGCGAAAACCCCACGACATAACTCAACAGAAACACCGCCAGCATCACCACCCACACCAGCGGCATGGGCGTCACGTCGATGAAGAGATGCGCGATCACCGCATTGAGCAGGAACGCGCTCATCGCAGGCAAGAAGAACCACAGGAACGAGGACGGAGGGCGGAGCGCCTCAACCGGGAGCCGGCAATCGGCAGCCGGAGGGGGCGTGCCCGCCTCCGCGCGGGCCGCGGACGGCAGGGGCACGGTCCGGCCTCCCCATCCCGCCCGCGCGATGAGCAGCGCGTAAAGCCCCAGCCCGACCGCAAACCCGTACCACTGCATCGTCAACGGCACGAAAGGCTCCAGCACGAACGGATAGATCAGCAGCCCCATCAGCGAGCCCAGATTGGACACCGCATACAGCCGGTAGACCCCCCGCCCCGCTTCTCCGCGCTGCGGCGCGTCCGCGCCAGCCACCCAAGCCTGCACCAGCGTACTCCCCGCCGCCAGCAACACATAGGGCAGGCCCACAAACGCCAGCACGCAGAAAAGGACCTCCAGCGACGGGGTCGAGGAATTGCCGAAAAGACCTTTCAAGGTCAACCGCAACGCGGCGAAACCAAAGGCCCACGCCACCGCGACCCCGAGCAAGGCCAGATGCGCCGCACGTTGCGTCCGGGCGCTCTTCCCGGCGAGCAGGTGCGCATACGCGTAACCCGCCAGCAGCAGAACCTGATAGGCCCCGAGACACACGCTCCAAACCGCCGCGCTGCCCCCGAAGACGGGCAGGAGCGTGCGGCCCAGCAGGGGCTGGATCATAAACAGCAGGAACGAACCGAAAAACACGGCCGCGGCAGGCAGGAACCTCGACTGCAAAGTTGCGCGCATCATACTGAATTATCCTTTGGCCTCGTCGTTTTGTCGGATCTGCACGCGCCGGATCTTGCCGCTGATGGTTTTGGGCAGCTCAGAGACAAACTCCACGATGCGCGGATATTTGTAGGGCGCGGTCACGTGCTTGACGTGCTCCTGCAACTCCCTGGCCACCTCGTCTGACGGCGCATGCCCGTGGGATAGCACCACCGTGGCCTTGACCACCTGGCCGCGGTCGCGGTCGGCCACGCCGGTGACCGCACACTCCAGCACCGCCGGATGCTCCAGCAGGGCGCTTTCAACCTCGAACGGCCCGATGCGGTAACCGGAACTTTTGATCACATCGTCGGCGCGTCCCACAAACCAGTAATACCCGTCTTGATCGCGCCAGGCCATATCGCCCGTGTAGTAGGTGTCGTGGTGCCAGACCTTGCGCGTGAGGCCGGCGTCGCGGTGATAGCCGTCGAACATGCCCAGCGGCTTCACAACCCCCGTGCGCACCACAAGCTGCCCTTCCTCGCCCACCTCGCACGAGCGGCCTTCGTGATCCAGCAGGTCCAACTCGTACCCCGGCGCGGCGCAGCCCATCGAGCCCGGCTTGGGCGTCATCCACGGGAAGGTGCCCGCGACCACCGTCAGCTCGGTCTGCCCATACGCCTCGTGCAGCTTCAGCCCCGTGCCTTGCAGAAACTTCTGATACACCTCGGGATTCAACGGCTCCCCCGCCACCACGCAATGCGCGAGCCGCGTGAAATCATAGGCTTGGAGATCCTCCTTGATGAAGTAGCGGTACATGGTCGGCGGCGCGCAGAAGGTGGTCACGCCGTATTTGGCCACCACCTTCAAGACCGACCGCGCGTGGAACTTCTCCATGTCGTAGACCATCACCGCGCTGCCGCACATCCACTGGCCGTAGATCTTGCCCCACGCGGCCTTGGCCCAGCCGGTATCCGCGATGGTCAGGTGCAGGCCCCCGTCCCGGCAGCACTGCCAATACTTCGCCGTCACCAGATGGCCGAACGGGTAGAGGAAATTGTGCCGCACCATCTTGGGCATGCCGGTCGTGCCCGAGGTGAAATAGAGCAGCATGATGTCTGACGCGCCCGTCTTCCGTGCGCAGTCCGCTTCGTCCAAGCGGTCGGACGCGCCCGCCATCAGCGCCTGAAAATCGACCCACGGAGAGCCGTCGTCGCCGCCGTTGACCAGCGCGCGCACGCCGACCGGCGTCTCCGCAAGCGCCTGGTCCACCGCGTCGCGGATCGAGGGCTCGTTCACGCAGAGGATCATCTTCACGCCCGAGGCCTTCACGCGGTACACGAGGTCCTTCTTCATCAGCTGATGGGTAGCCGGAATCGCGATCGCGCCGATTTTGCACAGCCCCATCAGCGCGAACCAAAACTCATACCGCCGCTTGAGGATCAGCATCACCGCATCGCCGCGCCGGATGCCGAGCGCCATGAACGCGCGGGCCGCCCGGCTGCTCTCGCGCGCCATCTCCCCCATCGTGAATGACCGCTCCCCGCCGTGGTCGTCGCACCACACGAGCGCGCGCCGGTCCGGCTCGCGCGCCGCGACCGCGTCCAGCACGTCAAAACCGAAGTTGAAGGTCAGAGGCAGCTTCACCCTGAAATTCGCCAGGAAATCCGCGTGCGAGTCGAACGTCTCCCGTTCCAGCCATGGACACACCATTGACAACCCCCGTCGCGCTAAGCGGTGATAACGGCCAGGAAAGTGGCGGGCGCCGAACCCTCGGCCTGCATGCCGTGCGGCGTGGCGGAATCGAAATAGGCGCTGTCGCCCGGCGCCAGCACCCGCGTGCTGTCGCCCACCGTCAGCCGCAGCAGCCCCGAGAGCGCGTAGTTGAACTCCTGCCCCGGATGGGAGTTGAGGTGCAGCTCCTTCAGCGAAGGCTCGACCGTCACGACGTACGGCTCCATCACCTTGCCCGCGAAAAGCGCGCCCAGCGCCTCGTAGTGATACGCGTGGCGGCGTTCGACCACCGGGCCGGTGCCCGCGCGCGTCAGATGAAACACCTTGGCGTGCGCGTCCCCGCCCGTCAGAAGGGCCGTCACCTCCACCCGGTAAAAAGCGGCCAGCGCCGAAACATAACTCAGCGGGAGATCCTCCCCGCCCGTCTCGTACCGGCTATAGGTCTCGACCGTCACGCCGGTCTGCGCGGCCACCGCGGCCGCCGTCAGGCCCGAGGCGTCACGCAACCCTCTGACACGCACAGCGATCGCCCGTCTCTGGTTCTGCATGCGCAACCTCCGCTGGCCGGCCCGGCCGCCCGATGACTATCCCCTGACTTCCGCTGGCACATGCCGCTCCAGCCAGGCCGTGGCCTCGCTGAAGAGCAGGCGGTTCTTCTCCACCAGCGCGGGCTTCTTCTTGAAACTCGCGTCCAACGCCGCCAGCAGGTGTTCGCTTCTCAGCCCCGTCACCTCCAGCCACGCCAAGGCCGCCAGCATCATGGTGTTCGCCGCCTGCGGCACACCCAGCCGGAGCGAGAGGTCGATCGCGGGCATGGAGACCACGCGCACGCCGGCCGGCGCCGGCATCGTCAGCGGCACCGAGGCATCGACAATCACCAGGCCGCCCGGCCTCACGTCGGGCGCGAAACGCTCGTACGAGGGCTGGTTCATGCAAACCAGCACGTCGGGACGATCCACCGCCGGCGAGCCGATCGGCTTGCCCGAGACCACCACCGAGCACGCCGCCGACCCGCCGCGCTGCTCCGGCCCGTAACTCGGAAACCAGGTGGTGAAGCGCTTTTCAAGACGCGCCGCCTCCGCCACGCAGATGCCGAGGCTCAGGATGCCCTGCCCGCCGAAACCGGTAAACTTCAGGCGTTGCTCTTTGAACGCCTCGTCCGCCTCCGCCACCGGCGCCTGATGCTGCCGCTCCGACTGCGCGAAGAACGCCTCCACTCCGGGCGCGGGCGCGACCGGCGCGCGCGGAACCGCCGTCGCGCTGTTGTCGCGCATGCAACCCAGCGGAAATTCCCGCTCCATCTCTTCCATGCAGAAGATCGCCGCCCTGATCGAATCCAGCCCCATATTCGTCGGGCACGGCGAGATGAACTCCACGAAGGCGTAGCCCTTACCGTCGCGCTGGATCTCCAGCGCCTTGCGCACCGCCCGGCGGGCCTGCATGATGCGCTTGGTGTCGGCCACGGAGACCCGCTCGATCAGCACCGGGGCCTTGAGCTGGTTCAACACCTCGCAGACGTGCAGCGGATAGCCGGCCGTCAGCGGGTCGCGGCCGAACGGCGAAGTGGTGGTCTTCATGCCCACCAGCGTGGTCGGCGCCATCTGTCCGCCGGTCATGCCATACGTCGCGTTGTTGACGAAAAAGACCGCCATGTGCTCGCCGCGGCTGGCCGCCTGGAAGGTGTTGTTGAAACCGATCGCGCCCAGATCGCCGTCGCCCTGATACGAGATCACCACCGCCTCGCGACGGCCCCGGTTGATCGCCGTGCCCACGGCCGGCGCCCGCCCGTGCGCCGCGCCCACGTTGCCGCAGTCGCAGTAATAGTAGCCGAACACGCCGCACCCGATCGGATTGACGATGATCGTGCGGTCCTGCAAGCCCAGCTCCACCATGGCCTCGGTGATCAGCTTGTGAATGATGCCGTGCCCGCATCCCGCGCAGTAATGCGTCGCACGCGTCGGCTGCCCGCTGCGGACGAAGGACTCGTACATGCCGACTGTTTTTTTCTGTGTCATGAAAGCCTTCCGCTTGGCTCACCCGGAGCTCCGCCCGCCAATTCCCGCTTCGCGGCCGCCACCACCTCGTCCACGGTCACCACCATGCCGCCCATGCGGTTGCAGAGGCCGACAGGCTGATACCGCGCGCCCGCTTTCGCGATCTGGAGCAGCACGTCGTCATGAAACTGACCCGAGCTCAGCTCCACGACCAGCGCCCTGCGCCCCTCGATCGTCCGGCACAACGCCGGCGCGGGAAACGGGCTCAGCGACAGGGGTCGGAACACGCCGGCCTTCACGCCTTGCTCGCGCAGCGCCTCGGCCGCCGTCCGCGCGATGCGGCTCGAAATGCCGTACGCCACCAGCACCAGCTCCGCATCGTCGCAGAGGTACGTCTCGTGCTGCGCCTCGACCTGCATCGCCGCATACTTCGCCTGCAGCCGCACGTTGTGGGCCTCCTGCTCCAGCGCAGTGGGGCGGATCGAAACGACCAGATTGCCGCGCGTCTCAGGCGTGCCGTGCACGGCCCACGAAGTTGTGTCGGGCTTCGGCATCTCGCGCTCGGGCAGCGCCAGCGTCTCCATCATCTGGCCCAGCAGCCCGTCCGCCAGCACGATCGCCGGGGTCAGGTATTTGAACGACAGCTCAAACGCCCGCATCGTGAGGTCGCACATCTCCTGCACGCTGGCCGGAGCCAGCACCACGCACCGGTAGTTCCCGTGGCCGCCGCCCTTGACCGCCTGGTTGTAGTCGCCTTGCTCGGGATAGACGTTGCCGAGTCCCGGCCCCGCGCGCATGATGTTCACGACCACGCCCGGCAGGTCCGCGCCGGCCATGTACGAGAGCCCTTCCTGCATCAGGCTCATGCCGGGGCCTGACGTCGCTGTCAGCGCCAACCGTCCCGCCGCCGCCGCTCCGTAGACCATGTTGATCGAGGCCGTCTCGCACTCGGCCTGCAGAAACTCGCGGCCCACCGACGGGAACCACCGCGCCGCCGCGTGCGCGATCTCGCTGGCGGGCGTGATCGGATACCCGAAATAAACGTCGCAGCCGGCATACATCGCGCCGATCACCACCGCCTCGTTGCCCTTGACAAACTTGGTCATGCCCGCTCCTCGCCCTTCTCCGCCTTCAGGCGGACGTCGTCCCCGCGAGCCGCCCGACACCTTACGGCTTCGCGATCGTGATCGCGTACGGTTCGGGACAGTTGTAAAAACAGATCGCACAGCCTGTGCACCCCTCGCCGGCATATTCCGCCGGCTTGACGCCGCGGCTGTTCAGCCGGCCGGACAGGCGCAGGCACTGCTTGGGACACGCCGCCACACAACGTCCGCAGCCCTTGCACTCATCGGCATCGAAGACCGGGCGCGGCAGCTCCGGCTGCACCGTATGACTCTCGTGGACTGACATCGTCATCTCCTAAACGCTAAGAGGGCAAAACAAGGTATATAGTCTGCCATTTATGCTGCCGGCACGCAAGGAAGCCTTCTCCGCAAACCGGGTCATGCCGCGTCAAGCCCCGCCCTTGCGCCGCTCCTCGACTTTGACCGCATCCCAGACCGCATCCATCTCCGCCAGCGTGCATTCCCTGAGCGCCCGGCCCTGTGCGCGGATGCGGCGCTCCACCTCGCGGAACCGGCGCGAAAACTTCTTGTTGGTCCCTTCCAGCGCGCTCTCGGCGTCGACCTCCACAAAGCGGCAGTAGTTGACCACCGAAAAGAGCAGGTCGCCCATCTCCTCGGTCACCTTCTGCAGGTCACCCGCCGCCACCGCCTCTTTCAGCTCCGCCAGCTCCTCCTCGATCTTCCCGGTCGCGCCGGTGGCGTCTTCCCAGTCGAAGCCCACCCGCGCGGCCTTGGACTGCGTGCGCTGCGCCTTGAGCAGCGCCGGCAGGGCCGCGGGCACGCCGTCAATCGCGGACCGGTCCGGCTTCTTGCCCTTCTCGGTCTGCTTGATGGCCTCCCAGTTGCGGAGCACCTGCCCCGCCGTGTCCGCCACCGCATCGCCGAACACATGCGGGTGCCGCCGGATCAGTTTTTCCGCGAGCGCCTCGGCCACGTCATTGAGCGTGAACAGCCCCTCCTCCTCGCGGATGGCGCACTGGAAGACCACCTGCAGCAGGACGTCGCCCAGCTCTTCCACATGCAAGGCGAGGTCTTGGCCGTCCATGGCCTCCAGCAGCTCATAGGTCTCCTCCAGCAGGCACGGCTTGAGCGTCTGGAACGTCTGCTCGCGGTCCCACGGGCACCCGCCGGGCGCGCGCAACCGCTTCATCACCTCGTACAGCCTGCCGACGCCGTTCAACTCTGTGTCCATTCCGCACCTCCCTCGCAAAAAAACACAGGCCCCGTTTCGCAGAAACGGGGCCGCATCAGTCATCGCTCGTTCTGACCGCTCACCCTCAGACCCGCAAAATGCGGACCACTTCGTCCGCCAGTCCGGCCGAGAAATCGCTGATGTGGACATCGCAGCCGCTGACGTCCTGATACTCGGTCTGCGGGCTGACCTTCACCATGACGCCCATGCCGGAGGTCAGCGCGCCCTTCACGGAGTAGCCCGAGCCCGCCACCGCCACGCACAGCCGCTCGTGCAGGTCGTTCTTGCGCGCGCCGCGGCGCCAGCCGTCCCAGCTGCAGAAGCCGAAGCCGTTCGACGCGTCGTGCATGACGATCAGCTTTTCCGGCTGCGCCCCGGGGAACACGGCCCGCACCGCTTCGCTGTCGGCGCGCGAGACGATCACCACTTTCATGCCCTTGCCGAGCAGCGCTTTCACGAAATCCACAAATCCGGCGGGCACCTTGGGCAACGCCCCTTTCAGCGCCTCGGCGTACTGCTCGTAACACTCCGCGATCACAGCCGGCACGTCGATGGTCTTCTGCTGCTTGTTGCACAGCGCGTTCAGTCCGGACGAAAACGATTTGCCCCCCATCGAGCGGGCCATCAGCGTCGCGTCCAGCCGCACACCCTCTTTCGCAAGACGCGTACGGCAGATATCCAGCAGGAATGCATGCCCGGGAAGGACCGCAAAATCGAACTCCACAATCACGCCACGCTGCAGCTGAGCGGCAGAAGAAATACTCATCACAAACTCCTCGGTGTTCAAAAACTCTTATATGCAGAACAATGAATGCCATACTTTACCGTTACGCTCCCCCGTGGTCAAGCGTCCGTTGCGGGACCGGTTTTCAGCATCCGTCTTCATTCCGCCTTCACCGGTGTTTCCTGTTGACCCGATGCGCAACTTCTTTTACCCTATTGCGACTTTTTGCCCGAACCCTTTTTTATTTATAACGAACACCCACCTGAAGGCTGCCACGACGCATGAGTGAACCGTCCCTAACCTTGTTGGCCATCGCCGACCCGCACTATACCGGCCTCGCACGCCAGACCGCGCAGCTTCCCCAGCTGCGCGGCGAGTTGGCGCACACGCTGCTCAAGAAAGTTTTCGCGCGCCTGCATCACATGGGCATCAAGCCCGACCTCACCGTGCTGCTCGGCGATCTGGTCGAGAACGGCGCGGACAGCAACGCCGACCTCGACCTGGTGACCCTGCACGGCGAGCTTACCCGCAGCGGGATCCCGGTCCTCGCCTTGCCCGGCAACCACGACTGCTCCCCGGCCGCGTTCAACACCTTCTTCAACACCACGCCCGGCCTGCACGAGTTCGGCGGCTACGGGTTCATTGTCTTCAACGACACCTACGCCGAAAACCACGAGTGCTCCCGTTCGGACGAGGACCTCGCGATGACCAAGGCCCTCGCCGAGACGCACCCCGGCCTGCCGCTCATCGCGCTGCAGCATCCGCCCATCTACCCCCCGATCGACTCGCACTACCCCTACCGCCCCACGAACGCCGGCGAGATCATCGACTCGTTCCAGAAGGCGGGCGTCATCCTCTCGCTCAGCGGCCACTACCACAAAGGCCAGAAGGCGCGCACGCACGAGGGCGTGCTCTACCACACCGTCTCCGCCCTGTGCGAGCAGCCGTTCCGCTTCAGCCTCATCCGCATCACCGGAACCCGCGTGGAGATCGAAGAGCTCAGCCTCGCCATGCAGGTGCCGAACATCATCGACGTCCACAGCCACACGGAGCACGCCTACTGCGGCACCACCGTCGACACCGCGCCCTGCATCGCGCTCTCCCAGGCGCTGGGCGTCTCCGCGCTGTGCATCACCGAACACGCCTTCCAGCTCTATTTCGAGAAGGCCCGCGCCATGGGCTTCCAGTGGCAGAGCGATCCCACGCTCGTCGAAGAGGTGTGGGCCAGCACCGGCCGCCACCGCATGGCAGCCTATCAGCAGTTCGCCCAGAACCTGCGCTCGCCCTTCGTCAAGATCGGCCTGGAGCTGGACCTCTACGACAACGGCAAACTCCTGCTCGCGCCCGAGGACGCCGCGTTCGACTGGGACATCCTGATCGGCGCGATCCACTTCATCCAGGGTTTCGTGCCCGGCCAGACCGGCCAGCAAGAGGCCGAGAAGCTTTTCATCCGCGACGTGGAGCGCCTGGTCGACCACGACATCGCCGTGCTGGCCCACCCCTTCCGCTTCTTCGCCCGCAACAAGCTGGCTTGCCCCGTCCACCTCTACCCCGTGGTCGCAGGCCTGCTGGCCGACAGCGGCGTGGCCGCGGAGGTGAACTTCCACACCAACAAGCCCGATCCGGACTTCATCCGGATCTGCGCCGAGAAGGACGTCAAGATCGCCCTCGCCTCGGACACGCACGACCTCGCCGAGGCCGGCGAATTCTGGCCGCACGTGAACGTGCTCAGGCAGGCGGGCATCACCCCCAAAATGTACGCCGACGCGCTCTTCTCCTTCGGCGCCTAGCCGGCCGCGAAATCGCCGAGGACTCCCTTTCTGGACCGCAGCCGGCGCGCATCGCGCGCCTGGCTCACCCGCACCCGCCGCGTGCGCGTGGTGCGCGGTTGACGGACTTGAAATTATCAGAAGCACCCGGCATCACGGCGTCCCCAACCCCCGATTCCCGATTCCTGCAGATCGGCGCCCCGCATTTCGCGCTCGAATCCCGCGCGCATAAATCGTATCATTCAAACTCATGAATGAGGGATCCCCCCTCCTGGGAGAAATCACATGCGCCAGATGCTGCGTTTTTCTGCTGTTCTCATATCCGCCCTCGCCCTGGGTCTCTGCGGATGCGGCAAAGACTCCGCCAAGAAGACCTCTCCGGCGGTCGCCAGACCTTCCGACCCGCCGGCCGACCATGTCGTCGCCATGGCCAACGGCACGCCGCTCGTCTGGGCGGAGATGAACAAACGTGCCATGGGATACCTCAAAGACGATGTGGAATCCAACCACCTCGTCATTCCCACCAACCGCATGGAGGAGGCCAAAGAGTACTTCCGCCGCCGCGCCATCCATGCCTTTGTGTTTAAAACCCTCCTGATGGACGAGGCCGCCCGGCAAAGCATCAAGCTCACCGACGCCGACCGCAAGGAAGGCCTCCAATCCCTCGCCCAGTCGCTCAAGACGCGCAACTGGACCACCAACGACTTCTTCCTTAAAGGCCCGCTGGGCGAGGCCGCCATGCGCCGCGAATTCGAGGACGGCATGGTCATTGACAAACTGCTCAAGGTGAAGGTGCGCGGCGCGCTCAAGCTCGAGGAACCCGAGATCGCCGGCGCCATCACCCTGATCGACGCGACCAACGACCTCAAACAGGTCAAGCTCGAAGGCGTCCGCAAGCAGTTGCTCGAGGGCGCGAGCTTCGAGGACGTCGCCCGCACCGTCTCCGAGTGCCCGAGCGCCAAGAACGGCGGGGACCTCGGCGAGTTCGCGCGCGGCAAGATGGATAAGGCGTTCGAGGCCGCCGCCTTCTCACAGGCGGTCGGCGCCATCGGGCCGGTCACCCAGACGCGCTTCGGCTATCATATCATCAAGGTCACGGCCCACACGCCCGCCAGGGCCGCCACCGCCTCCACGCCCGCCGTGCCGGAAACCGTGCGCGCGTCGCACATCCTGCTCAACCGGATCCCCGTGGACCGCAAACGCATCATCGACAGCCTGCTGCGCTCCAAATACAACGCCGGCGTCCAGAAATATTATGCCGAGCTCAAGGCCAAGTCCAAGATCGAGTGCTACCTCTACAAGGACATGACCTTCTGATCCGGGTCACCTGGCCAGACTCTCGAATGCCGTCCACACGGGAATGCCTTTGCGCGGCGGGACGAGCGCCCCGCGCGCCTGCTTTTCCGCATCGTGATACGCGCCGTAGAAATTGCTGTTGCAGTCCATCCAAAGGGTGATGCGGCGCGTTTCCGCGTCCGTCAGCCTCACGTCATGGTGGCCGAGCTTGAGCATCTGACAGAGCCGGCTGGCGCGCGCGCCGTCCTGGCCGGGAAGGCTGTACTGGCGCTCCTTCAGCGCGATGCCGTTGCCGCCGCTCATGCCCCACGCCCGGGTGTGCAACGCGAGGAAAGCCTCCGACCATCCGTTGGCGCCGAAGCGGTCGCCGCGCAAGCCCGGCGCGCCTTTGGTGCGGTTTTCCTCGTGGCAGCCCACGCATTTCGCATCGAGCACCGGCTGCACCAGACGCGGGAACGTGAGCGGGAAACTGCCGGCCGCCTCGGGCTCCAACTCGGAGGGCGCGCGCCGCAGCGCCAGAGGCCGCTTCCGTTCGCCCGCACCCGAGGAGGCCTGCTTGGTCTCGTGGCAGCCGAGACAGGTCAGCGTCTCGCCGGGATGCAGGTACGTGGCGGAGCGCATCGTGTGGACAGCCAGCCCCTTCTCGTCCAGCGCCTGGAAATAGAGCCCCACGCCGGCGGGCGCACGGAAGGACGCGCTGCCGTCGGCCTCGACCGGCACGGTGCCGAGCACGCCGCGGCAGAGCGACTGGGCCGCATGCCCGACATTGGGCTGGTCCGCGACCGAGTTGTCTTTCGGAAAGAGCGCGACCACGCGCAGCCGCTTGATTTGAATTCCCTCGGGCCACGGCTGGTCACTCTCGTACGCGTTCATCACCATGACGGTGCCCGAGCCAGAGTCCGCGCCGCCGTGCCGGTCGGACAGCGCCTGCGCCGTCTGCACCGGCAGAACCGGCGGACGGGGCCGCGCCTTGAGCGGGATCGGGTCAAGGCAGGCCAGCGCCTCGTCGCGGTAGAGCAGCTCGCGGTTGCCGAAGCTGTCGAGCAGATACACGCCGTAGTTTTTGCGGCCCGCATCGTACACGGCGAGATAGAAATCCTCGCTGAGCGGCCAGGGCGTCCCGTAGACCTCCGCCTGCGGACCGTGCTTGCCTTTCGCATGCGGCACACCCGGCGCCGCTTCGGATTCGGGGAAGGGGACCGCGGGCGTGAGCCGTTTGATCTGGCCCGTCGCGCGGTCGTCCCGCGCCCGCAGGTCAATCAGAACCAGCGAGCCATAGGCCTCGCCGTGATGCGGCGCCGCGACCGCGACGTACTTCTGCGAACCCGGCACGGCGCGGACGGACATCTCCATCCACGGCCTGAGTTCCCGCCTCTCGGGATAGTTGCCGTGATAGCTGCGGGGGTCGCGGCCGTCCGGATAACAGTGCCAGATGTGGTGCGCCGCGTCGGAGTCGCGGTCTACATAGTCCCAGCGCGTGTAGACCAGCATGCCGCTGTTGTCCACGCTCGGCTGCCACTCGTTCGTGTCGTGATAGCTGAGCTGCACGATGTCGTCGCCGGCCGGACGCATCGCATGCAGCGTGTAGGTCGGGTCGGGGCGGAACCCGCAGCGGAGCTGGCCGCCCGTCCGCGTGGAGATGAAGGCGATGCGGCGGTCCGGCAGAAAGCAGCCGTCGAAATCGTTCCAGGGCCCGTCCGTCAATTGCGTGAGCCCGCTCCCGTCCGCCCGCACCGTGAACAGGTGGTAACAGGTTTCCGGACGGAAGTGATAGAACCGGTACTGCGGCTGACGCCGCGCGTCCGCCTCCGGCCAGACGTTGGTGTCGCACGTGACGCCGGGGGGCAGCGCGTGCTCGGCCTCGGTGAAGGCGAAGAGCAGCGTCTGCGCGTCCCAGTCGAGGTCGAGCGCAACAAAGCCTCCCTGGTTTTCCAGCGCGCGCCCTTGCAGCCGCCCGTTGCCGACACGCGCGTCGGCCAGCAGGCTGCGCACCGTCGGGCGGCCGCCGAACGGCTGCTCCAGCACATACAGGCCGCCGGCTTTCTCGGCGTTGAACCCGAAATACTGGTCGACCATGTGCCGCTCGCCACGCGCCTGCTTGTTGTGCTTGAGGAAAGCGACCCGGTCGAAATCAAGCAGCGGATTCTTGAACGCGATGCGCCGGCGCAGCGCCGTCAAGGCGTCGAACCGTCTGCGCCGCGCCGCCCCGTCGTCCGGAGCGTCCGCCCGCAGCGCGGCCAGCTCCGCGGCCTCGGCAGCCAGGTCCGGCGCCTGCGGCTGTGACTGAAGCTGGCGCAGCAGGGCTTCGGTGCGCCGAAAGACCACGTCGCACGGCGTGCGGTCGCCCGCGAGAATCAGCGCGTCCTTCCGCACCGCCTCGCGCTCCAGCCGCGGCATATCCCATGTTTTACACGCGGCGATCTCGCCCTGCAGGTCAGCGTATTCATCGGCACCACAAAAGAGGGCGGCCCCGATCACCAGCGCGAGTATCCTGTGCGAAAAACGCACGACAGCCCCCTTTTCAGGATTCGTTCACCAACGGTTCTTCCAGCCGAGATCCGGATAGCACCGGCTGTCGCCCCTGCCTTGACCGGCATCACCTTGAAAAGCGCTTGCAAAACCTCTGCGGACGGCGAGGACGCCGTCCCACCAGTGCGATAAGCGGCGCCCTTTCCGCAATCCATGGAGGGGCGGCGTCCCCGCCGCCCGCTCTTGGGAGTGCTTGTGAAGGCGTCTCATGAGCCTCTCATCTCAGCGGGCCACGAACGTGTAGCGGCCCGAGCCGACCTTGAACGCCATGCGGTCGCGGTCGGAGGCCACGGGCTTCACGGGGGCGACCACGTTCTGCGCGTCGGGCTTCACCGGCAGGTAGACCGTGGCGGTCGTGTTGACCGGCACCTCGACCTCGAGCGTGAACACGCCGCCCTGCTTCTTCCAGCTGCTGCGGATCATCCCGTACGGCGAGTCATGCTCGGCCTTCACCCAGCCCAGCCCCTCGACCGGGTCGGGGCAGATGACAAACTCCTTGAAGGCGACCGCGCCCGGCGCGGCCTTCGCCGCGACGGCCGAGACGCCGTCCGCCAGCCGGATGCCGCCGAGGTACTGGTAGAACCACGCCGACACGTCGCCGAACATGATGTGGTTGCGCGACGCGCCCTCGCCCCAGTCCTCCCAGAAGGTCGTGGCCCCGCGCCTGATCCACGTGCCGTACGACGCGCCGTCCTCCTTCGTCGCCATCGCATAGGCCAGGTCGCTGCGGCCCGCCTCGCTGAGCGACCGGAAGATGTACTTCGACCCCAAGATCCCGAAGTCCGGGTACGCCTTGTTCTGCGTCACGACGTCGGCCAGCTTCGCTTCAATCTTGGCACGTTCGGCCGCGGGCGCCAAACCCTGATGCAGGGCGCAGCTCTGCGCGGTCTGGCTGCCGATGGAGTAGACGCCGTCGCCCTTGTAGATCTGCTTGTTGTAGGCATCGCGGATCGACGCGGCCAGCGCCGCATACTTCGTCGCGTCCTCCGTCTTGCCGAGCAGCTCCGCCGTCCGCGCCACGGTCTGCGCGTCCAGATAATAGTAGCCGGTCGACGTCACCTCCGTCGGCGTCTTGGTCTTCACCGGGGTCCAGTCGCTCAAGCCGTGCGACACGATGCCGTCCTTGGCCTTCGAGGTCATGTAATCCACGTACTTGCGCATCGGCTCGTAGGCCGTCTCCAGCACCCGCACGTCGCCCTGGTACACGTAGAGCATCCACGGGATGATCGCCAGCGCGCTGTCCCACGCCGGGCCGTTGCCCCAGGTGTAGCCCCAGCCGCTCGTAGGCACGATCGCCGCCAGGTTGCCGTCGGGCCGCTGTTCGTCGACCAGGTCATTGACCCACTTCTCATACGCGGCCGTGTTCTGGAAGTTGTACATCGCCAGCTCCGCGGCCAGCTGGGCGTCGCCGGTCCACCCGTTCTTCTCGCGGTGCGGGCAGTCGGTCGGGTAGCCGTTCACGTAGTTGCTGCGGTAGGCCCACAGGATCGCCTCCTGCAGCTTGTTCAGCAGCTCGTTGCCGCACGCGAAGCGCCCGGCGTCCGTGAAATCGGTATGCACCACGCGGGCCACCACCGTGGCGGGCGTCGGCGCCGCCTTCAGCCCGCTGATCTCCACGTACTGGAACCCGTTGTAGGTGAAGCGCGGCTCGTAAACTTGCGCGGAGGAGCCGTCACACACGAAGCGGTCGGTCTGGAACCAGCCGCCCGGCAGCACGCCGAACGAGGCCGGATAGCGGAAGTGCGCGTCGGTCCCTTCCAGGCTGAGGCTGCCGTCCGCCTTCACCTTCTCGCCGTACTTCACGGTGACCACGTCGCCCGCCCCCTGCCCCTTGAGCGCGAGCCTGATCCAGCCCGCCATGTTCTGTCCGAAATCGACCACCCACACGCCCGGCCTGACTTCGCGCACCGCCGCGGGCTTGATCTCCTGGGCGACCACGCTCGGCGGCAGCGCCTCGGCCGTCAGCTTGCCGGCGGGCGCGGGCACGACCTCAGCCATCACCGTCGTCTTCGCCAGATCCGGCCCGCCCGGAGGCGTCTTGCCGATCACCTCGCCCTCGCGGATGCAGTCGAAGCCCATCGGGCTCGCCACCTGCCGCCACGTGGCGTCCGAACAGACGGTCTCTTTCGTGCCGTCGCCGTAAACGATCTCGAGCTGCGCGATCATGCGCGGGAAATCGCGCCAGGGCGCGTTGTCGAAGTTCCACACCGCCACGCTGCGAACGTCGTACCAGCCGTGGCCCAGCAGCACGTTGAGGCGGTTCGCGCCCGGCTTGAGCTGGCCCGTCAGATCGTAGGTGGAATAGAGCACGCGCTTGTCGAACTTGGTGGGCGCGGGATCAAGCACTTTGCGCCCGATCTTCGCGCCGTTCAGGCTCGCCTCGTAGAAGCCGACGCCCGTGATGTGCAGGGTCGCCTCGCGCACCGCCCGGGCCACGGCAAAGCTCTTTTCAAAAGCCGGCGAGGCCGTCTCGACGCTCCGCTCGATCTTGCCCCACGGCTGGCAGTCCGCGCCGCCCGCCACCGCCGCCGCCTTCCAGCCGTCAGCCGCGAAGCCGTCCGCCGCGTCCTTCCAACCTTTCGCCGGCCGGTCAGAGACCGTCCAGCCCGCATCCGTGGGCACGGCCGCGCCGCCGGCGAACTTCAGCGCCGCCAGCAGGCCGGTCGGCCCGGGCTTGGCGTTCGTCACGCACACCGCGATCAGGTTGCGCCCCGGCTTGACGAACTTCGCCACGTCCACAAAACGCATCCAGCGCCACTCGTTCAGCTGCCCCCACGTCTTGGTCGCAAGCTGGCCGTTGATGAAAACCTCGTACTCGTCGTCCGCGGTAAGCGCCAGCAGCACCGGCGCGTCGGCCGCCCCCTGCGGCGCGTCGAAAAGCTTGCGGTAATAGCGCTTGCCGGCCGCGGCCGCGTCCAGACTCGCCGCGTCGCCCGCCCAGATCCACTTCGCGCCGGCCAGATCGCATTCGGGCCGCGTCGCCGCGTTCGCGCCGATCCACTGCGCCCGCCACTCCTGCGGCCGCATCACGCCCGTGACCCAGCGCCCCGGCACGCTCCACGCCGACGGCGTGTCGCCGGTGCTGTCCCACGCGCGCACCTTCCAATAGCAGCGCTGTGAACTTTTCAGCGCCGCGCCCTTGTAGACCACGTTGAGCGACTGGTCCGTAGCCACGCGCCCGCTGTCCCACAGGTCACCCTCGCCGCGGCCCAGCTTGTCCTGCGACGTGGCGACCAGCACCTGCCAGGCCGTCTGCCTCAGATTTTTCGCGTCCGCATCGGCCGCCTTCAGCTTCCAGCTCAGACGCGGCGCGGGCGTGTCGAGCCCGACCGGATCGCTCATATACTCCGCCGTCAGCGCTCCCGGCGCGGCCAGCGCCGCACCCCGCGCCTGCGGCCGCATCACGCATCCCACAACCGCCAACAAACCACACGCCGCCGCAATCGCAAAGACCTTCATCGCCCCTCCTCGTTGTTGAACCTCGCCAGAATGTACGGTTACTGTACACTTCCCGCCCCTGATCCTCAACCCCAATCCCTCGAACTATGCGCTCATGAACTAATGCACTAACGCACTAATGAACTTCTCCTCACTCATTTTTCTCAGGATCGCCCGCGCGATCGGGAACGAAAGCAGCTGCACGGCTGCCACCGCCGCCAGCACATACCGCAGCGCCAGCGTGTCGGAAAGCCCGCAGGCCACCAGAATGAACGCGCCCGCGCCGACCAGACGACCCGCGTAAAGGCCCAGCTCATGCCCGCAGAAGTAGGCGTAGCCGCTGTCCTTCTGCCGCAGCGTCACACGGTCCATCACCTGGAGCTGGATCGGCGAATACGCCAGCTCCAGCATGGGCTGGGCCACCAGCAGGCACACGAGGAAGGCCAGCACGGCCGGAGGGTTGAACCACACCGCATTGCACGCAGTCCCGAGCAGGTTGATCGTCAGCGCCGCCGCCAAGACCGTCAGCCGGTGCTCCGGCCGGGTGTTCCGGCCGATGAGATACATCAGGACCGCGGCCAGCAGCGCCCCCCCGCTCTGCACGAGCCCCAGCGCGCGCTCGCCCTCGCCCAAGACATGCATGACCAGCATCGCGGGCACGGCCGACTGGAACACCTGCACGACCCCTTTGAGCGCGGCCAGCGCCATCATCCCGCACCAGACGCGGTCGTACCGCAGACGCACCCGCAGCGGCGAAGGGATCTTGCCGAACCCCCCGCGCAGAACCACCGCGGAGGCGCACAGCGCGGCGGCCACCACCCCGGCCGCCACCAGCCGGTACGCCGTGCGGGAGCCCAGCCCCAGGCCGTCCGCGCGGCTCGACCAGGCGATGAAGGCCCCGACCGCCGCGGGCATGGTCACACTGCTCAGGCAGTAGACGACGCTCTCCAGCCCGAAGTAGTAATTGCGGTAGCCGTCATGCGTGTGGGCGAGCGCGAGCTGGCTGCGGTTCGCCCAGTGGAAGCCCGTGGCCGTCCCCATGACGAGTCCGGCGAGCACGACGCCCGTCATGCTCAGCGTCGTCAGCGAGGTCATCACCAGCAGCGCCGCGCCGCTCACGACCAGCCCGAAGGCATACAGCGCAGCGGCCCGGAACCGGCGCAGGAGGAGCCCGTTGAGATAAAACGTGAACGGCACGCTCGTGTACGAGGCGAGCTGGAAGGCCATCACCTTGACCACGTCCTGCGAGTTGCGCATGATGTAGGCGGCGATGAAGACGCTGATCACCGGAGCGGCGAACGCGAAAAGCGTGGACGTCCCGAGCAGGAACCGCGCGCTCCGCGGCAGCGCCCGCAAGAGGCCCCACTCGGTGAATCCGAGCGCTCGCACCTGTGAAATCATGTCCCCACCCTTTCGCGCCCACTCCCCCGACTCTGCCCCCATGACTCATCGGCGTTGACGGTGTAACTGTATCTCACCTTCCGAAAGCGCTCAACCCCAAAACCGAATCGCCCGCTCTTTCCACTTTTCCCTTCCAACCGCGCCGCCGCTCCTATATCCTATTTCCCCAAATCCAAGCCCCTGTAGCTCAGTTGGATAGAGCAACGGATTTCTAATCCGTCGGTCGCCTGTTCAAGTCAGGCCAGGGGCGCCATCAAAAAGCTCAGTAAAGCACCATTTTTATTGGGCTTTTTTCATTTTTACCGCTCGCGGCCATCTAAGGCCCGTACATGCACTTACCTGACTTTCACCCCTTTACAACCTCGATTTTGGTTACAGTTTAGTCACACCCCCACCGGGCTGTAACCACCTGTTACCAATCCCCCACTTGACCGCCACCCCGAGCCTAGCTTCAAAAGCGCCCAAGGACGGCCGGGATCAAAGCCGCAGCACGTCAATGGCTGCGTACACTGCAGATGGCTTGGCCCAGTGTAATTGATGCCAAGGATCATCCTTCGTCCGTGATGCGGAAGCTGACCCCTGAAAGTAAAGAACGCGCACGGGGACACGGGATCGTTCAGTGTGTTGATGGCCCTTGCCGGACATCAAGCATCGACTGAAGTCGTCGTCGTCATCCCCGTGCGCGTGTTCTGATTGTGCATGTGCGTGGCGATGATCCCGGCAGCCTCAGGAGCAAAGCCCTGACGGCATACCGGGATCATCTAGCACTCCATCCCATATCCTCCACGTTAGGCTGCGCTCCCCGCCCGTCCATTGGTCAGCAGTGCGTCAATGTCGGATGCCAAGAAGCCGCGCGCTTTGGTTGAACCCGGGAAACGGACTTTGTTCAGCCCGCCGCGATCTACGATGTTGTGGAGTGTTCGCCTTGTGCAGGCCAGCCTTTGCGCCGCCTCGGCGAAGGAAACGATGCGGTCATCCTCCTTCGCTTTTACCTCACTGGTATCCAGTCCCAGTGTGCGGAGCAGGGTCTCGCGTTCCGTCTTCGTCCGAGGCGGGTCACTATCCAAAACAGCCTTCATCGCAATCAACGTCGAATTCTTCATGTACTAGGTCCAATTCATTCTCGATTATTCCCTTCTGCAGCTCTCGGGCCTGCTCTGATTCATTGCCCTTGAACGGGCTTGATTCATACGGCATCTGGGCACCGCACTCGCGGCACCTGGATGCAAGAAACTGTGAGTCTGATCCAAGGCTTAGGCTATGACATGCGCACCCCTTACCCCGTTGGGTCCGGGTCATCACAGGAATCTGAACCCGCCCACCACCGGCTGCGCATTTTGAGCCATGGCGTAATCAGGGGCTTGGACAGCGACCGTCACGCATTGGCCTCGGAAGATCCGGGACGCGGCTCGGCTTCCGGTCTGTTGGCCAAGTTCAGCCGGATGGAAGTTCGACGTGTACAGCGTCGGCAACATGTTCTGGGCGCGGGCGTCGACGATGGTTTCGAACGTCGTGCCCGCGACGGTGGCGTTGTCGTTCCTGTCGGTGTAACGCCCCTGCCCGATGTCGTCGACGAACAGAACCGGTGCAGAGGCCAGATGGGCAAGGTAGTCATCGAACGAATTTTGCTGCCTAACCCCATCCCAGTTGTAGTACCTGTAATAGATAGGATCTCCACGCGCCTCGGCGCGACGCTTAAGAAAATCAGTCGCGATATCCTGGATGTCGATGAAGACGCATGCGAGAAACGGATTGGCAGCGGGTTCAGACACGGAGTAGTTAGCAGTCCATCTGGCGATGTGCTTGAAGGCGGACCACGCGAGGTGGGTCTTGCCGCAACCGTTGCCGGTGTAGGACCGGGTCGGGCTGCCGTAGACGTAGATGCTGCCGGCACCGCTGGTGACGACGGCAGGTGCCCAACCCATCACCACGTCCTGAGCCCAACCGAATACGGAGCCCCTGACCTCGGCGAGATGATCTCTGCACGGCCCCATCACCTTGAAGGTGTTGAACTCGGCGGCATGGTAGAGCCTCGGAACCAGCCTCTGGAGCTTGGCCTCGACGGCTTGGCGGCCCCTTGGGTCCACGGCGTAGAACAGGTTCATGTAGTGACGATCGCAGAGTCCGTACCATTGGCGGGGGTGCGAGGTGTCTGCGTTGAGGACCAGGCTCGTGCCGACGCTGAAGCGGGTCCTGCAGAGCATGCACTCGTGTTTGTCGGTTGTGGGTGCAGAACTCGGAACCTCATGAAGCGGAACCCTGAGCCTGAAGGGGCTGAGGTCGCAAAGAGGTTTAAAATCCTGCATCTCTCCAGCAACGGTGGTAGTGGAGGTGGAACTCATCTCCTTCCTCCTCTTCTTCTGTTGTTCATTTGTTCTCCTTCTTTCCTTCTTCTCTTCTTCTATTATTAAGGTGTGTCTACACAGCCGGGCTATCACCGTCTCCTCTGTTGTCCACGCCGTTGTACTAGGGGCTGTCTCGTCCGCTGTCCAGAGGGTTGGTCACTCTGTTGCATCGTCTGTTGTCCATCGAGCGCGTAAGTGCCGTATCTGAGCATGGTTATGACGACACCATGCTGTCCCATGACCCGAACGCTCAGTTCGCCATCGCTCGCAAACATCCTGAGCCAGCGGCGGACCGTGGGACGCGCGATCCCGGCATCGATCGACAACTGTAGAAGCGATGTCGCGAGCATGCCGCGGCCGATTTCGATGAGTTGACCGCCAATCACAGCCTTGCGCATCTTCCTGTTGGCCCGCATCAGCAAGTCCATGAAGAGGTGCGCCTTGTCCCAAGGTTTCTCCGTCCAGAACCAGCGCTGTTGGAACGTGCGGTAACACGGCATGTAGCCGTACTGGTTGTGATCCTCACCCTCGAAGGCACCGTCACCGCCACCACCAGGGGCGGCGCTTTCACGCGGCGCCGCAACGGACTCCGCCGCGTCTCCTGAACCCGCGTCCTCGTCTCCGTCATCGAACACGATTTCGGGGGCGAACGCCGCGAACGCTGTGGGGACACTGGCCGGTGCGGCTTCAGGTCCCGCTTCTACTTGTGATTTTGACATTTCATGATCCTTTCGTATTGGTTTTGAAGACGGGCGGACGCACAGAGCACCGTACCCTGTGCGCCGCCCATGACCGGCTTAGGCCGTGGGCTTGGCCTCAGCTGCCGCCGGCTTCACGTCCACCGCCGGCTGTTCGGCACCGGGCGCAGGCGCGAGCGCAGCGCCTTCCTTCTCCATGCTCTCCAGCTGGAGCCGGAGCTGCTCGGCGAGAGCAGGATTGATTTGCTTCATCGCCTCGTAGCTGTCACGAAGCGACTTCTTCTTGCGGCCATGTTCCAGCGCCGCCGGCTTCTCGCCCTTCTCAGAAGCCTTGCTCTGGCCCTTATCGGTAATGGGGTGAACCTTCTCCAGCTCACGGCGCAGGACGC
>JAHFSX010000075.1 GCA_023269675.1 Verrucomicrobiota bacterium
GCAGACCTCCACACCAACGGGCACACCCCATCTCCGCCAGCCTCTCTCAGTGTCCAGCATTTGACGGATCGACCGTCCCCAAGAAAAACCTACGGTGTCTTTTCTATTTGACGGACTGCGTAGGAGTTGGCAGCGTAAAAGTCCGTGAAAAGAGGCGTTTGACAAAGAGGATCCCTTTTGCGAAAACCGTTTTCAGGAGCCCTTCGTGTGAGCGTTCAACTAAGGTGAATCACACCCTTGACTGCAGAACGCACTTCGTTCAAGTTGGGTGACTTCAGCGTTCAGCGTTCAGCGTTCAGCGTTCAGTGTTTTTGTCAGTCGCGCATGCAGAGGCCGCCGTCCACGCAGAGGGTCTGGCCGGTGATCCAGGCTGCGGCATCGGAGGCCAAGAAACGGACCGCGCCCGCGACCTCTTCGGGCGTGCCGAAGCGGGCCATGGGGATGGACGCAAGCTGTTTGACGCGGCGTGTTTCCGGAATGTCGGCGGTCATGTCGGTGGTGATGATGCCCGGCGCGACGGCGTTGACGGTGACGCCCGAGGCGGCCAGTTCGCGTGCGGCGGTCTTGGCGAGGCCGAAGAGTCCGGCCTTGGAGGCGCTGTAGGCCGCGCGCATGAGGTCGCCGAGCAGGCCGGCATCGGAGGAGATGTAGATGATGCGGCCGGTCTTCTGTCGCGCCATGGGGCGTGCGACGGCTTTGGTCAGCAGGAAGGCCGCGTCCAGATTGGCGGTCATGACCTCGCGCCAGTCCTCGAATTTCGTGAAGGCGATGAGCTGGCTCCTGATGATTCCCGCGTTGCTGACGAGCGTGTGGACCGGACCGAGACGCTGTTCCACGGCTTTCACCAGCGCATCGGCCTGGGCGGGGTCGGCGAGGTCGGCCCGGAACGCCTCCGCTTCGCCGGCCGCCGCGCGGATCGCGGCGACGGTCGCTTCGGCCTCGGCCTGCGAGGCGCGGTAGTGGACGGCGACGCGGAAGCCGTCGCGGGCCAGCGCGAGGGCGATGGCCCGTCCGATGCCTTTGGCGGCGCCTGTGACGAGGGCGGTTTTCATGGGGGAAGGAGGAGTCAGGAGTCAGGAGTTGGGGAGGGAGTTGCCGGATTTATTTCAGGTAAGGTGCGAGGACGGCTTCGTCGATCACCTCGGCGCCGGTCTCGGCCTGCACCTTGGCGAGGTCGATGCCTTTTTCCTGGGCGAGGCGGCGGGCGCGCGGCGTGGCCCTGACGCGTGCTCCGCGGTCGCGCGCAGGCGCGGGAGCGGCGGCGGGGCCGCGATAGGCGGTCATCAGATCGGCGTTCGCCGTTTCGGCATCGGGGTCGCTTTCGCCCGGCGTGCCGAGGAGTCCGACGATGAAGCCGGTCGGCACGACGCTCTTGTCGGCGGCGTAGATGGCGATCAGGGTGCCGGAGGCGGGCGCCTCGAGTTCATAGACCGCCTTGTCGGTGGTGAGCTCGGCGAGGGTTTCGCCGGCGGCGACGGAGGCGCCGACGGTCTTGCGCCAGCGGGTGAGGGTGACGTCGACCAGGTTAGCGTCCAGTTGGGGGATGGTTATGCGTGTCATAAAGAGTTAGGAGTTGGGAGTGAGGGGGTTAGGAGTTGGAAATCGGGACAAGAGCCTCAGAAGGCGACGGGTTCGAGTCCCGGCAGGGTGAATTTGGTTTTTTGAGAGCCGGGCGGAATGGGGATCATCCAGGTGTCGGTGAGGTTGCCGCGGCGGTCGCTGATCCGGAAGCGGAACCAGTTCGGGTCGCTGGCGGGAAGGGCGAGATTGGCGGGCCGCAGGCCGGTGTTTTCCGATTCGCCACCCGACCAGACCAGGCCTTTGATGCCGCTGAGGTCATAGGCTTTGACGGGGAGCAGGTGGTCGGAGTTCCACGGCGCGAGGATGCCGAAGGAACGGATCTGGATTTTTCCGCCCTTGGTCTTCGGCGAGAAGTAGAGGGAGAGGTAGGTCAGGTCGGGCGTGTCCTTGTGTTCCTCGGTCTCGT
Organism: Verrucomicrobiota bacterium; assembly: GCA_023269675.1. Lineage (GTDB taxonomy): Bacteria > Verrucomicrobiota > Kiritimatiellia > RFP12 > UBA1067 > JAHFSX01. The sequence continues at coordinate 1,988 of JAHFSX010000075.1, forward strand.
CGCGCAGGAAATCGCGCACGTTGACGATGACGTCGTTCCATTCGCCGGGTGTGCGGGATGTCTCGCCGGTCACGTAGGCGAGATGGTTGGTGAGGGTGAAGTTCAGCGTGTGGGCATCTTTGATGCCGCGCGGGCGGCGCGGCCCGGTGCTGAACGCCAGCGTGAACGGCTTGACCCCGGCGGCGGCGTCCACCGTGCGGAACGAGATGGCCATCCACGGGTATTTGTCGGGGTCCCAGGCCGGCGCGAAGGTGTGTTGGATGAAGGAGCCGCCATCGCCGTTGGGGGTGAGCTCGACGACATTGCCGTCAGGTGTCGCCACGGTTTTGGCCGCGACGTTGTGTGCTTCGCTGAAGAACGGCGCGAGGGCGGTGAGCGCGGGCTCTGCCCAAAGCACGTTGTCGGTCTTGCCCAGCGGCAGGATGGTGGGCGGCCGCTTGTCGGCGTCAAGGTTGAGCGCGAAGTCGATTTTCAGCGGAGGCACGGTGTTGCCCGCGGCGTCGGTGATGCCGTCGACGGTGATCGGCAGGACATCGCCGTTCTTGGCGGTCTTGAGCTGGTTACGCAGCAGCCAGATCCAGTCGAGCTCATAAGAGACCGTGCCGTGACCGATGGCGCAGGAGCCGTTGTCTGTGGCGAGGGCGAGCGGCGTGCCGAGGCAGGTGAGGCGGATCGTGTTGATCACCGGCGGGGAGACGGGGTCGGTGATGGAGAGCGTCAGGCTGCTGCCGTTGAACTTGTCGACGGCGTTGACGGCATGGGTGACCTTCGGCTGGGCGCGGTCCAGCATGAAGGGCACGTCCGCCGGCTGCGACCAGAGGGACCGTCCGTCGCGGGCGCGGACAATCAGGTGATGGATGCCGTCGGGGAGGGCGGCCAGGTCGGGCTGCATGACCTGGCTGTTTTTGGCGGGCAGCCAGGCGACCTTTTGCTTCTCCGCTTCGGTGCGGTTGTCGAAGGCGGCCGGACCTTGCAGGAAGGCGTAGACGACTTCGGCCACGCTGTCGGGGTCGGTGTAGTCGGCTTTGAAGGCGAAGGCGCGGTTGGGGCCGACCGCGGGGCCGCAGGCGACGTCGTCGATGCGGAGGGTGCTGTGCAGGCCCGTCTGGTCGCGCTCGCTGCGCGAGGCGAAGCGGAGGAAGTTGGGCGGCACGGCTGTGCGTTGGGTCAGGGGCAGCTGTCCGGCGCTGTCGAAGGGGATGCCGGTCCAGACGCGCCAGGTGTTGTCCATGGGCGCGGCGACGCCGCCTCCGAAACGCACGTGGGTGTTGAAGACCTCCGAGAACGTGAAGCCGTAGGCGCCGAAGGCGAGCGAGACGATGGCCATGGGGTCGCCCTTGTAGCGGAACTGGACGAGGGGGGTGGCCGCGGCGTTGAACTGTTTCACGAGCAGGCCGTCGAGGCGGCGGCCGAAGACGCCGCCGTTCTCGAACTTCAGCACGCCGCCGCGCACGGGGTCGGAGTAGTCGATGGAGGCCTTGGCTCCGGTCTGGTAGGGGGCCGCGTCGCCGGGCCGCTCCTCGAAGGTCTGCAGGCCGCCTTCGGGCATTTCGATACCGAGCAGGACCGGCGGGTGGTTGGCCTCTTCGAGCGGGCGCATGGGGACGACTTGTCGGAAAAAGCGTCCGTCGGAGAGTTCGAGTGCGAGCGTCATGCGGCCCGGCTGCAGGATGTCCAAGGGCACCAGCACGCGGATGCTGTTGCCTTCGGTGATGAAGGGCGCGGGCTTGGCGTCGGCGAGGACCCGCTTGGGCGGCAGCAGCGGCGAGGGCCAGGGATGGGTGGGGGTGACGAGGATCGAGCCCGGGATGGACGAGTCGGCTTGCGCGCGCAGGCCAAAGTCGGCGAGTTCCGGCACGGCCCATTCGATGACGGGCTTGCGCGGATCCAGGGCTTCGGGTATTTCGACCATCTGCAGTTCGCCGGGACGCAGGCCGGTTACGATCTGGGCGAGGGCCGCGATCTCGTTGCGTTTTTCAGCCGGCGCGGTGATCACGGGCGTGCCGCGGTGGATTTCGCGGAAGTTGCGGATGGCATACCAGGCGTGGGGCGGGTTGCCTTTGAGGCCCTGCTGCACATCGCTGGGCTGAAGGTTGCCGAAGCCCTCGATCTGCACGGCCTGATTGGCGCGGATGACTTCGGAGGGCACCCAGATCTCGACGGGGGTCCAGACGACGTTGGTGCCTTCGGGGGCGGAGGGCGGCAGGGCGTCGAGGCTGCCGGCGATTTTGCGCGGGCCGCGGGTCTCGCTCGAACCGGAAAGCACATAGGTCCAGCCCTGAAGCGGAAGCACGCCGCCTTTGCCGTCGTCCTTGACGGTGGCGAATTCGAAATTGACGAGGGCTTTGGGGTGGCGCGCGATGTCGAAACGCCAGCCGAGGAGCTTGTCGGGTTGGGCGGGCGGCAGTTCGCAGCGCACAAGGAACGTGCCGCCGCCGAGGATGGAGGTGACGCGCATCTCCGGGTGGGGGGTGTCGAGATTGCGGAAGCGCACGCTGGGGTGGCTCACGGTGTCGAAGGCCTGCCAGAAGTCGGGCGCGAGCGGTTGCGCGACGCGTCCGTTGACGCGCACCCCGGAGTCGGCCACGGGGGCGGGTTCAGGGGCGGGCGGCAGGCCGACGGGGATGGTCTTGAAGGCGAAGGGACGCGGTTTGATCGACTCGGCGGCGATCTTGATGCGGGCGACCATCATGGAGTTGCAGAAGGTCCAGATGCCGAGCGACCCGTCCTGAAGCGGGTCCTTGTCCTCGACGTTGAAAACCTCCTCATTGTCGTAGATGTAGTGCAGTCGGGTGCCGACGCGGCGGAGCTGCATGCCGTACCAGGCGCCATGCATGTCGCGGCCGGCGGCGACCAGCGGCTGGTAACCCAGACGCGCCGAACCCGCGCGCGCCCGCGGCACGAGATACTTGGTCGAGACGTCCATGATCTCGCCGTTGCGAAGCAGGCGCGAGTAGAGCTGCGAGTGGTCGGGATCCCAGCCGGTGGCGATGGCGGAGTAGCCGTCGCCTGTGGAGTTCGCCTTGCTCATCACCGAAAGGTTGAGATCGCCGGCACGCTCATACCAGCCCATGCGCATGCCCGCGTAGAACTCGATGCTGAAGTCGCCGCTGAAAATGTATTTGGACCAGAGCGCGGCGAGCGAGTCGGCGCTTTCGCCGTTCATATGCGACCAGGTGGGCTCGCAGTAGAAGCGGTTGATCACTTCCCAGCGGCCGCCGTTGAGCGTCCAGTTGTAAAGCGATTCGTTAAAGAGCGTGTCGAAGACGTTGTCGCGCTTGACGAGCGTGTGGCTGAGATTTTCGAGCGTCATGCCCGCGATGCGCATCTTGCGTCCGCGCAGGGGGGCGGACACGTGGGTTTTAGCCAGCAGGATGTCGTCGCCGCCCAGCCAGACCACGGAGCCTTCGATGCCGATCGTGTAAAGGCGCACCTGCGTTTTGTCGAACGCGATCTCGGGGACCTGCGCGGCGGGCACGGTGAAGGCGGCGTTGGTTCCGGACTCGGGCGTGAAGACGCTGATGAGGTCGTTCTTGACCGCTACGCGGCAGACGCCGTTGGATGAGTCCTCGGGGATGCAGAGGTGCAGGTCCATGCCGTTGACCACCGGCAGCCGCACCTTGACGGGACCGGTGAGGTCGCCTTTGAACCAGGTCAGGCCGTCCTTGAAGGTGACCCACTGGCCTTCGGGCGAGGCCCAGTGGCGCATGAAGGGGTCGTTCACATAGAGCGGGTTCTTTTCGAAGCGCTCGCTCAGCGTGGCGTCCCTTGACGTCACGGCGGGCGCGGTGAAAAAGAGGTCCGTGGGGTTGGCGGCAAATACCCCCTGGATCCCGCCGGGCTGCTTCTCGGGGCGGCTGAAGCAGACGAGCCGGCCGTCCGCCGAGCAGCGCAGCTCATTGGGGCGCAGCGCGTCAAGGGCGAGCGTGACGCGGTTGCTGACGGTCGCGGTCGTGAACGCGTCCAGCGTGACGGTGTTGGTGGCGGTCACCTGCTCCAGCGTGTAGGCGCGCTGGCCCTTGGATTGTGAACAGGTGAAACGGTAATACGGGGAGCCGGAGTCGGCCGTGCCCGCGATGAGTCCGCAGGTGAAGGCGTCGGAGGTGGCGACCACCTGAAGCTCCTGCCGCAACGGGCCCGCGTCCGGCACGCCGAAATCCCAGCGGTTGGTGCGGCTGCCGCAGGGCGGGAAGTAGAGCCACACCGTGCCGTTGCGCGTGAGCGACTGCACGCCGGGCGTCTGGCCGCGCGTCGCGAAGGCCACGTCTTCGGGGGATTCGAAGAGGCGGTCCTCGTGTGACGACGCCGACACGTCGTCGAAGCGCGTGGCCTCGCCCTCCGGCATGTTCGCGTAGAGTCCGAAGCGTCCGCCGGGCGGCAGACCTCTCCGGCGGCGGATAACCTCGATGTTGTCCGCCCGGCAGACGATGCGGTCATCGAAGGTCTGCACTTCCAGCTGGAGCCACTGGCCGGCAGGCAGCTCGGTCTGCACCGCGTCGAGCAGGAGACGGGGCGCATGCGCGGCCGCGGGCTGCTGCCACAGCTCCAGAATCAGCCGGTCCGAGGCCGGGTCGGTCCGCGCCGTGAAGGCGAAGTAGCCGCCGTGTTCGCCCGCGAGAAAGACGATCCCGTTGGTGCCGCTGTTGTGCTGAACGGCGGCGCGGAACGAGTAACGGCTGTAGAACGGTTCGCCTGTCAGCACGACGGCATTGGTGCCGCCGCCCTCGAGGGTGTAGAAGTTCGGGCTTTTCTCGGGCTTGGGCTGGCGTGCGAGCTGGTAGCCGCCGGATGAGCCGCTGACGGAACCCGTGACCGAGTGCAGCTTCCAGATGCCGCTCATGATTTCCCATGTGGGCGGAAACTCTGAGCCTGCGGGGACGAGGAAGTTGTCCTCGAATTTGAACGCGCCGAGTCGCTGTGTATAGTCGTCCTGGGCGCTGGCGGGCGGCTGGGCGGCGGACGCGTGCTGGAGCTCAAGCTTGCCGGACCAGAGCTCGGGAAGACGCAGAATTG
>JAHFSX010000022.1 GCA_023269675.1 Verrucomicrobiota bacterium
GCGGGTGAAGGTGCGCGGCGCGCGCAGCGGCGAGAGGGGCGGGGCCGCCGCGGTCCGCGCGCAGGCCTTGGCCACGCGCGCGGGGTCCGGCGCGCGGAGCGGCGGCACACTCCGCCGCAGCCGCGTCTCCAGGTCGGTCTGCCGGGTCGGGTTCTTACGCATCGGGCACCTCACTTTCTTTGTCGCGGACCGGGCTCGCCAGCCTTTTCGAGCGCGCGCGCCAACGCGGCGCGGGCGCGGTGCAGCAGCACCCGCACGTGCACGGCGGTCCGGCCGGTCACGGCGGCGATTTCCGCCGGCTCGAAATCCTCGCCGTAGCAGAGCCACAGCAGCTCGTAAGCGGCGGCCGGCAGACGCGTTTGCGCGAACTGCCAGAGGTCGGCCTCCGCGGCCATGCCGGGCGCACGCTGTTCCGCCGCCACGTGCTCCGCCTCCTCCAGCGCGACCGTGGGCTTGCGCGCGCGGTGCCAGTTCAGCATCACGCGGCGCGCGACCGTATAGGCCCACGGCAGGAACGGGCGCCGCGGGTCATACGCGCCCGCCGCGCGGTAGATGCGCAGGCAGGCTTCCTGAAACAGGTCGTCGCGCTCCGCCTCCGGCACGCCGAGCCGGGCGAAGAAGCGCGCCAGACGCGGGTCCAGCGCCTCCGCGATGTCGCGGAAGGCGTCGGCGTCGCCGGCGGCCACCGCGCGCATGGCCTGCCGCAGGCGGTCGTCGTTCTGTTCGCTCGGTTCCACTTCGTCTCGAACGGGGCTGTTTCAGTTCACTGCGGCGGGGACGGGCGCGGCGGCGGTCTGGTGCGCCTGACGTTCGGCCACGGCATTCTCGATCACGGCTTTGGGCAGCTTCAGCGTGACGCTGACGGTGCGCCCGTTGCTGTTGATCTGCGCCAGCGAGGCCAAGGTGGCCGCTTCCGGTTTGGCGTCCGCCTGCAGCATCATCAGCGCCTGGATGCCCATGACCGCCTGATGGATCTTCAGGGCCGTCTCATCGGTGGCGGCGGTCACGGAGAGGGTCGCCTCGAGCGTGTCCGCGTTCACGGCCTGCACGCGCAGGGAGAGCGCCTGCGCCTGCTTGAGCATTTCGGCCTTGGGGGTTTGGCCCACGATGGCGGCGATGTCGAACGCGTGCAGGGAGAGCATGTTTTGCGGCGCGCGCGCAAAGGCGTCGCTGAGCGGCGAGTCGGGCGCGAGCCCCGCCTGCTTGCCGGCCAGCACGTCGAGCGCCTCGGCGAGCGCGGCCGGGCTGCTTGAAAGCAGGGCCAGGCCCGGCTTGGCGAACGCGAGGCATTTCGCCTTGTTGTCCTTCTCGTCCACCCAGCTCAGCATCGCGACCCCGTCGTGGTCGGCCGACGCGAAGTTTTTGCTCCCGGCGAGGATCGTCGTCAGGCGCTGCGCGTCGAAGGTCCCGTAAATGTAGGCGACGCCGCCCTTTTCCGCGTTGCCGTTGCCGGCGATGACCAGCTGGTCGATGTCTTTGAGCGGGTCGAAGCCGAAGATGGCTTTAAAGGCGGCGAGCTTGTTCTGGGCTTCGACCCGTTTGTTCGCGTCCATCTGCGAGGCGATGTAATTCACGAGCGGGGAGGCCTGGGCCGCCTTGAAATCCACGCGCAGCACCCAGTGGGTTTGCGAGGGGAACTCTTTCAGTTCGGACGCGCGGGTCTGCACGCTCTGCAGGCAGAGGGCCGCGCCAAGGATCAGCAGGGTGGGTTTCATCAGTGGACTCCTTTTCGTTTGGGCCGGGGGGCGTCACGGCCGGGCCCGCGCGGTGCGGTGTCCTTCGGTACGTGACAGCCGGTAGTACACGCGGAAGGGGGCTGGCGTTACAACTTTCGCTCGCGCACGCCCAAGGATGGGCGTGCCACATTCCGGAAACGGGCTCCGCGCGGCCTTGCGCAGCGGACGCCGCACCCGTAGCTTCGTCCTCACGGGGCCAGCGCCTTGACCTCGACCCTGCGGAAGTCGCAGGGCGCGCTTTCCGACTGGAGCGAGATCGTGCCGCCCTCGATCAGCAGCTTGCCTCCGCTGGCCTCGATCAGCCGCTTGGCGTCGGCGTCCGTGGGGTCGTACTGCGGCTTTTCGTACGCGAGCACCGTCTCGCCCTCGAGGCGCAGGGTGATGCGCTCGGAGCCGCGCGCCTCGACCTCGACGGTGACCCACTGGTCGCCGGCGTAGGTCTTGGACCTCGAGTTGAGCGTGTGGGGCGTGTAGAGCTTGCCGTCCTTCTCGACGTTGGTGCCGGGCGTGCAGAGGTTGGCTGTGGTGCGGGTGCCGGAGCCGGAGCCCCCGAGAAACTGCACCTCGATCGAGACGGGGAAGTCCTGGTCCACGCGCATGGACTCGGGCGTCTGGCCGTGGATCATCACGCCGCTGTTGCGCTTGGCCCAGCCGGGGCCGTCGGGGAGCTGCTCGCCGACGAACCGGTACTCGACGCGCAGGAGGTAGTTGGTGAGGGGCGTCTTGTAGAAGAGGTGGCCGAAGCGGTTTTTGAACGCGCCGTCGTAGGCGTCGTACCGTACCTTGATGAGCCCGTCCTCGACGCGGAAGGTGTTGGCGAAATTTTCGCCGGCGGGGTGGCCTTTGATTTTCGGTGTCCAGCCCTCCAGGTCCCTGCCGTTGAAAAGGCTGACCCAGCCCTCCTCGGCCGAGGCGGAAAGGGTGAGCGCGAGGGAACAGGCGAACAGGGCGGCAGTGAAGAGGCGCATGTCGGTGACTCCTTTGCCGACAGTATACAGAGTCCGGGGGTCGAGAACAACCGCGATGCCGGGCGTCCGATGCGGCGCGCCCTGTCGGCGGTGCCTGCCCTCTTCCCGCCGGTCAGGGAAAACGCGACCGGCGGAACAGGGCGGGGCGCAGGCAAAAGCCGTGTTGCCGAAGGGACAGCAAGCCCACAGACAGGAGCGTCAGGGCGGTGTTCTCCGTCAGCTTCCAGCAGATGAGGACCTCGCCCGCGCCGCAACCGCAATCGAACTTGATCGCGCAGAACGGAAGGGCTCCGCCCGCGTGCAGCGCCAAGGCCCGGCTCGTCACCAGCGCCGTGAACGGCACGAGCATCAGCGCCGACAGCAGTGCGGTGCCGCGCACCGCCACTCCCAACAGCAGCAGCAGGCCGCAGAACACCTCGAACCACGGCACGGCGGCGGCGATCAGGTTCAGCAAAAGGGGTGTGTCGACCAGCGCGTAGGCATGGGCCAGCTTCAGGAATCCGACGGGATCGAGGGCCTTGCTCAAGCCCATCCAAACATAGAGCCCGCCAAGCAGCCAGCGGGCCAGCACGCCTACGGCCGCGCGAGGTAGATCGGGTCTCACCGGTTGCCCCCTTCCTGAAGACCCCGCCGGGCGCCGCCCGCTGCCACGGGCGACCCGTTTTCGGACCATTCGGCAAAGCCGCCGAGGTAGATGAAGAGCCGCTCGCGCGGCACGCCCGCCTGCGACAGCAGGTTGGCGGCCAGTTCGCTGTCTTCGCAATCGCCGCCGGTACAATAGACGACAATCTGCCGCGCGGCGGCGCAGGCCCCGAGCACGTCCAGAAGGTGAGCCTCCGGCCTGTAGTAGTCCAGGGGGTGCGCTCCGGGGATGTGCCCGGCCTCGTAGAGGGTGTCATTCCGCACGTCCACAAAGATGACCGACTCCGGACGGCGCTGCGCCTCGTGGAAAAGGACGACGGCGGCCCTGTGTTCGAGCGGTTGCAGACCCCGTGAGCGTAACCGTGCCAGGGCCGCGTTTGCCGGCACCGGCGCGCTTGCGGCGCTGGCGGGTTGGTTTGTGGCGGCGCCGGTGACGGGGGGCTTTGAGAAATAGTCGCGCCCCAGTTGCAGGCCGTGCGGGGAAACGGCGTTCAGCAGGAGGGCCGCCAGCAAGCCGGCCGTCAAGACGGCGGCCGCTTCCACGAGCACCGCACGCGGGGCGCGAGGCGGACTGGGAGCCAAGGTCGTGTGTGGGTCGGCTTTCATGGTCGGGCGGTGGGGGCAGCCGGAGCTCCGGCGTCAGGGCAGCGCCGGCGTTCGGACGATGGGCACGGTGACAAGCGGCGTCTGCGGATGAGAGGTGCTGACGACCACGCTGGCGCCAGTCCCGGGCTTGAGGTCGAAACCGGCGGGAAAATCGAGTACGAGATCGTAGAGCTGCCCTGCTTGCGTTTCGCGCAGGCTCGCCCCGACGTTGCCGCCGCTGACGCACGGGTTGCTGACGGCGAGGGGTGCTCCGGTGTTGTTGCGGATGACGACGGTGAGCTGGAGCGGCTGGGTCAGCGGTCCGGAGGGCAGCAGCACCTGGCTGGGGATCGCCGCCACGGCGGGCGGGATGATCGCCATGGCGGTGAACGTGACGGGCGGCAGGTTGGCGGCGGATGTTTTGGCGGTGATAAGGCCCTGCACGGCACCGGCGGGGAGGGAAGGGCTGAGTGCTATTTGAAATTCAAACACCTTGCCCGGAGTGATGATGCTGAATGTTGGCCGGAAGGCCGGGTTGCTGCTCTGCGGTTCTTCGAGCGTGATCATTTCTTCCGTGTTGTTGACCACGCGCGCGACGCGGACGCTGCCGTTTGGCGACCAGGCACCGGGGCTGAACATCACCACTCTGGGTTGCACATCAAAGGGCTTCCAGACTTGGCCATTGATCAGCAGCGTAACGGTGGGTCGCTTCGGATCGTTGCAGGTGACGGTCACGGCTTTGGACAGCGGACCGCCAAAGTCGGCTGTGTTCAGTTGCAGCCGGAGCGTCGCGTTCGTGCCGGGCTCAAGCCACCGGGGCCAGGCCCCCGCTGTGGTGCAGCCGCACGTCGGCCGCACGTCCACGATTTCCAGCGGCGCGGCGCCGGCGTTCGTGAGGACGAACGTGGCCCGCACCACGGTGCCGACGGTGACCGTGCCGAACTCGAACGTGTCCGCCGCAACCCGGATTTCCGGTGCGGCCTCAGATCGGGCGTGCATCGGGCACAGCGTGGCCGCTGCCAGACAGCCCCGCATCGCCAGGGTGGTCATTTTGATTTTCATGGCGAGCCATAGGATAGCATCGTTTCCGGGAGGATGGCCAGCAATAGGTGGAGAACGGCGGCAATTCCGCGCGCCCCGCCGGTCACCGGAAGAGGTCGGCGAGCGGCACGCGGATGAAGCGCGGCACGTAGAGCGAGGGGTCGTTCAGCACGGTGTTCATGTCGTTGGCGTTGGCGGCGTAGCTGATGACGAGGGTGTCGCCGGTGCTGAGCACGGGCTGGTGTTTGGCTGCGTAGCAGAAGACGCCGCGTCCGGCTCCGGCCTCGGGGCAGGTGTAGACGTCGATCTTGTCCGACCAGGGCCCCCAGGGGGTTTCGGAGGTGCGCGCCACGATCTTCGGGGAGAGGAACATGTCGTGCGTGACGAGCAGGAAACGCCTGCGGGCGGGGATATAGGTGACCGAGTATTCGCAGGCGACGCCCGGGCAGAGGCGCTCGGCACGGGCGGCGTCCTCGAGCCAGGCGCCTTTGGCGAAATAACGCCAGGCGGCGAAGTCGCCGAGTTTCCCGGCCGGCGCGCGGGCGAGCAGCATGTGGCGCTGGAAGCCGGGCCCCTTGCCGCCGTTCTCGGTATAGCCGTAAAGATAGGTGTAGCCTTCATGGGCGAGGGCGGAGGAGCCCCAAAAGACGGGGGGTGTTTGCGGGACCGGCACGTCGCGCCAGCGCATGCGCCAGGCGGCTGGCGCGTCGGAGGGGTTGTCGATCTCGGCGAGCGCGGTGCCGAAGGCCCTGAAGCCGAACGCGCCGCCCGCGCCGGTCTTGTCGATGCGCCACGCGAAGACGCGCAGGACGCCGCTGTCGAGGACGGGGGCCACGGGCCAGAACCAGCCGCGGCCGTCGGGCGGCGTGAAGAGCGAGGCGGCCTGGCCGTCCGCGGCGGCGGGGTAGAAGAAGCGTGCGTGACCCGCGCCCTCGGTGATGCCGACGGAGTTGTTGATCATGCGCGGGTTCGCGCGTCGCCCGTCCCTGATGACGCCGGTCCAGGTGTCGCTGAAGATCCAGGCCGTACGGTCTCCGGGCAGCGCGACGGAATAGATCCCGTCCGCTCCGAGCCAGCCCTCGGCGCTGGCGAACCGTGCGTCGAGGTCAGGCGCGGGTGCGGGCGCACAGGTGGCGGTCACGCCGAGCAGGAGGCCCGCGAGGGTGAGCGGACGACGGTCAGTGGTGCGCAATGACGGGAACAGCATGGCGGTCTCCTCAGGCTCAATCGGGGCCATTCGCACGTGGCGCGCCTTCCGTCACCGGCAATCGTCGGCTGGAGAGACCGCGCGTTGGGCAGGGCTGAAATTAGCAAAGCCGATCAGCCTCTTCAAGGGGGAAGGTGTTCCCGCCGTTTCGCGCGCGTCCTGGCGCGCCGAGGCTATCTGTCGGGGGTCACACCGTTCAGGTCCTTGGCCGTCCGGATTCAGCCCCCAACTTGTTGAGTTTAAGATATTCTCATTAGAGCTTAAGTGGTATACTGGTTACGTGAAAGTGTCAGACAGGTGCTGCGGCCTGTGCCGAGGCTAACCCGCAAGGGAGGGCGCGCCCATGAGAGTCCCCGAAATACACAAGTCCCCGGCCGGTTTCAGCCGGTCGGTCCGCCGTGGCTTGGCGTTGTCGCTCCTTTTGCCTTATGCGCTGTCTGCGGCTTCCGTCGACAAGGTGCGTCTGCAGCTGAAGTGGCAGCACCAGTTCCAGTTCGCAGGTTACTACGCGGCCCAGGCGCAGGGTTATTACCGGGATGCCGGGCTGGATGTGGAGATCATCCCCAGCCGGCCGGGCGAGGACCCGGTGCAACAGGTTTTGCACGGCAAGGCCGAGTTCGGGGTCGGCTCCACGGAGCTGCTGTTGCTGCGGGAACAGGGTGAGCCCGTGGTGGTTCTGGCGGTGATCTTTCAACACTCCCCCGTGGCGCTCATGACCCTCAAGCGGAGCGGTCTGCAAAGCATCCACGACCTGTCCGGACGCAAGATCATGATCGAGCCCGGGTCATCCGAACTTGACGCCTACCTGAGCAAAGAAGGGATATTCTCGGACAAATCCAACCTGCTGCCCCACGGTTATCACATCCAGGATCTGATCGACGGAAACGTGGAGGCCATGTCAACCTATGTCACGGATGAGCCGTTTGAAATGAACCAGGCGGGGCAAGCGTACCTGCTCTATTCGCCCCGTTCGGTGGGCATCGATTTTTACGGTGACAACCTCTTCACCACCGAGAGCCAGATCCGGGCGCGGCCGGAACGGGTGAAGGCTTTTCTGGATGCCAGCCTGAAGGGGTGGGAATACGCCATGCGGCACCCGGAAGAGACGGTGCAGCTGATTTATTCCCGTTACAGCCAGAGGCACAGCCTCGGGCACCTGCGCTTCGAAGCCAGCCAGATGGCACCGCTGCTGCAGCCGGCCCTGGTGGAACTCGGCCATATGAATCCCGGCCGCTGGCGGCACATTGCCGAAACCTACGCCGACCTGGGCATGCTGAAGCCGGACGCTGACCTGAAGGGATTTCTCTATGATCCGCATCCGCCGCCGCCGGACCTGGGGTGGCTGTATCTCTTCATGGGCGCGGCGACCTTGGTGAGCGCCCTCGTATCCGCGCTCGCCGTGTATGTCTACCGGATCAACGCGCGGCTGCGTCACGAGGCGGACGAGCGCAAGCAGGCGGAGGAGGCGCTGCGGCAGAGCTTGGAACAATATCGGTCCATCCTGAACGCCTCCCCCGACGGCATCGCGATCACGGACCTGACGGGACGCGTCCGCATGGCTTCGCCCGTCGCCTTGGCCCTCTTCGGATATGGACGGGAGGCTGATCTGCTGGGCCGTCTGATCACCGAGTTCATCGTCCCGGCGGATCACGAGCGGGTTGCGTCCAACGTGGCCCTCATGTTCCAAGGCAACATGAGCGGGCCGGGTGAATACCGGGGACTGCGTGCGGACGGCAGCGCCTTTGAGATTGAAGTGAACGGCGAGTTCATTCGGGGCGCTGACGGGCAGCCCGCCAGCATGATCTTCGTCGTCCGCGACATCACCGCGCGCAAGCGTTCCGAGGCGGCCTTGCGGGAGAGCGAGGCCCTGTTCAAAAGCGTGGCGGAGGGGGCTTTCGACGCGATCACGCTGCTGGATACGGAGGGCCGTTACCTGTATGTCAACACGCGCGCCGCCGAGTTGACCGGCTACCCGGTGGAGGAGTTGCAGGGCTCGACGTTCGAGCGTCTGTTACATCCACAAGAGGCGAAGCGGATTAAGAGGATGTTTGCGAACAGGCTGAGCGGGCTCCCCGCACCCTCCGCGTATGAGACGGTCATTTGCCGTAAGGACGGCAAGCCGGTCCCGATCGGGATCTCGGCCCAGGAGATCGAGTGGCGCGGCCGACGCGCTTTTGTGGGCGTTTACAGGAACATCTCCGAGAGGAAGCGCCTGGAGACGGAGATCCTGCGGATCGGCGAGTGGGAGAAGACCCGCATCGGCCAGGACCTGCACGACTCCACCGGACAGCAACTGGTCGGCATGGCGTATCTCGCGGAGTCGCTCGAACAGCAGCTGAAAAAAACGCAATCCCCGCAGACGGCGGACGCCACGAAAATTCTGGCGTGCTGCCGAGTGGCCCACAGCCAACTCAGGAATATCGTGCGCGGGTTATTGCCCGTCTGCATGAGCGCGGGCCTCCCGGAAGGGCTGAGGCGGATGGCGGAAAACGTCCAAACCCAGACGGGAGTCACGTGCACGCTCCGGTGTGCCCTCGACATGAACGGACTCAAGCAGTCGAGTCTGGGGCACCTTTACCATATCGCGCAAGAGGCGGTGACGAACGCCGTGCGGCACGGGAACGCCCGGCAGGTGGAGATCACGCTCGAGCGGGCCGGCGATCAGGGTGAATTGCGGATCGACGACGACGGACAAGGGTTTTGCCCGGTGCCGGCGAAGGATGCGGGCTCCGGTCTCAAAATCATGCGCTACCGGGCGGACATGGTCGGCGGCGCGCTGTCGGTGGCGCCTAATGAGAGGGGCGGACTGTCGGTGCGGTGCCTGTTCGACCTCGCGCCGGGCATGGAGCTGAATCAAGAGTTTGAAGCCGAAGAGCCGGCATAAAGGTGCCCCGCGCCAACGGGTGCGGCGGCCCGGCCGGTGCCGGCCGTGCGGGCGGACGGCCAACCGCGGGTGAGGCCGTGAAGCCCCGCCCCGTAAAAGGGTGGCTCTCGTGACATACGACACGTTTCCGGACGTCACGGCGATTTCATTTCGCTTGTGGCAACACAAGAACGGACGGCCCGGCGTTCCGTCCCCTTTGAACCTGTGTCGGGGGCGCTAGCCGGATGCTTAGGTCGTTTCCGGCCGCCGGGCGGGCCTGATTCGGGTAAATGAATACGCCGTGTCCGCGCGCGGGGGTGCGATTCAGCTTCGTTGAAACTGAGTCGCGCCCAGGAGCATTCAGGAGTTAGGATTGAGGAGTTGGAAGCGCGGAAGACCCTGAAAACAGGGCGTTCGACAAGGAGGAACCCTTCCGCGAACAACCGTTTCTTGAGGCACTACGTTTGACCTCCTTTTGAAGACGCGAACACGGACGCTCGAGCATGATACGAACACGTTCGCAGCCATGGCATGGCAACTCCTAACGCCTAAATCCTAACGCCTCCTTCGGGTGTGGATTCAACGAAGTTGAAGCACACCTCGCGCGCGGCCTTGGCTGAACAATGAATTGACATTTGTTTTGATAATATGATATAAATTCCTACAGAACATTAGAGAAAATTACTTCAGACCATATGCCACTGGTGCCGATAAATTGCGTGCCTGGCCTCAAGCGCAAAGACGCAGGGCGGAACGTATGCGTCTGACATCGGCCACCGCAACCCGGGCGATGAGCCTCTCGACCTGCGATGCCGCGTTGACCTAACGTGAGGCCCTGCCTGACTTTCTGGCCCTCGGAGCGGCATGGAGGGAGCGTCACATACGGTTTGATCCAAGAGCTCGACGGGGCGCCGCGAGGAACGACGGCGCCCATCGAGCGGGAGCGGGCAGATGACGATGACGGGCAAATTCTTGTTGTTCGGCATTGGCGGAGGCCGGTACGCGGTGGCGGTGGCCGATGTGGAACGGATCGTGGCCGCAGCGGAAGTCACCCCCCTCCCGGACGCGCGCGAGGCCGTTCTGGGGTTGATCAACATCGCGGGCGAAATCATGCCGGTTGTCGATACGCGCCGGCAGTTGGGTTTGCCTCCCCGGGAGATGGAGCTGAGCGACCGTTTCATCGTGACGCGTGCGGCGGGCAAGCCGCTGGCGTTGCTCGTGGAGACGGTGGAAGAGGTTGTCGCGTTGCCGGCCCAGTCGATAACCGCGGGAAACGGGGCAGACGCGTGGAGCGCGTCCGCCGCCGTGGGCGTCGGGGGCGGCATTGTGGTGATCTACAGGATTGAGGCGCTGGTCGCAGCGGATGATCTGGCTAAGCTTGAAAACAGCGGCAGGGATACGCATGCATAAAAACGCCACACAGTCGGTCGGCGACGCCGCCACGGCCGGGTTGGCCCGGCTCGGGACACTGGTGGCCGCGCGCATGGGCTTGCACTTCCCCAAGAATCGCCAGAGGGACCTGCTGCGCGGGGCGCAGGCGCTGGCCAGGGAACACGGATGCGAGGACGTCGAAGCGTTTCTGCAATCCTTGGTCAACGCGCCGCTGACCGATCGGCAGATCGAAGTCCTGACCGCGCACCTGACCGTGGGCGAGACCTACTTCTTCCGGGAGACGAAAAGCCTGGAGGCCTTCCGGAGCCATGTGGTCCCCGCACTGGTCCGTGAGCGCGCCGGCGGCGATCAACGGATTAGACTCTGGAGCGCCGGCTGCAGCACGGGGGAGGAGGCCTACAGCCTGGCGATGATTTTGGACGAGGCTGTTCCCGATCACGAAGCCTGGGCCGTGGACATTCTCGCCACCGACATCAATCCCCGCTCGCTCGAACAGGCGCGGCGCGGGGTCTATACGGAATGGTCTTTCCGAGGCCTGCCGGCGCCGCTTCGGGAGCGCTACTTCGAACCGCGGGGCGAACAGACGTTCGAGGTCCGGCCCCGCTTCCGGGACCGGGTCTCCTTTGCCTGTCTCAACCTCGCGACGGATGTCTACCCCTCGCTCCAGAACAACACCAATGCGATGGACGTGATCTTCTGCCGCAACGTGCTGATGTACTTTGTGCCTGAACGGATTCAAAAGGTGATCCTGAGTTTCCGGCACTGTCTCGTGGCGGGCGGCTGGCTCGTTGTCGCCCCGAGTGAGACCTCCCTGCTGCCCGCTCTCGGGTTCGAGGCTGTTACGTTCGAGGGGGCGACGCTCTTCCGGAAGGACGACCGGAAACCGGCGGAGGTCCCGCCGGCGGCGGCCGCCGCCGGGGCCCTGCGGGCGGAGCAGGGCCCGTCACCCGTGGTGTTTTCCGGTAAACGGCTGACGGAACTTTACGGAGAAGCCCTGGCCGCCTACGGGGCTGGACGTTATGCCGCCGCCGCCGCCGCGCTGCAGGCCCTGGTCGGCGCGGAGGGTGCCCCGGTGCGCGGGGTGAAGGCGGGCAAGGCCATGGCGCTCATGGCTCGGATTGAAGCGAATCAGGGGAAACTGGCGCCGGCTTTTGAATGGGCCGGAAAGGCGATTGCCGCTGACAAGGTCAACCCCGGCTATTACTACCTGTTGGCCACGATACTCGAAGAGCAGCATCGGTCCGCGGAGGCCGTCCAGGCGCTCAAACGCGCCCTTTACCTCGACCCCGAATTCGTCTTGGCGCATTACACGCTGGGCATGATCGCCCTCCGCGGGAGCGGGTTCGAAGAGGCGGACCGGCACTTTAGGAATGCAGCCGCTTCGCTGGCGCACCTGCCCGAGAGCGGGGGCTTGCCGGAGTCGGAGGGGCTGACGGTCGGGCGGCTGGCTGAGATCATCCACGCGATGCGCGAAAGGGGGCTGTCGTCATGAAAGAGCCCGAAAACAAACGGCGCGTCCTGAAGGAACGGGCGCAGGCGTTGGCGCGGGAGCGGGTCGCCAAGGGGTCCGAGGCGGCCGTTGAAATCGTCGAGTTTTCTCTGGCGTCGGAGCGCTACGGGATCGAGACCGGCTTTGTGCGGGAGGTGCTTGTGCTCAAGGAGCTGACGCCGGTGCCGTGCACGCCGGCGTTCATTGCGGGCATTGTGAACGTCCGCGGCCGGATGGTGACCGCGGTGGACCTGAGGCATTTTTTCGATCTGCCCGCGCAAGGTCTCCATGACCTGCATAAGGTGATTGTCCTGCGCGCGGAGGAGCTGGAGCTGGGGATCTTGGCGGATGACGTCATCTGCGTGCGGAGCGTGCCGGTCGGCCAGTTGCAGGCCACACTGCCGACGCTGACGGGGATCCGCGCAGAATACCTGAAAGGCGTGACCGGGGAGCGGCTGACGGTGCTGGATGCCGGCAAGCTGCTCGCGGATACGAAACTGATTGTGAACGAGGAGGTCGTGTGACATGAAACGGTCCGGCCAACACAGCCTGTCGTGTCTCGCGCTGGCGACGGTTCTGGCGGGCAGCCAGCTTTCCTGCGGGAAGCGGCCGCCGCGGAACGAGCCCGCGCCGCCGGTCACGGCGCCGCCGGCGCTGACCGCTGAGGTGGAGAGTTTGCTGCAGAGAAAGATGCAGGCGGTGACGGCGATGGTGAGCACACCGGTGATGGTGGAAGCCGTGCGCGAATCCGGCCGAAGGACCCAGGGGCTGACGCTGCGCCAGATCCAGGACCTGGACAGAAAATGGATGCAGACCTCCGGCGTGGACGACTTCATCCGCAGCTTCATGACCAATTCCGCGGCGGTGCTGCTTCGGGATTTCCAGAAGGCACACGCCGAGTTAGCCGAGGTGTTCGTGGCGGATGCGCGGGGCTTGAATGTCTGCCAGACCAACAAGACCAGCGATTACTACCAGGGTGACGAAAGCTGGTGGGTGCTCGCGTTCAACGGAGGCAAGGGCAAAACCTTCCACGGCGGGATCGAGTATGACGAAAGCTCCTGCACGCGGGCCATCTCGCTTTACGTGCCGGTGATGGACCCCGAGCGGGCAATGGCCATCGGCGTGTGCAAGGCGGTTGTCAACCTCGACGCGCTGGGCCGGGAATTGTGAGGGCTATCATGAAATGTACCGTCGCCAACAGTGTTCGCGCCAAGGTTGTGGTGGGGCTGGTGATGATCGCCGTGCCGGTGCTGGTCAGCGGCGTGCTGGCCGTACTGGAAGCGCGCCGGCAAGGGCAACTGTTCGACACGATGTGGTCGTACAACGTGGCGATCACCACCGCGGCCCATCAAGGCATGGCCGCGTCCCGGAACGCCCGGGTGCAGTTGCAGAACGCGATCCTGCTTCCCGATCAAGCCAGCGCGGAGAAAATCGCGCAATGCGACCGGCTGCTGCGGGAGGAGGAGCTGAAGGTCCGCATGTTCGTCGAGTTCCTGACTTGGGGCTCGGAAAGCGCGGCCTTCAAGACCGTCATGGACGGCGCGGTTTACGCGGAGTGGGTCCGGCAGGGGTGGCATCAGCGGCTGTTCCTGCGCGAAGTGCCGGATCAGGTCCGCCAGTTGACCGGGCAGGCGGGCTTGTACTTTGCCGGATTTTTCAAGAACGCCCGCGACGCGCTGGACCGGCAGCGCGACGCGCTCCAGTCAGTGAACGCCTCCGACACGGTCCGCGCCCAAGAACTCGCGGCGGCACGCGGCGCCGCCGACCGCGCCATGAACTGTCAAGCGTTAGGCAACCAGAACCTGAACGACATGATGATCGCCATTGACGAGATCACCGAGCGCTCGCGCCAGACCGTGTGCGCGGCCCACGAGCGCCGTCTCCTGTATCTGGCCGCCGTGGATGTCGCGCTGTTGATCGCGGCGGTCTTCGTCGCCTGGTTGTTCGCCCACCGTGTGCTGGTGCGCCCGCTGTTGACGCTGGCCGGCGCGGTCGCGGAAATCGCCGCAGGCAAGAATTACGCGCTGCGCGCGCCCAAGCTGACCCGCGACGAAATCG
This sequence comes from Verrucomicrobiota bacterium, assembly GCA_023269675.1. Taxonomy (GTDB): domain Bacteria; phylum Verrucomicrobiota; class Kiritimatiellia; order RFP12; family UBA1067; genus JAHFSX01. The sequence goes on from JAHFSX010000022.1 coordinate 13,982, forward strand.
GTCTGCTCACCGACACGCTCAACCAGATGCTGGCCGAAATTGAATCCGGCCAGCACGCCTTGCAGGAGGCCAACCGCTCCCTGCAGACGCAGGACGCCCAGATCATCGAGAGCGTGACCGTCCTGGGATCTTTGGCCAAGCAGATTCTCGGCTTCAGCTCCCAGCTCGCTGTCAGCGCGACGGAAACCGCCACGGCGGTGACCCAGACGACCACGACGGTCGAGGAGGTCCGGCAAACCGCCCATCTCTCCAACCGGAAGGCCCAGGACGTGGCGGCCAGCGCGCAGAAGACCACTGAGATTTCGCAAGGCGGGCGGAAGTCTGCCGAGGAGACCATCGAGGGGATCAGCCACATCCGGCGTCAGATGGAGGCCATCGCCGACAGCATGGTGCGTCTCAGTGAGCAGGCGCAGGTCATCGGCCAGATCATCGCCGCCGTGGACGACCTCGCGGCGCAGTCCAACCTCCTCGCCGTTAATGCGGCCATCGAGGCCGCGAAGGCCGGCGAACAGGGCAAGGGTTTCACGGTCGTCGCCCAAGAGGTCAAGAGCCTCGCCGAGCAATCGAAACAGGCGACCGCACAGGTGCGGACCATCCTGAATGACATCCAGAAAGCCACCGGGGCGGCTGTGCTGGCGACCGAACAGGGCACGAAAGCCGTGGAGGCCGGCGTGACCCAATCGGTGCAGGCGGGCGAGTCCATCCAGGCGCTGGCCGACAGCGTGACGCAATCCGCCCAGGCCGCGACCCAGATTGCCGCGTCGAGCCAGCAGCAGATCGTCGGAGTCGACCAGGTGGCTTCGGCCATGGAAAGCATCAAGCAGGCGAGCACGCAGAACGCGGCCAGCGCGAAGCAGATGGAGGACGCCGCCCGCCACCTGAACGAGCTGGGTCAAAAGCTCGGGGAGTTGGTCGCGCAGTACAAGGGATGAGGAGACACGCGAGCGAACCGGACCAGCGGGAGGTCGTCACACGCATGTGATTCGAAACGGTGTGTCGGACTGTTGCCGCGGCAGCCGGCTCTGCCCGCGCACCGCCCAGGAGAATAAAGCATGAGCCTCTTTCGAGATCTGCCGATTAGACGGGCCCTGACCCTGGTCATCCTGCTGACCGGCTGCGCCGTTTTGCTGTTGGCCGGCGGCGCATTCCTCGCCTACGAGACGCGCGGCCTGCACGGCCAGCTCCGCGCCCTTGTCGGCTTGGCCGGGCTGGTCTTGGCGGCCACCCTGCTTCTGACGGTTATCATCTCGCTTGGGTTGAACCGGCTGATCTCCAAGCCGATTCTCGCCTTGGCCGACACCGCGAGGACCGTCAAGGAAAACCATGACTACGCGATCCGCGTCCCCGCCCTCGGCCGCAACGAAATCGGCCTGCTCGCCGACGCGTTCAACCAGCTGCTCTCCGAGACCGGCGTCAGCCAGACCGCGCTGCAACAAGCCAACAGCTCCTTGCAGGACCAGGCCGCTCAGATCTCCGAAAGCGTCAGCGTGTTGAGCTCCTCGGCCCGCCAGATTCTCGATTTCAGCGCCCGGGTCGCCGCCAGCGCCACGGAAACGGCTGATGCCGTCACCCAGACAACGGCCACCTTCGAGCAAGTCCGGCAGACGGCGCAGCTGTCCAGCCAGAAAGCCAGGATCGTGGCCGACGGTTCGCAGCGCATGGCACAGACGTCCCTGACGGGTAAGCAATCGACGGACGACACCGCCCAGGGCATGCGCCGCATCAAGCAGCAGATGGATTCCATCGCTGACAGCATGGTGCGGCTCAGCGAGCAGACCCAGGCCATCGGCCAGATCATCGCCGCTGTGGACGACCTCGCCGCGCAGTCCAACCTCCTCGCCGTCAACGCCGCCATCGAGGCCGCGAAGGCCGGCGAACAAGGCAAGGGCTTCACCGTCGTCGCGCAGGAGGTCAAGAGCCTCGCCGAGCAGTCGAAGCAGGCGACGGCGCAGGTGCGTGCCATCCTGAATGACATCCAGAAGGCCACCGGGGCGGCCGTGCTGGCGACCGAACAGGGCGCGAAAGCGGTGGAAACCGGCGTGAAGCAATCGGCGCAGGCGGGCGAGTCCATCCAGGCGTTGGCCAACAGCATGGCGGACTCCGCCCAGGCCGCGACCCAGATTGCCGCGTCGAGCCAGCAGCAGTTGATCGGGGTGGACCAGGTCGCCTCGGCCATGGAAAGTATCAGGCAGGCGAGCACGCAGAACGCCGCCAGCGCCAAGCAGATGGAGGATTCCGCACGCGACCTGAACGAGCTGGGCCGCAAACTGAAGGCGCTGGTCGAACAGCATGAGGAATAACCGGAGAAAGCCCATGACAACAACCCCTTCCAGCGGGTCCCCAGGCACGCTTCTGCAGCCGTACGCGCGTGTGGCCGGCGCGCTGTCGGCCGCGGCCGGCGGGTTGGTGCTCGTGGGTTGGGCACTGGATATCCCCGCGCTGAAGAGTGTCCTGCCCGGCGTGGTCACGATGAAGGCCAACACGGCGCTGGCGTTCCTGCTGGCGGGCGTCTCCTTGTGGCTGGCCGTCGGGGGCCGGCGCGCCGTCGCAATTGCCGCCGCGGGGCTTGTCGGCCTCATCGGCTTGCTGACGCTCAGCGAATACGTTTGCGGGTGGGACCTGGGCATTGACCAGCTGTTGTTCAGCGAGCCGGCGGGTGCCGTAGGCACGTCTGTCCCCGGGCGGATGGCGTCGACGACCGCCTTGAACTTTCTGCTGCTCGGTTCGGCGCTGGCGGTCGTTCACGTCAGGCGCGGCCTGGGGCGGGTGCCGCTCCTCGCCGTTCCCGTGATCCTCGTCTCGTTCCTGGCGTTTCTCGGCTACCTCTCCGGCATCCAAACCTTCACCGGCATCGCGGCGCACACGAAGATGGCCGTGCACACCTCGGTGATCTTTGTCGTTCTGGGCACCGGCATCCTGGTGGCGCGTGGCGAAGGCGGGCTGACGGCGATCATCGTCAGCGAAAGCACCGGCGGGCTGATGGCGCGGCGGCTGTTGCCGGCGGCCGTGCTGGTGCCGGCGGTGCTGGGCTGGTTGCGGTTGCAGGGTGAACGTCTCGGCTGGTACGACACGGAGTTCGGATTGGCCCTGTTTGTCTTGGCGAACATGGCGGTATTCGTGGCGCTGATCGGGTGGAACGCCAGCTTGCTGTTTCAGGCAGACCAGAAACGCGAGGCCGCCGAAGGTGCGCTGCGAAAGACCTATGGCGAACTGGAAACCCGCGTTCAGGAACGCACCCGCGACCTGACCCGGGTGCTGGACCAGGTCCGCGAGGGCTTCAGCGTCCTGGCCGGCGCTTCCAGTGAAATCCTGGCGGCAGCAACCCAACTCAGTTCCACGGCGGCGGCGTCTGCGACGGCGCTGGCCCAAACCGCCGCGACCATGGAAGAGGTCAGGCAAACCGCGCAAGTTGCCAATCATACAGCCCGAGACGTTGCCGAGCGTGCCCAAAAGACCGCGCAGGTCTCGCAGAGTGGACGACGGTTCACCGATGAGACGCTCGCGGGAATGACGCACATCCGCCAGCAGATGGATTCCATCGCCGACAGCATGGTTCGGCTCAGCGAACAGACCGAGGCCATCAGCCAGATCATCGCGGCCGTGGATGACCTCGCGGCGCAGTCCAACATTCTGGCCGTCAACGCCGCCATCGAAGCGGCCAAGGCCGGCGAGCAAGGCAAGGGCTTCACGGTCGTCGCCCAAGAGGTCAAGAGCCTCGCGGAACAATCGAAGCAGGCGACGGCGCAGGTGCGGGCCATTCTCGGAGACATCCAGAAGGCCACCGGCGCCGCCGTGCTGGCGACCGAGCAGGGCGCGAAGGCCGTGGAGACCGGTGTGAAGCAGTCGGCGCAGGCGGGCGAGACCATCCAGGCGCTAGCCGACAGTGTGACGGAATCTGCCCACGCCGCGACCCAGATTGCCGCGTCGAGCCAGCAGCAGCTGATCGGGGTCGACCAGGTGGCATCGGCGGTGGAAAGCATTAAGCAGGCGAGCACGCAGAACGCCGCCAGCGCGAAGCAGATGGAAGCCTCCGTCCGCGACCTGAACGAGCTGGGCCGGAAGCTGAAGGCGCTGGCCGAATGGCAAAAGGCGCAGGAACGACAGACATGAATGAAAGCCCAGACGAGTTTATGAAGTCACTGATGGCTGCTTTCCGCGGCGAGGCCGAGGAGCATGTGCAAGCCATCTCTGCCGGGTTGCTGGAGCTGGAGCGGACCTCCGCTCCGGACCAGCAGGCGGCGCTCGTCGAGCGCATCTACCGCGAGGCGCACAGCCTGAAAGGCGCGGCGCGGGCGGTCAGCCAGACCGACATCGAAGCCCTGTGCCAGGCGCTCGAGTCCGGCTTTGCCGCGTGGAAACGGCAGGAGTGGCAGCCCCTCCCCGTCGCGTTCGACACGCTGCAGCACGCGGCGGACCTGATCCAGCGCCTGGTCGAGACGCCGGGCGGCGTCGGCCCGGCGCGCGTGGCGCAGATGGTGGCGGACATCGGACAACTGCGCTCCGCCTCGCCCCGCCCGCCCGCCGCGGATAGGCCGGAGGTGGCGGAGCCGGCCTTGCCGGCAACGCCCGGGCCGGACACGATCCGGGTCGCGACGCGCAAGCTGGACGGCCTGATCCTGCAGGCCGAGGAGATGTTGGCGGTCAAGCTCATGGTCGGGCAGCGGGCCGCTGACTTGCGGGAACTGCGGCTGCAGTTCGCCGAACAGATCCGTCACTGGGCCAAGGCGGGCGAGGGCGTCGCGGAGTCGGCGGCGCTTCATCAGCTCCGGCTGCTTGAAGGCAAGCTTCACGTGTTGTCCCGGTTGGCGGAACACGACAGTCACGCCGTCGGGCGGCTGGTGGGTGACCTGCTGGACGGCTCGAAGGCGCTGCTGATGCTGCCCTGCGCGTCGTTCCTGAACGTGTTGCCCAAACTCGTGCGCGACCTCTGCCGCGACCAGGCGAAGGAGGCGGATTTCGTCGTGCGCGGCGGCGGGGTGGAAATCGACAAGCGGATTCTCGAAGAGGTGAAAGACGCGCTGATCCATCTCGTGCGGAACTGCATCGATCACGGCATTGAGAAGCCTGCCGAGCGCATCCGGACGGGAAAACCGGCTCGCGCGACGATCACGGTCGCCGTGACGCAGGTGGACGGCAACAAGGTGGAGATCGCGGTGACCGATGACGGCGCGGGCATCGACGTTGAAAACGTCAAGGCCGCCGCCATCAAATACGGAGTCCTGTCCGCGGCCGCTGCCGGTGAACTGGACGAGGCGGCGGCCTTGTCGCTGATGTTTCTCTCCGGCGTCTCCACCACGCCGGTCGTCACCGAGATTTCCGGGCGGGGCCTGGGGCTGGCGATTGTGCGCGAGAAGGCCGATAAGCTCGGCGGCCGGGTCTCCGTGCAAACGCAGTCCGGCAAGGGATCCTCCTTCCGGCTGCTGTTGCCGCTGACGCTGGCCACGTTCCGGGGAACGCTTGTTCAGGCATGCGGGCAGACGTTTGTGATCCCTTCGACTAACATCGAGCGCGTCGGCCGGGTGCTCGCGGACAAGATCAAGACCGTCGAGAACAGCGAAACCCTTTCCCTGAACGGCAGGGCCGTTTCCCTGGTCCGCTTGTCCAGCGTGCTGGAGTTGCCCGCGCCCGCGCCTGCGGCGGAGGAGCCTCTTTGGTTGACGTTCGTAGTCATAGCGGCCGGGGAGAAACGGATCGCGTTCGGCGTGGAGGCCGTACTGGGCGTGCAGGAGGTGCTGGTCAAGCCGCTCGGCCAGCCGCTCGTGCGCGTCCGCAACATCGCCGGCGCGACGGTGCTCGGTTCCGGTACGGCGACGCTGATTCTCAACGTGGCCGACCTGCTGCAATCCGCTCCGAAGGCGCGGCCTTTCGTCCGGAGCGTGCCTGTCCGCGCGCCGGAGCGCAAAGCGGTGCTGGTCGTGGAGGATTCGATCACGTCCCGGATGCTGCTGAAGAACATACTCGAATCGGCGGGCTACCGCGTCCGCACCGCCGTGGACGGCTTGGACGCGCTGAGCATCCTGAAAACCGAACCCTTCGACGGCGTGGTGTCGGATGTTGAAATGCCGCGGCTGAACGGGTTCGGCTTGACGGAGAAGCTGCGGGCGGACAGGAAGCTGTCCGAGCTGCCGGTGGTGTTGGTGACGGCGCTCGAGCGGCCGGAAGACCGGGAGCGCGGCGTGGATGCGGGCGCCAACGCGTACATCGTGAAGAGCAGTTTCGACCAGAGCAACCTCTTGGAAGTGGTGAGGAGGCTGATATGATCAGCGTGCTGATCGTCGATGATTCGGGTGTGGTCCGGGCCAATCTGGCACATATCCTGGGGGCCGATCCCAAGATCCAGGTGGTCGGTTCCGTGAGCGGCGGCAAGGAGGCGCTGGCGTTCCTGGAGCGGCAGAAGCCGGATGTCATCACCATGGACATCCAGATGCCCGAAATGGACGGGTTCGAGGTGACCCGCCGGATCATGGAGTCCACGCCGGTCCCCATCATCATCATCAGCGCCCTCTGGGCTCCCAGGGAGCAGGCTTCGTCGTTTAAGGCGCTCGAGGCGGGGGCCGTGGCGTGCATGCCGAAGCCGCCCGGCATCGGGGACCGTAATTACACGGAGGCCGCGGCTGAACTCGTTGCGGCCGTCAAGCAGATGTCGGAGGTGAAGGTGGTCCGGCGCTGGCCGAAACGTCCTTGCGCGCCGGCGGCCGGGCTCCCCGTCCCGCCGCCCCTCAAGCGTCAGATCCAAATCGTCGCCCTGGGTGCCTCCACGGGCGGCCCGCCGGCGATCCAGCAGTTTCTCGCGCAGCTGCCTGCGGATTTCCCGCTCCCCATCCTGATGGTGCAGCATATCGCGCCCGGATTTGTGCGCGGCTTTGTGGACTGGCTGAACACCTCCTCGCCCGTTCCGGTCTATCTGGCCACCCACCACGAGACGATCTGGAAGGGCCGAGTTTATGTGGCGCCGGACGACCTGCAGATGGGCGTCGCGGACGGCGGCCAGATTGTGCTCAGCGCGGCGCCGCCGGAGTACTATCTGCGCCCGTCGGTCGCCTGTCTCTTCCGTTCGGTGGCGGAGACATACGGCTCGGCCGCCGTGGGCATCCTCTTGACCGGCATGGGGATGGACGGCTCGGCCGAGCTGAAAAAGATCAGGGACGCCGGGGGCGTGACGTTCGCGCAGGACAAGGCGAGCTCGATTGTCCACGGCATGCCGGGGGAGGCGATCCGGCTGGGCGCTGTGGACTACGTGCTGCCGCCCGCCGCCATTGCGCAAACGCTGGTCGAGATGACCCGGAAGCGGCAACCGTCACACGGTGAGTGAGCCCGGTGTAAAAGAAGGCAGGTGGAGCCATGAAAGATGCCGTGCGACTGATGTCGGAGACTGCAACGGGCACGCGGACGCGGGCTGCGCCGCCCGCCGTGCGGATTCTGATCGTCGAGGATTCCATCACGAACCGGTTTGTGCTCCGGCATGTGCTGGAAAGCTCCGGCTACCAGACCCGGGAGGTCGATGACGGGGAGGGCGCCCTTGAGGCGGCCCGCGAATTCGCGCCGCACGTCATCCTGATGGATGTCGTGATGCCGCGCATGGACGGCTTTGAAGCGTGCCGGCGCTTGAAGGCCGATGCGCAGCTGGCCGGCATCCCCGTGATCTTCCTGACGGCGCTGGATGAAAAGGACGCGATCATCCGGGCCTACGACGCCGGCGGGGTGGATTTTGTCGCGAAGCCGTTCGATGAACGGGAAATACTGGCCCGCGTCGGGGCGCATGCCGAGCTTTACATGAGCCGCCTGAAACTTCAGGAATATGCCCGCCAGCTGAAGGAGGAGCTCGTCAGGACGGCCGAAGACGAGGAGGCCGGACGTCAGGTCCAGTTCAAACTGCTCCCCAAGGACGGGGTGCGTTTCGGCCCCTGCGAGTTTCACCGGCTGCTGATGCCCTCCATGCACATGAGCGGGGATTTCGTGGATTATTTCGCGATCGACGAGCATCGGCTGGGGTTCTACATCCTGGACGTCTCCGGCCATGGCGCCGGCTCGGCCTTTGTCACGGTGTTGATCAAGAGTTCCGTCACGCATGCGCTGAGCCAATATCAGGCGGGGACGGACGACACGATCCGCGATCCGGCGCGCCTGCTCGCGCAGCTGAACAGGGAACTGATTCAGGGCGGCCTCGAGAAGCATGCGGTCATGTTCTATGCCGTGCTGGAAAAAGAGGGCGGGGACCTGCTGTACGCGAACGGGGGCCATTTCCCATTCCCCGTCCTGTGCGCGGGCCAGGCGAGTCGTCTGGTGGAAAGCCGTTCTCCTCCGGTCGGCCTCTTCGACGCCGCAGCTTACACCAATGTGAGGATGCCGCTGCCGGAGGCGTTCTCGCTGCTGATCTTTTCCGACGGGGTGCTGGATCTCCTGCCGGAACCGACCCTGACGGACAAACTCGCGCGGCTTGAGGCGCTGGGGCGCGCCGGCGTGACCGACCTGCAAGCGGTGCGCCTCGCGCTGCATCTCGACGGCGTCCTCGAACTCCCGGACGACGTCACCATTTTGACCCTGACACGGAGGAACACATGACAGCCGGAAAAATCCTGTACACCGTGGCGGACGGCGTCTGTCTGATCCGGATGGAGGGCCGGGTCACGTATGCGTCGGGCCCCAGTTTCAGCGCCTTTATCGACGGTCTTTTCGGCGACGGCACGGTCACCGACGTGGTGGTCGATCTGTCGCAGGCGGTTTATTTGGACAGCACGACGCTGGGATTGCTGGGAAGACTGGTCAACGCCACCCAGCGCCAACTGCACCGCAAGGTCACGGCGGTCGCGCCCTGTGACGATGTCAATACGGTGCTCACCAGTATGGGGTTCGATGCCGTGCTCACCATCCTGAAGGAGGAGGGCCGGCCCGGGCCGGCCCTGCGGGATATCCCCGTTCAGGAACGGTCCGAGCGCGAACGGGCACAGATTGTTCTCGATGCGCACCGGCGGCTCATGGACATGAGCGACGCCAATGCGGCCCGTTTCCGCGATGTGGTCGAAGCGCTCGAGCAGGAGATCGCCGGCAAAGCGAAAGACTCCGCGCGGAGCGGGGAGTGACGCATTCAGCGGTCCCCTGCGCGAAACCGATGACGTCGAATGAACGATCGCCGCCGGGATTACGTGTTTAAGATCTCTTTGACCCGGAAGTTTTGGTTTGGATACAGGTCCTTGGGAACCTTCAGGAAGTTGGAGACAATCAGCACCTGGTACACCGCGCAGGACTCGTATTGGTTGTCGCAATACCGCTCGACATACGTGGCGTACATCATGTCGTGAATCGGAATCCTCCGCTGATAAAAGGGACATATCAATTGGTACACGCACGCTGCCATAAGGATTACTCCTTTTTCGCGGCCTCGAACACGGGCCAAACCGCATCGGCGAAGGCCTGCAAGCGGGAGGCGTCCGCCGCCGTGTAAGGGTCGACCTTGTTGCCGACCCCCAAGATCCCCGCGGGACGCGTTCCCTTCCATGTGGGAACATTCATGTGGCGCGCGACCAGGACGTGGCCATCCGGATAGCCCTTTTTCGTGGGGCGGGTGCAGCCTTCATAGTCGTTGACGATCACCGCTTGGCGTTCCCGAATGCAATCGCCCCAAATGCCGGTGGCCGCAAGCGGATATTCAAACGGGATCTTTGAGGTCTTGCAGATCGCCATGGCGCTCTTTGACCAGGCCAACATGGTCAACAGGCTCTCGTCCTCGCTCAGGACCGCCAAATACCCTAACGCGCTGTCCGTGAGCCGGATGGCTTCCTCGACGATTAAGTCGACCAGCGCCTGCCGCCCGAGGTGACGGTTCGCGTAAACCCGCTGAAGTGGCTCTTCCATGGTTCGATCTCCTCTGCGCCTGACGCGAACGAAAGGACGCTCAATGACCACAAGTTATGAACTCATTTTAGAGCGCCGAAGCCAATTGTCAAACCCCAAGTGAGCCTTGGCTGCGGTGCGGGTGTGATTCAACGTCGTTGCATCCACACCCGAAGGAGGATTTAGGAGTTGGGAGTTGCAATGCCATGGCAGCGAACGTGTTCGTACCCTGCTCGAGAGTCCGTGTTCGTGTCTTCAAAATGAGGTCAAACGTAGTGCCTCAAGAAACGGTTGCTCGCGGAAGGGTTCCTCCTTGGCGAACGCCCTGTTTTCAGGGTCTTCCGCGCTTCCAGCTCCTCAATCCTAACTCCTGAATGCTCCTGGGTGCGACTCAGTTTCAACGAAACTGAATCGCACCCCTGCGGTGCGCGCCCGGTTTTTTTAAGAGGGGGGTTGACTCTTTCGTCCCGCTCCTCCCATAATAAGAAATGAGCATGGGGTTCGGCGTGGAGCGTGCCCTGTGAGAATCCAGCGCCTGATTCGGACAAAGACACTGACCGCGAAATCAAGGAGAGTCTCGGCATGAGAATACGCGTAATGGGGCCGGCGGCCGCATTCTTGCTGACGGGTTGCCTCTGCTTTTCTGTCCAGACGGCGGACGCCACGACGGCCACCTGGACCAATTTTGTGGCTGGGACGGCGGTGGCCGATACCTGGACCAACGCCGCGAACTGGAACGCCGCGCAGTACCCGGGACAGGAGGCTGCCAACCAGAACGCCTATCTGACCAACCGCGTTGCGGATACCGTCTACAAGGCGGTTGTCGACACGCCGCTGCCCAATACAGTCGGCACCGTGGAGATCAAGAACCTGGGCGCCGGGGGCGAAGCCTGGGTGATCGTGACCAATACCGTCTTCGCGGCGACGAACCTGCTCATCCGCGCGAATGGGCGGGTGCAGATCGACAGCGGGGGCGTCGTCACCAACCTGCTGGGCTTCACGATGGACGGCACCAACGGCCAGCTGCTGGTCAACAGCGGAGGCAGCCTGTACGCCTCGAACAACGTCTTCGCCGGTTCCACCAGCGGCGGCAAGAGCAATGTGCTGAGCCTCGGCGACAGCGCGTTTTTTGCCGTCACCAACGGCTATCTGTACCTCGGCAGCGGCGCGGGCTCGGACGCGAACTGTCTCCTGGTCCCGGGCAACAACGTCAGGATGCGCACGACGGCCACGTGCGTTCTCGGTTCGGGATCGGCGAACAACACGGCCCTTTTCACCGGCACGAATGCCATCTGGGAGCTGGGCGGCAATGTGCAGATGCGCGTAGGCCAAAGTACGGGAGCGAGAAGCAACACGCTGACAGTTGCACAGGGAAGCCTGTCGCTAATCGGGACAGGCACTTTAAACATCGGGTTGAATGCGGGTGCTTTCTACAACGCGCTGATCGTGACGAATGGTGGCCGGCTTTCTACCTTCGCGACGGTGGGTGCGGGCTACACCACGTCTAACAACTTGATCCTCGTCACCGGAGCAGGCTCAGTGTGGAACGGCGGCGGCGCCCAAGAGAAATCGGGCGACACCGGAAATTCAAGCGGAAACCGCCTCGTCGTCGATGACAACGGGACGGTTACGAACGCGAGCGTGCTCGTCGGCACCGGAAACACGATACCTTCCGGTAACAGTCTGTTCCTCTCCAACGGCGCACAGTGGTATGTGGGATCAGGGACAGGATCAACCGTCGGCAATGCCACCTCGAATAACTCGGCGGTGGTGACCGGACCAACAACCCTGTGGAACGGCAACGTGCAATCGCTCACGGTCGGCACTGGCGCGACGGGCTTCGGCAATGTGATGCGTATCGAAAATGGCAGTCTTGTGACGAATGTCATGGGTATGACGACCGGAGGCAGCGGGGGGAGCAGCAACACCTTGGTCGTAACCGGGGGTGGGCGGTGTGTCCTGTCGATCGGCGGGTCTTACGCGGTCGGCAGCGGGGCCTCGGGCAACTTCACATTTGTTTCCGGAAAGGGTTCGGTGCTGGGCTCCGCCGGCAGTCTGACCAACGGCAACCTCTTTGTCGGCAGCACGGGCGCCACCAACAACGTGATGGTCGTGGACGGCGCCTCAAGCCCCGGCTGGGCCCAGCTCTATGTGGGCCGCCTCGGCTTCAGCGTGGGAAACACGTTGACCGTCACCAGCAACGGGCATCTCCAGGCGGGATTCGTGCGCGTCGGCCATCAGGGCAGCAACACGTGGAACAACACGTTGCAGGTCATGGACGGAGGCCTTCTCGAGGTGGGCCAGAGCGGCCTTCAAGTCGGCCAAGCCACCACAGGTCCGGCCGGGAACAACAGCATCACGAACGCTGGCGGCGTGTACCAGTTCACCTACGCGGCCCCTGGCATCATAACGGCGCCCTCCAGCAACAGCTTCATCTATCTGACCGACGGCACGATCGCGTTCCGCGGCGTCACCACCGTGGATGTGAAGGGCAACCGGACCGGGACGCTGACCAACATCACCTATTCCGGCAACAACAACGGCTTCAGGCTCAACACCGCGACGAACGCCGCCTCGCCGGACCAGTCCTACACGTTCGCGAACACCCTCGGCCCCACCAACTACGCGCGGCTGGAACTGCTTAACGGCGCCTTCTACCGGGGCGGCAGCGTGACCATCGGAAGCGGCGGCACGCTGGCGGTGTCCGGTTCGCCGTCCACGATCACGAACCTGACCATCGCCTCCGGCGGCGCGCTGGAGGTGACCGTCAGCGGCACGAACAGCGCGAGCCGGCTGAACGCCGTGGGCTCCGTCGCGCTGGGAGGCACGCTGCGGCTCGTCCTTGCCGCGCCGCCGCCGCCCGCGGGCTTCGACTGGACCCTGATCAGCAAATCGGGCGCCGCCGGCATGACCGGCCAGTTCGCCGGCGGGGTCATCGTGAAGCAGCTATACCAAGGCACCAACTACACGTTCCGGATCGACACCGCGGGCGGCGACGGAAACGATCTGGTGCTGAGCAGCCTGGGGCGCTCCATAGAAGGCACGGCCCTCCTGGTCTTCTGATGAACGGGACAACGGAACGCGAAAGGGTGAACATGCTCAGAGAACGTGTGTGGTGCGCGGCCGTGCTGGCTGCTGTCGCCGTGCGCGGGATGGATCTCGTGGCCGGGCTTCCCGCGGGCGCGATTACGCCGTCCTCGGCTCAGGTGACGGCGACGCGGAGCGCCGATCCCGCCGCGCCCGGCATCGCGGTGGCGATGGCGCAGGGCGGCGACCCGTATCCCGGCATCACGCTGACGCCGCCGTCCGGTGTTTGGGACCTCTCGGCTTGTGGGCATGTCGCGGCCCGCGTGGTCAACACCGGCGCTGATCCGCTGCGCCTCAGCCTGCGGGTCGATAACGCCGGACCCTGGAGTGACAATCCTTGGAACTCGGAATGGCGCCAGATCCAGCCGGGCGCGACCGGCACGGTGAGCGTCCTGTTCGGCTACACGTGGGGCAAGCCCGGCTACGCGCTGCAGCCGCAGGCCGTGGTGCGGATGGTGCTCTTTGCGGGCAAGGCCGACAAGCGGGATCAGTCGTTCCGCGTGGTCTCGCTTGAAGCCGGCGGTCAACCGGGCGAGAAGCCGCCCGTGGACCCCAACGCGATACGCGTCGCTCCCCCGAAGGGCCTGCTGTTGGGCAGCGGCGTGTTTGTGGACGCCGCTACGCAGCTCGTCTCGCGCGGCGCGCGGGCCGCCGTCGTCACCGAAGCCGGTCAGACGTCGCTGCGGGTCACCTTTCCGGCGGGGCGCACGGAGATGTCCCTGCTGTACAGGCCGCCGGTCGGCCGCTGGGATCTGCGCGCATATCTGGAAACGCGCGTGGCGGTGACAAACGAGGGTCGCGTGCCGGTCGCGCTGCGCGCGCGCCTCGAATGCAACGCGGGACCGACCGCTTGGACCGACCTCTGCGCGCCGCTCGCCCCCGGCGCCGGCGGGGAGATCGTCGTGCCGTTTGTGCCCGCCGTGCCGTGGACGTGCCTGCCGAGCACGGCAAAGCCCGGGCACATCGACTGCAAGGCGGGCACCGGCACGCGGCTGACCAGCGACGCCGTCTCCGGCATCGTCATCGCCGCAGGCACGGACAGGGTCGAACGCGTGGTGCGGGTCGTGTCCATCCGCGCCGGCGTGCCGGCCGCGCCCGCGCTGCCCGAGTGGCTGGGCAAGCGCCCGCCCGTGGCGGGGGCCTGGGCCATGACGTTTGACGACGAATTCGACGGACGCGCGGTCGACACGAACAAATGGAACGTGGCCGGGCAGAACTGGTACGACAGGGTCAGCCACTACAGCCGGGACAACGTGATCCTCGGCGACGGCCTGGCGCGCCTGCGTTACGAGAAGAAGCGCGGCTGGCATAACGACGATCCCGCCTTCAGGCCTTGGGGGCCGACCGCGGTGAGCGGCGAGACCGCCTACGCGACCGGGTTCCTCGACACCGCCGGCAAATGGGCGCAGCGGTACGGTTACTTCGAGTCGCGCATGAAGCTGCCCTCAGCGCCCGGCATGTGGCCGGCGTTCTGGATGATGCCGGACCGCGGGGCGGACGTGTCGCCTGCGGGCGCGCGCCGCTCGACTTCCGACGGCGGCATGGAGTTCGACATCATGGAGCAGCTTTCCCGCTGGGGCGCCTACCGCTACAACATCGCCATGCACTGGGACGGCTACGGCAAGGAGCACAAGACCACCGGCACCGGCACCATCTACGTCCAGCCGGACTGGGACGGCTTCCTCACCTGCGGCCTGTTGTGGCAGCCGGGACTGGCCGTCTACTACTGCAACGGGCGCGAAGTGCTGCGCTGGGAAGACCCGCGCGTCTCGAATGTGCCGTCCCAGCTCATCTTCACGCTGCCCTGCGGCGGCTGGGACAACAGCGCCGTGGACGACGCGCAGCTGCCCTCCGACTTCGTGATCGACTATGTGCGCGTCTGGCAGCGTCGGGACCTCGACTAAACGTTCAACGTCTCAAGCGCTTTCAAACACTTGGGCGGCGAGTGCTCCGCGCCGAGCGGACTATTGTTTGGGCCATGTGACTCCCGGCCAGTCGTCGGTGCGGAAGGGCGCCGCCGGCAGGCCGCTGGCGTTGGTCAGGTTGCACGCCGGGTTGTTGGCCCAGGCGTAGCGCACCGCCACGGGTGCAGGCACCTCCGGAGAGGAGGCCACCACGGTGGCTCCATCCAGGCGCGCCGCGGCCCACTTGAAGCGCCGGTCACTGCCTGCGACCGTGAAGCCCGTCAGCGCTTGGCCGTCCGCGGCCGCCAGTCCTTCCGCCTCGTCGAAGAAGATGCGGACCGCGCCGCCTTCGACCGTCTGGCTGCGGTAGCGCGGGCCGGAGCAGGCGACCGGCCGGCGGTAGACCCGGGCCTCGGCCAACAGCGCCAGACGCCGGCCGACCTCCTGCTTGTTCAGCGGGTGGACGTTCTCGGCCTCGCCGATGTCGATGGTGACCGCCAGGGCGCAGCCCGGGACAGCGCGCGCGGCCAGCGCCTGCGCCTCGCGCAATTCGGCCCAGGCGGAGGTCTCCGGCCGCGTGCCGCGGCCCATGTGGTTGGGCAGCTGCACGATCAGGAACGGCGTGTCGCCTTGCGCGAAACGCCCGCGCCAGTCGCTGATCAGCGCCGGCAAGAGGGTGCGGTACTGCCAGGCCGCGTCGGTGTTGCTCTCGCCCTGATACCAGAGGGTGCCGGTGAGGGTCAGCGGCAGCAGCGGCGCGATCATGCCGTTATACAGCGAGGTGATGCCCGGCACCCGGTCGAAACGGGCCGGCATCGGCGGGGCACCCGCGAGGGCGGTGCCCAGACGCACCTTCCACGCGCCGGCGAGCGGCACGGGCGGCTGGCCCTCTGGGGTCATCGCCAGCTCCTCCGCACGGCCGGTCAGGCCGCATTCGCCCTCCAGGCAGACCAAGCGCACGGCGACCGTGTTCCGGCCGGCCCTCAGCAGCCCGGCCGGCACGCGCTGCTTGCGGAACCAGTTGATCGACTCGCTGTCGCCGATGCTGCGGCCGTTGACCCACGCCGCGTTCATATCCTTGACCCGGATCAGGTTGAGCATCCCGCCCTTGCCGGCCGCCTCTGCCGGCAGGTCAAAGTCGCGGCGCAGCCACACCGTGCCCGTGAAGTTCATGGGCACAGCCTTGGATTCTTTGAGTTTGGCCGGCAGGCGGACATCGCTCCAGCCGTCGGCCGTGGCGGTGCCGGGGACGGCCCAAGGCGCGGGTTCGCCGGCCGAACCGGGGTCGTTGGCCCGGTACCACTCGCGCACCCGCGTGTCGTAGTCTTTGCCGGTGCGCGTCTGCTCTTCGCGGCTGCGGACGACCAGCTCATGGAAGTTGGCTGCCCCGGCAGCGAAATCCGGCAGGGTGGAGAGCGCCTCGGCGCTGACCCAGCATTCGGCGCGCGTCCCGCCATACGAACTGTTGACGAGCCCGATGGGCACCTGAAGGTCCCGGTGCAGTTGCCGGGCGAAGAAATAGCCGGCCGCCGTGAAGGTGCCCACCGTTTCCGGGGCGCATACCTGCCATTTGGTCGCGCCGAGCGAGGACTGCGGCTCGCCGGCGATCAACCGTCCGGCCGCCAGATGGCGGATGCGCGGCCAGTGGGCGGCGGCCTTCTCCGCCGCCGCGTCTTTGGCTCCGGCGACCGGAAACTCCATGTTCGACTGGCCGGAGCACAGCCACACGTCCCCGACCAGCACGTCGATGGACTGGCTGCGGTGTTGACCTGCCGTTACCTCCAGCAGGTGCGGGCCGCCGGCCGGCAGCGGCCCGAGACGCACCTGCCAGCGGCCGTCCTTCCCGGCGACGGTGGTTGCGGCGGCGGTCGCCGGCAGGCCGGGGCCGCGGAGCGTCACGGTCACGGTTGTTCCCGAATCAGCCCAGCCCCACACCGCGGCCGGCCGGTCCCGTTGCAGCACGGCGTGGTCCCCGAACAGCGGGGACAGCAGGGGCTTGGCCGCTGCCGGGTCGGCGGCGTATCCGGCGGCGGCGCAGAAGAACAGGCAAACAAGGTGGCTGAGTTTCAAGACAGGGTTCCCTTTATTAAAAAAGTGGGGGCGAGGGGCTTGGATCCGCACACAGGAAGCCGTCAGACCGCAACCGGGCAGGGGGCCCCGCGCTTGACTGCGGTGAAATTAGCACAGCCCATAAGCCTGTTCAAGATGGAACTGGCAGCAGGGGCATGGCCCTGATTACGCCGCGATCCCGCAGATCGGGGCCATTAACCCTTCGACACTGAGGCTCCGAGGATCGTCTCCAACTACGCGCTCTGATAGCCAGCGCACCCCGGAAACAGGGGCCCGAAAAACTGGTTTTTTGCGCTGCCGCAGAAAAAAACGCTTGAGCCTTGACTTTGGGTGATTCTAGATGAGAGCATGGGTCTAATTTAATAATGGTTTGTGCCGCTGTCAGGTGTTGTCAAAAGAGCGAGGTGGTTATGAGAAGCCGTATGCACAGTCTCAGTGTGTGGTCATTTGTTTCGGCGTTGATGCTGCTTTCAGCGTATACGGCGTCTGCCGCAAACGGCGTCTGGAACGGCTCTCAAAGCGCTTACTGGACGAACAGCGCGAACTGGAGCGCCTCTCCCTATCCGTCGGGGGTTGGCGAGACAGCCGCCTTCGTCGACGCGGGTAACGGCCAGACGGCCCTCGACCTAACGGGCTTCCTCTACATTAAGAACATCCGGTTCGACACGCCCGGCGTCGCCGCCTACACGATCGGGGCCGGCGCGTCCGGCAGCCAGACGCTCGTGCTCGCCGATAGCGGCGAAATCGCGCTCACCGCTACGGCCGGCAACAGCCAGACCTTCAACTGCGGCGTTCAGCTCGGCGGCGACCGGACGGCCCAGTCGTACACGTTCCGCAACGACAACCCCGCGCAGGCCCTCTCTTTCGGCGACATTTTCGCCTGCCCGATCGAAACCAGCGGCAATCCGGGAATCAAGACCCTGACGGCGCTCGGCTCAGGTCCGATCCGGATTCTCAACAGCCTGCGGATGGGCGGCGCATCAGGCTTATATTTGACCACTTACAACACGAGCACCATCACGCTGGCGGGGTCGAACACCCTTACGCAGCTCAACATGTACGGCGGCCCCGGCAGCTCTATCGATATCGGCGATAAGGAGCTGTACCTCAGCGCGGGCGGCGGCAACGCGTTCAACTGCTACCAGGACTGCACGATCAACGGGTCAGGCAACCTGAGATTGAGCACCTCGGACACTGCCTTGAACGGCGGCTACAACTACGCGGACCTGAATGTGGCGCCGGGGCGCACACTCACCATCAACGCGAACATCACCGGCTTGGGCGGCATCGAGATATGGTCGCCTGGTTCCGGCTTGGGCACCGGCAATTATGTCTTCAACGGAACCAACACCTTCCTGGGGCACATCAGCTTCGGCACGGTGAGCTCACTGTTTGTCTCCAGAATCGGCAACCGCGGCTCTCTCACCAGTAACCTCGGCCAAGGCACGAATCTCTATTTCAACGGTTCCGGCAGGCTGGTCTACACGGGAACCGGCGAATCAAGCGATCGCTTAATCGTCCTGAACGGAGGCGACGGCAAAATCGACCAGTCCGGCCCGAGCGGCAAACTGACCTTCACGGCCAGCCCGACCCTTCTCCAAAGCAAAACGTTGACGCTGCAGGGTTCGACGGCCGGCGTCGGCGAGTTCAGCGCCCCGCTCGTGAACACCGGCGCAAACACCTTGACGCTCGCCAAGGGCGGAAGCGGCACGTGGATCCTCTCAGGCACCAACTTGTATACCGGCGCCACGACGGTCAACGGCGGCAAGCTGCTGGTCAACAGCCCCGGCATGCTGGGCCCCAACAGCGCGGTAACGGTCAATTACGGAGCGGTTCTGGGCGGCAACGGCAAGGTCAACGGATCGGTCACCGTCGCTGCGGGCGGCCTGCTGGCGCCGGGCGACGTCAACACGGTCGGAACGCTGAGCCTGAACAGCTCGCTGGCGCTCACGGGCGCCACGCTGCTCTACGACCTCGTCACGCCGGACGACGCAAGCGCCGCGACGGACAAGGTGGCCGTCGCAAGCATGGTGACCGTGAATGGAACCAACACCATCGCGGTCTCCTTCCCCAACGGCTCCGCGCCCGCCGGCTCCTATACGCTCATGTCCTTCCCCTCGCGCGCCGGCACGGGCGCCTTTGTGCTTTCGCCCGCCTATCCCAACGTCTCGTTGTTCACCAACGCGACCTCGGTGCGGCTCGACGTCGCCCCCGGCGGCGCGAAATCGCTGCTGTGGAACGGCGACGCCTCGGCGGGTTGGGACGGCGGTGAACTGAACTGGCGCACCAACGGCGCGGCGCTCGCCTTCACGCCGGGCGACCCGGTCGCGTTCGACGACAACGCCGCGCGGTTTACGGTCGAGAGCTCCGCGCCCGTCGCGCCTGGCTCCGTGATTTTCAACAACAGCCTGAGCAACTACACCGTTTCGGCTTCGATCACCGGCACGGGCGCGGTTTACAAGCTCGGCTCGGGCGAGGTCACCCTGACGGGCAACAGCCCCTTCGCGAACACGCTGACGATCGCGGCGGGCCTGCTCAGAATCGGAGACGGAGGCGTGCTGGGCGGCGGCAACTTCGGGACGAACATCGTCAACAACGGCGAGCTGGTCTATGCAAGCTCCATCGCCCAGACGAACAGCGGGTTCATTACCGGCAGCGGCAACTTGACGGTTTGCGGCAGCGCGCCGCTCACGCTCTTGGGCACCAACACCTTCAGCGGCCTCACCCTCATCACCAACGGCACGCTGCGCATCGGCAGCGCCAACGCGCTGGGCGCGACGGGCACGGGAACGCTCGTGGCCCCCAGCGGCATCCTGGAGCTGGGCGCCATGCCGACGGGCATCGTCTACGCCAGCGAAGCCGTTGAGTTGAGAGGTAAGCTGTCCTGCCGGAACCCGGGCACCAACACGGTGGGCGGCGTGATCTCCATGTACAACAATGCGGTGCTCGACGTTGGGCCAGGATCAACCCTCTTTGTGACCGCGAGCACGCCGGACGTTGGCTCGAACACGGTAACCAAGACCGGCGCAGGCACGTTGCGGTTCACCGCCGACCCGAATCACAGATCCGTCTTCGTTGTGGATCAAGGCACGGTGGAGCTTTTGCATGGCGGCAGCACGGACTCTCCTTGGATCATCAGTCAGGGCGCAACGCTGCGTGACCTCACAGCCAACGACATCGGCGACTACTTCGTACAGGCCGACGGCGCGCTCGATTTGCAGGTCTCTGAAACGGTCGGCGGTTTGAGCGGCATCGGACTCGTCACCAACAGCGGCGCCAGCGCCATCACGCTGACCGTGGGCGCGAGCAACCAAGCGGGCGACTTCTCCGGCGTGATCCGCAACGGGGCGGGCGCGGCGACCGTCGCCTTCGCGAAGTCGGGCACAGGCGTGCAGGCGCTCTCGGGCGCCAACACCTACAGCGGCGGCACCACGCTGAGCGGCGGCGCGCTCAACATCAACCACGCCTCCGCGCTCGGCACGGGCACGTTCACGATCGGCGGCGCGTACAGCTTCGACAACGCCAGCGGAACGAACATCACGGTGGCGGCGAACAACGCCCAGGCTTGGAACGGCGACTTCACCTTCATCGGCAGCAAGAGCCTGAATCTCGGCACGGGCGCCGTCACCCTGAATGCCAGCCGCACCGTCGCGGTTCTGACCAACACCCTCTCCGTGGGCGGCGTGATCAGCGGCGCGTCATTCGGCCTGACCAAGAACGGCGCGGGCATGCTGGTCCTTTCGGGTGCGAACACGTACAGCGGCGCGACCACGGTCAACGGCGGCGCGCTGACCGTCAACAGCCCCGGCTCGCTGGCCTCCGGAAGCGCGGTGACGGTCAGCCCCGGCGCGATCTTCGGCGGCAGCGGCACGGTCAACGGACTGGTGACCGCGGCCACCAACAGCTTGCTGGCCCCCGGCGGCATCAACTCGGTCGGCACACTGACGCTGGCCAATGCCTCCGCGACCGCGCTCACCCTGAACGGCACCTTGATGACGTTCGATCTCGCGAGCGTGGCGGGCGCCGGAGTCTGCGACCAGATCGCGCTGACCGGCGCGGGTTCGAAGGTGGTTCTGAACGGTGTGAACCGCATCGCGCTCAACTTCCCCTCGAACGGCGTGCCCGCGGGCACCTATACGCTGATCAGCAGCCTGGCGGGCATCACCACGAACGCCGGCGCCTCCGTCGCGTTGCTGACAGCCTATCCGAACGCCACGCTGAGCCAGGGCGCCAACAGCATCGTGCTGACGGTCACGGGCGACGGCATCCCTGCCGCGGTCTGGACCGGCGCGACATCGGGCAGCTGGGACGGCGAGGACCTGAACTGGGCGACGAACGGCAGCGTCGCCGCCGCCTATCCCGCCGGCGCGGCGGCCGTCTTCGACGACACGGCGTCCGCTAATTTCGCCGTCGCCAGCAGCGGCGCGGTCTCCCCCGCATCCCTGCTCTTCAACAACAGCGCCAATGACTATTCGGTCTCCGCCCTGCTCGACGGTACGGGGCCGCTGACCAAGCAGGGCTCCGCGGTCGTCACCCTCACGGGCATGGCCGCCTCCTACAACCCGGCCGCCATCGCCCTCAACGACGGCGCGCTGACGTTGGGCGGCGCGAGCCAGCTGAACAGCGGCGCATACGCCGGGGACGTTTTCAATAACGGCACCCTGACCCACGCCAGCTCAGCCGCGCAGACCTACAGCGGCATGCTCTCCGGCTACGGCGCCTTGGCCAAGTCCGGGGCCGGCACGCTGACCCTCACAGGCTCCAACCTCTATAGCGGCGCCACGATCGTGAACGCCGGCATCCTGAAAATCCAGCACGCGTACGGCCTCGGCCAGGCCACAGCGGGCACGACGGTCAATCCGGCCGGCACGCTGGAGCTGGCGGGCACCATCAACACGCTGGGAGAAGCGCTGGCGCTCAACGGCACGCTGTCCAGCCAGTCGGGAAGCAACACGTTCAACGGAGCGGTCACGCTGACGGCCGGAGCCTCGATCGATGTGGGCTCGGGTTCGACCTTGGTTCTGAAAGCCTTTACGGCCAACGGGCCCTTCGTGAAAACGGGCACGGGGCGTCTCTATCTGACGACGGACCCGAACGGCTACGGCCTCATGACCATTCGCGCGGGTTTCGTCGATATCACCGCCACCACAATGGACGCCAACGTCGTCGTCAATAGCGGGGCCTATCTTTCTGCCGTCCAAGATGCGCTCAATGACAACTACACACGGGTCCAAGTCGATGCCGGCGGCACCTATGCCGTGCGCGGAAACGACACCATCGCCGGACTGGCTGGCGCCGGCCTTGTCACCAAGGACACCTCGGGCTCGATCACGCTCACCATCGGCAACAACAGCATGCCGGAAACGTTCTCGGGCGTGATCACAAACGGCATCGGCACACTCGGACTCGCCAAGAAAGGCTCGGCCGTTCAGATCCTGAGCGGCACGAACACCTACACGGGCGCGACCACCGTGTCGGCGGGCACGCTGCTCGTCCTGAGCCCAGGCTCGCTGGCGGCTGGCAGCGCCGTGACCGTCAGCGGCACCGGCACGACGCTCGGCGGCGACGGCGTCATCAACGGCGCCGTGACCCTGTCTTCGAACACCTTCTTGACGCCGGGCGTTTCCAACACCATCGGTACGCTGACGCTGGGAAGCACGCTGTCGCTCAGCGGAAACATGCTGCTCTACGACATCTCGTCCAACTCGGCGGTCACGCCCGACCGGGTGACCGTCGCCGGAGCGCTGACGCTCAACGGCGTCAACACAGTCGTTTTGTCGTTCCCCACCGGCGCGGCAGCCGCAGGCGACTACACGCTGATGACGTTCCCGTCGAAAGCGGGCACGGGCTCGTTCAAGCTCGCCTCGGCCTACCCGAACGCCTCGCTCGTGCTCAGCTCGACCAACCTCGTCCTTCACGTTGATGGCGGCGGCACCTCCTCGCTGACCTGGAACGGCAATCTGTCGATGCTGTGGGATGGCGGAGACGCCAACTGGGAATCCGGGAGCACGCCGGCCAACTTCGCCGACGGAGACACGGTCACGTTTGACGATACGGCGGTCGCGTTCAACGTCATCAGCTCCGGCAGCGTAACGCCCTCCGCACTGGTCTTCAACAACAGCGCCAATCCGTATAGCGTCGGCGCGTCGATCATCGGCACCGCGCCGGTCTATAAATACGGCAGCAGCGTCGCGTATCTGGTCGGTACCACGACCTTCAATCCGAGTTCGATCAACCTTTATGGGGGCACGCTGTCTTTGGGCAGCGCGGCCCAGTTGAATGGGGGAGCATACACATCGAACCTGGTAGTCAACGGGAGCACGTTTAACCACGCCAGCGCCGCGATCCAAACGCTGAGTGGAATCATATCAGGCAGCGGCTCGCTGACCAAGACCGGCTCGGGCGCTCTGACCCTGTTGAACACCAACACGTTCAGCGGCGGCTTAACCCTCAGCGGCGGCACGCTCTATGCCAAGGCCTTCCCGGCTGCTCTGGGCACCGGCGGTCTCACCCTCGGCGGCGGCACGCTGGAACTGGACCACGACACCGGTCTGACGTTCAACAACAATGCCACTCTCTCGGCCAGCACGACGGTGAAGTCGGGCCGCCTGATCCCCGGCCCCGGCGTGACGAACGCGCTGGGCACGCTGAGTATCGGCAACATGACTCTGTACACCGCGGCCGGCTTGAACCTGATCTCCGGCACGCCTTACGGCCTGACGTTCGGAAACACGACCTTGAGCGCCAACACGGCGGTGTTCGATGTCGCGAACAACGGAACGGGTATCGGTTCCCTCACCCTGGGCGCCCTCAGCGGCAACGTCCACCTCACCAAGCAGGGCGCCGGCACGCTGTTCCTCGGCTCGCCCAGCCTCCGCTCGGGCGGCACCAACACGCTCTCCGCCGGAATGCTCAAACTGGGCAGCGCGACCGCCCTCGGAACCAACGGCTTGACGCTTGCGCTCACCCTCAACGGCGGCACGCTTGACTTGGCAAGCGACGTCACCACGACGAACTACAACACGGCCGTCGGCGGAGCCGTGACCATCCTGTCGGACAAGGCCACCCCCGGCAGCGCCGGCATCACGCACATCCTCGGCGCGCTCACGATCAACAATAGCCTGAGCGTGGCTGCGGGCGCAAATGTTCAAGCCGGTTCGCCCTTCGGGCTCACCTTCGGAACGACTGCGCTGACAGGCAACCCCACGTTCGACGTAGCCGCCATCGGCACGCTGACGCTCGGCGCTGCGAGCGGCAACTACGGCCTGACCAAGGCCGGCTACGGCACCCTCGTCCTGGCCAGCCCCAACGCCTATACGGGCGTGACCACGGTCACCAAAGGACTTCTTGTTTTGGCCGGGCCGAACGGCGCGATCAGCAACACGAGCGCGGTCACGATTTCCGGAGACAGCACGCTCGAGCTCCGCAACAGTCCGTCGACGAACTGGACTGACCGCGTGCGCAACGGAATTCCCATCACCCTGGCCGGCGGCACGCTGAGCTTCGCCCACACGGGCGGGGCCACTAACTACAGCGAGTCGCTGGGCGCGCTAGCCGTCACCGGCGGCTCCAACCAGTTGGTGACGTCTCAGGCGGATGTGGGCTACACTTCGGTCGTCACCCTGGCCGCTTGCACGCGCAGCGGCGCAGCGATCATCAACTTCGTCGGTGCAGGCCTTGGGGAAAGCGACCGAAACCGCATCTTCATCACAGGTCAAGCCGAGGGCAACTTGGGCCCCTGGGCCACGCTGAACGGCACGAACTTCGCGTTCTACAGCAGCACGCGCGGCGTCTGTTACACCACCAACACCTCCGACATCGCAGCCCGCGGGCCGGCCTCGGTCATCCCGAACAACTCAAACCTGGTTGCGCGCATCAACAGCCCCGGCGTTGCCGGGCCGGTCACCCTCGCCGGGGACCTGACCAACCAAATCTTCGCCATACGGCAGAACACGGGCACCGATGCCGTGATCGCAACCCTCAGCGGCATAACCAACAAGGTCCTTCTGACCCACGGGCTGTTCATCACGGACGGACAGGGATCCTTGACTTTCGGCGAGAAACTGGGTGACGGCGTCCTTGCGGCGCTGGTCCCGAGCGAGGGTCTGTTGCTTGACGTCGACGGCGCGAATGGCGTGCTGACCCTGAACGCTCCGATCGCCGACATCGGCGGCTCGGTGGTCGTTAAGAAATACGGCTCCGGTAAAGTTGTCCTGGCGGGTGCAAACACCTTTACAGGTGCCACGACGATTTACGAAGGCACGCTCTCGGCGCAGCATGCCAACGCCCTAGGAACTACGGCGGCCGGCACGACGGTCAATACCGGCGCCGTGCTGGAAGTCGCCGGCGGCATCAGCACCGCCGCTGAGGCCTTGGCTCTGATGGGCACCCTCTCGAGTCAGGCGGGGGTCAACACCTTCGCGGGCGTCGTCACGCCCCAACCCGGGTCGGCCATCGATGTGGGCGCATCCTCCTTGTTGATCTTGAGCGCCAGCACAACGGGCGCCGGCGGCTTCACCAAGACGGGCGGCGGCACGCTGCGCATTAATGCCGACCCCAACCAGACCGGCCTGTACGTCATTAACGCCGGAACCGTCGAGCTCAATTACAGCGGCACACAGGACGCAGCCATCTCCATCGCGCCTGGCGCCACGCTCCGCGAACTCCTGGCCAACTGTCTGCAAGACAGCATGAGCATGACGAACAACGGCACCTTCGATATCAGGGCCAGCGACACCATGGGCATGCTGGCCGGCAGCGGCTTGGTGACCATCGGCACAGGCATATCGACCACGCTCGCCATCGGCAACGAAAGCTCCAAGATCGCGACGTTCTCGGGGGTCATCGAAAACGGCTTGGGCGTCTTGGGCATCAACAAGAGCGGAAGCAGCACACAGATCCTCACGGGCACCAACACCTACACAGGCCCCACGCTTTTGAACGAGAGGAGCGGAATCCTGCTCGTCAACAGCCCGGGCTCGCTGCAGGGCACGGTCTCGGTCACCGTCAACAGCGGCACCACGCTGGGCGGCAACGGCACAATCATGAGCCCCGTCACCGTCGCGTCGGGCGGCTGCCTGCTGCCGGCCGACGCCGGAGTGATCGGCACCCTCACGCTGGGCAGCTCGCTGACCCTGAACGGAGCCACGCTGTTCTATGACGTCCCCGCCACGTTGTCCGCCTCCGACGTCATCAACGTCGCCGGCGTATTGACGGTCAACGGCGTGAACACCGTCGCGCTCTCCTTCCCCGGCGGAGTGGCGCCCGCAGGCGACTATACGCTGATGAATTTCGCCTCCAAGACGGGCACGGGTTCCTTCGTCGTCCTCGGCCTCAGCAGCACGCCGAACGCCACGCTGGAACTCACGGCGACCAGCCTGATTCTGCACGTGTCCATCGGCAGCAGCTTCGGCCTGACGTGGAACGGCAACCTGTCGTCGGTTTGGGACGGCGGTTTGCTCAACTGGAAGAACAGCGGCGCCGCAGCCAGCTACACGGACGGATCCATCGTCACGTTCGATGACTCGGCGTACGGCAACACCACCGTCGGCAGCGTCGGTTATGCGGTGACACCCGCTGCCATCTATATCAACAGCAACACGAACAGCTACACGATCAATGCGGCGCTGGCGGGCACGGCGCCCATCGTCAAGTCGGGCTGGAGCTCGGCTTACCTCAATAACGCGCTGAACTACAACCCGGCTTCGATCACCGTCAACCCCGTCGGCACGTTGTACATCGGAACCGCGGGCAACGCTCAGCTGAACAACGGCACGTACAACAATCCGATCTTCGTCAACGGCGGCAAATTCCAGTTCGAAAGCGGCTTGGCCCTTACCCTGAACAGCCTTATCACCGGCGGCGGCTCGCTGTCGAAATACGGCACCGGCACGATTACCCTGAACGCCGCGAACACCTTCCGCGGCGGCACGACGCACGGCTTGGGCGTGATGAACATCAACAACGGGGGCACCGACGCCACCGCCTCAGCCATCGGTATCGGCCGTATCTACATCGGCGGCGGCGCGATCTTGGACAACACCAGCGGGGCGAACATCACGCTCGCGACGTCCAATCCCATGGACTGGAACGGCGACTTCACCTTCGCCGGCAGCAGCAGCCTGAACTTCGGCACGGCCGACACCCGGCTGAGCGCCAACCGCATCGTGACGGTCTTGACGAACACGTTGACGGTGGGCTACATCGTTCACAATGGCAGCGGTCCCTACAGTCTGACAAAAGCCGGCGCCGGCGCTCTCGTCATCGCAGGCACGAGTGCGAGCAGCTATTCTGGTGGCACAACTTTGAGCGGCGGCACGCTGTATGCCCAAAAGAATGCCGCCGCGCTCGGCACGGGCGGACTGACCCTCAGCGGCGCGGGCTCCGTGCTTGAGTACGACAACGACGCCGCGCTGACCTTCAACAATGCGGCCACGGTTTCGGC
This sequence comes from Verrucomicrobiota bacterium, assembly GCA_023269675.1. Classification (GTDB taxonomy): domain Bacteria; phylum Verrucomicrobiota; class Kiritimatiellia; order RFP12; family UBA1067; genus JAHFSX01. The sequence continues at coordinate 41,318 of JAHFSX010000022.1, forward strand.
GTCGGTGACGATCAAGTCCGGACGCCTCACCAGCGGCCCCGGCGTGACCCACACCTCGGGGGCCCTGAGCATCAACGCCAGCACCCTGAGCGTGGCGCCCGGCGCGAATGTGCTCGTTCACACGCCGTACGGGCTGACTGTGGGAGCGACGACCCTGACCGCCGGCCCGGCCGTCTTCAATGTCGCCAACAACGGCGGTGCGCCCGGCGTCTTGACGTTGGGAGCCGTCAGCGGCAACTTCGCCTTGGCCAAGAAGGGAGCCGGCGTCCTCAGGCTGGCCACCGTCAGCCTGTTGAACGGTCCGATCACCAACAGCAACGGCCAAATTCTGGCCGTCACGGGCGGCTCGTGCAGCAACAGTACCGTGACGCTCCAAGCGGGCGACCTCCCCGACGCCGCGGCCTCCCTGAGCGTCCTCTGCTCCGCCGCGAACACGCAGTGGACGTGCTCGAACCTGGTGACAGCCGTCTCCGCCGCGCCGGCGGCTAGCCGCCCGGCCCTGGAGTTCTCCTTTGCGGTGCTTCCGAGCACCAACGTGGCCCCGCTCAGAGTCCGCGACACCGTGACGTTCGCCACGAACCCGGTGGTCAACGTCTACATGGGCAATCTGGCTGTTCCGACGAACTCCTATCCGCTGATGGTCGTCGGCATTTCGGCGCCCACCGCCGTGCCGACGCTGAACATGGCCGGCGGCTACACGAACAGCTACCTGTATTGGAACGGCAACACCCTGATGCTGAGGCTCTACGCCTCCGCCCTGCCGCTGAAATGGACCCCCGGCGTGACCAGCAGCGGCACGTGGGACGTCAACAACAGCGCCAACTTGGTCTGGACGAATGGCGCGGCGCGGACCTACTATCAAGAGCCGCTCGTAACCGGCGCCGGCGGCGATGCGGTTCTGTTCGACGATTCGACGCTCACGGGTGCATCCACTGTGACGCTGTCCGGCACGCCCAGCCCCTTGAGCGTCATGCTGACCAACAACCTGTACGCCTACACCTTCACGGGCAGCGGCAACATCTCCGGGCTGTCGCCCACCGGGCTCAGCAAGTATGGCACCAACCTGCTGACGCTGGCCACCGCCAACACCTTTACGGGTTCGACGACGTTCGCGGCCGGCATCGTGAACATCCCCTCAGGCGCCGGCATCAACGTGGGCAACGCCGCTAACGCGGGCCTGTTCAACGTCGGTACCCTGACCAGCACGACGGTTGTTAATATCGCAGGCGGCACGGTGAACGCGACCAAGAGCTCTGCACCCGCCCTGCAGGTCGGCACGACGAGCGGCGCCATCGGCGTCATCAACCTGAGCGCGGGCGCGCTGAACACGGGTTCTGAAATCTGGCTCGGCGCAGGCGGTAACGGCCAGAACGGCTTCGGCGCGCTGAACGTCACCGGCGGCAGCGTCACCTCCGCAAGTTACTTGGCTTTGGGCCGCGCGGCGGCCGCCACCGGAAACAACCGTGGCGAGCTGCTCGTGAGCGGCGGCACGGTCACGGTGAACGCGAACAACGTTGAGGTCGGCTCCTCTCAGAACGCCCTCGCCAACACCTCCGTGGCCACGCTGACAGGCGGCACCACGACACTGGCCTCAGGCGCGGGCAACCTCGTCGTCGGCAATGCCAACAACGGCATCCTGAACGTGTCCGGCAGCGCGGCGGTCAACGTCCTGAACACGGGCAAGGCCCTTGTCTTCGGCGGCGCGGCCAGCGTCATCGGCATCGCCAATCTGAATGGCGGCACCGTCACCGTTCCGGCCGTCACCCAGTATGCGGGAGCCTTGGGCTACCTGAACTTTAACGGCGGCACGCTGAAAGCGAACAAGAGCAACGCCGCCTTCATGAGCGGCTTGACGTCAGCCCGCATCTATGCCGGCGGCGCCACCATCGATGACGGCGGCTATGCCATCACGATCAGCCAGTCGCTGCTGAGCCCGGTCACGGGCAACGGCGTCAGCCTCGCCGGCATGACCTTCAGCGGCAAAGGCTTTGTCGCGCCGCCGATCGTCGACATCGCCGGCTTTGGCAACGGCGCCAGCGCCGTCGCCACGATCGACGGCAGCGGCAACCTGACGGGCGTGACCCTGACCAGCCCGGGCGCGAACTATCACATGGGCACGCCCACCCTCACCTTCACCGGTGGCGGTGGCACGGTGACCCAGACTGGCAGCGCCAGCACGACGCCCAACACCAGCGGCGGCCTGACCAAGATCGGCGCGGGCACGCTGACCTTGACCGGCACCAACTCGTTTAGCGGCGCGACGGTCGTCAACAATGGACGGCTCGTGCTCGTCGCCGGCGCTTCCTGCAGCAACAGCGTTGTGACGGTGCAGTCCGTTGGCACAGGCACCAACGCGGTCTTCGGCGTCCGCTACGCCGGCGCCAACGCGCAAGCTGCCATTGCGGGTCTGGCCACCGAGGTCGGCGTCAGCGGCGGAAGCGCGCCCGACCTGGAGTTCGCCTTTGCGGCGGTGCCCAGCGCCGCGACCGCCCCCCTGGCGGTGACGGGCGACGCGGCCTTCACCGCCACGCCGGAGGTGAGGGTGATTCTGACCGGGCTCACCGTCCCGACCGGCGCGTATCCGCTGCTGACCGTAGGCGGCACGGCTCCCTCTGCCGTTCCGACTCTGACGGTTGCCGGAGGCTACAGCGGCAGCTCCTTGTCATGGAGCGGGAGCACGCTGATGCTGAACCTCGCGGGCTCGGCTGCGGTCATCAAGTGGGGCACCGGCGCGGCGGGCAACGGCACGTGGAATGTCAACGACAGCGCCAATCTGGTCTGGAAGGACGGCGCATCCGCTCCGACTTACTATCAGGAGACACCGGGCACAGTCGGTGACCAAGTCGTCTTTGATGACACCTTCATCACCCTCAACAACGCGATCACGCTGACCGCCACCGTCACGCCGTCCGGCATCGCGGCGAACAACGCGAGCTTCGCCTACACGCTCTCCGGGTCCGGCGCCATCGCCGGCACCAACGCGCTCGTCAAGTCGGGCGCCGGCAACTTCAGGCTGAACACGGCGAACACCTACAGCGGCGGCACCCTCATCAATGTCGGCGGCGTGCTCCAGGTGTCCAACGCAGGCGGTCTCGGCACCGGCGGCATCACCAACAACGGCACGCTCAACCTGGACGCCGGCGCAGGCGGTACCGGCGACATCAACTACACCGGCCTCAACAACAGCCTGAGTGGTGCCGGAACCAACAACGTCAGTCTCGGAACATCTTCAGCGCGTATACAGTTCTTGGGCAATTACTCCGGCTTCGTCGGCGTGTGGAACATCGGCGTCGGCGCTTTCGCGGGCGCATCCAGAGGCGAGATGACGAACCTCGACAACGCGGCGGCGACGATCAACGTCCTGAACAACGGCACGTTGTGGGTGAGCGCGGCCGGCACGCACGCCGCGACCGCCTACCTCTACGGCGGCGACACCGGCGAGTCCTACGGCCAGCTCCGCATGGATACCGGCCTGTGGGCAGGCCCCGTCGTTCTCGCGGGCCCCATCACGGGCTCGGGCGACGGTTTCTTCGGCTCGCAGATCGCGAACGGCGAGATCGCCGGCACGATCAGCGAAGTGAACGGCCCGTATGTCGTCAGCAAGGTGGGCGCATTCACGACGACCTTCTCGGGCGCCAACACCTATCTGGGGCCGACTGCAGTCATGGCAGGCGGACTCCGCGTGCCGGCCCTCGGCAGCGTCAGCGGCGGGCCCAGCCCGCTCGGCGCGCCGACGACTCCCGCGCAGGGCACCGTCAAACTTGGCTCGGGAACGACCGCCGGCACGCTGGTCTACGCGGGCATGGGTGAAACCTCCGACCGCATCATCGACATGGCCGGCACCACGGGCGGAGCCACGATCGACCAGTCGGGCACCAACCTGCTCAAGCTGACCAGCGGCCTGGTTTGTTCAGGAGCCGGGGCGAAGACGCTGACGTTCCAAGGCTCGACCATCGGAACGGGCGAGTTCGCGGGCGCCATCAGCAACGGCCTCAACGGAAGCGCGGTCACCGTCGTCAAGACGGGCGCCGGAGCCTGGACGCTTTCGAACGCCAACACGTACTCGGGCGGCACGCAGATCAAGGGCGGCGGAACCTTGATCGTCACGCACCCGAACGCGCTCGGCACAAACACAGTTCTTTTCCCGAACGAAGTGGGCGGATTGGACCTGGCTCACGACGGCGCGGGCGAGACGCCTTACGAGCTCTTCATGCAAGCTGGCGCTGTCGGAACGATTAAGTCGAACCGCAGCGCGGCGGGAGAGGGGATCAATCACAATTTAGGACTCTGGCACTTGAGCGGCGTGACCGTTTATGTCACCAACGGCGCAAACGTGGTCAGCGGTACAGCCTCGGTCACCGCCAGTTATCTGGATCTTTATGCTGGCGCTCCCGCAACAACGATTTTGGCACCGACGACAGCCGATATCATCATCAACGGCGGCGTCAGTATTCTGCAGAGCAACTTCGCCAAGACGCTCCAGCTCGACGGAACCAGTCTTGGAAGCTCGATCCTCGGCCCCATCACGAACGGGCTGAACACGGTTACGCTGACAAAAGCCAACACCGGCGCGTGGACTCTGTACGGCTCGAACACGTTCAGCGGGTCCACGACGATCAGCAAAGGCGCCATTGTCTTGGCCGGAACGAACGGCGCGTTGGCCACGACAAGCGCGATCACCCTCTCCGGGGATGCCGCCTTGGAGCTTCGCAACAGTCCGCAGACCAACCAGGCCGACCGTGTGCGTGACGCCGCCGCCCTCACGCTGTCCGGCGGATCCCTGCGCTTTGCGCACTCCGGCGGCGCGTCTGACTATAGCGAGCGCCTGGGCGCGCTCTCCGTGACGGCGTCGACTAATACGTTCGCCACTTCGCAGGCCGACGGCGGCCGCACCTCGGTCGTGACGATCGCCACGCTCTCATGCAGCGGAGGCGCGACCATCAACTTTACAGGTGACGGCCTCGGCGAGAGCGACCGCAACCGCCTCTTCATCACCGCTCAGGCGAACGGCCCCATCGGCGCGTGGGCAACGGTCAACGGAACCAACCTCGCCGCCTACAGCAGCACGCTGGGCGTCTATGCGTTCGGGTCGTCGGGCAGCGACATCGTCACCAACCTCGCCGCCCGCGGCAACGTACCCAACTCGGTCGTGCCCGACAACGCCACCGCGCTCGCCCAGATCACCGAGCCCGGCGATTTCGGCCCCATCACCCTCGAGGGCGCTTGGACCAACCGGATCTTCATGGTGCAGCAGAGTCAGGCGGTCGCCGCGACGATCGACACCGTCAGCTACACGACCAACAAGACGGTGCTCGCCTCCGGTCTGGCAATCGCCGCCGATCAGGGCTCCCTGACGCTTGGCGTGAACCCGGGCAACGGCTACCTTGCGCCGCTCACCTCGGGTGGAAACCTGAAGCTCGAGAACGACAACGGCGACTCGGTCTTGACCGTGAACGCCGCCGTCGCCAATAACTCGACCGCCTCCACGCTCACCAAGTATGGACCGGGAACCGTTGTTTTGGCAGGCTCCAACACCTTCTCCGGCGCAGTGACGATCAACGAGGGCACCCTCGAGTTCGGCGGACCGTTCGGGCAGCGCCTCAGCAACGTGATCGGCGGCGCCGGCGCACTCGCCAAGAGCGGCACGAACCAACTGCATATCCTGGGCGTGAACACCTACACGGGGCCGACCTACATCAAGGATGGCATCGTCCGTGCGAACGACAACGCTACGTTCGGTACCACGAACAACCCAGTCGTCATCACCGACGGCGGCACGCTGAACGTTGGCTCCACGCCGGACGTCGGCGGCACGCGCATCATCAATGGCATCAACTTCGGCAACAAGCAGTTCATCGTCAGCGGCGCAGGCTATCTGGGGCAAGGCGCGATCAACAACACCTCCACCGCTATGCAGTACAACGCGTTCAGCCGCATCTCGCTCGCGGGCGACACGACGTTCGGCGCGAATCAGCGCTGGGACATGAACAACAACGCGCCGTCATCGTCTCTCGACCTGAACGACTACACTCTGACGAAGACCGGGTCGTCGGACGTCGCCATCCACAACGTACAGATCAATCCCGGTGCCGGCAACGCAGGCAAGATCGTCGTCAACCAGGGCCTGTTCCGCTTCGAGACCGGAACTATCGTGAACGGAACAACCAACAATACCGTGACGGTCAACAGCGGCGCCATTTTCGACCTTTGGCAGTTGACCGGCAACAGCCCGTCACTCTGGTCGATCATCCTGAACGAAGGAGCCTTCTTCAATGGATCGGGCGGCCTCAATGTGACCAACCAGAACATTTGGAACGGACCCATCACGCTGAACGGCCGCGCCTTCGTCAACTGCGGCTCTGCGCCTTCGCACTTGACGGTCAACGGCGACATTTCCGGATCGGGCTCGCTTGTCAAACAGGGCGGCGCAACCGTCACGCTCTGGCTGTGCGGAACTAATAACACCTACAGCGGCGGCACGATCATCAGCAACGGCACGCTCTTCGCCCGCTACCCGGGCTCCCTGCCCGGTTATAGCGAGGGCAAGGTGACGGTCGCCGGCGGCGCGACGCTGGCTATTCCGTCGGGCGACGGCGCGACGGGCTGGAGCGCCCAGCAGATTCAAGACCTGCACGACACGTCGACATTCACGAACAACACCGCCGTGCTGAGCATCGACACGGCGCAGGCTGACGTCGATTACCTGGGCAATCTGACCAAGACGCTCGCGCTCACCAAGAGGGGCAACAACACGCTCACCCTCGAGGGCACGAACACCTTCACGGGTGCGCTGACCGTCAACGGCGGCACGCTGGTGTTCCCCTCGACCAGCACGAACGTGACCGGCGCGATCACGGTCAGCGGCGGCTCGACGAACACGTCACTGATCATCGACGGCGTGACGACAATCGGCACCAACACCCTGCATACCGTGACCATCGCCTCTGCAAGCGGCGACCGCAGCACGGCAACGCTCTCGACCAACGCCACGTTTGGCAAACTGTACATTGGCGCTGCCGCCGGTGCTTCCGGCGCCTTCATCCAGAAGGACGGCATCCTCGCCGTCGGACCCACAATCGGTAGCACGGACGTGCTGGACGTGGGCAACGGCGGTTACGGCTACTACCGCATGAACGCTGGCAGCCTAACCACAGGCCAACTGGGAGTGAACGGCGGCAGCGGCGGCAACGGCGTCTTCGACCTGTACAGCGGCACCGTCAACGTTCCGACTTCAAACGGGTGGCTGATTTTCAACTGGGGCACCGGCATCAGCATCCTGAACATGTTCGGCGGTTCGCTGACGGCGCCCCCCGGCGCAAACGACACCACGCTGTCTTACAGCGGCAACGCCGCCAACCTCGGCGTCATCAATATGCTGGGGGCCGGCGCATTCTTAGACACCACACCCACCGGCCGTATGCTCAACATGGCAAGAACCGCAGGCAGCTTCCTCTCCGCCATCAACCTGAACAGCGGCACGATTCGCGCCAACAGAGTCTATGCCCAGGTCACAGGCACCCCGACGGTGTTCGGCTTCAACGGCGGCACGCTCAAGGCCAACACCCCATCGGCCACGTTCATGCAAGGCCTGACCGCCGCCCTCGTCTACCCCGGCGGCGCGGTGATCGACTCGACCAACGCGTCTATCACCATTGGGCAGTCCCTGCTGGCCCCAACCGGCTACGGCGTGACCTACATCCCCTTGCTGACCGGCGGCACGAACTACATCGGCGCCCCGGCCGTTAAGATCACCGGCGGCGGAGGGTTCGGCGCAACCGCGGTCGCGACCGTCGACCTGACCGACGGCAGCCCGACCAAGGGACAGGTGACCGGCATAACCGTCACCAGCTCCGGCGCGGGCTACCAGTGGTATGACACCCCCGTCGCCACATTGGTCGGCGGCGGCGCGACTGCGCCGGCAACGGTCGGGCTCTGCTATCTGGCCCTCAATTTCGGCACGGGCGGACTCGCCAAGAATGGCTCCGGTACGCTGACGCTGGCGGGCACGAACACCTATGGCGGCACAACGCTGATCAACAGCGGAACCCTCCGCCTCGGAGTGCCCAACGCGCTGCCGACCAACGCGGACGTGGTTGTGGCGGGCGGCACCTACGACTTGGGCGGATCCTTGGTCAATGTCATCACCAACCGGTCGGTCACGATCCTCGCCGGCTCCGTTTCCAACGGCATGCTCAACGCGTCGCTCACCAAGACCGGTGAGGACACGGCCAGCCTGTCGGCTTTACAAGCCACCGCGCAGCCGGTCGTCGTTTCCGGCGGCACGCTGACCCTGAACCCCGTCGCGCGTTCACAAGTTGCGGGCCTGTACGAGGGCCGGAGCACGGTTTCGGGGGCCGACACCACCTCCCTGAACCCGCAGACGGCAGTTAAGCTGTCTGTGACTAACGCCTACTTGACCTTCGTCAGCAACGCCGCTTCGGGTGGCGTCTGGGTGGACAACAGCACCTACATCTACTCCGGCTACATCTGGAACAACAACGCGACGAACGAGAACTGGACCTTCAACAAGGCCTTCGACGATTTTGGCCTGATCAAGATCGACGGCACCACCATCATCAATGACGGCACGTACTCCAACATCGTCATCTCCACCGTCACCATGACGCCCGGCCCGCACGCGATCGAAGTCCGGCTGGGCCAAGGCTCCGGCGGCGTGGGTCCTTATGGCGGCTATCCGGGCATCGGCGTCGACCGCTTGGGGCGCAACACGAAGAACGCGGCGTTCTTCCAGCGCCTGCAGGACCCGGGCGACGGCAGCCTGCTGACGACGGTGATTGTCCTTGGAAGAACCGATCTGCTGAACCCGGATTCGCCGGTCGCCGTGGACGCCGGCGCCACGCTGAATCTCGGCGGCACGACGCAGACCGTGGCGCAGGTCAGCGGCTCCGGCCTGGTGAGCAACGGCACGCTTGCCGTCACCGGCACGATAGCCCCTGGCGGGACGAACGTGATCGGCACGCTGACGGTCGCCGCCAACACAACCGCCAACGGCACGCTGCTGGCGGACGTGGACTCGGACGGCGCCAGTGACGTCCTGGCTGTGCAGGGCAACCTCGACATGAGCGGGTTGACGCTGCACATCGCCAATCCCGCCCAACTGGACAGCCACAAGGTCTATACGATCGTGACCTGCACAGGCGCGCGGACAGGAACCCTCACCCCTGACAACCTGCCCAGCACCCGCTGGCATGTCGTGTACTCCGCCAGCGGCACGGTGAAACTCGTTTACGTCAGCGGCACGATGATACGGCTCAGGTAGACTCCGGCGAGCGCGTGTCACTCCCGCTTGGCCCATAATAAGAACGCACAGACAGCACCGTCTGCGCGTTCTTTTTTTACTCCCCAATCCGGCGGTTCATCAAACCGCGAAGGGTGACTGATTCAGCCCTGCGGCTTCGCGTGCTTCAGGTTTCAACGCCCTGTTTAAAGTGAACAATGGGGGACGGGGACGGCGGGTGAAAATGGGAGGGGCCCTGTCCACGGCGGTGACGCCTTCGGGAGCTGGCCAGCTCAGAATGTGGATTCCAAAGCGGCTGTGAAATGAGCAGGGGCACGGGCCCCAGACGATCTCATCGGCGGACGAACCTGGCGCGGTAGGGTTATACCCCATAGCCCGAAACCCAGCCCACCGTTTATTATTTTGATCACAACCTTGCCATGTGGCGAAACTCAATGGGTAAAAAGAGGACTGTTATGAAGATTGCTAAAGTACATGGTGATCAGGCGGCCCGGGGTCACAGGGACAACGTGCAGTTCGAACTGTCGGCTGAGCCGGGGCGCCAAGTGTTCGTTGCCGGAACGTTCAACAACTGGAACCCGGATGCGACCCCGTTGATGGATCAAGCGGGGAATGGTCATTACAAAGGGGCTCTGCATGTTCCGCAGGGGACGCACGAGTATAAGTTCGTGGTGAACGGCGTCTGGTTGTCGGATCCGAAGTGCGTGGACTGCGTTCCGAACGGATACGGATCAATGAACAGCGTGATCCACGTTTGACCGGCGTCGGCTTGCCATGCGGCCGGTCTGACGGGGGAGGCTGTTCCTCCCCCTTTTAAGCGCGCGATTTTCAGGGCTGGATTGGGTTCTCGTAAGGACGGCTCGTTAGGCCCACGGGTCCGTCGCTCTTAATGGCTAAGTGGAGGAATAAAGATGAGCAATGACACGCTGCAAAAAGGACCTGTGCACGTCCTTCCGTCTCTGCCCTATGCGGAGAATGCGCTGGAGCCTGTGATCTCCGCGCGAACGATCGAGTTCCACTATGGTAAGCATCACAAGGGATATGTCGATAACCTGAACAAACTGATTGCGGGAACGGAGTACGCGGCGCTGAAGCTTGAAAAGCTGATCGGTGAAACCGCCGGCAAGCCCGATAAGGCCGGGATCTTCAACAACGCTTCGCAGGTGTGGAATCACACGTTCTTCTGGAACAGTCTGAAGCCCAAGGGCGGAGGCGAACCGCCGGCCGCGCTGAAAAAGAAGATCGAGACCGATTTCGGGACGATGGATGCTCTCAAGAAGGAGTTGACGACCGCCGCAACGACCCAGTTCGGGAGCGGCTGGGCATGGCTCGTTTTGGAGGGTTCGGTGCTGAAGGTGGTCAAGACCGGCAATGCGGACTCGCCGCTGACCAAGGGGATGAAGCCGCTGTTGACCGTCGACGTGTGGGAACACGCCTACTATCTGGACTATCAGAACCGCCGCGCGGACTACGTGGCCGCGGTTCTCGATAAGCTGATCAACTGGGAATTCGCCGCGCTGAACCTTGAATAGAGCCCCCGGCGCCAGGTGTCGCGCTTGACAAGAGGCCGACGCTGCAGGCCGCACCTGGCGCATGTCTCGAGAAATGCCGCCATGGCCGTCAAACCCGCGTCGCCGTCAACCTTGAGTGTTGAACCATGACAAAGAAAACGCTTTCCCCGGAGCTGCTCCGCAAGATGGACGCCTACTGGCGGGCCGCAAACTATCTCTCGGTCGGACAAATCTATCTCTACGACAATGTGCTTTTAAAGAGCCCGCTTAAATTGGGGCACATCAAGCCCCGGCTCGTCGGCCACTGGGGAACCACGCCGGGACTGAACTTTATCTATGTCCACCTGAACCGCGTGATCAAGGAGCAGGACCTCAACGTCATCAACATCACCGGTCCGGGTCACGGCGGACCGGGGTTGGTGGCGAACGCGTATCTGGAGGGGACCTACAGCGAGGTTTATCCGACCGTCTCCGCCGACGAGGAAGGGCTCACGCGGCTGTTCAAGCAGTTCTCGTTTCCGGGAGGTATCCCGAGCCACGTGGCACCGGAGACGCCGGGCTCCATCCACGAGGGCGGCGAGCTGGGCTATTCGCTGTCACACGCGTACGGGGCGGCCTTCGATAACCCCGACCTGCTCGTGGCCTGCGTCGTCGGCGACGGCGAAGCGGAAACCGGCCCGCTCGCCACCAGTTGGCACTCGAATAAGTTTCTCAACCCGGCCCTTGACGGCGCGGTGCTTCCCATCCTGCACATGAACGGCTACAAGATTGCAGGGCCCACCGTCTTGGCCCGCATTCCCCGCGACGAGCTGGAATGCCTCTTCCGCGGTTACGGTTACACGCCGTATTTCGTGGAGGGGGACGATCCCCTGGAGATGCACCAGCGCATGGCGGAAACGCTCGACACGGTGATCGCCGAGATCCAAAGCATCCAGCGCGAGGCCCGGGCGCACGGCTTCACGAAGCGTCCGAGCTGGCCCATGATTATCCTGTGCTCTCCCAAGGGCTGGACCGGCCCGAAGTCCGTCGACGGAAAACCGACCGAGGGCACGTTCCGGTCGCATCAGGTCCCGATGGGAGACATGAGCCATCCGGGCCACGTGAAGATTCTGGAAACCTGGCTGAAGAGCTATCGGCCGCAAGAGTTGTTTGATGAAGACGGCACGCTGCGGGCCGAACTCGCGGAATTGGCCCCTAAAGGCGAGCGCCGCATGAGCGCCAACCCGCACGCCAACGGCGGCCTGCTGCTGCGTGACCTGCGCCTGCCTGATTTCAGCGGGTACGCCGTTCAAGTGGCGCAGCCCGGCGCGGTGGCGGCTGAGGCCACACGCGTCCAGGGCGAGTTCATGCGCGATGTGATCAAACTCAATCCCGCCAATTTCCGCGTCTTCAGCCCGGACGAGACCAGCTCGAACCGCTGGGGCTCCGTGTTCGAGGTGACGAACCGCTGCTCGACCGCCGCGATCCTGCCCGGAGACGACCACGTCGCGCCCGACGGCCGCGTGATGGAGATGCTGAGCGAGCATCAGTGCGAAGGCTGGCTTGAAGGGTACCTGCTGACCGGCCGGCACGGCTTTTTCTCATGCTACGAGGCGTTCATCCACATTGTCGATTCGATGTTCAACCAACACGCCAAGTGGCTCAAGGTGGCGAATCACATTCCCTGGCGGCGGCCGATCGCCTCGTTGAACTTTCTGCTCTCGTCGCATGTGTGGCGGCAGGACCATAACGGGTTCAGCCATCAGGACCCCGGCTTCATCGACCACGTGGTGAACAAGAAGGCGGAAATCATCCGCGTCTATTTGCCGCCCGATGCGAACACGCTGCTCTCCGTGACGGACCACTGCCTGCGCAGCCGCAACTACGTGAACGTGATCGTGGCCGGCAAGCAACCCGCTCCGCAGTGGCTCACCATGGACGAGGCCGTGAAACACTGTACCGCCGGCATCGGCATCTGGCCGTGGGCCAGCAACGATCAGGGCGGCGAGCCGGACGTGGTCATGGCCTGCTGCGGCGACGTCCCCACGCTTGAAACCCTGGCCGCTGTCGGGCTGCTGCGCGATTACTTTCCCGAGCTGAAAGTCCGCGTGATCAACGTGGTGGATCTGATGAAGCTCCAGCCGCAGAGCGAGCACCCGCACGGGCTGAGCGACAAAGAGTTCGACCTGCTATTCACCCGGGACAAGCCTGTCATTTTCGCCTTTCACGGCTATCCCTTGCTTATCCATCGCCTGACCTATCGCCGCACGAACCACCCGAACCTGCACGTGCGCGGCTACAAAGAGGAAGGCTCGACCACGACGCCCTTCGACATGACGGTCATGAACGATCTGGACCGGTTTCACCTGGTCGCGGACGTCATTGACCGCGTGGCCAAGCTGGGCCCCCGAGCGGCCTACGCCAAGCAAGCCCTCCGCGACAAACTCATCGAGCACAAGCACTACATCGCAGAGCACGGCGAGGACCTGCCTGAAATCCGGAACTGGAAATGGGGTAAGAAATCATGAACATGCCCGCACTTATCGAAACGGCGAGGGCGCTGGTCGCCGACGACAAAGGCATCCTGGCGATGGACGAAAGCACGCCAACCTGCAACAAGCGCTTTGCCAAGCTGGGGATTCCCCAGGCCGAGGAGGCCCGGCGGTGCTACCGGCAGTTGCTCTTGACCGCGCCCGGTCTCGGCGAGAGCATCAGCGGCGCGATCCTCTGCGACGAGACGATCCGCCAGCGGACGGACGAGGGCACGCCCTTCGTCACCGCCCTCGACGATGCCGGCATCATTCCGGGCATCAAAGTCGACGCCGGCGCCAAGGACATGGCCGCTCATCCAGGCGAGAAGATCGCCGAGGGTCTGGACGGCCTGCGGGACCGTCTGGCCGCCTATGTGCCGCTGGGCGCCCGGTTCGCCAAGTGGCGCGCGGTGATTGCCGTGGGCGCCGAGATCCCCAGCCGCGGGTGTGTCGAGGCCAACGCGCTGACGTTGGCCCGCTATGCCGCCTTATGCCAGGAGGCCGGACTTGTCCCCATCGTCGAGCCGGAAGTGCTCATGGAGGGCGCGCATACTCTGGAGCGGTGCCGCGAGGTGACCGAGCACGTCCTGCGAACCGTTTTCAGCCAGCTCTACACGCAACGGGTAAAGCTGGAGGGGATGCTTCTGAAGTGCAACATGGTGCTTCCCGGATTGACCTGTCCCACCCAAGAGCCGGCCGAGGAGGTGGCCGATGCCACGGTGAAGTGCCTTTTGCGGACCGTCCCCGCCGCCGTTCCGGGGATTACGTTCTTGTCGGGCGGCCAATCCGCTGAACTGGCCTCGGCGCGCTTAAATGCCATGAACGTGCGCTTCAAATCGCGCGTGCCTTGGGCGTTGGCGTTCTCGTTCGCCCGCGCCATCCAGCAGCCGGCGCTGGAGATTTGGCGAGGCGACGCGTCTAAGGTGGTGGCGGCACAGCAGGCGCTCGTTCATCGGGCCAGATGCAACCGGGCCGCGCGGCGCGGTGAATACACGGCCTCGATGGAGGGGGGCTGAACAGCAAAACCGATGTCCCGCATCTCTTGAAACCTGAGTGATCGCAAAAAAAACATAAACGGAAATCAGCACGCACGCTTTTCAATGCGTTCAAACCTTAAGTGCCGCCCCGCACCCCGCATGGCTGTGCTGCGGTGTGTTTGAGGCAGGGGGACCTTATGAAAGAAAAGAGTGACCGTTCGCTAAAGATCACAGCCAAAACGTTCCGGGTCCGGGCCAAAGAGCAGGTCAAACTCGAGAAGTGGCCTACGCGGGTCAAGCCCTGTTATGGGTCGAAGGAGGAGTATAGAACGCTGCTGGGCGAGGACATCTTGGAAATGCGCGGGCAGCAAAGTCTGCTCTACGCCTGTAACCGCTATTCCGTGCTGCTGATTCTTCAGGCTATGGACACAGCCGGCAAAGACGGCATCATCAAACATGTGATGTCGGGCGTCAATCCGCAGGGCTGCGAGGTTTTCAGTTTCAAGCAGCCGAGCGCCGAAGAATTGGATCACGATTTCCTCTGGCGCACGACCCGCTGTCTGCCGGAGCGCGGACGGATCGGCATCTTCAACCGTTCCTACTATGAGGAGGTCCTCGTCGCCCGCGTGCACCCGGAGATCCTCAGCGGACAAAGGCTGCCGGCCGAGGTGCTCGACGGGAAGAACCTGTGGAGGGATCGCTATCGGTCCATCGTGGATTTTGAAAAACATCTCCATCGCAACGGCACAAGGGTCATCAAGATATTCCTCCACCTGTCGAAGAGCGAGCAACGGAAGCGCCTGCTCGAGCGCATCGATAACCCGAAGAAGAACTGGAAATTCAACCTCGCCGATATCGCGGAGCGGAAATTGTGGAATCAGTACAGGAAGGCGTATGAGGCCTGCCTATGTGCCACGAGCACCGCAACCGCCCCTTGGTATGTCGTTCCCGCCGACGACAAAACCAATGCCCGGCTGATCGTTTCTCGGATCATGCTCGATACGCTGGAACAGCTCGGGATGAGCTATCCGAAAGCGGATAAGGCGCGTCGCGAGGAATTAAAGGCCATCCGTAACCGACTTTGACGTCGAGGCCGCCGGCACTCGTCTACCGATGCGAAGGCGCCCTCCTGACAGTGCCTCCGCGGCGGTTTCCAACACGTACGCATCGTCCCGGTGCCGGGCGCATGCGCGAAGAGGTTGATATTCTTTGCGGGTGGGGTTTCACCCCATAGCGAGCCGGTCCGCGCCGGCGTAAGATTGGACCGTTGACTCGGTCAGACTGCGGAGAAACCGCTGGGCAGCCAAGCCTGCGGCGGGGAAAGAACGGCGAACAAAACAAAACCAAAGGATGAAAATGTTAATCAAAGCCGAAACACTCATGGGTTACCGTTTGGGCAGTCTTGACGGCGAAATCGGGAAGGCCAAGGCATTCTATTTTGACGACCTGCACTGGACTGTCCGCTACCTCGTCGCAGAAACGGGCACTTGGCTGCCGGGGCGACAGGTGCTGATTTCTCCACATGCACTGGTTGACGTCAATAAAGACGCGCGCCTCATCAACGTCAATTTGACAAGAACACAGATCGAGAACAGCCCGTCTCTAGACAGTGACAAGCCCGTCTCGCGACAGTTCGAGGAGGCGTACTTCGGATACTATCAGTGGCCGATGTATTGGAGCGGTTCATACGTGTGGGGAGCGTATCCCTACATTGTGCGTGACGATGAGAAGCCGAAGCTCGACGCCCCGGCCGAGAAGTCGTGGGATCCGCATTTGCGCAGCACGCAGGATGTGAGCGGTTATCACATTCAGGCCGCGGACGGCGAAATCGGACATGTTGCGGATTTTATCATCGACGACGAGACTTGGACGATTCGGTACCTCGTCGTCGATACGCAGAATTGGTGGCCCGGGAAAAAAGTTCTGGTTTCGCCGCAGTGGATCGAGCGCGTGAGTTGGCACGATTCTAAAGTCTTCGTCAACCTATCCAGGGAGGCGATCAAGCTGGCGCCGGAATATACGGATTGGTCTCTGCTGACGCGC
This sequence comes from Verrucomicrobiota bacterium, assembly GCA_023269675.1. Classification (GTDB taxonomy): domain Bacteria; phylum Verrucomicrobiota; class Kiritimatiellia; order RFP12; family UBA1067; genus JAHFSX01. The sequence continues at coordinate 57,618 of JAHFSX010000022.1, forward strand.
GAATTCGAAGACAACCTGCATAGACATTATAATCGTCAAGGTTACTGGCACACTCAGCCGCTTGCCAAGTGACCTTTCCGCGGAAGCGGGCACGGTAAAGGGCTCGCGCCTATGAGCGGCTTGCCCGCCTATGCATTGCAAGACGCGCCGGCCGTCTGTGCAGCCACAAACTTCGGGTTTTTGACAGGATTCACGCCGCAGATGCCGGTCGGTCATCCGAATGCCGAAAAGGCCCTGCGTGCGGCTCTGCCGGATGCCGCGCGCAAACTATCTGTGTGGGGGCGTGTTCACACGTGTGGCTGCGCGATGTGGAACTTGCGCAGCCCCCGTCTGGTGGAGGGGGAGCTGAGGGGCGGCGACCGCCCGAAAGGCGGCGGTCTCAGATCGGAGACGATTGGAGCGCTTGAAGAGGTTCGGAGTTTCAGCACATGGGAATTGAAACAAGGAGACGATTATGACAAACATCACGAGTCGCGAGATTCGGCTGGCCTCTCGCCCGAGCGGACTTCCGACTGCAGCCAACTTTGTGCTGGCGCAGACTGAACTGGCTACGTTACAGGACGGGCAGGTGCTGGTCCGTAATCTCTTCATGTCGGTGGATCCGTACATGCGCGGTCGCATGAACGCCGGGAAATCGTACGTTCCGCCGTTCGAGGTGGGGCACGCGCTCGAGGGCGGCGCCGTCGGCGAAGTCATCGGGTCGCGCGCCAAGGAGTTCAAGCCTGGCGATGTCGTCACTTCAGCCTTTGGCTGGCGGGAATACTTTATCGCCTCGCCAAAAGAGCTGCATGGGGTCAGCCGCGAGTTCCAGCCGCTTTCGGTTTATCTGGGTGCCCTCGGCATGACGGGCATGACCGCCTGGGCAGGCTTGAAATCAGTTGAGGTCAACGCTGGCGATATCCTGTTTGTCTCGGGAGCCGCCGGCGCGGTGGGCAGCATGGTCGGGCAGCTGGCGAAATTGCGCGGGTGCAGTGTCATCGGTTCAGCCGGTTCAGCGGAGAAGGTTCAGTTCCTGCTGGAAGAGTGCGGATTTGACAACGCCTTCAATTACAAGGCCGGTCCGGCGCGCGAGCATCTGGAGCTGGAGGCGCCTGAAGGGATCGACATCTATTTCGACAATGTCGGGGGCGAGATGCTCGAAGCCGCCCTGTCGGCTTTGCGGCCGCATGGCCGCATCATCGTCTGCGGGGGGATCTCCGGTTATAACGAGGCGAAGCCGCGGCCAGGCCCCTCCAACCTGTTTAACGTGGTCACCAAGCGCCTGACGATGAAAGGCATCATGGTTTTCGATTGGCTGGACCGCCAGGCCGAGTTCGAAAAAGAGGTGGGCGGCTATTTCAAAGCAGGTCAGGTGAAGCACAAGGAAACGGTCGTGGAGGGCATCGAGCGCGCGGCGGACGCGTTCATCGGTCTTTTCCAAGGCCGAAACGTGGGCAAGATGGTGGTGAAGCTGGCATAAGCCATCCCGCACATCGTGGGCGTGCCTTCAGCGCAGATTGATCATCGTGCCGAGCTTGATGACGTTGAGCGTGGCGCTCTGGCTGGCCGTGTATGCCGAGCCCGAACCGAAGGCCAGCACGTCGTAGGTGCCGGAGTCGCCTTCCCTGGCGGGGCTCACGTTCAGCCAGGAGTGCGTCGCGCCCGGGATCCAGACGCCGTTGCGCCTCCACTGGTAGGCGGTCGCGCCTGTGGCTTGGACGTAGAATCTCACGCTGTCGCCCGGATGGACCGTGCCGCCGACGGGTTGGCTGTAGAGCGCGGGCAGCGTGCCTGAAACCTGCACGGCTGAGGGCGTGTTGCCCCAACGCGCCAGCACGTAGAGGTTCTTCACGCTGTAGCTCGGCGCGTTGTAGGTGAAGGTGTAGTCGGTGTCGTACGTGTTGGCCGTCAGTGAGGGCGTGGGGTTGTTGCCGATGCCCAGGCCCGGGTTGGTGTTGTTGCTGCCGATATGGGAGAGCGCGAGGATCGTGTGGCCCTTGGCGTAGTTGTGGATCTGCATGCAGCCGTGGCCCGCGGTGGTGCCGTTGGGCGTGCCGCCGTCGCCGAAGTCGTAGTAGTTGGTTCCGTTCACCACGCCGAGCGCGCCGGGGATGCTCTTGTCGTTAGGCGCGCCGTAGTTGCTGGGCCAGAACTCGATGTTGCCGGACGCGATGCCGACGCCGGTGGTCACGGCCACGTTGCCGTCGGACGAGTAGGCGTAGACGTTCATGTTGGAGACGTACTGCTGGAACATCGCGCCGCGGTTCGCGGTCGGCACGCCGATCTTGGCGAGGTCCGCGGTGAACGCGTCCATCGATACGTACACCCACTTGGTGACGCCGTTGGTCACCGTCAGCTCCAGGCAGTAAGCCACGCGGTCGAAGGGCTGGGTCTGGCGCAGGCTCTCGTCCACCTGGTAGTTCGCGCCGTAGGCGTAGCTGGTCGTATTGGAGATGGCGAGCTGGTGGATCAGCGTGTAGTCGGCGGCTTCGGTCACGTTGGTCAGCACGCTGGGACGCGCCGCTGTCGGCGCGGTGAACGCGGTGGTCGTGCCGGGCAGGATGAGGTTGCCGGCTGCGGAGCGGTCGCGCACGCCGGTCACCGCCACGGTATAGGTTCGGCCCGCGGTCTGCGGCGTGGTGGTCAGGGTCACGGACTGTTTGTTCGCCGAGAGCGTCGCCCCGGCGACCGTCACCCCGCCGTTGGTGAAGGTGAAGAACGAGGCGGTCGCGGCGCTGTCCGAAAGCGGCTCGCTGAAGTTAAGCGTGGCGCGGTCGAGGGACTGCACGCCCGTGGCGGCGCCCAGCGTCGGGCGGGTGGTGTCGGGCGAGGGGTCGCCGCCGGGCAGAACGAAGACGTGCAGCACGCGGCGCACGCTGTAGGTTGAGGCGTTGTTCGCGAACGTCCAGTCCGCGTTGACGCTGCCCGGCTGGTTGCCGATGCCGAGGCACGGCTGGGCGTTGTTGTTGAACGCGTTGACCGCGAAGAGGGTCTGGGTCGCGCCCGCGCCATAGTTGTGCACCTGCATGGAGCCGTAGCCCGTGGTGTTGCCGCCGCTGTCGTTGTCGCCGAAGTCGAAATTGGCGGCGCTGGCGTTGGGTATGTTGAGCGTGTTGGCCTGGGTGTAGTCGCTGGGCCAGAACTCGATGTTGCCGGTGGCGATGCCACTGCCGTTGATGATGCCGGGCACGTTGGAGAGCACGTCGAGGTTGTTGACCTTGGTCTGGAAGACGCAGTTGTTGGTGGGCACGCCGATCTTGCGGGCGTCGGTAGTGAAGGCGTCCATGGAGGTCCAGATGAACTTGGGCGACGCGTCGGTGCTCTTCTGCAGCTCCAGGTAGTAGGCGATGCGCGAGAAGGCGCTGACGTTGCTGACGGCGTTGACGGCGTAGTAGGCGGCCGCGTTGGTGTTGAAGCTGGCGTTGGCCGGGAAGTTCGTGATGGAGTAGACGAGCTGGTAGCCCGCCGCGTTCGTCACGTTGGCGGCGACTTCCGCTGGCAGGCCGTTCGTTAACCCTCCGGGGCGCACCAGCACGTGCAGGGTGCGGCGCGCGTAGGCCGTGCCCGCGTTGTAGCATTGGGTCCAGTCGGGGCTGTTGACGGGCTGGTTGCCGATGCCGAGGCCGAGGATCTGGTTGTCCGAGCCCCAGTTGCTGATGGCGAAGAGGGTCTGCTTGGCCGCCGAATTGTGGACCTGCATGGAGCCGTGGCTGCCAGCCGTGGAGCGCAAGTCGCCGAAATCGTACGTGGTGTCGCTCGCGCCGGCGACGGCCACGGCGTTGGACGCGCTGTAGTCGGTGGGCCAGAACTCGAGGTTGCCGCCGGCCATGCCGATGCCGTTGGTGATGCCGGGCACGTTGGAGAGCACGTCGAGGTTCGAGACCGGCTTCTGGAAGATCGCCCTGGAGGCCGCGGTCGGCACGCCGACCTGCGGCAGGTTCGGGGTGAAGGCGTCCATGGAGGTCCACAGGTACTGGACATTGCCGTTGGCCTGCTTCAGCTCGATGTAGTAGGCCACGCGGTCGAAGCTGCCGGTGGCGATGCTCTGGTTGATGCGGTAGAAGTTGGGCGTGCCGATGAAGTTGCCCTTGACCGGGATGTCCAGGGTGTAGATCAGCCGGTAGCCGTTCGCCAGGGCGCCCGCGTTGGACGCGATCTCGGGCGGCAGGACGGTGCCCGCCGTGACCGCGATGGTCGAGCCGGGGACGATGGGGTTAGCGCCCGCGCTGTCGCGCACGCCCGTGACGGCCAGCGTCAGGGCAACGCCCGCCGGCTGGAGCGTCGTGGCCAAGTTGACGGTGCGCAGGTCGGGCAGCAGGGTCGCGCTGAGCACCTCCACGCCGTTGTTCAGCGTGAAGTACGAGCCGTCCACCGCATCGGGCGCGAGCGACTCGGAGAAGGTGACGGACACGAGGTTGCCGGCGATGCCGGCTTTGGCGGAGACGAGGGCCGGCGGCGTGGTGTCGTTGTTGCGCAGCACCAGCACCTGGATCGTCTTGACGAGGTACCGGTTGCCGTTGACAGCGAACGTCCAGTCGACGCCGCCGTTGACCGGCGCGGGGTTGTTGCCGATGCCGATGTCCGGCGTGGCCCCGGCGGTGGAACCCCAGTTGTTGAAGGCGAACAGCGTCTTGCCGAGCGAGGTGTTATGGACCTGCATGCAGCCGTAGGAGCCCGGCGTGGGATGGTCGCCGAAGTCGTAGAGGGAGAGGCTGGCGCCGGGCACGGCCGCGTTGTTGGTCGCGTCGTAGTTGGAGGGCCAGAACTCGATGTTGCCCGTGAAGCCCGAGCCCCTGGTCACCCCGGGATCGTTGGAGTCGACGGTCAGGTTGGCGACCGATTTTTGAAAGACCGCTCCGGTTGCCAGGGTCGGCACGCCGATCAGGGCGGTGTCGTTGGTGAAGGCGTCCATGGAAACCCAGAGGTAGGTGAGGCTGCCGTTGGTCGGCTGCAGCTCCACGTAGTAGGCGATGCGGCGCGGCGTGCCGCCGAACAGGAGACGGTTATCGGTCGTATAGGGGGGCATGTTGGCCCCGTAGGCGACCGTGTTCGCCACGTCGAACGAATAAACCAGATTGTACGCGGCCGACTCCGCGATGTTGTTCAGGTATCCTCGGGGGATGGCGCCCGTAAAGGCGGCCGTGCTGTTCGCCGCAAGGGTCAGCGGCCCGGGCGCGGGCGTCGCGTCGGCCACATTGCTGACGGTGACGACGTAGTTCGAGCCCCGGGCCTGGAGGCTGGTGGCAAGGGTGACCGTGCGCTGGTCGGCGCTGAGGCTCGCGCCGGAAATCGTGAGCCCGCTGCTGAGGGCATAGTTGGCGATGTTCGTGGAGCTGGCGGGGTCGACCGGTTTGCTGAAGTTGACCGCCACCTGCGTGTAGTTCGCGCTGCCGACCGCACGGACGAGCGCTGGCGCGTAGGTGTCCCCGGCCGCGCTGATCACATTGGTGATGGCGGGGAACCACGCGTTGGCCATCTTGACATAGCCGGCCGCATTCGGGTGCAGCGCGTCGAACATGTCGTTCGTGGTCAGATAGGCGTGCATATCCAAGAAGTGCACCTTGCGGCCCAGCGCCTGCTGCGCGGCCACCTTGCCCGGAACGTACGGGTTGAAATAGTTGGTGATCGCGGTGTTGGCGGGCTCGCCGCGCGGCAACAGCGAGGTGACGATGATGTGCGCGTACGGGCGGGTCGTGGCGATCCGGGTGATCAGCGCATCGAGCCGGTCGACCGCGTTCGTGAAGGCCGTGCCACCTCCGGAATCGTTCGTGCCGATGTGCACCAGCACCACGTCGGGATCGGGGATGACGCTGAGCCAGCCGAGAATGTTCTCGTAGAGCCCGATCGCGGCATCTGAGATCTTCCAGCCGCTGTGACCCTCATGGTCCGAGTCCGGCAGTCCGGCCGCGCCGTTGGCCGTCTGGGTGCCGACAAAGTCCACGTTGTATCCCGCGTTGGTGAGCGCGACATACAAGGGAAGGCGGTAGCCGCCGCCCGTGCTGACGCCATAGGTGATCGAGTCGCCCAGGGGCATGATCCGTAGGGGAGGGGTCGCGGCCGACACCGAACTCATGAACCCGAGGCCTGCGGCACACGCAGAGATCCACGCGACGCGGGAACAAATCATATCATCTCACTCTTTCTCAATGCCAGACACAACCGAAGAACAGATTTGGCGTGGGAGCTTACTTTATCGGTACTCGACCTGCAAGCTCGGAAATGAGCTGAAAGTGATTATATGATGCCGAGCGCGTGTGGGGGTAGCGGTTATGTCATGATTCGTTTTTCGCCTTGTGCTGCCAGAGTAGGAGCTGTTCCTTGGCGGCGTCGGCGTCTTTGGCGTCAGGAGCCAGGACGAGATAGCGGCGCATGTGGTAAGCGGCCAACTTGTAATCTTTGGCTTCCGCGGCGAGCACTGCGGCGTCATAGTGGCCATTCGGCCACATCGGATAGTACTCCAGGGCTTTGCCATAGGCAGCCCGGGCGGCGGCAAAGTCCTCCCGTTTGGATGCGTCCTTGGCCAGCGCCTTGTAGGTGAGGGCCTCGTCCGACATCGCGGGCCTGGGCGTTGTGGCGAGCCACCTCTTCGCGCTGGCGGCAAATGCACCCCAGAGGGCCTCTTCCGTGTCGTGTTCCTGCTCCGGCGTTTGTGATGAAGCAGAAGCTTGAACGTAGGCGACCATGGCAAGGGAACTGTCCCCGGCGGCCGTTAGCTCGTGACCGCGTTTCATCAGCTTGTCATAACGTTGGCTGCTGAGTTTGGCGCGAGTCTCCGTAAGACCCGATTCTTTAAGGCATTGATCCACGGCGGCAAATACCGCCTCACCGAGCACATTGGCGTGCTGAAATTTTTTGCCATCCTTGAACTCTTTCGTGCTGCTGCGGCCCTCCACGGTTCCCTCCCATAGCGGTTGGGCTTGGCCCTCTTGCATGAGTTGGCATTCGAGAACGACATGGGCGACTTGATAGTCATATTCGATAAAGCTGTCAATGATGAGGGTAAAAAAGAAGCTGCGCTCCGTATCCACATTTAGCTCACGCAGTTTAAAAGATAGGCTCAATTGATCTTCTGGTAACTGCGAGGATTGGTTTGCGCTGCCTTCGGCCTGATCAACCGACGGTATGCCCTGCGACTGCAACCGCGAATGGACGGCTGCGCGAACAATATTTGTTCTGGAATTGTCAGCATGAAATTCGGTGTACTTCACCGCAAAAGGCAAGATCGGAACGGGGCCATATCCCGCTATCCCAGACAGCCCCTTGCCCAAGTAAGTCGCATCAGCCTGATAGGGGAAGGCCTTTTTCTGGTCGGCCGGCATGGTTTCCTGAACCTGTCGCAACGTGACCGTCGGCCCGCTGGCAGGCGGCGGGTCGTTCACGAGGAAGGCCGCTTTTGTCGGCATTTCTTGAACGGTTGTGCAGCCCGAGAGCAGAGCGGCCCCGAGGAGGAAAGGCAGGAGAACCATTGATTTTTGCCTATTCATTTGTTTCTTTCTTTGTCCAGAGTTGCCGTCATCTGCACGTGTGGTTCATGTTGCAATGGTGCATGTCGCTCATCCGTAATGGTAGTGCACCCTGACAGAATTGCAAGGAGTGCCGCCACGAGTAAGAGAGGCAAAGTTTGTCGATAGAGGTTCATGATTGTTCTCTCGTTTGTGGCTTACTAAACTGTTGCCACCGACGTGAGATAGTTCGGATTTTTCCATAGATTTGAGTCACCTCACCCCGGTTTCTAAGTGGTTCCGAAAGTGCATCATGCAGTTATTTCGGAAGGGCCAAGGGAGAGACAATAAAGTTTTGCCTGTCGCCATAAAAATCGGACGGACCATATTCAATCCCCGCGAGTTTTTTAGAGATAGAGGTCGTGACGGGAATTTTCCAACCGGCCTTGACCAGCACTAGGCGGGCAGCTTCCGAGCAGACCATGTTGTCCTCGCCATACGGCCCATAGTTGGTCTTGCGGATGAGGGTGCCGGACTGCTGTTTTTTCAACCCTTTGATTGCGAGTTCCTCGGCTGCCGCCCAGAGTTTGGCTGCTTGCTCTTCACTCACAGGTTGAGCAAGTCCCACTGACCGGGCCACCTGCGCCTCGCGTTTTCCGTAAGTCTTCAGAAAGACGTCTTCGGTAATGATGTGAGACCCATTGATGCCGGTTGTATCCACAACTCCCAGTTTATTGGGCGTCTGATCTAGGAACAGCTTCTTGCCGTTTACCTCCTTGAGGAAGAGCACCGTATGCGACGCTGGCGAGTTCTTGGCATCCGAGGTCAGTCGGTCGGCATCGCGAATAAATTCACCAACCGCGCCATCCGGCGAGATGAGCAGGACATCGCCGGGTTGCAGTTCGGAGAATTTCTTGTCGGGCAGCGGTGTCGCCCCGGTCTTGAGTGACGCATAGAATGCGCTGGCCCACCGGTTCTCCTCCTTGAGCCGCTGCTCAATAAGCTGCTTCTGTTTTCCCATCCAGACGCCGTTCATCCGGTCAAATTCAGCCTGTTCCTGTTGGACCCTTAAATCCATAGGGATGGAGTTCTGAGTCGGTACTTTCGGCAGGCTGGCAATGTCTCGGTTAAACATATTCACCCCAAAAATGTAGGCAGCTCTAGCCCGGTTAATCGCTGCTATTTTGCCGTTGAGGGTGGCTTCCTCCGAGCTTCCAACCACGATGCCAGTCCGTGGGGTTTGGTTGTAGTCTGCCATGACCGCCTTGAAATCATCCCGCAGGGCCGTAAGCGCCGCCAATTGTTTTTTTAACACGTTATCCTGATTCCATGGCAGTCCCGTAGGAATAGTTGCGATCGCCGGGGCCGTGTCAGTCGCGAGGGTTTCGGCGTGCGCGGGCGGGGTTGCGGATAAAAAACAAATCAGGCCGACGGCCAAAACCAGTTGCGGGATCGTTTTCATAATGGATGTGGATCAGGTTGGGCCGTCACTGGGGGGGTATTATCAAGATCAGTCGCGAGCGAAAAATCTCTTGTAATGATTTCTTTCACAACATCTTTTCTTTTGTTGTCCAGCACCTCAACCTGTTTCAGAATTTCCGCTTGGTTGTTTGGATCTTTTGGGTCCGCCTCTTGAAATTTAACGACCAATTGCGCTCTTTCCTCCAGGTTCTGCTTCACCGCAGGATATTTGTCCAGGTTGCCCTGAAGTCGCGGGTCTATGGGTGGAGACTCTTGCCAATGCTGTTGGAAAGTTTGTTTCTTAATACCCGTAAAAAAGAACTTGTTTTCGCCTTCGACCTTCGCAGCCTCGGCTGCTCCTTCCTGAACTTTTGCATTCCGATTGGGGGCGAATGGAGTCAACGGCACGTACGGAGTCCCCGAGTTTTGGGCCGGGCTTATTGGCTGCTGCATGACCGCTTGGAAGTTGTGTTCTGCTTGAATAGCCACGGGCGAATTATACGTCATGGCCCTTTGCCATGCGGCGCTCGCCCCTTGCTTGTCAGCCTTACCCAGAAGTAAGTGTGCATACTTCACTTCCAGTGCGGCTTTCTCCTCCGGAGTGGTCGCTTGGCTGAGTTGGTCAAGCAATCTTTTCTCAAGGTAGCCTTGGGTTTCCTCATTCACAGGCACGACTGCCGGCTTGCCTTTCTGTGTGTCCGCAACGGCATCTCGAAGCACTTCGTTCGGCGAAATTATGGTCGAGCCGTTTTTGAGCAATGCGGGATCAATAGAAGTTCTAGTCGCGTCGCGTAAGTCCACCACCATCGGTTCGGTGTTGGGTGCAGGTGAGTCGGCAACTCCGCTATTGGAGGAAGCCCGTGAGCCCAGCGGCTTCAAGTCGTCATCGTCGAGCTTGAGGGCAAGCTTTCCCCCTGAGTCGCGGGCCAGTTCTGTATTGGGAGTAGGTGACTTGGCCATTCTGCCATTTTCAGAATTGCGCGTGCCCGGCGTTTTCATATCTTCATCGTCGTCGCTGAGCTTGAGTGCAATCTTTCCCCCAGATTTGCTGGAATGCTTTATCGTGGGTGAGTCATCGTCAACGCCGAGTTTGAGAGCTGGATTATTCGCCGATTCGCTGGAAGGTTTCGTCGGCGGAGTATCGCCGTCATGGCCGAGTTTGAGTGCAAGCTTTTTCACAGTTTCGTTGGAATCCGTTGCCGTGGGGGTCTCACGAGACATAGTCAAAACAGGCTTCGTAGTGCTTGTGGCCGGTTTCTTGTCGGGGAGTGTCGCAATTACGATAGGCGAGGCTTTGGCTGGGCCATTACTTTTGAAGACCCAGCAGCTACCTTTCCAAATTCCGGTTCCGATGGCAACAGGGACATCATAAATTACGAACTTCCCGCCAATCCAAGTTCCTTTTCCGACCGGTTTAATGACATGCCACCAGGCGTCACCGTAGGCATAATACATTCGGCCAAGCCCTTTTGTCCCATGGAAGGGGGGCTTTTCGGACGGCAAGTCCAAGACATCAAAGACAAGGACCAGGGGAGAGCAGACGGTTGCGATCGGGACCCACCAAATGGTACCCGTAATCAAGCGTTCGGATGTGGAAAGATCTTCAAAGTTAAAGTTTGGGTTACTGGAATACCCAACGCTGGAGCCCCCGGAACTGCAACTGGGGCAGCTGGGTCCGGTATAATTCCCATGCGCCGAGCAGTAACCGCTGCCGGCATCCCTGGCTTCCGCGAAGGCGATACGGGGCAAGACGGCGGTTACACACATGAAGGCCGTGATCAGAAAATTCAGGATCAGGATCCGGAAGGCGAAGAGGTTTTTGTATTTCATAAAGGGCGATTGATTTACGTGTTTTTTGCACTACGTGAGCAGAGCAGAAGGTCTTGGCCGCCGGAACCACCATAACGATAGACATTGTGGACTAAGAACAGATGATGCACAACCTTTTTTGTTGCCGAAATTAATAGCTGTAATTGATCATTACTGTCTGTTCATCTCCTTTCGTGCGAATGGTGACTAAATGTCCGGCGAAGTAGTATTTCACGGGGCTGACAGCGGAACGCTGGAACAGATTCTCGCTTAGAGCGGCTTCCAGACGTCCGGAAGTCATTCGCGCACGCCGCTGTCGGTCATGGCCGACGGCAGGACATCCCTTGGCGAAGCGCTTTCGCCTGGATGCGCATGTTCAGGCGGGGCGGTTTGACGCTGCGCGCCCAATCTCCGACTGGGAGATCCCGAGTACGGGATATTGCCGAAACCTCACAGGCGGCCCGCCCGGCAGTCGGGCCCTGACTAAACATGTGCCAACAACGCATGCGCGCGTATCGAAGGTAGGGACGGCCTCTGGGCCGTCCGTTTGTGTATGGCAAAAGTCCAAAGGAATAGGCAGTGACCGTAGCTCACGGCGCGCCAGTTGCCCACTTGACATCGCCTGACGCCCGGCGTACAGTCAAAGCGTTTTCAGGATGCCGGACATCGGCCACGGGAGACGGCCGTGAGGCGGCTGGCAGGTGAACAGGGTGTGGGGCGGAGTGTGCGGCCCTTGCACGCCGGGGCTCTGGGAGAGATTGACCATGCGCGTTGGCGAAACCCAAAAAGGACCGTTTCAAACCGGTCGCGTGTCGAATGGCATCCGGCGGCTTATTTGCGCGTGTGCGCTGGCCGTGCTCCGCGTCGGGGCCAACGACGTTCCGGCCGCAGTTCCGCTGCCCGGCGAGATCGTTTGGGGCACGAATGTCTTCGCTCAGGGCGCGCTCACGATCCACCGGCTCACCGTCGGCAAACTCGCCGCCAACTGTTACATTGTCGCCGACGCGCAGAAAAACGCGATCGTGATCGACCCGGGCGCTTCTCCCGAATGTCTCCGCCGCTACCTCGTCGACGAGCGGCTGCGTGTTCTGGCTTACGTGCTGACCCACAGCCACCTCGACCACATCTCCGCGCTGGACGAACTGGCGGCGGCGATCCCCGCCGCGGTCGCGATGCATCCCGAAGAGAACGACTGGGCCTTCTGCGAGAAGAACGCCTGGCTGCCGTGGTATCCGCGGACAGGCGAAGTCGCCATCACGCGTCCCCTGCGCCACCAGCAGAGCTTCACTGACGGCGGCCTCCGCTACACGGTCATCCACACGCCGGGGCACTCGCCCGGCAGCGTCTGCCTCTGGTTTCCGCAAGAGAAACTGGTTTTCACTGGCGACACCCTCTTCGCGGGCACCGTCGGGCGCACCGATTTGCATCGCAGCAGCACCACCTCGCTGATGCGCTCCCTCGGTGTCTTTCTCATGATGCCGCCCGAAACGGCGGTCTATGCCGGCCACGGCGAGCCCACCACGGTCGCTGCCGAGATGAAGGCCAATCCTTTCATGCAGGACATCCCGAACCCGCCGAAAGAGAAAGCGGAGAGAAAGGCCGGCGCCTGACGGTGAACGCGGGCGTGGTCTCTGATGAAGGGGGCTTGGGGAAGCGAGGTGCGGCGGGGGATCAGACGATGAGGTGCGCCCCGTATGGGGAGAGCCGCTGCTGGAGATGGACCGGCCATTCGCTGAAGGGCTGCTCCATGAAGATCGTCCTGTCCCGCGGCGGGAGGACCGTGTCGTTGAACGCTCCGCAGTCGCGCATGTGGAGCATCACGAGCGAGCGGGCTTGCTCTGTGGTTAATTCGGGTAAGTTGTCGTTCTTGCTCATGGTGTTAAAAAATGGGCCAAGGTTGTGGCGCTGCGCCGCACGTTGCCGAGGGCGCGCATAGCGGGTTTTGGAGAGTAGCGAAAACAGCTGGTCACAGCCAGCCCCAAAATCCAAAAAGAGCGCGCAAAGTGAATAAGGCGAAAGGTTGCCCTGAGGCCTTCCGACACAGGCCGCGGCCTGTTTGTTGAAAGGGTGAAAACGGGTTTTCGCGTTCATCCGTCCCGTGTGATGGCGGCATCGCAGCGGCGCATAACCCCTGCCGCTGCTCATCCCTGTTCTTGGGGGCTCATCGACTGGTGCGCCCTGTAGAGGTCTTGGATCCTCACGAGGTGGATCTTCGTGTCCTTCGAGAGATGATCGGCAATGATGGCGAATTCGGGGGCGTAGGACTTGGCGACATCGTAGAAATGGCCATCCATAATGGATTTTTCTATGGAAAGGGCGGTTTCAAGGGCATGCGAAAAGGAGATGGGTTCGCCTCTCACCACAGCAAGCTCCGTCTCGACCTCTGCCAGGCGGGCGTTGACGGTCTGCACGTCAAACGTGTCGAGGTTGTAGAAGAGGTCGCCTTTGTCCAGCAGCGTGTGCAATGAATTCAGGAAACGTGCGTGGGTTCTTTCCTCTTGAGAAAGGGACTGCCAGAAATCCGCCCGGCCAGGAAAGGACCGTCCATACTCATCATACAGCTCTGCGATCGATGCCTCAAAGTGAGCGAGATGGTTGATCAATACTCTTTGGGATTCTCGGACTTTTGCTTTTACATCCATTTGCGGTGTCCTCGGTGGTGAGCCAGCCTCAACAACGGTGCGGAGCGTGAGCGGTCTTTGCTGCACGCGGCGCCCTGCGTGTGGGCCTGTTCACGCGCCATGCCCTTTATTTTAGGCAGGCGGAGAAGACTGCGCCATCACCACAATAGGTGAGGTCGGCGATATTTTGAGCTTAGTTGTCGGAGCGGGCCATTCGGCGTAGGGACGAGGCTCCCCCTGCGAGGCTCTGAACCGGGCCGAGGACTGTAAAATGAAAAAACCCCAATAAAAATTGGGGTTTTAAGAAATTGGTGGTGGGACTTGGATTCGAACCAAGGAAGGCGTTAGCCAGCAGATTTACAGTCTGCCCCGTTTGTCCACTTCGGTATCCCACCGTGTCAAAGACGCGCAGAATATCGCAAAATAAGCGGGGGATGTCAACGGCGGAATCTCATCTTTTGTTGCGCATTGACGGCGGGGGGTGTTTTCTGATAATTTGGCCATTCACTTTTTGACCTGAGCGGTTTGGCTAAGGACACACGTCCGACTCCAGAAGGGCCGACCGAAGGTTGCGAGAGGGGGTGACTAGCGTGATTCAACTCCGATTGAAAAAGGGCGAATCTGTCGAGCGTGCGCTCAAGCGCCTGAAGAAGATCATGGACAAGGAAGGGCTGCTCAAACAGCTCCGTAATAACCGTTATTACGAGAAACCTTGCGAGAAGGCTCGCCGTAAATCGGCCCGCGCCCGTGTCCGTAACAACTCCCGCCGCGGCCGGCTCGAGATGATGTAACAGACGCGTTTCACCCAAGGAAGAAGGCTCTCCGGGCAACCGGGGGGCCTTTTTTGTTTTGAGGTCCAACCGCGGGGGGCCGAATCAGGAACCGCAGAATGCCGATGGCAAACCCGCCGCGACGTGAAGGAGGCAGACGCGTGCCGGAAGGTGAACGTCAGCTTTTTCCGGGGGCGAAGGCTCTTGCCTTCATGATTCGCAACTCACCATTCGGTTGCGCTGAAAAAGTTGGTGGACGACACGGAGGTCGTCCCTCCACGCGCACAGAGTCGTGCTTTTCTCGCATTCTGGAGGGTCGGGCTCCGTCCCGACCTTTCATGATCGACTTTTTCAGCGCAACCCGCATTCGACAATCTGCGGTCTTCATCGGCCTACGCCTGGCACGCGGGGCAGTACGCGGCGATGGGGCAGCCGGCGCAGCGCGGGTGCCGCGGGGCGCAGCGGGTCTGTCCGAACGAGACGAGGTAGGAGTTCCACGTTTTCCAGTAGCGCACGGGCAGGAGGCCGCGCAGCGCCATCTCGGTCTCGTAGGGGGTCTCCGTGCGGACGAGCCCGAGGCGGTTGGTGATGCGGTGGACGTGGACGTCCACGCAGATGGCGGGCTTGTCGAAGCCGAGCGCGACCACGAGGTTGGCGGTTTTGCGGCCCACGCCCGGCAGCTCGCAGAGCGCCTCCACCGTTTCCGGGAGGACGCCGCCGAATTTCTCGTCCAGCACGTCGGGCAGCGCTTTCATGTGGCGCGCCTTGTCGCGGAAGAAGCCCACGGGATAGATGGTCTGCTCGAGCTCCGCCAGCGGGATGCGGCGCAGGCCGTCGGGGGTCGTGACCTTCTGGAAGAGGCGGGCGCAGGCGGCGGCGGTGCAGGCGTCTTTGGTGCGCGCGCTGAGGATCGTGCCGAGCAGCACGCGGAAGGGGTCGCGCGTCTGGATGGCGACGAGGTCGATGATCGGCGCCTTGACGCTGTGGAAGGCGGTCTTGAGCAGCCGGTTGACGGCGGGGATGTCGGAGGGGGTCATAAGAAGGAAGAGTTAGAAGTTAGGAGTTGGGAGTTGGGAGTCGGGGCGTGAAGGCTGGAGGTGATATTAAGCCACAGAAGCTGGATGCAGGGAAAGGGAAAAGGCAGCCGGAGCGGCTGTTTTGTGCGCCCGGCTCCCATGGTCAGCAAGGTTGACCCCGCCGCTTCGGTTTTGATACCGTACGGCACTTCAATCGTTGATGGCGGCGCTTGCACGGAGCGGGGACGAGTTCTTGCCAGCGGCGGATCCACAAGGTACACTATCGGGAATTTTTAAACGCGGTCTGCGGCTTGGGACGGACCATCAAAAGGGGCTTATGAAAAAAAACTTTGTGATGACGCTGTTAAGGATGTTGATCGGCTGGCATTTCTTGTACGAGGGGCTCTACAAGCTGGTGCAGCCGGGCGGCTGGTCGGCGGAAGGGTACCTGCGCACGAGCCAGTGGTTCGCGGCGCCGCTCTTCCACAAGATGGCGGCCACGCCGTGGCTGCTGAAGACGGTCGACCTGATGAACATGTGGGGGCTGGTGCTGATCGGGCTGGCGCTGATCGTCGGACTGCTGGTGCGGCCGGCCGCGGCGGCGGGCTTCGTCCTGCTGCTCTTTTACTTTGTCGCCCAGCCGCCCTTTCTGGCACCGTCGGCGGACGGCCACTTCCTGTGGATCGACCGCAACGTGGTGGAGGCCGCGGCCCTGCTGGCGGTGATGCTGGTGCCCTCCTACAACCTCGGCAGCTACATCGCCGCGTTGCCCCGCAAGCTGTTCAGGCGCAAGCTGAAGCAGGAGAAGAAGGAGGGCGAGGCCGAGGCCAAGGTCGCGTCGCCCGAGCGCCGCGAGCTGCTGCTGAGCCTGAGCTCGCTGCCGGTGATCGGCGCGTTCGGGTACGCCTTCTTCCGCAAGCACGGCCCGGTCTGGGAGCGCAAGAACCTGGAGGCCAAGCCTGACGCGGTGACCAGCGCCACGGTCAAGTCGTTCGAGTTCACGGACATCAAGGACCTCAAGAAGCCGCTCGACCGTTATGGCCAGATCGGCAACCTCAAGCTCAGCCGCATGTTTCTGGGCGGGAACCTGATCGGCGGCTGGGCGCATGCGCGCGACCTGATTTACGTCGACAAGCTCGTCAAGGCCTACCACAGCGACTGGCGCGTGTTCCGCAGCTTCCACATGGCCGAGCAGTGCGGCATGAACGCGATCCTCTGCAATCCGCAGCTGGGGCGGGTCATCAACGACTATTGGAAAAAAGAGGGCGGCAAGATCCAGTTCATCTCCGACTGCGGCCACAAGGACGGCCCGATGGCGGGGGTCCGCGCCTCGCTGGAGGGCGGGGCGCATTCGTGCTACATCCAGGGCGAGATCTCCGACCGCTACGTGCGTGACGGCAAGTACAAGGAGCTGGAAGAGTCGCTGGCCTTCATCCGCAAGCAGGGGCTGCCCGCCGGCATCGGCGCGCACAAGCTGGAGACGGTCAAGGGCTGCGTCGAGCACGGCATCGTTCCGGACTACTGGGTGAAGACGATCCACCGCACCGACTATTGGTCGGCGCGCCCGGAAGGCCCGCGGCACGACAACATCTGGTGCGACAATCCCGAGGACACCGCGGCGTTCATGGAGAAGCTGGAACAGCCGTGGATCGGCTTCAAGGTCCTGGCGGCCGGCGCGATCCAGCCCAAGGTCGGCTTCCCGTTCGCCTTCAACAGCGGCGCGGATTTCATCTGCGTGGGCATGTACGACTTCCAGATCGTCGACAATGTCAACCTGATCAACACGGTGCTGGATGCGAAGATCGACCGCAAGCGGCCGTGGCGCGCGTAATAAAATCCTGCTCCACAGCGGCGGTGGGTTTTGTGTATCATGGGCGGGCGGTCAAAGATGTCAGGTAGCGCGGGCTCTCCGCGCACGCCAACCGCGATGGGGACATCGCGGGCTGCCCGAGAGGCCAGCGGCAACGTGCGTCCTGTCCGGAAATGTGCTAAGGAGTCTATGAAGAAGAGCGTAGTGTTGGGTTCTGTTCTGGGTGTGCTGGCGTGTTCGGGCTGCTTCAAGCACCGCGAGGCGCCGCACCGGCCGGTGACCGTCACGGCGCTGGCCGACGCGGTCGCCAAGAAGGACTCGGTCGAGCGGCTGAACCTTTCCGGCCAGGCGATCGGAGCGCTGCCGCAGGAGCTGGCCTCGATGCCTAAGCTTTCCATCCTGCTGCTGCGCAACGGCACGGGGATCACCTCGCTGGCGGTGCTGCCGTCGCTGAAGGCGCTCAAGACGCTGGACCTGTCGTCGGCCAAAATGGCATCCGTGCCGGCTGAGGTCTTCACGCTGGCGGGGCTGGATCAGCTCTATCTGGCGGACAACGGCATCGCCACGCTCGCGCCGGAAATCGGCGGCCTCAAGGGGTTGAGCTATCTCAACCTCGACCGCAACCAGCTGGCGGCCTTGCCCGCGGCGCTGGGTGATGTGGCGGGGCTGCGCTGGCTGCATCTGAACGAGAACAAGCTGGCCGCGCTCCCGGCCGAGCTGGCCAAGCTGGCGAAGCTGCAACGCGTCTACCTGCGCCAGAACCAGCTCACGGCGGTGCCGGAGTGCCTGAAGGGTTTGCCGCTGCTGGAGGACGTCAGCCTGAGCGGCAATCAGATCGCAGAGGTGCCGCAGTGGCTGGCCGAGCTGCCGAAGCTGCGGCAGCTTGATCTCGACGGCTGCCCCGTCACGAAGTTGCCCGAGAAGCTGGACGGCTGGAAAACGCTTCACGTGTTGTCGCTCGTCCGCTGCGCCATTCCCGAGGCCGAGAAAGCCCGTCTCCGCGCGGCCTTGCCCGATGTCCATATCGCGTTCTAAAGAAACGGCAGCGGATGAGACAGCAGGGGACAGGGGCCTGGGATGATTGGCGCTGGCAGTTGCGCCATGCGGTGACGGAACCATCTCCCGAGTTGTGCGGTTACGGCCTGTCCGTGCCCGCGGCCGAACAAGTCCACCGCCGCTATCCCCTCAAGCTTACGCCTTACGCGCTGGCCCAGCTCAGCCGCGACAATCCCGCCGATCCGCTGAACCTGCTCGCCCTGCCCTCCGTGGGGGAGCTGTTGGACGAGCCGGGCATGGTCGCCGATCCTTTCTCGGAGCAGACTCGCGCCGCCTGCTGCCACGGGCTCAAGCGGCGGTTTCCCGACCGCGTGCTGGTGATGGCGCACGACCAGTGCGCGATGGCCTGCCGCCACTGCACGCGCAAAGGCCTGCTCAGGGGCGCGGAGGTGGTGCGCACGCCCGCGCAGCTCGCGGCCGCCGTGGCATGGGTCGAGGCTCATCCTGAGGTGCGCGAGGTGCTGCTCTCCGGAGGCGATCCGCTGCTGCTGGCTGACACCCGCATCCTGACGTTGGTGCGCGCCTTCGCGCGGCTGCCGCAGATCGACGCGGTGCGCATCGGCACGCGCGTGCCGGTGACGCTGCCGATGCGGGTCACGGCGGAGCTGGCGCGCAGGCTGGGGGCGTCCAAGAAGGTCTGGGTGAACACGCAGTTCAACCATGCGCGCGAGATCACGCCCGAGGCGGCGGCCTGCTGCGGCCGGCTGGTGGACGCCGGCATCCCGGTCTCGAACCAGTGCGTCCTGCTCAAGGGCGTCAACGACTCCGTCGCGGCGCTCTTCGACCTGTGCACGGGCCTGCAGCGCGTCCGGGTGCGGCCTTACTACGTCTTCATGTGCGACCCCGTCGCGGGCATCGCGCACTTCCGCGTGCCTCTGCGCCAGGCGCGGCGGCTCGAACGCGAACTGGCCGTGCGCGTCGGCGGGCTGGCCCTGCCGCGCTTCGTGATGGACCTGCCGGGCTCGTCGCGCAAGACGCCGATCTGAGCCGTACACATCTTTTCGCTCCTGTGCACTTGTTTCGGGCAAGGTGCCGGTGTAACATGGGCCTACGGTGAGAGACAGCATATAACCACAATCGGCTCTGCTCAAGAAACAGGCGGACGACACGGAGGTCGTCCCTCCAGTGACGAGGCGCGACCCTTGCGCATTCTGGAGGGTCGGGCTCCGTCCCGACCGCGCCTGTCAGCTTCTTTAGTGGAATCGGCAATCTGAAAAAAGAGGGGGATGACAATGGTTCGGTCAATCGGGTGGGCTTCTTTGGCGGCGGTCGGGTTGGCGCAGGCGTGTTTGGCGGCGGAGGGACTCGATAAGAACCGCGTGACCTGCCGCATGGAGGACGTGCGGCTCGGCGGCTATCTCGGCGCCAAGCAAGACGCCTGCTTCGCGAACAACGTCAAGACCATCGACGGCTCGTATCTGGCGGGCATTTTCCAGAAGCACGAGGGCACCAGCGACTGGCGCACGGAGTTCTGGGGCAAGTGGATGCACAGCTGCGTGCCGGCCTACCGCTACACGCATGACGAGGCGCTCAAGGCGAACATCGACGCCTCGGTCAAACTGCTGCTCGCCACTCAGCGCGCGGACGGCTACATCGGCAACTATAAGGACGAGTGCCACCTGCAGAGCTGGGACATCTGGGGCCGCAAGTACACGATGATGGGCCTGATGCACTACTACGACCTGAACAGCGACAAGGCGGCGCTCACAGCCGCCTGCCGCGTGGCGGACCAGCTCATCACCGAGGTCGGCCCCGGCGCGCCGGGCAAGCTCCAGATTGTCGGCATGCACCACGGCATGGCGAGCTGCTCCGTGCTCGAGCCCATCGTCTGGCTCTACAACCGCACGCAAGACAAGAAGTACCTCGCGTTCGCCAAGCACATCGCCGCGGCCATGGAGGATTTCGACGACAGCCCGAAGCTGGTGAGCAAGGCGCTGGCGGGCGTGCCCGTGGCTGAGCGCTTCCCGCATCCCGACCCGTGGTGGAGCTGGAAGAACGGCATCAAGGCCTATGAGATGATGTCGTGTTATCAGGGCCTGGTGGAGCTCTATCAGGTCACCGACCACGCGCCCTATCTGCAGGCGGCCGAGGCGACCGCGCAGAACATCATCGACGAGGAGATCAACGCGTCCGGCTCGGGCGGGGCCTTCGAGTGCTGGTATCACGGCAAGCGCTTCGAGACCGCGCCGGCCTACCACATGATGGAGACCTGCGTGACCACCACCTGGATGCGCCTGTGCGAGACGCTGCTGCGCCTGACCGGCAAGGCGGTCTACGCCGACCAGCTGGAGAAGACCACCTACAACGCCTACATGGCCACGCTGGCGCGCGACTGCTCGACCTTCTCGAAGTACTGCCCGCTCAGCGGCACGCGCAGCCGCGGCAACGACCAGTGCGGCATGACCATCAACTGTTGCGCCGCCAACGGCCCGCGCGGCTTCGTGGCGATCTCCGAGTCGGTGCTGATGGCCGACGCCGAGGGCGTCATGGTCAACCTCTACCACGCCTCCAAGGCCACGATCGCGCTTCCGGCGCCGCAGACGCGCGTGACGGTGGAGCAGGAGACCGACTATCCCAAGGGCAACCGGGTGACCCTGCGCGTGTCGCCCGACAAGGAGGCGGCCTTCGCGCTGCGCCTGCGTATCCCGGCGTGGAGCGCCAAGACCGCGGTGACCGTGAACGGGCTGGAGATGTCGGGCATGACGCCCGGCGCGTATCTCACCTTGCGCCGCACGTGGAAACCCGGCGATACGGTGGAGCTGGCGTTCGACTTCTCCGGCCGCGTCGAGAGTAAGAACGAGCACTTCGCCCTTTTCCGCGGGCCGCTGGTGCTGTCGCGCGACACGCGCTTCAACGACGGCGCGGTGGACCAGCCCGCCAAGATGCCGGAGCTCGGCAAGCCCGTCGCGATCACGGCGGTGGAGAGCGGCAACAAGGACATCTGGCTGTCGTTCACCGTGATGCTGCAGACCGGCACCGACCCGGAGTCCGCCGAGATGAAGCCCCACCCCGTGCACTTCTGCGACTACGGCTCGGCGGGCAACACTTGGCAGGCCGACTCGCTCTACCGCACCTGGCTCCGCAATCCCATGAACCTGATGGCGCGGCCGTATGTGTCGTACGATGTGCCGGGAAACTGAGCGGATTGGCGTCGTTTTAGGTTTGCCTCAGGGACGGCCCGCCGGGAATGACACTAGGTTGAGCGCGATGGCCGGTCTTAATCATAATCTTGCTCTTAATCTTAATCCGTTATTCCGGAGAGATTAGGATTACGATTATGAGCGGAAAAATCCTTAACTCAGCTCCAATAGAAGCAGGAGGCATGCATGATCCGCAGGCGCGATTTTCTATCGCTGACGGCCGGCTCGACGCTGGCCGCCGGATGCCGGACGCCGGGGCGAACGGCGCGGCGCGACCGGCCGAACGTGCTGGTGATCCTGGCCGATGATCTCGGTTACGGGGATCTCTCCTGCTACGGCGCGGCCGACGTCCGGACGCCGCACATCGACGCGCTGATGCGCGCGGGCCAGCGCTTCACGCGCTTCCGCTCCAACTGCTGCGTCTGCGCGCCGACGCGCGCGGCGCTGCTCACGGGACGCTACCCCGAGTTCGTGGGCGTGCCCGGCGTGATCCGCACCTATGACAAGCAGAACTGGGGTTGTCTGCTGCCGGGTTGCCTGATGCTGCCGGAGGTTTTCCGTTCCAACGGCTGGGCGACCGCGCTGATCGGCAAGTGGCATCTGGGCCTGGAGCAGGGTTCGCTGCCGAACGAACGGGGCTTCACGCGCTTCCGAGGCTTCTTGGGCGACATGATGGATGACTACTGGACGCACCTGCGCCATGGCGTCAACTACATGCGCAGGGACCGCGAGACCATCGAGCCCGAGGGGCACGCGACCGACCTGTTCACGGGGTGGGCGCAAGAGGAGATCGTGCGGGCGGACGAGGCGGGCGAGCCCTTTTTCCTGTATCTGGCTTACAACGCGCCACATGCCCCGGTCCAGCCGCCCGAGGCGTGGCTGGCGCGCGCGCGGAAACGCCTGGGCGATACGGTCTCCGAGAAGCGTGTCCGCATGGCGGCGTTCGTCGAGCATCTGGACGACGGCGTCGGGCGCGTGTTGCAGACGGTCAAGGAGCGCGGGCTCGGGCGCGAAACGGTCATCGTCTTCTCCTCCGACAACGGCGGCGACCTGCGCCACGGGTCGAGCAACGGCGCGTGGCGCTCGGGCAAGACGCACATGTACGAGGGCGGCGTGACGGTTCCGGCCTCGTTCACCTGGGAGGGGCGGATCGCGCCGGGCTTGATCGAGCAGGACATGGTGACCATGGACATCCTGCCGACGCTGATGGAGCTGTGCGGGATTCCTTTGCCCGCGGGCTTGGATGGGCAAACGTACGCGCGGCTCCTGACGGGCGGCGCGCCCGACGCCGCGCAGCGTCCGGTTTTCCACATGTGGCGCGAAGGCTTCACGACGGAGGCGATGCGGTACGGCGACTGGAAGCTGGTGCGCGACCGCGATACCCTGCCGTGGGAGCTCTACAACCTGCGCAGCGACCCGGGCGAGACCCGGGACCTGGCTGCCGCGAACCCGGAAAAATTGCGCGAGCTGCGGCAGGTGATGGAGGCGCACATGACGCGGGCCTACGCCGTGCCGTGGACGCGGCCGGTGAAGTAAGCGGCGCCGTGGACGGTTTTGGAGTGCAGCACTTCAGTGCCGCTTTTCTCCGGCGGACTTCAGTCCGCCGTCTGGTAGGGACGCCTCCCCGAGGTGTCCGCGCCGCGTGTTCGGAGAGCCCGCGCCACCGGGGACCGCGATTCTCCGAGCATAGCGGCCCGCGACTTGCCTGCGCGCGGACGGCTCGGGGAGCCGTCCCTTGGGTCGCGGGCATCAGTCCGCGGTACCGCGTTTATTATGTCCTCCGCCCTCCGTATTCTGATCGCTGACCGCACGATCCAGCTGCCCATGTGCAAGGATGCGCATGGCACATCCCAATGTGGCACGCCCATCCTGGGAGTGCGGAGGCTGTTCTCATTCGGACTTCCGTCTTCCGACCTCCGTCCGCCGTCCTCTGTCCTCTGTCCTCTGACCTCCGTCCTCCGTCGTCCGACTTCCGTCTTCTTTCCTGTGATTTATGGGGCCGATTTCGGTATAGTATGCGGCATCACAACTTTTTTGGGGACGGTGCCTATGCGATGGTTGGCAGTTGACCGCTCTTCGGCTCATCCGGGGATGGCGGTGTTCGACGGTGACGGCGCGCTGCTTTTCGGGCGCACGTGGGACGGTGAGCCCACGCGCACGCCGGAATGGATCGCCGAGTTGGCGAAGGGGCTGGCGGAAGCCGGGGTCGCCCCGGCGCAGCTGGACGGCTTCGTGTGCGGGCTCGGCCCGGGCTCGTTCTCCGGCATCCGCGCCGGCCTCTCGGCGCTGCAGGGCTTGGCGCTGCCGGGCAACAAGCCCGTGTGCGGCGTGGCCAGCGCGGCCGCGCTGGCGCTGGGCCAGGCCGAGGGGGCCGAGCTCGTGACGGTGATCGGCGACGCGCGCCGCAGCCGCATCTGGAGCGTCACCTACCGCGTGGACGCGGCCGCGCGGCGCGTGCGGCTCTACGACGGACGCGTGCCGACGCACACCTCGGATGATTTCCTCCTGACGCCGGCCGATGAATTGGCGCAGGCGGTGCCGGCCGGCACGCGCATCGTCTCCACCGACTGGGAGCGGCTGAGCGGGCTGTTGGGCGGCGCCTTCGGGGCCGAGCGGCTGGTGGCGCGCGCGGTGTTTCCCACCGCCGCGAACGTGGGGCGGCTGGCGCTGTCCGAGCCGGCGGCGCGCGTGCTCGAGCCGCTGCCGGTCTATCTGCATCCCGCGGTGGCGGTGACGTGAGAAACAGGTTGTCAGGCTGAAGGCTGTTAGACTGTTAGGGAGAAGTTGAACGTTGAGAGTTGGGCGTTGAACGTTCAGCGTTGAGAGCTGTTAAACATGGTGCGGGGAATACAGAGTCTTGTGGTGGCGATGGCGCTGGCCGGTGCGGCCTGCGGCGAGACCGTGTTCTGCCGCAGCATGGACCGCGTGGCGAGCATGGACCCGGCGGAGGCCTCGTCGCTTTACTCCTCGCGCGCCGTGCGGATGGTGTATGAGACGCTTTACGAGTACGACTACACGGCCCGCCCGTACCGGCTGATCCCGTGCCTGGCCGAGGCCCTGCCCGAGGTGCAGTCCAACGGTCTGGTGTACGTGATCCGCATCCGGCCTGACGCCCGGTTCCAGCCGGACCCCTGTTTCGGTACGGACGCGGCCGGGCAGCCGCGCGGCCGGGCGGTCACGGCGGACGACGTGGTCTTCTCGCTCAAGCGCCTGGCCGACCGCAAGGTCGCGTCGCCGGGCGCGTGGCTGGTCGAGGACGCGGTCGCGGGCCTGCGGGCCTTCGCCGACGCCTCGGACGGGGCCGCCGCGACCGATTACGGCGCTCCGGTGGCGGGGCTGCGGGCGCTGGACGAGCGCACGGTGCGCATCGAGTTGACGCGGCCCATGAACGTCTTTGCCTACTATTTGACCATCGCCTACAGCGCGGTCGTGCCGCGCGAGGCCGTGACGGCTTACGGACAGGACTTTGCCGGGCATGCGGTCGGGACCGGGCCTTACCGGCTGGCGGAGTGGCGGCGGAACCACCAGATGACCTATGCGCGCGACCCCGCGTGGCGCGGCTGGCGCGCGGGGCCGGCGGCGGTTGACCCCGCCTCGGGCGAGGTGCCGTTTGACCGCGTGGTCTACCGCCTGATCGACGACGTCTCCACGCAGTGGCTCTGTTTCCTGGCGGGCGAGCTGGATTTCCTGGGCGAGATCACGCGCGACAACTGGGACGTGGTGCTCGACGGGGCCGGGGAGCTGTCGGCCCCCTTGCGGGAGCGCGGCATCACCGTCTACGCGATGCCGACCCTGGAGGTGGCCTACATCGGCTTCAACATGGATGACCCGGTGGTCGGCCCGAACCGCGCGCTGCGTCAGGCGCTGAACTGCGCGCTCGACGGCGAGGCGTGGGAGCGCTTTTACAATCACCGCGTGGTGCGGTGCGACGGGCCGGTGCCGCCGGGTACGGCAGGCCGGCTGGAGACGCCCTTCCCGTATGCGAGCAATGTCGAGAAGGCCCGGGCGCTGCTGATCGCGGCGGGCTATCCCGAGGGCGTGGATCCCCGGACCGGCAAGCGGCTGGTGCTGACGCTGGACCTGGGGCGTACCTCGCAGGACATGCGCGAATCGACCGAGCTGCTGGTGTCGTTCCTGGCGCGCGTGGGGGTGGACCTGAAACCGCAGTTCCACAACTGGCCGACGTTCCTGAGGCGCGTCGCGGGGCGGCAGAGCCAGATGTTCCGCCTCAGCTGGTCGGGGGACTATCCGGACGCCCAGAACTTCATGCAGCTTTTCTACAGCAAGAACGGCTCGCCCGGGCCCAACCGTTCGAACTTTGCGGATCCCGCGTTCGACCGCCTGTACGAGGCGGCCTGCGCCGCGACGGACGGGGCCGAGCGCAACCGCCTCTGGGCTCAGGCGCAGGCGCTGGTCCGCGAGGAGTGCCCGTGGCTCTTTCTCTATTTTCAGAAGTCGTACAGTTTGTGCAACCGGAACGTGCTGCGGTATCAGCCGTCCGACTTCCCGTACGGGACGGAGAAGTATCTGCGCACGAAACCCTGAGCCGGGAACAATCGGAAGGGCAATTTTTCTGAACGATTAGGATTAAGGTTACGATTAAGAAAGGGCGCCGAAACCTTCTAATCCTAATCGGGTTCTTAATCGTAATCAGGGTGAAGGTATAGGCAGGACTGTTGGCCGGTGGTCCGCGATTTCCGAGCGCGGCGGGCGGTTCGGGGACCCGGCCCTGCCCGTGAAGAACGAAACAAGCGGAAACGGAAAAAAAAGCATGACCAAGAAAAGAACATGGCTGGCGGCGGCGTTGATGGCGTGCGTGGCGGGCGCGCATGTGTGGGCGGCGGAGGTGTGGCGGCCCGAGGCGCGCTGGCGCGGATTCAACCTGCTGGGGATGTTCCAGGACTACGGGCAGAAGGCGCAGTTCGAGGAGGAGGACTTCCAGCTCATCAGCGAGCTGGGCTTCAACTTCGTGCGCATTCCCATGGACTACCGCTTCTGGATCAAAGACAAGAACTGGGAGCTGATCGATGAGGGCAAGTTCGCGCCGGTGGACCAGGCCGTGGCCTACGGCAAGAAGTACAACATCCATGTGCAGCTCTGCTTCCACCGCGCGCCGGGCTACACGGTGGCCAAGCCGGCCGAGGCGCGCGACCTGTTCACAGACGAGGAGGCGTTGCGCGTGTGTTGCCGGCACTGGGCGTTCTTCGCGCGGCGCTACAAAGGCATCCCTTCGAAAGAGCTGAGCTTCAACCTGTTCAACGAGCCGGGCGAGGTTTCGGAGGAGGCGTATGCGAAGGTGGCGACCGCGCTGGTCGGCGCCATCCGCGCCGAGGATCCGGCGCGCTTCATCGTGGCGGACGGAATCGCGTGGGGCGGGCGGCCCGCGCAGTCGCTCTTCAAGCTGGGCATCGGCCAGGCCCTGCGCGGCTACAAGCCGATGTCGATCTCGCATTACATGGCGAGCTGGGTGGGCACGCCGTCGGACGATCCCCTGTGGCCGCCGCCCTGCGCGGTCAGCCCGCTGTACGGGGCCGGCAAGGCGCCGTGGAACGTGCCGCTGGTGATCGAAGGGCTGCCTGCGGGCACGCTGACGCTCCGTCCGGGCGTGGTCTCCGGCAAGGTGCGCTTCCGCGTGGAGGCCGACGGCCGGAGTGTCTGCGAGCAGGAGCTGACGCCGGGGCAGGGTCCGGGCTGGACCAACGTGGTCTACAAGAGCGAGTGGAAGATCACCGTGGCGAAATGCCTATCGGACGTGACGGCCGAGTTGCCGCAGGGCGCGAAGCGTCTCGCCGTCAGCGTCGCGGCCGGCGACTGGGCGGAGCTTTCCAAGCTCACCTTCACGGGCCGGGACGGCCAGGCCGCGGTGATGGGCTTCGAGCAGAGCTGGGGCAAGACCAACGGCGCGGTGCGGTTCTGCGGCTTCGGCGCGAAGCCGTCGTTCCAGAAGGCCGAAGGCGCGCTTGACGGGAAGGCTTATCTCAGGAAGGAGGCGCTCGGGCCGTGGCAGCCGGCGTTCGACGCGGGGGTCTTCACGATGGTCGGCGAATTCGGCGCGTTCAACCATACGCCGCATCCGATCGTGCTGGCGTGGCTGGAGGACAACCTCAGCCTCTGGAAGGAGCGCAACATCGGGTGGGCGCTCTGGAATTTCAAAGGGGCGTTCGGCGTGCTGGACAGCGGCCGCAAGGACGTGGTTTATGAAGATTTCCACGGGCACAAGCTCGACCGCCAAATGCTGGAGATGCTGCGGAAATATTAGCGTGGACCTGCGGGTGATAAAGCCATGGCCATTGAACTGACATTTCTGGGAACGGGGACCTCGGTGGGGGTCCCGATGATCGGTTGCCACTGCGAGGTGTGCTCATCGCAAGACCCGCGCAACACGCGTCGCCGGACCTGTCTGTACGTGCGCACGGAGCAGACGGCGTTCGTGATCGACACGCCGCCGGATTTCCGCCAGCAGGTGCTGGATGCCGGCATCGAGCGCGTGGATGCGGTGGTCTTCACGCATGCCCATGCGGACCACATTTTCGGGTTCGACGACATCCGGCGTTTCAACACGCTGCAGAACTGCGTGATCCCCGCCTATGCCGATGCGGAGACGATGGAGGATATCCAGCGCGTCTTCCATTACGTGGGGAACAAGCCGGAGCCGAAGGGATTGTACCGCCCGCTGGTGAAATTCGTGGTGGTTGACGGGCCGTTCACGGTGGGCGACGTGCGGCTGACCCCGCTCGATGTGGAGCACGGGCGCAAGATGACGGGCTATCTGATCGAGCAGGGCGGGATCAGGATCGGCTATGTGCCGGACTGTTACACGATGCCGGCGGCGACGGTGGCCGCGCTGCGCGGGGTGGACGTGATGATCCTCGACGCGCTGCGCTACCGCCCGCACCCCTCGCACATCAGCGTGCAGGAAAGCCTGGCGCTGCTGGCGAAGATCCAGCCGAAGAAGGCGTATCTGATTCACCTGTGCCACGACGTGGACCATGCGGAACTCGAGCTGGAGCTCCCGCCGTCCGTGCATGTGAGTTATGACAGGCTGACCCTGCGGCTGGCATGACAGCGGGGGCGGGTTATGGTACAGTATGCGGGGTGTTGAAAATCAGCGGACAGAATGGCTGACTGGCGCGCACGCCTGCGGACGGGCGCGCCGCATACGGGAATGCGCCTTGCGCATGGACGGTGGGTTTTCCAACGGATAGGAAGTCGATATGTTGACAGAGACGGGAAAGAATTTGGCGGCGCTCGGTTGCGCGGTGCTCTTCGCGGGTGCGGCGGCGGCCCAGCAGGTGGAGCTGACGCTGACGCTGGCCAACAACGCGTACGTGGTGGGCGAGCCGGTGCTGGTGCAGCTTGAGGCGCTCAACACGATGCGGGATCTGCTCGATGTGGGCGGCAAGGACTCCAAGGACGCGCTGGTGGTGGAGATCACCAAGGGGGGCGAGTACAACGAGCTCACGCCGTTCAGCGACGGGCCGATCGGCGGCACGTTCCAGCTGAAGCCGGGCCAGAAATACCAGCAGAAGGTGGAGCTGGACAAGTGGTTCCCGGTGATCGAGGAGGGCAAGTACATCGTGCGGTTCGTGCTGGTGCATGAGGGCATGCGGTTCGAGTCGATCAAAAAGAGCTTCGACGTGGTGCCGGGGATTCCGGTCAAGGACGGCGTGCAGATGTTCGTGAAGCGGCAGAATCAGAAGCGGCTGTTCAAGCTGGTTTTCTGGCACCGCAACCAGACGGACCGCCTGTTCCTGCGCATCGAGGATGACCCGAGCGGCAAGGTGTGGGACTCTCTGGATCTGGGCACGCTGCTGCGGTCGTCCGAGCCGAAGCTCGACATCTCGCCGGAGGGCGAGGTGACGGTGCTGCACCGCGCCACGCAGGATGCTTACATCCGCACGGTTTTGTGGTCGCTGCCCGACGCGGTGGAGGTGGTCGAGCGCAACAACCTGATCGACCCCGAGATTTCGGCCTCGCAGCGGGTCAAGTCGCTCTACGGCGAGATGGTGGACGACGGCGGGGACAAAAAGAAGAAGTCATGGTGGAAGTTCTGGTAAGGCGTGTGGAACACGCAGAGGACGGGCGCATGCGAGGATCTCTGGCGGGCGTGAAGCAATGGGCGTGGGCGGCCGGGCTGGCGGTTCTGGCCGGCGGGTGCGCGACGCACGGTCCGGTGGCCGCGACGCAGCCGGCGGCCGCGACGGCCGTGCCGGCTGTGGCGGCGGCCGCGCCCGGCGGGGACGAGGCGGCGTTTGACGACATCGCCGTCCTGACCGAGGCGATGCTGCTGGTGCGGCGGTACTACGTCGAGGAGAAGCCGTTCAAGGACGTGGTGTACGGCGCGATCAACGGCATGTTGACCGAGCTGGACCCCAACAGCTCCTTCCTGCCGCCCAAGCCGCTGGCCAGTCTGGAAGAGGAGACGCGCGGCAGTTTCGGCGGGATCGGCGTGAATGTCGGGGTAGAGGGCGGCGGGGTCAAGGTGATCGCGCCGATCGAGGACTCGCCGGCGTTCAAGGCGGGCATCCACGCGGGCGACACCATCACGGCGGTGGACGGCAAGAAGCTCGCGGGCGTGTCGATGGACGAGGCGGTCTGCGCGTTGCGCGGCGAGAAGGGCTCGCCGGTGAAGGTGACGCTCGAGCGCGAGAACGGCGAGAAGGTGGATGTGGCGCTGGTGCGCGACGACATCAAGGTGACCAGCGTGAAGGGGGTGCGCGCGTTGGGCGACGGGATCGGGTATCTGCGGATCACCCAGTTCAGCGAGCCGGTCGCGGAGGATTTCGCCCTGGCGCTGGCGGCGCTCGACAAAGCGAAGATCACGGATCTGATCATCGATCTGCGCGACAATCCGGGCGGCTTGCTGGAGTCGGCGGTGGGCGTGGCCGAGCAGATGCTGCCTAAGGGGACGGAGATTGTGACGGTGCGCGGCCGCGAGGGCGCGGGCGCGAAGCCGCAGCAGCGGTTCGAGGCCGGGCCGTGCGAGCGGCGGTACACCGACCTGCCGGTCGCGGTGCTGGTGAACGGCGGCAGCGCGAGCGCGTCGGAGATCGTGGCCGGTGCGTTCAAGGCGCACAAGCGGGCGGTGCTGGTGGGCGAGACGACCTACGGCAAGGCCTCGGTGCAGAACGTGATCAAGATGGCGCTGCGTCCGGATTGCGCGGTGCGCCTGACGACCGGGTACTACTACACGCCGGACGGCAAGATGATCCACGGGCAGGGGATCGCGCCGGACGTGCAGGTGGCGATGTCGAAAGCCGAATGGCGGCAGGCGCAGATGCGGCGGCTGTACGACGAGATGCCCGGGGCCAAGACCGGCGGCCTGCAGAAACTGGTGCCGGACGCGAAAGACGAGCAACTGGAGCGTGCGAAAGAGGTGCTCAAGGGCGCCCGCATTTTGCACAAGGGCTGAAGGGCGGAACACGGGCGAATGACTGTTTTAGGGATCGAGACCTCTTGCGACGAATCGGCGGCCGCGGTTGTCGAGAACGGCCGCGACGTGCTGTCGAGCGTGGTGTTCAGCCAGGTGCCGCTGCACCTGCCGTACGGCGGCGTGGTCCCGGAGATCGCCTCGCGCAGCCACGTCGAAAAAATCTCAGGCGTGATCCGCGAGGCGCTGTGCGGGGCGTTCGGCGCGCCGGGCGCGACCGAGGTCAGCCCCGACTGGTGGTCGCGGATCGACGCGGTGGCGGTGACCTACGGGCCGGGGCTGGCGAGTTCGCTGATCGTCGGGCTCTCGGCGGCCAAGGGTCTGGCCCTGCGGCTGGGCAGGCCGCTGATCGGCATCAACCATATCGAGGCGCATATCCACTCGGTATTCCTGAGCCCGGACGCGCCGGCCCCGCGCGAGGCGGGGCCGGTGTTGGCGCTGGTGGTCTCGGGGGGGCACTCCTGCTGGGTCGACATGCCGCAGCCGGGGGCCTACACGATCATCGGGCAGACGCTCGACGATGCGGCGGGCGAGGCGTTCGACAAGGCCGCCAAGCTCCTGGGGCTCGGCTATCCGGGCGGGCCGGCGATCGACCGGGTGGCGCGGCAGGCGGCGCGGCGCGACGCGGTGGCCTTCCCGAAAGGCCGGCCCAAGCCGGGCAATCCGGCGCTGGGCGCGCTGCAGGCTGAGCTGTGCGTGAGTTTCAGCGGCCTGAAGACGGCGCTGATGTATCACTTGCGGGAGCAGCCGGCCAAGGACGAGGCCCGCGTCGCCGAGGTCGCGGCGGCGTATCAGGAGGCGATCGTCGAGGCGCTGGCGGAACGGTGCGAGCGGGCGCTGGCGGGGGGGCGGTACCGCGCGCTGGCGGTGGGCGGGGGCGTGTCGCTGAACCGGCGGCTGCGCGAGCGTCTGGCGCAGGTGACGGAGCGCGCGGGCGTGCGGCTGCTGCTGGCCGAGCCGCGCTTCTGCGGGGACAACGCGGCCATGATCGCGGGCCTCGCGGGCGCGGGCGGCGGGGTGCGGGGGGAGGCGGCGATGCGGCTAGACGTGTCACCGGCCCTGGAGGCTGGCGGCTGCTGAAACGGCGGGCCTTTCGGGCGGCCGCGACGGCGCTGTGCGCCCGTGCCGCGAACGGGCTGCGCGTGGCCGGTTCCGGGCCGGCTAGGGACTTGCGGAGAGTGAAAAAAACCGGTAAGCTTTCGGAACATTATAAGTCTGTGGGTTTGTGGCCTGCGGCGGATTGCATGTCGGCCTTCATGCCAGATAGGGATAGCGATGATAACAGGTTTCAAAGAGGCGTCTTCGGACAAGCGTAAAATCGACTTGTTTCTGTCGGCAGGTCTGGCCACGTTGGCGGCGCTGGTTTATGGGCTGACGGTCTCCCGAGGGGTTTACCCGGGGGAATCCGCCCATCTGATGGCGGTGTGCAGCGGAGTTGAGCCGCTCGACCTGCCCATGCATCCGGTCTGGGGGATGATCGTCTCGTGGTTGAGCGGCGTCTCGGTTTTCTCGCTGCCGCTGCGCCTCAACCTGTTCAGCGCGTTCTGTTCGGTGGTTTCGGTCGTGCTGATGTACCGGCTGATGAGTTTCCTGATCCACGACATCATTTACGAGGAGTACTCGGTCGAGTACGCGCCGCGCGTGGCGGTCTGGGCCGGCGTGGTGTCGGCGCTGGCCTTCCTCTTTGCGGTGCCGGTGTGGCAGGCCGCGACACGGCTGCAGTACCAGAGCTTTGACCTGATGCTGGTGCTGGTTGCGGCGCACCTGCTGATCCTTTACGCGAAAAGCCGCTGGCGGGTGTGCCTGGTGCTGTTTGCGCTCCTGTGCGGCGCGGGTATCGTGGAGTCGGCGTTTTTCATTCCCGTGTCGCCGGTGCTGCTGACGTTCCTGATCTATGTGCTGTGGAAGTGCGGGGACCTGACGCTTCCCCGCGTGACGTGGATGGGCGCGCTCGGCGTGGCGGGCATGGGTTTGTACTATGCTTTCGCCTACCGGTTTTTCAGCTCGCCTGAAGCCGAGCAGCTCGGATTCAAGAGCGTGATGGACGTGATGGTGGCGGTGTGGAAGACCCAGCTTCTGCAGCTGCGTTCGGGGCTGCCGCGCGTCGGCTGGCTGGTCCTGCTGCTGATGAGCGTGGTGCCGTGGGTGGCCGGCGGGCTCGCCTCGTTCCGCGCGCTGAACAACGAGCGCTCGTGGAGCCAGTATATCCTGCACTTCACGCTCAGCGTGCTCGTGGTGCTGGGCCTGACGAACGCCGTGTTCTCCCCGTGGGAGATTCTCAAGCCGCTCGGGCGCCTGCCGGTCTACTCGTACGCGATGCTGGCGATGTCGGCCGGCTATCTGGTGGCCTACTGGTACCTGTTGATGAAAGTGGCGCGTCCCCGGCGCGGGCATGAGGAATCGGTGCTGACCAAACAGGCCGGCGACTGGCTGGGCCTGATCCTCACCTACCCGCTGGCGGCGATCGTGCTGCTGGCGGCGATCATCAACGCGTTCGAGTGCAACGGCGCGCGCGGGGCGTTTGCGGACCGGTGCGCGAACGAGATCTTGAACCGCCTGGGAAGCCGCACCTGGTTTGTGACCGACGGCACCCTTGACCCGCACCTGCAGATTCTGGCCCGCGAGCGCGGCCAGGAGCTGAATCTGCTCTGCCTGCAGAAAGACATGAGCCCGTTCTACCTGAAATCGATGGCGCGGCTGATCGAGGCGAAACACCTTTTCGATGCGGCGAACCTGCAGCGCATGAAGAGCACCCTGGATCTGGGCATCCTGCCTTTCATCCAGGACTGGTTCGCCATGGACAAGGAGATCGAGAAGAAGGTGGCGGTGTTCGGCGTGCCCGATTTCTGGTACACGGCCGGCATCACGCCGGTGCCCGAGTTTTTCTTCTTCGCGGGGTGCCGCGACATCAAGACGCTCAAAGGCCAGCCGCTCCTGGCGGACTATACGGCGTTCTGGCATGACATGGAGAAAGTCCTGTCGGTCAACAAGAAGGCGAGCGATGACCCGACGCTCCAGCTGAAGGCGCACCTGCGGCGGCATCTCGGTTTTGTGGCCAACAACCTCGGCGTGCTGCTGGAGGACTTGGATAACGACGCCGACGCGTTCACGGCCTACACCTACGTGCACGACAAGCTGGACCCCGAAAACATCTCCGCCCTTTTCAACCGCTTCGAGATGGCGCGCCGCGGCGTGGCCGCAGCCAGCGCGAACAAGGACGCGATCGAGCGCGAGCTCAAGGATTTTATCGGGAGCCTGAAGCACAAATACCCGCTGTGGTCGCTTTCACGGTACTACGGGTATGTGCGTTCGCCCGAGCTTTTTGCCCGCTTGGGGTGGGGCTGGGCCTTGTCGGGGCAGACCGGCGCGGCTTTGGCGGGGGTGACCCGCGCCATCAACCTGCTGCCGTCGGACCAGCGGGTCGGCGCGATGCAGTCGATGGCGGCGATCTATGCCCTGTCGGATGACCGGAGCAAGACGGAGGCGGTTTACCAGGACATCATCAAGAGCGATCCGAACAACCGCACGGCCATGTTGGGCATGGCGCGTCTGGCCGTGCAGGAGGGTGCGCTCGAGAAGGCCAAGGCGTGGCTGGAGAAGGCGGCCAAATCGGAGGATAAACGCGGCGCGCTGGGCGTCGAGTGGGCGGTCATCCACCTGATGAACAACGATGTGGGCCGCGCGCGCCTGGCGCTGCAGGAGGCGACCGACCTGCAGCCGAAGAACCTGCAGGCCTGGGCCATGCTGGCGATGGTTCAGCTGCAGCAGAACGAGACGGATGACATCGAGAAGGTGATCCTGCCGAAGATGGAGTCCATCGCGGGAACGGTGGACAACTATTTCATCCAGATCACCCGGGCGCAGGTGGCGATGAAAAAGGGCAAGAACCACCAGCGCGCGGCGCGCGAGGGGTTCATCCGCGCGAGCATGCTGCGGCCGGACATCCCCGGCGTGAAGGACATGATCCTGCAGCTGGACATCGCCATGAACGACCAGCAGAGCGCCGAGCTGCACGCGCGCCAGGTGCTGCGCTCCAGCCGGAAACACGCCTTGGCGAATTACGTGATGGGCTCCCTGCGCTTGCAGGAGGGCTCGTACGGCGAGGCGGAGGACTTCCTGCGGCGCAGTGTGGAAACGAGCCCGAGCTCGGCCGCCTTGAACGATCTCGCCGAGGTCTTGCGCCGCATCCGCAAGTATGACGAAGCCGAGCAGTTCGCGCGGCAGGCGATCAAGCTGAACCCCGACCTGTATGTCGCCTGGGAGACCTTGGGCGCCGTCCTGCTCGAGTCGAACAAGGATCTGAACGAGGCCGAAAGCGCGGTGCGCAAAGCGATGACACTGTACGCGGACGATCTCCGCATCCGCATCACGCTGGCGCGGGTTCTGCTCAAGAAGGGCGAGATCGAACGCGCCCGCGAGACGATCCGCCAGCTCAAGAGCCGCCAGAGCGAGCTGTCGAAATTCGACCAGGCCGAATTGGCGCGTCTGGCGGAAGAGGCTTCATCCGGCGCACGCACCCGTTGAGCGACCCCTGGCCGGTTGCGCGTCCGCGGCCGGCAAGCCGGGTGACGCCTTTGATCCGGGCGAAGGTCCGGCGGGCGTCGTTGTTCTGCCGGACGGGCGCGCTTTCTTCAAAAGGAGGGTGCCGATGAAAGTCAGAATGCTCATGCTCGTACCGCTGCTGCTCGGCGTCACAGCCTGCAGCACCGTCTACTATGGCGCGATGGAGAAGTTCGGCGTACACAAGCGCGATATCATGGTGGACCGCGTCAAGGCGGCGCGTGACTCGCAGAATGCGGCGAAGCAGCAGTTCCTGACAGCCCTGGATCAGTTCAAGGGCGTGGTCAGCTTCCAGGGCGGAGACCTGGAGAAAGAGTACAGCCGGCTCGACGCCACGTTGCAGAAGAGCGAGGCTGCGGCAAATGCGGTGCGCGGCCGCATCCGCTCCGTCGAGGATGTCTCCGAGGCGCTGTTCAGCGAATGGCGGTCGGAGCTGAAACAGTACGCCAACAACACGCTCCGCGAGGCGAGCCAGCGGAAGTACGACAGCACGCAGGCGAAATACACGGCGCTGATCGCGGCCATGCGGCGGGCCGAATCCAAACTCGAGCCCGCGCTGATCCCCTTGCGCGACCAGGTGCTGTTCATGAAACACAACCTGAACGCGCGGGCGATCGCGGGCCTGAGCAGCGAGCTGAGCAGCGTCCAGACGAATGTGGACCAGCTCGTCCGCGACATGGAGCTCGCCGTTGCGCAGGCCGACAGCTTCATCGCCGCGCTGCAGACGGAATAGGCGTCAGCCGTTTGCCCGAAACGCTCAGGCGCGCACGCGGCCGGTGTAGCAGGAGCAGAGGCCGAACGTGTAGGTCTCGAAGCGGCACTCGCTGAAGCCGGCGGCGCGGAGCAGGCCAAGCATGGCTTCGCCCTGCGGCACCTGTTCGATCGAGGCGGGCAGGTAGCGGTACTCGCGCGCCAGCCCGGTGAGCAGGCGCCCGACGAGCGGGACGGCGTGCCGCAGATAGAAGCGGCAGAGCGGCCTCAGCGGGAAGGCGCGCGGCTCGGAGAGCTCGAGGATCACTACGCGTCCGCCGGGCTTCAGCACGCGCCGGATCTCCGCAAACCCCGCGCCGAGATCCTCGAAGTTCCGCACGCCGAACGCGGCGGTCGCGGCATCGAACGTCGCGCCGGGAAAGTCGAGCGCGAGGCAGTCGCCGGTCTTTAACGTCACGCGCGCGTCCAATCCTGCGGCGGCCACTTTCTTGCGCCCGGCCGCCAGCATGCCGTCGGAGAGGTCGATGCCGGTGATCCGTGACCCCGGCAGGCGGCGCGCCGCGAGGATGGCGAAGTCGGCGGTGCCGGTGGCGACATCGAGCACGTGCGCCGGGACCTCGGAGCACAGATGCCGCAGCGCGCGGCGGCGCCAGCCGAGGTCGAGGCCCAGCGAGAGGATGCGGTTCAAGCGGTCGTAGCGGCGCGCGAGCGCATCGAACGCGCGCGTGATCTGCTCGCGCTTGCTCTCGTCCGAGGCGTACGGGGTGACGGCCTCGACTCGGGATTTCGGTTTCAGCGACATGGCGTGAGTCGTCTCCTGTGATGCCGGGCGTCTCCGGACGGCTCAGCGCGCGCCCGAGATGCCCGCGCGTGCTGGGGTTTCGGGCAAAGCCGGTTTCAGGGGCTTGCCGTTGAGGTCGGCGGCGAGGAGCCGGTCCGCTTCCGGTGCGGCGAGGCCGCACGCTTCGGCCAGATGGGCGCGAAGGTGGCGCGTCATGCTGGGAAGGCCGATCGCGAAGAGCTTGCCCTCCTCCGCGTGGATGCGCGCGGCGAGCGCCTGGTAGGTGCCGTAATAGTCGCCCCCGCAGGCCGCGTGCAGCGCCTGGACCGCGTGCTGAAAGCGCCCGCGGTTGTGCACCAGCTCCCAGCAGCGCGCGAAACGCTGCAGGCGCATGAGCGTGGCGAAATCCATGACGTCGGAGTGCAGCAGTTCGTAGGGCGGTTCGGCGTTGAAAACCAGGCCCCGCGCGGCCGCATCGTGCGCGAGAAGCGTGCCGGGGAGCGCCTTGAGCAGGTTGACCTGCACCTCGGGCGGGTGGCACGTCCTGATGAGCGTGTTGAAGCCCTGCGCGAATGACGCCTCGTCCTCGCCGGGCAGGCCGAAGATCAGGTCGGCGTGGACGACCGCCCCCGTGCGCTGCGTGAGGAAGCGCAGGTTGGCGAGCGTGGCCTCCGTGTCCGCGCTCCGGCCGACAGCCGCCGCCACGCGCGGGTTCAGGGTCTGGATGCCGGCTTCCAGGTGCAGGGCGTTCTTCGGGAAGGAGGCGATGCGCGCGGCGACGCCCTCCTGCAGATGGTCGGTGTTGATCTCGAAGTGCAGGCTCATGTCCGGCGTGGCGCGGCTGAGGAAAAAATCGAGCAGGGCCGCCGCGTGGGCGGCGGGCGCGTTGAAGCTGCGGTCGAGAAATTTGAATTTGCGCAACCCGCGTTGCCAGAGGCGGTCGAGCGCGGGCAGCAGGCGGTCCAGCGGGATGAGGCGCAGGCCGGTGGCGGCGGACGTGCAGTAGGCGCAGGCGTAGGGGCAGCCGCGGCTGGACTCCACGTAGACTGTGCGCTGGGCGAGGTCGGTGTCGGTGTAGAGGTCGTAGGGCAGCGCGAGCGTGGCGGGATCTTCGGGAGGGGGCGTGAGGACGGAGGGCGGCGGACGGAGGTCGGCGGACGGCTCCAGCCAGCCTTCGCAGAGGGTGCGGAAGGCGGTTTCGCCCTCGCCGATGATGAGCGCGTCGAAGAGCGAGGCGAAGGCGGCCGGATGGCCCGGCGTGAGCTCTGGGCCGCCTGCGACCAGGCGCAGGTGCGGCGCGACGGCCCGCAGGATGCGGGCGACGGCCTCGACGAGGCGCACGTTCCAGAGGTAGACCGAGAAGCCCACGATGCACGCGCGCGTTTCAACGATTTGCGAGGCCAGCTGCAGCGGCGTGATCTCGAGGTCGGTCTCGATGATCTTGGACCTGCCCGAGAGGCGTCCCAGATTCGCCTGCAGCGAACGCGCGGCATAGGCGCAGTGGCTGTAGCGCGCGTTGACCGCAACCAGCAGGATCTCGGGCGTGGCTGAGGTCACTTGCAATTCTCACGGTCCCAGCGCGTGGTGTAGCTCTTGATCAGTTCGACCACGGGCGTGGGATCCTCAAGCCCGTGCGGGTGATGGCCGCCTTCCGGCTTGTGGAAAACGGTGATCGTTCCGCCCAGAGCCTTGTAGCGCTGCTCAATGAGCGCCGAGTTCGATGCCGGCGGGACCGAGGTGTCGGCGTCCCCGATCACATGGATCAGCGGGATGCCGGCTCGGGCGAGCGGCTCCAGGCGGTCGACGGGGTTGCCCGCGTAGGCCAAGGCCTCGGCCTCGTCCTTGAAGCCGTAGAGCGCCAGCAGCGCCTTGACGCCGCTCTCGTCCCGGTTTCCCTGGGTCGCGCCGAGCGGCCAGCTCTTGAAATCGCAAACCGGCGCGTCGCCGTAAATGCAGACGACCCGGTCGGGATGGGCCGCGGCGAAACGGTAGGCGTAGAGTCCGCCGCGGCTCACGCCGGTGAGGGTCCCCTTGGGATTCAGGCCTTTTTCGACGATGCGGGCGTAGAACGCCTCCATGTTGGCCAGCGCGGGCGGCGCACCCAGTGACATCGTGCCGACCTGCATGTGGAGGTGATAGAACCCGTCCGCCAGAAGCTGCTCCGTGCCGGTGCGCTGCGTGAAGGCGTCGGGCCACTCGGTGCACCAGACCCAGGGGTTTCCGGGGCGCGGGTTTTTAGGAACGGTCACCCGGCATTCGCAGCCGTTGATCGTGAAGCGGTGCCGCGTGTAACCCAGCCAGGTGTCGGTTTTCTCGGCCTGCCAGTCGACGGCCTGGTTGAACGCGCGGTCGGTGAAGGCGAGGTAGCAGGACCAGTCGTAGGACGCGATCCCGTGTTCGCCGGGCCGGCGGTGATAGCCGAGATGCGTGCCCGTTGAGGGCGCCATTTCCGCAGGCCATTCGGCGGCGGGCAGGCCGGGGAGGCCGAGAAAGCGCCAGACCGGTTCGGCGGCTTTCACGCTGAGGAATTCGCCGTAGGGATCGAACCACGGGCCGGGGAAGCTGGAGACGTAGAGTTTGCGGGGGGCGCAGGCCGCGAGGAGCATGTGCTGGTCGAACGGCAGGGCGGACTCGTTGTCGCTGTACTTGCGGAAGTTGCCGCAGAACCAGTGCGGGAAGTTCTTGTTCTCCAGCGCCACGTTCTCGCCGTAGTCGCGCTTGGCGAGCGGCACGCCGCCGCCGCCGGTCTGGTTCGGGATGACCACGGCGAAGCGCTCGTCCTTCGCGCCGGCGAGCAGCGCGGCCTTGGCGAGGCGCGAGCAGCCGGTGACCGCCACGCGCCGGGCATCGATGGCCGGCTCCCGCCCGATCAGATCCATGCCGCGCATCAGGCCCCAGGCCCAGGCGGCGAGGGCGGTGGTGTTGCTCCCGGCGCCGGGCACAGAGGTGGGGAAGAGCACCTGCACGCCGTTGGTGTAGAGGTCCTTGTCGTCCGGGGCGATGTCGCCGTAGCAGGCGGTGACCAGCGCGTAGCCGCGCGCGGCGAGCGTGGCGACGGGCCACGTTTGGCCGGCGCCCGGCGCGCAACTGAGGCCGCGGCTTTGTTCCGAGGCCCGGTGTCCGGCGATGAAATGCTTCGGGTCGTCGCGCAGCCACGCCCCGGTCACGCGGATTTCGGGGTCGCGGAGGATCTCCTGGTTGCCGTAGAAGTTCAGGCCGATGAAGGCCGGCACAGGACCGGAAGCGTGCTTGGGGAGGAAGATGATCCAGTCGATCGCGGGGCCGGTGCGGTCCTCCCTGAACCACATGCGGATCTGCTTGCGGATGACGCGGCCGTCCGGCGTCTCGCCGCTTTCGAGCAGTTCGGTGCGCAGGACGGCGGGCGGGGGCGGGATCACGCCGTACATCTGGTCCTCGAAGAGCGCCAGGATCTCGGCCCGGCGCCGGGGCCACTGGTCGGGCGCGGCGAGCCGCGTACCGTCCGCGAAGGTGAGCGGATCGGGCAGCGCGTAGGGCGCGACCTTGGCCTCGTCGTAGTTGGGCGGACGCGCGGCGGCGGACGACGCGAGGAGGGCGCAAAAAAGAAAGGAAGAAAGGCGGCCGCCACGGGGCACGCGCTTGCCTCCCCGATGATCCCGGGCGGGTTTCCTGGAAGGGGCGGTCACTTGCGGCTTCCGGCCTCGGAGCGTGCGGTGTACTTCTCGATCAGCTCGATCACCGGCGCGGGGTCGTCCAGCCCGTGCGGATGGTGGCCGACGCCCGGCTTGTGGAAGACGTTGATCGTGCCGCCGAGCGCTTGGTAGCGCTGCTCGATGAGGGCGGTGTTCTCCGCGACCGGCACCACGTCATCGGCGTCGCCGACGACGTGGATGAGCGGGATGCCGGCCTTGGCGAGCGGCTCCAGCTGGTCGACGGGATTCCCCTTGAAGGCCAGCGCCTCGGCCTCGTCATTGAACCCGTAGCACTTCAGCAGGCTGGTCCAGTCGCCCTTGCTGCCCTTGCCCTTGCCTTTGCCGCCGGGCCAGCTCTTGAAGTCGCAGACCGGCGCGTCGCCGTAGATGCAGACGACCCGCTCGGGATGGGCCGCGGCGAAGCGGTAGGCGTAGAGGCCGCCGCGGCTGACGCCGATCAGCGTGCCCTTGGGGCTCAGGCCTTTGGCGACGATGTGGCTGTAGAACGCGTCGAGGTGCGCCTGCGCCGCGGGGCTGCCGAAGGTGTTGCCCACGCTCATGTGGACATAGTAGTAACCGTCGGCGACGAGCTTCATCACGCCGGTGCGGCTGTCGAACGCCGTGGGAAACTCGAGGCACCAGACCCACGGGTTGCCGGGCCGCGGGGTCTTGGGGACCGCCACCCAGCAGGCGCAGCCGTCGACGGTGAAATCGTAGCGGGCAAAGGTTTTCCACGTGTTGGTCTTGGCCGGCTGCCAATCGATGGCCGGCTGCGCGGAGGCCGCGGCGCCCGCCCCGGCGGCGGAGGCTTGCGGAAGGAGGGACATGAACGACAGGGCGCAGAGCGCGGCAGGCAGAAAACGGGCTGTATTATTCATCGCGCTATTATCGCAGATTCGGGCCATCTGTCAACGCGGGGCGTCGCGGAACGCTGCGGGCGGGTTCTTTTAAAGGGTTGAAAACCAGGGGTGCAAGCGCGGTTCATTTGTGTCACGCCGCCCAAAGTGACCGGAGTTCGCCATTCATGTGACGGACGATAACCTCCAAGAGGGCGGTGAAGCCGTGTTTTGACCAGAACTGGCCGGTGCGTTTGAGCCGATCCTTGTGGTGCGATCACAAGGACACCACCGAGCCACTGTCGAGGGGGACGCCCTCCTTCGCGTAGGCCATGTGACGCCCGTGGCTTTCGAAGTACGTTTTTACTCGTCGGATCGTCTCGAGCGTGACCGGGGCGTCGGACGGGAGCGCTTCGAGTCATCCGAGCGTGGCAAAGAGTCTTTTCGGGGGCGGTGCTTGAAGTTGTGGAAAATTTTCCCGGGTTCTCAATGACAACCATCCGGCAATGCCATGCGGTGGGATTTAACCCCATAGCCAAGAAGTTTCCATCGGCGCATTATTCAGCAAGCAGAAATTAAATCTTTCGATTATAAGTGACCTGTTTCTAAAAAGGAGACTCAAATGCCCTTGCAACTCAATGAAGAAGACAACGGAAAGATTCTCGTCGTTCACGTTAGCGGTAAACTGGCCAAGGCCGATTACGAGCACTTCGTTCCCGAGTTTGAGCGCCTCGTCAAACAGAACGGGAAGTTGCGAGTCCTGTTTGACATGGCCGACTTTCACGGATGGGATGCGGGTGCGCTGTGGGAAGATACCCTTTTTGGCGCCCATCATTTCTCTGACATCGAACGGCTCGCGATGATCGGGGAGACGAAATGGCAGAAAGGCATGGCGACATTCTGCAAGCCGTTCACGAAAGCGACCATCCGGTACTTCGATCACTCCGCCGCCGCTGAGGCGCGGGAGTGGATCGGCGCAAAATAGAATGACAGACGCAACGAGTCTCGCTTATTCCGTCATCGCCGCACACAAATAAGGCCAAGCCCGGCGCTGCCGATCGGCATCATTCGAGCAGCGCGGCTTGGGCGCGCATGAGATCGTGGAGCGTGAAGACGCCGGTGGCAGGGGCACCCTCGGTTTCCGCGACGAGGAAGAGGCCGGCCGTTGCTGCGATCATCTGCGGTTCGACTTCATGCAGCGTCTGATTCGCGAGGAAGATGACAGGCTCTTCGAGTTCTGGCTCGGTGCCGAGCGCGAGGGCGTGTTCAATGGTGTCGCGCGTGATGAGACCGCGCAGCGAGCCGTCGGTGATGACCGGGAAGCAGCGGTAAGGATGTTTCGCGAGCGCGGCCTTTAATGCGTCGGGCGCGAGGCTGGTGAGTGCGACGGGCTTTTTGTTGGCGAGTGCGGAGACGGGCATGTTGTGCCAGCCGGTCAGATCGGGCGGCGGCGCGATCTTGTGGATCTCGTGGCCGTCCTGCAACAGGACCTCCTCGTAGAAATTGCTGTGGCCCGCGAGGCGCGCGACCGCCTGGCTGATGAGCGTGCCCAGCATCAGCGCGGGAACCATGCCGAACTGGTGTGTCATTTCGAAAATCATCAAGATGGAGGTGAACGGCGCGCGGACAACCGCGCCGAAACAGGCGCTCATGCCGGTCGCGGCGAGCACGAGTTCGTCGGCGGGTGTGAGATGCAGCCAGTGTTTGGCGACGCCGGCGGTGAAAAAGCCGCACATGGCACCGATGAACAGGGTCGGCGAGAAAATGCCGCCGCAGCCGCCGGTGCCGTAGCTGGCGACGGTCGCGATGAGTTTCGCGACCGCCAGGACCGCGGCGATCTTCCAGCCGATGCCGTGCAACAACGCGTCGGACAAGTCTTCGTAGCCGAGTCCGAAGACGCCCAGGCGGTGGCAGCTGATGAACACGGAGCAGCCGATCACCCAGGTGACGAGGCCGCCCGTGAACGGGCGCAGCCAAGCGGGAATCATCGGCATCTGGCGCATCTTCAGGCGCAGGTCGAGTGCGCCGCGCTGAAAGAGCACGCCGGCCAATGACCCCAGCAGCGCGGCGAACGGGACGGCGAAATACATGTTCCATGACGGCGTGTCGACGGACGGCATCGCGAACGACGGCTGACTGCCGATGAGCGCATAGACCACAAACGCGCCGCATACGGACGCCAGCACGACGCTGCCGAGCAGCCGGCTGTTCAAATCGCCGAGGATCTCTTCAAGGACGAAGCTGATCGCGGCCAGCGGCGTGTTGAACGCGGCGGCGAGCCCGGCGGCGGCGCCTGCGGCGGCGGCGTGGCGGCGGCGGCGGTAAGGAACGCCGAGCCAGCCCGCGACGTTGGAGGAGAGGCCTCCTGCCATGAACACCGTCGGACCTTCGCGCCCCAGGCTCGATCCGCCCGCCAGGGCGAGCACGCCGCCGATGAATTTGACCAAGACCGCAAGGAAAGAAACCACGCCGAGGTCTTTCCAATACGCGGCTTTCAGTTGCGGGATTCCGCTGCCGGCCGCATCGGGCCGGACTTTCGTCATGAGGATTCCCGACGCGATTGACGACAGCGCGATGACCGAGAAACTGGCGAGGATAAAGTCCAGCGTCCCCAAGGCTGCCAGCCTGTGCCAGACCCAGCCGAACAGTTTGTTGACGGAGAGCATGAAGGCCACCGCGATCAGTCCGCTGGACACGCCATAA
Source organism: Verrucomicrobiota bacterium (assembly GCA_023269675.1). Lineage (GTDB taxonomy): Bacteria > Verrucomicrobiota > Kiritimatiellia > RFP12 > UBA1067 > JAHFSX01. The sequence goes on from JAHFSX010000022.1 coordinate 101,414, forward strand.
ATCGCCGTCAGCATCGGGAGCCTGATCCGCTCCGGTATCTTTTCGAGAAATCGTCTCATGAGGGGGTCAATAATGACAACCTTGCGGGGAAATGCAAAGCGAGAAGTCAAAGTGGCCCAGCGGCGAAGTGGAGGCAAGCGACGCTACGAGACCGCAGGTCTCGGGTGGATATTTCCAGCCATCCCATCTTGTCGGGTTCGAGACGGGTGCTTTTTCGTTTTGACGGTCGGAACACCTAGTCATTATCGTCGCCGCGTTCGTCGAGCATGGCCTCGCCGATGTTCAGGCAGTCCTCCTTGAGCCGGCGGTAGACGTTGAGCAGGTCCATGAGCAGGACGATCTTGAGGGGCTCGGCATGCGGGTGGTGGTCGGTCAGGCGCTGGAGCTGGGCCGCGCGGATGTCTTTGATCCGCTGGGAGATCGCCTCGGACTCGGCGTGCATGTGGATGAGCACATCCGGCGCGTAGGCTTTACCCTTTTGGAATGCCTCGGTCACCTTGCCTTGGAAGTGGGCGCACAGGTCGTGGAGGGAGAGCAGTTCCAACTTGCCCTCGTGCGACAGCGCCATGCCGCCGGTTCTCATGCGCTGGATCATTTTCAGAAGGGACCGCACCTCGTCGCTCACCGATTCGTACTCGTCCGCCACGCGCAGCAGCATGCGTGCGCGGAAGGCAACCTCAGTCGGCAGATGCGCAGACATGACCTTGCCGAGAAAGGTTGAGACCTCATGCTGTACGCGGTCGAGTCTGTCCTCGGCTTCGTAGATGCCGCGTTCGAGTTCTTCCTTCTTGGATCCTTCCAAGACGGTCCTGAAATCCGCCATCATCTTATGGGTGCATATGGCCATCAGGTTGACTTCTTGGTGCGCCTGTTCCACGGCGAGGGCGGGGGCCAGCATCTGCGTTTCAAGCATGGTCAGGCGCGGCTGCTCCTTGACGTTGCCGCCGGGCACGAGACGCCGGACCAGAGCGGTGAAGTAACCCAGAAACGGCAGGAAAATCAGGGTGTTGATCACGTTGAAGCCGGTGTGCACCATGGCGATCGGGGCGGTGACATGGGGGAAAACCGTGCCGCCCGCGGTCGGCGCAGGAACCGACATGTGAGGGTAGAAGTGGTGCAGCAACGGCACGAAGACCGGCAGGAAGAAGGGCGCGATCAGCAGGACGCCGATGCAGTTGAAGAGGGTGTGGGCGAGCGCCGCGCGGCGGGCTTCGGTGGGTGCCCCCATGGCCGCGAGCCAGGCGGTGACAGTGGTGCCGATGTTCATGCCGAACACGAGCGCGGAGCCGGTCTCGAAAGAGATCACGCCGTTATAGGCCAGGCTGATCGAGATGGCGGTGGCGGCGGACGAGGACTGGATGATGCCGGTCACGACGGCGCCGACCCCCACGCATTTCAGAACGCCCCAGACATTGTCCGCATGAAACATCTGGAACCACTGGATGAATTCGGGTTTGGTCTGCAGCGGCTTGAGCCCCTGGCTCATGAGTTCGAGACCGAAGAAGATCAGGCCGAGGCCCAGGAACGCGAGCGCAATGTAGCGCACTTTCTCCCGCTTGGAGAAGAGATAGAACATGGCGGAGATCGCGATGATGACCATGCTCTGGTCGCCCAGCTTGGTCGGCAGCAGGGCCACGATCCACGCGGTGACGGTGGTGCCGATGTTCGCGCCGATGATCACGTTCACGGCTTGGCGCAGCGTCATCAGCCCCGCGGTGACCAGGCCGACGACCATGACGGTGACGACGGAACTGGACTGCACGACGCCGGTGACGACCGTACCTGTCGCGATGCCGGCGAAGCGGTTACTGGTGACGGCGGCGACGATCTTGCGGAGGCGCTGGCCCGCCACGGCCTGCAGGCCCTCGGAGAGCTGGTTCATGCCCAGAAGGAAGATGCCGAGACCCCCGGCGGTGTTGATGAGGATGGAGCAGGTTGAGGCCATGGTCACCTTCTGTGGTTTCGGGTTGAAGCGGACGCGACGGGCGTTTGTTCTTCTCGCGAAGCGGCCTGTTTTTTACCTGAACGCTGTGCAACAGTCAAGGGTGATGAGTCAGAGCGAGGACCTGCGGGCGTGATTCAACTTCGTTGAATCCACAACCGAAGGAGGAGTTAGGATTTAGGAGTTAGGAGTTGCAATGCCATGGCAGCGAACGTGTTCGTGCCATGCTCGAGAGTCCGTGTTCGTGTCTTCACAATGAGGTCAAACGTATGGCCTCAAGAAACGTTGTTCGCGGAAGGGTTCCGCCTTGTCGAACGTCCTGTTTTCAGGGTCTTCCGCGCTTCCTACTCCTCAATCCTAACTCCTGAATTCTTCTGGGTGCGACTCAGTTTCAACGAAACTGACTCGCACCCAGGACCTGCCGGGCATGTCACTGCCGCGGTTTCGACGCGGGGAAAATCGGGAAAGCGCGCTTGCGGGGGGTACGGGCTATCTGCTAAAGTGGTCCGCATCAGCAACGATCCGTTGCTTTTTTATGGGTGCGGGGGCGGGGTGCTCCTGCAGGTATCGAGATGGTCGGGCCGCCATCCACTGAACTGCGCTTTTGCGCAAGCAGATGGGATGGTGCGTCATGCAAGATCAAGACCCGGAAACGCCTGAATATAGCAACGGGGCCGGCTGCCTCACACGGATGTACTGGATGTTCGTGGGCAACGCCTTTTTGGCGATCGCTTTCGGGCTGCTGATTGACCGGCACCCTCCATTCCCCTCCCTTCTCGACGCTGCCTGCCTGGTTTTTATGGCGTCGCTCGTGGCAGTGCGTTACATCGACATCCGCCACCTCAAAGGTGAGAACCCGGACAGCAGCGCGCCCGCCACGATGGATGACTGGCGCACATACTCCCTGTTCCTCGTGCTCGGCAGCGTCGGCGCGTGGCTGACGATCCGCTTCCTTGTTCCCCTGTTCGTGAAATAGCCGGTTGCCGGGCGAGGCGTGCCCGGACGGCTTGAAGGCGTCCGCGACGGCTATCCGCGCAGCGCAAGGGAGGGAGCAGAAGTGCAGACGGCAGTGAGAAAACCGCTTGGCCCGTTCTGGAGCTCGGTTGTGTGGCTGTGTTGGGCCATGACGGCCATCTCGGGACTCGGGCTGGCCGCTATGATTGTCGTCAGCTGCGGCGACGTGATCCTGCGGACCGCAGGTCATCCCGTGAAGGGCGCGTACGACATCGTGCGCGTGGCGGGTGCCGTGACGATCGCCTGTTCCTTGCCGCTCACCACCGCGATGAAAGGGCATGTGGCGATCGAGTATTTTTTCCACAAACTCACCCCGGGGTGGCGCGTCGCGGTGGATTCGGCGATGCGCGCAGTGATGATCGGCGCTTTCGCGGTGGCGGCGTACGAGTGTGTCGGGTACGGGTTCCATTTCCTGCGGAACCGTCAGGTGACCGACACGATCCAGATGCCGATTTTCTGGGTGCCGTGGCTGATGGCCGTTTCACTCGGGGTGACCGCGCTGGCAGTTGTGTTTCATCTGGTCTACCCCGGGCGGCAGTTGGTCAAGGCCTGACGCCCGTGGCTGCCGCTAAACGTTTTAATAAATGAGTGGAGGTTTCATGTTGCTGCAAGGTCTGGTGATCATGGTCGTGGGCGTGGGCATGGTGGTTGGTTTTCTCAGTCTGCTGGTGGGCATCCTGTTGCTGAGCGCTAAAATCATCCCGCGGTTCAACCACATCCTGCCTGACGAGGCGCCGAGAACGCGGGCCCCCAAGGCCAAGGTGCCGAAACAGCACGCGCATCACGGGGCGGACGGGTCTGACGCGGAGGTCGCCGTCGCGCTTGCCGCCGTGACGGCGCACCAGCGGGCCGGTAAATAAGGCTGACACGCGGGTGTGGATTATATTCTGAACGAGCATGTGCCCGTTCAGGCGGCGACCTGGCGCGACCCGCAGGTCGAGGTTTTTTTGGACAACAGTCGTGGATCTGTGCAACCCGAATAGCGGGTCTCGAAATGAAACAGCCAGACAGGAGGTGACGCGATGGATGTGTGGAAGAGTGCGAGAAAGGGCTTTATCCGGTCGTTGGAAGTTCTGCTGATGGTGATGGTGGCGGTGCTGACGCTGACGGTTCTGTGGGGGGTCTTCACCCGCTTCTGCCTCGGGCATCAGGCCGAGTACACGGATGAACTGGCGCGCGTGCTGCTGGTGTGGGTCTCGATGGTCGGGGGCGCGTTGGCCTTCGGCGAGAAGGCCCATCTCGGAGTGGACTATCTTGTGACCAAGCTGCATCCCGAGGCGCGCAAGACACTCAGCATCATCGTGCAGCTGGTGGTCATGGCATTGGCGGTGATCGTGTTCGTGATCGGCGGATGGGGGTTGGCGATGGGGCAGATGGGGCAGCAGCTGCCGGCCCTGCCGATCTCGCGGGGCATGGTCTATATCGCGATGCCGCTCGGGGGCGTGTTCATCCTTCTGTTCGCGTTTGAGAACATGATCGAGATCATCAAGACGCCCGCCGAGAAGCTGGGCGCACAGACGAAGTCGGAGGGGTGAAGCCGACGGATCGAGACAGAGGGACCTGCCATGGCACTGGGACGACCGATCACAAACAAATTCCCGCCGCGGTTACAATTACGCGTCTATGGCACGGGCATGGCCGTACTCGAAGAATCGCGGGACCGGAATTTCGACCTGAGCGACAACCTCTGGCGGCTGTGGGGCAGCAGCCGGACCCTGTACATCGGGATCGCGACGGAGAGCCTGAAATGGCCGGTCTGGGACGAGGACGCGCTGAAGCGGATAGAGACGCGGATGATCAGGGAGCTTCAGTTCGACGGGCACGGGGTCGAGGTCTCACGGCATACGCGGCAGGCCGGCGGCCCGTGCACAGGGGAGTTTGTCTGGAAGCTCCAGTTGCGGTACTTCTGACGGGCGCAGAGGCCGCGTTTGGACGGGAGGCAAC
>JAHFSX010000076.1 GCA_023269675.1 Verrucomicrobiota bacterium
CGTCGCTGAACCCGAGGCCAAGGTGGAAAAGCCCGCCAAGAAAAGCGCCCCCCGCAAGCGGAAAGCGCCGGGGAAAGACAAAAAGTAGGCTAGGTTTGAAAATCCCGCTTGCCATGCGCGGGGGGATGTTGGTATTGTCTTACGTTTCACGGAGGAGAAAATGGTCAAAATCAGACTTCGCAGAACAGGTTGTAACAACAACGCGTCGTTCCGCGTGGTGGCGACGGACGAACGTTCGCCCCGCGACGGAAAGTTTTTGGAGATTCTCGGCTGGTACGATCCCAAACGGGATGGCGAGAACTTCAAGCTGGACATGGACCGGGTGGTCTATTGGCAGTCCAAGGGCGCCCAGATGAGCGAGACCGTGGCGAGCATGGTCCGCAAGCTGAACAAGAAGAGCGCCGCAGTCGCGACGGCTTAATGTTTTCGGGGCGGTCGATATGGACGGTCCCCTGTTGATTGACGTGCTGACCGTCTTTCCGGGCATGCTTCGCGGGTTTCTCGAAGAGAGCATGCTCAAGCGGGCGGCCCAACAGGGGGCGGTGGTTTTCCGTACGGTTGATTTGCGGGATTTTGCGCACGACGCCCGGCGCACCGCAGATGACCGGCCGTACGGGGGCGGCCCCGGCATGATCATGACGCCGGAGCCGTGGTTCGAGGCGATTGAGGCGGTGCGCACGCCGGAGGCGCGGGTCGTGTTGATGACCCCTTCCGGCAAGACGTTCCGGCAGGCGGAGGCGCGCCGTTTGGCGCGCGCGAAGCATCTCATTTTCGTCTGCGGCCACTACGAGGGCATTGACGAACGCGTGCGTGAGAAGCTGGTGACAGACGAGCTGTCGATCGGCGATTACGTGCTCACCAACGGGGTTTTGCCCGCGGCGGTGGTGGTGGATGCGGTGGTGCGGCTGTTGCCCGGCGTGCTGGGCGGCGGCGCAGAGGCGACCCGGGACGAGTCCTTTACCGAGGACCTCCTGGAGTACCCGCAGTATACGCGTCCGGCGGTGTACAGGGGCATGGCGGTGCCGGCGGTGCTGCAGAGCGGCAACCACGCGAATGTGGATGCCTGGCGTGCGGGGCAGGCGCTGGATAGGACGGCGAGGCGCCGTCCGGACTTGCTGAAGTGAGGACCGGACAGGTAACAGGCTTTTTCAGAAGAAGGAGTAGCGATCATGATTGCAAAAGCGATTGATAAGATCAATGCCGAGCAGAAGGCGAAGATTACGGACGTCAAGGCCGCCCCTGAGTTCCAGGTCGGCGACAGCGTGAAGGTTTTCGTGAAGATCAAGGAAGGCGACAAGGAGCGCGTGCAGGCGTTCGCCGGCACGGTTATCGCCCGCGATGGCGCTAACGGCAGCTCGGCGACCTTCACGGTCCGCCGCATTTCCTTCGGCGTCGGCGTGGAGAAGGTGTTCCCCGTCTACTCGCCGTACATCGACAAGGTCGAGGTCGAGCGCTCCGCCAGCGTGCGCCGCGCGAAGCTTTACTACCTGCGCAACCTCACGGGCAAGAAGGCGCGTCTGCGCGAAGCCAAAGACACCCGCTAGTCGGGTGGCTTGAGGTCGAGCGACGGATAACGGAAGCAGGGAGGCGTCACCGCCTCCCCGCTTTCGTTTTTTTTGTTGGGCGCCCCGCGTGGAGCGCTCTTCTCAATCCATCCCTTTGAAGACCTTCATCAGCCGCAGGATGCGGGACTGGCTCATGCGGATCGCGCCCGCGGGGCAGACCTCGTGGCAGCAGCTGCAGCTGATGCAGCGGCCGCGCGCCAGCGCCGGGCGGCGCGTGTCCGGCCGCAGGACGATCGCGTGCACGGGGCAGGCCTGCTCGCACAGGCCGCAGCCGACGCAGGCCGACTCGGTAAAGGCGGGCCGCACCCAGATGAGGCCGCCGGCGCGCTGCACCAGCCACTCGGGCAGCAGGCCGAGCAGGTGTCCGCCCGCGGGGGTCTCGAAGGCGTCCACGGCCACGCGGTCGCCGGACACCGCGGGCGGCGTCTGCTCCGGCGCCGGCTGCGCGGCCAGATAGGGAACGCGCCGGGCATCGATGTGCAGCACCCCGCACAGCGCGCGGTCGAGCGCGAAGGGGTCCTCCGCGGCGGCCAGGAAGCCGAGGCGGACCGGGCGGCCGTTGGCCGGCCCCTGGCCCTCCATGCCCACGACGCCGTCGGCGATGCTCCAGGTCGGGGGCATCACCTGCCAGAGCGCCCGGATGAGCCGGCCGAAGGTGGCGGGCTTGGGGTGGAGGCGGTGCAGCGTGGTCTTGGAGTAGCCGGGGATCGCCCCGTAGATGTTCTTGACCGCCGCGGTGAGCAGGGTGAGCGAGTGGCTCTTCACCTTGGGCAGGTTGACGATCAGGTCGGCCTCCAGCACCGGGCGCGCCACGGAGAAGGCGAAGCCGTCCCGTTCGAAAGCTCTGACCCCGGCCTGCTCGAACGAGACCAGCGGCACGTCCTCCTCGGCGCAGACCGCGGCCATGCCGGTGGCCCGCCACACCTCGCGGAGGTTGGCCGTGTTGGCCGGGCTGTCGCCCACGGTGACGAGCGCGCCGGCGGCCTTGAAGCGGCGGATGACGTGGCGCACCAGTTCGGGGTGGGTGGTGACCGCCTGGTCGGGCGTGCGGTCGGTGAGCAGGTTGGGCTTGAGCAGGACCCGCTTGCCCGTGAGCGCCGCGGTGTCGTCGAGCCAGCCGGCGAGGCCGAACAGGCGCTCCAGCGCTTCGGCCAGCGCCGGACCGTAATCGCCGCACCGCACGAAAAAGACCTCGTTCTTCATGGCCTCAGTGTAGCAGATGCGGCGGGGGCTTGTCAGCGCCCGGCCGCGGCGCAAGGGGGCGGCGGCCGGCGGGGCCCGCCGCTCAGCGGGAACAGGTGCGGGACAGACTGCCGCTGCTCCGGCGCGAGATCATCAGGACGGCGGCCGCAGGTGTGACGTTACGGCCGTGCGTCGCGCGGCAGCTTGTCCGCACCAGCCGCTGGTTGGGCGCGCTGGGTGTTCTTTTTGAGAAGGGGGCGGATCGCATCGAGTCGGTCGGTGTTTGGCCCGCCGTCGGCTTTCAGCGTGGGAATAAGCCAGCCGCCTTCGTCGCACTCGTTCCAGGCATAGATGATGACCGCGTTGGCGGGCGTCAATCCGGGGTTTTGCGCCGTCCACTCAAGCGCGTCCCTCAGGTGCGTTGCCAACTGCGCGGGCGTGGCGACGACCTCGTCGATGAGCGGCTTCTGCCGCGCCGTCGGCGTCGGGTCCGGCACGGCCGAGACCCCCTTCGTCCAACTCACCGGGTGCTCGATGCGCGGCCGGGTATCCCAGCCTGCGGCGGCGAACGTAACCGTAGGGATGCCGTGCTGCCGGCAGGCGCCCCAGTAGTTCCTCTTCACATGCTCGGCCAGTTGTGCGAACGGCCACATCGCGCCCTGGTACTGACCGCCAGCGGCGTAGGCCGAGACGGCATCGAAGCCGAGGCCTTTGGCCGCCTCCCAGTCGCTCAACGGGTCCCAGCCCATAAGCACGAGGTACGGTTTCTTCAGCCCGGCGGTCGCGCAGGCCTCGCCCAGCGCATGGAAATCCGCCTTGCCCAGCTTGGCCGGCCTGCCGAACACGAACATCAGCGGCCGCCCATCCGCGACCTTCACATAGTCCGGGCGCTTGAAGAAGCCGACCAGCCGCGGCCACGCCGTCGCGCGGTGGCTGTCGAGCCGCTCGCCTTCCTCGATGAAACAAAAACGCAGGTCCCGCCTCTCTGCGGCTCCCAGGTACCGCCGCAGCGCGATGGTGAGCCCCTGGACCTCCCAGTAGTCCACGAAGGCCCAGTAGTCGAGGCCGGCGTCCGCCGCGTAAGCGATCTCGCGGTCCATCGTCGCCTGCGCGTCACCGTCGATGGCAACCTCGGCATCGGACTTGACCTCGGCGAAGAACGGCAGGCGGAAGTGAAACTTCTTCGGGCCCAGCGAGCGCTCGACTTCCTTCACCGCGCCCTCCTTCCCGTAGAACGCGTCCCAACGGATCGCGCCAACAAGGGGCCGTGGTGAGCCTTCTTCCGCCAAGACGTCAGTTCCCGCCAGCAGTATTCCCAGTAATGCGGATCTCGTGCTCTTCATCATGTCCAACTTTGTAATGCGTGTCAAAACCGGCAGTGGAAACGCACAAAAGCTTCCGCTGCCGTCGTTCAATCCCGCGATCGGAAATCAATGCGTTACGGTTTGGCACCGGGCCTTTGCCGTGTCGACAGGGGTCCTGGTTACGGGTCAGGAGGGGCGCAGCGAGTCCCGGGCCGCATCAACGTTTCCATCCAATGATCGTTTTCAAAGTAACCGCGAACATCCGGCGGTGTCAAGGAGAGTGTGGGTTTGCAACAGGTTCGGCATCGAGGCCGGGCGGATGTCGAGGCTGGGGGAGACAGGGGGCGGAGGCCTGATGACAGAGGACAGAGGACAGAGGACGGAGGACGGAGGACGGTGACGCTGGTGGGAGACCGGACAATTGAAGTCAGTCCTTGATCCTGTAGAGTTGGTCTTCCTCGATCAGGTTTTTCAGGTCTTTAACCCTATTCGGGAACAAGAGCATCTCGTTTGTCTTGCCAGTGTTTATCAATGGCCTATCCCTCTATTTTCGCGGCCCAACGGGGCACGAGGGGCTCAGAAGCGAATTCCCGGCAGCCGGTGCAGGAAGCACAGATACCAAGATCGCCGTGTCAGGAGCCTCGCCGGAGTAGAATGCGAGGCAGTGTGTGCCTCTGGTCGCGGTGGCGTTCACGTTGCCCGCATCGAACGTGATCTGACTGCCTGTGGCGACCGCCTCGGAAGCGGGCCAGCTGAGCGGATTGTCGAACACGCGGTCGGGATCGACGACCCGACGCCGAAGGATGCCCCTGCCACGCTGATAGTAATAGTTGCTCAGCAAGCCGGTTTCGGCGTCGAGGATCAGGCTCGGCGTGGAGGCCGTGACATCGCCGATGTTTGTTTGCTTGCGCGTCCACGTCGCGCCGTAGTCCGTCGACACCATCTGGAATTGTGATCGCGCCGTGGACGTGCCCCCCTGCTCTGTCCGCGCGACCGCGAGAATCCGGCCGTTGCCGAGATAGACGGCGGAGGGCTCGGTCGGCCACTGCGGTTTGGTCAGTCCGGACTCGATGGTGGTCTGTGTCCAGGTTGCGCCATTGTCACTGCTCGTCAGCGTGCCCCACGAGTTAGTCGGCCCCTCTTCATAGCGCCCCGCGAACCACAGTGCCATGAGCCCGACCTTGGGGACCGCGAAGATGTCGGTGATCTGCATGGGCGCCACGGCGAGCTGCGGCGTCGCCACGCGCGCGAACGCCACGCCGTCCGTGGTGCGGTAGAGGTCGTGGTTCCAATCCGGCCCGATCCGGCGCACCCAGAGGAGCATCGCCCCCGTGGAATCCAGCCCCTTCCCGACGGCGACCTCGCCATAGCGCGGCGTGTCGGCGACAACCGTTTCCGCCGTCCACGTTTTTCCGTTGTCCGCGGATGTGCGCGCGTAAACCGCGCGGGCGTCATCGCCGATCGAGTGCGCCGTGCCGCGGCTATACACGCAGACCAGCTTCTCTCCGATGGCCTGAAGCATCGGCCACGAGTTGTAGCCGCTCACGTTCTGCACGACATGCGGCTTCGCGAGGGCGTCCAGGGGCGTCACCTTGACCACGGCCAGGCCCGTGGGGCGGGTGAACGAGTCGGCGGGATCGGCAGGCTCCCGCTGAACGCGCACACACAAGGGCATGTTCGGTTCCACTGGGCAGTAGGACTCCAGGACGATGGTGCGGGTGTGGAACGGCGCGGCGGAAAGCGCTGTCCGCACGGGGGTGCCCAGGACAGACCGGGACGTGAAGGCGGCATCCTCCACCATCTGCGACAGGTGGCACCTGTAGACATCCTCATAGAGGGGGCTCGTCGCCGCGTCCGTTGTGGTCACGACGATCTCGACCTTCACGGCGGCGCACCCGCTGGGGAGACCGGTCACGAGTCCGGCGACAGACTGCCCAACCGTGGAACCCGAGAATGACCACACCGGAATGTGCGTGGAGCCGCTCGACATGAGCACCAGCGATGGCTGGCCCGTCGCGATCGACAGGTTGTTTGCGCTCAGGCAGACCGGGGGCTCCGCCCGCCTGCCAATAATTCGCTGTTCAACCCCGCGCGCACCATCCTCGGCAACCGCCTGTTTATTTTCGCCGGGTGAATGGGCCGGATTGTTCGCCCCGAAGCTGGTGACGGCAGAAGCAAGCAGCGCAATGCATAGGAGGGGCATGCGCATGACGATCTCGCCGAAACCGAAGAAGGACCTCGCCCCAGCACCCAAGATCAATACCGTGTCTGTCTGAATCATTTGCCCCTCGAATGCTAATTTGCAATTATTCCTCAAGCCCCACGTCGGGCAGGGTCTTGCGCACCCTGTCACGTCTCTACTCGCACGCGTTTTCGCAATTTAGTTATGAGATTAGAGCATTTTCGAGTGACATGCAAACCTGAAAAGCGAACGTGATCTTGTGTCAGCAGATTACTACGGGCATGCGGTGTTGATTCCGTGCCTTAAGCGGAGGCAGATATGGCAGTGACGGTATACACGAGCAAGGGTAACCAAGGGCGGGAGTATGTGAACCCGCTGCGCGGCATGACACTGGAGCGCATCGTCCAACTCCCCGGCTAGCCCGTGGAGGCGGGGTATGAGTTGAGGATGGAGGAGGTTGAGAAGTTCGTTAGTTGATTAGTGCGTTATTGCGTTAGCGGAAGATCGGAGAATGCGGGATAGGTGCGATAAGCGGGGTAGCCGGGGTGGCGAGTGTGGCGCAGTCCGTCAAATAGAAAAGACACCGTAGGTTTTTCTTGGGGACGGTCGATCCGTCAAATGCTGGACACTGAGAGAGGCTGGCGGAGATGGGGTGTGCCCGTTGGTGTGGAGGTCTG
>JAHFSX010000023.1 GCA_023269675.1 Verrucomicrobiota bacterium
GCTGCGCGAGGGCGCGGTGGCGGTGGCCGAGGTCGCCGCGCTGGCCCACGAGAAGAGCGTGATCGACGCGGCCATGGTCGCGGCGGGCGCGGGCACGGGCAAGGTGTGGGGCGCGTCGGCCGACCCGGTGGCGGACATTGACGCGGTGATCATGGACGTGATCAGGGCGGCGAAGTACGGAAGCCTCATGGGCGTGGGCGTGCTGTTCGGGGCGTCGGCGTGGTGCCTGTTCAAGAACCAGGACAAGGTGCGCGGCCGGTTTGTGGTGGGCAACGGGCCCAAGGGCGGCAACCTCGCGGTGCCGACCGAGGCCACGGCGGGAAGCCTGTTCGTCGGTTCCCCCGACGTACGGACCTCCTACATGGTGTTCGACAACGCCGCGCCGGGCATCGCGGAGGACGTGAAGTTCCTCCTCGACAGCACGGTGCTGGTGTTCGCGCGCCGGCCGAACCCGACGCGGCGCGACCCGAGCTTCATGAAGACCTTCCGTCTCATGGGCAAGTACATGGTGCCGTCGAGCTACGTGCGCGACGACGGCCGTGTCGAGGTGGCGAAGTTCGACTGGAGCGAGGACGTGCGCGTCACGAACTCGGCGGCGGTCAAGCGTCTCAACGTCAGCGCGACGTAAGCGCGGGGGGGCGGGAATGGCCGAGTGGGTCATTTACGACACGGGGGCGGCGGCGGAGACGCTGCCGCCCCTTCTTGCGACGGCCTACGCGGCGTGGCTGACCGAAGAGGTCCGGGCGCAGCGGTTGGGGCTGATCGTGTCCGGCGTGGTCGAGGACTTCCGCAAGGCGGTCGCGGCGGACGCGGACCCGGCGGGCAAGCTTGACGCCGGCAGCGTGCCGCTCTCCTGTCTGCGGCACGTCTCGGCGGTCACCTGGTACATGCTGGCGCACGAGATGGGGGCGGAGGCGGAGCCGTACCGCTCGGCGTGGCTGGATTCGGAGATCTACCTGCGGCGGTTGTATCTGGAGCTCAAGTCCGGCGGCGCGGCCGGCGGGGCCACGGGCACGCCGCTTTACGCGGCCGGATCGGCAACAACTGTCGGCGGCAGTCTGCCGGCCGGTGCCGACGGCGACGGGCTGGGCGGCATCAACTACAAGAACTAGGCGCCCGCGGGTAAGGGGGTGATGTGATGAACGGATGCGTGACGAAAGAGGAGTGCGCGAAGCAGCATGCGGCGGTGCTCGAGAAGTTGGAGAGCATCGAGTCCCGCCTGTTCGTAGACAACGGCCACACGTCGATCCAGACGCGGCTGGCCCGGCACGAGATGGTGATCCACGCGCTGTTGTGGGTGGTGTCGGTCGTCGCCGGCACCGCGATCGCCGGGGCGGTGTCGGCCTGCGTGGTGCTGGTGAAGTTGTTGGCCAAGGCTTGAACGTGTGATTTCCGGGCCCTGCCGGTGCGGGAGTCCGGGATAGAAAAAGGGAGGGCGTCATGGATAAGGGAAACCTGTTGGCATACATGGGCGGCATCGTCCGGATCGTGACGACGCTGCTGGGCGGTTATCTGGCCCAGAAGGGGCTTGCCACCGAGGCCGAGACCGAGGGCCTCGTCGGTGCGGGCGTGGTGGTGGCGACGGGCATCTGGTCGATCTGGGCGAAGCGCAAGGCGCTGGCCAAGGTGCCGGCGGCGGCCGCGGCGGGGTGCGTCCTGCTCTGCGCGCTGATGCTGGGCGCGTCCGGGTGCGTGACCCGCACGCGTTGCCAGGCGCTGACGTTCGACGCTTGCACCTTCAACGTCAACGAGCCGGTCGGGGCCGACGATCCGAAGTACCCGCGCAGTCTCCAGATCGGCGTCAACGATCAGCAGATCGAGGGCGGGACCGACACGATTGCCAGCGGCAACAAGACCGACCCGAGCCTGACCGTGCCGATGGGAGACTCGGCATTGGGCGCCCTCGGCACGTTCTTCACCGGTCTGGTCAAAGGCGGCACGGCGGCGTCGAAGGCGTCCGCCGCGACTCCTTCAGGGGAGACGGCCGCCGGCGCGGCCTGTGCGGACGGCGCGTGCGCGGTGAAGTAGTTCAAGTACTCAAAATATGCGAACCGGACGGCGGGACTGCCATTCCCGTCGCCCGGTTTTCATTTTCGGATGCCGCGTGCACTGTCCGCCCCTTTGCATTTCAGACCCCAAGAAGGCCCACCTCGGCGGGCTGAATGTGCTGGGAGTGTCAGGGGCCGGGTTCCGGTGGCGAGGGGTGACCCCGGGTCGGTTCGGCTGTTTCAAGTGGAGGAACCTGCTCCGGAAGGGCTTGTAAGGCTGTTTTTCCGGCATTTCGCCCAACACACACATTTCGGTCGCTTTTCGGGGGCGCGAGAAGCTATAATATCCACGTCTGCTTGAAGAAGGACCCTTTTGAGGGTGCTTTTTGTGTGTGGGCTTGTGTGTGTTAATCACACCGTGTTTCAGGGCATTGCAGGCGATTGCCGCGACGTGCGCGGTTCGCCCGTGAAAAACGAAAAACCCCGAAAACATTGGCGTTTTCGAGGTTTTTTCTTGAAAAAGATGGTCGGAGCGGAGGGAATTGAACCCTCGACCTTCTGGTCCCGAACCAGACGCGCTACCAGGCTGCGCTACGCTCCGAAAAGGGGTGTCAAAAAACAGGGGCCTAGAATAGCGGATCTGTGGCCAAAGTCAAAACCAAAGATGCGCTTTCTGAAAATTACATGACGCGCTCGACCACGATCTCAGGATCGATCGATTCGCGCAGGATGCGCTCGATGCCCTGCTTCAGGGTCATGGTGGCGTGGGGGCAGCTGCCGCACGCGCCGCGCAGACGCAGTTTGACGGTCTTGTCCGCGATCTCAATCAGTTCCATGTCGCCGCCGTCGGCCTGCAACATCCCGCGCAACTCTTCCAGTTTAGCTTTGACCTGTTCGTCCATGATGGGGCTCCTTTACGAAAAGCGATATATTGCCCGAAACTGTGCGCCGCGTCAAGAGGCGGAAGCACGTTTGCTGCGGCGATTTGGACGGGGTGTTAGATAGGCGCGTTTTCCGAACGCGACACGGGAATGGAGGGGCGATAGCAGCAGTGCCAGGCGGCGGTCTCGGGGAAACCGTCCTACCGGGAGACCGGGGGACGGACCGGCGGCGGTTTCGGGGAAACCGCCCTACTTGAGGGAGCGTCCGAACGGAGACGGGGAGCGAATCATCAAGCTTCTGCGACAAGCGCTTATCGGTTTGACGGAAGGTCGGATGCCGGTGTACGCTTTGGGCATGAATCTGTTTTCCTCCAAGACGGTCATTGTCGCGAACGGGCAGTTCCCGACCCACGCGAACCCGCTGGCCGCGTTGCACAGCGCGTCACGCATCGTCTGCTGCGACGGCGCGGTGGACAAACTCGCCGCGGCCGGACTGGCGCCGAACTGGGTCGTGGGGGATCTCGACAGCCTCTCGGAGGCGGCCCGCACCCGCTGCCGGGACAAGCTGGTCTGCCTGCGCGAGCAGGAGACCAACGACCTGACCAAGGCGTTCCGCTTCTGCCTTTCGCACGGGTGGAATGACCTGGTGATCCTGGGCGCGACGGGTCTGCGCGAGGACCATACCCTGGGCAACCTGTCGCTGCTGGTCGACTTCGCGCTGGAGGCGACCGTGCTGCTGCTGACCGACACCGGCTGGTTCACGCCGCTGACGGTCTCCGGCCGGCTGCCCGCGTGCGCGGGCCAGCAGGTCTCGGTCTTTTCGTTCGACCCGGTGACCGCGGTGCACGCCGAAGGTCTGAAATATCCGCTCGACGGGCTGCGGCTGGCGCGCTGGTGGCAGGCGGCGCTGAACGAGGCGTGCGGCGAGAGCGTGTCGCTGGTCTTCAAAGGCGGGCCGCTGCTGGTGTTTCAGACGTATCACGTGAAGTGAAGATGCGGTGAGGGACCGGCGCGTCAGGCCGCGCCGTGAAAAGCGCCCGGAGCCGGGCGCACTCAACATGAGAACGTGAGAGAGAGAGCCTGCCCAGCGACCGGCGCGTCAGCCGCGCCGTGGAAAGCGCCCGGAGCCGGGCGCACTCAACATGAGAGGGAGACGCGCAACGGCGGGCGCGTCAGGCCGCGCCGCGGAAAGCGCCCGCAATCCAACTGAACCGCAGATTGCCGAATACTGAACCGCAGAATGTCGAAGTGAATCCCGCCCACGCGAAGTTAAGACTCTTTCCTTCATGATTCGCAACTCATCATTCGTTAATCTGCGGTTCGTTCAGGTTCTGAAACAACTTGTTATTTTTGTCAATGTTGGGCCGTAAGGCGCTAAGACGGACGCGCCAGACCGGCGGACGGGCCAGCGGTCCGTCCCTACCTTGAGACGGATGCGATACAGCGCCGAGTGCGCGGAGTTTTTCAGATGCCGGTGACGGGGGGCATCTGATATGATTCCGGCATGATCAAACGGACCTGGATGCTTTCCGGAATGATGGCCCTAACGTGTGCGGTCACGGCGTGGGGACAACGCGAGAGTGTGCTGTTCAACGACGGCTGGAAGTTCGCGCGTTTCGGTGAGCAGGCGGACGGGACGGTTGTGGACGAGCCCGCGGCGCAGGCGGAGGCGTTCGACGACGCGGCCTGGCGCAGCGTGCGGCTGCCGCACGACTGGGGCGTGGAGTCGCCCTTCAGCATGCAGGTGAACGGCTCGCAGGGCCGCCTGCCCTATTTCGGCATCGGCTGGTACCGCAAGAGCTTTACGCTGCCGGAGGAGGAGCAGGGACGCTGCGTGTTCCTGGACATCGACGGCGCGATGTCGGACGCCACGGTCTGGCTGAACGGCGTGAAGGTCGGCGGCCGGCCTTACGGCTACGCCTCCTTCCGCGTGAACCTGACCCCGCACCTGCACGAGGCCGGGAAGCCGAACGCGCTGGCGGTGCGGTTGGACAACAAGCGGCTCAGCGCGCGCTGGTATCCGGGCGGAGGAATTTACCGCAACGTCTGGCTAGTCAAGACCACGCCCGTGCACGTCGGCCAGTGGGGCGTCTGCGTACGCGCCGAAACCAACGGTCCGGGCGCGCGCGTCACGGCGGAGGTGACGGTCGAGAGCTGCGTGACCGGCGACGTGCCGGTGGAGGTCTCGGGCGTCATTTACGAGCTGGGTGTTGGCGGGTCTGCCGCGGCCGGCAGGCGCGTGGCGGTGACGCGTCCGGTCGCGCTGGATCTGCGGGGGACGGGCCGAGTGACGCTCGGGGCGGAGATCACCCGCGCGCGCCTGTGGGATACCGACGCGCCCAACCTGTACCGCATCGACGTGACGGTGCGCTCGGGCGGTAAGACGCTCGACTTCTATCCGCAGACCTTCGGCATCCGCACGCTGGAGTTCAATCCCCAGAGGGGATTCTTCCTGAACGGCAAGCACCGCCAGCTGAAGGGCGTGTGCCAGCACCACGATCTCGGCGCGCTGGGCGCGGCCGTGCACCGGCGCGCGCTGGAGCGCCAGCTGGAGATCCTGCGCTCGATGGGGTGCGACGCGATCCGCACCTCGCACAACCCGCCCGCGCCGGAGCTGCTGGAGCTGGCCGACCGCATGGGGTTCCTCGTGCTGGACGAGGCGTTCGACATGTGGGAGAAGGCCAAGACGCGCGACGACTATTCGCGGTTCTTCAAAGAGTGGCACGAGCGGGACCTGACCGATCTGATCCGCCGCGACCGCAACCATCCGAGCGTCTGCATGTGGTCGATCGGCAACGAGGTCAACGAGCAGACCGATCCCGCCAACGGCGTGCGCATCGGCACGCGGCTGACGGAGATCGCGCACCGCGAGGATCCGACGCGGCCGACGGTGGTGGGCAATTGGCGCGCGGAGACCCTGACCAACGGGATGCAGACGGTGACCGACGTGTTCGGTGCGAACTACCTGCCGCAGCTTTACGGCGCGTTTTCGAAAGACAATCCCGGCCGGGGGATTCTGGGCAGCGAGACGGTCTCGATGGTCAGCTCGCGCGGCGAGTATTTCTTTCCGGTGCCCGCGGGCTTCGCGCAGCCGCCGGTGCCTTTTCAGGAGGGCTACTACAACTTCCAGGTGAGCGGCTACGACGTGTTCTCGCAGCGCCCGAACAACTGCGCGCCGGACGTGGAGTTCGCGTGGCAGGCGCGCAATCCGCAGGTGTTCGGCGAGTTCGTCTGGACGGGCTTCGACTATCTGGGCGAGCCCTCGCCCTATGAGAAGCTGCCGAAGACGATGCGGTGGCAGAGCGAGGCCGATCAGGCGCGCTGGTCAGAGTTCCTCAAGAAATATCCGGGGCAGTCGCCGGCGCGTAGCTCGTACTACGGCATCGTGGACCTGTGCGGCTTTCCCAAGGACCGCTTTTACGCCTATCAGGCGCAGTGGCGTTCGGAGCTGAAGATGGCGCATATCCTGCCGCACTGGAGCTGGCCCGGGATGAGCGGGCAGAAGATCCCGGTGCATGTCTACACGAGCGGTGACGAGGCCGAGCTGTTCGTGAACGGGCGCTCGCAGGGGCGCAAGAAAAAGGGGGCTTACGAGTACCGCCTGCAGTGGAACAGCGTGGTGTACGAGCCGGGCGAGGTGCGCGTGACGGCCTACAAGAAGGGGCAGAAGTGGGCCGAGGATGTGCAGCGGACGGCGGGCGAGCCGTCGCGACTGGAGGTGCGGGCGGACCGCGACCCGATCGCGGGCGACGGAGCCGACTTGAGCTATGTCACGGTCCGCGTGCTGGACGCGCGCGAAACCTTGGTGCCGCGCGCGGACACGATGCTGCGCTTCAGCGTGTCGGGCCCGTTGGAGATCGCGGGCGTGTGCAACGGCGACGCCACGGACCTGACGGGATTCCAGATGCCGTATCAGCGGGCGTACAACGGGCTGTGCCAGGTGATTTTGCGCGGCCGCGCGGGGGGACAGGGGACGGGAATCCTCACGGTCCGCTGCGACGACGCGCGCCTGCCCGAGGCGACGCTGCGGCTCCGCGTGCGGTAAACGCGCTTAGAGCGCTGTGAGACCGGAACATTTTTCACCACCAAGGCGCCAAGAACACCAAGAACACAAAGGTTGATCTGGGTGAAAGCTGGAGAAGTAGCTCACCACAAAGACACAAAGTACGCGAAAAACACAAAGTTTAATGTTGGCGAACTGCGGAAAATAGCTAACCACAAAGACACAAAGTATGCGAAGAACACAAAGTTTAAGTTTGGTGAACTTTGTAAAAGGGGTCACCACCAAGTCACCGAGTGCACCAAGAACACCAAGTTTAAGTGTGGGTGAACGCTGGAAAAAAAGCTAACCACAAAGACACAAAGTACGCGAAAAACACAAAGTTTAATGTTGGCGAACTGCGGAAAATAGCTAACCACCAAGAGCACTAAGAAAACAAGGATGGCGCGTGGGGGCGCACTGCTTTGAGTTAGCGGGCTTCCGGCAGCTACGGCGGGATGAATCCCGCCGGAGAAAACGGCACTGAAGTGCCGCACTCCAAAAAATGTACCGAACCGCAGATGCACCCCTGGTGAAATCCGTGTTCTTCGAGGCTTGGTAGTAATATTTATCGAACTTACGCGCGAGGCGGGTTGGAAAACCCGCCCTCCTGTGCGTTAGTAACCGAATTGCTGCCAGTAGGCGGTTTTGTAGGGGTTTTGCGCGGGAACGTTCTGCGGGTTTTCGTTCTCCAGGCAGGGGCGGGCCTCGGCCCACCAGGCGTCGTAGGCTGCGCGCAGGCGGGCGACCTCGTCGGGATACTTCGCGGCGAGGTCCTGCTTCTCCATGGGGTCGGCCGCGATGTCGTAAAGCGCGGTGTTGTTCACGAAGCGGAAGCGGGGTGTGCGGACGGCGCACTCTTTATACTTCGACGCGTCGGGGTCGGTGCCGGGCTTCCAGCGCCCGACGTGCGTGAAGAGCAGTCGGTCCTCCCACGGGGACTGCGGGTTCTGCATCAGCGGCAGCAGCGAGCGGCCGTCGAGTTTCTTTTCGGCGGGAGGTTTGGCGCCGGCGAGGGCGCAGAGCGTGGGGAAAAGGTCGATGTGCGCGGTGAGCGCGGGACAGGTCGCGCCTTCCGGCAGCACGCCCGTCCAGCGCGCGAGCAGGCCGACGCGCGTGCCTCCCTGATAGGGTGTGCCCTTGGCGCCGCGCATGCCGCCGTCGAAGAGTTTCGGCTGGCAGGTGCCGTTGTCGCCCAGGAAGATGACGAGCGTGTTTTCGGCGAGGCCCCACTCGTCCAGCTTGGCGAGCAGGCGGCCGACGTTCCAGTCGATGTTCTCCACCATGCCGCAGAAGTTCGCGGGACCCTCTTTCAGGCCCTGCTCGAAATGCCGTTTGCTCCACTCGGCCGGCGCGGCATAGGGGCCGTGCGGCGCGTTGGGCGTGAGATAACAGAAAAAGGGCTCAGCCGTTTTGCGGCGGGCGTCGATCCACTGCAGGGCCCGGTCGAAGAAGATGTCGGTGCAGTACCCCTTGGTGCGCTCGAAGGTGCCGTTGTGGCGGATCACCGGGTCGAAGTAGGTGTTGTTTGGCGCGTCGCCGCACGAGCCGGGGTAGGTCTGGCCGATGCCGCCGCCGCCGTGGATGAAGGTCTCGTCGAAGCCGCGCCGTCCGGGCTGGTAGGGCTCCTCGTCGCCGAGGTGCCACTTGCCGAAGATGCCGGTGGCGTAGCCCGCGGACTTGAGCGCCTGGGGCAGGGTGAAGGCCTTGAGGCTCATGCGTTCGCGCTCGAAGATGGTGTGGGTGACGCCGGAGAAGAACTCGTGGCGGCCGGTCAGGAGCGCGCAGCGCGTGGGCGCGCAGGTCGGGCTGGCGTGGAACTCGGAGAGCCAGAGCGACTGCCGGCGCAGGGCGTCGAGGTTGGGCGTGCGGATGTGTGGGTGGCCGGTCCAGCCCATGTCGCCTAGTCCCTGATCGTCGGTCATGATGAAGACGATGTTGGGGCGGCGTCCGGCGAGCGGAAGGGACGCGGGCTGAGCAGCGGCGGTGGAGCGGCTGGAGGTGACCGCGGCGGCCGCGAGGGTGAATGAGCGAAGAAAATCTCGGCGATTCATAAGTGTGTTTCTCTTTCTGCTATGCGTGCTCGGAGAGCCCGCGCCACCTTTTTCGAGCGCGGCAGACGGCCCAGGCGGTTCGCGTGTCCGGTATTTCTGGAGGGCTCGCGTCCTTGCGAACCGCGGACGGCGGGGACGCCGTCCCTCCAGATGATGTGTGAGTGCCTTACAAACTAACAACGACAAAAAGAAAGAAGCTGTTTCATGACTTGAACGAACCGCAGAGTGACGAATGATGAGTTTCGAATCATGAAGGAAAGAGCTTCAACTGCGAAAAAGCGGGATTCACTTCGACATTCTGCGGTTCAGTATTCGACGATCTACGGCTCAATTGGGTTGTGGGCTGGACCCACGTTAGAACAATCCTACTCTAGCGATACCGGCGCAAGCGGTTCGCGTGTCCGGTATTTCTGGAGGGCTCGCGTCCTCGCGAACCGCGGACGGCGGGGACGCCGTCCCTCCATGTGATGCTGCAGATGATGCTGCGGACGGCGTGGACGCCGTCCCTCCAGGTGATATGTGAGTGCCTTACAAACTAACAACGACAAAAAGAAAGAAGCTGTTTCATGACTTGAACGAACCGCAGAGTGACGAATGATGAGTTTCGAATCATGAAGGAGGATGGTCAACGGTGAAAGAGCGGGATTCACTTCGACATTCTGCGGTTCAGTATTCGGCGATCTGCGGTTCAATCAGGTTGTGGGCTGAAAAACACGTTAGAACAATCCTACTCAAGCGATACCGGAGCAAGCGGGTCGTGCATCTGCTGCTGAATCTCTGCGAGTTTGCGCTTCAATTTAGCGAGGGTCTCCTTGTGCGAGGGATCGTCGGCGAGGTTGTGCATCTCGTGCGGGTCGTGCGCGAGGTCGAAGAGCAGGAAAACATGGGCCTCCGGGTACCAGATGAGCTTCAGGTCGCCGACACGCACCATGCGCTGCAGCTTCATGTAGGCGCCGTAGATGGCGTCGTACTGTGTGGTGCGTTCGCCGCGGACGAGGGGCAGCAGGCTCTTGAAGCGCACGTGCGCGGGGACCGCGGCGCCGGCCAGCTCCAGCGCGGTGGGCATGATGTCCTGCAGGTAGACCGGCGCGTCGATGCGTTTGTCTTTGGGGAAGCCTGGCCCTGAGGCGAGCAGGGGGACCTTCATGCTGTGCTCGAACATGTTCTGCTTGCCCATGAAGCCGTGCTGCCCGACCGAGAGGCCGTTGTCGCCGGTGAGGAAGACCACGGTGTTCGCCGCCTGGCCCGATTTGTCCAGCGCGTCCAGCACGCGGCCGATCTGCTGGTCGAGGTAGGTGATCAGCGCGTAGTACTCCGAGCGGTGGAGCTGCACCGCGTGCGGCGTGCGCGGGTCGGGCGCGAGCCGTTCGTCGCGCAGCGAATGCTGACAGCCGATGGCGTCCTTATAGGGGTTGGAGGGCAGGAAATTGGGCGGCAGGGCGATCTTCTCAGGCGGGTAGAGGTCCACGAACTCCTTGGGGCTCTGGCGGGGGTCGTGCGGCGCGTTGAAGGCGGCGTAGATGAAGAAAGGTTTGTTGTCGGTGCGGGGTTGCTGGAGGAAGGCGATGGCATCGTCGGCGGTCACGGCGCTCCAGTGTTGGCCGCCCTGCCAGTGGCCGCCGCGCGACGCGTCCCACGGCTGCCACAGGTCGGGCTGGCCCTCCTTGGGGCGTTCGTAGGCGGCTTCGCAGCTGCCGGCCATGCCGGGGCGGACATGGCGCGCCTCGTCGAAGAGGTCGGCGGGCTGGATGCCGGTGATGTGCCACTTGCCGGTCATGGCGGTGCGGTAGCCGGCCTGGCGCATGAGCTGGGGCCAGAGACGCTTCTGCTCGGCTTCCTCCTTGAGGTGCTGCTCGACGGCGCAGGCCTCCCAGAGGAAGCGGCCGGTGTTGAGCATGGTGCGGCTGGCGACGCAGACCGCGCCGTGCCAGCCGCCCTGGTTGTAGCAGTTCCTGAAGACAGTGCCGGAGGTGGCGAGGCGGTCGAGGTTGGGGGTCCGGATCTCGGAATTGCCCAGCGCGCGGATCGAGTCGAAGGTCTGGTCGTCGGTGTACAGCAGCAGGATGTTGGGCTGGCCGCGGGGCTCCCCGGCGCGGGCCGTGAGGCAGGCTGCGCCGGCGAGGGTCAGGGAGCGGAGGAAGTCGCGTCGGTTCATCGGTTCTCCTGAGGGGCGGCGAGGGCCGCGCAGAACGCGCAGGCGTCACAGCCGGGTTTGGTATTGAGGCAGAAGTCGAGGTGGAGCTGGAGCAGGCCCTGCTGCAGCAGGCCGCTGTCGGCGTAGAGGGCGGGATTGTGGTCGCGTCCGAACAGGTGCAGGGCGGTGAGGCGCATGGGAGCGGAGAGATCCTCGGGTGGCAGGTGGTCGAGCACGCCTTGCGGCAACGCCTCTTCCGCCGCGTAGAAGGGGATCACGACATTGGTCAGGATGGCGGCCGTGCGCGATTCGCCGAGCAGGGCGAGATCCTGCGCGGCGTCGGGCGCGGAAGAGAAGGCCAGCCGGTGGTTCCAGAAGGGCCAGCGGCAGCGCGCCTCGAAACAGTCCTGCGCCTGCGAATACCAGCGCAGGCCGGTTTCGGCGGAGAGACGGTCGAGGTCGTTCAGCACGGTGGCGAGGCCGCTGAAAAGACAGGCGGCCGAGGCCAGGCGGCGCACCGGCGCGTTTTGCGGCCGGAGGTTGTGGAGCGTCCAGGTGACGCTCTCGGGCAGGGTCTCGGCCGAGTCGCGCCACCAGAGGTCCCAGAGGGAGCGGATGAACCGCTGGCCCTCGGCGTCGGGCGCGGCCTCGGGCTGGGGCAGCAGGCGCGCGCTGCCGAGCAGGCGGGCGAGGGCGGCGTCGCGCGGCGCGCCGAGGGTCGCGGCGGGCAGGAGGCGGGCGAGGGCGCGGAAGGGGGTCTGGTTGTGCTTGTAACCCAGCGCCGCCATGACCTCCTCGTAAAAGAGCTGGGCGCGGTCAGCCGTCTGCTCAAGGCGCGCGCGCAGGCGGGCCGCCTTGGCGCGCAGGCGGTAGTGGCCGGCGGACGCGAGAACGGCGCGGGCGCGGTCGGGATCGTTCTTCAGGAGGGCTTCGCACGGGCGCGGGGTGGCGGGCAGCACCGCGTGCGGGTAGGCTTTGAGGTCGATGTCGTCGAGCGAGAGGCCGGGCTGGGCCAGCACGGGCTCGGCCAGGGAGAGCGCGCAGACGCCGGGCGGCAGGGTGCGCGGCGCCGGGCCGGGGAACCAGGTGACGTGCGCGACGACGTGGGCGTAGGCGGGGTCGGCGTGGTGGTCGTGCGCGTCCCAGTCTGACGGGTGGACGTGGAGCTCCACGTCGCCGCGCAGCTGGCGCGCGCCGGGCTGGACGAGGAGCGTGGCGTTCAGGAAGTCGGGCCCGGCCTCGAGGTTCCACTGGCCGGGCTCGAGCACCGTGACGGTTTCGCCGCCGGGCAGCGGAAACGAGGCGGGACGGTAGCGCGCGTCGAACCAGAGGCACTGCAGGTGGCGCTCGCTCCAGTGGAAGCCGGAGCGGTAGCGCGCGGGCGATTCACGCACGGCCGGGGAATGCGCGGCCAAGAGCCGCGCATGGTCGTCCGCCAGTTGGAAAGGAGCGTCGTTCATGCGAGCTTCCTTTTAACGCTCACCGCTGAACATTGAACGCTGAACGCCGAAGTAAACGCGGGTTTCTCCCGTTCTGAGTTCGATGTTCAGCGTTCGGCGTTAAACAACTCAATTCGAACACTCAACATCGAACACTGAACATTGAACATCGAACGTTCAACATCGAACGCTGAACGTCCAACATCGAACGCCGAGCGAAATCAGTCAATCGCCGAGCTGCGTGCGCAGGGTGGCGAGAGCCTTTTTCCAGGCCTCCTCGACGTTCTCTTTGGGCCAGCCGCACTCGCACGAGACGCCGCCGGTGTAGCCGATGTCCGTGAGCGCCTTGAGAAAACCGCTCAGGTCCTCGCCCTTGGTGCCGGGAGCCTTGCGGCCTTCCAGCTCGGCGACGTGGCAGTGGCGGATACGGGCACCGGCCTTGCGGATGGATTCCGGGCTCTCGTTTTCCTTCATCATGTGATAGAAGTCGGCGAGCAGCTGGATGCGCGGGCTCTGGATGGCGTCCACATACTCGATGCCTTCGAGGACCGAGTTGAGCAAGTTCGTCTCGCCCTTGTTGAGAGGCTCCAGCACGATGGTGACTTTCAGGTCCTTGATGCGCTCGCCGAGCTTCCGGCAAAAATCGATGAACTGGGCTTTGCCTTGGGCCAGGTCGAAACCCTCGGGCACTTTGCGCGCGCCTCCGCTGCCGAACACGATGTGGGGGACGCCGGCCGCATCGGCGTGCCGGCAGGCCTTGACCGCATAGTCCAGCGCGTCGTCGTGGGTCGTTTCCGGGCCTGTGAGGTGAAACTTGCCCGGGATGAAGCCGTTGCACGACCGGGTCGGAAGCACGCAGGCTTTGATCTTTTCGGCTTCCGGCGCGAACTCGGCGTCGGGCATTTCGGGCTTCAAGGTCCCGGCGACGCCGCCTTCGATGAAGTCGTAGCCGATGGCCTTGAGCTTCTCGGCCTTGTCCGGACCGGCGCAAATGCCCAAAAGGATTTTCGGGGAGGTCTTCTTCGCGTAGGCCATGCCGGCGGCTCCGGCCACGCCGGCCGCGGCCAGCGCCTGCATAAAGGTTCTGCGTTTGAGATGCATGATGGGAGTCCTCGAGACTGTTAGGCTGTTAGACTGTTGGGCTGTTAGGCTGTTAGGTAGGCAGGTTGTCAGGCAGTGAGGGAGAGGCGGTCAAGATGTCAGGACGTGCGGCGTCTCTTGCCCGCGGGCCTAACAGTCTGACCGCCTAAACCGCTAACAGGCGCTCTCTCAATACCCTTTGAACACTTTGCCGCCGGCCATGACCTGGCGCTTGGCCCGGTCGAAGGTGGCCTTCATGCCGGTGCGCAGCGAGGCGTTGGACATGATGAGCGCGACGGCGTGGCTGTAGCCCGCCTCGACGGGGGCGTTCGGCTGCTTGCGCGAGCGGACGCACTCCATCCAGTTGCGCATGTGGGCGACCTCCATGTTGCCCGCGCCGGTGTTGGCGGCGGTGACGGCGACTTCGGTCTCGCCGAGCTTCTTGGTCTCTTCCTTGGCCTTCTCGACGCCCTCGTTGGAGACGGTGCCCTTGATCAGGTCGATCGTGCCGATGGTCGAGTGGTACTTCTCGACGTTGCCGCGCGCGGCGTTGGTCTGGCGCGAGCTGAAGACCGCCTGGAAGCCCTTGGTGGGGTCGTTCTCGGGTCCGTATTCGAGGATCGTGGTGAAGGTGTCGCAGTTTTCGCGGCCGTCTTTCCACGCGTAGGTGCCGCCGCCGGCCATGGCCGAGCGGGGGAACTCGAAGCCGGTGAACCAGGCGACGGTGTCGATCTGGTGGCACATCCACTGGCCGGGGATGCCGGAGGAGTAGGGCCAGAAGAGGCGGAACTCGAGATATTTGCGCGGGTCGAAAGCCACTTTGGGCCGGTCGAGCAGCCACTTGTTCCAGTCGGTGTCGGCCTCCTTCAGTTTGGAGGGCAGGTCGCCGCGGCGCCAGCGCTGGGGCTGGTTGACGTTCCAGCAGAGGTCGACGTAGGTGATGTCGCCGAACTTGCCGGAGCGGATGTAGTCGTTGGCGATCTGGTAGGCCGGGCCGCTGCGGCGCTGCGAGCCGATCTGGATGACGGCGCCGCCGCGGTTGTTGGCCTTGCGCGCCTCGTTGACGGCGTCGAGCACGGCGTTGGCGGCGTGCATGTCTTCCGCGCAGGGCTTTTCAGAGTAAGAGTCCTTGCCGGCCTTGACGGCGTGGACGGTGTGCATGGCGTGCTGGAAGTCGGCGGTGGAGATGATCACGGCGTCGACGTTCTTGGCCTTCTCGTAGAGCTCCTCGTCGCTCTTGTAGAGGTCGACGGAGTGGCCGAGCTCCTTTTCAAGCTTGGCTTTGCCTTCCTCGCGGCGCACGCTCCAGAGGTCGGCCAGCGCGACCATCTCGAAGTTCAGCTCGGTCTTGGACTTGAGGAAGGAGGGGAGCAGCGCGTCCTGGAAGCGGTTCGAGAAGCCGACGCAGGCGACGTTGATGCGGCTGTTGGCGCCGACGACGTTCAGGGAAGGCGCCTGCTGGGCCTTGAGGATGCCGGGCAGGGCGGCGAGAGAGGCTCCCGCGGCGGCGGTTTTCACAAAATTGCGGCGTGTCAACTGGGTCAGCTGGCTCAACTTCATACGTTCTCCCTTGTGCTTGGACCGGCCCGGAAGAGCGTGCAAAGAAACGCCCGACCCCCGCCGGAAGTCGCACTTTTTTAGTGTTGCATGGCAGTATAACAGGAATCAGAAACACCTCAAGCCAAACTGCTGCGTTAGAGGGTGTGATTCAACTTTGTTGAATCCACGCCCTAAGGAGGAGTTAGAATTTAGGAGTTAGGAATTGCAATGCCATGAAAGTGAACGTGGTCGCGCGATGCGCGCGAGGCCGTGTTTGTGTCTTTGAGATGAAGTCAAACGGACGGCTCCAAAAATCGGTTCTTCGCGGAAGGGTTCCTCCCTGTCAAACGCCTCTTTTTCACGGCCTTTTTGCGCTGCCAACTTCTAACTTCTTCTCGGTGCGACTCAGTTTCAACGAAACTGAATCGCACCCTCCGTTAGAGTTCGGGCACGGGCGGCACGACGAAGGGCATCCACTTGGCGGGGGGCGGCAAGCCGTCCTCGGGCGCGGCGGTGTTTTTGAGGACCGCGTCCACGAAGGCCACGGTGCGCAGGCCCTCTTCGACCCGGACGAAGCCGGCGGCGGCGTCCTCGGCGGCGGAGGTCTTGGACTTCGGCGAGGCGAGGCGTTCGGCAAAGGCGCGGTACGTGGCGGCCAGGGCGGCGACGTAGGCCGCGTTGTCGCCGAAGGGGGTCGGCTGGACCACCGGTGCGGGCGCCGCGGCCACGCCGCCGGTGAAGAGCTGCTGGGCGCCGTCCAGGCCGCGCAGGACCAGGCGGTCGGGCTCGCTCTGCGACCAGGTGAGCGCGCCTTTGTCGCCGTAGACCTCGAGGGACAGGCCGCCGTTGCGGCCGGTGGCGATCTGGCTGGGCAGGAAGACGCCGCGGGCACCGGTCGAGAAGCGGATCAGCATGCTGCAGTCGTCGTCCAGGATGCGGCCGGCCACGGTGGGGCGCAGGTCGGCGCACACCTCGCTGACGGTCAGGCCGGTGACCCACTCCGTCAGGTGCAGGCAGTGGATGCCGAGGTCGATGAGGCAGCCGGCGGGGCCGCAGCGGCGCGGGTCGGCCCGCCAGCCGGCCTGCTTGTTGCCGGCGGTTTCGAGGCGCTGGGCCATCCAGCCGAGCGGGTAGGCGGTGACCACTTTGCGGACGGTGCCGAGCGCCTTGTCGGTCTGGATCAGGGTACGGGCCTGCCGGAGCATCGGGTAGCCGGCGTGCACGATGGCGATGCCGTAGGCGAGGCCGCTGTTCTGGTGCTTGCGCGTCAGGTTGAGCGCCTCGTCCATGTTGCAGGTGAAGGGTTTCTCGCTGAACACGGGGAAGCCCGCGTCGATGGAGGACATGGCGACCGGATAGTGCATGGCGTTGGGCGCGAGGATCACGACGAAATCCATGCGCTCGTCCGCCGGCAAGGTGGCCTCGCGGCGGAACATGTCGCGGTAGGTGCCGTAGGCGCGGCGCGTGGGCAACTTCAGCGCCTTGCCGGTCTCGAAGGAGCTTTGGCGCGTGGAGCCGAAAGCGCCGCAGACCAGTTCGACGCAGCCGCTTTGCTCGATCGCGGCACGGTGGATGCTTCCCATGAACGAATCGTTACCGCCACCGACCATGCCGACACGTGTTTTTTTACTCATTAGCGTACCCGCCACCTTCCTGCAACCCGATAGACCCGAGACATTATGTTATGATAGTAACGAATTGTGAGAAAAAGAGGCAACAAGAAAGTTTTTAAAGTTCAAGCAGGGCCAGGAGCCCGAAGGCGGTCGCGGCGAGCCGCGCGTCGGCGCCGGGAGCGTCCCAGTAGCCGCCGCCCGAGGGGGCGCTGCGCTGGGTATTGACCAGGCGCTGCGCGAGGTCGCGCCGCCAGTCGAGGGGCGCGTTGCCGCGCAGGAGCTGGCCGTTGCCCGCGGTGTTGATGAGGTGCGCGATCTGCCACGCGGCGGCGTTTCCGGCGGCCGCGGGCGGCCACTCGTCGGCCAGGCCGGCCAGACGGTCGGGCGCGTCGGCCGGCGCGGCCCCCAGTCCGGCGGCCGCCAGGGCCTCGTCCCATAAACGGCGGGCATCGGCGGGCGCGCCGGCCACGGACGGCCGCGCCGCCTCGGAAAAGCGGCGCAGCAGGGCGGTCCGGGCGGGCGTGTCGGGCAGGGACTGGGCCAGGGCCAGCAGGCGCCAGGCGTGGGTTTCGAGGTCGCCGACGGGGTTGGTGCTGGCGTGCGCGTCCAGCCAGAGCGCCGCGCGGGCGGAATTTTCGGAGAGGCCCGGCTGGCGGGAGCCGTTCAGGGCGAGCAGGGTGAGCGAGGTGAGGCGGACGCGGTTGGAGGCGCCCCAGGAGCCGTCCGGGTTCTGGCCTGCGGCGAGCCAGACCGCGGCCTGCCGCACGGAGCGGTCGGCCTCGTTCCGGAGCGAGGTGTCGAGCGAGGCTCCGGGCTGGCGGATGGAGGTCACGCCGATCCCTGCGCACAGACCGAGCGCGGCTGAGAAAGTCAGCGCGGCCAGCAGGTTCGGCATGGACAGACGGCGGCTCATGTTCTATTCTCCTTCACTTTGTTTCGGACAGTTTACCCGATGGGCGGGCGAAAGGAAAGCGGATCACAATGAGTGTGTTCATGGCGGTTATCTGGTTGGCTCTTTTGACGTTTGTGCCCGGCCTTGAGGCGCGCGCGTCGATCCCGCTGGCTTTTTTCAACAAGGGTTTGCGGGAGGCCCTGGGGTTGCCCGGCGGGATCGCGGTCTGTTTCGCGGCCAATCTGGCGGTCGGCGTGGTGACCTACTGGCTGATGGGTCCGGTGGTGCAGGCGCTGCGGCGGTGGGGCTGGTTCGAGCGCGCCGTCTGGCCGCGGTTCGCGCGCACCCAGCACAAGCTGCATCCGTATGTCGAGAAGTACGGCGAGTGGGGTCTGGCGGTTTTCATCGGCGTGCCGTTGCCGGGAACGGGGGCCTACACCGGCGCGTTCGGCGCGTTCCTGCTGGGTATGGACAAACGGAAGTTCCTGATCGCGAATTTTCTGGGCGTGCTGATCGCCTGCGTGGCGGTCACGGTGATCTGCCTGCTGATTGACCAAGGGGCTGTTGCGGACGACAGCCTGATCCGCAAACTTTTTTTGAAAAGCGTGAAGATTGATGAGTGACGCTCCCTCTCCTGTTGAACCGGCGGCCGCTCCCAGGCAGGGACGCGGGCTGTGCCTGCTGTCGGGCGGCTTGGACAGCCAGCTCGCGATCTGCCTGCTGCGCGAGCAGGGGCTGCATGTCGAGGCGGTGGTGTTCGCGAGCCCGTTCTTCAAGATCTCGGCGGCCCGGCAGGCGGCGGAGAACCTGAAGGTGAAGCTGCACGTCGTCACCTTCACGCACGATATTCTGGAGCTGGTCAAGGATCCGCCGCACGGGTTCGGCGGCGCGCTCAACCCGTGCATCGACTGCCACGCCCGGATGATCAGGCGGGCCGGCGAGCTGATGACCGAAGGGGGGTTCGATTTCGTGGCGACGGGCGAGGTGCTCAACCAGCGGCCCATGTCGCAGAACCGGCGTTCGCTGGGCATCGTCGAGCACGACGCGGCCTTGGACGGGCGGCTCCTGCGGCCGCTGAGCGCGCTGCTGCTGGACCCGACGCGGGTGGAGACCGAGGGGATCGTGGACCGCAGCCGGCTGCTGGGGCTGAGCGGCCGGTCGCGCAAGCCGCAGATGGAGCTGGCGGAGAAATACGGGATGAAGGAGTATCCCTCGCCGGCGGGCGGATGCCTGCTGACCGAGCCGGGCTTCTGCCGCAAGCTGGCGGACCTGCGTGACCACGAGGGGCTGGACAGCGAGCGGCTGGTGTGGCTGTTGCTCTTCGGTCGGCAGTTCCGGCTGCCGGGCGGGGCGAAGTGCCTGGCCGGCCGCGACGCGCGCGACAACGCCGCGCTCAAGAAGGAGCTGGGCGAGGGCGATGTGCTGCTGTACACCGTGAACGTGCCGGG
Organism: Verrucomicrobiota bacterium; assembly: GCA_023269675.1. Taxonomy (GTDB): domain Bacteria; phylum Verrucomicrobiota; class Kiritimatiellia; order RFP12; family UBA1067; genus JAHFSX01. Next base: position 19,108 of record JAHFSX010000023.1, read on the forward strand.
GCCGACGCTGCTGATCCCGTGCGGGGCGGGCGAGGAGGACCTCGCGCTCGCGGCGGGGATCTGCGCGGCTTACGGCGACCATGGCGCGCGGACCGAGGTGAACGTCAGGATCGTGCGCAAGGACGGGGCGGAGGAGCGCCTGGTGGCGCCGCTGCCGAAAGAGCTGTTTCTCGGCTGGATGCTGTAAGAAAGAAAAAGCGCGCCGCGGTTGCCGCGGCGCGCTTTCTGACAAGGGTGTGCGTGCGCCTCAGGGCGCAACAACGGCAGAGCTTTTGAAGAACAGCACCAGCAGCCCGACGATCACCAGCAGGAGCAGGACGATCACGGCGACCCAGATCCTGTTGGAGCTGGACTTCTTGCTGAACTCCTTAGGCGGCTCGATGTTGCGCTTCTGCTGAATGACGATCGTCGTCCGCGGAATCGAATAGGGCTCGGGCTTGTCCGTCTGCGGGACGTCGTCGCCTTCGATCATCACCGGGATTTCGCCCATCAGGATGATGTCGTTACGGAAAAGGGACTTCTCTTTGATCGTGTCGTTGTTGACTTTGGTGCCGTTCGTCGAGCCCAGGTCGCGGATCAGGAACCCGGTGTCGCTCTTTTCGATCTCGCAATGGGTGCCGGAGACGGAACCGTCCTGAAGGACCCAGTCGTTTCCCTCTCTCCGCCCGACCCGGGTGACCGGTTGATCCAGTGCCACACGTTGTCCCTTGAGGGGACCGTCCATCACAAGCAAGCAAGCCATTTTAAAGCACCTTTACTAGGAAAAGAATAAACATAGCTTAGTCAACGAGTGCGTATAAGTCAATGCCGGGCTTAAACAGTTGCGTAATAAATCACATCCCGCCGACGTAGCCCATTTGCTGCAGGAGCCAGAAGTTCTTCATCCAGTCTTTTTCGACTTTCACCCACAGTTCGAGGGTGACCTTCACGCCGAAGATTTCGGAGAGTTCCGGTTCCGCGCACTGCCGGACATACTTGAGGTTCCGGCCCTTGGGCCCGATGACGATGCCCTTCTGCGAGGTGCGGTTGACGAAGAGGGTGGCGGAGACGCTCCAGGCCGTGGGTGTCTCGTCGATCTTGTCCACTTTGACGGCCAGCTCGTGCGGCAGCTCGTCGTGCAGGCGGGCGAGGAACTTTTCGCGGATGACGTCGGCGATCGCCAGCTTGCGCGGGTAGTCGGTGACGATGTCTTCGGGGAAGAGGTACTCCTCCGCCGGCTTGGCCAGCGTGTAGAGCAGGTCCACCAGCTCCACCGCGCCGGCCGGGTGGATGGCCGAGGTCTTCACCCAGGAGACCTCATGCTGCAGCTGCTTCTCGGTCTGGACGGTTTGCCACAGCTCCTTGAAGGCCGCCTCATAGAAAGGCGTCGCGTCGCTTTTGTTGAGGACAAACACCACCGGCTGATCGGCGTGCAGGGCGCGGCGCATCCAGCCGTCGTCTTCCAGGTGCGGCCGGTGGCTGCCGTCGAACACGATGAGCAGGATGTCCACGCCGGCCGAGGCCTGGCGCGCCATGCGGTTCATGAGCGTGCCCAGCGCGCTCTCCGACTTGTGCAGGCCGGGCGTGTCGAGGAAAACGAGCTGGCCCTTGTCGTCGGTGAGGATGCCGCGGACCGTGTTGCGCGTGGTCTGCACGATGGGGCTGACGATGCTGACCTTTTCGCCCACCATGCGGTTCAGCAGGGTTGACTTGCCCGAGTTGGTGCGCCCGACGATGCCGACCACCGCGCAGCGTTTCGTGTGAGAGGGGTTCGAATCGCTCATGGTGTTGCTCCGTTGCTTGTGCCGTTGTTGTTGATGACGCCGTTGTTGCGCGTGGCGCCCGTGAAGTAGAGGGTCTGTCCGGTCGCGTCCAGCACCGCGCGCCACAGGTCGCTGTTGAGGTTGACCTTCTGGCGCTCGATGGTGGCCAGGCGGATCGGCACCAGCGTGTACCAGTCGTCCTGGTTGCCGACCACGCAGTTGGTGCGGCCCGCCATGGCGGCGTGCACGGCGTTGCGGGCGAGCATGTAGCAGCGGATGGCGTCCGTGCCTTTGGCCGGCACGCTGCGGATGGTGTAGCTCGGGTCGAAGTACTTGACCGAGGCCTCGCGCTTGATGCTTTTGAAGTGTTCGGTGATGCGCTGTTTCAGATACTCGCCGATATCCTTCTTGAGGATGTTGCCGGAGGCGTCCCTGCGCTCGGGCTCGCCCGCGATGTGACGCTGCCCGGCACCTTCGGCGACCACGATGACGGCGTGGTCCTTGTACCGGTCGAAGCGGCAGTCGAGTGCCGCCAGCAGGCCGTGGGGCCCGTCCATTTCGAAATCGAGCTCGGGGATGAGGCAGAAGTTCACGACCGGGTTGGCCAGCGAGGCGTAGGCGGTGATGAAGCCCGAATCGCGCCCCATGAGTTTGACCAGGCCGATGCCGTTGAAGGTGCCCTTGGCTTCGGTGTGCGCGGCCTGGATGATCTGCGTGGCCTCGCCGACCGCGGTCTCGAAGCCGAAGCTGCGCCCCACGAAATGCAGGTCGTTGTCGATCGTCTTCGGGATGCCGATCACGCTGACCGCCAGCCGGCGGCGCTTGCACTCGTCGGCGATGTCGCGGCCGCAGCGCAGCGAGCCGTCGCCGCCGATGCAGAAGAGCAGGTTGATGTTCATGCGCGCGAGCGTGTCGACGATCTCGCCGGTGTCCTGCTGGCCGCGCGAGGAGCCCAGCATCGTGCCGCCCTGCTCGTGGATGGTGTCGACGTTGTCGGTGTCGAGCATGATCGGCTCGTAGCCGAAGCGCGGGATGAGCCCCGCGTAGCCGTAGCGGATGCCGTAGATGGTCTTGATGCCGTAATCGAACATCAGGATCTCGACCAGCCCCTTGATCACGTGGTTCAGGCCGGGGCAGAGGCCGCCGGCGGTGACGATGCCGACGCGGCTCCAGGCCGGATCGTGGAAGATCTTGTGGTGCGGGCCCGCGCGCTCGAACGAGGGCGTGAGGCCGAGCCGCTCCGTGGCGTGCTGGAGGTCCTTGACGTTTTCCGTCACGAGGATGCGCTCGTCGTCCTCGATGAAGTCGCGGTTGCGGACGGGGGATTCGATTTTACACGGGCCCAGGGTCTCGACGTTGAGGGAATATTCAGTGGGATTTGAAATGATTTTTTCGATGATGCTCATCGCTGCACCGCCTTTCGTCTGCGCATGCGAAAGAAGTATACGTTGATTTACCAAGGAGGTCAATTGACACACGCCTCATTTTTTGGTTTAATTCACAGACGTTTTACGAATCATTGGACCATAGCTCAGTTGGTAGAGCACGACACTTTTAATGTTGGGGTCGTGGGTTCGAGTCCCACTGGTCCAACCATCTCAGGTTGATGAGAAAGCCGCAGAAACACTAGGTTCTGTGGTTTTTTTGTTTTTGTGACGGTGCGCCGACGGTCTGCGCATCCGGGACAGGATGATCCGCTGCCGGCCGTCAGTGAAGGGCGAAACTGAAGGACGAGAGGAGCTTTTCATGGCGCTGCTCAAACGCCCCGGGTCGCAATGGCGGTGGTATTCGGTTGGCCGGGGAGGGGGGGTGCCTCGCGGCCGCGGCACGCTTCGGCTCTGCCGAGCGCGGGGATGAGTTGAGGGCGGCGGTGGACTTGACCGGCTGATTCGGTGCGTCAGGCCGGCCGCGCGGAGCGCGTCAGGGGGCGGTCTAGCCGGCCTCCCATGCGTCTTCAACCGCTCCATTGAAAAAGTCGGCGTAGATGGTCGAGCCGTCGACCGCGTTGTTCACGGAGAGCGTCCAGGTCTCGTGATTGCCGGCCGTCAGCAGAAGCGAGATGTCGGCCATGGCCGAGCCGGGCCACAGCAGGTCTTCGGGGTGCTGTAGATCCCTGAGCAGCGCGACGATTCCGTCCACATGATCCATGAGGACAAGCAGGCAATGACGGGCGTATTCGCGGTCTGCGCTCAGGAAGGGTCGGCCCTCGCAGACCACCGTCACGGTGAGGCAGCCGCGCGCGGGGTGCGCGGGATCGAACGGCACGGAGGCGGTGTACTCCTCGCCCCAGCGGTCGGTTTGCCACGCCTGATCGATACTCGCGTTGAGGCTAGGCATAGATTAACCCTCAGCATCTAGATATCACTTCCAGCGCAATAGGTATAAAATCCCACGTCGAAGATTAATCCAAAATAGCAGAAATGAATGAACGCCGAAATCGGGTACCGGTCTTAAATGAAACTCAGCGGTTCACCTAGCGGCGGCGGGCGTTGCCAGACAGGCTGCCCCAGGTCTCTCTGCCGCTTGACTGGGCGCGTTGGCCGCAAACCGTGGGTGCGGGGTGCCGTGCCGCAAACCGCATCAGTGTTGCTGCTATGCCAGCTGTAAGATTAAGTGCCCTGTGTCTCGGCATCTAAAATATGAGGCCGAAATCAGGTGGCCGCCCGATTGTCTTTGCCGCGTGAAAAGCATTAAATAAGCGGTAAAGACGTGTTGTTCAGACGGGCCGCGACAAGGCCCGCCTGCGTCCGGCCAGAAGCCGGCGCGCGAACCGCATAAAGGCAGCCGGCGGGGCTACGAAACTTAAAGTGAGGATATCATGCATACCAGAAACGACAGGCAAAAGGGCTCGGCCATTGTCACCGTGCTCGGGGTGATCAGCGTTGTGGTGATCATGTGCGGCTTGCTGGGCTTCACGGCGGCCCAACAGATGCGGAACTCTCAGGTCACGCGGGACCTGCTTAAAGCGCGAGTCATCGCGGAGTCGGGAATCAACGCGGCATATCATGCGGTGAAGACCGATTTCGCCAAGGCCAAAGGGTACTCGGCGCAGGCCGCTTTCGGGGACGGGACCTACGCGGTCAGGTCGGTTCCGTTGGCAAACGACGGGGGGGGGACCCGGGCCCTGTTCGTGTCCCAAGGGTTGTGCGGACTGGGACGTTCGGTGGTTTCCGCGGATCTCACGAACCGCAACAAGAATGGCAGCGGCTATTTGGATCTGGGCTACGACATTCTGGCGGGGAGCACGTTGACGATGTCAGGCTATTTAGGCGCGGGCCTGACAAAAATCCACGCCAACGGCACCTTGAAGAAGTCGGGCCCCTACGCTTGCGTCGGGACGACGGCTACAAGCACGGGCCTGGTGACGTGGGACAGTGCCGTGGGGCTGACGCTCTTGTCCTACCAGCCGGCTGTGCCGGTTTTCACCGACGCGCTGAAGAAGGCCATCGACGCCCTGATCGCGGAGGCCGTCAAGAACGGCGCGGTCTACGCCACCAGCGCGGCCATTCCCGCGGCTCCGCCCGGAGGGGTGGCCTACTGCACGGAGACCCTCGCCAAGAACTGGATCAGGACGGGAACCGGCTGCTTCATCTTTGCGGGCACTGTGGACTTGGGCGGAAAGGGGGTTAACATCGCATCGGCGAACGGTTACCCGGCCCTCATCGTAACGAGCGCGAGCGAGTTCAAGAGCACCCAGGTCTCGGTCTTCCACGGCGCGGTCCTCATCCCGAACGGGAAGCTCACTTTAAGCAACAACAACTCGATCTACGGGCCGGTCGTGGTCGGGCAGGCCATGACCTGCAGCGGTGCGGCGGTGTACGCGGGGGATAACGGCCTGGGGTTCAACGTGCCCGGCGGAGGGCCGGACAACGTGGTGGTTTCCGCCTGGCATTAGCCCTGTGCGGAAACGGTGGAGGACGGAAACAGGCATGAGGGCGGGCCGGTGAGTCCCGCCCTTATCGTTTCCCATTCGGACATCGCACCGGTCTTGGCGCGGCAGTGCTTGGCGATGGCGACCGCCTCTCGGTTGCGGAAGGCGGCGGGTTCAGGCGGGCCGGAAGGCGGCGCGGGCCGTCGGGCACACGTTCAAGAGGGCGTTCGCCGGCACGGCTTCGCGACGTACCCTGCCGTGCGTGCTTCGGCCGATTCTCTGAATCAAGGCCGCTTCTTCAGCATGACGCCCCCGACACGCATCGTGAGATCGAAGACGTAATTGCTCTTCAGGTGGAAATTGGCGTCACTCATCAGCACGCCGTCCTTGTCCTTTACCGGGGTGACCAGCAAAAGGATCAGGTGGTCTTTCTTTTCGGCCTTGTTCTTCCTAATCCTGGAATCAAGGATCCCATGGATTTCAAAGCCGTAGCCTGCCTTTTTAATACTCGTCTGCGTCAGCCTGGCATCGCCGATTCCGACGGCAACGGTGCTGTCGCTGTTGATCTCGACCTCAAGGGGCACCTTGCCGAGGTCTTTATCCAGCGCGGCATCCAAGAACCTTCCTTCTCCCGTCCATGTGCCAATCAGAGCCGGATTGGCGGCAACGACGCCTTCCTTGTCGGCCGCCTGCCCGGTGCATGACAGGACCATTACCGTGAGAAGAAGGATTGAGCTTCTCAACTTGGACTGACGGCGAATCGCTTTCCCGAGGCGCTCCGCCTGGGCGCCGGCAGGCGGATTGAGAATTCCGACGATTATTTTCTTCATCTGCTGATCTCCTTTAGGGTTTGGCCGAGCGTCGCTAGTCACCGGACGACTGATACATGGTCTTGCTTGATGTCGCTCGGGATTTCAAGCGGCCGGTCTTCATTGCGGTTATTTCCTCTTTCCAGCGGACGTCACTCCTGAGGCGTTCCGAGACCCGCGTTCGCGCGGGTTGAGGAATCGCCTCCGGGAGTTGGTTGGAGCTCCATTTCTCTTCTTGCATCTTGCGGGATCTCGTCCCTCATCACGGCGCGAGTCGTGGTCTTTATCTGGAGTTGCCACGGCAGAATCGCCAACACGACCAAGACAATCAGAAGGATATCTTTCTTCTTCCGTTCAATCTGCATCATCCGTGGTTCGATGGCGCGTGCTATCAACACTGCCAGCGCGACGGCCATGACTGGCGCAAGCACCGAAGCGGCGACCCTGACGTGCTGGCTGAAAAGGAACGGCACACGCCCGAGAATGACACTCAGGGTTGAGGTGACCATTTCCACCAAAAGGATCAGTACCCGGAAGATCACAACAGTTGCAGCGACTGGCAACCACAGATCGGTTCGGTTTCCTCCTGTCTCATTCATCATCTGTGCTCCAACATAATTTCTGCGCCCCATCGCAAATCTCGGGCAGTGTGCCCGTCCGCGACATCCGCCCATGTTCAGTCAGAACTTTGACAAGTCCCGCGCGGTCCGTCAAGCGCGGATGCGTGGGGCGCACGCACGAGGGTGTGATTCAACTTGGTTGAATCCACACCCGAAGGAGGAGTTAGGAGTTGCAATGCCCTGAAAGTGAACGCGTTCGCGTGATGACGAGAGTCCGTGTCCGTGTCTTTAAAATGAAGTCACACGTATGGCTCCAAGAAACGGTTCTTCGCGGAAGGGTTCCTCCTTGTCTAACGCCCTGTTCTCAAGGTTTTGTGCGCTTCCAACTCCTCAATCCTAACTCCTAAATTCTCCTTGGTGCGACTCCGTTTCAACGAAACTGAAGCGCACCCCACGCACGATCCGTTTGCGGATGCCCTTCCGGGCGCACAACAAACCGGCTTTGTGCGGCAAACTTCTTTTCAGGCATGAGGGTGCACTGTTCGTTGTGGCGCCGTGAGGCGCCTACAGAGGAAGCGCGCGTGCGCCCTTTGCGAACAGGGCGAGCCCCCGTTTCATTGACCTCAACGGGGCAGGGGCGCCTCAGCACCCCGCTCGTGCGCGGTCCGGGACGTCCCGCGCTACGGCTGCCGCAGCACCGGTAGGGGCGGACGTCTCGGACGCCCCACAAGCGTCGATAGTCTAACGGTCAATGGAACGGGGATGCGCCCCTTGCGAACAGGGCGAGCCCCGCATCCTTTACAGGTGAGGGTCGATTCTGTAATATAGCGCGTCAATAGACGAAGTTCAGTAACGGTCAGCCGTGACCGCATCGGCGCTCCGCGATGAAGCGGACCGGATGACGCAAAGGATGTATTTATGAAGGCCATCGGATTGCTCTCGGGCGGGTTGGATTCGACGCTCGCGGTGCGGTTGATTTCGGAAATGGGCATCGAGGTGATCGCCGTCAAGTTCACGTCGCCGTTCTGCCAGTGCGATTCGGGCGGGTGCTGCCATGCGGCGGAGGTTGCGCGCCAGATGGGGCTGGCGCTCACGACGTTCAGCAAGGGCGACGACTACCTCGACGTGGTGCGGCACCCCAGGCACGGGCACGGGGTCGGCATGAACCCGTGCATCGACTGCCGGATCTTCATGCTCCGGAAGACGAAGGCCTACATGGAGGAGATCGGCGCCGCCTTCCTGTTCACGGGCGAGGTCCTCGGACAGCGGCCCATGAGCCAGCACCGCCACGCCATGGAAATCATCGAGCGGGAGTCCGGGCTGGAGGGGCAGATCGTGCGGCCGCTCTCGGCGCAGCACCTGGCGCCGACCGAGGCCGAGGTGAAGGGCTGGATCGACCGCGACAAGCTGCTGGGCATGAACGGTCGCAGCCGTAAACCGCAGCTCGCCCTGGCCGAGGAGTACGGGATCAAGGGCTTCGCCTGTCCGGCCGGGGGCTGCCTGCTGACGGACCCGAGCTTCTCGGCCAAGCTGCGCGACCTGTTCGCCCACCGGGAGAAGACGGGCATGCGGGACATCGCGCTGCTCAAGATCGGCCGCCATTTCCGCTCCGGAGAGAGCAAGGTCATTTGCGCGCGCAACGGGGCCGAGAGCGACGCGCTGCGGCAGCGGGCAGGCGAAGGCGACCTCCTGTTCGAGGCGGCCGAGTGCATGGGGCCGGTGGTGCTGCTGGAGGGCGAGGCCGAAGAGGCGGCGGTCCGGTTGGCGGCGGAGGCCGCGGCGGCCTATGCGGACGGTGACGCGCCGGAGGTCTCCGTCAAGTGCTGGTCGCGCCAGTCTGAACGCCTGCTCCGCGTGGCGCGTCCGGACCGGTCCGCTTTGCAGCCTTATTGCGTTCATTCCGCGAAAGCCTGAGGCAGGCGTCGACACGAGGTGCGGCGAATGAGAGCTGGTGCGGACGGTGAAAGGCGTTACCTCGACTACGCGGCCTCCGCGCCGCCGTATCCCGAGGCGCTGGACGCGCAGGCGGAAGCGGCGCGGCGCTGGTTCGGCAACCCTTCGGCCGGGCACGCGGCGGGGCGGTCGGCGGCGCTTGAACTGCGGCGTCTGAAAACGGCGTTCGCGCGCGCGCTGGATTTCCCGGACGGACGCGTGGTGCTGATGTCCGGCGCGACCGAAGCGAACAACTGGGTGATCCGCAGCGTCATGGCGCGTTTTCCCCAAGGCCGGGTTCTGGTGGCGGCGGATGTCCACGCCTCGGTGTGGCAGGCCGCCCGCCTGTTTGAGGCGCGCATGGACGTGCTCGCGCCGGACCGGACCGGCCGCGTCACGCCGGCCGCCTTGGCGGACGCGCTGAGACCGGACACGCGGCTCTTCTGCTGTTCGCACGCGGTCAACGAGACCGGGGTGGTCCACGACGTGGCGGCGCTGTCGGCCCTCTGCGCGCGGCGCGGCGTCTTGTGCCACGCGGACGGAGCGCAGGCGGTGGGGCATGTGCCGGTGCGGCTCTCGGAGCTGTGCTGCGAGTTCTACGTGTTCGCGGCTCACAAGTTCGGGGGGCCGCGCGGGTGCGGCGGCGTCTGCCTGAGGTGGGCCGGCGGAGCGGGCTGGCTGGCGGGCGGGGAGCAGGAGGACGGTCTGCGCGCGGGCACCGAGAATCTGCCGGGACTGGCGGGAGCGGCGGTCGCGCTCGGCCGGTCGTTGGCCACGCTGCCGCGGGAAGCGGAGCGCCTGCGTGCGCTGGCCTGCCGCCTCGCGGCGGCCGCGCGCGGCGCGGATGCGGCGTGCCGCTTGAACGGCGATCCGGCGGCGGGGCTGCCGGGACTGGTGTCGCTCTCGTTCGCGGGACTCGACGGCCACGCGCTGGCGGCGGATCTCGACCACCAGGGCTTTGAGGTGGGCACGGGCTCGGCCTGTGCCGGGTCGCGGCCCGCGCCGTCGCGGGCGCTGCTGGCGGCGGGGCTCTCGCCCGAGGAGGCGCTGGGCACCGTGCGCGTGTCCATGGGGCGGCTGACGGGCGAAATCGACGTTGATGCGGTGATTGCGGCGCTGACGGCGACGGTGCGCCGCCACAGGGGATGATCAGACCGGGCGGACGCTGCGGCCTGTCTTTGCGGACGGCTCGTGGCGCCGTCCCTGCCAAAGGATACGGGCGAGGTTCGATATGGCGGACAACGACGCGGTTTTTAAGGCGCATGCGGTGCAGGTACACGGACCCTCGGCGGACGAGGCGCGCGAAGCTTTTCTGCGGTTGCCGCGCCAGGGCTGCCTGGCGGCGGTGTGCCCGTGGGAAAGCCGTCTGGAGCTGCTGGCCGCGCTCGAAGAGTCGGGCGCGTTCGCGATCCTCTTCTCGGTGACCGACGGGTTCACGGCGGTGCGCATCGAAGCGCTCAAAGGCAAGGCCGGGCCGTGCTATGACACGGGGCGCAGCGCGGTCTACCGCGGCGGTGCGGCGGCGCTGGATGATGACCGCCATCTGATCGTCGGCAAGCTCCGCGTGTGCGAGAAGACCGGCGGGCTCTACACGCTGTGGCCGTATCGCGACGTGCTGACCGTGACGGAAGCCGACCCGGCCTTGCGGGCGCGGCTGGACAGCGACCCGGCGCCGTTCGACTGCAACACCTTGGATGCGGACTGCCGGCGGTTGGCGGCGATGCTGGAGAACGTTCAACGCCCAACGCCCAACGTTCAACTTTCAGCGTACGTCTATCCGGGGCCTTTCCGCGCGCTGGTGCTGCAGGACGGGCGCGTGGTGCGGCGCGGCGCGGCGGTTCTCGTGGAGGAGTGCGTGGCCGCGCAGAACGGAATGGTGCGGTTGCCGCTCGCCCGGGCGCACGAGGCGCGCCCGTGCGAGACCTATGCGGCGGCCTGCCGCGAGCGGGGTGCGGCGTTCATCTTGGAGCCGCTCGGCAGCGGAGGCGCGCGCGTGGCGGCGCTTGCCGATACGGCAGCCGGACTGGAAGGTCCGGCGCTGGACGCTTTGCGTGCGGCGCCCCGCGATTTCAAACAGCGGCTGCTGCAGCTCATCGAGGCGCGCGAGCCGTATCTGGTGCTGACGGGCAGCGATCCGGGGGCGGCGGGCGGGTGCTGTCCGAGCACGCAGGTGGGCGCGGTCAACCGGCTGGTCAGGGCCGGGGCGCTGCAGGCGTACGCGCCGCCCGCGCCGCCTGAGTCCTGCACGGCGACGTTCTACGCTTTTCCCTCCGAGATCTGCGCCGGGAAGAAGCACGGTCCGGAATTCCGCCTGTGCGAGCGGGTCCGCGCGCAGGCCGCGGCGGCGCTGCGCGAGGGCTGTTAGGTTCGCATGAACCGCGCGGCCCGCGGCGGCTTGCCCATGGGTGCCCCGCGTGACGCTCGACCGGCCCGCAGGGAACTGCGGGCCTTTTTTTGCAGTTTTTCGGTCGACGGTCAGGTTCTGCGGGTGGCTGAAGGCCTCGCGGAACGTAAAAAAACGATGAAATAGGCTATAAAACCTTTAAATATGCGCTTAATAAATACTCTCTCTTGTCTATTGACATGCTTGGTCATGATTGGTAATCTGTCGCCCAATTCAAGCCGCTGAAGGCTGCAGAAACCTTAAACGATGAACCCGGCAGCGATGCCAGATGAAAAGGAGCCGACATGAACACCATACGCAAAACAGTCAGAACCGCAGGAATCCTCGCCTTGGCCGCGACAGGTCTTCTGGCGGTAGAAGTCACTGAACTTCTGAACGTCTCGTATGACCCGACCCGCGAACTTTACAAGGATTACAATCAGGCCTTCGGCCAATGGTACGAGAAGGAGCACGGGGGCAAGAAGATCACGGTCAAGCAGTCGCACGGCGGATCGGGCAAGCAGGCCCGCGCCGTGATCGACGGGCTGGAGGCGGACGTGCTGACCCTGGCCCTGGCCTACGACATCGACGAGGTGGCCGCCAAGGCGGGGCTGCTGGGGGCGGACTGGCAGGCGAAGCTGCCGCACAACAGCGCCCCGTACACGTCGACGATCGTCTTCCTGGTCCGCAAGGGGAATCCCAAGCAGATCAGGAACTGGGACGATCTGGTCAAACCGGGCGTCGCGGTGATCACCCCCAACCCCAAGACCTCGGGGGGCGCGCGCTGGAACCATCTGGCGGCCTGGGGCTATGTCCTGGACCGTGAGCTGGGCGGCGACCTCAGCAAGCTGAGCAAGCCCGAGTTCGCGCCGCAGGCCGCGGCCGCGCAGGCCAAGGCGCGGACCTTTATCGCCGACCTCTACAAACACGTGCCGGTGCTCGACTCCGGGGCGCGCGGGTCGACCACGACCTTTGTGCAGCGCGGCATCGGCGACGTGCTGCTGGCCTGGGAGAACGAGGCGTTTCTCGCGGTCAACGAGTTGGGCAAGGACAAATTCGACATCGTGGTGCCGCCCATCAGCATCCTGGCCGAGCCGGCCGTGGCGGTGGTGGACAAGGTGGCGGACAGGCGCGGGTCGCGCGCGCTGGCCGAGGCCTACCTCACGCACCTCTACAGCGCGGAAGGGCAGCGGATCGCGGCCCGGCACTACTACCGTCCGCGCACGCCGGAGCTGGCCGATCCAGCCGATATCGCCCGCTTCCCGGCGGTCAAGCTGATCACCATCGACGGTGTTTTCGGCGGCTGGCAGAAGGCGCAGAAGGAGCACTTCGCCGACGGCGGCGTCTTTGACCAGATCTACCTGCCGGTCAAGTGATACACATGCTTCCCCCCGTCCACTCACGAACCTAACCTTTAAGGAGACCCACACATGAAGATCACTCTCACCACGTTTCTTTTTGCCGCGGCCGCTCTGGCCGTCACCGCTCAGACACCTCAGCCCGCGCAGCCCGCGCCGGACGCGGCGTCGCTGCCGGTCACCGCGACACCGTCGAAACTGAAACTCGACGGCGGAGCGGACCTCCGCTTCCGCTACGATTACAAGGACAACGCGCCGGCTTCGGGCGGCAAGATCAACACGACGTATCAGGACTACTACCGCCTGCGCTCCCGCGTGTGGGGTGAGGCGCGCTACGAGAACGTCACGCTGTTCAGCCGTCTGGCGGACGAGTTCCGCGGCTACCACAACGCCCCGCAGCAGTATCAGTTTCCGGACGAGCTCTTCATCGACGCCCTCTATCTGGATGTCAAGGGGCTGCTCGACGACAAGGTCGATCTGCGCGTCGGACGGCAGGACCTGAAATACGGCGAGGGGCGCATCATCAGCGACGGCAGCGCGGGCGACGGCAGCCGCTCGGCGTATTTCGATGCCGCCAAAGCCAGCGTTCACCTGAGTGAAAACACCACGCTCGACGCCTTCGGCGTGTACCAGCGTCCGGAAGATGAATGGACCGCGGGCAATGAACAGTATGACCTCACCAGCCTGACCGGCGGCGAGAACAACGACCTGACCGAGTCGGCCGCCGGACTCTACCTGACGATGGCCGAAAACAAGGAGTTCCCGGTGGAGCTCTACTACATCTGGAAGGACGAAAGCCGTTACTTCAACAAGGGCGACCGCAAGAAACGCGTGCCGGGCCGGGACTTCAGCACCGTGGGAACGCGCCTGACGCCCTCGCTCAATGACCGGTTCTCGGCCGAGTTCGAGGGAGCCTCGCAGTTCGGCGAGACCGACGACGGGCGCGACATCCTCGCCTATCTGGGATATGCCGGCGTGCTATACAAGGTCGCCCCCGACCACGCCTGGAAGCCGACCCTCAAAGGCGGGCTGCTGTATCTTTCGGGCGACGAGAACGCGAAGGCGGGGGACGACAACAACTGGAATCCGGTCTTCAACCGGACGACCTGGTTCAGCGAACTGGCGTCCGGCCAGTACTCCAAGTATTACTGGACTAACCTGCTCTATCCGCATCTGGAGGTCGCGGCCGCGCCCGCCAAGGCGCAGAAGGTGAGCCTGGAGGCGGGCCCGATGTTCGCGGACTCGAACGACACGGCGCAGGATGACAGTTACCGCGGCCTGCTCGGCGTCGCCAAGTACCAGTTCCCGCTGCTGAAGGGCTTCTTCCGCAAGGAGAGCGAGGTCAAGGGCACGGTCCTGGCCGAAGTCTTCGACGCGGGTGACTACTACGCGGATGCGGAAACCGGCTACTATCTGCGCTTCGAACTGGCCGCAAAGTTCTAGTAGTCTGTACAGTCAAAAGCTTCGGTTTTTTTTGACATGATTACATGATTATAATGATTGTCTCTGGTGACTCATAATCATGTAATCATGTCAGATGTTTTAGGGTTTACAGTGTACTAGGTTTTCAAGCGGGGCAGCCCGTCCGCAAGGGGCATTCGCCTTTGACGTGTTCGGCCGGTTAGACGAGCGGCAGCGCGCTGCGGACGGCATCGGTCAGGCGGGTCAGGTCCCCGGGCGCGATGATGTAGGGGGGCATGAGGTAGATCAGCCGGCCGAACGGCCGGATCCAGACGCCGCGGCCGACGAAGTGGCGCTGCAGCGCGGCCATGTCCACGGGACGGCGGGTCTCGACCACGCCGATGGCGCCGAGCACGCGCACGTCGGCTACGGCGGGATGGGCGCGGCAGGGCTCGAGCTCGGCGCGCAGCTGGTCCTCGATCCGGGTGACGGACGCCTGCCACGGCGTCTCGTTCAGCAGGTCGAGGCTGGCCGCGGCGACGGCGCAGGCGAGCGGGTTGGCCATGAAGGTCGGGCCGTGCATGAACGGCAGGCCGTCGGCCGAGATCGCCCGCGCGACGGCGTCGGTGCAGACCACGGCCGCCAGCGTCAGCGTGCCGCCGGTCAGGGCCTTGCCCACGCAGAGGATGTCCGGCACGACCTCGGCATGGTTCATGGCGAACAGCTTGCCGGTCCGGCCGAAGCCCGTCGCGATCTCGTCGAAGATCAGGGGGACCCCGTAGTGCGTGCAGAGCGCGCGCACCCGGCGCAGGTACTCGGGATGGTAGAACCACATGCCGCCCGCGCCCTGGACGACCGGTTCGAGGATGACGCCGGCCAGCTCGGCGTGGTGTTCGCCGATCAGACGCTCGAACGACGCGGTGTCGGCCGGATCCCAGGTGGCGCCGAAGCGGCAGGCCGGGCGGTCGGCGAAAAGCTGTTGGGCCAGCACGCCCTGGAACAGGCCGTGCATGCCGGTGACCGGATCGCAGACCGACATGGCCATGAAGGTGTCGCCGTGGTAGCCGCCGCGCAGGGTGAGGAAGCGCGTGCGGCCTGTGCCGCCGGGACGGGAGCGGGCCGCCTGCAGCGCCATCTTCAGCGCGACTTCCACGCTGACCGAGCCGCTGTCGGCATAGAAGATCCGGCAGAGCGCGGGCGGCAGCAGGGCGAGCAGGCGGCGGCCCAGCGCGACGGCCGGCTCGTGGGTGAGGCCGCCGAACATGACGTGCGCGAGGCGGTCGGCCTGAGCGCGCAGCGCAGCCATCAGCCTGGGGTGGCGGTAGCCGTGGATGGCGGCCCACCAGGAGGACATGCCGTCGATCAGCTCGCGGCCGTCCTGCAGACGCAGCCGCACGCCCTCGGCCGATTCGGCCACGAAGCAGGGCAGCGGCTCGGTCAGCGAGGTGTAGGGGTGCCAGAGGTGGTCGCGGTCGAAGGCGGAGAGGTCGTTTGCGGTCATGGGGAGCCTTGGGCGTTGAGGGGACCGGGATTACGGAAAGATTTTTTCGAGTGCCTGCGCGAGCGCGGGCGCTTCCCGGGCGAGGGTGCGCCAGACCGGTGGGGTGGCGGAAGGGGGGAGATAGGGGATTTCGCCGAGCAGCGGCACACGGCCGAAGCGGCTGATGGCCTGCGGGTTGTCGCGCCGGATGGCGGCGGCCAGGGGGTCGGCGGACGGCGGCGCGGTCTGGGCCATCAGCACGCCGGCGACGGGCAGGCTCGCGTCGGCAAGGACACGCAGGGTGAGCAGGGCGTGGTTGATGCAGCCGAGGCGGTTGGCGGCAACCACGAGCACCGGCCACCCGAGCAGGCGGGCGAGGTCGAGCATGGTTTCGCCCCGCAGGTTCAGCGGCGCCAGCAGGCCGCCGGCCGTTTCGGCGACCACGCCGTCGCAGGCTGCGGCGAGCTCCGCCAGCGCGTCGCGGATCGCGGCGGGCTCGATGGTCACGCCCGCCTGGGCCGCCGCCAGATGCGGCGAGCAGGGCGGCTCGAAACAGTAGGGCGCCATCAGGCGGAGCAGGGCAGGCGCCGGAGCGGCGAGACCGGCCGCGGCCAGATGGGCGTCGAGGTCCGGCGCGGCCAGTGAGCCGTCCGTGCGGCGCGTGCAGCCGGTCTGCACCGGCTTGGCCGGCAGGATGTTCAGGCCGCAGTCGAGCCGCAGATGGGCGACCAGGCTGCAGGCGGCGACGGTTTTTCCGGCATCGGTGTCGGTGCCGACGATGAGCAGGCCGGGTTTCATGGCGGGCTCCCGTTGGGGGTGGCGACGACAAGCAGCACGCGGTAGGTCAGCGTGATCCGGCCGGCGCAGACATCCGAGAGCGCGGCCATCAGCCGGCGCGTCTGGCCGGGCGCGAGCGCGGACTTTCCGGGCAGGGCACCGATGCCGCTGAAGGAGCGCAGCGCGCAGCGCGCGTCAGGATAGGCTACGGGAAAATCGCGGACCTGCGCGGCGGCCGTGCGGAAACCGGACTCCTCCAGCGCGGCCAGGCAGGTTTCCGCGGGGCGGCAGGCGAGGCCGAGTCCGGCCAGTCCCGCGCGCTCGCAGGCCGCCGTGAATTCCGGCAGGGTGCCGTCCACCGGCTCGGCAAAGGCCAGCACGCCCGTCCGGGGTGTGAGCGCGGCATGCAAGCGGCGCAAGGTCGGCGCGTAGTCGGTCAGCCACTGGAAGACGCAGCTGGAGACGATCAGGTCGAGATCCGACGGCAAAGGAACCCGCTGGACGTCACCGGCTATCCGCTCCGCGCGCGGGAAGCGGCGCGCGTAAGCCTCCAGCATCGCCGGCGACTGGTCCAGGCCGGTCAGCGCGGCCTGCGGATAGCGCTGCCGGGCGCGGAGCGTGACGAGGCCTGTGCCGCAGCCGACGTCCAGCAGGCGGAGGGGCGCGGCCGGCAGCTTCGGCAGCTCGAACAGCGCATCGGCGATGGCCCGGTGGTGGTCGGCCCAGGCATCGTAGGTCTCCGCGGCGCGGTCGAAGCGTGCGGCTGCAAGCGGTGTGTCGGGATCAACAGACATGGCCGAGCCCCGAAAGGAAGGCGAGGATCAGCTCCGCGACCGGTTGGGGATGGGTGGCCGGCAGCATGTGGCCCGCGTCCGGCAGGACGGCCAGGCGGGCGCGGCCGGAGAGCGCGGCTTCAAGCGCGGCGGCGCTCGCCAGGGGGACAACGGCATCCTGCGCGCCGTGGATCAGCAGGGTCGGCGGCAGGGGGGCGGAACGGCAGGCCGCCCGCAGGTCGGTTTCCTGGAGCCGGGCGAGTCAGGCGGCGAACTGCGGCCGGGTCTGCTCCGTCGGCAGGGCGAAGAGCTCCGGCCGGGCCGGCGCGGGCGCGCAGGCGAGGGCGGTGAAGTCGCGCATCAGGCCGGACGGATCGCGCCGCAGCCGCACGCGCATCGCCTGGCACGCCCGCGGGTCTGCGCCCGGATAGCCGGTGTCGGCCGGCAGGCGCGCCGTCGCGGCGAGCAGGATCAGCGCGTCGAAGCGCGCCGGCTGTTCCAGGGCGGCGGAGAGGGCCGCGAGCGCGCCGAGGGAGTGGGCCAGGGCGATGCGCGGGCCGCCCGGTCGCGGCCGGCGCGCGGCCGTCTCCGTTTCCGCCCAGGGCGTGTGTTCGAAGCGGTCGGGGGGCGTGCCCAGCGCGCGGAGCAGCGCCGTCCAGACGGCGTCGTTACAGGCCCAGCCGGGCAGCAGGAGGAGGGCTGGCGTCATGGCTGCACCTCGTGTTGGCAGCGGGCCAGGACCTCGGCCGCGTGGTCGAGATCCGCGTCGGCGTGGGCCAGCGTGACCGAGAGCCGCAGCCGCGCCGTGCCCGGCGGCACCGTCGGCGGACGGATGGCGGTGACCAGCAGGTCGTGGCCGCGCAGCTTTTCGGCAAGCGCGACCGCGCGGACGTTGTCGCCGACGGCGATCGGCAGGATCTGCGAGGCGGCCTCGGCCGGGACCGGCAGGCCGGCGGCGCGGAGCGCGGCGTGGAAACGGCTGGCGCGCCGCAGCAGCTCGCGCCCCGGCTCGTCGCGTCGGCAGAGGCGCAGGGCCTGCAGGGCCGCGCCGGCCGAAGCCGGCGGCAGGGCGGTCGAGAAGATGAAGGTGCGGGCGGTGTTGATCAGGTAGTCGCGCAGCTTCGCGGAGCAGGCGCAGAAGCCGCCGTAGCTGCCCAGGGCCTTGCCGAGCGTGCCGACCGTCAGGTCCGGGCGCAGCGACTCCGGCAGCAGGCGGCAGAGTCCGCCGCCCTCCGGGCCGAAGACGCCCAGCGCGTGGGCCTCGTCCACCATGAACAGGGCCCCGTGGCGCCGGCAGGCTTCGGCCAGCGCGGCCAGCGGGGCCTGGTCGCCGTCCATGCTGAAGACCGATTCCGTGACGACGAGCCGCAGGCCCGCGGCGTCGGCGTCCTCGGTCAGCAGCCGCGCGAGGTGGCCGGCGTCGTTGTGCCGGAAGCGCTTGAACGGCACGTCGGCCAGTCGCAAACCTTCGATGACGCTGGCGTGCACCAGCTTGTCGGCGTAGACCCGGTCGCCGGGGCGCAGCAGGGCCGGGAGGATCCCCGCGTTCGCCAGAAACCCGCTGCCGAAGAGCAGGGCGGCCTCGTGGCCGCACCAGCCCGCCAGCTCCGCCTCCAACTCCGCGTGGAGCGGCAGGTGTCCCGACATCAGCCGCGAGGCGGTCGCGCCGGCGCCGTACTCGTCCACCGCGCGCCGGGCTGCGGCTCGCACCTCGGGGTGGTGGGAGAGGTCGAGGTAGTCGTTCGACGAGAAGTTCAGGACCGTGCGGCCGTGTTCGACGAAGCGGCCGGCCGCCGAGGGCAGGCAGCGGAGCCGGCGGTGGAGGCCCGCGGCGCGCAGGGCTTCGAGACGTTCCTGTAGAAGGGCATGCATGGCGGTTAACGCAGCTCGAAGCCGAGGCGCGTGAAGAGCGCGATGTCCGTGGCGGTCGACGAGCCCGACGTGGTCAGGAAATCGCCGGTCAGCGCGGCGTTGATCCCGCCCTGCAGCGCGGCTTCGGCCTTGCCGCCCAGGACGGCGCGGCCGCCGGCGAAGCGGATGTCGGCCTCCGGCAGGACAAAGCGGTAGAGCGCCATCGACCGCAGGATCTCGTCGTGCGGCAGGGTCGGCTGGTGCTCCAGCGGCGTGCCGGGGATCGGCATCAGGATGTTCAGCGGGATCGAGCGGACGTTCAGGTCGCGCAGTTCGAACGCCATGTCGATGCGGTGCGCCAGCGTTTCGCCGAGGCCGAAGATGCCGCCGGAGCAGACCGTCAGGCCGGCGGACTGGGCGACCCGGATCGTGTCGCGGCGGTCCTCCCACGTGTGGGTCGTGCAGGTTTTCGGAAAGAACGCGCGGCAGGCTTCGAGGTTGTGGTGGTAGAACGTGACGCCTGCCTCGCGCAGCGCGCCGGCCTGATCCGGCGTGAGCAGGCCGAACGAGGCGCAGAGCGTCAGCTTGGTTTCGGCGGACAGGAGCCGGTAGATCGTCAGCGCCGTCTCGAAGTCGGCCTCGGGCAGCGAGCGGCCGCTGGTCACCAGCGAGAAGCGCTGCACGCCGGAGGCCTCGTTGCGGCGCGCGGTTTCCAGCGCCTTTTCCGGCGTGACCATGGGATAGCTCTCGGCGGGCGTGTGGTAATGGGCGGACTGGGCGCAGTAGCGGCAGTTTTCGGAGCAGACCCCGGATTTGGCGTTCAGGATCGTGCAGAGATTCGCGCGGGAGCCGATGGTGCGGCGGCGGAGGTCGTCGGCCGCGGCGAGCAGGTCGTCCAGCGGCATCTGGGCGAGATCGTCGATCTCCTCACGGGTGGCCGGCCGGCCGGCGGGGAGCGAGGAAGCGGGTTTTTGCGGGTTGTGCATGGGGCTTTCCTTTTGAAAAGCCGCCAGTATACGATTGTAAACCCCGTTTTTCAAGACGCTTTACAATGGGCGTTTCAAAAGGGGCATCCGGGAACCGGCGGGCGCGGGAATGAGGGGGAGACGCGCACGATCCGGGACAGGGGCCGGCGGACGGCTCGGGGAGCCGTCCCTACCGGGAGTCCTGCCCAGATGGAGGGGCGCCGGGATTACGGCTTGGCGACCGGGGCGGGTCCGCCCTTCACCAGGGCGTTCAGCCAGGCCTGCGAGCGGCGGCCCCATTCGGCCTGCGAGTTGTTCTTGTTCTGGTGCGGGGAGTTGATCATCACGACCGCCTCCTTCGGGCCCTGGATCTGGTTGAAGGCCGCGAAGACGCCGGCGGGGCACGAGGTCTGGTCGATCAGCCCCAGCGCGACCAGGGACGGACAGCGGATGTGCGCGGCGAAGTTGACGGCGTCGAAATAGCGGCTGGTCTCCATGACCTTCTTCTCGTCCTTGCCTTGGGTCGAGCGGTACCAGTAGGGCCAGCCGACCGAACGTCCGGCCCACGGTGCGGTGGTGTCGCACCCGGCGGGCACGCAGACGAGCACGGCCGTGACCTTGGGGTGCAGGCCGGCGGTGGCCAGGCCTTGCAGGCCGCCCTGGCTGGTGCCGGTGACCGCGAACACGCGGCCGTCCCAGTCGGGGCGCCCCGTCAGGTAGTCGGCGGCGCGGTAGCAGCCCAGCAGCATGCGCAGGAAGTAGCTGGTCTCGCGGTCGTCGTTGCCGATCGAGGTGTAGTTGTTCAGCGTGGTGGCGCTGGCCTGCTTGTAGAAATCGTCGGGCTGGTCGAGCGGCAGGTCGTGCGCCATGATGTTCAGCGCGAGCCAGCCGTTTTTGGCGGGGTTCACGACATTGCCCTTCGGCAGGCCGTAGACGCCGGCCCACTGCACGATCAGCAGGGCGGGGAACTTGCCCGCGCGCTTCGGGCGCGCGAGCTGGCCGTAGACGCGCGTGCCCTTGATGTTGTCGAGCGTCAGCTTGACGTACTCGACCGCCGGGTCACCGCTGTCGCCGGGCGTGAGCGCCGGGTTGGCGGGAATGGCCTGCAGCGCCTGGATCTTGGCCTGCCAGAACGCGTCGAAGTCCGCGGGGCGCGGGGCCGAGGGCGGGATCTTGAACGGCGCCGCGGCGGCGCCCACGAGGGTTTTCGCGCGCTTGTCCTGCGGCTTCGCCGTGAGGGTGACCAGCACCGTCCCGGGCTCGGCCAGCGAGGTCTCCAGCCGGCCGCTGCCGGCGTCCAGTTTGACGTCGCCCTCCCACAGCACCTTCGTGTCGAACAGCTTCACGACGGCGCGCACGTTGGTCGCGCCCGGCGCCGCGATGTCCCAGGCGATCTTCTCGCCCGTGGCGTAGATGCCGCTGGCGTTGCGCGGCGTGGCGGTGACCTCTTGGGTGCTGGCGGTCCCGGCCCATAGCAGGGAGAACGAACAGGCGACCGCGCGGGCGAACGCTCGGTACGGAAGAACATGCGCGGTGAAGGTCGGTGAACAGGTGTTCATGGGGATCTCTTTGAGGGTAGTGCTGACAGAAACGCACGCCCAGGGATGGGCGTGCCACATTCGGATGTGCCATGCGCATCCTTGCGCATGGGGGGTGTCGTTGCAAACGATTACATCACGCTGTTGTTGCGGATGACCTGCTGGTACCAGCTGTAGCTCAGCTTGGGCGTGCGCTTCTGCGTGGCAAAGTCCACATAGGTCATGCCGAAGCGCTTGGAATAGCCGCAGGCCCACTCGAAGTTGTCCATCAGGCTCCACGGGAAGTAGCCGATCACCGGGTAGCCCTCGGTCACGGCGCGCTGCACGTTGCGCAGGTACTGGCGGTAATACATGATGCGGTCGATGTCCGCGACGAAGCCCTGGGCGTCCGGCTTGGCGCCGTCGGCCACGCCGTTCTCGCTGACGAAGACGGGCAGGTCCTTGCGGCCGAGGGCGTCGGTCACCATGCGCAGGCCCCAGTAGATCGCCTCGGGCACGATGTTCAGCCACGGCATGCTGCCTTTGGGGTAGGCGTCGAAGCAGGGGAAGGTCTCGAAGCCCTTGGGGTTGCCGGCGGCGCGGACGTAGGTGCCCGAGTAGCAGTTGAAGCCGAGCGCGTCCAGCGGCTGGGCGATGAGCTTCAGGTCGCCGTCCTTGATGTCGGGGGCGCTGTCGCCGAACTGGGCCATCCACTGCTCCGAGTAGCGTCCGGTCAGCATGGGGGTCAGGATGCTGCCGTTGGCCGCGTCGCTCAGGAAGGCGAGGCGCGCGGCCTCGATGTTCTCCGGCGTCTCGCAGACGGGCACGTAGGCGTTGTAGTTTTCGGCGGCGCCCACGTTGGGTTTGGCCGAGCAGGTGGCGCGCAGAGCCAGGCAGCCCGTGCCGTGCGCGAGCAGCGCGTGGTGCGAGATGTTGCTGCGCTCTTTGATGGTCGCGAGCTGGATGCCGGGCGCGTGCGAGGGCTTGTGCCCGACGGCATAGCCGACCCCGAAGGCGAAGCACGAGATCTCGTTCATGATCATCCAGTGCGTGATGCGGTCGCCCAGGCCCTTGCCCACGGCCTCGGCATACGCGCCGAAATCCTTGACCACCTCGCGGCTCTGCCAGCCCAGGTAGCGGTCCTGCAGGGCCTGCGGCAGGTCCCAGTGGAAGAGCGTGGCGTGCGGCGCGATGCCGTGCTTGAGCAGGCAGTCGGCCAGGCGCTTGTAGAAGTCCAGGCCCTTCTGGTTCACCGCGCCGCGGCCGTCGGGGATGATGCGCGGCCAGGCGATGCTGAAGCGGTAGTGCTTGACCCCGAGGTCGGCCATGAGCTTCACGTCCTCCTCGTAGCGGTGGTAGTGGTCGCAGGCCACGTCGCCGGTGTCGCCGTTCTCGACCTTGCCGGGGGTTTTGCTGAAGGTGTCCCAGATGCTCGGCTTGCGGCCGTCTTCAGCGGCGGCGCCCTCGATCTGGTAGGAGGCGGTGGCGGCGCCCCACCAGAAATCCTTGGGGAAACCCATGCCGCCGGCGGCCGCCGTCCGTTTCGCCGCGGCCGCCGCGCCGCCGGACATCCCGGCCCGCGCGTGCGGTGCAGCCAAGAGGGCGGTCGCGCCTGCCGCACCCGCCAAGAATGAACGCCGTTTGAGTCCTTCGCCCGCCTGCATGTGTTGCATCTCGCACCTCGTGATGAATGGTTAGGAGAATCAATGTTCTGTTAGTATACACGCTCGGAGCGCCGAGGCCAGACGAAAAAGGGAGCCCTCAATGTTACGGGTTGTCCTCGCGACAGCGCCCCGCCAAACACCGGGCGACCGTCGCCACCAGCGTCTCGCCCGCATCGACCTTGTCGAGGAGCTCAACCGCGCCGGCCAGCAACATCTCGGATCTGAAGCCCGCTTCGTTGAAGGCGGAGATGCCGACCACCACGGTGTCCGGAAATTCCGCTTTGATCAGACGCGTCGCTTCGATCCCGTCCATCTCGGGCATGCGGACGTCCATGACGATGACGTCAGGCCGGAGCTCCCGCGCCAGCGCCAGCGCCTCCCGGCCGTTGGCCGCCTCGCCGACCACGTCAAAGGCGGAGTCCTGGGACAGCAACTGGGTCACGCCGTGCCGCACAAGCTCGTGGTCGTCCGCCACCAGGACGCGTGCGCGCACGCCCGTCCCGCAGGTACGATCCTTCTTCACGGTTTCGCGTGGCCGCGCGCGTGGCGCGGCTTTTGTCTCTGCCGGAAGAGGAACGCTGATCGTGATGCGTGTGCCGCAACCGGGAGCCGAATCGATCCGCATCGCTCCTCCGACGGACCCCAAGCGTTCGCTGATGCTGAACAACCCGTAGCCGCAGTCCGCAGGGTCGTCCGGTTTGACCTTGCCGGGATCGAAGCCTTTGCCCGCGTCGGCAACCGTGATTTCGACCTGCCCATCCAGCCTCTTGAGCCGCACGGAGGCGGTGTGGGTGTCGGCATGTTTGGCGACATTGAACAGCAGTTCCCGAACCGCGTGAAAGAGTTGGACTTTGATGTCCTCCGGAAAAAGATCCGGCACATCCTGCGTATCCATGTCCACGCGCAGGCTGTGGCGTTCCCGCATCTGCTCGGCCAGCTGGTGCAAGGCCGGCCCGAACCCCACCACGTAAAGCAGCGGC
The DNA here is from genome assembly GCA_023269675.1 of Verrucomicrobiota bacterium. Lineage (GTDB taxonomy): Bacteria > Verrucomicrobiota > Kiritimatiellia > RFP12 > UBA1067 > JAHFSX01. Next base: position 43,171 of record JAHFSX010000023.1, read on the forward strand.
GTGACGAGCTCATGGCCGATCGAGCGGGTTTTGTGGAGGGCCTCCAGCACCAGGTCGTGAAGCATCAAGGCCTCTTTCTTGAGCGGGGCCGTCTTTTGGTCCAGCGCCAGTTTCTCGGCCCTGAATTTGGCCGCGACCAGCACCTGCTGCAGGTCGTCGTGCAGAAAGTCGGAGAGGCGTCTCCGTTCGCGCTGCTCGGCAAGCGTCAGCTCGGTGGCCAGCCGCCTGAGGCGGGCGGTCCGTTCGGCCACCGTTTTTTCGAGCCTTTCGTTGCTTTCAAGCAACGCGTCCTCCATCTGCTTGCGTTCGGTGACGTCGCGGGCGACCCCGACGTGATAGAGCGGGTTGCCGTCGGTGTCGGTGATCAGGACGCCGCTGTCGGAAATCCATCGGTATGCGCCGTCTTTGCGCCTGATCCGGAACTCGAAAAGGTCCTGTATTTTAAACCCGTGGCGGCTCCGTTCGAACTGCTCGAACCTTCTCAGGATCACCGGGTGATCATCGGGATGGATCTGCTCGAGCAGGGCGGCGGAGCTCAGCCGGCTGAACTCTTCAACCGAGAAACCGGTGATCCCTTCGATCGCCGGGCTCAAATAGTCATAGCGGTCGGTCTTGAGATTCCGGCGGTAGGCCACATCGATCGATTGCTCAAGAACCGTCCGGAAGCGTTCCTCGCTCTCCCTCAGCTCCGACTCGGCGCGCCTGCGCGCGGTGATGTCGCGCACGATGGCCCACATCGAGGCGGGCTGTCCGGCGTCGTCCCGGACCAGATGGACGCACAGCTCGATCGGGAAGACGGTGCCGTCTTTGCGCCGGTACTCCTTTTCGTACACGCATGAGTGGCCGTGCGGCAGCACCTGCTCCCGCACGATGTCGCGTTCGAGGACGTGCCATTTCAAAGGGGTCAGGTCCATGTAGGTCAGGCGCTGGAGCTCGTCGGCGGAATATCCCAGCATGGCCTGGAGCGCGGGGTTGAACTCGAGCACGTGACCGTCCATGGCCGTGGCGATGAAGGCGTCCGCCATGTTGCTGTACAGGCGCCGGTACTTCAACTCGGAGGAGTGTTGCGACGACACCGCCTGGCGGCATGCGGCCCGCGCGGCGCACAGGCACACGTTGTCAGCGTCACTCGCCGCGGCGACCTCATCCGGGGCGCGCTGGCTGGGCGCCTCGGATCCCGATACGTCTGTGTGCTTATGCATGGCGAGCAACCCTCGCGGTTCACGGAGTTTTGATGTCTTGCGTCAGTCCTTTGAAAATAGGCGCTTGCGGTCCGGGCGTCTGCCTGTTCTTGGCACACGCGGAGGGCCCGAAAAGCACGTGCCCTGATCCCATCTATAGGGGCGGATTCTAAAGTAAGCCCTTTACGGAATCAAGGCACAAACGCGACGCGACCCGGGGGGTGCGATTCAGTTTCGTTGAAACTGAGCCGCACCAAGGAGAATTCAGGAGTTGGGAGTTAGAAGTTGGTAACGCAAAAATGCCGCGCAAAAGAGGCGTTCGGCAAGGAGGAACCCTTCCGCGAACAACGTTTCTTGAGGCCATACGTTTGACCTCATTTTGAAGACGCGAACACGGACGATCGAGCATGGTACGAACACGTTCGTTGCCATGGCATTGCAACTCCTAACTCCTAAATCCTAACTCCTCCTTCGGGTGTGGATTCAACAAAGTTGAATCACACCCGGGCGGAGGGCGCGCGAAACAACGGGCTTGTTGGCGGGGGCGGGGGAGGTGTATGCTGTCCGCCATGATCAGTGATCGGTTTCGGGGTGGCTCTCACGTGGGCCGGCGCGTCGGGGGGACGTGCGGAACCGGATCGCAAACGAAGGGGGAGAAGATGAAGCAGGTCTCACGGCGGGAGTTTTTGCGTACCGGTGCGGCGGTCGCGGGCGCGGTGTCTTTGGCGGGTTGTTCCAGCGTTCCGATCGCGCGGGCATCGCGGCTTCGCAAGACGGGCGACAAGCTGAACATGGCGTTCATCGGTTCCGGCGGGCGCGGCGGTTCGAACCTCAAGGAGTTCTACGAGCTGGGCGAGCAGGTCGTGGCGCTGTGCGACGTCGACCGCGGGCGCCTCGACCATGCCGCGGGCGCGGTCAAGGCGCGCTGCCCGGACGTGCGGAAGTATCAGGATTTCCGCGAGCTGCTGGCCCAGGAGAAGGACCTCGACGCGGTGGTCGTCTCGACGCCGGACCACATGCACGCGGCGGCGGCCATCGCGGCCATGAAGCAGGGGTGCCACGTGTACGTCGAGAAGCCGCTGGTGCGGACCGTGTGGGAGGTGCGCCGCTTCGAGGAGGTCGCCAAACGTTGCGGCGTGGTGACCCAGATGGGCAACAACGGCAACGGCACGGACGCGCAGCGCCGCAAGATCGAAGTCGTGCAGTCGGGCGTGCTGGGCGAGGTGTCGGAGATCCATGTCGCCACCGACCGGCCGATCTGGCCGCAGGGGCTCGTCCGGCCCGCGGGCAGCGACCCGGTGCCTCCGGAACTGGCCTGGGAGTGCTGGCTCGGCGTCGCGCCGGAGCGGCCCTTCAAAAAGGACGTCTACCACGCCTTCAAGTGGCGCGGGTGGTTCGATTTCGGCACGGGCGCGATGGGCGACATCGCCTGCCACAGCATGAGCTTCTTCTTCCGCGCGCTGAAGCTGCGCGAGGTGCTGACCGCGGAGACGGTGAAGACGACCGAGAAGTTTTCCGAGACCTATCCGGCCGCGACGACCGTCAAGCTGACGGTGCGCTCCGACGGCCAAAGCAAGCCCATCGCCGTGTACTGGTATGACGGCAACACCAAGCCCGGCGCCGAGGTGTGCCCCAAGGCGGTGGCCACGTGGGGCAGCATGCCGGGCGGCGTGATGATCATCGGGGAGCGGGGGACGCTCAGCAACGACGCGGTCTGCATGAAGGACGACGCGAAGTTCCGCGGGATCGCCCAGCACGACGCGACCAAGGATGTTCCGGTGACGCTGCCGCGCGTCAAGAGCCACCACTGGGAGTTCGCCGAGGCGGTCCGCGGCGGGGCCAAGCCGTATTCGCACATCGACCACTCCGTGCCGCTGACCGAGCTGGTGCTGCTGGGGTGCATCTCGCAGCGGGTCGCCGGCGAGCTGAAATGGGATGCGGCGGCCTGCCGCTTCACCAACAGCGCCGAGGCGAACCGGCTGCTCAAGCCGTATGTCCGCGACGGCTGGCAGATCGGATAAAGGGAGCTCTGGCATGCGGGCGAGGGACGCTCGGGCATGCGGGCGAGGGACGCTCGGGCATGCGGGCGATGCGGACGAGCTTTTTGCCGCCTGCGGCGGACGGCGGATACGCCTCAAAAATCTAAGTCCGCCCTGCCCGCATGCGCTTCGCTTTTTGTGTGGGGAGAGAAGACAGACGGTTACGGGACGCGGTCGACATGCGCTGCGCTTTTTGTGTGGGGAGAGAAGACAGACGGTTACGGGACGCGGTCGACATGCGCTGCGCTTTTTGTGTGGGGAGAGAAGACAGACGGTTACGGGACGCTCGGGAATGCGGGCGATGCGGACGAGCTTTTTGCCGCCTGCGGCGGACGGCGGGTACGCCTCAAAAATCTAAGTCCGCCCTGCCCGCATGCGCTTCGCTTTTTGTGTGGGGGAGAGAAGACAGACGGTTACGGAACGCTCGGACATGCGGGCGATGCGGACGAGCTTTCTGCCGCCTGCGGCGGACGGCGGATACGCCTCAAAAATCTAAGTCCGCCCTGCCCGCATGCGCTTCGCTTTTTGTGTGGGGGAGAGAAGACAGACGGTTACGGGACGCTCAGACATGCGGGCGATGCGGACGAGCTTTTTGCCGCCTGCGGCGGACGGCGGATACGCCTCAAAAATCTAAGTCCGCCCTGCCCGCATGCGCTTCGCTTTTTGTGTGGGGAGAGAAGACAGACGGTTACGGGACGCGGTCGACATGCGCTGCGCTTTTTGTGTGGGGAGAGAAGACGGACGGTTACGGGAGGCTCGGGCATGCGGGCGATGCGGACGAGCTTTTTGCCTCCTGCGGCGGACGGCGGATACGCCTCAAAAATCTAAGTCCGCCCTGCCCGCATGCGCTTCGCTTTTTTGTGGGAGGGGGACGGGGGCGGGACGCACGCGCTTCGCGTTTTAGTGCCTTACGACCAGAGAGCAGCGACAATAGCAAGTTGTTTTCCCGCCAAGACGTCAAGGGGCAAAGGGTTTCAGGATGACTTTGCATCTTTGCGCCTTTGCGGAAGAAGATATTCGGTTTTGGTGTCACGTTAGGGAGAGGGATGATTGAAGGCTAAAGGCTGAAACGAAAGGGACCCAGATGAACACACGGCGGCAGTTTATGTTCAAGGCGGGGTGCGCGTGCGCGGCCCTCGCGGCGGTGCGCGGCCAGGCCGCGACGGAGATCGGCTCGAAGCGGATCCCGGTCGGGCTGCAACTCTACTCGTTCCGCAAGCAGGGCGAGAAGGACTTCGCGGGGATCATCAGGAAGGCGGCGGAGATCGGCTTTTCGGGCGTGGAGTTCGCAGGCTACGGGCCGTACGGCGACAAGCCGGCGGAGCTGCGCAAGCTGCTCGACGGCGCGGGGCTCAAGGCGTTCGGCACGCACACGGGCTACAATCTGGTGATGCCGGAGCAGATCCGGAAGACGATCGACTTCCACCAGACGATCGGCTGCGCGTACATCATCGTGCCGTGGATCGACCCCAAGCAGCTTGAGAGCCGGGAGGGCTGCCTCAAGGTCGCGGAGATCCTGACGCGCGCGAGCGAGACCGCGCAGGCCGCGGGCATGAATCTCGGGTACCACGCGCACGGCGGGGACTTCAAGAAGATTGACGGCGACCTCACGGCCTGGGAGCTGCTGTTCGACCATACGCCCCAGGCGTTCATCCACCAGATCGACTTCGGCAACTGTCTGGGAGGCGGGGGCGATCCCTACAAGCTGGTCGAGCGCTATCCCGGACGTTCCCTCAGCGTGCATCTGAAGGAGCACGGCGGTCCGCAGGGAGCGGTGTTCGGCCAGGGCGTGGTGGACTTCAGGCGGGCGCTGGCGCTCTGCGAGACGGTCGGCGGCACGACCCGCTACATCGTCGAGCACGAGAGCGACCCCGAGCACGCCTTTGAGACGGCGAAGAAGTGCCTCGACTACCTCAAGGCGCTCTGAAAAATTTAGGAGTTAGGAGTTAGGAGTTAGGAGTTAGGAGTTAGCCCGCAGCCCGCGGAGCGGGGGCAAACGGCGGGGTGCCTTTTTGAACGATTAAGATTAAGATTAGGATTAAGATTACGAAGGGTTCCAGATCCCTCCTAATCGTAATCAGGTTGAAGTGATCGCCAGGGAGCGGGGAGCCCGGAGGCGGGCTCCTCCAAAACTCCCGGCTTCGAACGGGTGCGATTCAAGTCAAACGGAACTGAATCGCATCCGTCGCTCAGATCTCGCGGGTCTTGTCCGCGTCGTTCATGAGGCGCATGTTGGGGCCGACATAGATCTGGCGCGGGCGCTGCAGCTTGAAGCGCGGGTCTTCGCGGGCCTCTTTCCACTGCGCGATCCAGCCGGGCAGGCGGCCCAGCGCGAACATCACCGTGAACATCTCTTTCGGGATGCCGATGGCGCGGTAGATGATGCCGCTGTAGAAGTCCACGTTGGGGTAGAGGTTGCGCTCGGTGAAGTAATCGTCGCTCATGGCGAGCTGCTCGAGCTCCAGGGCGATGTCCAGCAGCGGGTCATGGATCTGCAGCGCCTTGAGCATGTCGTGGCAGCACTTCTTGATGATCTTCGCGCGCGGGTCGTAGTTCTTGTACACGCGGTGTCCGAAGCCGTAGAGCAGCATCTTGCCCTTGGACGCCTTGACCAGGTCCACATAGCTTCTGACGCCCTGGCCGCTGCGCTGGATCTCCTCCAGCATGTCCACGACCATCTGGTTGGCGCCGCCGTGCAGCGGCCCCCACAGGGCGCAGATGCCCGCGCCCACGGCGGCGTACAGGTTCACGCGCGCGCTGCCGACCAGGCGCACGGCCGCGGTCGAGCAGTTCTGCTCGTGGTCGGCGTGCAGGATCAGCAGGACGTTGAGCGCCTGCACCACTTCGGGACGGATCTCGTAGGGGCAGACCGGCGAGCTGAACATCATGTTGAGGAAGTTGGCGCAGTACTTCAGGTCGTGGCGCGGGTAGACGAAGGGCTCGCCGATCGATTTCTTGTAGGAGAACGCGGCGATCGTGCGCACCTTGCTCATCAGGCGCGTGGCGGCGATGGTGATCGCCTCCTCCGGCTCGTCGGGGCGGTGCTGCGACAGCTCGGGGTAATAGGTGGAGAGCGAGACGACCATGGCAGACAGGATCGCCATGGGATGCGAGTGCTCCGGGTACTGGTAAAACAGGTGGCGCATGTCCTCGTGCATCATGGAGTGGCTGTTGAGCAGGCTGGACCACTGCACGCGCTCGATTTCGTTCGGCATGTGGCCGTTGATCAGCAGGTAGGCCACCTCGACGAAACGGGAGTTCTTGGCCAGCTCCTCGACGGGGTAGCCGCGGTAACGCAGGACGCCCTTTTCGCCGTCGAGGAAGGTGATGGCGCTCTCGCAGGCGCCGGTGTTCATATAGCCGTAGTCGAGCGTGACCACGCCGGTCTTTTTGCGCAGCGCCGAGATGTCGATCGCGATTTCGTTCTCGGTGCCGACGGTCACGGGGAACTCATAGGTCTGGCCGCGCAGGGTCAGGGTGGCCATTTCGGTTGTGGGCATGGTCTTTTCTTTCAGCATCAAGGGTTCTTCCTTCTAAGGGGTAAGGGTCACGACGTCAGAGCGGGGGCGGCAGCCGGCGCTGCGCGAAAAACCAGGTCAGCACCGACGGATCGCTATAGGTGCGCGTCCAGACATCGTGTCCGGCCTCGGGATACTCGCGGTATTGGACCGCGCCGCCGCAGGCTTGCAGCGCCTTGAACATCTCGCGTGAGCGCGTGACCGGCACGGCGGTGTCCTTGTCGCCGTGGAACGTCCAGATGGGGATGCCCTTGATGTCCTGCGCGCGGGCGGCGTCGCCGCCGCCGCAGATCGGCAGGGCGGCCGCGAAGAGCGCGGGCTCGCGCTGGATCGCGTCCCAGGTGCCGTAGCCGCCCATCGAGACCCCGGTCACGTAGACGCGTGCGGTGTCGACCGGCAGGGAGGCCATCTTTTCCCGGAGCAGGGCCAGCGCCAGACGCATGGACGGCGAGGGCTGGGCGGGCATGGAGTGGCTCGGGGCGGCCCAGGGCACGTCCACCCACTGCTGGCCGGCGGGGCACTGGGGCACGAGGATGATGGCGGGGTCGCCGGCGGCGGCGCCGTGCCGGATCAGGGCGAGCACGCCGTGCTTGAGCTGGCTGACGTTGTTGGTGCCGCGTTCGCCCGCGCCGTGGAGGAAGATCACGAGCGGCAGTTTTTTATCCGCCGGGAGGTTCCCGGGCAGGAAGAGGCGGTAGTTGAGCGTTTCTCCGGCTGGCGTGGTAAACACTTCCGGGGTCGTGAGTTCCAGAGCGGTTTCAGCGCAGAGGGTGGCGCAAAACGTGCCGGCGCAGAGGGCGGTCGCGATCAGTTTCATAGCGGCTCCTGGGTGGGGAAGCGGGGGGGGCAGACCGTCGCACCGGCGGCGGTCCCACGGCTTCCGAAGCGTGTAAGCATAGCAACGCGGCCGCCCCCCTGTCAAACGCGGGCCTGTTTGGCCGTTTGTTTTTAGCGTCCGACGGTCAATAGACTGGCCTTTTTACACCGGAATCCTCTATACTGGACAGGCAAACACGTCATGGAAAGAAAAACCTATGTTATCGGCCATCGAAATCCCGACACGGATTCGATCGTGTCCGCCATCGCCTATGCGGAACTCAAGAGGCAGCAGGGATTGCAGAACTGTTTTCCCGCCCGTGCCGGCAAGCTGACGCCGCAGACGGAATACATCCTGGAGCGGTTCCGCATTCCGACGCCGGTGTACATCCCCGACCTGGTTCCCAAAGTCGGCTACTTCCTGTCCCAACCGCCCGTCACGGTCACCGAATCGACCTCGCTGTGGGACGCGCTGGATAAGATGGACCGTGAGGACGTGAACATCCTGCCGGTGGTGGACGAGGCCGGGCGCTACAAGGCGTTGCTCAACCATAACGCTTTCGCGCGCAACATCATGCGCAAGATCAACCCCCACCGCAAGGCGATCATCCCGACCAGCATCAACCTGCTGGTCCAGACGCTCAAGGCGCAGCCGCTGGTGACCTTTGGCGGCGACGACGTGGTGAAGTCCCGGATCCTGGTGGCGGGCTCGTCGACGGAGTCGTTCATTCAGCATCTGGACGCGGAGATCCCGGCCAACGCGCTGGTGCTGACGGGCGACCGCGAGGACATCCAGCGCTACAGCATCGAGCGCGGCGCGCGGGCGGTGATCGTCACCAACGGCATGCCGCTGGCCAAGGGGCTGCGCGAGCTGGCCGAGCAGCGCAAGGTGTCGGTCATCATTTCGCCGTACGACACCTCCTCGACGGCCTTCCTGATCCTCTATTCCACGCCGGTGCGGACCATGACCGACGAGACCGCCAAACCGGTGAATGCGGGCAGCTACGTGCGCACGATCCGCGAGGCGCTCGCCGCGACCCCGTCCCGCTGTTTGCCGGTGGTGGACGACAACGACGTGGTCATCGGCGTCTTTTCCGAGAGCGACCTGATCAAGGAACCCAACATCGACATCATCATGGTCGATCACAACGAGCTGGGGCAGGCGGTCGAGGGCATGGAGCATTACCGCATTCTCGAAATTCTGGACCACCACCGCCTCGGCAATTTCTCGACGCGCTACCCGATCACCTTCATCAACCGCGTGGTGGGCGCGACCTCGACGATCGTGGCGGGCATGTACGTCGAGCAGAAAGCGGTGCTCACCCCCGGCGTCGCGGCGCTGCTCTTGGCGGGCATCCTGACCGACACCCTGATGCTGCGCTCCGCGACCACGACGGACACCGACCGGGAGACGGCGGAACACCTGGCCGGACTGGTGGATTTGGACATCGAAACGTTCGGCCGCGACATTTTCAACAGCGCCCGCCATCTGACCGACGTCCCGGCGCACGATATCCTGGGAATGGACGCCAAACCCTACGGGGCCTGCGGCAAGAAGTTCGTCGTGAGCCAGGTGGAGGTGAACTCGACCGAGGAGCTGGTGGGGCGCAAAGGCGAGCTCTTGGCCGCCCTGGCCCGCAAGCGCGAGGCCGAGGGGCTTTATTTCGTGGCGCTCATGATCACCGACATCACGGCGCTGAGCTCGGTGCTCCTGATCGACGGGGTGCCGGAATTCATCCGGCGCATCGCTTTCCCGCGGGTGGATGACCGGATCTTCATGTGCCGGGATATCCTTTCGCGCAAGAAACAGCTGATCCCGTTGCTGATCGAGCAGATGGAGGCCGTGTTGGGCCAGAGCGACCGGGCGAGCGTGCGGTAGCCCGGCGATTTTTCGCATTGCCCGCATGGGCTCAGAAAAAGTATCATACAAAACTTATGGCAAATGAGAATAACAACAAGAGCGAGCTGCCGAAAACGCCGCCCGTGATGCCCGCCCCGGGCGAGAAGCAGGAGGGCGGCGCGACAGCGGGCGCCCTGCCGCCGAAAAGGGTCTTCGGAGCCTGGCTGGCCGTCGGCATGGTGCTGCTCTTCATGGTGGGAATGCTTTACTACAAGCCCGAGAGCGAACTCAAGCCGATGGATCAACTGGAGTTCCGCCGCCTGGCGAACACGAACATGATCGAGAAGGTCGAGTGGGTGCGCGAGGCCAACGGCATGACCTACCTGCGCGGCACGAAGAAGGGCGAGTCCAAGGAGCGTTTCCGCGTGAACGTGCTCCCCTCGGAAAACCTGGAGCAGTTTCTGCTGGACCGGAAGATTGCTTGCCCCCTGGTCTACAACAACAACGTGTTCGGCTCGCTGCTGCGCGAGATGCTGCCGGTCGTCGTGATTCTCGTCATCCTGTATTTCGTCTTCATGCGGCAGATCAAGTCCGCCAACATGGGCGCGATGAGCTTCGGCAAGAGCCGGGCGAAGATGCTGAACCAGGACAAGAAGAAGCTCACCTTCGCGAACGTGGCCGGCATCAAGGAGGCCAAGGAGGAGGTGCAGGAGATCGTGGAGTTCCTGAAGGAGCCGCAGAAGTTCCAGAAGCTGGGCGGGCGCATCCCCAAGGGCGTGCTGCTGATGGGGCCTCCAGGCACCGGCAAGACCCTGCTGGCCAAGGCGATCGCGGGCGAGGCGGGCGTGCCGTTCTTCAACATCAGCGGGTCGGACTTCGTGGAGATGTTCGTGGGCGTGGGCGCGTCGCGCGTGCGCGACATGTTCGAGCAGGGCAAGAAGCACGCGCCCTGCCTGATCTTCATCGACGAGATCGACGCCGTGGGACGCAGCCGCTTCTCCGGCATCGGCGGCGGGCATGACGAGCGCGAGCAGACGCTCAACGCGCTGCTGGTGGAGATGGACGGGTTCGAGACCTCGGAGGGCGTGATCATCATCGCGGCGACCAACCGCGCGGACGTGCTGGATTCCGCGCTGCTGCGGCCGGGCCGGTTCGACCGCCAGATCATCATCGACCTGCCGACGCTGACGGGGCGCGAGGAGATCCTGCGGATGCACGCCGAGAAGGTCAAGCTGGCGGAGAACGCCGATCTGTCCCGGATCGCGCGCGGCACGCCGGGCTTCTCCGGCGCGGACCTCGCCAACCTGCTGAACGAGGCCGCGCTGCTGGCGGCGCGCCTGGGCAAATCGGCGATCGAACACATCGACCTCGAAGAGGCCCGCGACAAGGTGCTGTGGGGCCGCGAGCGCCGCAGCCGCGCGATGGAAGACCGCGAGCGGCGGATCACCGCCTGGCATGAGGCGGGACACGCGCTGCTGCAGGTGCTGTGCGAGCACACCGAGCCCTTGCACAAGGTGACGATCATCCCGCGCGGCCAGGCCCTGGGTGCCACCATGTCGCTGCCGGAGCGCGACGTGCTCAACCGCTCCAAGCGCGAGCTGCTGGATCAGCTGGTGGTGCTGATGGGCGGCCGGATCGCGGAGCACCTCTTCACGGGCGACGTCTCGACCGGCGCGCGCATGGACATCAAGATGGCTAGCGACACCGCCCGCAAGATGATCTGCGCCTTCGGCATGAGCGACGTGTTCGGCTTCCAGTCGTTCGGCGACTCGAGCCTGGAGCCGCTCTTCGTCGGGCGCGAGGCGGCGCGCAGCCCGACCTACAGCGAAGACACGGCCAAGAAGATCGACGAAGAGGTCGCGCGCCTGGTGTCCGAGGCCTATGCGCGGGCGGACAAGATCATTACGGCGAACCGTGAGCAGCTCGAAAAGCTGGTCGAGCATCTGCTGGAGGCCGAGACGATGGACGGTCGCGATGTGGAAGAGCTGCTGAAGCAGGGACGCATCCTGAGCGAGGCGGAGCGTGCCGCGCAGAAACGCGAGACCGAGGGGCCGGCGCAGCCCGACGCGCAGCCTGCGGCGCAGCCGACGGCGGAGCCGGACCCGGCCGCCGTGGCCGCCGCCGGGGAGCCGCCGCAACCGCCGCCCTTGCCCAAGGAGCCGTGTTAACCGAGTGTGGCGTGTGTCGACGGGCCGGACGTGTATCCGGTGCGGGAGAGAGACGGACCCATGTGTGCCGAAACGCAAGAGCGCGTGTGGCGTTGCTGTGACCGGCTGATCCCGCTCGGGCGGACGCTGGTCATGGGGATCGTCAATGTGACGCCGGACTCGTTCTCCGACGGCGGGCGGTGGCCCGATGCCGGCGGCGCCGTGGCGCACGGGCTGCGGCTGGCGGCCGAGGGCGCGGACCTGCTGGACGTCGGAGGCGAGTCGACGCGGCCGGGCGCGGCCGAGGTCGACGAGGCGGAGGAGCTGCGGCGGGTGGTGCCGGTGGTCCGGGCGCTGGCGGCGCAGGGCGGCGTGCCGGTTTCGGTGGACACGCGGCGGCCGGCGGTGGCGCGGGCGGCGGTCGCGGCCGGGGCCTGCATCGTCAACGACATCCTGCCGTTCGCGGGGGATGCGGCCATGGCGGCGGCGGTGCGCGAGACCCGGGCGGGTGTGGTGCTGATGCACATGCGGGGCACGCCGCAGACCATGGCGGGGCTCGCCGCGTATGACGATGTGGTGGCGGAGGTCTGCGCGGCGCTGCAGGCGGCGCTGGCTTACGCGGAGGCGCAGGGGATCGCGCGCGACCGGGTGGTGATCGACCCGGGGATCGGGTTCGCGAAAACGACGGCGCACAATGTGGCGTTGCTGGCGGCGACCGCGCGGCTGGCGCGGCTGGCGCCGGTGCTGGTGGGCGCGTCGCGCAAGCGGTTCATCGGCGAGCTGTGCGGCGAGGCGTGCGCGGCCGAGCGGGTCGGCGGCAGCGTGGGAGCGGCGATCTGGTGCGCGCTGCAGGGCGCGGCGGTGGTCCGCGTGCACGATGTGCGGGCCACCCGTCAGGCGTTGACGGTGGCGCGGGCGTTGGCGGATAAGGAAAGTTTTGGCGCGCATGTTTGAAGGGTTACAGATAGGTTTCACCGATGTGGTTCAGATCCTGATCCTGTACTTCGGGGTCTATGCGCTGATCCGCTACGTCAAAGGCACGCGCAGCGCGCAGGTGCTGCTGGGCTTCTGCGTGCTGGTGGTCTCGCTGCTGGTGTTCACCAGCCTGTTCCGGTTCGACGTGTTGGCGCGCGTCGTCTACTTCCTCCTGATTTATCTGGCCTTGAGCATGGTGGTGGTGTTCCAGCAGGAGATCCGCCGCGTGCTGGCGTTCGTCGGCGGGCAGCACCTGTTCAGCCGGCAGTACGCGCTGCGGCAGGAGTCTGTGCCGGAGGCGCTCTGCCGCTGCGTGCTCAACCTCTCGCAGGCGCGCATCGGGGCGCTGATCGCGGTGGAGCGCGGCATTTCGCTGTGCAGCTACGAAGACTCGGGCATCAAACTCGGCGCGCTGGTCAGCAACGAGCTGCTGTTCTCGATTTTCACCCCGCCGCTGCCGCTGCACGACGGAGGCATCATCATGCGCGACGGGCGGATCGCGGCGGCGCACTGCCTTTTCCCGGTCTCGAACCAGAGCGAGCTGATCTCCTCCGGCATGCGGCACCGGGCGGCGGTGGGGCTGAGCGAGGAGACCGATGCGGTCGTCATCGTGGTTTCGGAGGAGACCGGCCGGATCTCGGCGGCCTACAACGGCCGGCTGCACCAGTACGGCGAGGACAAGGTCGACAAGCTGATCCTGCGGTGGCTCCGGGTGGCGATGCCGCACGACAGGCGGCGCGCGCTGACGCTGCTGGACTGGGTGATGAAGCAGGCCGCGAAACTGGTGCGGCGGCGGACGGACGCGGCGAGGAGGGACACCCATGCCAGCTGAGAAAAGGTTGCCGTTCCTGCGCATGGCCTTTGTGAACAACGGCTATTGGAAGTTGCTTTCCCTGGTGATCGCGGTGTTGATCTATTTCACCATCCGCGCGGACATCAGCCACGTGCGCATGATCACGATTCCGGTGGAGACGGAGTTCGAGTCGGGAGCGGGCGGCGCGGCCATCGAGTCGGTCGAGCCCCGCTCGCTGCAGGTCACGCTGCGCGGCTCTTACTCCGAGGTGAGCCAGCTCGTGGCCGCGACGGTGCGGTGCGTGGTGCGGCCCAAGCAGAAGAAGAACACGCCGGTGGACACGGTGGAGGTCAAGCTCGGCAACTCCAACCTGCGCGGCGTCGGCGGCGTCCGCGTGGCGAAGATCGAGCCGGCGGTCGTGGTGGTCAAGTTCGACGTGCCGATGTCGCTCCGGCTGACGGTGGCGCCTCCGTCGATGACGGGCAAGGCGCGCGGGCGGGTCGAGCTGGTGTGCGATCAGACCAACGCGGTCGTCAAGGGCTCGCGCCGGCTGCTGAGCCCGCTGGATGCGGGGAAGGTCCAGATCCAGACCGAGCCGATCGACGTGGACGGGCGCTCGCAGACGTTTTCGACGCGCGTGAAGCTCCTGCCGCCCGGCGATGCCGTGAACGCCTTGGTCGAGCCGCCTGAGATGGCGGTGAATGTGGTGATCATCAACGAGAAGGCGACCGCCAAGATCGAGCGCGTGCCGGTCATCGTGTCCCAGCCGTTCGCCGCGCCCAACCGCTGGCGGACCGAGCCCGAGTGGGTGGACGTTGAATTGACCGGACGCTCCGAAGTTGTCAAAGCCGCGAGCTTCGGGCAGGTCATGGCCTCGGTCAACGGGAACATCCCGCTCACGCCGAATGCGACCAACGAGGTCCCCGTGGTGGTGCATGTCCAGCAAGGGCTGGCCGTCGACGAGGTCACCGCCCTGCCGGCGACGGTTAAACTGATTCCGCTAACACCGAAGCCTGCCGAAGCGCAGCAAAAAGGGCCGTGATGGGTTTCGCTATGGATGAGATCTCTACTGAAAATTCGCAAGACCGGCTCGAGCTGGAACGCCGGTCACATCGCCGCCTGGTGGGCTGGCTGCTGTTCCCGATCGCGTGGTTCCCGCTCCTGAGCCTGCTCACCTACAACTGGCGCGACATCTGCTGGCTGAATTCTCCGCCGCTGGACCCGCCCGCGAACCTGATCGGGGTGGTGGGCGCGTGGTCGGCGTTCATCGGCTACAGCCTGATGGGGTTGGCCCTGTGGCTGGTGCCTTTCTTCGTGCTGATCTTCAGCGGCCTGCTCATTTACGGGAAGATCGTGCGCGTCGGCCGGCGCGTGGTGTGGGCCATGCTGTTCATGATCGCGCTCTGCTGCCTCCTGCAGCTGGGCAGCGCGACGGTGTTTGACGGCATTCTGGAGTGCCTGAACCTCAAGCCCAACGCGGGCGGCGCCATCGGCTACGGTCTGATGACCTGCCTGCTGGCGCGCTGGTTCAGTCCGGTGGGCGGGGGCCTGCTGATGCTCAGCATCATGCTGTTCGCGCTGGTCATGGCGGTCGGGCTGCGGAACCTCTTTGCGGCGCTGGGCCGGCTCACGGGCTGGTGGGAGGCGCGCCAGGCCGCCGACGGCGGCGCGGCGGAGGACGACCCCGCAGCCGCGGCGGATGCGGAGCCCGATGACGGCCTGACCGCCCGCGAGCGCGAGCGGCAGCAGCGGCAGGCGATCAAAGAGGCGGCGCGGCTCGCCAAAGAGCAGGCGCGCGAAGCCCGCGAGGAGGAGCGCCAGCGGGACGAGGAGGCGCGCGAGACCGCCCGGCGGCAGAGGACCGAGGAGCAGACGGCGGTCCGGCGCGAGGGCGACGACATCCGGCGGCGCGCGGAGGAGGCCCGCCAGGCGGCGGCCGCCGAGCGCGAGCGTGAACGCGAGCGCACCCCGCCGGCCGCGGCGCCGGTGGCGGTCCGTGTCGAGGAGCCGGCCGCACGCAAGCGCGCCGAAGCGCCGGTCCGCAGCGCGGCGCCGGCCGCGGAGCAAGCGCCCCGCCCCGACGATTATCCCTTGCCGCCGGCCACCCTGCTCAACCCGATTCCGAAAGGGACGGCGGACCACGGCAATATCGAGGAGACTTCGGCGGTGCTGGTCGAAACCCTGCGGCAGTTCAATGTGCCGGTGGAGGTGATCGGCACGACCCCCGGGCCGGTGGTGACGCAGTACGAGCTGCGCCCCGCGCCGAACATCAAGGTGGAGCGCATCGCGAGCCTGACGGCCAACCTGCAGATGGCCTTGGAGGCCAACAGCCTGCGCGTGCAGGCCCCGATCCCGGGCAAGAACGCGGTGGGCATCGAAGTCCCCAACCGCCGCGCCCGGCCGGTCACGTTCCGCGAAGTGCTGGAGGGCGAGGCCTGGCGGAACAATACCTGCGAGGTGCCGCTGCTGCTGGGCAAGGACGTGGCGGGCAATGATCTGGTGTTCGACCTGACCAAGGCCCCGCACCTGCTGGTGGCGGGAGCCACCGGCTCGGGCAAGAGCGTCTGCCTGAACGCGATCCTCTGCGGTTTCCTCATGAGCCGCACGCCGGACCAGCTCCGGCTGATCCTGGTGGATCCGAAGCGGGTGGAGTTCACCTGCTTCAACGACCTGCCGCACCTGCTGGTGCCGGTGATCAACGACCCCAAGAAAGTGGCCTTCGGACTGCGCTGGGCGATCATGGAGATGGAGCGGCGCTACCGCATGCTGCAGAAGGTCGGCTGCCGCAACATCGTGGCGTTCAACAGCCGCCAGGTCGCGCAGCAGGAGGAGCTTTTCGGCGAGAGCGCGCCCGCCGCGCCCGCGCCCGCGGCCGCGGAGGACATGCCCGCGCGCCTGCCGTATATCGTGATCGTGGTCGATGAGGTCGCGGACATCATGTCGGCGGTGGGCAAGGAGGTCGAGCCGGCGATCGCCCGGCTCACCTCGCTTTCGCGCGCGGTCGGCATCCACCTGATCCTCGCCACGCAGCGCCCCTCGGTGGATGTGATCACGGGCACGATCAAGTCCAATATCCCCGGGCGCATCGCGTTCAAGGTGTCGCAGGCGAACGACAGCCGCACGATTCTCGACAACCCGGGCGCGGAGGAGCTGATCGGCAAGGGCGACCTGCTTTTCCTGAAGGAGGGCTCGCAGCTGATGCGCGCGCAGGGCGCGTGGGTCGGCGATGACGAGATCGCGCGGGTGGTGGCCTTTGTCAAGGAGCACTGCCGGCCCTGCTACGACCAGGCGCTGATCGGGCGCCTCGAGAAGATCAAGGAGAGCGATCCCGACGCCGCGATGAGCGAGGGGGATGACGAGGCCGAGGAGGTCGAGGGCGAGGAGACGGAGGTCTGCGACGACGACGTCCTGTTGCCGAAAGCGCTGGAGGTGATCCGCCTCACGCGCCGCGCCTCCACGACCATGCTGCAGCGCCGGCTGCGCATCGGGTACACGCGCGCGGCGCGGCTGATGGATTTGCTGGAGGAGCGCGGGATTGTCGGCCAGCAGGTCGGCTCCGGCACGCGCGAGATCCTGGTCGATCTGGACAATGAGGTGCCGGGGCACCCGGCCCGTCTCGGCGCGGCCGCGCAGGCCGATGAGGCGCCGGCGGAAGAGGGATTTGCAGAGAATGCTACGGTGTAGCGGAAATGTGGGGTGAGCGATGGCACTGGGAGAGATACTGAAAAACGCGCGGGTGCAGCGGGGGCTGACGCCTTCCGACGTGGCCGAAAACACGCACCTGATGGTTCAGATCGTGGAAGATCTGGAGCGCGAGGATTTCAGGCGCGTGGCGGCGCCGATCTACGGGCGCGGCTTCATCAAACTGTACGCCGAGCTGCTGGAGCTTGACCCCGAACCGCTGGTCCGCGATTTCATGGACCTGTATGCGGGGTCGCGCGCGCCCGCCGTGCGCACCAAGAAAGTGGAGACGCAGGGCGAGCCCGCGCCGGAGCCCGTGACGCGTACGGTCTCGGGGCCCGCACCGATGTCGCCGCAACGGCAGGCGGTGCAGCCGCGTCCCGCCGTGCGCCCGTTGAGCGTGCCGCAACCGGCAGCGGCCGAGGAGACGGCGCGGCCCGAGTTCATACGCGAGCCGCTCGTCGTCGGCGTGACCGCGCCTGTCGCGGTTCCCCAGGCTGAACACGAGGCGGAGCCGCCGGAGCCGGAGCCGCTGCCGCAGGCGCAGGCGCCGGAAAGTGGCTTAGGGCTGGTGGTGGCGTCCGAGACGGAGTTTGCGGAGTCGGATGAGCCGGACCTGTTCCGGCCCCAGCCGCCGCGGCGCAAGTCGTACGCGGATGTTTCAGCCGATGAAGAGGGCCAGGCGGAGGACGCGCCCCGCGCGGCACGCAAGCCGCGGCTGCCGATCTTCAAGATCGGCGGGCGCATGGACGAGACCCGCGAGCCGGCGGAGCAGGACGAGGCGTCCCACGCGCGGCGGAGGGCGCGGATCCAGGCGTTCGTGGACGGCGTGACGAAGCTCAAGGAGGGTGTGGAGAGCAAGCTGCCCTCCACGCTGCCCCAAAAACAGATGGTGGCCCTGGGCGGCGCGGGGGTGGCCGCGCTGGTGTTCATGGCCGTCGGCATCCACTTCCTGTTCAAGATGACGGGGACGAACGTCAAAGAGTCGCCCGGCGCCATCGTGCGGGCCGTGGCGCCTGTGCCGGACCTGTACGTGGACTAGTGAATAAGCGCGCGCAACGTCGCACGTTTAACTCTCACGTGTTTTCTTTCAGAGGTGAGCGTTGCATGTTGGAGGTTGAGCGTTTCGCTCAGGTCCGGCGGCGTTCGTGCGACGGCGGGATCTTGAGGATGCCGCGGTATTTGGCGATGGTGCGGCGCGCGACCGTGATGCCCTGCGCCGTCAGTTTCTCTTCGATGGCCTGGTCGGAGAGCGGCGTGGCGGGGTTTTCCGCATCCACCAGCCGCTTGATCTGGTCCTGCACCGACTTGTTCGAGATCGAGGCGCCGTCCTTGCCCTTCAGTCCCGGCGTGAAGAAATACTTCATTTCGAAGAGGCCGAGCGGGGTGCGCATATACTTGTTGGCCACGGTGCGGCTGACGGTGGTCTCGTGCACGCCGACTTTCAGGGCGACCTCCGCCATGGTCATGGGGTGGAGCGCCTCCACGCCCTGGGTCAGGAAATCGGTCTGCGCGTCCACGATCTCCTGAGCGATCTTGCGGATGGTCTCCTGGCGCTGGTAAATGCTGCGGATCAGGAACGCGCCGGCGCGGATGCGCTCGCGGATGTAGGACTTGGTTTCGCCGGAGACGCCCTTGTCCTCGAGCAGCTTGCGGTAGTGCTTGCTGATGCGGATGTGCGGCAGCTGGTCGTTGTCCACTTTGGCGACGAAGCGCCCCTTTTCCTTCGTGACGAATACCTCGGGCTCCACGTATTCGGTGCTGGCGCTCTCGAACGAGCGGCCGGGGCGCGGGTTGAGGCAGCGGATGAGGGCGGTCACGTGGTCGAGTTCCGCGCGCGTCAGGTCCAGCACTTTGCACAGGAACTTCTCGTCGTGCGCGCCGAGTTTCTCCAGATACTTGTCGATGACCAGACGGGCCTCGTCCTCCCACGGCGAGTCCTCGACGAGGTCGAGCTGCTGCAGCAGGCACTCGCGCAGCGTCCGCGAGCCGACGCCCGGCGGGTCGAACGACTGGATCACCTTGAGGACGTTGACCACGTCGCGTTCGCTGCGCCCGGAGATCATGATGATGTCCGGCAGGCTGCCGGTGAAATAGCCGTCGTCGTTGACGTTGCCGATCAGGTTGATGGCGAGTTCGCGGTCTTCGGGCGAGAGGTCGGTGAGGGTGAGCTGCTCGACCAGGTGGTCCTGCAGCGAGACGTGCTGCTTGACCGAGTCGAACATGTACTGGCGCTTCTCCTCGGCGTCGTCGTTCGAGGGCGCGTTCTCCATGCCCTGCATGAAGTAGTCCCGCCACTCGTCGTCCTGCTTGAGGATGGCGTCCACGTCGGGGCTGAAGTCCAGCCCCTTGTCGGTGACGTGCTGCGGCGGCACCACCGGCATGGCGTCGGAAAGCATCACCTCGACAGGGTCCTTCAGGTCCTCGATCGTGGGGTTGACCGCCATCTCCTTCAGAATCGCCGCGCGCAGTTCCAGCACCGGCATCTGGAGCATCTCCAGCGACTGGCGCAACTGCGGCGCGAGCGTCATCACCTGACGCTGCTGCTGACTCAGACTTAGATAGGGACCTGCCATGCGTGCACCCAAACGAACCGGTGAGCCAACCCATTGTTAGCAACATTCGTACCATCCGGTTTTGTGAGCTAATCATAGTGCAAGAGACCGGTCGCGGCAAGTGCCGTTTGCAACAAATTTTCCCGTTTTCAGCCATGGCCGCGGGGCCGTTTTTTTGGTTTAATAGACAGTCAAATTTGACAAGGGGGATTTCAGCATGTGCAGCACTTCGCGCAGGCATTTCCTGCAGGCCGCCCTGGCGGCGTCCGCGTTCCCGTACATTGTGCCTTCGGCGGCCTTCGGCGCCAACGCCCGGCTCACCCTGGCGATGGTCGGCACGGGCGGCCGCGGCCGCCATCTGGCGCGCCAGTTCACCAAACTGGGCGATGTGCGCGTGGTCGCGGCGTGCGACGCGGATGCGCGCGAGCTGAAGAAGTGCGTCGACGAGACCAACAAGCAGTACGGCGACACGGCGTGCCAGGCCTACAGTGACTTCCGCGAGCTGCTGGCCCGCAAGGATGTCGACGCCGTCACGGTCGCCACGCCGGACCACTGGCACGCGCTCGTCAGCATCGCCGCCGCGCGCGCGGGCAAGCACATCTTCTGCGAGAAGCCGCTGGCCAACTCGATCGGCGAAAGCAAGGCCCTGCGCGACGCGGTGCGCGCCAGCGGCGTGGTGCTGCAGACCGGCAGCTGCGAACGCTCGCGCGCCAACGCGCGCTACTGCTGCGAAGTGGTGCGCAACGGCTACATCGGCAAGCTGCACACGATGGTCATCCACCTGCCGACCGACCAGGGCCACCACGACAACGTCCGCAAGCAGACCGCGATGCCGGCGGCGGCCGGGGCCCCCGCGGAACTGAACTACGACCTGTGGCTGGGCCACACGCCCAAGATCCCTTACTACCCGGGACTCCATCCCGGCAGCTGGCGCTTCAACCTGAGCTTCGGGTGCGGCGAGATGTCCGACCGCGGCGCGCACGTGATCGACCTCGCCCAGCTCGGCAACGACAGCGACCACACCGGGCCGGTCTCGGTCGAGGCCAAGGGGTGGGACGACCGGCACGGCATCTACAACGCGCCGATGTCGTTCGAGTTTGAGAACACCTACGCCAACGGCGTCAGGATGATCGGCGGCACCACGCGCAGCCCGCGCGGCGTCCGCTTCGAAGGCGACCAGGGCTGGATCTTCCTGCGCGTCCACGAGGGCACGCTGGAGGCCTCCGACGGGAAGCTGCTCACGCTGGACCCCGAGACGTTCGCGGTGAAGCTCGGCCGCACGGCGAGCCACGAGCAGAACTTCATCGACGCGGTCAAGACGGGCAGCCGTCCGTTCGCGGACGTGGAGGTCGGCCACCGCAGCTGCACGGCGTGCCTGGTCAACATGATGGCCATGCGCCTGAAGCGCAAGCTGACGTGGGATCCTGCCGCAGAAAAGTTTGTCGGCGACGACGAGGCCAACCGCCTCATGATGCCCGTCATGCGGGCCCCGTGGCGCCTTTAGCCGCGCAGGGCGCACGGCCGGAATGTGGCGCGCCCATCCTTGGGCGTGCGTGCGGACGGGCTCCGGCGCGCGAGGTCGCCCACGCGCAGGGATGCGCAGGGCACAATCCCGGAATGTGGCGCGCCCGTCCGTGGGCGTGTGTGCGCGATCCCGCGCGCGCGGCGGATCTGGCCCCGAAAACGGGATTGCCGAAGGCCATGTGAAGCGGTACATTAGTTTTTTTCTTAACGTAACGTGTCGGCCGGCGGGGCCGGCGGGATGGGGAGCAGAGGCATGAACAGACTTCGGTTTTGGAACGAGCGGGCGGAGACGCTGTCCCGCGACGAATTGGCGGCCGTGCAGCTCGAGGGCCTGAAATGGACGGTGAAGCATGCCTGGGCCAACAACGAGTTCTACCGCGTGCGGCTGACGGAAGCGGGTTTTGAGCCCGGCGACATCCGTTCGCTCGACGATATCGCCGACCTGCCGTTTCTCACCAAGGATGATTTCCGCGACCAGTATCCGCTCGGCATGCTGTGCATGCCGCGCGCCGCGGTGCGCGAGATGCACATGAGCTCCGGCTCCACCGGCACGCCGGTGGTGATGGCCTATACCGAGGCCGACCTGACGCAGTGGGCGGAGTGCATGGCCCGCTGCCAGGTGATGGCGGGCCTGCAGCCGGGCGACGCGCTGCAGATCATGCCGACCTTCGGCTTGTTCAACGGCGGCTTCGGCTTCTACCACGGCGCGCGGCGCGCGGGGCTTTTCGCGGTGCCCGCCAGTTCGGGCAACACCGCGCGGCAGGTCATGCTGCTGCGTGACTTCAAGGTCAAGGCCATTGGCTCGGTGGTCTCCTACGCCGCGCGCATCATCGAGATGCTGGACGAGAAGGGCCTGGAGCTGCCGGATCTCAAGATCGGCATCTTCGGCGCGGAGTCGTTCTCCGACGAGATGCGCAGCCGCGTGGAGTCGCGGCTGGGCATCCGGGCCTTCGACATTTACGGGATGACCGAGACGGGCGGCGTGGGCACGACCGGCATGGACTGCGAGGCGCGCTGCGGCATCCACGTGTGGCAGGACCAGTACCTCACGGAGATCGTCGACCCCGTCACCGGCGCGCCGCTGCCGGACGGCGCGGTGGGCGAGGTGATCTTCACCTCGCTGACGCGCGAGGCGATCCCGGTGATCCGCTACCGCACGCGCGACCTGACGCGCATCGTGAGCCGCGAGCGCTGCGCCTGCGGCCGGACCAGCCTGCGCATCGACCGCATCGAGGGGCGCTGCGACGACATGCTGATCGTCAAGGGCGTGAACTTCTTCCCGAAGCAGGTGGAGCAGGCGCTGATGGAGATCCCCGGCGTGCTGCAGGAATACCAGATCATCCTCGAGGACGACCACGGCGTGACCGACGTGCGCGTCAACGTCGAGGCGCTGGAAGGCGTCACCGGCTACATGGTCGAGAAGCATCTGAAGGAGCGGCTCGGCTTCAGCCCCAAGGGCGACATCTTCAAGCCCGGCACCCTGCCCCGCAGCGAGGGCAAGGCCAAGCGCGTCTTCCGCGTCAACAAAACATAGGGCTAAACCTGCCTGGCGGACCCCAACGCTCAACTTCCCAAGAAACTTCATCAGCACTCGAACGTTGGAAGTTCAGCGTTCAGCGTTGAGCGTTCGTTTTAACCACCGGTATGAAGCGTTACATCATCAGGCGGATCGCAGAGATGGTGCCGACCACCTTCGGGGTGCTGGTGCTCACCTTTCTGCTCTTCCATGTGGTGGGGGGCTCGCCCGCCGAGGTGGTGCTGGGCAAGAACGCCACGGCGGAGTCGCTGGCCGCGTTCGACGCGCGCTACGGCTACGACAGGCCCCTGCTCTGCGGCAACTGGAGCGCGATCCGCGCGCTGGGACCGACGCCGCGCGAACGCCTGGAAAAACAGGGGGCGCGCGGCCTCTGCCGCTTGCCGCTCGCCTATGGCCTGCCCGCGGGTTCATACCGGGTCACGGCCGGACGCGCCCTGCTGGGGCTGCGGGAGGTCGCCACGGGCCTGACGGACGAGGCGCTGCTCGACGGCCCCGCGCCGCTGACCTTCGCGGTGCGCGAGGGGTGGAAGGCGGTGACGCTGGACGTGGGCGGCGTGCTGCCTACGGCGCTGCGCCTGGAAAAGAAGACGGGCGGGTTTTTCGACTCGCAGTTCATCCATTACGGCAAGGCGCTGCTGACGGGCGATTTCGGCGTCTCCACGGAATACAACCTGCCGGTGACGCGCGTGCTGAAGACTGGCGTTGGGCCGTCGCTCGCGCTGACCGTGCCGATCCTCGTGGGTGGCACGCTGGTCGGCGTGATGCTGGGGCTGCTGTGCGCGGCGTGGCGCGGCGGCGCGGCGGACAAGGCGGTGCTGATCCTCTCCACCGTGCTGATGAGCGTGAACTACGTGGTGTGGGTGCTGGCGGGCCAGTTTCTGCTGGCGTTCAAGCTGCGGCTCTTTCCGATCTGGGGCTTCGAGTCGGCGGCCTATCTGGCGCTGCCGGTGCTGATCGGCATCGTGAGCGGGCTCGGCCGCGACGTGCGATTCTTCCGCGCCGCGATCCTGGACGAGGTCTACAAGCCGTATGTCCGCACGGCGCAGGCCAAGGGCTTGAGCGGCTGCCGCATCATGGTGCGCCACGTCCTGCGCAACAGCCTGATCCCGATCGTCACCTATATCAGCCTGTCAATCCCGTTCCTCTTCACGGGCAGCCTGATGCTGGAGAGCTTCTTCGGCATTCCCGGCCTGGGCAACGTGAGCCTGAACGCGATCCACTCCTCGGACATGGCCATCGTGCGGGCCGTGGTGATCCTCGGCGCTCTGCTGTATCAGGGCGTGAACCTGCTCACCGACCTGTGTTATGCCTGGCTCGATCCGCGCGTGAGGTTGAACTGACCATGGCGAGAGACCGGAACATTCTTAGGCGCTTGTGGCGGCGGTGGGACACGCGGCTGTGTCTGCTGGCGATCGCCGTGTACTGCGGCGCGGCCGTGTACGGCGAGGCCGTGTACCAGGTGTGCCGGGTGGCTGACCGGACGCCGTCGTACAACCAGGTGCACGAAGGTTCGCGCTATGTGCCGCCCGCGTTCGTGCGGGTCTTCGCGAAGAACCCACAACCCGCTGGGCAGCCGCTCTATCTGTTGGGCAGCGACAACCTCGGGCGCGACGTGCTGCAGCGGCTGGTGCAGGGCACGCGCATCGCTTTCCACGTGGGCATCATCACCTCGCTCATCGCGATCCCGCTGGGCGTGATCCTCGGCTGCCTGGGCGGCTACTTCGGCGGCCGCATGGACAGTGTCGTGGTGTGGCTCTGCGCCACCGTGGCCTCGATGCCGGGGCTGCTCTTCATCCTCGCCATCGCGATGGTGGTGGGGCAGGGGCTGCTGGGGGTTTATCTCGGCATCGGGCTGACCACGTGGGTGAGCGTCTGCCGCAACGTGCGCGGCGAGGTGATCAAGCACCGCGGCCGCGCCTATGTGCAGGCCGCGCGGGTGCTGGGCTACAGCCACGCGCGCATCATGTTCCGCCACATCCTTCCGAACGTGACGCACATCATCCTGATCGCCTTCTCCATCCGCTTCCCGGCCTCGGTGGCCACGGAGGTGTTCATCAGCTTTCTCGGCATCGGCGTGCAGGGCGAGCCCTCGTGGGGCATCATGATCAACAACGCGCGGCTGCGCCTGTGGCAGGGCGTCTGGTGGGAGATGGCCTTCGTGACGCTGGCGATCTTCGCGCTGGTGCTGGCCTTCAACCATCTGGCCGACGCCCTGCGCGACATGCTCGACCCTGCCCTGCGCACCGAGCAGGGATGATTTGCCGCCCCCACCCTCTGCCACATAACACCAGGTTCACATAGAAGGTGCGGTCAGGGGGATGAGACGGTCAGAACGTTCGCGACCATCTCCGCCTTTTGAGCGTACCTGAACTGGCTCATCGTGAGTCCGACTGTGCGTTTGAAAATGCGTCTGACATGGGATTCGCTCTGATATCCGCACAATCCGCAAAGCATCGTGATCGGTCGGTTGGTGTCCGCCAAGAGACGCTTCAGCTTTTCCATCCGCGCCAGCTGGATTTCTTCCGTGATCGAGTGTTTCAGATGCTTTCTGAAAAGCAGCTCGGACATACGGCGAGAGACATGCATGTGGCGGGAGATTTCGCACACGCAGATCGCCCGTTCCGCGTTCAGACGGATAAAGTCCAAACCGCGTTGAACCCTCGGATCCATGGCGTGCGAATGGAACTGAGTGGATTCACGTGAGACAATCCTCTTCGCCCCGTAGAGAAGGCTCTGCGGTGTGCGTCGTTGGCGGAACATGAGTTGCTCTAAGAGTTGCGCCGCCTGATAACCGCACGCTTCAAAGTCGGGTTGGATGCTGGATAGCGTTGGAGTGGTGCCTTCGCAGAGGAGTTCATCGTTATCGACGCCCAGCACGGCAAGGTCAACGGGAACGTTGATATGGGCGAGTTGGCAAATCTTTAGCACCTGCTGCGCCTGTCGGTCATTTGAGACAAAAACTGCTGTTTGTTTTGGAAGCGCTTTCAACCACCGGATGAGTTTGTCCTGTTCTTGAACCCAATCCTTTGTGTTCATGGTACCCGGGACTGCGCATGCGTAGTCGTTACAGGAAAAGCTGATCGTGCGCAGACGTTCGCGGAAAAAACGGCACCGTTGAACAGACCATTCGCTTCCTTGGCTATCACCGACATAGGCGAAGTTCTTGAATCCTTGGCTGGCTAGATAATCCACACCCGCATGGGCAATGGCCTTGGAGTCGCAGGTAATGAATGAGGCTTTTTTAAAGTACGCCGTATAACGGCCCATCTTGGCATCCATGATCACAGTTGGGATCGCGAGGTCGGTGACGTTTTCCCTCGCATCGGGCATACATCCGATAATCATGCCGTGGGCCTTCCATTTTCTGATGTTGTCAAAGGTCTGGGTGTCGTTGCACCGGTCGACGAGTTGCACGTTCCACGGCGTATGTAACTTGATGTAATGATAAATTCCGGCAAGTTTGTCACGGTTGGACTTCGCTGCGGTCGAAATAATCAGGAGAACACGGGGAAACGTTGTAATGAACTTTCTCACGATAAAAATAGCATAGCCTTTACACCTTATACGGGCAAGCCCATTGCGCAAAAGAGCCGGTTATTATTGCGCATCAGGGACTTTTCCTGTGAGGGGGCAGAATGTATTGTTGTCAATAGATCGCGTTGAGCTGTAGGCATAGACGCACGTTGAGGCTGTCACAAACCCCACACAGGCGGGAGTGCGATGGCGCTGAACAACTTTTATGAAGGGGATGGGCAAGATGAATAATTGTGCGACATGGCGGGTTTGGCTGATGGCTGCGACGGGTATCGTCACGTTTACGGTGTTGGGCTATGACCCCCTTTATTTCCAAAGGCAAGCGGGGTCGGAGGATTGGTTGTGGACAACCTCGTTGAACTGGTTGCACGGGGAGGTGGGTGCCTATCCCACCCTCACGAACTCCGTCTACCTCAACGCTGGTTCAGAGGTGCAGCCAGTCGTGATTCCGGCCGGTGCAACCGGTTATGCCCGCGAACTTCGGCTGGGCGGCACGCCTAGCGGCGGCGAGGGGTACCTCCAAGTGGAGGGTGTGCTGACCAACGC
The DNA here is from genome assembly GCA_023269675.1 of Verrucomicrobiota bacterium. GTDB lineage: Bacteria > Verrucomicrobiota > Kiritimatiellia > RFP12 > UBA1067 > JAHFSX01. Next base: position 69,857 of record JAHFSX010000023.1, read on the forward strand.
GAGTGTTCTGCAAATAGGCGGATCTTACGATGGAACCGTCGGGAAAAGCGGCTGGATGCGCGTCGTTTCCGGCGGCAAATGCTGGGCAGGCTCAAGTGTCATCTTAGGATACAAGGCCGGGACTATGGGACGACTCCTGTTGGACAGCGGATCGCTGTTCCAATGTCCGGCCGGCTCCACGCTCACCATCGGGCTTAACGGTACGGGCGTGGTGGCTCAGACGGGCGGCGTGCTGAAGGTGCAGAACGTCAATCTGGGTACAAACGCGACAAGTCGAGGCTCCTATCTGCTCGACGGGGGGACGCTTGAAGGGAACGGCAATCTGGCCGGCGGCGCGATCACGGTTGGGAATGGCACGGGGAACGGATTGATCTTACAGTCCAGTGGCGCGATTGCGGGCTTTCAGAATGTGTATGTGGGCGACACGGTTTCAGCGTCCGGCGCCTACACGATCACGGGCGGGACGTTCTCGGCCAATTTCCTGTGTGTCGGGCGGTATGGACGGGGCGTGGTCACCAACGCCGGAGGTTCCATGATTCTCGACTTGTCAATCGCCGTGCCCTACAACCCGGGCTCATCGGGCGGGTTGACCCACAAGGGTGGAACTCTGAGAGCGTTGGGCGCAAACGGCATCCGCATCGGGTTCCAATCGACGGGCCTTTTCGAGGCGGAAGCCGACTTCGACGCTCCGGTTTTTAAAATCGGGCTGGACGGCGGCACGGGCGTGGCGAACATCGGGGCCTGCGTGTACTCCAATATCTGGTACGGCAGTGCCATCACATTCCCCTTGGTTGTCGGGGGGCAGGACAGTACGAAGGGCGGAGACGGCACCTTGCATTTGTGCGGGACGACAGTCAAGCTGAATGGAAAAAAAGGCGTGATTGTCCGGCAGACATCTGACAGCCAAGGGACGGTCCGCGGTTGGGGTAGCGTCACGAACTGTCTGGTTGCGATCTATGAATCAAATTATGTCTTGCTGAACAACGGAACGGTGACTGCCGACGGTGAGGGTGTCGCGCGCGATCTGGATTTTTCGCACATGCTTGCGGCCTCCAATTCGCTGGGGAACGCGGTGTCCGAAACCAACGGCTGGTATGCGGTGAACAAGGGGCGTCTGCTCTTCCCGCGCGTCAATTTCACCTCGGCGGGAACCACGCCGGTGCGCAATTATGGAACCTCGCCCTACGAGACGGGCAGCGCCGTCGCAGGGCCGGTCCATAGCGTGCGCGCGGCTTTCAAAGATACCGAGGTGGTCACGGGCGCGCTGATTCCAGGCACCTCTAACTATTATGCAGGATACGGCAGCGAGCTGTACGCGCCCGACCGAGGGGACATCCCCGTCGGGCTGCCGGGAGAAGGTGTGCTGGCGGTATGGAGGTTGACCTCGCCGAGTTTCAACTCCGCAGATATCTCCTTCCGCTACAACGGCAAGACGGTTTCGGGCGGCAAGAGCATGCTGCTTAGCCGTCGTGGTGCCGATGGGGCATGGCGCTATGTCGGGCGGGGAGATGCGGCCACCTGTTGTGCGACGTCCACCGGACTGTTGGCGGTCGCCGCCGACGGTAACCTCGGCTGGTTCGCTCTGGTGATGAAGCCCAAAGGCACGCTCGTCAGAATCTTTTAAGCGGGCGACCTCCACATTCAATTGAAGCTTGAAAAGGCACTGCGCCCTGTGGATGAATGCAATCGTAAAAGGCGGTGTTTATGTCGCTTGAAACGGATATACTGTAAACAGATTCATTCATTCCTCAAACGGTAAAGGTCGGAGAACGAGTCATGTGGAAATGGCGTTTTTGGATTGTGTTGTTTCTCGGTATCGGTATGGGCTCTCTGAACGTAAAGGCCCAAGAGTCCGGACCACCTGTGAAGGGTGATCCGGGTCTGGCGGCGGCTAACCTGTTTGACGGCGCCCTGTCTGGACTTGAAAAGATCGGACAGCTCAAGGCCGTGCCTTCCGGCCGGATCGCGAAGTCGAATATCAGCATCGGCTTCGAATGTCTGGATCGCTTCATGTTCGACCCCGCGAAGTGCTACGACAAGCTGGCGGAGACCGGGACCAAGTGGGCGCGCTGCCAGACCGGCTGGAGCCGCTGCGAGACTGTCAAGGGCACGTATGATTTCAAGTGGCTCGACGACGTGGTCGACAACCTGCGCCGCCGCGGGGTCCAGCCCTGGTTCAACGTCGGGTTCGGGAACACGCTCTACATGACCAACACGTTCACGGCCGCGGCGGTGGGCTGTGTGCCGTTCGACTACGGCGATGAGGCGCGCCAGGCGTGGCAGAGCTACATCCGCGCGCTGAGCCGCCACTTCAAGGGGCGGGTGACCTGCTGGGAGATCTGGAACGAGCCGAACATCGACGCCTTCTGGGCCCCGAAGAAAGCCGACCCGCTGGCCTATCTGGAACTCATCAGACTGACGGGCGGCATCATCCGCGAAGAGATCCCCGACGCCAAGGTCGGCGCGTGCCTGTCGGGCGTCCTGAACGACTACGTCAAGCGGCTGATCAAGGCCGGGGTCGGCAAGGAGATCGATTTCTTTGCTGTGCATGCCTACAGCGTGCAGCCCGAGCAGGGTTATCTGAACGAGATCGCGACCCTGCGGCGCCTGTTCGACGAGAACGGCGGGAAAGAGGTCCGGCTCTGGCAGGGCGAGTCGGGCTTCGCCTCCTGGTTCCCGCCGAACCACTGGCTGCATCCGACCGTAATGGAGAGCGAGGCCAACCAGGCGAAATGGCTGCTGCGCCGCTTCATCACGGATGCGCGGGCGGGGATGGAGCTGAGCTCCTTCTTCCAGATGGTGGACATGACGGCGCGTCCCTACAGCATGGCGAAGACCACGCAGGCCAACCCCGCGCGCCACGGCATCCTGCACGGAAACACGTATGAGCGCAAGCTGTCGTTCCACGCCTTGAGCCATTACAACGCCCTGTTCGACGGCGACACCGTGCCGGCTACCAACCTTTCGATGACGGTGGACATGGGCGGTGCTGTTGCGCCGACCAACTGTGTCTCGCGTTTGCCGGTCGCCGCGGGTTTCTTCCGCAAAGGCGTGCCGCTCTACGTTTACTATCTGACCGTGGATGTCCAGACCGGCTATGCCGGACTCTCCAATGTTCAGGCCATGGTGACGGGCGTCCGTGAAAACGGGTTCCGCGATCCGGTGCTGGTCGACCTGCTCAAGGGCGGCGTCTATGCGGTCAAGGATGCGGTGCGTACGGATCAGGGGTGCGTCCGTTTCAGCGGTCTGCCCTTGACCGATTATCCGCTGGTGATCACCGACCGCGCGGCGCTGGCAGGGCGGACGGAGGCGTTCGCCGCCCGCGAGTGAGCTTCAGCGGGCGCGCCTGAGCGGCAGGAAGAGCAGGTCGAGGTCCACGCCGCCGTCGGGGTGCCGCTCATACCGGTAGAGCCGCCACAGGAAGGACGTCTTGCTGAAGCCGTCGGGATGCGTGTCGTAGGTGATGGACGGGAAGACGTCCACGCTCACCTCGCCGCCGCGCTTTTCGTAGTGCCACAGGCGCCACAGGATGCGACGGCGCTCATAGTCCAGCGGTTTGGCGGTGGGGGTGGCCTGCGCGAACTTCCGCCGCGTGTCATAGAGGGCGAGCAGCCAGGCCGTGTCGGAGTCCTCGCGCAGGCGCGTGCCGTCCAGGCGCGTCTCCAGGCGTGACGTGGACGACCAGAGCGGGAAGAGCCCTTCGGAAACGTTGGCCGTGCGGTAGTCGCCGCGCGCCTTTTTATCGTTCCACGCGTCGAGGATGCGCTTGTCGACGCGGTTCGTGCCGGCTTGCGGCGCGTCGCCCGTCGGCGCGCGGTAGACGGTCCGGCATTGATCGGAATAGTTCAAGATCAGGCGCCGGTCGTACCGATTGATGCCTTCTGTGGAACTGTCGTCATGCTCCATGCGGTTGGTGAAGGTGTTCAGCGAGTGGCTGAAAAGCGGGAAGAAGCCGAACTCGGTGCCGGAGGACGTGCGGTTGGGCCCGGCGTGTTGCTCATGTTTCGCGTAGCCGAGCAGCAGGCCGCGCGTCGAGTAGGTGTCGTTTGTGACGTTGGCCGCGTGGCTGAACAGCGGGAAGAGCCAGCCGCCGCGCTCCGTTCCGGTATAGACGCCGGCCAGGGGGGTGAAGGGATACCAGTAGCCGTCGGGGTCTTTCTCGTCGGGCTTGTCCCAGCCGAGGAGAGGGGTGAGGAGCAGGCGGTCCTGCCGGTCGTACGCGCAAAGCGGAAAGAGATAGCCGCTGCGGTTGGTGTCGCTCCGGTGCCGGTTGTAAAGCCCCAGCAGGGCGTTGAGGTCATTGTCCTTCCCTTGCCAGCGCTGCCAGGAGAGCAGGAGCGGCAGGGCGGTCCAGCCGTCGCGCACGCCCCCTTTGTCGGTTTCCCCGTAGGCGTAGAGCGGCGTGAAGAGTCCGTGCGTCTCTCGGGTCCGCCACGAAAAGAGCAGCGGCCACGGGTAACCGGCGTAAGTCTCGTCCGTGTCCAGATAGCGGTAGCGGCCGAAGAGCGCAGCGTGCCACGCCTCTTCGCGCGCCCCGGTGTGGTAGTGCATGAAAGGCCAGCCCAGCCACGTGTCGCGCTCGGTGAAGCGCCCGTCCTTCCATCCGCCGCGGTCGCTGATCCACAGAGGGAAGAGCGCGGTGGTCTCGTCCTCATAGTGCCAATAGAACGGGAAGAGGACTTGGTAGTCCTGCTTGATGCCGCCGTCGCGTGTGCCTTCGCCCCAGAAACAGGGGAAGACGCGGTAGTCGCGTCCCTTCGTGTCGGCTTGGGCGAGCGGCCAGAGGACGTTGTACTCCCAGTACGACTGGGTGTCGCCGTAGGCCGAGAAGAGCGGGCGGAGGGCGAGGTGCTCCTCGGTGTGTTCGAAGACCGGCCAGATCACGGAGAGGGCGGGTTCGCGGTAGTAGGCGAGCGGCCACACGTTCAGGCGGCGCATCTCCGCGCCGGGCACGTTGACGGCATACTCGCCGGTATAGAAGGGCGAGCCCTTCATCTCGGGCGTGCCGCAGCCGCCGAGCAGGAGGGCCGACGCCAGAAACGCAGCGGACAAAAGCCGAGTCATATGCTTCGCAAGAGCCTTCATTCCGTTTAGCCTTTTCGCGTGGTTCAGTCATTAATGTAGGGTCGGACGTCCTCGGACGACCCCCTTGTGGCGCGTCCGGGCCGTCCGCGCCTACTGGACGCGTCCATCCGGTCAGCCGCCCACAGACAACACCTGCGCGAGCAGAGCGTCGTCGACGGTCACGCCGGTGCGGACTTCGCCGAGACGCACGGGCAGGGCGAAGCGGACCTTGCCGCCCGACTTCTTCTTGTCCAGCGTCATGGCCGCCAGCACCTCCGCGAGGTCGATGCCCCGCGGCAGGTCGACGGGCAGCCCGATGCCGGCGAAGAGGTCGGCCAGCTGCGCGGCCAGGCCGGCCTTCGCCAGTCCCAGCTCTTCCGCGAGCCGCGCCTCCAGCACCGTGCCGATGGCGACGGCCTCGCCGTGCTGCACCGCGAAGTGCGTGGCCTTCTCGATGCCGTGGCCGACGGTGTGGCCGAGGTTGAGCGCGGCGCGGATGCCCTTTTCAAAGGGATCCTGCTGGATGACGCGGACCTTGACGGCCAGGGCGCGCGCGACGAACGGCGCGAGCCACTCGGCGTCCGCTAACGCGGAGCAGGGGGCGGCCGCGTCCTGCGCCTGGCAGCAGGCGAAGCGCGGCAGGGCGTCGAGCAGGCCGGGATCGGCGATGACCGCGTGCTTCACGGCTTCGGCCAGGCCGCAGCGCAGCTCGCGCGCCGGCAGGGTGGCGAGCGTGGCGGTGTCGGCCAGCACCAGGGCGGGCGGATGGAACGCGCCGATCAGGTTTTTGCCTTCGGGCAGGTCCGCGCCGGTCTTGCCGCCGAGGCTGGAGTCGACCATGGCGAGCAGGGTGGTGGGCAGGCCGACCCAGCGCACGCCGCGCAGCCAGGTCGCGGCCGCGAAGCCGGTGAGGTCGCCGGTCACGCCGCCGCCGAGGGCGATCACGGCGTGGCCGCGTTCGATGCCGGCCTTGAGAAAGGCGGACCAGAGCGCGGCGACGGTGGCGATGGTCTTGGTCTCCTCGCCGGCGGGGATGGCGACCAGGGAGACCCCGATGCCTTGGGCGCGCAGCGCGGCGGCGGCGCGCTCGCCGTAGAGCGGCAGGGTGTGGGCGTCGCCGACGATCACGGTGCGGTCGCCGCAGCCGAGTTCGCGGAAGCGCGCGCCGAGGGTGTCGAGCAGGCCGTGGCCCACGTGGACGTTGTAGGCGGGGCCCATGCCGGAGACGCGGTAGAGGCCGAGCGCGGCCTGGGCGGCGTCGGCGGTCTCTTCCGGCGGGCAGTCGGTGACGGCCACGCGGCGCGGGAAAGAGGCGTAGTGGCCGGCGCGTTCAGAGAGGAGCTGGGCGATGGGTTTGCCCTGGCCCGCCTGCGGCGGCTGCACGCAGTCGGAGGCGTGCGTGCTGACGAGCGGACGCGTGCCGGGGGAGCGGTTCACGCGGCTCTGGAGCGTGGCGGCGTCGGCCGCGAAGAAGAGGATCTCGCCTGCGGCTTCGGCCTGCGCGCGGTTTTCGGGCTTCAGCAGCGCGCCGCCGCCGAGGCCGATGACGCAGGGGGCGCCGGCGATGACCGCGGCGAGCGCGGCGCTCTCGCGGGCGCGGAAGCCAGACTCGCCCTCGCACGCGAAGATGTCGCGGATCTTCTGCTTGGCGCCGGACTCGATGAGCGCGTCGAGGTCGACGAAGGGCCGGTCGAGGCGTCGGGCGAGGATGCGTCCGATGGTCGATTTGCCGCTGCCGGGGGGGCCGTAGAGGAAGAGGTGCATAGAGGTAGGGAGAAGTTAGGATTTAGGAGTGAGGAGTGAAGATTTGAAACGAGGGATCAACGTGAAACTGAAAATCGGGAACAAGGGTTTCGACTAACAGCCTATAGCCTACAGCCTACAGCCTGCCCTCACGGCCAGAACACGTGGGGCTGGCCGGTCATGCGCACGTCGGCGAAGGTGGCGCGGCGGAGGATGTCGAAACGCGGCTTCATCTCCGCGATGCTGTCGCCGCCGAGCTTCTCCATCAGGGCGTCGGCCAGGACGATGGCGACCACCGCCTCGAGCACGACCACGGCGCGCGGCACGGGACAGACGTCGGAGCGCTCGTAGTACGTCAGCGAGACGGCGCCGGTCGCGAGATTGACCGTGTCCTGCCCTTTGCGCGTGGAGGGGATGGGCTTCATGGCCGCCCGCAGCCAGAGGGGCTCGCCGTTCGAGATGCCGCCCTCGACGCCGCCGCAGGCGTTGGAACGGCGCTGGAGACCGTCGGGGCCCGGGATGACCGCATCGTGCGCCAAGGTGCCGGGCTTGCCGGTGTTGTCGAAAGCGTTGCCGATCTCGACGCCCTTGATGGCGGGCACGCCGAGCACGGCCTGCGCCAGGCGGGCGTCCAGGCGGCGGTCCCAGTTCACGTGCGAGCCGAGGCCCACGGGCAGGCCCTGGACCGCGATTTCGATGATGCCGCCCAGCGTCTCGCCGGCGTCATGGGCCTTGCCGATGGCTTTGGTGATGAGGTCGGCCGTGTCGGGGTCAGGGCATTGCGTTTCCGAGGCGCGCGCGCGGCTGATGCGGTGGTCGAAGGAGAGCCCTTCCAAGGTGGCGGCGTGGCCGCCGATGGCCGTGACGTAGCCGCCGACGGTGATGCCGAAGGTGTTGAGGTAGGCGCGGCAGACGGCGCCGACCGCGACGCGCGCGGCGGTCTCGCGGGCCGAGGCGCGCTCCAGGGCGGGACGGATGTCGTCGTAGCCGTACTTCACGGCGGCCGCGAGGTCGGCGTGGCCGGGCCGCGGGGTGGTGTAGGCGGGGACGGCCTTGCCCTTCCAGTTGGCGTGGTCCTTGTTGATGAGCTGGAGGGCGATGGGCGCGCCGGTGGTGACGCCTTCCATGACGCCCGCCAGAATCTGCGCGCGGTCTTTCTCGATCGCCATGCGGTCGCCCGTGCCCGCGCCGCTCTGGCGGCGCACGAGGTCGAGGGCGATCAGGTCTTCGTCAAGCGGCAGGCCGGCGGGCATGCCTTCGAGAATGGCGGTGAGGGCCGGTCCGTGCGATTCGCTGGCTGTCAGGTAACGTAGAGGCATGGGAAGTTCCGTTTCTTTTTAAAGATGCACGCATTTTACAGGCAGACGGCAGGATGTTTCAACCTCGAAAGGGCGGGAAGGACAAAATCGCCGTTTCACATCCGCGGAGGGGTTGGGTATACTGGCCCGCACAAGGGAGAACGTGTATGCGCTTAGCGGGATGGGCTTTGGGGGTTGTGCTGGTGGCGGCGAGCGGTTTTTCGCAAGAGGGGTGGCGGGTGCGCGCGGCCGCGGCCGACACGAACGCCTGGCAGGCGCTGCGGGCCACGGTCGCTGCGGACGGGGTCCGTCTGGACCTCAGGAACGAGGGCGAGGCCAACGGCTTCGTCCTGCCGCGCGCCACTCCGCCGCGCCGCGAGATTTCGGTGGCGGCCGAGGTGGCGGTGCTGCGGCGGCTCGGCCAGAGCGGCTGGAACTTCGCCGGCGTGACGCTCTATCAGGACGATGCGAACTACTGGATGCTCGCTCTGGTTGAAGGGCCGGAGGGCGGCCACAGCCTGGACTTCGTCGAGTGCCACGCGGGCGTGTGGCAGGCGCAGAGCGAGGCGAAGACCGCGCTGAAGCGCGAGGGCAACGCCTCGTTCGCGTGGAAAGCCGGGACCGCGTACCGCCTGCTGCTGGCGTTCCGCGACGGCAGGGTGCGTGCCGAAGTCTCCGACCCGGCCGACGGGCGCGTCTTGTCCACGGCCTTCTTCGCGTTGGGCGATGGGCCTGCGGTGCGGTGCGGCCGGCCGGGGCTGATTGTTCACGCCAGCGCCGCCGCGGTCTCCGGATTCGCGGTCAGCGTGCCGCAGCGTCCGGCGGCGCCCCGGGGCATCGCGCTCGTCGAGGGGCCGCTCGGACATCTGGCGCTGTTGGACGACGGCGCGCTGCCGGGGCACGACCGCGCGGCGAACGCCCGGCTGGCGGCGGCGCTTGCGTTGAAAGGTTTCGGCGTCACCCGGCTTTCGGCGGAGCAGTTCGCCGCGCCGGACGCGGTGACCGCCGAACTTTTCCCGGTCTTGGTCGTGCCGCAGTGCGCCTCCTTGCCCGCGCTCGCCGGCGCGGTGGTGGCGCAGTTCGCGCGCGAAGGCGGGCACGTGATCTTCATCGGCGGCCCCTTTCTCGACAACGCGCTCTGGCGCGTCGGCGGCGCATGGCTCGACGCGGCCGGGCGCGAGGCGCTGCTGAGCCGCGTCGAACCCGCGCACCGGCCGTTCGTGATCGGGCCGGGCCTGGATCTGGGCGCGTGGCGGCGCTCGTGCTCGGACAAGGCCGAGAAGGCCGACCTCCGCGTGGTCAACGAAGGTCCACGGAACCAGCCCTGCCTGCGTTTGGACATCGCAAATCTGCAGGGGTGGGAGGTGCGGCACGCGCCTGAGATGCCGTCGCTTTTCGGCGAAGGCGACGATTTTTTCACCTTCATGGCCAAGGGCGGCGACGCCGTCTCGCAGCTGGCGGTGGAGATCAGCGAGAAGGACGGCTCGCGCTGGATCGCGACGGCGGAGCTGACGCCCGAGTGGCGGCGGATCGGACTCACGCCGGAGGCGTTCCGTTACTGGCCCGACTCCGCGACGAAAAGGCGCGGCGCGACCGGGGGGCGGCTGGATCCGCGGCGGGCCGTGCGCGTCGGCTTCGGGATGTCGGCCTCGCACACGCCCGCGATGCTGGGCAGCGGTCATACGGTTTGGATGGCTGACGTGGGGACGGCGCGCGACCCGCTGGCGGCGGCGGGCGTCGCGGCGGTTGATCCGGGCGGCAGCATCGAGTGTGTCTACCCGCGGTACAAGGTTCACGCGATGACGGGCACGGTCGACGTGTGTGTGAGCGAAAACGGCTCGCGGGGACGCTCGCCCTCCATGTCATGCAAGGATGTCGTGTGCGCGATTCCCCGGACGCTGGGCGAAGGGTTCGGTCGGGACGGACGTTGGCGTTTCGTGCCGCGCGCGGAGGCGCTTCGGAAAGAGGAGAAGGCCCGCGGCGTGTGCGAGTGGCTGCTGCTGAACAACCGCGTGCCGCGCGAGGGCACGGCGTTCGCCGGGTTCGGGTATACGGATGCGGCGACCTGGTCGTCGCCACAGGTGCTGGAGCGCATCGCCGCGGCCGCGGTGTTTCTGCGCTCAGGGGTGGCGTTTGAAGAGGCCGGGACGGAGCGGTTCGCCTATTGGCCCGGCGAGCCCGTGCGGCTTGGCGCGCGGGTGCGGGCGTTCGGTGAAAACAGGCCCGAGGTCGAGATCACCCTCGAGATATCGGACGGCGCACGCGTGGTGTGGAGCGAGCGCGTGAAGCGCACGCCGGAGGCGGGCGCCACGGCCTGCGCTTTCGTGTGGCAGCCGCCTGCCGCGCCGTGCGCATATACGTTCCGCGCGCGCATGGAGGGCGCCGGCCGCGCGGACGAGATCAGTCACGGGTTCGCGGTGCTTGATCCCGCGCCCGCGCCCGGGAGCGCGTTCATCACGGCGCGGGACGGCGATTTCTGGCTCGGCGGCCGGAAGTGGTATCCGGTGGGGGTCAACTACTGGCCGCTCTACGTCTCCGGCATGGATCAGGCCGACTACTGGCCGGGCTGGCTGCGCGACGCCTACTATGCGCCCGCGCTGGTGGAGCGGGACCTGGTGCAGCTGGCCGACATGGGCGTCAATCTGGTGAGCATCCAGAGCCCGCCGCCGGCCGAGTACCGCAACCTGCTCGATTTCATCCGGCTGTGCAAAAACCATGGGATCCACGTGAACCTGTATGTCGGGCAGGCCTCGCCGCTCGCGTTCGATGACGCCGGGCTGAAGGCTTTACTCGAAGCCTCGCGCGTTCCCGGCAACGCGGAGGTTTTCGCCTACGACACGATCTGGGAGCCGGGCAACCACGTGTTCAAGGACGACGCCGCCCGCGCGAAGTGGGACGGCGCGTGGCGCGACTGGATCGACGAGCGTTACGGGTCGGTGGAGAACGCCGAGAAGGACTGGGGCTTCAAGTCGCGGCGCGGCAAGGACGGGAAAGTGATCGCGCCGCCCGACGCGCAGTTCCGCGAGGACGGCGCGTGGCGCGGGCAGATGGCGGCCTACCGGCGCTTCATGGACAACCTCACGAGCCGGCTGTGGGGCCGGGCGAACCGCAGGCTGCGCGAGCTGGACCCGAACCACCTGGTCAGTTTCCGCCAAGGCAACACGCTGCCGCACGACTTCGCGCTGAGCGGGCCGGTCAAGCACATCGACTTCATCTGTCCCGAGGGCTACGCGATCCGCGACACGGACGAGGGCGAAGACGCCATCGGCTTCATCACGCGCTACGTCGACTTCACGACGGGCGGCAAGCCGATCGTCTGGTCCGAGTTCGGCCAGAGCGTGTGGGACGGCGTGCGCCAGGCGCCGAGCCCCGCCGCCATCCTGAAGCAGGGGACGTATTCGGAGCGCTTCTATCGCACGGCGCTGGCGGCGGGCGCGAACGGCACGGTGCCGTGGTGGTGGGTGGGCGGCTACCGCGCGGACGAGCGCAGCGATTTCGGCATCGTCGACCCCGACCGCACCGAGCGGCCCGCGGCACGGCTGATCCGCGATTACGGGCCGCGGCTCAAGGCGCCGCGCGCGAAGCCGCAGCCGGCGGTGTGGTTCGAGTTCGACCGCGACGCGCACGCGGGCGGGTACTGCCGGGCCGCGTTCCACGAAGGCGCCGCGGCCTATCGCGGCGCGGCCGGCCAAGGCAAGATGCTCGGCGTGCGCACGGCGGGCACGGGCACGGACTCGGTGAGCGTGCCGCTGGTCGCGGTGGGCAACGTGCCCTGCAACGGGAGCAACCCGCCCAAGTATCTCGACGCGGAGTTCAACCGCCTGCAGATTTGCGATGCGGAGGGGGTGTGGCGCGAGGCCGGGGACGGCGCGGAGATCACGGTGACGGCCGGGCGGCCGGTGCGGGCGCGCGCCGCGCTGGGCAACCTTCAGGAGGCGGCGTGGGTGCCGCCCGCGAAGGCGGGAGGCGCGGCCGGCGGCGTCGCGCTGGTGGCGCGGGTGTCCGGCAAGGAGGCGGGGCGCTGGCCGCTGGCGGAGCGCGTGCCTTATCTCGGCGACGCCGAGTTCGGCGAATTCGCGCTGCTGCCGCAGGTCGACGGGCGCGTGACGCTCGCGCTGCGGCTGGAGGCGCTCGGCCGCACGGCCTTCGGCGAGGCGCGCGTGTTTACGCTGAGGGCCCCGGGCCAGTAGGGATCCGAGTCGGGAGGCGAGTATGCGGCGCGCCCGGCGGCCGGGGGGCAGCGTTTCCGACGATTTTCGACATTTCTGCGCGGGCGTTTGACAATGACGAACAAATCTGAAATGATATATCTGTCGAAAATTTTTTCGCTACTTGTCGGTTTTCAAAGTAACTGACAAAAATGGCGGGAAAACAAATCCGCAAAAGGAGTACGTTAGTCATGCTCAAGCGTTGTCTTGGCGCTGTTCTTGCCGGTCTGGCTGCGACCGGTTCTGCCCATGCCCAAAGCGTGGGTGCTTCCGCTTCTGTCGTTTGTGGTACGCCAGCTATCTGGTGGATTGCTCCCGTCGGTGCGGTGTTGGCGTTGGTGATGGCGTATGTGTTTTACAAGATGATGATCAAGGCCAACCCGGGCAATGCCCGCATGGTCGAGATCGCCGGCTACGTCCGCGAGGGCGCGATGGCCTATCTGCGCCAGCAGTACACCCGCGTGGGCCTGGTCTTCGCGATCCTGGTCCTCATCTTCGCGGCTCTGGCCATGATGGGTGTGCAGAACCCGTTTGTGCCGGTGGCCTTCCTCACGGGCGGTTTCTTCTCCGGCCTCTGCGGCTTCCTCGGCATGAAGACGGCGACGCAGGCCTCTTCGCGCACGGCGCAGGGCGCCAGCGAGAGCCTGAACCGCGGGCTCCAGGTGGCCTTCCGCTCCGGCGCGGTCATGGGCCTGGTCGTGGTCGGTTTCGGACTGCTCGACATTTCGCTCTGGTACATCATCCTTGACCGCCTGGTTTACACGGCGGGCCACATGCAGGCCGGTTTCGGCCAGATCACCGGCGACATCTGGCTGGTCCACCCCGGCATGGACTCCGCGACCAAGCTGATTGAGATCACGACCACCATGCTGACCTTCGGCATGGGCGCGTCCACGCAGGCGCTCTTCGCCCGCGTCGGCGGCGGCATCTACACCAAGGCCGCGGACGTCGGCGCCGACCTGGTCGGCAAAGTCGAGTCCGGCATTCCCGAGGACGATCCCCGCAACCCGGCGACCATCGCCGACAACGTGGGCGACAACGTCGGCGACGTGGCGGGCATGGGCGCTGACCTTTACGAGTCCTATTGCGGCGCGATCCTTTCGACCGCGGCCCTCGGCGCCTGTCTGCCCATCGTGGCCGGCACCTTCTGCGGCGTCAACGCCGTGATCGCGCCGATGATCATCTCCGGCATCGGCATCGTCCTCTCCGTGGCCGGCATGTTCGCCGTCCGCTGCAACGACGACAAGGCCAGCATGATGACCCTGCTCAAGGCGCTGCGCCTCGGCACGTGGGGCAGCTCGGCGCTGATCGTGGTCGCCGCCGCCGCGCTCGCCGCGACCGGCATCATCACGTGGGGCATCTGCGGCGCCGTGGTCGCGGGCCTGATGGCGGGCGTGATCATCGGATATTCCACCGAGTACTACACCTCGGACGAGTACGCGCCGACCAAGGGCGTCGCCAAGCAGGCCACCATGGGCGCGGCCACGGTCATCATCGACGGCCTGGCCGTCGGCATGATGTCCTCCCTCGTCCCCGTGCTGGTGGTCGTGCTCGCGATTCTCTTCGCGTTCGGCCTGACGGGCGGCTTCCACGACACGATGGCGGGCCTCTACGGCATCGCCTTCGCGGCCGTCGGCATGCTCGCCACGCTCGGCATCACGCTGGCGACCGACGCCTACGGCCCGATCGCCGACAACGCCGGCGGCAACGCCGAGATGTCGCACCTGCCGCCCCACGTCCGCGAGCGCACCGACAACCTCGACATGCTGGGCAACACCACCGCCGCGACGGGCAAGGGCTTCGCCATCGCGTCGGCCGCGCTGACCGCCATGGCGCTGCTGGCCGCCGAGGTGCAGGAAGTCGACGTCTGGATCCGCAAGCTCGCGGCCAAGGGCGATGTCGTGTTTGACCTCAACGCCTACACCGCGGCCGCCGACAAGTTCCGCTTCTTCGTCAACTATCTGGACCTCACCATCATGAACCCGTTCATGCTGTGCGGCATGTTCATCGGCGCGATGATGGCTTTCATCTTCTGCGCGATGACCATGAAGGCCGTGGGCCGCGCCGCGGGCGCCATGGTTGAAGAGGTCCGCCGCCAGTTCAAGGCGATGCCTGGCATCATGAAGGGCACGGAGAAGCCGGACTACGCGCGCTGCGTGGCGATCTCGACCCAGGGCGCGCAGCGCGAGATGCTGCTGCCTTCGCTGCTGGCGATCTCGGTGCCCGTGGCCACCGGCCTCGTGCTCGGTGTCGCGGGCGTGATGGGCCTGCTCGCCGGCGGTCTCACCGCCGGTTTCTCCCTGGCCTGCATGCTGAACAACGCGGGCGGCGCCTGGGACAATGCCAAGAAGCACATCGAGAAGGGCAACTACGGCGGCAAGCGCCTTCCCGACGGCAGCAAGAACCCCGTGCACGGCGCGGCCGTCACCGGCGACACCGTGGGCGATCCCTGCAAGGACACCTGCGGCCCGTCGCTGAACATCCTCATCAAGTTGATGAGCATGGTCTCGATCGTGTTCACGCCGGTGATCCTCAAGTTCTCGCCCATGATCCAAGGCTGGCTCGGCCTCATCGCGAAGTAGGGCGATCCTCAGCAAAGCAAAGGCCGCCTGTCAGATTCTGACAGGCGGCCTTTTTTTTCTGTACGAGTAGTCTGTACGAGTTAAACTGGCGGATATTTTGACATGATTATCATGATTGTCTCTGTTGGCGATCAATCATGTGAATCATGTAATCCTGTCCGATGTTTTAGAGTTTACAGTCTGCTGGCGCGTGCCTCAGGCGAAGAGCGCGCGCACGAAATCGCCGTTGCGCTTGGCGTCCGCCACAGCGTTCCTCGAGGGACTCGAGGTCTCCAGCACGACCCAGCCGTTGTACCCGACGTCTTTGACCGCGGCGGAGACCGCTTCGAAATAGGCCTTGTCCTCGTCGAGATAGCGGGGCCCGTTCTTGTAGTGGAACTGCGAGATGCGCCCCTTCAGGAGGCGGATCTCGGCGGGCGAGTCGTACTGCTGCGTCTTCCCCGTGTTGAACACGTCGTAATAGAGGCTGACGGATTCATGGTTGACCGCCTCCAGCAGGCGCAGGTTCTGCTCGGCGCTCAGCATGTTTTCGACGGCGAGCGTCACGCCCGCGTCCTTGGCGCGCGGGGCCGCGTCCTTGAGCCGCCTCACGGCGGCGGCGAACTCGTCCGCCTTGATCTGCTTGCCCGACTGGAGGTCGCCCTTGGCGAAGAAAGCCACGAGGATGTTCGCGATGCCCAGGTCCTGCGCGGCGGCGATGCACTGCGTCAGCCAAGCCGGAGCGCGCGGGTCGGTGGCCAGCGGGAAGTCGTTGAACAGCCCCATCATCAGCGAGCAGATCGGCAGGCCGGCCGTCCGCATCTGCTCGCGGTAGCGCGCGCGGGTTTCCGCTTTGAAAATGTCCAGTTCATCCGCCGCGTTGCCCGACCGGATTTGGACGCCGTCGAGCCCGGCCTGCTTGGCCGCCTCGAGTCCGACCACGCAGGCGCCGACCTTGATCTTGGCCTGTGCGGCGTGCGCGGTTTTAGGCAGGAGGGCCGCGGCGGTCAGCACTGCGGATGTCTGCCGGATAAACGTTCTGCGAGTCAGGTTCATCGTTTTCCCCCGTTTTTGCGGATGTCGGTTGAAGAAGGCTGAGACCGCGCGGCGGTTGCCTCCACCAGCAACAAAGTGATCTGTTTCTGGCCACCTTTGATGCTGATCCCGTTGACGGCCACCTCGACCCGCTCGCCGATGCGGAAACGGCGGTGGAAGTCGCCGATGAGCGTGGCGGGGGAGATCACGCCGTCTGCGCCCATTTCGGGCGGAAGGGAGACGAGCAGCCCGAGGGACGGCGAGACGGCCTTGATCGCGCCTCTCAGTTTGCGGCTGTGCCGGTTCGCGATGACCCGGGTTCGAAGCACGTTCGGGTCAGTGATCAGCGCCTCTGCAGCAGGCGCGTTGGTCCAGCCATTTTCTTCAGGCCGAGGGCCGGGGGACGGGGTCGGATCCGCAGTCAGAACCGGATCCGTTTGCGGTTGCGCCGGCTGCGGCGCGGGTTTTGTTTTGAGAAAGGATTGCAGGGCCTGTGGCACGTGCAGCTTGGGCAGTTCAGGGATATGGGAGGTCAGGTTTTTCGGGAGGAGGTCCAAGGCCTGGGGGACCGCGCCTTCGCTCTTCACGGCGTACCATCCCGCGCAATGGATGACGACGATGAGCCAGAAAACCAGCTGATAGGAGGGCTTTTTCACTTTGTGGCGCAACAGGTGTTGGGCCACAAGGGCGCCCGGCCACCCGCCGAACAGCTCCAGCGCGTGCAGGGTATGCTCCTTGACCCGCCACTCATCCGCGACGGCGGCGGCTTTGTCATGACGGTACACCGCGATGGTGATCAGGCTCATGCCCGCATACGCGAGGGCAAAGGGGTAAAGCGGCACAGCCTCACGCCAGACGCCATACGCATAGGCTCCCAGAAGCGGGAGCGCGGCGGCACCCAATGCAATGGGGAAAGTCCATTTCTTCAGCGGCATAAGCCGAACCTTTTCAAGCGGTTTTTACCGTCACTGCCCTGACGTGGCCAGCACTTTCAAGGCGTCGGCCCAGGCGATCTCGTGCGGCCGGCGGCCGCTTTTGGCGGCCAGCGCCGCCACCGTGCCGGCGGCCTCGCCCATGGCGACCGCGTTGCCCGTCACGCGGTAGCTGGCATGCGCCGTGAAGTCGCCGCTGATGCAGCGCCCCGCCATCATCAGCCCGTCCACGTCTTTGGCGATCAGCGCCCGCAGGGGGATGTCGTAAGGCTTGGTCTTGAACCCGCCGTGCGAGATCGTCTCGGCGTCGTTCTTCTTGCGGTCGGCGGCGTGGATGTCCACGTTGAAGGTGGCCCGCGCCACGGTGTCGGGATGGCGCGCGCCGGCGATCAGGTCGTCGCGCGATACCGTGTAGCGTCCATGGATGCGCCGCCCGTCGCGGATGCCGATCTGCTCGGCGGTGGAGACGACCTGCATGTCGGCCCACGGGCCGCCGAGCGCGCGCAGGGCGCTGACCACATGCAGCACCTCGGCGCGCGCGCGCACCGTGGCTTCGGACAGCCCCGCGGCGTCGTACGGCTTGACGCCGTACTCGTGGTTGATCATGACGGTCACCACATTGCCGCGGACGTGGAAGAGCGTCGGGTGCCCGTAGGAGGTTTCGCAGCCCGCGCGCTTGAGCTCGCGCTTGAATGCGCTGTAGGCCTCGAAGTGGCGCTGGTCCTGGTTGTTGTAGAACGAGATGAAATCGCCCAGCGCGGCCACATCGCGCACGACGGCCAGCGCATTCAGGGTCAGGGGCTGAACCGCGCCGTCCGTCTCGTTGCCGCAGTCCCAGCCGCAGCCCGCCTGCGCGCCGAGGTCGCCGTCGCCGGTGGCGTCGATGAACACCGGCGCGCGCCAGGCCTCGCGCCCAGACTTGGATTCGGTGACGATCGTGGCGAGGCGGTTGCCGTCGCGGTAAGCCGCGGCCACGCGCGTGTGCAGCTGCGACGTGACCTTCGCCGCGCCGCACAGGTCCTCCAGCAGCAGTTTCATGGCTTCCGGCTCGTAGGTGAAGCGGTCGGGATTGGTGTTGCGGCGGGCCCCGCGCTCGTCGAGCCTGCGCACCAGCTCGCGGGTCAGCCCCGGCTTGTTGAAATCGAAGATCCACGTCAAGAGGCCCGCGGTCCAGACGCCGCCGAGGCAGCCGCTCATGTCGAACAGCCGGGTGCGCGCGCCCGCGCGGCCCGCCGCGATGGCCGCCGCGACGCCCGCCGGGCCCGCGCCGCAGACGATCACGTCGGCGTCGTCGCGCAGCGGCAGCCCGCGGGAGGGTTCCTGAAAGGTCCCGGCGGCGGCAGCGGGGGAGACTTCCGCGCCGCGCGCGAGTTGCGGCGCGGCCAACGCGCCCGCCGCGCCCGCGAAGGCGGTCTGGAAGAAGGTGCGCCGGCTGAGCGCGGCGGCGGAGAAGGTGGACTCGGACAAGTTCTTAGCATTCATAACGGGGTTCATTATGCCGCCTCCACCAAGGATGTCAAACCTCATTTGCCACGCGCGGCAGGGCCGGAGCAAAAACGCCGGCATGCACCACGCGGGGCCCGTGCCTGAACACCGGAGCGCCGGGAGCCGAACGTTCAGACCGGAGCGCTTTCCTCAGGGAGCGTGGCGAGCATGCCGCAGGCGGCGTGGATGTCCTTGCCGCCGCTGTAGCGCCGGATGACGGGCGCGGCGAGGTGCGCGCGCAGGGCGTCGCGGAAGGCGTTGCGCTCGGCGTCGCCGGGCGGCGCGAAGGCGCCGGTCGTGTCGTTGACGTCGATCAGGTCGAGCTGCACGGGCAGGTCGCCGACCCACGCGGCCAGCTGGCGCGCGTCCTCCTCGCGCGTGTTGAAGCCGGCGATCAGGGTCCACGCCAGGGTCACGCGGCGCCCGGTCGCGGCGTGGTACTCGGCCAGCGCGGCGCGCAGCTCGCCGGAGGGGTAGGCGTTCTCGACGGGCATCACCGCGCGGCGCCTCGAGGGGTCGGCGGAGGTCAGCGAGACGACCAGCCGGAAGGCGTGGCCTTCGCGCGTCAGGCGGCGGATGCCGGGAACGATGCCGACCGTGGAGAGGGTGACCGCCTTGGCGGCGATGGCCAGGCCCGAAGGCTCGGAAAAAATGCGGGCGGCGCGGATGACCGCCTCGTAATTCAGCAGCGGTTCGCCCATGCCCATGAACACCACGCCGCGCACGGGGACGGGCGCGTCGCGGCGGATCTGCACGACCTGTGCCACGATCTCCCAGGGTGCGAGGTTCCGTGTGAAGCCCATGCGGCCCGTGGCGCAGAACGTGCACCCCATCGCGCAGCCGACCTGCGTGCTGACGCAGACGATGGCCTTGGGGTCGTCCGGTCGGTTCAGAAGCGGGATGAGGACGGCTTCGAAGCGCGCGCCGTCGCCGGACGCGAAGAGGTATTTGGTGAACCCGTCGCTGGGCGAAACGCGGCGGCTGACCTGCGTCAGCTCCGGAATGTGGAGCTCCTGCCGGACCCGCTCGAGCCAGCGGGCGGAGAGGGTGGTGTCCTCCGTGGGCCAGAGCCCGCGCCGCAGGGCGGAGGACTGGAGCCGCCGCGCGAGCCGGGGCGTCATGCCGAGCGGGGCATAGCGTTCCGCGAGTTCCTCCGAGGTGCAATTGGTGATCGGCTCCGACATCCCGCACAGCTTGACGGAACTGCGGGTGCGCGTCAAGCCAAGCCGGAGGCGGACGGGGCACGAAAGCCTTGTTTGCGGGAAAGCCTTCTGATATTTTCTTACGTGTGATGATCGGGGCAGGTGCGTGACACTTACGGGAGGGTTCCATGAGCGCTGAAGAGCTGAAAGCGGAGGACCAGGGGCTGGGCCGCGGCATTCGGGATCACAACGACCCGATCGACACCACGGGGCTGCCGTCGCTCGACGAGTCGCTGAGTGGCATCCTGGCGGGCGACAACATCGTCTGGCATGTGGACCGCATCCAGGACTATCAGTCTTTTGTGGAGCCCTATGTGCGGGCCGCGGTGCGCGACGGGCGCACGCTGGTCTACTTCCGTTTCGCGCGGCACGAGCCGCTGTTGCCCGAGGATTTCCCGTGCGAGCGCCACACGCTCAATCCGGAGGACGGCTTCGAGGTCTTCATCCACCGCATCCATCAGGTGATCGGCGAGGCGGGCTTCGGCGCCTACTATGTCTTCGACTGTCTCTCCGATCTGGCGACCGACTGGTACTCCGACGCCATGCTCGGCAACTTCTTCATGCTGACCTGCCCGTACCTCTTCAAGCTGGAGACCATCGCCTATTTCGGCCTGTTGCGGCGGCACCATTCGCGGCACGCCACCGAGCCGGTGCAGTCCACCACGCAGCTCTTCATCGACGTGTTCCACGCCGCCGGCAGGCTGTATGTGCGGCCGGTCAAGACCCAGTTCCGGTACACGCCGACGATCCACCTGCTGCATGGATGGAACGAGCTTGACGCCTTCGAGGTGGTGCGCTCCAGCGCCGTGATCGCCGAGGTGATTTCCAACGCCGGGCCGGACTGGGTCGCGGACGAGATGTACGGCGAGGAGGTCCTGCGCCAGGCGGAGGAGATCGTCTCGAACGCGGAGGGCTTTGCCTGCACGGAGGAGCACAAGCACGCGGTGTGGCGCCAGCTGGTGCGGATGGTGGTCACGCGCGACGACGCGATCATGCCGCTCGTGCGCAAGTACCTCTCCATCGCGGACCTGCTGGACATCCGCGGGCGCATGGTCGGCACGGGGCTGATCGGCGGCAAGACCGTGGGCATGCTGGTGGCGCGCAACATCGTGACCAGCGACGCGCCGCTGGTCGGGGCCAAACTGGAGCCGCACGACTCGTTCTATATCGGCGCGGACGTGTTCTACACCTTCCTGGTGCGTAACGGCCTCTGGTCTTACCGTGAATTGCAGCACTCGCCCGAAACGTTCATGGAGGGCGTGGACGAGGCCTGCGAGAAGATTCTGGCGGGCAATTTCCCCGACTATGTGCTGCGGCAGTTCGAGGAGATGCTGGACTACTTCGGGCAGTATCCCGTGATCGTGCGCTCCAGCTCGCTGCTGGAGGACAACTACGGCAACGCCTTCGCGGGCAAGTACGAGAGCGTCTTCTGCGCGAACCAGGGACCGCGCGAGGCGCGCATGGCCTCGTTCCTCGGGGCGGTGCTGACGGTCTACGCCAGCAC
Organism: Verrucomicrobiota bacterium; assembly: GCA_023269675.1. Lineage (GTDB taxonomy): Bacteria > Verrucomicrobiota > Kiritimatiellia > RFP12 > UBA1067 > JAHFSX01. Next base: position 90,889 of record JAHFSX010000023.1, read on the forward strand.
CATGAGCCGCGAGGCGCTGAATTACCGCGCGCGCCACAAGCTGCTGGAGCGCGACGAGCAGATGGCGCTGCTGGTGATGCGCGTGACCGGCGTCCTGCAGAACCACACGTTCTATCCGCATCTGGCGGGCGTGGGCTTCTCCTACAACCCCTTCGTGTGGAGCAAGGAGATCGACCCCGAGGCGGGCGTGTTGCGGCTGGTCTACGGGCTCGGCACGCGGGCGGTGGACCGCGTGGACGACGACTACACGCGCGTGGTCGCGCTCAACGCGCCCTTGCGGCGTCCCGAGCCGGATTTCCAGGAGGTCTGCCGCCATTCGCAGCGCAAGGTCGATTTCATCGACCTTGCGGCGGATGCGCTGTGTTCGGGATATTTTTCCGACTTGCTGGAAGACGCGCGTGATGTGCCCCTCGAGCTCTTCACCTCGTATGACGAGAAGGACCTGAGGCAGGGCAAAGTGAACCGCATCCTGACGTTCGACAAGCTGCTGACCGACACGTCGTTTGTGCCGGACATGCGGCAGCTCTTCAAGGCGCTGGAAACGGCTTACGAGCGTCCGGTGGACGTCGAGTTCGCGGTGAACTTTCTGGATGACCAGGCCTACCGCATCAACCTGCTGCAGTGCCGTCCCTTGCAGGTGCAGGGCACGCACAACCCGAACGTGCCGGCGCTGCGCGTCGCGCCCGAAGACGCGCTGCTGATGAGCAAGGGCGCGGTGGTGGGGCACAGCCGCGTGACGCGGCTGGACTGGATTCTGTACGTGCATCCGGAGCTGTACGGCGCGCTGCCGGAGAACACGCGGCACGCGGTGGCGCGCGCGGTCGGCGCGATCAACCGCGCCTTCGGCAAGCTCGGCGGCACGGTGCTGGCGATCGGCCCGGGGCGGTGGGGCACGCACATGGCGTCGCTCGGCGTGCCGGTGAACTTCTCGGAGATCAACCACGTCGCGGCCTTGTGCGAGGTGGCGCAGATGCACGCCTTCCTGACGCCCGACGTTTCGCTCGGCACGCACTTCTTCGGCGAGCTGGTGGAGATGAACATGATCTACTTCGCGCTCTTCCCTGACCGGCCGGCCAACCGGCTGAACACCGCGCTGATCGAACGCACGCGCGATTGCTTGCCCGAGTTGGTGCCGGCCCTGTCCGACAACGTGAGGCCGGTCCTGCGCGTCGTGCGCGCCGACGAGATCGAGCCTGAAGGGCTCTGGCTGGTGGCCAACGCGCCTGAGCAGGAGGTGATCGTGGCGCGCAAGGATTAGAGGCGCGGAAGGCGGGCGGACACCTTCTCATTCTGAACGACTGGATTCTGACAGCCTGAACAGGCGCAAGCTCTCTCGTGCTCTGTAAATTCAGTTCTTTCGACAGGACGACAGGATGATCAGGATGTTTCTTTAGGGTTAATCCTGTCCGAAAAAAAATGTGCACACGAGACTAACGGAAAAAGGAGAAGCGATATGCGAAAGACGATCATCATTCTGGCGTTGGCAATTTTCTCGGTCTCACTGCTCGCCCTGTGCCTGGCCCAGCGGCAGCAGATTCAGCGGCTCAGCGTCCAAAGCGCGGATCCGGTCACACCGGCTGCGCGTGAAGCGCCGGTGAAACCTGCGCAGCCGGTCACCGCCATGGAAAAGGATGTGGAGAAGTCGGCTTCGGCGGCCCAGCCGAAGGCGGCGGCACCCGTGCCGGCACCCGCCGAAGCCGAGGCCGGGACTGCGCCCGCAACCGAATCGCCCATGGCCGACATTGCCAAGATGATGAGGAACCCCGGCATGAAGGATATGATCCGGGCGCAGCAAAAAGGCCAGATGGACCTGATGTACGGCTCGCTCTTCAAGTGCCTGCAGCTCCCGGATGCGGAGCTCGAAGCCTTCAAGGGGATGCTGCTGGACAAGCAGATGGCGCTGGTGGACAGCTCCATGGACATGATGAACAGCTCCGCCACCCCGGAAGAGAAGAAGGCGGCGGCTGACCGGATGAAGGAGACGACGGCCGCCTACGACGCTCAGCTCAAGGCGCTGCTGGGTGACGAGAACTACGCGGTCTACCAATCGTTCGAGGCGACCCAGGCGGAGCGCATGCAGGTCTCCTTGTTCAAAGGATCGCTCGCTGCGGGCGACCAGATGACCGATGAGCAGGAAGACAGCCTTGTCCGGGCCATGCACGACGCGCGCACCGGCTTTCAGAGTTCGGCCCCGGGCTTCGGGGACAGTCAGAGCGCGGATCCCGCCCAGTTCACGCCGGACCGCATCGCGAAGTTCTTGGAGGAGAGCGCGAGGCTGCAGGAGCAGTATGTGGCCAAGGCCGCCGCGATTCTGACGCCCACGCAGCTGGAGCTGTTCAAGGCGAACCAGAAACAGCAGCAGGCCATGCAGGAGATGGGCATGAAGATGGCCGCCAAGATGTTCGGTCAGCCGGCCAAGGAAAAAGCGCCGGACGGTCAGTAGTGCGGATAACCATGAGGGAAAGTGCGATGAAAAAGCTGGTCATTTCGGGGGTATTGTTTGCGGCGGCCTGCGCGGGTTTCGCTCAGTCGTCGTCCGAACTCAAGCAGCGGCTCGAGAAGCTGGAGGCGCGGGTCGCCAAGCTGGAGGCCGCTTCTGGCGGCGCGCAGGAGGTGAAGGCGCCCAAGGAGCAGGTCGCGGAGGGCGAGCGCGTGAAGGCCAAGGCCCGGATGCGGAAGGATCTGGAGGTCTACTCTTCTGAAGAGCTCGGGAAGATCGAGAAGCTGTACCAGGTCGCCAACAAGGAGTGGCGCTCCGAGGAGGGCAAGAACAGCCTGAAGGAACTCGTCTCCAGATACGACAAGGCCAACCGCACCGGCTGCGCTCTGCTCTACCTGGGGCAGATGAGCAAAGGCGACGAGCAGATCGGGTATTTGACCAAAGCCATCGAGGGTTTCAGCGACTGCTTTTACGGCGACGGCGCGCAGATCGGCGCCTATGCCCGCATGTATCTCGCTTTTCGGTACAAGCAGGACGGGAAGGCGGATAAGGCGCGCGCCCTGTTCGAAGAGATCAAGGCGCAGTACCCGAACGCCATCGACCACCGTGGCAACCTGTTGGCCGAGATCATCGAAAAAGAGAACAAGTAGCTTTGCTGCTCCCGCGGCCGCCCATGCGCAGGGATGCGCACGGCACATTCGCGATGCGGCACGCCCCTCCGCGGGCGTGCGTCAGGTGGCGGATGGAAAAGTCCGCCCTCAGGCTTTTTGGATGCCGCCCATGCGCAGGGATGCGCACGGCACATTCGGCGATGTGGCACGCCCATCCTTGGGCGTGCGTCAGGGCGCGGTGTCCGGGAACAGATAGTCCAGGAAACGCCGGGCGACGGTCTCGCCTTCGGGGGGCGAGATGGCCATGTCCGGGCTGACCTCGATGACCGTGCAGCGGCGGCGGTCGACCAGGAAGTCCACGCCCACCAGCGGCAGGCTCAGCTCGCGGGCGATCCGCTGCGCGAGAGCCAGCGCGCGGGGCGGCACCTGGTCGGTGACGACGTCGACGGTGCCGCCCGTGTGGTAGTTGTTGGTCAGCCGCACGCGCACGCGTTCGCCGGGCGCGGGGACTTCGTCGGGCGAGCGTCCCAGTTCAGTGAGGTTGCGGCGCGTTTCGGCGTTCCAGGGGATCACGTTGCTGGGATCGTCCTTGCGGCGCTGCGCGTTGCGGCGGCGGATCAGCTGGAGGACGGTACGGCGCCCGTCGCCCGTGACAGAGGCGGGATGGCGGCGGATGGCGGCGGCCAGCTCCCCGCCCACGAGGATCACGCGCAGGTCCTCGCCGGGCACGGTCTCCTCGAGAATCACGTCGCGTTCGTAGCGCCGCGCGAAGCGCACGGCGGCGTGCAGCTCCTCCGGGGTGCGCACGCCCATCGAGACGCCGTGTCCGCCCCACTGCGAGCAGGGCTTGACGACGACCGGCGCGTGGCGGCGCAGGAAGTCGAGGGCGGCTTCGGTGTGCGCGTCGTCGTAAGGGAGCTGCGCGGGCACGGGGATGCGGGCGCGGCTGAGCCACGCGTGGCCGGCGCGCTTGTTGTTGACCAGGTTGTAGGTCGCGGCGCCGACCCGGTCCGTCAGGGCGTTGAAGCAGCGCACGCTCCGGCCGCCGCGGCTGAGGTCAAAGACCGGCAGGTCGGGATCGGGGTTGACGAGCGTGACGCGGATGCCGCGCCGCAGGGCCTCGTCCGTGAGGGTGGTGGTGTAGGGCGTGAGGGCCTTGAAAAGGGCGCGGGTCTCGGGAGTGTTACGCATCGTGGCGACCAGTATCCAAGAACCGGATGCGGGGCGCAACCGGAAAAAGAAAATTGCGGTTTCCGGACAGCGTGAAAGCGGGTACAATCCGACGCGTGTATCCGAGGCTTATTAAACCGCTTTCCTTGACTGATGGCTGAAAGCGATCATGGACGGGAACAGGTTTTAACCACCCGGGCACCCAGGGCGCCACGTTCGCAAAGAATCAGCTTGGGGCTGCTCAGTGTTCTTGGAGTCTTGGCGGTAAGAGATCTTTTGGACCCGGCTATTTCGGGTCAGGTTACACGGGTGAAGAGTTGATAACAGGGAGAAAGAGACGTTATGGCGGCAAAAAAGAAGGTGGTTGATCCGCGTCCGGACTGGGACACGTATTTCATGGAGATCGCGCTGGTGACGGCCACGCGCGCGAACTGCTCGCGGCGCAAGGTGGCGGCGGTGGTCGTCTCTGAAAACCGCGTCATTTCGACCGGCTACAACGGGACGCCGCGCGGCGTGAAGAACTGTTTCGAGGGCGGTTGCCCGCGGTGCGCGGGCACGGCGCCGTCGGGCGCCAGCCTGGAGGAGTGCATCTGCGTGCACGCCGAGCAGAACGCGATCTGTCAGGCGGCCTACTACGGCATCCGGCTGGCGGGCGCGACGATCTACGTGACGATCAGCCCGTGCCTGACCTGCGCGAAACTGCTGATCAACGCGGGCATCAAAGAGGTGGTCTACGGCGGCGATTACGCCTTTACGGAGCAGACCGAGCTGTTGCTCAAAGAGGCGGGGGTAAAGTGCCGCCGCTATAAGAGAGCGTAGACGGCCAGACGCGCAGCCGGAAATAAAGGTGCGGATGTTCCGCCAGCTCCTCGGGGGTCAGGCGGAACGTCCACCGGTAGCCGTCGCTGGTGTTCTCGGCCGTGAGGGCCGAGGTGTCGGTGTCGAACCACTCGAGCAGGTCTTCAGACTCCTCCAGTATCGCCCAGACGTCGGGCCGGTCGAGGGCCTGGTGGTACGAGACGCAGAGGCCCTCCTCGCCCACGTGGAAACCCTGCATGTCCGAGCGCCCCCGGTCGTCAGGATCCTGCGGGTCGGCGCCGGTGTAGTATTCGATCAGGTTGGCCACGCCGTCGCCGTCGTCGTCGCTTTCGGGCGCGGTGATGCCGCGCAGCCCGAACCACTCCCAGTAGCAGCCCGAACCCGGCGTCGGGACCGCGGCCTGCCAGGTCACGCCCTCTTCCGGCCCGAACGCGGCGCGGTTGAGGGAGCAGCCGTCGCCGTCGGCGCTCTTGGGCCATTTGCCCGAGGTCTTGTAGGTGAGCAGGTCGAGCAGCAGGCCGTCGCGGTTGAGCAGCGTCACGGTTTCGCCGGAGTCGCTGAGGCCTCCATACAGCCAGGCGGCGATCGGGGTGACCGCGCTGCCGTAGCGCTCCTTGAAGGCCTCGCTGTGGCGGGCGATGACCGCGTGCTCGCCGGGCTTGAGAAGCGCGGGCCCCAGGATCAGCTCGTCGGCGGGCATGCCTTCCGGGAAGCGGCAGCCGGTGAGGCAGACGTCGCAGTCGGCGGCGTTCAGGAGCTCCACGAATTCATAGGCGCGGTCGTTGAGTTCCGGCAGGTGGTTGACCTGAGCGGGCATGGCGGGGTGGTAATGGACTTCGCTGAGCCGGATGTCGCCGGGCTGGGCGTAGCGGCCGCCGATCAGGTATTCGGCGCGGGCGGCGAGGCCCCAGCGGCTGTCGGCGGAGTTGTAGGCGCGCGCGTAGAGCAAGGTCGGCGACAGCAGCGAGAGCGTCGTGCCGGAGGCGCAGGACAGGGCCGACGGGTGGGGCTGGTTGTTCCAGAGGGCCGGGTCGGTGCCGTCCAGCGTGTAGCGGATCTGGTTGCCCTCGGGCGCGGTCAGCGTGACGTTCACCCGCGTGCCCGCGGGGCGCACGCAGGAGCCCTGCGAGAGGGTGACCGCCTTGAGGAGCGAGCACTTGGCGTACAGGTTCTGGTCGATCCAGGCGGCGTGGTTGGTGACGAACCAGGTGAGCCACAGCACTTCGCTGGGGTGGGTGGTGCCGAACTGCTGGCTGGGGCGTTGCCCCCACTTGACGATGTCGCGCTCGGCGGCGGCCTCGGGGATTTGCGCCTTGAGCCGGTCGATGGTGGCGACGAGATTGGACTCCGACCAGGTTCCTCTGCGCAGCTCGAGCCAGCGGTCCCAGTAGAGGCGCTGAAACGCGGGCTGGGCATGGAGCTTGCCCCAGAAGTCGCCGCGGATGAAGGGTTCCGGCGAGAAGGTCCAGGCGTCCCAGCGCTTGACGTTGGGGAAGGAGGCTTCGCTGTAGCCGTAAGGCCCGAGGGAGCGGTCGAAGTCCCAGAGCGGGCCGGCCATGATCTTGCCGCTGCGGTCCTTGTGGAACCAGGAGCTGAGCGTGAGGAGGTCGACGTCCATGGAGAACATCTTGTAGATGTGGAAGTCGACCCAGGAGGGCAGGTCGATCAGGGTGCCGACCCCGTTCGTCGGGTTCATGGGGGCGGAGCCGTAGACGGTGTCCTCGAAGGCGTTGAAGGCGTCGACGATGTAGCGGCTCTGCTCAGGCTGGACCGTGTCGGTTTTCGGGTAGGCCAGCACCATGTAGCGTCCTAAGCTGTTCGGGAAGTTGCGGGCCGTGCGCCAATAGAACTCGTCCGCGTCGTTGCGGTCGGTCTTGAAGAGGTAGCTGCCCGAGAGATTGGGCTGGGAGACCTCGGCGGGCGAGACGATGTCATCGATGGGCACGCGTCCGGCGCCGGCCTTGATACGCTCCTCGATGACGTAGAGGCCGACGTACTTGGCGGCGGAAAGCGCGTCGGTCTCGTTGCCGATGGCGAACAGCTCCACCCAGCGCGTGCGCGGGGCGTAGCGGCCGATCTGGCGCGAGAGGTCGAAGAGCAGGGCGTCGTGCATGTAGGTGCGGTCGTAGCTGTAGCACGTGATCAGGGCGAAGTCCGAGCCCGCGGGGAAGCCGCTGATCTCGAGCTTCTTGTCGTCGTTGTCCTCGCCCCAGAAGCTGAGCGCGTAGGGTTTCTTGGGAAAGCCGGAGGAGGACGAGCCGCGGATGTGGATGCCGGCGCGCGCGGTGAGGGCCGGCGCGCTGGTGAGGCAGGCCGTGCCGCCGACCGGCTCGATGAGCTGGACGGAACAGGCGGTGTAGTTGGTGGACTCGGCGGTGGGGATGCCGTTCAGCACGGGGTCGGTCTCGCGCAGCACGAGAATGGGCAGGGCGGTCGCGAAATTGAGCGTGGCGGCGTCGGCCGCCGCGAAGGTGTATTGGGCCGTGGCGGTCTCGCCACTGCGCCCCACGGCGTCGAAGACCCGGGCGCGGATGTGGAGCGAGGCGGAGACGGCGATCGGACCCGCGTACAGGGTGCCGGTGGTGAAAGAGGGCTCCGCGCCGTTGGTCGTGTAACGGATGGTCTGGCCGGTGAGGTTGCCGGAGAGGGTGAGCGTGAAGGGCGCGGTGACGATGTTCTGGGGCTCGGAATAAATCACGGTCTGCGGCAGACGTTGGCCGGTCTCGTCGCCGTTCAGGATGCCGGGCGTGGCGGTGATCAGGAAGGTGGGCTCGTTGGTGGCGACCATCGTCCTCAAGGTGGAGATCAGTCGCGGCTTCAGGAAAAGGTCGCTGCTGGAGGCGTTGGCGTTCATCAGGTGGATGGCCAGGATATTGACGCCGTCGGTCAGGGCGTTGGTGGCGGCGCTGATGTCGGTCAGGGCGAGCGTGACGGGGTCGCCGAGAGGCGTGCCGGCGGCGTAATTGGTGCTGCTCAGCGTCTGGTACGGGGGCGAGTTCGCGCCGCACGCGAACGTGCCGTTGATGAAGACGGCCGCCCCGTCGTCGTAGGTCATGTCGAAGGACAGCGACTTGACGGCCGCCGCGCTGGGGAGGCTGAAGGCCGCGCGCAGGTAGACGCCCGGCTTGCCGGCGGCCATGCTTTGGAGGTTCAAGTGGATGTCCGGGAACCAGGCCGGCGCCGGTGCCGTGGTTTTGAAGCCGACCGAAAAGAGTCCGCCGGTCCACGACGCGTCGTTGAAGGCCGGCTGCCGCCACGTCGTGCCGAGGCTGTTGTCGGCGGGGCAGTAGGCGCGGACCGGCGACGTGTTGGAGACCAGCACTGTCGTGTTGGTGATCGCGAACGAGAGCGCGTAGCCGTAGGCGATGTTCTCGTACTGCGCGGGAAAGGCGGGGGCGTAGTCGTGCACCAGCGCGCCGCCGGCGTCGTAGAGGCCGAGGTATTCGCCCTTCTTGCTGAGCGCGAAGGTGGCGTGCAGCTCGCCGGCCGGATCGCGCGCGTCGGTGTTCGAGGCCCAGACGAGCCGCGTGCCCCACGGCGGCAGGGTGACGTCCGGCAGGACCCATTTGTCGGGGTCGGCCGCGTCGTCGGTCAGCGACCAGCCCAGCAGGCTGATCGCCCGGCCGGTGGTGTTCTGGAGCTCGATCCAGTCGGAGGCGAGGCCGGAGGCGTCGCGCACGAAGCCGTTGTTCTCCGCCATGAACTCGGAAATGACAACAGGGGGAGTCGCCGCGCAGAAGCGCGCGGCCAGAATGGCGATTGCCAGCGCCCATCCATTCCTGTTCATTGGCATCCCTGTATTATAGTTGAAGCCGCGAAGGGTATCCAACAGATTTTGTCCGGTGAGCGCGGGCCGCGAAGTGCAAAATGAAATGCACGCTTCTGAGAAAATGGGAAAAGTTGGGGACGGAGGCGAGGAAGCCCTGGGACCCGGAGAGCCCGAAGGGCTTTCCGGGAGGGCTGACGCAGCGCC
>JAHFSX010000059.1 GCA_023269675.1 Verrucomicrobiota bacterium
TCCCGGGGCCGAAAAACACTACGCGTACGAACGTGTTTTCATGTACGGGAGTCTCCAGTTTTGCGGACACATCGAGGACTATTTCGCCAAGCACACGCGGGACTTGCTGATTTTTATCGATCAGCCCAGGATCGGCGGGCGGACGAATCTCCTGCGGACTTATCATGACGGAATGGTGGTGCAGGAAGAGACGGTCCGTTCTTCGCAAAACGTGTTCTTGTATTACCTTCTATGGTATGTGAATCACGTTAGAGCAGTCGTGCGGTTCTGCCCGAAAAAAACCAGAACGCTGATCTTGGGCGGACACCCCGTCGTGTTCTTTGGAATGGGTCTTCTCAAGCGGATGCGCCCGTTGGTTTACGCCTATTGGATCGGCGACTTTTTCCCGTCGAGGCACCCGGTCATCCGACTTTTCGAACGGCTAAAAAAGTATTACCACGACCGTATGCCTTACGCGTACTATCTCAGTGACGCCATCAACCAGGTGATGAACGGCACGGTTGTCGACCGTCCCGCCCGGCGGACGGTCATGTGGGGGCTTAAGCCTTTTCCCGCGGCTGCGGTTCCTCCTTTATCCCCGTTCTCGCTGTTGTTCGTCGGGCTGATACGCCCGGGGCAGGGTCTCGAAAAGCTGTTCGGCTTCCTCAATGAACACCGCGAATACCGTCTTTCGGTCATCGGGGTTTGCCAGCCCGCGTTTTATGCCGAGCTCCGGCGGCTCCTGGACCAATACGGTCTTGACGGACGTGTGTTCTTCCCCAACCGTTTCTATTCCGAGTCCGAGCTGCAGCAAGTCGCGGCAGAGTGTCATCTCGGCCTGGCGCTCTACGACACGGACCCCGGGAACTTCACGCACTATGCCGACCCCGGAAAAGTGAAGTCTTATGCCGAGATGCATTTACCTGTCTTGATGACGCGCATTTCTGATATTGTCCCGTTCGTCGAACGGTTCGGCAGCGGTGAGGTGATCGATCAGATTGACCAGATTGGCGACGCGTTGGAGCGTATCCGCCAGAACTTCCCTCGCTACCAAGCGGGGGTTGAGAAGTTCAATGGGTATTTCGAGTATGAACGCTACTACGGTGAGGCGTTCAAGGCGTTGGAGGAGTCTTGGACATGAGTGACCCTGCGGCACAGCCTGTGAGTGTGATCGTCATCATGCGGAACTCGTCGTCTACGATCATTCCTTGTTTGGAAGGGTTGGCTGCTCAGGATTACCCGATTGCCGAGATCATCGTGGTTGACAATAAATCTGTCGATGACTCGGTCCCTTTGGTCGAAGAGTTTGCCCGAAAATGCGCGGTCCACGTGCGCCTCGTCAAGCAGGCGTCGGATGGCGGCCTGACCACCAGTTATAATATGGGAGCCCGGTTGGCGATCTCGCCGCTGCTGATATTCGCGCATTCCGACGGGGCGTTTCCCAGCAGGCAGGAGTTGCGGAAACTGACGGAGCCAATACTCCGAAATGAAAAGGCGATCGCCTCGTATTCGGAGTTGTTGATGCCGCAGGAGCTTTGGCTGAAATATCCGTTTTGGGAAAAGCTGTGTTTTGTCCGGTCGGTGGGGCGGATCGTTCCAACGATGTGCGGAAAATTTGACTGCGTCCGCAAGGAGGCTTTTTGGCGCGTGGGCGGCCACAACACCGAACGCTTTACGGCGACGTGCGGATACGGGGGCGAGGATTCCGACCTGAGTTGTCGCCTCTCACAAGCGGGCGCCGTCATCAGGTCGTCTGCCCAGGTCATACACCTTCATGACATCAGCGGAAATTTTTCGATCCGGTCGCTCTTTACGACACGCAAGTTGCTGGCGCGTACCTACGGGAAAATCTTACGGTTTCAAGGGATGCAGTTGACGTTTGACCGGTTTCTGTTATTCGTGCGTCCGGGGTTGGCGGTCTTGCCGTTTGTTCCCCATTTGCATCTTGTCGGTCTCCTGTTTCTGCTTCTGTTTTCATTTTTGAACTCGCGGCCGATGTACATGAACCGCAGCACGCTCGCCAACTGGCGCATTCTTGCGGTACCGGTCGTGGACATTGCACTGGTGTACTTTGAAACCTTCTGGTTTGTCGAAAGTTTATTGACCCGCAGTGCGGATGCGAAAGGGACGCGATGCCCCCCCATAAAATAGCCGACAAGAAAATCGTCATTTTTTCGCATTATGCCACGACCGGTGCCTGCGAAGAGTTGTGCGAATGGTTGAAGCAGGAGGGCATTCGGGAGTTGATCTACGTGGCCTTCCCTTTCGGCCCTTGCCGTGACCGGTTTATTCGCGTGGAATCGTATCGGCATGGCAAAAGGAGCCACGTCCGGCATTCGCTTTTTCGGCTTAAGCTCCCCGAGCCTTTTGCGTACGTGAAAGACATGGTGTACGCGTTTTATTACACCTTGAAGTTTGCCAGACAGGCCGATGTTTTTGTCGCGGGGGATAACCTGCTGGCCTTGGCGGGCATTATGGCACAGAAGCTGGCTCGTGTTAAAAGAACCGTTTATTACATGATCGACTATACGCCGACACGTTACGCGAACCGGTTTTTGAATGCCCTTTACTATTACGTGGACCGTCAGGCCGCTTACCACGCGAATGCCGTATGGCCGCTGACCACGGAGATTATGCGCGGCCGTTTCGAATCTGGACGTCTGGACGAGCGTCGTGTCCGTTGGTATACGGTGCCGTATGGGAGTCACCCGGTAACCCCGGCCAACGCCCGGAAATTTGATCCGAATAACGTGGTGTACATGGGTGATGTCGTCCGTAATAAGGGAGCGGAGCTAATCGTGCCCATGGCTCTCGAACTGATCCGACTCATTCCGGATGTCCGTTTCACGGTGATTGGCGGTGGGAAGGATTTGCAATCTTTGCGGGACGAGATTAAACGCGCGGGACTGGAGGGGCGTTTTGAGGTCTGCGGGTTTGTAGAACGGATGGAAGACGTCCTCGAGAAGCTGAGCGCAGGCGGTGTTGCGATTGCGCCCTATTACCCGTTTGACAAGAACAGCTTTACGTTTTTTTCTGATCCGGGCAAGGTGAAGGTTTATCTTGGATGCGGTTTGCCGATCGTCCTTACGGATGTGCCACCGATCGCCAAAACCATCGAGCACGCTGGAGCGGGAAAAATTGCAGAGTATCAGGCGGCGGATTTTGCAAAGAAGGTCGCTTCGATTGTGGCTGCTCCCGACTATCTGGCTTTTCGGGAACAGGCCCGTCTTTTAGGCCTGAACTCTGCGTGGGATAAAGTCTTTACCGACGCATTCGATCGTCTGGAGCTGTCATAAAGGTGGGGGTAGTATCCGATGTCCAAGCCGACAACAAAATCACAATCTTTTCGACATTTCGCCAAGTCAGCCTACATCTGGTTGGCGGCATTCGGAATTCATCCGCTCTCGCTCCGGTATGCCTTTCAGGGCCTTTTCGTCGCAACCAGGGAGTATTTCGCTCTGAAGCGGCAGAATCGCGCGGCCGGCAGTCCCTACCGCATCCATTTCTCGATGCCCTGCTTGGCCGACCGTTACGAGCCGAGCGGTTCTGCCGGCGGGCATTACTTTTTTCAAGATTTATTGGTCGCCAGGCGGATTTTTGAACGCAAGCCCGTCCGGCATGTTGATGTGGGGTCGCGCATCGACGGGTTTGTGGCGCATGTGGCCGCGTTCCGGGAGATCGAAGTCTTTGATATCCGGCCGCTGCCCGTATCCATTCCCTCAGTCATTTTCAGACAGAACGATCTGATGCATCCTCAGGAAGCGTTCACCAATTATTGTGACTCGCTCTCCTCCCTGCATGCGATCGAGCATTTTGGGTTAGGGCGATACGGTGACCCCGTGGATTTGTTTGGGCACATCAAAGGATTTAACGGGCTTGTCGATATTTTAAAGGCTGGAGGAACGTTGTATCTGTCGGTTCCGATTGGTCCCGAGTGCGTCAATTTCAATGCGTGCCGGGTGATCAGTGTTGCGTCGATTCTTAAGCTCGCGGAGAACCGGCTGGTTCTGGTGGATTTTTCATACATCGATGATGCGGGCAGCCTGCATCAAAATGTAAAACTGTCAGCTGAGCTGATCGCGAACAGCTGCGGCTGTCATTACGGGTGTGGCATTTTCGAATTTCAAAAAATGACGGCATGAGACCCTTATGAAGATAATCTGGATTCTGAACGGATACGGACTTGATTCCGGAGCCATTACCGGTGGCCCCATCAGGTTTCATGCGGTTTCTTCAAGGTGGCAAAAATCGCATTCCGGCCTTGAACAGGTCCTGGTCACGACGTCAGGTGGTGAAAAGGTGTTGCGCAGCATGGGCTGTTGTTTTCCCTTCGTGCGGGTTCCCTCCGCACTCGTTTTTAAGCGCGAGCCCTTCAAGGCCTTCCGGATCTGGTCGTATCTCGTGACGTCGGCAGACGCTTTATTATTCCCGGCCCGATTGCCGCAAGGCGATGTGGTGATCACGGTCAGCGATTATTTTTGCGACATCGTGCCTGCCGTTGTTTCGAAGCGCAGGACATCCGGAATGCGCTGGATCGCTTGGATTCATCATAAAGAGCGGCATCCGACCGAGCGCCCGGGCAATCGGCTGTTTAACGAGATCACCTGGCGGATTCAGGAGTGGAGTTTCCGGAAAATCGCCAAGTATGCCGATCAGGCCTGGGTGCTGGATTCCGATGCGGGAGATGAGGTCGCCCAGCGGCTGAAAGAATTGGGCATGCCGCAGGAGCGCATTCTTAAAATGCGTAACGGAATTGAGTCCGGTCCTATTTCGCAGAGCCCTGACAGAAATAAAACGGTGGATGTCGTCATGATCGGCGTACGTCCCAACAAGGGCAGCCTGGATGTTGTTCCCGTTTGGAAAATCGTCCAACAGGTGCGGCCCGGAACCACCTTGCGGTTGATGGGGGGCATGGCGGGTGAAGTGAATTTGCAAAAGCATATTAAGCAGGAAGGGCTGGAAAAGCTCATTGAAATTTTTAAGCCTGAAAACGGCTGGGTCCCTTTTGATGAGTATCTTGCGAAGGTGAAAGAGGCGAGGCTGCTCTTCGCCCCCAGCCATGAAGAGGGGTGGGGGATTGCGCTGTGCGAGGCGATGGCTTGTGGGCTTCCCGTCGTGGCGTATGACCTGCCGGTCTATCGGCGCGTTTATGGGGAGGCGCTGGTCACCGTTCGGGAGGGCGATCATCGCGGTTTTGCCCTCAAGATCTGCGCCTTGTTGGATGACCGTGAAGCGTACGAGTCGCGGAGGCTCATTGGCTTCGAGTGCGCCCTGCGTTATGGATGGGATGCGTTGGCCGAACAGGATTGGAGCGCGCTTGCTTCCGGTCGAAGCTCTGCGGCGTCAGACTGTTTGCGTTAGGGCCGGAGTCCCGGGGCCGCTGACCGTCCCGTCTTGCGGGTGAAAACGCTGGCCAGTTGACCGATGGCAGGCCCCGTTTTTTGTGCCACTTCCTTGACCCAGGCCGGCGCCGACCACAAGAGCAGATACAATAACGTTGAAAAGACGCCCCAGTTGTACATTTCGTCAAGGATGAAAACGATCGCTTTCCCCTGGGGTAGCAAAGGTGCGACCCGTATCATAAATACCCAGTAATAAAGGGACAAAAACAGGCCGAACAGCGTCAATTGGGAAATTATGGATAAGGTTCTGGCCGAGCTTTTCGCCCATGATGCCAGTTGCGGGATGGTGAAAATCAAAAAGATCAGTTTGTAGTCGAAATTCGACCCCAAAAGGAAGGTTCCGATATAGATTGCAGCACCGGCCCTAAAAGCATCAAGACACGGCGTGTCGCCGCTCTTTTCTGTCGGGCCGTCGTTTCGGAACAGGGCCGAGATTGTGCAGCCGAAAACCAGCGCCAGAAGCAGATACGACAGGATCCGCGCGTAGACCCCCAGCGCAGGGACCGCACTCTCAAGACCCATCCAAAAGACGTTCAATCCGTACGCGCCGTTAATGCCGACCGGCGCGTTGGCAAGGATCTTGACGAGGTCTGAGAACGTGAGGAAGGTATACGCGGCGAGCGCGAGGACGAGAATAGCGAGATAGCGGAAGAAGGTCGTCTTTCCCAGGCGAAGCAGGACCGCGCACCCAAATATCGGGAAGAGCTTGAGCGCGAATCCGAGCAAGGCAAAGGACGCAGACAGGAACGGCACCCTGCGAGCCGCCACAATCGAACATGAAACCAGAAAGAACAGCAGGAGGTCTAAGTTCCCCCGCTCTGCGCCAAGAAGGGCGGCTGGCGAAACGACAGCGGCCATAACAAGCGCGATCGTTGCTGCACGTGCGTTCGGCAGAATGAGGCTCACTCCAGTTAAGAAGGCGATGATGAAAGCAAGGGCGACACCTGTCGTGTGACTTCTGTTGATCCCCATGAAGTTTAAAACCTGCCAGTTCAAAGCCGGATATATTATTTGCATTTGTTCAGGATCGTGGGGGTTGAACGTTAAAGGGTCACCTCCACG
The DNA here is from genome assembly GCA_023269675.1 of Verrucomicrobiota bacterium. GTDB lineage: Bacteria > Verrucomicrobiota > Kiritimatiellia > RFP12 > UBA1067 > JAHFSX01. The sequence continues at coordinate 6,444 of JAHFSX010000059.1, forward strand.
CGCGTAGGTTTCGGCCGCCTGCGTAATGGCAAGGGTGTCGGCGAAATGTGTTTCCAAAGCGGGAACGCTGCACAGCCTCCAGGTGTTTTGGTAGCCGTAGTAATGAAAGAGGAGTGAAAACGCCAAGAGGATGAATAAGCAGGCGCTCGCTGCTCGGACGCTCGATTTGATGGTCTTCATTTCGGTTCTGACATTCCGGTAGATGCTGGTGATGTGCGTTGCTTGGATGCGGCCGCCGACGCCCGTCAGCCTAAAAAGGTAGCCTCGCGGGTGGGGTTGAGCATCTTGATTTTTTTCAACTGGGGGGGCGCTCCTGGGATTTCCGGCGCTTGCAAGCATCGGTGGGTGCCGTATGCACGTGCCGGGGAACGGGGTTGTCAGGTGGCAAGTTTTTGCCAAGCCGGCGGCATATTCTTTGAGACCTCGATGTTTTTGAAACGCGGGCCTGGATTGATCTTGTTCCGCTTCACCCACTCGGCCATGCGCGCGATGCCCTCGTCGAGCGGCACATTCTTGATCAGCTCGCCAAAGACGCGCTTGACCTTCTCATGGCTTGAATAGGCGATCTGCACTTCGTTACGCGCTTCGGCATAATGAATGTTGGGCGTGCTCTGCCCCATGGAGGTACATACATGTTTAGCCAGTTCCAAGACGGTCCACGGTTGGTCGGCGCCAATGTTATAGACCTCGTTCCATGCGTCGGGCCGCTCAATGCAGGCCGCAATGATCGGAGCGACATCGTCGATATAGCTGAACGCGCGCATTTGCTGGCCGTCGCCGAAAATCGTAAGCGGATGGCCCTGAAGAATCTGGCGCATGAAAATGCCGATCACGTTGCGATAAGGGTCGCCAATGTTCTGGCGTTCTCCGTAGACGTTGTGCGGACGGAAGATGACATGGTTGAGGCCGAATATTTCATGCGCCTCGCGCAGGTCTTGCTCGACCGCGTACTTGGCGATGCCGTACGGGTCTTCAGGCTGCGGCACAAGCGCTTCGGTCATGGGCACCTGATTGCGCCCGTAGACGGCGATTGATGATGTGAAGACGAAGCATTCGACCGAACCGGCGTTCACGGAGGCGTTGATGAGGTTTACGCTGCCGATCAGGTTGTTTTCGTAATTGAATCGTTTTATGAAATGGCTCAGACCCTCCGCCGCATAGGCCGCCAGGTGAAAAACAAAAGAAAAACGGTGCTCGGCGAAGAGGCGGTCGATCAGGTTATGGTCGGTAATCGAGCCCTGAATGAAAACGCACCCCGCCGGAATATTTTCAGTAAATCCGCCTGACAGGTCATCCAGCACGACCACTTGGAAGCCTGAGCGAAGCAAGGTTTCGGCAACATGCGCGCCGATAAATCCCGCACCGCCTGTGACAAGAACTTTCTTCATTTTTGTGGCCCTTAAACGTTTGCTTGGAACGATGAATCATATTACACTGAAAACTTAATTTGGCAAAGGGAATCACACGTGAAAAAACCGACCGTTTTGGGACAGTGGCAACAGGATATCATTCCGCAACTTTCGGGAAGAGCTGTCCGTGCGGCGGATGTGAAGAATGTGACAGCCGCAGCCTATTTCTTTTGGGACGATGACCGGATCAACTCCTTGTTCTATACCATCGAAAGCGCGTTCCTCGTGACGCGCCGTGTTTGTGGGGCTTTGCCGTGTGTCCTGATCGTGAACCGGGTGACGCCGCGTATCGCAGCCTTCTGCGCGGAGAATGATATCCAGATTCAGGTCGATGCAACCCTGACGGGCGGGGTGCCGCGTATGAATATCGACTGCGTGGAGACGCTGCACTCACGTTTCGACACCGAGTATGTGATGCTCATCCAATCGGATGGCTTCCCTTTGCGGAAGGGGTTGCCGGACTTCATCGGCGCTTACGATTACATCGGCGCGCCGTGGGGCCGGGCGTCGTGGTATACCAATCTCGTTTTCCCGTACCCGAAATATTGTGTCGGCAACGGCGGGTATACCTTGCGATCCAAGCGGCTGTGTCAAATGGCTTCCTTTTTTTACAGGCGAAAATATCGTCACCTGCCGTACGGGTATTTTCTCGCCGACGATGTGTACTATTGCAAAACGTTGCCGCGCTTCGAGAGGTCTTGCCGCAAGACGATGGTTTACGCGCCGCCCGAGGTGGCCGGGCGCTTCGCCTTCGAGTCCAACCGGGAGTTTTACGCCAGGGACGGGGAAATGCCGCTGGGCTTTCACTCGGCGCAAGGCTTCGAACAGGTGATGAAGGATTTCGGCGACCGCGTGCGTGCGCTGCCGAGCGCGACCGAGTGAAAACAGGCGGCGTTTTGTTTGGGTGGCGCGTGTCGCGCCGCCGGCCGGCCTCGCTTGTCCATGAGCCGTTCCCGCGGACACGTGAGACGCTGTCATCGCGCTTGCAACGCGGCGGGAGGCGGGGTATAGTAACGTCTCAACGTACACGAGGAGGTTAGTTATGGCTGGTCATTTGTTGGAACTCACGGCCGCGGATTTCGATGCGACGGTCGCAACCGGCGTGACGCTGGTGGACTTCTGGGCGACCTGGTGCGGGCCGTGCCAGATGCAGACCCCGATTCTGGAGCAGCAGGTTGAGCCCGCCGTGGCGGGCCGCGCAAAGATCGCGAAGGTGAATGTGGATCAGGCGCGGGAGATCGCGGTGAAGTACGCGGTCAAGAGCATCCCGGCGATTTTTATCTTTAAGGACGGCCAGGTGGTGCAGCAATTCGTGGGCCTGCAGCGCGGCGATGCGCTGGTGAAAGCCATCGATGCGGCGCTCGGAGCATAATTTTTGCGCTTCCGTATTGACCGGACTGTCAGATTCGGTATTATATTCCACCTTCATGCGTTTTAAGGACGAGGATTAAGGAGCAACGTTTCATGGCGAATATTACGAGTGCAGTCAAGCGTGCGAAACAGTCTGAGGCGAGCCGCCTGCGTAACCGGTCGGTGAAGAGCACCGTGCTGACGATGCGTAAAAAGGTGTTGGCGGCCATTACCGCCGGCAAGAAGGAAGAAGCGATCAAGCTGTTTTCCGAGTACACCTCGACGCTGGACAAGGCGGCTAAGAAAGGCGTGATCGCGAAGAACAACGCCAACCGCAAGAAGTCCCGCGTGGCGCAGAGCGTTTCCAAGATGGCGTAACGCGCCGCTTGCCGCGAATCTTTTCTGGGGACCGGTCATCGTACGTGAGTAGGGTGACCGGCTTCTGTGTTTTGGGAGAGGCCTCGATGCGGGTTCTGACGGTCAACGATCTGGGGCGCGATGCCGGGTACGGCGAGGTGCTGGCCCTGCAGGAGCGGCTGCACGAGCAGCGCGCGGCCGGCGCGATCCCCGACACGCTGCTGCTGCTCGAGCACCGGCCCGTGTACACGTTGGGACGTTCGGCCTCGGAAGACAACGTCCTCTATTCGGAGGAGGCGTTGCGGCAGGCGGGCATCGAGCGGGCGCTGACGACGCGCGGCGGGGATGTGACGTACCACGGTCCGGGCCAGCTGGTGGGGTACCCCATCATCCATCTGGGCGAGGCCGGGCTGCGGGTGCTCGAGTATGTGACGGCTCTGGAGGAAACGTTGATCCGCGCGGTCGCCACGTACGGCATCGCGGCGGGGCGTGACGCGCGCAACCGCGGCGTGTGGGTGGGCGACAACAAGCTGGCGGCGCTGGGTATCCGCGTGTCGCACCAGGTGACCATGCACGGCTTCGCGCTCAACGTGACGACGCATCTGGAGGACTATCGCGGCATCGTGGCGTGCGGTCTGCGGGATGCGGGCGTGACCTCGATGTGCCGCCTGCTCGGGCGCGAGCCCGACATGGCGGAGGTGAAGACGCGGGTGGCCGAGGCTTTCCGCGGGGTCTTCGGCTACGGGGCGGGCGCATCGACGTGACGGGAAGCAGACGCTCAGCGCCGAAGACGTCATCACGCATGAAGGCCGAGCGCTCCGCGTTGAGAATTTTCCGCTGAAGAGACGCCTGCCTGGCGGGCACGGGCGCAAAAAGGAACAAGCGAATGAAAGCATGGCGCGTGGCGGGTTTGGAGATGCTGCTGATCATCCTGCTGTTGCCGCAGGTGTTCGTCCTCTGCTATTTTTTCGGCGCCTTGTTCGAGGGGGGCCGCCCGGCGGGTTTGCTTAAGACGCTGTCGCTGTATGCGCTGACCATCTCGTGGGTCTCCGCGCCTTTCCTCGCGGTGCTGACCCTGCTGGTCAGGACGCTGATCGGCGCGCGCGCGCGCTGGTTCGTGATGCTGCCGCTCTGCATCGCCGCAGGTTACCTCTGGCTGGCGGCGTGGAACCTGCTCGTGTACGATGTCTTCGCCTACCTGCGTGCGGCCGCACCCATCCTGCTGTGCAGCGCGGGGACGGCGGGCTGGGCGATGGCGCGTTCCCTGTATCTGCAAAGTCTGCCGCCGCAGGCAAACGCAAAAAGTCCGGCGACGGACTTGTCAGAATGACAAAATTTCTGATATTGTCATCCTGAATGAACCGCTCAGGTTCTTTGATTTTCCAGCAGGTTCGTGCCCCCTCGCGGGCGCGTGGATTGAAACGAGTAACCAAGGAGTCATGCATTATGTCATGGTTTGAAAAGACGGCTGAAGCTCCGGCCCATGTGCCGACAGAAGCGATCTGGGCCGTTTGCCCGGGGTGTAAAGCGTACATCGCGAAAGACGCGTGGCGTGCCGCAGACAAGGTTTGTCCGCGCTGCAACCATCACGCCCGTCTCGGCTGCCGCGAGCGCGTGGCGCTGCTGACCGACGCGGGCAGCTTCAAAGAGCTGAACCCCGAAGTGAGCTTCAATGATCCGCTCAGGTTCACGGATTCCACCGGAGCCTATGCCGACAAGGCCAAGGCGACCATCGCCAAGGTCGGTGTGGGCGAGGCGGTGCTGACCGGCACGGCCGCGATCGAGAAGATCCCCGTCGTGCTGGCCGTCATGGACTTCGCCTTCATGGGCGGCAGTCTGGGCAGCGGCACGGGCGAGCGCATCCTGCTGGCGGCTGAGAAGGCGGTGGCGCTGAAGCGTCCCCTGATCATCGTTTCGGCCTCGGGCGGCGCGCGCATGCACGAGGGCATCGTATCGCTGATGCAGATGGCCAAGACCTGCGCGGCGATCGCCCGCGTGAAAGAGGCCGGCCTGCCGTATTTTTCGATCCTCACGGATCCGACCACCGGCGGCGTCTCGGCCAGCTATGCCATGGTGGGAGACCTCAACATCGCCGAGCCCAAGGCGCTGATCGGTTTCGCCGGACGTCGCGTTATCGAGCAGACCATCAAGCAGAAGCTGCCGGAGGATTTCCAGACCGCCGAGTATACCCTCGCGCACGGGTTTCTGGATCACATCGTTCCGCGCAAGGAGATGAAGGCCTTTCTCGCGAACGTCCTTCGTTACGCGGGTTTCTGAAACCAGCGACGAGTAACCTGTAACCAGTAACTTTCAACGTGTAACCGGTATTTTCTATGGCTAAGAAAACACAAGCGAAACTTTCCCCTTGGGATATCGTGCAGATCGCGCGTCATGCGGAGCGTCCGAACATCGGGGACTACCTCCGCCTGCTGTGCGACGATTTCGTGGAGCTTCACGGCGACCGCCTCTTCGGCGACGACCGCGGGATGATCGGCGGCTTCGCCACCATCGGCGGCGAGAGGGTCATGCTCATCGGGCACCGCAAGGGCCGCGGCATCGACGAGAACATCGAGGCCAACTTCGGCATGGCCAGCCCCGAAGGCTACCGCAAGGCCATGCGCCTGATGCGCCTCGCCGAGAAGTACGGCCTGCCCGTGGTCACCTTCGTGGACACGCCCGGCGCCTATCCCGGCAGCGAGGCGGAGGCGCGCGGCCAGGCCGAGGCGATCGCGCACAACCTGGAGTTCATGTCCACGCTCAAGACGCCGATCATCGTGGTGGTCTGCGGCGAGGGCGGCAGCGGCGGCGCGCTGGGCATCGCGGTCGGCGACCGCATCCTGATGCTGCAGAACGCGGTCTACTCGGTGATCTCGCCAGAAGGCTGCGCCTCGATCCTCTGGCGCGACGGCACCAAGGCGGCGCTCGCGGCCGAGACGCTCAAGATCACGGCCGGATCGCTGAAAGAGCTCGGCATCATCGACGAGATCGTGCCGGAGCCTGCGGGCGGAGCGCATACCGATCCGGCGGCGGCGGTCGCGGCGGTAAAGAAGGCGGTCCTGGCCAACCTCGCGGTGCTCAAGAAGCTCCCGCTGGACAAGCTGGTGGAGCAGCGCTACGCCAAGTTCAGCGCGATGGGCCGCTTCTAGATCAGTCGCGGCGACACCCGGGCACAAAGGCACGAAGCGAAGCGTGTCTTTGTGCCTTTTGTTTTGGCGAAGCGGGCATGCGCCCGCGATTCCGTGCGGATTTGCTGTTGCCCAAGCCTGTGGTTCAAAGTAAACTAAGCGGCCTGTTTTTTTTCAGGCCGCGAACGGTTTTTAAAGGAGAGTGTCGAGATGCTGACGGTGTTGATCAATGCGATGGTCGGGCTGCTGCTGATTGCGGCCCTGGGGATGACCGGAACCGCCCATTGGGGCTGGTCGGTCTTCTGGGGCGTCCTGGTCTTTGTGGCAGGTCAGGGGCTGACCGGTTATCTGATCCAGAAACGGCTGAAGGTCGCGATGGGCGGCGTGCAGAAGATTCTGGAGGATGGCCAGAAGCGGCTGCAGTTCAAGGTTAACCAGTGGCAGACGCGTCCGCCCGGGAGCGTCAAGCAGGCACAGCAGGAGATCGAACGCGAGCAGCGCATGTTTGTGGAAAAGGCGCTGGAGGAGTCCAAAGGGCTCGAGCGCTTCAACCGCTGGGCCCCGCTCATGCAGCGCCAGACCGCCACGATGCGCATCCAGCTCTACTGGATGCTCAAGGAGTTCAAGAAGGTGGACGAGCTGTTGCCGAAGGCCCTGATCGTGGACCCCATGATGGCGGCGATCAAGGTCGCCCGCATGTACATGAAGGGGGATGAGGGGATCGAGAAGGTCTTCAAGAAGCATACGGCGCGGCTGCGTTACGGCCAGGGCGCGTTGCTCTACGGCCTCTATGCCTGGATCCTGGTCCAGAAAAAGGATATCGACGGCGCGCACAAGGTGCTGAACGAGGCCTGCGAGAAGATGGAAAACGACACCATGAAGAAGAACCGCGAACACCTCGCCAACAACCGGGTCGGCCATTTCTCCAACGCCGGGCTCGGCGACGAGTGGTACGCGCTGCATCTCGAACAGCCGAAGGTTAAGATGCAGCGGCAGTCGCGGTTTTCGGACCGGCCCTATTGAGAGCGGCGGTGATCAAGGACTGAGCGGACGGGCTGCCCGGAGGCGGCCTGGCGGATGATCCCGGAGACAACGGACGATTATGGCTAAGCATCGTGACAGGTTGGAATTGTGCGGGCTGGAGGTCGTGTGCGTCATCGGCGACCTGCCCGAGGAGCGCGGCCGCGAGCAGAGCCTGCGGGTGGATGTGTCGCTCGCCCTCGACCTCTCGGCGGCTGTCGCGAACGACGCGTTGGGCGACACGCTCGACTACGCCGCGCTGGCCGAAGCGGTCCGGGCGGCTTTGCGGCAGGCGCGTTGCCACATGATCGAAGGTGCGGCCGGTTGCGTGGCGCAGGTCTGTCTGGCTGACCCGCGCGTGGCTGAGGTCCGCGTGCGGGTTGAGAAATCCGGGGCGGTTCCCGGTCTGCGCGCGGCGGCGGTCGAGATTGTGCGCGGCAGGAGCGGGGCGGACTTATGACGGCCAGCCCGAAGAAAGCGTTGGTGTTGGCGGCCGGTCTGGGTACGCGCTTGCGCCCGCTGACGCTCGCGTGTCCCAAACCGCTGATGCCGCTCTGGAACGTCCCGCTGCTCGAACACATCCTGCGCATGCTGGAGGCCTGGGGTGTCGAGGAGATCGCGGTCAATCTGCACTGGCAGCCGGAGAAGATCCGGGCTTATCTGGAGGCGCGCCGGGGCAAGGCCCGTCTGCGTTTCTCGTACGAGCCGGAGATTTTAGGCACGGGCGGCGCGTTGCGGCCGCTTCAGGACTTTCTGGGTGACGCGCCGTTCTGGGTGGTGAACGCGGATATCGCCGCCGCGCTGGATCCCAGGCCATTGCTGGACGCGTTTGCGGCGGGCGACGGCTTGGCCGCCGCCTGGCTCGAGCCCAGAAAAGGCCCGCGTACCGTCGAGACCGACCGGCGGGGCCGCATCACCTGCTACCGGAGTCCGACGGCCGGTGTGCCGGGCACCTTCACGTTCTGCGGACTGCAGCTCGTGTCGCCGCGCATCTTTGAATTTCTGCCGGACCGCCCGTTCAGCACGCTGGTGGAAGCCTACTCTCAGGCGATGCTGAAGAACAGGTTCGTGGACGGCGTCGCGGTGCCAGCCAGCTACTGGGACGACGCGGGGACGGTGGAGGCCTATCTGCGCATCCATGGCGATGTCAAACGTCTGGCCAAGAGTGACAAAACCGGCGGCGGACTCTACGACGCGCGGGCCGACCGGTGCGGGAAAGGGGACGCGCACTTCTTCTGTGTGGGCGTGGACGCCTCGGTGGGTGCGGATGTGAAGGGCCGCGACAGCATCGTTTTCGGCGGGGCCCGCGTGGAGCCCGGCAGCGAATTGCGCCAGGCGGTGGTGGCGGGCGGGTCGGTCGGCGGCAAGCTCGACGGAGCGGTGTGTGTCGCGGCGGCCGTCGCGGATGACGACGCGCTGCCTGCGGCGCTCGCGGCGCTGGGCTGGGACCGGGAGCGGACCGGGGCCGCGTTCCTGGGCGTGCGCGGCTCCAACCGGAGTTTCTGGCGGCTGTATCGCGGGGAGCTTTCGGTGATCTATATCCGGTACAGCCTGGAGCGTCCGGAAAACGCGCGCTACAGTGGACACGCGGCCGTGCTGGCGGCGGCAGGCGTGCCGGTGCCGGCTGTTTTGACTGACCTGCCGGCCGAGCGCTGCCTGGTGTTGGAAGACTGGGGCGACGATTCGCTGCAGAGGCGCATGGCGTCGCGTCCCGGCAAGGCCGTGACGTGGTACCGTGCGGTGGTGGGGGCGCTGGCCCGCCTGCACCGCGAAGGCACGCGGCGCGTGCTGGAGACGGGGACGCTCCTTGAGCCGCCGTTCGACGCCGCATTGTACGCCTGGGAGCACCGCCTGTTCGAGAAGCACCTGCTGGTCGACCGCTACGGGTACGAGGCGCTGCCGGAGCCGGTCGCGCAGGAGCTGTCGGCGGTCGCGGAACGTCTGCGCGGCGCGCGGCAGGTGGTCGTTCACCGCGACTTCCAGTCCAGCAACATCCTCTTCCGTGGCAACCGCTTCGTGCTCATTGATTTCCAGGGCATGCGGCTGGGCGCGGCCGCCTATGATCTGGCTTCTCTTTTGTATGATCCTTATGTTAAGATTTGCCCCGATTTAAGGACGCGGCTTGTCGCGGAATACGGGGCCTGCCATCCCGAGCACCCGGAGGCGGCGGAGCTGTTCTGCGAGGGTGCGGTCCAGCGTCTGATTCAGGCGCTGGGCGCCTACGGGCGGTTGGCGTCTGTGGGCCAGATGGAGTTTACGCGCCATGTGCTTCCTGCGCTGGAAAACCTGCTGGACGCCGCCGACGCCTGCGGGCTCGAGGCGCTGGGCGCGCTGGCCGAGGAGCTGATCGCCCGCGAGCAGATCCGGTGCGGCGGATAAGGGCGTCCGGCGGAGGACGGATAGAGAAGCGGACAACGTCACATGAACACCAAGACCACCATGCAGCAGTTCATCGCGCGCGTGCGGCGTGAGGCCCGGCGGAAGCCGACGCACGTGACGTTGAAGACCACAGGGCACGAGCGCGTGTTCTGCGGGTACGACTGGGGTGGCGACACGTTCGTGTTCGAGCGGGAGGCCTGGAAGCATCTGGATAACCACAGCCCGATCCTGATCGTGCGCAAGCAGGATCTGGTGAAGGGGGCCAGCGGCTATATCATGACGCTGACGACGGGCAACCATACGGTGGCGGCCATGCCGCTGCTGTCGGGCCTGTTGTGGAATCTGGGCCGCGTGTCGGCCTCGCAGCGCAGCCGGACTCTGCAAACCAGCATTGTCTGCGCGAATGTGGTCAACGGTGTGATTGAGATTTCGCAGCGCGAGGTGCCAACGTCCTTGATCACGGCGGCTGACGAATGGCTTCAGAGTATCGGGTTCACGCTGGACGCGGTCGTGATGGCCGAGCGGACGGACGCGACCCTGGAGTTCTACCGGCGGCAGGGGCAGGAGTGGCGCATCAAGCCTTTGGCCTGGACGCGGCGCGAGATGGAGCTGGCCTTGAACGCGAGCCGGACGCGGATCAACTCCAAGCTGCGCTACTATCACAGCGCGAAAGGCGTGCACTTCCTCTCCTATACCGACTTTCATAAGATGGTCGAGCTGTCGGAAAGCGACTATGCGCCTTTCGTCGAGTGTCTGCACGAGCTGGTTTCGATTTTCGAGGGCGACGTGCGTTCCTGCATGCGTGCGCCCAAGTTTCACGGGCACCATGAGATCGAGCTTTTCGGTTTGCGGCGCGGCGAGGCGTTCCTGCGGCTCGTCCCCGAATTGGAGACGCTCATGGAGGGGATCGCGCTGAAGCGGCTGGCTCCTGCCGCGGTGGTGGCGCGGATCCACGAGATTGACCAGCTGTTCAAGGCCTCGCTCGAGCGCCCCGAACTCGCGGACGACAGCAGCGACGATTTCGTCGAGACCCTGTACATGCACCTTACGGGCGAGGTTTATTTCGGCCACGGCGACACGGTGGTGCCGGCCTTTGATGACCGTCGCACGGCCTTGCCGGGCGCGACCTTCCGCGGAGGAAGGCCCGATTTTTACAGGGACGCGGATGAGCGCACGCGCGTGCTCCTGGCGAATGTCGAGCAGATGATGAGCCAGGACGAGCGGGTGGAGTACGCCAACGTTTACGAGGTGCGGTCCGACAGCAACGATGTGCCGGTCGGCGAGGGCGTCACGCGCGAAATCGTGTTCAAGACCAACCGGCGCCCGCTGTGCACGAGCCTGATCGAAAAGCGCTTGAAGCTGAAGACGCCGGGTTATGGCAGCTACATGCTCGCCCGGGTGCACGCTTTCAAGGCGCTGGGCGTCGGCTTCGGCGACTACCGGCTGCTGATGCGGCTGGACAGCCAGGCCGGCCGCGAGATGAATTACTTCATCCGCAACCGCAGCCCGGGTGAACCGCTGCACGAGATTCCTCCGCGCATGTTTCAACGCGCCGGCGAGTTCGGCGGCAGCGAGTCGGACGAGGATCCGGAGGTGGTGCTGGCGCTGGGCGCGCTGCTCGGCAACGCCGCGGCGCAGAATCTGGTGCTGAAGAAATACTTGCCCGAAACCCGGAGCTGCCGCTTCGGGGTGGGGAAAGAGATCTTCGAGTTCGGCTACGACATCAAGAGCAAGCGCGAGATGCCGATGCGCGTGATGCTGTGTTCGATCCGCGGGTCGTTCGGCTGGCCCGACACCTCCTACACCGAGGAGAACCTGAACACCCTGTTTGATTTCTATCTCGTCAATTACGCCAAGGTGTTGCACCCGTACTGGCTCAAGCACAAGGACGCGGTCAAACTGGAGGAGCTGTCCGACCGGTTCTTCGACGGGTTCGAGTTTAAAACGCGCGAGATGCACTGGAACTACTCGGTCCGCCGCGAGCAGTTCGACGCCTTCGACCCGCAGCTGCGCCAACATTACGCCTTTACGAAAAAGTGGCATTTTGCCTTATGGTCGCTCGAGCGCCAGTTGCGTCGGCTGGAGCCCTTGCGCGTGTTGTTCAAAGAGAAGGTGCTGGCGGTGGCCGGACAGCCGGAACAGAGGTGAGCGTCCTTGTTTTATGTCCGGACGCCATAGGAAGCTGAGTCTATCATGATCATGTCAAAAGTCGCCGACAGCCTGCTGTCGGCCTTCTCGCCCTCCGCTAAAATCAACTTCATCCAGGTGGAGGTCACCGACTCCGCGCGCGAGTTGGAGCGCAGCCATCTCTGCGGTCCCACCGCCGGGCTGATCCAGGCCGAGGCGTTGGCGGGCGTGGCGCTGTTGGGCTCGGAGCTGACGCAACCCGAAGAGACGGTCACGTTGCGGCTGCGGGTCTCCGGACCGGTCGGCGCCGTGCTGGTGGAGGCGGGCGCGGACGGCGGACTGCGCGGCTACACGCGGGTCAAGGTGCTGAACGATCTGGACGCCTGCGAGGAGCTCGACGCCTCCGCCGCGCTGGGGGACTGGGCCGAGGTGCAGATCGTGCGCTCCCTCCCCGGGAAAATCCTGTCGAGCGCCGCCACGGACGTGACGCCGGCCTCGGTGATCAAAGGGATCGAGCAGTATTACCGGCAGTCGCTGCAGCGGCAGGTGCTGGTGCAGATTTCGGCCTTGGCCTACGGCGGGTTCATCGACGGCGCGCGCGGCCTGCTGATCGAATGTCTGCCCGACGGCAACCGGGAGGTTTTTAACCGGATCGCCCGGTTCGTCGAGGACGGCACCGTGCTCGAGTGCCTCGAGGCGTCCGCCTCCCTGGGGACGATCTGCGAGACCGTGGGGGTCTCCGACTGCGTGTTTCAGAAGCCGACGCCGCTGCGCTTCGCCTGCCGGTGTTCGGCCGAGCGGGTGGAGGGCATGCTCGGGGGGATGCCCTCCGCCGATCTGGAGGCCATGATCCTCGAAGACCGTCCGGCGCAGATTTTCTGCCACATGTGCGGCAAGGGGTATCAGGTGGGGGTGGACCGTTTGCAGGAGATCCTGAAGAAGCGGGTTTGAGCCGGCCGGGGTGCGGCATGGCGGGTCTTGCGGCGGGTGTGATAAACTGACACGGCTTAAGTGTCGCTGGGGGGAACGGCTCATGCTCCGTAAAAGGGGTCATCAATTTTGCGTCTGGATTTCGACGGCGCTGGCGGCGGGTGCGGCGCTGGTGCTGTACGGGCTTGCGGTCTGGTTCGGCAATCTGAACCAGGACGAGGGCTGGTATCTGTACGCCGCGAGCCGGGTGGCGTCCGGTGCGTCGGTGTACCGCGACTTCTTCTTCACCCAGGGCCCGCTGATGCCGCACGTGTACGCGCTGCTGTCGGGACTCTGGGCGCCGTTCGGCGTGCTGGGCGGAAGGGTGGTGACGGTTTTCTTCGGGTTGTTGGGCTGCGTGCTGGCGGCGCTCTTGGCGCGGCGCGCGGTGCCGTCGCCGCGTGCGGCCGAGGCGGGAATCATGGCCTTCGCGCTGACCGGCTGCAATCTGTACCATGTCTATTTCACGACCATCCCCAAGACCTATGCGCTGGCGTCGTGTCTCCTGCTGGGCGGGTATCTGGTGCTCTCGCTCAGCCTGTCGCGGCGCAAGATGACGCGCTCGCTGATGTCCAGCATGTGGGCGTTGCCGGCGGGCCTGCTCATTGCGTTGGCCGCGGGCACGCGGCTGTCGCTGGGCGCCCTGCTGCCGGTCACGGCGCTGTGGCTGCTGTTGACCTGCCGCAAGACCGGCGCGGCGTTTTTCTGGTTCGCGTTGGGCGGCGGCATGGGGTTGGCCGTGGTGTACGGGCCGGTGCTGCTGGAGTCGCGCGAACAGTTCTTTTTCTCTCAGAGCTTCCACACGGCGCGCGGCGGACATGACTTGTTCTTCGTGGCCGGGTCGCTGGCGCGCACGGTGCGGGCTTATCTTCCCGTGTGCTTGCTGGCGCTGGCGCTGGCGGTCTTCCGGCTCTTCCGCGGGCATGCGGCGGTGCCGCGCGCGGATATGCAGGAGCCGGCGGGGTGCGAGTACCGCGGGACCCTCTGGCCGGGGCTCTGGCTGTTCGCTTTCCTGGCGGTGTTCCTCGCGCAGCTCGCCAGCCCGTATCCGTATGATGACTATCAGGTGCCGGTGATGGGGCTGTTCGCCGCGGCCCTGGCGGCATGGGCCGCCAACAGCACCTCGTCCGGTGAGTTGCGCGGGTGCATCTGCCTGTTCTGGGTGATGGTTTCGTTGTTTTCGACCTTCGCCTCGCCGCTCGCGCAAGACTGGTTTGTCGTGCGGCAGGACCGGTTTTGGGTCGTCCGCAAAGCCATGCCCGACCTGGCGCTGTTGCGCATGACGGCGCGTGATGTCCGCGCCTTGGCGGAGAAGGACGAGGTGTTGCTGACGCAGGACGTCTATCTGGCGGTCGAGGCCGGGATGCGTGTGCCGGAAGGGCTCGAAATGGGACCGTTCGGCTATTTCCCGTCGCTCAGTGACGAGGCGGCCGCCCGTTACCGCGTCATGAACAAAAACCGGCTGGCCGCGCTTTTGGCGTCCGCGCCGTGCGGCGTCGCGGCTTTCAGCGGCTATGGCCTGGCCATCCGCGCGCCGGTGATGGACGCGGTGCCGCAGGAAGATCTCCAACTGTTTTTGAGTCTGCTGGGACGCAACTACGACCGTGTGCAAGAGGTGCCGGACTTCGGGCAGAACTGCACGACCCTTCAAATCATGAAGCGGCGGACCCCGGTCGGCGCGGCGAAGCCCTAAGAGATACGCATGTCTGACGTTTTGAACACCCTCCATAACCCGCACGACATCCAGGCGCTTGTCCCGGCCCAACTGCCGGGACTGGCCGACGAACTGCGCAGCATCATCTTGGACACCGTGAGCCGGACCGGCGGGCATCTGGCCTCCAACCTCGGGACGGTCGAGCTGACCATCGCGCTGCTGCGGGTCTTCACGCCGCCGGCGGACAAAATCATTTGGGACGTGGGGCATCAGACCTACGCGTGGAAACTGCTGACCGGCCGGCGTGACCGCTTTGCCACGCTGCGTCAGCGCGGCGGGCTCTCGGGCTTCCCCAAGCCTGAGGAGAGCGCGTGCGACGCGTTCAGCGCGGGCCACGCGGGCACGGCGCTCTCCGCCGCGCTGGGCATGGCCGTCGGCCGTGACCGCCACGGCGGTTCGGGCCATGTGGTCGCCGTGATCGGTGACGGCTCGATGACCAACGGCATCTCGCTCGAGGCGTTGAACAACCTCGAGGACATGAACACCAAGGTGATCGTCATCCTCAACGACAACGAGATGTCGATCTCCGAGAATGTCGGCGCGCTGTCGCGGCGGCTCGGCCGGATGCTGGCTGACGTGCGCTATAACCGCATCAAGGCGGCGGCGGAGGCCGCGGGCCACCGCATGCACATGACGCCGCTGCGCCGCATCTATCACCGCGTGGAACAGGCCGTCAAAAGCCTCTGGCTGCAGAACGCCTTTTTCGAAGAGTTCGGCCTGCGCTATATCGGACCGATCGACGGGCATGATTTCAACGCGTTGGAAAACGCCTTGTGCACGGCCCGCGAGGACAAGAGCTCGGTGCTGATACACGTCGCCACGCAAAAAGGGCGGGGCTTCCGCCCTGCCGAGCGCAGCCCGTGCGACTGGCACGGCGTGGGGGCCTTCGAGCTCGACGCCAAACGTCCCCCCGAGGCCAAGCCCGGCTACTCGCAGGTGTTCGGCGAGACGCTGACCGCGCTGGCCGACGAAAACCCGGCGATTGTGGCGATCACGGCGGCGATGTGCGGCGGCACGGGGCTGGAGCCCTTTGCGGCGCGTCATCCGTCGCGCTTTTTCGATGTCGGCATCTGCGAATCGCACGCGGTGGTTTTCGCGGCGGGCCTGGCCGCGACCGGGTTCCGTCCGGTCTTTGCGGTATACTCCACCTTCCTGCAGCGGGCGGTGGATTGCGTGATGCACGATGTCTGCCTCCAGAATCTGCCGGTGGTCATCTGCGCGGACCGCGCGGGCGTCGTGGGCAGCGACGGTCCCACCCACCACGGCATCTACGACATCCCGATGCTGAGGTGCCTGCCGAATCTCGTGATCATGCAGCCCAAGGACACCGTGGAGCTTGTGGCGATGCTGAAGACGGCCCTGGCGCATGCGGGCCCGGCGCTGATCAGGTACCCGCGCGACCCCGGCCCGGCGGTCGATCCGCCGCCGGTCATCGAAGCGCTGCCCCTCGGCGTTTCGGAGCTCGTCACGGCCCTGCCGGAGACGGTGCAGGGACCGGCGGTCTGGCTCTGGGCTCTGGGAGACATGTTGCCGCTGGCCTGCGAGACCGCGCAGCGGCTCGCGGCGTGCGGCGTGCGTGCGGGCGTGGTGAACGCGCGGTTCGTCAAGCCGCTCGACACGGCGCGGCTCTTCGCGCAAGCGGCGGCGGCGGCGGCGTTTGTGACGCTGGAGAACGGGGCGGTGGCGGGCGGCTTCGGCTCGGCGGTGCGCGAAGCTCTGGCCGCGCACGGCGTGAACCTGCCGGTGCGGGCCTACGGGTGGCCCGACGCGTTTGTCGGGCAGGGGACGACACGCCAGCTGATGGAGGACGGCGGGCTCACGCCCGGCCGGCTGGCCGACGAGATCCGGCGGCTGGTCTGAAACGGGGGCGATTCCGTTTCGTTGAAACGGAGTCGCACCCAGGATAATTTAGGCGTTAGCAGTTAGAAGTTGGTAGCGCAAAAAGGCTGTGAAAAAGAGGCGTTGGACAAGGAGGAACCTTTCCGCGACGAACCGATTTTTGGAGCCCCACGTGTGACTGCATGTTGGAGACACAAACACGGCCTCTCGCTCATCGCGCTAACACGTTCGCTTTCATGGTATTGCAACTCCCAACTCCTAAATGCTGACTCCTCCTTCGGGTGCGATTCAACAACGTTGAATCACACCCGTCTGCCTGACTTGCAAGAGCAAATGCACGCAGGCGATAGAGCGGCGAGATGATTTTCATGCGGCGTTTTCCTCGAAGTAACGTTTGACCTTCTCTTCTGCGGAGAGACCGTCGAGGATTTT
>JAHFSX010000024.1 GCA_023269675.1 Verrucomicrobiota bacterium
TTGAAGCCGGTGGGAGCGCCGGTGCGGCTGACGGCGCATCCGGCGGGCGCGCCGGCGGCTACGCCCGCGGGTGCTGTGGCGCCGGCGGCGGTTCCGGCTGTGGCTGGTGCCGCGCATGCGGCGGGAGGGGCCTCCGGGCGTCCGGCGTTCGCGTTGCGTTCGAAAACAGAGACGGGCACGATCGCCGAGGCCAAAGGCATCGTCGAGCGTGAAGTCGACGGTTTTGCGATCCGTCCGAAAGTGGATCAGAGGGCGCTCTATTACCAGCTGATGAACGGGTTATACGATGCGGTGCTGGTGCTCGACGATCAGGGGCATGTGGTGGATTGCAACACGCGCGTCACGGAGATGCTGGGGTACTCGCGTGAAGAGGCGTGGGATCTGCCGATCGACAAGGTGATCACCGGCATGTCGAGCCAGATGTTCGAGCATCTCAAGCGTAACCTGGTGGAGAGCCATCACATCTTGATCGACGCGCGGTGCTTCCGGCAGGACGGCACGTCGTTTGCGGGCGAGGTGGGGGTCAGCATGATCACCTTGACGCGGGGCAGCAACATGGTGTTTGCGGTCCGCAATGTGGAACGGCGCAAGAGTGCGATGGACGAGCTGCGCAAGAGCCACGCGGCTCTGGACATCGCGCTGGCTCCGGCGTTCACCTGTGACACCGACGGATTCTTCGTGGTCGTCAACCCGGCCTTTCTCGAAGCGTTCGGCATCCCGGACGAGGGTCAGGCGAAGGGGGTGCGCTTTGCGGATCTGCTGCCCGACGCGGCGCAGCTGTTCTTGCGCGCCACGTGCGGGGAGAAGGTCCGCGACACCCTGCGCGTGCCGACTCCGGATGGCGTGCCGCTCAAGCTCCAAATCGCGCTGATGCCGGTGCAGAGCGGCAAGACCGTGACCGGCGTGGCGGGGTCGATCCTGCAGATGTAGCGCCGGCGCGAGCGGGCTGAGGACAGAAGCCTGGAGGCCGAAGACAGAACGAGAACGTTTCTGGCTCCGGCATGACGGCGGGACGCGCAGTCCTCCGTCCTCCGGCTCCTGTCCTCTTTTTTTACTCGTCGCGGTAGGGTTTGTTCTGCTCGAACATGGAGAGGCGGCTTCGGAGGGCGGCGGCCTTGACGGCGTCGCCGGCCTCGGTGTAGAGCGCGGAGGCGCGGCGTGTGGCGTCGAGCGCCCGGCGGAACGAGCCGTTCTCCGCCTGCGCGACGCCGAGCACCGCCAGCGCGTGGGCATCTTTGTCGCGCAGGAGCGAGCACGCCTTCTCCGCCAGCTTAAGCGCCTCTTTGCCGTCACGCAGCTCGGCGTGGGGCGAGGTCGCCAGAATCCATGCCGCGCCGCAGAGGGCCTGGGTGTTCTTCGGGTCGCCGATCAGCGTCTCGCGCGCCAGTTGCAGCGTCTCCTTGGTTTTGGCCATGCGCGCCTGCCGCAAAGCCTCTTCGGCTTTCTTCTTGAAATCGAGGCTCAGGCCCGCGAGCTGGAACTTGGTTTCGATGTCGCCCTTGTCCACCGCCTTGATGTAGGCGTCCTCGGTTGAAATGATGCCTTTGGAAGCCAGCCGCGTCAACTCGTCGCTGAAGGTCAGCATGCCTGAGTTCCTGCCGGTCTGCATGACGGACAAGAGCATGTGGGTTTTAGCCTCGCGGATGAGGGCCGCGACCGGCGTGGTGACGACCAGCACCTCGAAGGCCGCGATCCGTCCGCCCTCGGTTTTCTTGCAGAGGGTCTGGGCGACCACGCCCTTGAGCGTGTCCGCCAGCATGGAGCGGATCTGGTTCTGGCGGTTGGCCGGGAACTTGTCGATCATGCGCTCCACGGTGGAGGCCGCGGTGTTGGTGTGGAGCGTGGCGAAAACCAGATGGCCCGTCTCGGCGGTCTCGATGGCGATCTCCATCGTCTCGAGATCGCGGATTTCACCGACCAGCACGATGTCGGGGTCCTCGCGCAGCGCGGCGCGGAGGGCGCGGGCGAAACTTTTGGTGTCGCGGTGAACCTCGCGCTGGTTGATGACGCAGCGGCGCGGCGCGTGGACGAACTCGATCGGGTCTTCGATGGTGATGATGTGTTCGTTGCGGTTCTGGTTGATGTAGTCGATCAGCGCGGAGAGGGTGGTGGACTTGCCGCTGCCGGTGGGGCCGGTCACGACCACGAGGCCTTTCGAGAGCATGCAGAAATCGCGCATGACATCCGGCAGGTTGAGATCCTCGAAAGTCGGGATCTTTTCGGGAATGACGCGCATGACCGTGCCGTAGCCGGACATGTCGCGGAACCCGTTGACGCGGAAGCGGGCCGTGCCGTGGATTTCATAGGCGCAGTCGGTGTCCCACTCGGTCGTCAGCTGCTCGATGTTCTCCTCGGGCATGATCTCTTTGATGAGCGCGAGGATATCCTCGCTGGAGAGCGCGGGCTCGCCGGCGACCGGGCTGATGACCCCGTGGATACGCATGTAAGGGGTGCGCCCCGAATAGAGATGCAAGTCACTGCCTTCTCCCGCAACCAGCGGGATCAGGAAACGGTCAATCGCGGCCATAATTAAAACCTCGGTTCTGGATAAGGTGCCAAGCGGCTATCGCGTCTGGATCCGGAAGTACCCCTGGCTCTGTCCGGACGGGATCTCCGCGCCGAAGCGGAACAGGCGCGACCCGTCCTCCAGGTCACCCAGCACTTGGCGGGTCGACACGGGGACGCGCTGCCACTGGCACGCGGGCCCCGCGAGGGCCGGGCTCCAGTACAAGTCCTGGCCGGACAGCGGGTCGCTCTTGAGCGTCAGTTCGACCCAGGTGGACGCGGACGACGGCGCGGAGAGCGCCTCCAGGCCCAGCATGGCGACGGACGCCTGCTGCGTTTGCACCGTCAAGCTCATGATGCTGGTTGAGAGGGGGGCCGGTGCGGGGGCCTGGATAAGCGCCGCATAGGTGGCCGTGATTTTGAAGTCGTGTCCGGGCATGACGAACGAGCAACCCTCGTTGGTGGTGCCCGTGTTCATCACGGTATCGATATTGGGCCCACCCACCCAGCCCGCGAAATATTGCCCGAAGGCGGGAGGATTCGCCGCGACCGAGATCTGCGTCCCGATCGGGAAGATGCCGTTTTCGGCCTCCTCTATGACGTCGGGATTGCCGACGAAGGCGGCCGGCAACACATAGGACGTGACCGCCCCCAACGTGACCACGAGCTGGAAGGTCGGGGTCCAGGTGGCTGTGCGCAGCCAGGCGCAATCCTCGAATACGCTGACATCGCTGTCTTTGCTGTATGTGAAGAGGAAGTCACGGCGCATCACGCTGGAGGAGTCGCGTGCGTCACCGCCGTTCTTCACCACGAAGTCGGTGGTATGCCAGCTCTTCTCTTTTCCGTAGACCGAGCGGTCGGGCTGGTCATCGTCAACGCCGTCCATGAAATAGCAGTCCAGGCGGTCGGCGAGGGACTCGCTGCTGGCGGCCCACTGCCACCGCAGAATGCCGGTGCCGTGGTTGGTCACGCTGAGCTGGGCGTGCTGGTTGTTGTTGACGTAGCCGAACCGCCCGAAGCGGATGGCGTTGTTGCCGCCAGGCGCGTCGTCGACCCAGGCCACGCCGCCGTCCTCTCCGGTGAAGCCGGAGAGCGCTGATTCGCCGTTGATGTCCGGCAAGCTCGGTGAACAGCCCATCGTGTCGACCATGGCCTTCGGGATCCAGGTGACACGGTCGATGAGGATCGTGTTGTCACGGATAAAGTAGGAGCCGTCACGGGTGAACCGCAGGTCGATCGAGGTCGCCCCGGTCACCACATTGGTCATCGCCCGCCATCCGTTGCCTTTGCCGGAGACTTCGCCTACGAGGTCGGAGCCGTTGACCATGACTTGGATGCGGTCGTAGCCCGTGTCCGCGTTGGCTTTCCACCAGAAGAGCAGCACACCGTCACCTGTGAAATTGGTGGTGGTCAGCCCGACGGTTTGCCCCGCCCCGACGGACGGGCCGCCGAACTTCACGACAGGGTCGTTGTAGCGCACGCCGCCCGCGGATTCAGCCACCACGCCGTTGGGCGAGAAGGCGGTGACGGCCAGCGGCTGGCCCGCGATGGTGAGCGCCCCCGCCAGCTTCTCGGTGGCGGTCTGCACGCGGTAGCGCGCCTCGACGGTGACGCTGTTGGCGGGCATCAGGAAGGTGGTGATGGGCGCGCTGGCATCGGCGAATACGGCCCCGTTCGTGGAAACCCACTGGTCGAAGGTTTGCCACAGGGGCGCGGTGTTGGCGATGATGCGCACGGCCGCGCCTTCGGGATAGGAGCCTTCGGGTTCGCCCGTGCTCTCGTGCACGGCGTTGGGCCAGGCTCCGCCGTCGCGCCCGTTGACAACGGTGACGGTCAGGGTCTGGAGCCGGTAGAGCGCGCGCACGGTGATGTTGCGGGCCGGCATGACCAGGGTGGCGGATTCCGCCGCGAGGTCCGAGACGGTCTCCGTGTCGCCGTCCCACATGTCGAACTCTTGGCCGGCGGGGGCGGGGGCTGCCGCGATCGCCACGGTGTCGCCGACGGCATAGGTGCCGCTGCCGTCACCGTCCTCGACGGTCAGGGCGAAGGCGAACTGCGTCCAGGTGACGCTGTCGACCCAGCCGCTGTCCGAGCCTGCGCTGTTGGCGCCGTCTTTGAGGTACGTCCAGCGGACGGTGTGGTCCGCCACGGACAGGAGGTTGGTCTGGAACAGGGCCCAGCCCGCTTTGGTGCCGCTGATCCGTGCCGCCGGGGCGCCATCCACGGACACCATGAGGAAGTCGTGGTTCAGCTCAGAGGAGACGCGCCAATGGAAGGCGAGCGTGCCTGCGCCCGAGAAGACCGCCTCGACGGCCGTTTCGGCGCCGTGGGCCACGGTGAGCGGCCCGCCGAGTCTGGCGGCGACGTTGCTGATGGCTCCGGCCGGCGGTGCGAAGTCGAGCAGGATCGAAGACGCGCCCTCGGGGAAGAAGAGCGGCTTGCCCGGCGCGCCGAGCTCGGCGGCGAGCGCGTCCGGGATCCACGTGACGGGGCCGACGTATCCGGCGTCCGCGCCGGCCGCGTCCGAGATGTCCTTGGTGTAGGACCAGCGCAGGACATGCGGCCCGGCGCCGGCCACGAAGTTGGTCACGCTGCCGGAGGCCTGGCCCGTGATCGCGGCGACGTTCGTGCCGTCAACCGAGAAGAGGAGCTGGTCATAGCTCTCTTCGCAGTCGACCGACCAGGGGAAGATCACCGTGCCCGCGTTGGTGTAGACGGTTTCGAAGAAAGCCGTCTGGCCGTCCCCGACCGGGCCGAGGCGCACGGACGGAGGGAAGAGGCTGACATTGTCCGCCGTGAGGTTGCCGGTGGTGACGGGTGACGGCACGCCGAGGACCAGCGGGATGATCGTCTCGAGCGGCGTGGCCGTATAGGTTGCGGTCACCGTGAGGGCGTTCGTCCCGATCAGCGCCGTGGTGGCGGCCGCCGCCGGATTGGCGAGCGCGGCGGTGTCGCCGGTCCATGCGGCGAAGGTTTGCCACAGGCCCGGCGCGTTCGCCTGGATGGCGACGGACGCCCCTTTCGCGTAGGACCCGCTGCCCGAGCCGTTCACGACGGTCAGCGCATAATGGGGGACAGCCGGCGCGTTGGTGCTGTAGGTGGCGGTCAGGAACAGGTCGGCCGACGGCATCAGGAAGGTCGGGTTGGGGTCGGTGGACAGCGGTCCGAGTGCCGAGACGTCGGGGCCGGTCCAGCCGTTGAAGAAGGACCCGGCGGGGGCGGGGTCGGCGAGGAGGGTGACCTGCGTGCCTGCCGGGAAGATCCCGGCCTTGGCTTCGCTCACCGCGTCCCCGAGCGTGTTGTAGGGGGCGGGCAGGGCATACGCGCTGTTGGTGCCGGCGACGGTCCGCAGGGCGAAGGTGGGGGCCCACACGACGTTCCGCAGCCAGGCGCAATCCTCAAACACGCTCACGTCGCCGTCCTTCTGGTAGCGGTAGTTGAAGATCCGCTTGAGGCCGAGATTCTCCGGACGTGGCAGGGCGGGGATGTTTTTGAGGACGAACGAGGTGCCGTACCAGGTGCCGTCGCCCTTGCCGCTGATCCAGTTGGTGCGGTTGCCTTCGTAGTAGAGGCCGAGCGTGTCGTAGACGCCCTCGCTGCGGGCGGTCCATTCCCACGTGAGAATGCCGGTGCCGAAGTTGGTGACGGCGACCTGCGCCATCAGGTTGTTGGTGACGTAGCCGAAGGCGCCGAAACGGATGGCGTCGCCGCCGCCGGGAGCGTCGTGGACCCACTTCACGCCGCCGTCCTCGCCCTCCAGGTCTTGGTCCTCGTCGACAAAGAGGCGGCCCAGGAACAGCGGGTCGTATTCGGCGTTGATGTTGGGGATGCAGGTGCCGGCGCCCAGCGCGTCGACCATCTCTTGCGGGATCCACGTGACGCGGTCAAGCAACACGAGGTTTTGGTGCACATAGTAGGTGTCGTCGCGCGTGAAGCGCCACGTGAGGTCGTGGACGCCGGTGAGCCTGGCGTAAGAGAGCGTCCACAGCGTCTTGTCCACGCTGTTGGTGTCTTTCATCGAGAACAGGGCCGGGAAAACGCTGCCGTTGACTTCCAGCTTCAGGCCGTCGTACGCGGCCTCGGCGTCGCCGTGCCACCAGAAGAGCAGGATGCCGTTGCCCGTGAAATTGGTGGTGGTGAGACTCGCGCTCTGGTTGGGGCCGACGGAGGGGCCGCCCAGCTTGACGACCGGATCGTTGTAGCGGACGCCGCCCGTGGCCACCGCGACGACGCCGCTGGGCGAGAAGTCCGTGATGGCCAGCGGTTGGCCGCGGATGGTGAGCGCGCCCGCCAGCTTCTCGGTGTCGGTCTGGGGCCGGTACGTCGCCGTGACGGTGACGCCGTTGGTCGGCATGAGGAACATGGAGACGTCGGCCCGGTCATCGCTGAAGAGCGCGCCGTCCGCGGAGGTCCAGCTGTCGAAAGTCTGCCACAGCGGGGCCGGATTGGCCACGATCCGCACGAGCGCGCCGGCGGGATAGTCGCCTTCGGGTTCGCCGGTGCTTTCGTGGACCGCGTTGGGCCACGCGCCCGCGTCGCGGCCGTTGACGACCGTGACGCTCAGCGTTTGGGTCTTATACAGGGCGCGCACGGTGATGGCGCGCCCGGGCATGATGACCGTGGTCGCGGGCGAGGTCAAGCCTGCGACGGAGTCCGTGTCGCCGTCCCACACGTCGAACACCTGTCCGGCGGGCGCGGGATCGGCCGCGATCGCCACGGTGTCGCCGACGGCGTAGGTGCCGCCGCCCGAGCCGTTCTCGACGGTCAGCAGGTAGGCGAACTGCGTCCACGTGACGCTGTCGACCCAGCCGCAGTCCAGACCGTCGAACCCGGAGGCATTTTTCGCATAGGCCCAGCGCACGGTGTGCGTGCCGACCGTGAGCAGGTTGGTCGTGAACGTGGCCCAGGTGTTGGTTTTGTAGTTGCTGACGCGGGCCGCTTCGGCGCCGTCGATGAAGCAGATCAGATAGTCCGAGCCCTGGCTGGAGGTGCGCCACTGGAACGAGAGGTTCCCTGCACCCCGCAGCACGACCTCCACGCCGTTGGTCTGGCTGTTGCCGACGAGCGGGACTCCATTGGTCAGGCCGCCCAGGCGGACCGCGGCGCCGCCGGCCGCGCCGGAGGGCAGATTGGTGGTCGTGTCGACGAAACAGCCTTCGAAGCCGTACGGGAAGGGCAGCGCGCGGCCGTGTGGGCCGTAGGGGAACGCGACCGGCTTGCCCGGCACGCCGAGTTCGGCGGCCAGTGCGTCGGGGATCCAGGTGACCGCGCCGACCCAGCCCGCGTCCGCCCCGTCGAAGGACGATCCGTCTTTGCTGTAGACCCACTGGATGAGATGCGCGCCCGCGCCGGCGACGAACTGCGTGACCACGCCGGCGTCCTCGCCGGAGATGGCGGCGGCGGTCGCGCCGTCGATCACGAGCGAAAGCGTGTCATAGTCCGCCTCGCTGCTCACCCGCCACGGGAAGATCAGGGTGCCGGCATTGGTGTAGACCGTGCTGAAAAAAGCCGTGCCGCCGTCCGCGACGGGGCCGAGGCGGACCTCCGGCGGCAGGAGGCTGATGCCCTCGGCGGTGATGTTGGAGACGGTGACGGGCGGGGGCAGCCCGAGCAGGTTGCCGATGATGTCGGACAGGTTCATGACGGAGTAGGTCGCGGTGACCGTCATGGCGTTCGGCTGCATGATCAGGGTCGTGGAGGCGGCGTTGGTGTCGGCGACGGTGCCGACATCGCCGGCCCAGCCGGTGAAGTGTGTCCACGGCGCGGCGGGATCGGCGACGATCGGCACGGCCGTGCCGGCCAGATACGTGCCGTCGCCGGAGCCGAGGACGACCGTGAGCGGGTAAAAGACGAAGGCGCTTTCGTAGGCGCCGATGTCGACGGTTCCGCCGAGGATGCGCGCGTTGCCGGCCGCATCCCGGGGGCCGCTGGCGTACGCGTTGGCGCCGGCGTTGACGCAGGGCGAGTTGGTGACGGGCTGGTAGGTCCCGGTGGCGAAGAGCGGCGCGTTGGTGATGTTGTTGC
Source organism: Verrucomicrobiota bacterium (assembly GCA_023269675.1). Classification (GTDB taxonomy): domain Bacteria; phylum Verrucomicrobiota; class Kiritimatiellia; order RFP12; family UBA1067; genus JAHFSX01. The sequence continues at coordinate 8,530 of JAHFSX010000024.1, forward strand.
CGCCGTCGCGGCTCACGTGGTCAAAGTTGGGCACGGGCGCGGGCGTGGTGCACGAGTAGGTGAAGAGCGTCGTGTCGACGCTGTTGGCTTCCGCGGCGTAGTTCTCGTCGCCGTTGAACATCACGATCGAGTTGCGGACCAGGCTGCCCCACACGCCGTCGCCGTGGGTGGTGTTGATGTAGTTGTCGACCACCGTGCAGTTGTTCAGCGTGGCCCAGTAGGCGCCGCCGCCGCGGTAGGCGCCGCAGCCGGCGATGACGCAGTTGTTGACTTGGGGGGTGCGGCTGTTGGCGGGCGCGTAGACGCCGCCGCCGTTGATGCGCGGATTGTCGTACTCGTAGGCGGGGGGCGCGCTGGCGTCCGCAAAGCCGTTGAGGAGCGAGAAGCCGTCGAGCGTGCCGGCGGTCATGTAGACGCACCGCATGGAGTTGGGGCCGAAGGCGGAGGTGCTCGAGTTGGGGTGGCCCTGGATGATGGTTTGGGCCGCGCCGTGGGTGCTGCGCACCGTGAGGTTTTTTTCGATGACGACGCGCGAAAGGCACGAGCCCGCCGGCGTGCGTCCGCCGTCCGCATACGTGCCGGGCGCGACGAGGACGGTGTCGCCGGCGGCGGCGGCGTCCACGCCCTTCTGGATGGTTAGAAACGGCGTGATGGCGGCCGAGCCGTTATTCGCGTCATTGCCGGTCGGCGCGACATAGTAAGTGGCCGCCTGGAGGGCGGTCGCGGCCCAGACGGACGCGCCGGCGAAAAAGAGGCGGGCGGCGGCGGGAATTGTTTTCATGGTGTCTCCAATCAGCCTGTCGTGCGGACGCGCGAGGCGCATCCGCACGCGGGCTCGCATACAGAGGAACAGAGGGACTACGTTACTTTGTGCTCGTTTCCGTCGAGCTCGCGGAGACCGGCTGCTCGATGGCCACCGGAGTGGACGCCTCGGCCTCCTGTTCGGTCACGACCACGTCGTGAGAAGCCCGGGGGCTCTGCGGGTCCTTGAGACTCATGATGGACTCGATCGTGCGGTCCCCCGGCTCCTTGGTCTTGCCGTTCATGAGGTCGCGGCTCAGGATCGCGTTCTTGGGCATGCCGGCGTCCTCGCGGATGGTGGAGGGGTCCGTGATGCCCACGGTGACGAAGATCACGATCTCTTTCTGCTCCTTTTCGCGGCTCTTCCAGCCGAAGACGCGCGGGCCGATCCACGGCAGGTCGCGCAGCCACGGCAGGCCCGCGTCGACGTTGGACTCGGTGGTTTTGGAGAGGCCGCCGATCACGGCGGTTTTGCCGCTTTCCATGGTGAAGACCGTCTGGATGCGGCGCATGGCGATGATCGGGAAGCTGGAGACCGGGGTGTTCGCGGTGCCTTGGATGGTGAAGTCGCCCGTTTTCTCGCTGATCGACGGCTCGATCTTCACGGTGATCAGTCCGGAGGCGCTCACGCGCGGGGTGACCTTGAGGCTGATGCCGTAGCTGAAGAAGGCCTCGCCGACGAAGGGCTCCTCTTTGCCGGGGATGATGGTCAGCTCGGCGGTGACGTCCAGCTGGTCGCCCGCGGTGCCGCTGCGGGAGGAACGGACGCTGACGTTCGGCTCCTTGGTGGTCATGTCAACCTTGGCGGTCTCCTCGTTGGCGACGATGATCTTGGGGTTGGAGAAGACGGAGGCGCCGCCCATGCTCTCGAAGGCGTTGAGGGCGAGGCTGAAGGCGTCGATCGACATCGAGCCCGTGAACGCGCGCGTCCTGTCGTGCGTCTTGGTCTCGTTAAAGCTGCGGGAGGAGCCGTTGCCGAGAACGGTTTCGGTGGTGAGGTCGCTGAGGATCTCGCGCGTGGAGCCGTCGAAGGTGTCGGTGATCTTGTCCGTGGCGGTGGAGTTGGCCGAGCCGGACGTGCCGTGTTTGCCGATGCTCGAATGCGTGGAGTCGTCCGTCCAGCCCAATGTGGCGCCGTCGAAGTTCACGCCCACGCCGTCGCCGCCGAAGGCGTCCCATTTCAGGCCGAGCTTCTTGCTGGCGCCCGCGGAAAGTTCGACGAAACGGGCTTCGATGTAGACCTGGGTGCGGGGCTTGTCGATGGCGATGATGATCTTTTCGCACTCCCCGAGCTGCTGTTCCGTGGCGGTGACGATCACCACGTTCGCGGAGGGGAAGGGGGTGGCGGAGCTGCCGACGCCGAGGGTTGCGGTCAACAGCTTCGCGACGTCGAGCGCGTTGGCGTTGTTGAGCTCGAAGGTGCGGGTGACCCGGGGGATCTCGAGGGTCTTGGTGCTGACCACGTAGATGCCGGACCCCGTGGGCTGCTCGAGCAGCTGCAGCCCCTGCGGCTCGAGAATGGAGGAGAGCCCCTTGCGCCAGGGCACGTTGTCGAGCCGGACGCTGACAATGCCCTGCAGGTTCGTGCCGCTTGAGATGATGTTGGCGCCGGTGGCGTCGCGGAAGGCCTTGATGACGTCGACGATGGGGGTCTCGTCGAAAACCATGGAGACCACCGCCTCGTTGCTGTTGGCCGTATCGACGACGCGGACCGCGGGCGCGGGGGCCGGCGTGGCCGCCACGGGCCGCGGCTGCTGCGGGACAGTGAGGGGGACCACCGGTTTGACCGCCGCGGGCTCTTGGGCTGAGGTCCGCAACGGTGTCGCCGACATCAGCGCGACGGCAGCGAGTGTACAGGCGATGGTGATGGTTTTCATCTTAGGCTCCTGGTTGGGTTTTGACTGGTCACAAAAGAGGTTACTTGTTTGGGTCGAGGTCGGCCGGCAATTGAACCACGCGCTCCGCTTTCAGCGGCACGAGTTCAAGCGTTCGGTCGGTGATGGTTTCAACGTGCCAGCGGAAACGGATCCCCTGCTGGATGAAGGTGACGGTGTCGCCGGCGGCGACCATGCGGCGGTTGACCATGGCCAGGATGCGCTTCTCCTGGGTGTCGGGCCGGACGGCCTGGGTGAATCCGCTGATGACCAGCGCTTTCCGCGCGGCGGCCCAGTCGGCGTCCGTGATCGGACGCTCGGCGGGCTTCACGGGCTTCGGCGGCTCAGGGGGTTTGGCGGCCGGGGCCAAGTCGGTCACCGGCGCAACGACCGGTTCCGGTTTGGGCGGCTCGTAGCCGATCGGCCAGAACGGGTCACGCGCAGCCGTGGCCGGAAGCGCGGCGAGCGTGCCGAGCGCGAAAAAGGCGGAGAGGACGTGACGTGTTTTCATGGCGGGTACAGGAGATTAATTGCCGTTCTTTACGGGCGGCAAACGTTTTTCACCTTTGGTTGGCCATTCGAACGTGATGAGCGCTTTGTGGGTTTCCGGGGTTTGGGGCAGGCTCAGGATGAGCAGCCCGGAGAGCGTCGTCAGCGGCAGGGAGGCTTCGACCCGCGCGATGAACGCCGCGGTCTGGTCATAGGTGCCGTGCCCGGTGAACTCGACCGGCTGCCTGGCGTAGAGCTGCTCGGGCGGGGGCGCGGGCACCTGGAGAGGGATGGGGGGCAGCTCCTTGACGCTGTCGATGACGAAGCCCGTTTCCTGCGCGAGCGGGGTGAGCAGGGCCTTGCCGCGCATGGCGAACGAGCCCAGGAGCGGGTCGATCACGCCGGCGGAAGTCAGGGTGTTGAGTTTGGCTTCGGCGGCGGCGGTCTTGGTCCGCTGCTGCTCGGTGCCGATGATGTCCGCACGCATGCGGGCGATCGTCTCGTTCAGGCCGGCGAGCTCGGACCGGACTGAAAGCAGGCGCGCGCGCGACGGAAGCACGGCCATAAAGAGCAGGGCGCCCCCCGCGGCCGCGGCCACGGCCGTGATGGTGAGCGCGCGCTTCATCGAGGGCGCGATCTTGGCGAGGGCGGTCAAGTCGAAGCTCATTCGAACCTCCTCGGTAGGCAAACGCACGTGAGTTCGAACAGGAGCGTCTCGCGGTTTTCGGGGTTGCGGGCCAGATCCTGGCGGAACGTGCCCTTCGGGATCTCGGCCGACCGGATGATGTTGGTGAACGCCGGCGTGCGGAGCGCGGAGAGCAGCGCGTTGACCGCCTCGGAGGAGTGCTCGCCCGCGGTCCGCCCGGCGAGCCGCAGCGTCACCGCTTCAACGGTGTTGGTCGGCCCCAGCGTGGGGTGCAGGGGGTCCAAAGGCAGGGGCGCCGGGGGCGGGGGGACGCGCACCTCGGTGAGCTGCACGTTCTCCGGCACGCACGGCGCCAGTTTGGCAAGCGTTTCCCCGAACAGGAGGCGGGCGTTCAGGTAGAACTGGAGCTGGCGCGTGGTGGCCGTGAGGTCCAGCTCCCGCGCCTGCAGCGCCCGCAGCGCGTTGTGCGCGGGCGCCAGCCCGGCGACTTCCTTTTCCAGCTCGCCTTTCAGGACCGTCTGGTTGTGGATGCGGAAGGCGAACAGGCCCCACCAGAGCGCGATGCCGCAGGCGCCGAAGACGGCGAGCATCGGCATCATCACCCGCAGGCGGATGGGGTTGGAGCTGTAGCGCTCCTCCTCGCGCAAGAGGTCCAGGTGCAGGGACGCGTTCATACATCCTCCAAAACCGCGCGGGCGGCACCCACCGCGGCCATCAGATAGGGCGCGGCCGCGCCGGGGTCGGTGTGGTTGCGGGCGGGCTTCTCGATGCCGTCGAACGGCGAGATGGACGTCAGCGGGAGGTTCATCATGGAGAAAAAGACGGAGGACCAGAAATTGACGCCCGCCGGCAGGCCGCAGATGAAGAAGTTTTTCGACTGGCAGTTGCGGCGGCGCTGCAGGTAGTCGGAGGAGATCTCGACCTGCCGGAAGAGCGGGCGCAGGACCGGCTCGATCATGGGCGTGGGGTCGATGAGCGTGTCGTCCAGCACGGCGTCCGCGAGCGCGGGCTCGATGCGCATCTGGGTGCTGACGGCGAGGCGGAGATGGGTGTAGCCGACCGGGTGCTCGCGATAGAGCACGAGCCGCGAGTCGTGGAAGGCGGTCAAGGCCGTGTGCTCGGCGAAGACGAACAGGGCGACCGCCGTGCCCGCCGACGCGCTGAAAGCCGGGCCGGCGGTGAAGCAGTTCATGGCGGCGGCGGCAGAAACCTGGAGGGAGCAGGCGGTCGGCCGGCGCCCCTCGGGCAGCAGTCGGGCGGCCCACGCGGCCTGAAACTCGGGCAGGCCCGCGGCGAGCGCCGGCAGGTCCGGCGCGCTGCTGCGCGACACGGTGCGGAAGTCGGCCTGGCCTTTTTCGGGCACCTCGTCGCCGACCCCGGTCGCATTGCGCAGGTACGCGAGCTTAGAGGTCACGGCCAAGGCGGCGTGCGGCGCCTGAAAGGGGCGCGGCAACTGCCAGGCCGCGGGCGCGCCCTCGGCCGCGCCGGCGGCTTCCGGCAGCGTGCCCGGCAAGCGCAGGAAACCGACCGACACCAATTCGGTTTTGCCCTCGCGCTTGCGCAGGCGGACCGCCGGCACGCCTTCGGCGAACCCGGCCCCCAGCTCCAGCCCCACGACGTCCGTGACCGGCCGCCGCTGCGGTGTGAGTTGAACCTTTATGGGTGCAGATTTCATCAGGGGGGTTTAAGCATATATTGTGCCACATCCGGGGGGCGGGGAACGGCACTCGCGGCGGGCGCATTCCCCGGCCCGGGTTCTCGTTTTTGCAAAAGACATTTGCATAAGAGAGAAAATGGGCCGCCGGTGAGGGGCGGCCTCGCGCTTTTCAGGGCTGGCGCGCGGCGCCGTGAAAATCGACAATCGGCATGAATCGTGCTTTAATAAGTCATGGAAATGAAGACCAACGATAAATCGAGAACCATCAAGATCGACATACGCTCTTTGGGCTACGGTCAATCGCCCGCTCCGAGCGAACGGGAGGACGCGGTCCATCCCGATTATTTCGCCACGCTGGACTACCGGTTCCTCTTCGAGCACGCCTATGACGCGATCCTGCTGGCCGACCGCGCGGGCAAGGTGCTGGCGGTCAACGCGCGGGCGTCGCTTTTTTTCGGGTACGGGGAAGCCGGCCTGACGGGCTTGCCCCTGCGCGCGCTGGTGGCGGGGGTGACGGACTCTCTGCTGGCCGAGGTGCGCGCCGTGATCGAAGAGGGCCGGTACATGCGGATCCAGGCCTTCGCGGTGCACCAGGACGGCGAGTTCACGGCGGTCGAGATCGTGGCGATGGGCAACCGCGAGAGCGCGCCCGAGCCGATCTGCTATCTGATCCGCGACATCCAGTCGCGCTGGCACGCCGAGCAGAAACTGCACTCCGCCTATCATGCGATGGACAACACCGATTCCGGCATCGGCATCGCGGATATGGAGGGCAAGGTCACCTACGCCAACCGCAAGATGATCGAACTGCTGGCCGGCGGCGAGGAGGCGGCGGTGTTCGGGCAGCACCTGGACGCCTGGTTTGACCGCAAAAGCGTGATCGAGCCGATGCTCGAAAACATCGAGCAGGGCGTGGGCTGGTCGGGCGAGCAGCGGCTGTTGGGGCGGGAGAAGAGCGGCTGGCTGCTGGTTTCGGCGGTGCCGGACATCAACGACGAGGACGAGCTGGCCGGCATGGTGCTCTCCATCCGCGACACGGCGGACCGGCGGCGCGCGGAGCTTGCCGAGCACCAGGCGGAGCGCAACCTGATCATGATGGAGAGCCTGGCCGGCGTGTGCCACGAGCTGGGCCAGCCCGCCACCGTCCTGCTGACCGGCATCGAGATCATGAAGCAGGAGGGGATGGACGACGAGAGGACGCGGCGCGAGATGATCGAGATGTGCTATGGGGCCGTCATCCAGTTGCGTGACCTGTTGCAGAAGATGAACGCCAAAAGGCTTTACGCCGCCGAGCCGTACCTGCCGTCCCAGGCCGACTCCAAGGGCATCCTGCGCTTGGACGAGCGGGATGACGAGCGGGGCGAGGATGACGGCGGACTGGACACGGCGGCAAACCGGGATAGGAGTGCGTGAGATGGGTGCGAACGGGCAGCGAGGCATGAGTCTGTTGGAGCTGATGATCGCGATGTCGCTCATGGCGATCATCATGGCGGCCGCGTTTCCGCTGGTCGACCAGATGATGGCGCGCTTCCAGATGGCGCGCGATCACTACGTCGCCGCGACCCTCTGCCAGGGGCGCATCGAGCGCGCGCGCGGCGTGCCGTATTCGGATATTCCCTTGCTGAGCGAGAACGGCGCGCTGATCGACGACTTCGGCAACAGCGCCGTGCCCGGAGGCCGCTTCCGCCGCACGACCACGGTCGTGCCGGACACGCCGGTCGCGGGCATGACCACCATGACGGTGCAGACGCAGATCTGCATCTGCTCGCGGTGGGGATGGCGCAAGGTCTTTCACCCCATCAAGAGCGGGTCTTTCATCTGCCGGTTCACTGACGAGAACGAGCACATGTCGTTTCTCTTTACGGAGTTCCAGAAATGAGCGCGACAAGACGTGAGGGTTTTACGCTGTTGGAGACGGTTTTCGCCGTCAGCGTGTTCGCGCTGGTGATCGGCACGGCCATGGGGTCGTGGCTGCTGTTCATGTACAAGTCGAACCGCGTCAACACGCAGGCCTCGCTGGACATGGATGTCCGCATGGTCATCGAGCGTTTCCGCTCCGAGATGCGCAACACGGCGCGCGAGACGATCATCTTTTACCCGGAGAACGTGACGCCCTATCAGGCGGTGGGCTTCGCCCTGCCCTCGGACAGCGACGGCGACGGCCTGATGGACACGGACGCGACGGGCTCGAACATCCTGTGGCGGCAGACCGTGGTCTACCATGTCTGGACCGGCTCGCCCTACCAGATGCGCCGGACGGTGTTCGCCAACCGCAACAAGGATGCGACGTATGCGGCCCGCTACGGCCAGGTCGCCTCGGTGGTGTCCGGCGGCAACGGCGCGGGGAGCTGTCTGGCCGGCGAGAGCCCCACGACCAGCGTGCTGTTCCAGAACCTCTTTACCGGCAAGCTCTGGCATGCGGAGGCGACCTTCGACGGGTACGCGGCGGACGACACGCGCGAGAAGGTCACCTTCGGGAGTTTGCCGCTCGGGCCCGGCACGCACACGGTCAACTTCACCGTCGCGGGCAAGAACCCCGCTTCGACGGGCCGGGAGATCCATCTGGACCAGATCAGCGCCGGGGTCGCGGACTGGCCGCTGGAGGCGGAACTGCGCACCGTGGCGGGCGTCAGCGCCGCCCCGTATTTCGTGGGCCAGGGGCTGGCCGGCGCGGCCTACGGGCTGGATGCGGCCGCCGCGGCCGACGGCGCCAAGCTCGCGGTGACGGTGTATAACGACGCGATCGAGGAGAGCACCTTTATCGGCGAGGGCCGCAACGTCTCCTTCTCGAATACGGTGGTGCGGTTCGACACGGCCTACAAGCCGACGGGCTTTGACGCGGGGGTCTACGCGGCCAAGCTGGACGGACAGTTCAAGACGGCCTGGTGGGGCTACGAGCAGGCATACAACCAGAACTCGGGCGGACGTGACGCATTAGGAACGGATATCAGGTATTTTTGTACAAACTGTGTGATCCGGATCCCTGTGCGCGGCGAGTTTGTCCGCGAAGGCGGCTTCGGGCCGGTGTTCCGGATGTACCGCTCGGCCTACAACTACGGCTTGCAGATTTTGAATCCCGCGTATGCGCCCACGGCCACGCCGGGCAGCCCGGATGTCGACCCCGCGAAGTTTGTCCGTTTGGCGTTTTACCAGAACGGCGTGAAGAAGGCCAGCTGGGCGGTGTGCGCGGCGGGCGGCGTGGACCTGAGGCCGGAGACGGACACGCTGGTGCCCATGGAGGCGGGGCAGAGCTTCATTTTCTCCTTTCAGTGTACGGTGTTGGACTTCAATAAAGATTCCATCCGAGCCTTCGAAATTGATGATGCCGCGACCTGGGGGTGCTGGCTCATCAAGGGCGGGACCGCGACCACCGCGATGCAGGCCCAATGGTCCACGCTGCCGGGAATCGAGTATGTGCGTGAGGATGGCCAAAGGTGCCTGCCCGGGCTGGTGTGCCTGACGGCCAACTTCGCCGACGGCGGCGAGTACGTGTCGCACGTGTACGACACCCATAACGAGAAGGGCGCGGCCAAGAGCTTCGCGTGGGACGCCGATGTGCCGGCGGGCTCGGGCCTGACGATGTACGCGCGTGCGGGGAACGCGCTCACGGACGACGGCTTCGGGATTGCCGATGCGACGGCGTGGGAGAACGTGGCCGCCGCCGCGAACGGCAGCCCGTTTTCCGGCAACACCGGACGCTTTGTGCAGTTCCGCGCCGCGTTCACGGCGCAGCCGAAGAGCCTGTACCCGAGCGAAAGCGGCTCGACTTCCGGCGGGCCCTACCGCAGCGCCACACCGAAAATCCGCCGCGCGCTCTTCACCTGGGACGGCGAGGAGAAGTATATTGATGTGACCGCGGATCTGCTGAAGGGGCCGGCTTGCGGCATCTTCCATGTGGATGTGGACGGCAAGCCGCTGATCCGCGGCGTGACCATGGAGATCGAGATTTTCAAGGATATCCGGACGCAGGGCGGCGTGAATGCGCGGCTGCGTTCGGCCATGACCGCCGAGGTCGAGCCGCGTAACAGCGGCAAGTGAGGGTGCTGGGTGGCCCCTCCGTTTCGGGCGGATGTGCAGACTTTAAGAGATCGGGAGGTTCATCATGAGTGGACAGCTTACAGGGCAAAAGGGTTCGGCGATTCTGGCCGTGCTCGGGATTATCAGCGTCGTGGTGATCGTGTGCGGCATGTTGGGGTACACGGCGACGCAGCAGATGCGCTCCGCGCAGATCACGCGGGAGATGCTCAAGGCGCGGCTCATCGCGGAGTCGGGCCTGAACAAGGCCTATCACGCGGTCAAGAACGACTTTTCCAAGTCCAAGTCCTACGCGGAGCAGGCCGCGTTCGGCGACGGCTCCTACGCTGTCAAGTCGTCGCCGATAGCGGGCGGCGGCGCCAGCCGGGCGCAGCTGGTCGCCTCGGGCGAGTGCGGGCTGGGCCACGCGGTGGTCGCGGCGGACCTCGAGAACCGTCCGAAGACCAAGATCCTGGAGTACGGCGGCGAGAACTTCTTTCAGCTCTGGTACGATCTGATCTCGGGCGGGAATATGGATCTGACCGGCAACTGCGGGATCTACGTCAACCTCATCTTCGCCAACGGCACGGTTGACATGGGCGGCAGCACCTACGTTACGGCCTTGATCATCGCGAGCGCGAAGACGATCGAAACGCAGAAACTGCCCGCAGGCGTCACGCTGCTGCCCAACCAGCCGCCGCAGGAGGTGTACACGGCGGCGCTCAAGGGCGCGATCGACGCCTTTAAGACGTACGCCGCGCAGAACGGCGCGGTCTATGCCAACGCGGCCGATATCCCGGCCTCGCCGCCGGGCGGGGTGGCCTACTGCACCGGGTCGGACACGGGGTGGAGCGGCAACGGGACCGGCTGTTTCATCTTCGAGGGGACCTTCACCGGCAAGCATTTGAACGTGACCTCGGTGGACGGCTACCCCTCGCTGATCGTGCTGAGCCCGAGCGACATCAAGCTCAACGCGGGCACGTATCTCTACGGGGCGGTGCTGCTGCCGAACTCGAGCCTCAAGTTCAACGGCCATGCGGAGATCGACGGGCCGCTGCTCGTGGGCCAGAGCGTGTCGGGGCTGGGGACCGCGGACCTGTATGCCGGGGCGGGCCAGGGGTTCAGCCTGCCGCCGAAACAGGCGGCCACCGACAACGTGGTGGTCACGGCATGGCACTAGAACACTGTACAATATGAAGTTTCGGACAGGATGACATGATTCACATGATTATTAGCCATTGAATTCAATCCTGTAAAGCATGTCATCCTGTCAAAAGAATTTGATTTACGGGGTGCGGGACATCAGCCAGGTCAGGGGGTGCAGAAAATGGCATACGCGAAGATTCCGGAAAAAGAGGCGGCGCTGCTCGTGCGGGCCTTGGGGTTGCTGGTCAATCAGGCGGGTATCTACGGGGCTGCGCACAATGTCACCCAGCTCGCCACCCGAAGCGTCTTCTCCGAGCTGGAGCAGGTGATCAAGACCTGCGGGCCGGTCGAGATTGCCCTGAAGGATGCGCAGGTGCTGGTCAACGGCTCCAGCGAGGGGCTCGAAGCCGCGGCGGGGAAAAACCTCGCCGACCGCATGGCGCTGCACAAGGTCGGCGGGATTATTTTTCTGGCGCCGCCGGACCGGGCCGAGTTCTCGGCGTGTATCACCCTGTTCGGGACGCCGCCGCAGGTGCTGGCGGACGGGGGCGGATTCGAGGCGGCCCTGAAGAAAGCCGGCCTGCGCAGCGTGCGGGCGGTCACGGTAGCCTATCAGCGTGTCGCCGGAGATGCTCCCCCGCCTCCCTCCGCCGAGGCGGGCGCCGCGCCGCCGGCGGCCGCGCCGGTTCAGCGGCGGCCGGCGGCCGCGCCCGAACCCGAAGTGCTGGATCTTTCCGCCGCGCTGTGCGGCAGCGGGGGTGAGGGGGACGGCGACGGCGCCGCCTCGCCGGAAAGCGGCGGGCAGAACGGGCCCCGGTCTGCGGCGCGCCACGAGCGGGCCTCGGCGCTGGCCTCGCTGCTGCGCGACACCGCCGCGCTGCTGGAAACCGAGGAGGAGGGCCGGCCGGTGGTCGCGGTTTCAAGCGAGGCCGTGATGGCTGCGCTGGAGCAGATCCGCGGCGTGCTGGCGGCGATGACGGCCGAGTCGGAGCGGCACATCACCCATCTGGCGTGCCAGGTGGACGAGGACAGCCAGACCATCGCGAGCATCGAGTCCGCGGCGCGGCGCAGGGGCATCGGGCTGAAGCTCACGCGCGGCGAGCTGATCCAGCAGTATGCCGAACTCAATCAGGAGATTGTGCAGCCGCTCACGGTGTCGACCGGTGTTCTCGGCATGCTCAGCTCCGGACACGCCGGCCGCTTGACCGCCTCGCAGCAGAACCTGCTGAAGCTGGCGGAGGACAGCGTGCAGCGCGTGAACCAGCTGGTGGCGTACATGAACCGCATCTCGGGGCTGCCCGACAGCTTCACGCCGAACAGCGGGCTGATCGCCGACACCTACCGGTAAGCCCTCCGCCAGCGGAGCGGGAACAAACGGTGGGGTCACTTTTTTGAACGATTAGGATTAGGATTAAGATTAAGATTGGGATTAAGATTAGATTTAGGCTTACGAAAGGCCCCGGTTCCTCATCATCCTCATCGTGCTCTTAATCGTAATCGGTTTGAAGGTGTTGCCGGGAGCACGGCGCAAGGCCGGCGGCCGTCACAGCGGGGGCAAGACGTGGGCGGGGTCGCTGGCGGGACACGCGACCGGATCGAATTGCGTGTAGGGGGCGTTGATTTTCGGGCACTTCGGCATGACGCGGATCTGGGCGGTGGGGCCGAAGAGGTCCGCTTCCACGGGCTCTGGAACGCCGGTCATTTTGACCAGCATCACGGCGCCTTCGATTTTCTTCATGTTGGCGATGCACGCGCTTTTGCGCGCCTCTTTGGCGTAAATGAGATAGAAGGGCGTGGCGATCGCGACCAGAATGCCGATGATCGCGATGAGAATCATGAGTTCCAGCAAGGTGAACCCTGTCCGGGAGGTGCGCATGTTTCGCCTCCAGTTCTAAAAACCACAATGGTTTTATACCATGAAGGGGTCTCGCGTGTCACCGCTTTAAATAAACAAACAGCCATCCCGTGAACGGGATGGCTGTTTGTTTGAAACGGTCAATCAACAAGCACCGTTCACATTAAGCCGTAGGAGCCGGCAGAATATGCTCGGGCAGCGTACCCACGTTCGGGCAGGTCGGCAGCCCGGCGTCGGTCGCGGGAAGCACATACGAAGCGCCCGCGGAACCGGAGTAGGGGCACTTCGGCTCGGTCTTGATGTATTTGTCAGCGCCATAGAGGTCCGTCGACGCGGGGGTCGCTTTGCCGGCCAGCTTGGCCTGCTCGATCGCGCCCTCGATCTGCTTGAGGTTGGCGATGCAGGCGTTCTTCTGAGATTCCTTGCGGGACTTCAGGAAGTTCGGGATGGCGATGGCGGCCAAGATGCCGATAATCGCGACCACGATCATAATTTCGACCAGCGTGAAACCCTTACGATTGCTCTTCATGGTTTGTTCCTTTTTACGCGTTGTGTCTGATATCCGGCATTCCTGCCGGAACTTTAGAGATTTTTTATTAAGCACGCGGCGTGCCAAGTGCCGAACGGGCGTGCGGAAGAGCGGGCGGAGGCGGCGGCATCGGGATCAGCCGCGGTTTTTCTCATTAATGACACGCGCCTTTGCAAAAACGACAAAGCGGCGTCACGGTTGCGGAGCCGGCGCGGCATCCTCGTCCGACAGTTTGCGGTAGAGGGTGGCGAGGCTGACCTGAAGGGTCTGCGCGGCCTTTTCCTTGTCGCCGTGGGTGGAGGAGAGGATCTGCTCCAGATACTCCTTCTCTTTGAGCCTGAGAAACCCCTTGAGCGAGTTGTTGCTGCCGGCCGCCAGCGAGGGCTGGGCCGCCAGCTGGGCCTTGGACTCCTGGGCGCGCGAGACGATGCGCGGCGGCAGGAGCTCGGGGGTGATCAGGTCGTCCTGCAGGAAGGTCACCGCGTGTTTGATGGCGTTTTCCAGCTCGCGCACGTTGCCGGGCCACTTGTAGGCCACGAGCACGTCGGCCGCCTCTTGGGAGAGGGTGGGCTGCACCTTGAACCCGGCGGCTTCGGAGCGGATGAAGTGGCGCGCGAGCGGCAGGATGTCCTCCAGGCGGTCGCGCAGCGGCGGGATGTCGAGCGTGATGACGGCGAAGCGGTAATAGAGGTCGGCGCGGAAGGTGCCCTGGACGACCAGCTGTTCGAGGTTGGTGTTGCTGGCCGCGATGACGCGCACGTCGACCGAGATGTTCTTGGTGCCGCCGACGCGGCGGATCTCCTTCTCCTGCAGCACGCGCAGCAGCTTGCCCTGGAGCAGGAGGGGGAGCGAGGAGATCTCGTCGAGGAAGAGCGTGCCGTTGTTGGCGGTTTCAAACAGCCCCTCCTTCTCCGTCACCGCGCCGGTGAAGGCGCCTTTGACGTGGCCGAACATCTCGGATTCGAGCAGGGCTTCCGGGAGCGCGGCGCAGTTCACGGCCACCCAGGGCTTGTCTTTGCGCGGGCTGGTGTTGTGGATGGTGCGGGCGATGACCTCTTTGCCGGTGCCGCTCTCGCCGTTGATGAGCACGGTGGCGGTGGTGGGGGCCACGCGCTGGATCATCTCGCAGACCTGCATCATGGCGCTGTTGGAGGCGATCAGGTTCTCGAACTGGTAGCGCAGGGGCGCGTTGGGATCGATGGAGACGGCGGCGGCGCTGGTTTTGACGGTGTCGAGCGCGCGCGTGACGGTGCCCAGCATCTCGTCGACTTTGAACGGCTTGGTGAGATAGTCGAACGCCCCGCTCTTCATCGCTTCGATGGCGGTCTCGACCGAGGCATAGGCCGTCAGCAGGATCACGGGCAAGGAGGGGTAGAGGGTCTTGATTTCGCGGAAGAGCGTCATGCCGTCCATCGGGGCCATGCGCAGGTCGGTGATGACCAGGTCGAAGGTGTCTTTTTTGGCGATCTCGAGCGCCTCGCGCCCGTCCTTCGCCGTGGCGGTCTCGTAACCGTTCGCCTTCAGGAGGCTTTGGAGCAGGAGCAGGATGCGCGCCTCATCATCGACTATCAGGATTTTAGCCATAATAATTTCGGGTAACCCCGCGTGAATTCGGATTTTAAAACCACAGCAGTATAATCCAGAACGCCTGACAAGACAACCCCGAAACCTGCATGCCGGCCGGGGTTGCCTGTCATCCTCCGGCGGGCGGCTACCCGCTCACCACGGTGCCGATCTTGAAGATGGGGAGGAACATGGCGATCACGATGCCGCCGATGACCACGCCCAGGAAGACCATGAGGAACGGCTCCATCAGCGAGGTCAGCGTGGCGAGCGTGGTCTCCACCTCGTCGTCGTACGTGTCGGCGATGCTCTCGAGCATCTCGTCGATGCGCCCGCTCTTTTCGCCGGCGGCGATCATGCGGATCATCAGGATCGGCAGGCAGGGCTTGCCCTCCAGCGAGGAGCTGAGGGTGTTGCCCTGCTCGATGCCGGCGCGGGCCGAGAGGATGGCGGTTTCGATCACCTTGTTGCCCATGGATTTCGCGACGACCAGCATCGCGTCCAGGATGGGCACGCCGCTGGTGAGCATCTGCGCGAAGAGGCGGCAGAAGCGGGCGACGGCCACCTTTTGCGTCAGGTCGCCGAAGACCGGCAGGCTGAGGATGAACTGGTCGAACTTGTAGCGCCCCGACGCGGTGGCGAGCCATTTTTTGAAGCCGAAGACCGTGACGCCGATGCCGGCGATGAGATAGTACCAGTTGTGCCGTATGAAATCGCTGACGTCCACCAGAAACTGGGTGGGGCCGGGGAGCTTCGAGCCGAAGCCCTCGAACATCTCCTTGAAGACCGGCACCACGAAGGTGACGAGGCCCGCGGCGATGGTCAGGGCCAGGGAGAGCACGACGACCGGATAGGCCATGGCCGATTTGACTTTGCGCAGCAGCCGCGCCGACGCGTCCAGCATGAAGGCCAGCCGCTTGAGCACGGCGGCGAACTGGCCGCTTTTCTCGCCGGCCGCCACCATGTTGACGTACATGTCGTCGAAAACCTTGGGGAAGTGGCGCAGCCCTTCGGAAAACGGCATGCCGCCCTCGATGTTCTCGCGCAGGTTCCGGAGGACGTGTTTGAATCCCGGGTGGACGCACTGGTCCTCCAGCGTGGAGATCGACGAGAGGATCGACATGCCCGCGTTCAGCATGCTCGCGGTCTGGCGCGTGAAGGGGATCAGCTCCTTGCGCTTGATATAGCTGAGGCCGCTGATGTGGATGTGGGTGACTTTGGGGTTGCCGTCTGCCATAAGAGCCTCTCGGGAGTTATTCGCCGCCGGTGACTTCCAGCGCGGCGGCGAGTGAGGTGATGCCATTGCGGACCTTCAGCAGGCCCGCCTCCTTGAGCGTGACCATGCCTTCGCGCACCGCGAGTTCGTGCAGCGCTGACGTGGCCGAGCCTTTCGTGATCGCGTCGCGGACGGCCTCGGTGACGGCCAGTACCTCCATCACCGCGCCGCGGCCCTTGTAGCCGATGCCGTTGCATTTCGTGCAGCCGGCCGGCTCGAAGATGGGGGCGCTTGCGAAAAAGGCGGGGTCGATGTGGTTGGCGGCGAGCACTTGCGCGTCGACGTCGGACGTGCGCTTGCACAACGGGCACAGCTTGCGGTAGAGGCGCTGGGCCTGGGCGAGGATCAGCGAGGAGGCGAGCAGGAAGGGCGGCACGCCCATGTCGATCAGGCGGGCGATCACGCCGCAGGCGTCGTTGGTGTGCAGCGTGCTCAGCACCAGATGGCCCGTGAGCGCGGCCTTCACCGCGATGTCGGCCGTCTCGCCGTCGCGGATTTCGCCCACGAGCACGATGTCGGGGTCCTGGCGCAGCACGGAGCGCAGCACCGAGGCGAAGGTGAGCCCGGTCTGCTGGTTGACGTGGACCTGGTTGACACCCGCCAGCTGGTACTCCACCGGGTCTTCGGCGGTGACGATGTTCACGTCCGGCTTGTTCAGGTCCTGCAGGCACGAGTAGAGCGTGGTGGTCTTGCCCGAGCCGGTCGGGCCGGTGACGAGGATGATGCCGTGGGGCTGGTCGATCGCGAAGCGCATGGCCTTGTAGGCGAAATCGTCGAGGCCCAGCGCGGCGAGGCTGGGGGCCAGGTTGGTCTTGTCGAGGGTCCGCATCACCACCTTCTCGCCGTGGATCGTCGGCAGGATGCTGACGCGGATGTCCACCTCTTTCTTCATGGCCTTGACCTTGAAGCGGCCGTCCTGCGGGGTGCGGCGCTCCGCGATGTCGAGGTCGGACATGATCTTGATGCGCGAGACGATCGCGTTGTGCAGGGAGCGCGGGGGGCTGGGCCGCTCGATCAGCGCGCCGTCGATGCGGTAGCGCAGCCGCGAACTCTTCTCCATGGCCTCGAAGTGGATGTCGCTCGCGCCGGTGCGGAGGGCTTCGACCAGCATCATGTTCACCATGCGGATGACGGGGGCCTCCTCGGCGGAGTCCAGCGACCGGTCAATGTTCTCGTCGCGCTTTTGCGGCTCGCTGGAAAACTCGATGTCGGCCTCCGGCGCCTTCATGATGTTCTCCATGGCCAGGCCGGGGTTCTCGGCGTCTTTCCGGGACTGGGCGCGGCCGACGGCGTCGAGCACCTCTTTCTCCGAGGCGACCAGGGGGATGACCTCCGAGCGGGTGACGCGCGCGACCTCCTCCTGCGCCAGCAGGTCGAAGGGGTCGCCGAAGGCGACGGTCAGCCGCGTGCCCAGGCGCATGAGCGGGGCGGCCTTCAGCCGGGACCAGAGCTGGGCGGGGGCCATCTCCAGCAGCTCGACCGGCAGGACGAGCGAGGCGGGGAGGGTGATGGGGGTGCTGTTGAAGTAGGCGGCGACCGTCAGCGTGAGCACCTCGGGCGCGACGATGCGGCTCTGCAGCAGGAAACGCTCAAGCGGCAGCTTGCCCGCATCGGACAAGGCGTTTTGCAGCTGCTCTTCAGTCAAGACGCCGCGCTGGATCAGGGCGCTTTGAAAACTCGGATAGTGGACCGGCTGGGGCATGGTAAAATTCTCCGTGGTTTGTTTAGCAGGAAAGATGCCAAAGCTGTGACGCCCGGGCCTTAAAATGAATGCCGCCGACCTTGCGGCTGACGGCACGGTTCCTGCTAGCTAACGTTCGGGAGATTGTTATGGCAGAAGCGGATCCGAAAATACACGAAGCGATCGGTTTTTTTGAGCAGATGCTGCAGACCATGCCGGGGGACCGGACGAGTCTGGAGTTTCTCGCGGTGGCTTACGAGCAGACCGGCCAGAGCGAGAAGCGGAGGGACTGCCTGGTCCGGCTCGCGGACTGCCTGCTGCTCGAGAAGGACTACGACAACGCCCAGGTCATCGCCGGGTACCTGAGCGCGTTCAAGGAGCACGCCCCGGCGCGGGCGGCGGTCGAGCGGGTGGCGGAGCAGATCCAGGGGCAGGCGCTCCAGGGCGAGTACCGCCGGGCGGCCCAGGGGCTGGCCGGCGCCGCCACGGACGCGGGCGGGGCGGCGGCGGCCGAGTTCCGCGACCTGCCGGTCGAGGTGCCGGCCTTGTCGCATGCGGCGGTCGCGGCCGAGATGGATCTGGTCTGGTTCTGGAAGGAGCGCGAGTTCCTGCCGAAGGAGCTGTGCATGGATGTGCTGCACATTCTGACGGAGCGCTCGGCCACGCAGACGCCTTCCCTGATCTCCGCGCTGGCGCTGCTGGACGAGCAGCACCCGGAGTGGACCGACCGGCTGATGGAGGCGATGCAGCGCGTCAGCGAGCTGCCGCCGATTCCGATCGAGCTGTTCGAGGTGCAGCCGGCCGCGGCGCGGCTGTTGACGCCGGCGGTGGTCCAGGTCAAAGGGGTCCTGCCGTTTGCCGTGCTGGGCGACGAGGTGCTGGTGGCGATCTTGAATCCGCTCAGCCAGGAGCTGCGGGACGAGGTGACGGCCCGGATCGGCAGGCCGTGCCACTTTTTCATCGCGCATCCGAAAGCCTGGGCGAAGGCCGCCGAGAAGATCGTCTGACCGCGCGGGGGTCCCGTTCTCAGCCCGCGTGGCGGATGACCGCGAAACGGGCCAGGACCGCGGAGAGTTCGTCCCGCGTGTAGGGCTTGCCGAGAAACCCGTCGTAGGGCTCCGAGGCGAACATCGCGCTGATCCGGGATTCGGGGTGGCCGGAGACGATCACGATCGGGATGCCCGGCTTGCGCATGCGGAGGGTCGCCAAGAGGCGCACGTTGTCCAGGTGCCCGAGCTGGGAGTCCATGAGGATCAGGCTGATCGCGTCCGCGTGTTTTCTGAAGAGCAGCAGCGCTTCGCGCTTGGTGGCGGCCTGCAGGGTGTTCACGTTCATGGAGCGCAACACGATGCTGGTGGTATGCAGGATCGCCCGCTCATCTTCGACCAGGAGGACGCAGGCTGAGGGCGGGGCCGCCTGAGCCGGCGCCGCCGGCGGCGCGTCGGGCGCCGCGGCCGCGAGGGGCGGCGGCTGGGCCTCCGGCCCCGGGGGCACGGGGACCTGCTCTTTGGAGGCCGGCAGCCAAATGCGGAAACTGGTGCCTTTGCCGAGTTCGGAGTCGATGGCGATGCCGCCGTTGTGGGCGTCGACGATGCCGAAAACCGTGGAGAGCCCCAGGCCGCGCCCGACGGCTTTGGTCGAGAAGAAGGGCTCGAATATCCGTCCGAGGACCTCGCGCGACATGCCTGCGCCGGTGTCGTCGATCTGGAACACGACGCCGTTGCCGGGCGACAGGATATGCGTGCTGAAGAAATCCCCGATGTTTTCGGACGTGAGCTCGAGCGGATACGTGCTGACGCGGATATGCCCGCGCGATCCGTTCATCGCCTCGGAGGCGTTCTTCAGCAGGTTGATGATGACCTTCCAGAACTGGTGGGGATCCGCATCCACGTGGGGCAGGCCGGGGATCAGCTTCAGCTCGAGCGCGACGTTCGAGGCCACCACGCCGCCCATCAGCTTCTCCAGGTCGAGGATCAGCGTGTTGGGGTCGTCTTGTTTGAAGGCGATGCGGGTCTGTCCGGCGTAGGTCATCAGTTCGCGGGTGAGCGCCGCGCCCTTGCTTGTGGCCTGCCGGATGGTGCCGAGCGCCACGCCCGCTTCGGGCCCGGGCTTCTGCCAGGCCAGGTCGACCGTGTTTTGGATGATGGAGAGGATGTTGTTGAAATCGTGCGCGATGCCCGCCGCCAGATTGCCGAGGCTTTCCATCTTGTTGATCTTGGCGAGCCGGTCTTCCACCTGTTCGCGCGTCTCGCGCTCGCGCCACTCCTTGGTGACGTCGCGCAAGACGACCAGCGCGAAACAGGCGTCCATCAGGCTGATGCGCGTCTCGAAATGGCGGTAGGCGCCGTCCGGCTCCCGGCACGAGATGATCACCATCTGGATCTTTTCCGTGCTGAACGCCTCGCCGATCGCCTTGCGCAGCGAGTCGCAGTCGCTTTCCGGGAAGAGCGGCGGCGCGATCGCGCGGCCGATGATCAGCCCCGGGATCGGGCTCGAGTAATCGGGCTGCTTGTGGATGGCGACCAGGTGGGCATAGGCGTCGAAGACGCAGAGGCAGTCGGGCATGCCCGCGATCAGGGTGCTCTGGCGCTGCTCGATCTGGCGGAGCTGCCGCGTCTTGAGCGAGAGGGCCTCGATCATGCCGTTCACGCTCCGCGCCAGCATGCCGAACTCGTCCCTCTGCGGCCAGTCGAGGGAGGTGCAGTTCCCGTCCAGATGGTGCTCGCCGACTTCGCGGATTTGTTCCGCGAGCTTGCTGAGCGGGTTCAGGACGATCCGCGTCTGCAGCCAGAAGATGGGCAGCACGAAGACGATGCCGACGGTGGCGACAAAGGCGGTGAGCCACCCCAGCGCGATGCTGGCGAGCGAGGAGAAGGTGCGCGGCAGGCGGATGGCGATCGAGGTCACCTCTTTGCCGAGGATGTCGTGGATCGGCATGACCGCCTCGAACGTGTTCTCGCCCAGATGCCATCGGCCGCCGGAGTAATAATTCAGCGCCTCCTGGAAAACCGGCGCGATGCAGGCGGGGGACGGGATGTTCGCGCCCGCGTTCGCGGCGCGGCGGGCCGGGCGGTCGGACACCGCCACCTGCATGCCGTGTGTGGCCGCCGTGATCCGGTTGATCAGCGGGTTGTTGTGCAGCAGCGAGCCGATGATCACGTAGCCCGTGGTCTCTCCGGCCGCGCCCTTGACCGGCGACAGCGCGATGAAAACCGGCTTGTCGTGGAAAGCGATCACGCCGGACATGGCGGGCCCGCCGGGGGCCGACGGCAGCCGGGGCGGGAGGGAGGCGAGATAGGGCTGCACGTCGGCATCCTCGACAAAGAGGAGCGGCTCCCCGGGGATCAGGAAACAGCCTTTTAAGAAGGCGCCGTCCGCCCCGAGGGCGACCGCCAGATTGATGGGCGTGTTGCCCGAGAAGGGGCCCAGCTGGGCCTGCAGGAAGGCGTCTGTGGCCTCGCCCCCGTCGCGGGACAGGGCCTCGGCCGCCCGGGCGGAGGCGTTTTTGAGGTTGCTGATCTCGCCGTAAACCACCGACTTGATGTCGTTGCCGACCACCTGGATGTCCCGCTCGGCCTCCCGGAGCATGCGGACCAGAATGTACCGTCCACCGAGGTAGAAGACCAGCAGCAAACCCAAAAGAATGCAAGCCGTGACCAACCCGAACTTCGTCCGGATACTGCGCAGCGCGGTCAGTATGGTTTTAGCGTTCATCCAAAAGATGATCCAATCGATAAGCTTTTATCCTAGCAAGAAGTGAGCCATTAAAGCAAGCCCCCCGGCCGTTTTTTTGCGTGGTCAGGCGCGCGTCCTTTTTGCTACCCTGAGCCGCAGTCAAGGGCTTGCGCGCGAGCGGCCCTTCAAGGAGGACGCATGAACATGGATCGGAGAGGGTTTCTGAAAGCCGCGGCGTGGGCGGGGGGCGTGGCCGGCGCGCTGGCGCAATCGGGGTGCCAGACGCTTGCGGATTTCCCCGCGCGACGGGGCAAGAGCCTGGTCGGTTTCCGCGCCGAACCGCTGGCGAAGGTGCGCATCGGCGTGATCGGCGTGGGGCACCGCGGCTCGGCGGCGGTGCCGCGGCTGGCGGGCATCCCCGGCGTGGAGATCACCGCCATCGGCGACCTGTACGAGGAGCGCGCCGCCAAGCAGGCCAAGGCGCTCGCCGATCAAGGCAAGCCCGCGCCCGCCCTGTGCTTCGGCTCCAAAGACGCGTGGCGCAAGGTGTGCGAATCCAAGAACGTCGACCTCGTCTACATCTGCACGCCGTGGCTCTGGCACACGCCCATGGCGGTCTACGCGATGCAGTGCGGCAAGCACGCGGTGACCGAAGTGCCCTCCGCCATGACCATCGAGCAGTGCTGGCAGCTGGTGGACACGGCGGAGCAGACGCAGCGGCATTGCATGATCCTGGAGAACTGCTGCTACGGCTACAACGAAATGCTCGCCCTGATGCTCTGCCGCAAAAACGTGCTGGGCGAGCTCGTCCACGGCGAGGCGGCCTACCTTCACGACCTGCGCGCCAGCAACCTGAATGAAGAGGCCTCCGGCGGCTACCAGGGACAGTGGCGGCTGGAGTGGGCCAAGCAGCACACCGGCAACCCGTATCCCACGCACGGGCTCGGCCCGGTCTGCCAGTACCTGGACATCAACCGCGGCGACCGCTTCGAGTCGCTGACCTCCATGAGCACGGCGCAGTTCGGGCTGAGCCTCGCGGCGGCGGCCAAATACGGCAAGGGGAGCCTGCAGGCCAAGGCCACGTACAAGCTGGGCGACATGAACACCACGCTCATCAAGACCTATCGCGGCAAGACCATCATGGTGCAGCACGACACCACCAGCCCGCGCCCGTACAGCCGCATCAACCTGATCTCCGGCACCAGGGGCATCCTGGCGGATTACCCGCTGCGCGTGGCGCTGGAGCCCAAGGCGCACGAGTGGATGGACGACAAGGAGCTGGAGGCGCTCAAAGCCAAGTACGTGCACCCCCTCTGGGACAAGAACGGCGAGGCCGCCAAGAAGGCCGGCGGCCACGGCGGCATGGACTATCTGATGGACCTGCGGCTCTGCCACTGCCTGCAGAACGGACTGCCGCTCGACATCAGCGTGTACGACACCGCGCTCTGGAGCTCGATCGTGGAGCTCAGCGAGCGCTCGGTCCTGCACGGCGGCGCGCCTGTGACTGTCCCCGACTTCACGCGCGGCGGCTGGAAAACCGCCGATCCCCTCGGCATCGTGTCGGTGTGAGGGGGTCAGAGGCCAGAAGGCAGAAGACAGCGGTCAGATGAATGGACGGCCCGCAGGCCTGACGCCCGCCTCTATTCAGTCCTCTGCCCTCTGCCCTCCGGCTTCTGACCCCGTCATTTCACGCCGCGGAAATAGGCGATGGTGCGGCTGAGGCCCTCGCGCAGCGGCACCTCCGGCGTCCAGCCGAGCAGCGCCTGCGCCAGCGCGATGTCCGGCTTGCGGCGCTTCGGGTCGTCCTTGGGCAGCGCCTCGTAGACGAGCTGGCTCTTGCACTCGGGCAGCTGCCGCAGCGTCTCCTGCGCGAGCTGCTTGATCGTGTACTCGCCGGGGTTGCCGACGTTGATCACGGGCACGCTCATCGCCTGCTTCGCGAAGAAGGCCTTCACCTTTTTCGGCTCCAGCGCCATGAAGAGCAGCACCGCGTTGACCAGGTCGTCCACATACTGGAAGCTGCGCGTCTGCAGGCCGTCGCCGTAGAGCGTGATGTCCTTGTTCCGCAGCGCCTGCATGATGAAGTTGCTGATCACGCGGCCGTCCTGCGGGTGCATGTTGGGCCCGTACGTGTTGAAGATGCGGATCATGCGCACGTCCACGTTGTACTCGCGGTAATAGTCGGCGCAGAGGGTCTCCGCCGCCCGC
Source organism: Verrucomicrobiota bacterium (assembly GCA_023269675.1). GTDB lineage: Bacteria > Verrucomicrobiota > Kiritimatiellia > RFP12 > UBA1067 > JAHFSX01. Next base: position 31,944 of record JAHFSX010000024.1, read on the forward strand.
TTGCCCTCGTCGTAGCAGCTGCGCGTGCCGATGGTGTTGACGTTGCCCCAGTAGCTCTCGGGCTGGGGGTGGACGTCCGGGTCGCCGTAGATCTCCGAGGTGGAGGTGTGGAACACGCGGGCCTTGGTCTTGAGCGCGAGCTCCAGCACGTTCATCATGCCGAGGAACGAGGTCTTGATGGTCTCGACCGGGTTGCGCTGGTAATGGATCGGCGAGGCGGGGCAGGCCAGGTTGTAAATCTCGTCGAACTGGCCCCAGAAGGGCTGCGTCACGTCATGCAGGATGAAGGTGAAGCGCGGGTTCTCCAGCAGGTCGTAGATGTTGGCCTTGGTGCCGGTGAAGAGGTTGTCCATGACGGTGACCTCGTGCCCCGCGTCCAGCAGCCGCCGGGAGAGATGCGAGCCGATGAAGCCGGCGCCGCCGGTGATGAGCGATTTCTTAGTCATGCGGTTTTCCTGTGAACAGAAGACAGAGGACAGAAGACAGCAGGGAGGAAGATGTCCACAGCCTCCTGCACCCTCTGGACGCCAGTTATAATGAAAGACCATAAGAAAATAGCAGGCCCGGAGGGTTTTGTCAGTTCAGAATTTCAGGGGCCGTGAGCACGGAGAACAAGATCAGAGGTCAGGCGCCGCCTTCCGTCTTCCGTCCGCTGCCCTCCGCCCTCTGTCTTTCCGGCGGCGCGTAAACCTGTTGCGAACGGGGGAGGCGTTCTTTAAGATAGGGGCCGACGGTGGATGAGGAAAAAGGGGGAGACTGGCTATGGTTTGCAAAGGGATGACGGAACAGGTCCGGACGCTGCGGCAGTGCGCGCGCGGGGTGGGCGCGGTGGCGCTGGTTTTCAGCCTCACGGTGGGCGCGCTGCTGACGGCGGACGGATACCGCTCCGGCCTGCCCGAGACGGTGCGCTCGGAGGTGCTCACGCAGGCTCTGGCGCAGGGGCGCTCCGCGCCGCAGGACGCGCAGGCCGTGGCCTTCGCGCGCGGGCTGGACCAGCTGGCGCGGCGGGCCTATTTCAACAGCCTGACCTTCCGGCAGGGCGGCATGGCGCTGCTGGTGGTCGGACTGCTGGTCACGGCCGGCTGTTTCAGCTTGGCGTGGCGGCTGAGCCTCAAGATCCCCGACCCGCGCACCTTGGGCGGGGAAGACCCGGCGCGCTCGGACCGGCTGGCCGTGAACGCGGTGCTGGCGGCGGGCGTCGTGCTGTTGGCGGGGGCGACGGCGCTGCAGGTCGCGCACGGGCGGCGCGCGGCGCGTCCGGCTGACCGCGAGCTGCGGGCCAGCCTGAAGAATCCGGCGCTGAAGCCGGGCGAAACGCATGTCTGCCCGTGCTGCCAAGGCACGCCGCAGGCGGCGCTCGAGGGGCAGTGGCCTTTCCTGCGCGGGCCGGAGATGTCGGGCCGCACGGCTGAGAGCAACGCGCCGGTGGCTTGGAACGGCCAGACGGGCCGGAACATCCGGTGGAAGACGGCGCTGACGCGCAACGGCGCGAGCACGCCCGCGGTGTGGGGCGGCCGGATTTTCCTGACGGCGGGCGACGCCGCGGCGCGCACGGTGATGGCGCACGACGCGGAGACCGGCGCGCTGCTATGGAGCACGGATGTGCCGGACGGCGCGAAGAACGGCGAGGCGTTGCCCGAGGCCGGCGAGGACACAGGGCTCGCGGCCTCCTCGCCCGCCTGTGACGAGGCCCATGTCTACGCGGTTTTCGGCACGGGCGATCTGGCGGCCCTGGACTACGCGGGCAAGATCGTGTGGCAGGTCTTTCTGGGCCGGCCCAAGAACACCTACGGCCACGCCTCCTCGCTGGTCTACCGCGGCAACATGCTGCTGGTCCAGTGGGATCAGGAGGAGAAAGGCCGCGTCCTGGCGGTGGACAAGACCACGGGCAAAACGCTGTGGGAGACGCCGCGCGAGGCGGGCATGTCGTGGAGCACGCCGGTGATCATGCCGCTGTGCGACAAGCACGTGCTGCTGATTCACGCGAGCGGGCAGACGTGGGGCATGGAGCTGGCGACCGGCAAGAAGCTTTGGCAGGTGGAGGCCGTGGGCGGCGAGGTCGCGCCGTCGCTGGCGTGGGAAGGCGACGTGTGGCTGGCCGCGAACGCCTACTCCAAGATGGCGGCGTTCAAGCTGCCGCCCGAGGGCGCGCCGCAGAAAGTGTGGGAGTGGGAGGACGGCAACCTGCCGGACGTGGCGAGCCCCGTGATCGCGGACGGCCTGGTCTATCTGGTGACCGACGCGGGCGAGGTGCTGTGCCACGATCTCGCGACCGGCAAGCAGGTGTGGAAGAAAGAGTTCGAGGACGGCTTCTACGCTTCCCCCGTGGCGGCGGGCGGCAAGCTCTATGTGGTGGACCGCGTCAAGGGCCTGTTCCGCGTGTACGCGCTCGGCCGCGAGGGCAAAGAGCTGTCGGCGAACCCGATGGCTGATGCGGTACGCGCCACGCCCGCGTTCGCCGGCGGCCGCATCTACGTGCGCGGCCGCAAGAATTTGTGGTGCGTGGAGACCGCGCGGTAGCGACCGGGGGCTCGGGCGGTCGGCGGCGCGGAGCGCTCGCTGCCGGAGGCACCTTCGATCATGTTCTACACCGTGCGTTCGCTCACTCGACGGCGGCGTGGTCTCCGGCAGGGCGAGCGCTCCGCGCCGCCGTCTCATATCTTCCGCTCAATCGCCGTATCGGCTCATGCGCCACGTATAGGGCCACTCGCCCGCGGCCTTCACAAGTCCCGCCCGCACCGGATTATCGCAGATATAGGCCGCCTTCTCCTCGAACGACTCTTCGCTCCGCAGCCGGTGATCGAAAAAGTCGCGCTGCCAGTCAATGTCCAACGCATGCGCGGTGAATTTTTTCCAAGCGGTCACCGCCTTGTTCATCTGCGCTTCCAGGGGAAACGAGAACAGCCCGTGAACATGATCCGGCATCACGACAAAGAGGTGCGGGAACCAGTCACCGCGCGCGTGGCAGAAGCAGATGTTCTGCCACAAGCCTTTAGCAACCCGGTCGTTCGCCAGCACGTTCATGTTCCGCGCGGCCGCGCATACCGTGATGAAGTAGAGTGTGCCCGTGTCGAGGCCCAAGAGTCGTCCGTGCGGCAGGGGTTTGCGCGTCGGATAAGGGGACGATGAAGGAACGGGTGGCATACACGATTCCTTTTTCGTAAGTTTGGCAGTGCCCTCATGGACCGGCGGCGGCGCGGAGCGCTCGCCCTACCGGCGACATCGCCCCGCTCCGCCGTCATCATCCGTGCGACGTAAATCTCCGGCAGGGCGGGCGCTCCGCGCCGCCGCACGGCGCTGTCCTACGCGCGCACGGCGCCGAACTTGACGAACACCGGGCGGTTGAGCACATAGGGCCCGTGGGCCGGCTCCAGCTTGCCGGTGGCGGCGTCGTAGGCGTAGGAGAACAGCTCGTTCGAGTTCTCATGGCCCAAGAGCACGAATTTTTCGCCGGGCATGAATTCGAAATCGCGCGGGGATTTGCCGACCAGCTTGGAGATCGCCAGGCGCTCCATCTTGCCGGTGGCCGTGTCGACCGCGAAGGTGGCGATGCTGTCATGGCCGCGGTTCGACGTGAAGAGGCGCTGGCCGTCCGCCGAGAGCTTGAGCGCCGCGGCTTTGCTGAAGTCGTGGAAGTCGGACGGGACCGCGCTGAGCGTCTGGATGTGGATGAAGGCGTCGCCCGTATAAAAGAACGAGGAGACCGTGTTGTTGAGCTCGTGCAGCAGGAAGGCGAGCTTCCGGTTCGGGTGGAAAAGGATGTGGCGCGGACCCGCGCCGCCCGCGGACTTGATCGTGAGGGACTCGACCTCCTTCAGCCCGGCCGCGCGGTTGACGAAATCGTAGACCTTGACGCGGTCGATGCCGAGATCGACGACGCAGAGGTGCTTGCCGTCGGGCGAGACCTCGGCGCAGTGGGCATGGGCCTTCTCCTGGCGGCCTTTGTCGGGCCCGCTGCCCGTGTGCTTGACGGTGATGGGCGGCGTGTCGGCGAGGCTCCCGTCGGCGTTGATGTCGAAGACGCCGGCGACGGCGTTGGTGTACTCCGCAAAGACGAGCGCCTGCTCGGACGGGTCGAGAGCGACGTAGCAGGGCACGGTGACGCAGATGGGCTTGTGGTTGATCGGCAGGAGCGTGTCGCCCTTGATCGTGTAGGCTGCGACCGCGCCGTTCTGCGCGGGGGCGCCGAACTCGGGCATGCCCTGGGCCGCGTAAAGAATCGGCTTGTGCTTGGCGAGGGCGAGGAAGATCGGGTTTTCGATGCCGCTCACGAGACCGATCGGCCGGAAGGCGCCGGTTTCGGTGTCGCTTTCGAAAATGTGGATGCCCTCTTTTTTCGCGTCGGTATACGTGCCGACATAGGTCACATGCTTCATGCTGTCCCCCCTCTAGCAAAATGAGAATGTTCCGTTAGATTACAGGAAAAACGCGGAGGGAGCAAGGTGCCAACGTCGGAAGGAGGAGTTAGGAAGGAGGAGTTAGGAAGGAGGAGTTAGGAGTTACAAGTTAGGAGTTGGTTTCACGGCGCGGGCAGGTCGGCTGGCAGCGTGAGCGCCTGCGTCTCGGGGATTTCCATGGTTTTCCAGAGCTGAATGTCAGCGTTCGTGGTCGCGCCGCCGGTGGCGAGGAAGAAACGCCCCGCGGCGATCCCCGCGTTGACGGCGGGCGAGGGGTTGGCGTCAGCCGTGAACTTCGCGCGGCGCAGCGCGTGCCAGGTGGCGTCGGCGGACTTGACCCACCCGTTGCCGTAGCGGGCCTCCCGGACGAGGGTGGCGGAGAGCTTGTCCCGTTTGAAATCCTCGATGAATGAATACAAGCCGCTCATGTTCTTTCCGCCCGTGAGGGTGGAGAAGGTTACAAGATGCCGCCACGCCTTCTCCTCCGGCACGAAGAAGTGTCCCGCGTATTCGGTCCGCTCGCCGTTGACCTTTGCGGTTAACAGGAAACGGTAGGTCTGGCCGGTCTTCCAGTCGTAGTCGTAGAAGGACTGTCCGCCGGACCCTTCGCCGCCGAAGCGTCCGATGCGCGTCTTGTCATCCTTGAAAATCAGCTTTGTCCGCTGCTCCTCTTTGACCGCATTGGGATCATTATGTCCAGAGTCCCAGACCGAGAAGATCAGCAGCTTCTTGCCGCTGGCCACCTCCTGCATGCCGAAGTACCCCTTGTCCCAGCCGCACACCGCGAAGTAGGTGCCGGTGGCGGAGTGCAGCGGTGTGATCTCGTTGTAGAAGGCCACGGCCGCGCCGGAGGGATAGCCGAGATGCACGGAGCGGCAGGCGATCCCGGCCAGCTTTTCATTGGCTTGCGCCGTCGAGAGCGGCAGCGCCAAGGCGGCGAGTGTGAGAATGGCGATACGGGTCATGCTCATCGTCGGGATCCTTTCGATTACGGGTGGATGTGCTCAGGGAAAGAGGTCGATGGTCTGCTCCTGCTCCAGCCAGCCGTGCGTAAGGGTCTGGCGCAGCTCGGCGAAGTAGGGGAAGGCGGGGTTGGTGCGGAGAAACTGCTCCGTGCGCTGGCGCTGCTCGGGAGAGAGCCGCAGGAGGTGGCCGCGCAGATGGTCCTCCGCCGCGGGCGGCGCGTACATGCGCATGGGGATGTTGCGCGCCACCTGTTCGGCAATGCGGTAGCCGTCGAGATCGGTGTCGCCCCAGTGGATGCAGTCGAGCCCGGTCTGGGCGAAGTGGCGTAGCAGGGTCTTCACGGCGGCGTTGGGGTAACCCTCGGTATACAGTGCGGCGCGGCGCGTCTCGACAAGCCGGTGGAAGGGCGCCGCGTTCTCGCTCGTGACCAGGGTGCGGCAGGGTTCCTCGAAGCGGACCGCGGTGAGGGCGCGTACGGTTTTCCACGAGAGGATGGCCGCCTCCCCGCGCAGCCACAGGCGGTGCGGCCAGTCGAGCCACTCGCCCTCGTGCGTGCGGTAGGCGAACGGCGCGAAGACCACGACGTGCGTCGTGTAGGGGTTCTCGATGATGCCGTAGGCGCTGAAGAGCGAGGTCGCGTCGTCATCGGCGCCGTCGGCCTGCATGCGCAGCAGGTGCTCAAGCTGCATGCGCCGCGTGCCGTTGCGCAGGGCCTTGCTGTCGTTGAAGCACTTGGCGCCGAGCTCGGAAAGGGTGATGCCCGCGGGCGTGGTGCGCAGGGAGACGAGCGCGTCGAAGAGCGCGACCAGGTCGTCGGATGCGGCGGGGGCGGTCTTGAAATAGCGGCGGAGCTGGTCGGAGCGGCGCAGGGTGTCGATGAAGGCGCTGTCGTCCGGATGCAGCACTTTCAGGCGGCGCAGGGTCTGAGAAAAAAGCGCATCGGGGGGCTCGGCGTTTTTCGGCGGGGGTGTCAGATCGAGCAGCGCGACGAGCGGCTGCCAGAGCTCAGGCCTCCGCATGGGCTCGTCGAGCCGCACCTTGAGGCGCCCGTTCTCCTCGCGGCACCCGCCGAAGAGCGCGTCCAGCGCCTGCCGCACGGCCTTGTCCTGCGGGACCGCGCCGAGCGTCAGCGTGGCGGGCAGCGCGGCGCCCGCGACCGCGTGCCGCGCCGCACGCCTCAGCCAAGGCCGCATCGCGGGACACCGGTCGAGCTGTTCTTGCCAGAAGGAGGTCGTCATGGGCGAAGGAGGAGTTGGGGGTTAGGATTTAGGAGTTGGGGAGAGGACGGACTCGCTACCATTGAACGTTGGACATTTCTTGTTGGGTGTTGGATATTCTCACAGCTCCTGCCCGAAGGCCACGGGCTCCGGTTCGTTGTGCGCGGTGTCGAGCAGGTTGAGCTGCTTGGGCGCGGCGCTCCAGTGGTAGGGGTAGAGGTGGACGTTGTAGCGGCTGTCCTTGACCACGAGGATCGAGGTGGAGTGGGCGATCTCCTTCTTCACGCCGTCCTGGTCGGGCGAGGCCACGAAGAGCTGGAGCTCCAGGTCGCTCGCGAAGCCGAGCAGCTGGTCGCGGCGGCCCGCGTCGATGCCGTAGAAGGCCTCGTCGAAGATCAACACCGGCAGGCGGATCTTGTCCTTGTCGAAGAGGAAGTGCGCGATGGTCAGGATCAGCAGGTAGTTCGGCACGGCCTGCTCGCCGCCGGAGCCGATGCTCTTGATCTTGCGGTCCATGACCACGCCGTCCGCCCCGGTGGTCAGCACCTTCAGCTCGTAGCGGAACCAGTTGCGGTAGTCGAGGATCGGCGGGATCTCGCCGACCTCGGTGTTCTTGATCTCCTCGGCGTGGTCCTCGATGAAGGCGCGCAGATCCTCCTCGGTCTTCTCGGGGTCGAGCGAGCGGTGGCTCGTCACCAGGTCGCAGAGGCGCCGGAAGGGCTCCTGGGGCGTGATGGAAAAGGCGTAGCGGTTGTTGCCGAAGGTGCGCTGCTTCAGGAGCTGGCCGATGCGGCGCGCCATCTCGTTGAGCCGCAGCACGCTGGACTGGAGCTTGCTGACCAGGTTGTCCATGACGATCTGGCGGAAAAGCCGAATCGTCTGCTCGTTGATCAGCTCCTCCTGCTCGCGCAGTTCCTGCAGCGCGCCGGACTGCACGTCCGCGACCGTGCGGCCGCGGCGGTCGGTGAGGGTGTTGAGCGCCTCCTCGTAGACGAATCCGAAGGCGACGCCCTCGTTGAGCATGACCTTGCTGCGGATCTTCTCGGCGGTGACCGCGGCGGTCTGGCTGGCCGCGGCCGCGCGGGCCGCGAGCGCGCCCCGGCTGTCGGCGTCGCCGCCGCAGCGCGCGCGCACGAAGCCGTCGAGCGGCCCGTCGGGCAGCACCAGCGCGAGCAGCGCCGCCTGGACTTCGTCGCGTTCGGTCCGCGTGGCGGCCACGCTTTCCAGATGCCGGGTGCAGAGGTTCTTCAGGCCGGACACGTGGCTTTCGACACGGCCGGTTTCGCGGAGGTTCTCCTCTTTCTCGCTCTTGAGTTTGCCCCACTTGCGCTCCACCTCGCGGACGCGCTCCTCGAGCCCTTCCAGGCCGGCTTTCTTCATGGAAACGAGGAGGTCGGCGTGGAGGTCCTTTTTGGCCTGCAGATCCTCCTCGTGGTACTGGCAGTTCTCCCGCGCGTTGATGTAGGCGTTCTTCTCGAGGACTTCGCGGCTGACGCTTTGCGCCACGGTGTCGCGCTGGCGCGGCAGGTCTTCGCCGATCTCGTTGATGAGGGTCTTGTAGAGCGCGAGCTGGCCGCGCTGATCGCGCAGCGCTTCGTGCTCATGCGCGGCGTCCTTGCGCTCCTTCTCGGCGGCCAGCCGTTTTTTATCCAGTTCGCGCAGCTCGCGCTCCAGCTCGCGGCGGCGCATCTCGCCGCCGATCAGGCGCGGCGGCGCCTCCGTGAGCGTCTGTTCGCGCAGACGGAAGTGCAGGATCGGCAGGTCGAGGAACTTCTCGACGTGCGGGCCGTGCTTGGCGGCAAGCTGGTGCTGCAGCACGAGGATGGCGCCGGGCTCGGACTTCTTCAGGTCAAAATAACGCTTCAGCCACTCGGAGGGGAGGGGCTCGGTGGCGTCGGTGACCACGGCCAGGCTTTGCTCCGGGAAGTCGCGGAAGAGCAGGCTGCGCACGTCGGCGGCGTTGGCCTCATCCGTGATCCACGTCGCGAGCGTCGCGTCGCCGATGAGCTGCTCGAGCGCGGCGAGTTCGCGGGCGGTCGCGCCGGGCGCGGGCTCGAGCCCCGCGTAGAGCGGCTGGGCCTTGAGCATGCGCTGCTGGAGCGCGCGCTGGGCCTGGGTGAACCCCTTGGCCAGCGGCACGGTCTCGCCGCGGTTCTTCTTTTCTTCGGCCTCGGCGGCGAGCCCGGCGAGGCGCTTGGCCAACGCGTCGAGACGGTCTTCGGCGGTCTGAAGCTGGCGGTCGAGGCTCTGCGCCGTGTCATCCGCGGCCTTGCGGATGTCGGTCAGCGGCAGCGCGGCGAGGTCGGCCTCGGGCGTCTCGCTCTTGGGCGCGTCGTCGAGCGCGGCCGCCAGCGGCGCGGAGGAGAAGGGCATGGCGCGCCCCAGTTTCTGGAGGGCGCGCGCGAAAGTCTGCGCCTGTTTACGCAGGGCGTCGCGGCTGCGGCTCACGGTCTCGGCCGCCTCGTCGTGGCGGAGCTGGCACTCGATGAGCTTGCGTTTGGACTGCTCGTGGAGCCGCTTGGCGTTGTCGAGGTTGAGGCGCGCCTCGCGCTCTTTGGAGACGAGGCCTTGGGCGTCCTGCTGACGCAGCTCGGTAAGGCGCAGCGCCGTGGCCTCGACCACGTTCTCGAGCCGCTTCTGCTCTTCCTGCAGGTCGGCGAGGCGGCGCTCTTCGGCGGCGAGCAGCGCGGCGTTCTGGTCGTAGGCGCTCTGGAACTCGCGGGCCGCAAGGTGGCGCTCCTGCCAGAGGCTGGCGGCGTGATCGATGCGGGTGTTCAGCACCTGGGCGCTGAGGCCGGCGAGCTCTTCGACGAAGCGGTGCTTGGAGCGCAGCCTGTCGAGGTCCTGGCGACTCTCCTCCAGCGATTTCAGGTTGGCGATGACCTCCTCGAAAACCTCGTGCGGCGGCTCCTGCAGGAGCTGGCGGAAGAGCTGGTGGTAGTCGTTGGTCTGGGCCGCGATCTCGCGGTAGGCCTTGCCGGTGGCGAGGAACTTGCAGACATCCTCGAAGGTCTCGCGGTCCGAGAAGAAGCGCGTCGCGAGGTCGTCGGCATAGGCGCCGATCTGGCCGTAGTAGCCGCTGCCGCCGAGGGCGGCCTTGAGCTCGGCCTTGGTGGCGGGGCGCGTCTTGCCGTGCTCGTGACGCAGCAGCGGCAGCTCCTCGACCGGGCACTCTCTGATGACGCCCCAGCGCTCCACGGCCTCCTCCATGCTGCGGGTGCTGATGCCGATCGCGGCGGTGACGGGCCGGCCGTTGCGCCCGGCGATCTCGACCGCGGCGTAGGTGATGCCGCCGTTGGTGTTGAGGGGGCCGTTGGTCTCGATGTTGTAGCGCATCACCACGCCCTGCATCGAGCGTCCGCCCGAGTGCTTGGCGCCGGCCACGCGCGCGGCGGAGTTGAACTCCATCGAGCGGCCGGCCGTGAGCACGTAGTGGACCGCGTCCAGCACCGTGGTCTTGCCCGAGCCGTTGTCGCCGAGCATGAAGAGGTGGCCGCCGGAGCGGACCTCGATGGTCTCGTCCACGAAGTTGTGGAAGTTCACGAGCCGGATTTTGGTGATGCGGTAGAAGTCCATGGCGAAGATAAGGAGGTGTTAGGATTTAGGAGGGAGGAGCGGGTTAACGTTTCGGAACCAAAGGGTTCTCCTGATCCGCCGCGTATGGTAGCTGGCGCGTTTCTCGTTCACGGAAAACCCGATGCGTTTGCGGGGCGGTGCGGGCGGAGCCAGAAGCAAGGGACGGATTTGTTCGTAAAGAGCGATGAGCGCCTGATCGTGAGTGAGGAGAGCCTTTTCGATTTCGGACAAACGTTTGGCCAAAGTGGTAGTGGCGGTCAGTTGCTTGCGCATGAGGACAAATGCGCGGACAATAAACACACTCATTTCGATGGCCGACTTGCTGTTTAAAACGGTTGCGGCCATAAGCACGCCATGTTCGGAAAAAGCATAGGGCTTGTAGCGCCGTCCGCCGCGTCCGCTGTTTGAGGTCGCAATTTGCGACCTCAAACGACGGGAATCATCGGCCTCGTCCTGATTAAGTTGAAACATGAAGTCGGACGGGAAGCGGTCCGCATTACGTTTGACGGCCTCGTTTAGCCGTTTCGTCGTCACTCCATAAAAGCGTGCAAGATCATCGTCGAGAATCACGCGATGATTACGAACCGTCAGGATTGCGGATCTGATCTGTTGTAGTGCGTGCCGGTCGTATGTTTCACTCATGTCAAACCCTCCCTTCATCATGTCCTGCGGGGTTGCTTCTCTTAGGCGTTAGGGACAACAGCCGCGGGCGCTTCGTCGATGGGGCGGGAGATGCGCTGGACGCTGTAGTGCCACAGGGCGGGGAGGCACTCGTAGATGGTGTCGTCGGGCTCGATAGTCTCGTCGTCCGGCGGGTCGATCTTCAGCAGGAAGCGGTACTTCTCGAGCTGCGGCATGACGGGCCGCATGATCTTGCGCACGTCCTCCTCGGTGTAGGAGTCGGCTTGTTCCGGAAAGAGTTCGAGGAAGCGGTTGCGCTCGAAGAGCAGCAGGTCGCCGAAACGGAAGCGGATGTTGTCGGGCTCCTCGACGCTGGCGGAGTCCTCCTCCAGCTTGTGCTCGAAAAACTCCAGCAGGAGCATGAAGGCGACGCACTCGTCGCGCCGGGTGAAGTTGAAGAGGTCGCGGTTGGAGGGTGTGATGCGCTCGTTGTACCAGGTCCCCTTGTAGAGGCGCGCGCACTTGGGGTCGGCCACGAGCTGCCAGCCGAAAGTGCCCTCGAAGAAGCCCGCGAACTCGCGCTGGTAGCGGCGCAGGAAGAGGAAGTGCTCCTCGTGGTCGGTCTTGTAGAAATAGGGGCTCTCGAGCAGGATGTTGAGCACGGCCTGCACGCGGGACTTCTGCTTTTGGAGGAGATCGTCGAATGCGGGCATAAGAAGGGAGGAGTTAGGAGTTAGGAGTTAGGAGTTGAGGGGACGGGGAAGCAGTCGTAGGGCTGGACGTCTCGGACAGCCCCGCCGAGCCCGGAGGTCGCGGGCTGCCTTTCGCATGGACGATCAGGTCGTGGAAGGCGAGGGCGTGGCGCTCGGCCTCGACGCGCACGGGATCGGCCGTGGGCGTCAGGTCGAAGCCGAGCTTGGCGAGGCGTGCGCCGCGGCCGAGCAATCCGCTGCGGGCGATTTCGATCAGGCGGGGGAAGTCCTCGAAGGCGGCGAAGTCGCCCTGCGAGACGCGGCGGGCCTCTTCGGGTGAAGGGACGAGGCCGCGGCGGGTCATCCAGGTCTCGAGCGCGTGCAGCCGGGCCTCTTCGAGGGACTGCGTGGGCGCGCCGTCGCCGCGCGGCTTCTCGTCGAGCCAGAGGGTGGTCTCCTCGCGGAGGCGGTGCTTGTCCCAGCGCGGCTGCGGGGGCACGGCCTTCTCGTTCTCGTCCCAGAAGTGCATGTCGCCCACCAGGCGGGCGGGCGCGAGCAGGCCGCGCAGGTAGTCCGAGGGCACGGCGCCGGCCGGCAGGCGGGCGAGTTCGCCGACGCGTGCGCGCAGGTCCTCGAGGCGGTGGCTGCGGCGCTCGAGTTCGCGCAGGTGGGTGTAGAGCTTGCGCCAGACGAGCAGCGCGGCGGTGTTGACGCGGGTGCAGAGCTGTTCGAGCGCGCCTTCGGCGGCGTAGAAGGCGGCGAGCCCGGCGAGGGTGCGCTCGGGATGCGGCAGGCGCGTGCGCATGAGGTGCGAGGTGGCGCGGCTCTCCTCCTCCATGAGCTCCAGGCAGGCCTGCCAGCGGCCGGCGTAGCGCGCCTGCCTTAGCTTGCTGATCTCGGGCGAGATTTCGGTGCGCAGGGTGTGAATGCGGTTGAGGAACTGCTTCAGGAAGCGTTCGAGTTCGCCGAGGATGACGCGCGCGGCGGGGGCGTCGTAGCGGCTGGCGGCGAAGCCCAGGAGCCGGATGTTGAAGTCGCCGAGCGCCGCGCTGGCGTCGTCGGTGAGCGCGCCCATGCGGGCGAGTCGGTAGAAGACGCCGCGTGCGGTCTCGTAGTCCAGTGACTCCGGTCCGGTCTTGTTGAAGAGGCGGACGGTCTCGCGCAGGGTGCCGATGAGCTCCGAGAGCAGGTCGCGGGTATCGGTGTCGCTGGGCTCGAGGTCGTCGCGGCGGCGGGCCTCGAGCCAGAGCAGGAAGGCGGCGGCCTCGTCGGAGAGGCGGTAGCGGAATTTGCGGCGGCGGGTGTCCTTGTAGCCGCGCAGCCGCTCTTTCTCGAGGCGGTCGCTGACGAGCCCCCAGAGCAGCAGCTGGCGGATGTCCTGGTTGAACGCGTCGTGCGTGTAGGCGCCGTCGTCCAGGCCGGCGCGGACGGCGGCGTGGAGGTCGTCGTGCAGCGGCTCCAGCTCGTGTCCGCGGCGGAAGGCGAGCAGCGCGGCGAGGATGGAGACATAGTGGACCGCGCGCTCGGAGAGCAGCAGGTTGCCGACCTCCTTGTTGCGGTTTTGGAGCAGTCCCGCCGCGTCGGGCGTCTGCGAAGCTGTCAGTTCGGAATGCATGATGAGCGTGGCCGGATGATAGCAAATGCGGGGGGCGGGTGCCAGCGCGACTATGGAAACCGACAGGGCGGAAGGAACGGACAATGCAGAACCCCATGCGCGGGATGCGCCTGGCGCAATCAGGAGGGGTCGCGGGGCATGACGGCGCGCAGGATGGCCTCGGCGAGGGTGCGGTCGATGCCGGGCACGGTCTCGATGTCTTCGAGCGAGGCGCGGGCCAGACGGTAGACCGAGCCGAAGCGCGTGAGCAGCGCGGCCTTTCTGGCGGGGCCGATGCCGGGGATCTCGTCGAGCGCGGACTCGCGGATGACGCGGCCGCGCAGGCGGCGGTGATAGTCGAGCGCGAAGCGGTGGGCCTCGTCGCGCAGGCGGGTGAGGATCCGCAGGGCGTCCGAGTCGCGCGGCAGGAGCAGCGGCGGGCGGCCGTCGTCCAGCACGACCTCCTCCATCTCCTTGGCGAGACCGACGGACGGCACGTGGCCGAGGCCGAGGGACGCGAGGACGTCGCGCGCGGCGCGCAGCTGCGTGACGCCGCCGTCGATCAGGATCAGGCCGGGCATGGTTTTGTCCTCGTCGCGCTGGCGGGCGTAGCGGCGGCCGATGACCTCGGCCATGGAGCGCGGGTCGTCCGCGCCCTCGACGGTGCGGATGCGGAAGCGGCGGTAGAGGCGGCGGTCGGGCAGGCCGTTCACGGCGGCGACGAGGCTGGCGACCGAGTAGGTGCCGAAGAGGTTGGAGATGTCGAAGCACTCGATCAGGGCCGGCAGGGCCGGCAGGCCGATGAGGCGCTGGAGCTCGCGGAGTCCGGCGAGCGCGTCGGCGGCGTGCATCTCGGGCGTGGCGACCACGCGCGCGCGCTGTTTGACCATCTCGCGCAGGGCGATCCAGGTGTCGCGCAGGGCGGCGGCCTTCTCGAAGTCGTGCGCCGCCGCGGCGGCCTGCATCTGGGCCTTGACCTCCTCGATCACGCCGAGGCGCTCGCCGCGCAGGAAGGCGCAGGCCTCGACGAAGCGCGCGCGGTAGTCCTCGGGCGAGATGCGGCCCACGCAGGGGGCGGAGCAGAAGCGGATGATGTCGTTGATGCAGTGCTTGTAGGTTTCGGCGTCGGGGCGAATGGGCTTGCACTTGCGCAGGCCGTAGCGCTTCTCGGTGAAGTCGAGCACGGAGCGCACCACGGCCGCGGAGGGGAACGGGCCGAAGTAGAGGGCGTTGTCGTCGCGCACGATGCGGCAGGTGGTGAGGCGCGGCACGGGGTCGTGCGGGTCGGTGCGCAGGGCGAGGTAGCGCTTGTCGTCGCGCAGGACGATGTTGAAGCGCGGGCGGTACTGCTTGATGAGGGTGCTCTCGGTGAGGAGCGCCTCGGTCTCGTTGCGCACAATGATGACCTCGAGGTCGGCGACGCTGTTGATCATGCTGCGCATCTTCGGGGGGGCGTCGCGCAGGGTGGCGGGGCGGAAGTAGCTCTGCACGCGGCGGCGCAGCGAGACGGCCTTGCCGACGTAGATGATCGTGCCCTTGCGGTCGCGCATCAGGTAGCAGCCGGGCTTGTCGGGCAGGCCGGCGAGTTTTTCGCGGAGCAGGGGGGAGTGGGACGGATTGGACATATAGGACCTATATGACCGATTGGGCCGATTCAAAGAGGGTGGTGTAGCGCGGGTCGGCGGCGAGGGCGGCGGGGGGCGCGTCGGCGGCGAGGGCGCCGCCGTCGAGCAGGAGCACGCGGTCGGCCATGCCTGCGGTGAGGTGGCGGTGGCTGGCGAAGAGGGCGATCTTGCCGCGGCTGAGGCGGGTGATGGTCTCGAGCGTCTCGCGCTGGGCCTGGCCGTCGAGGGCGCTGGTGGGCTCGTCGAGGATGTAGAGGCTGGCGGGGCGCAGGAAGGCGCGGGCGAGGGCGATCTTCTGCCACTGGCCGATGCTGGGCTCGATGCCGTCGTGGAGCCAGCGGCCGAGGCGGGTCTCAAGGCCGCGGGGCCAGGCGGCGAGGAGGGGGGCCATGCCCGCGTCGCGGGCGGCGCGCTCGATCGCGGGGGAGCCGGGCGGGGTCTGGGGATGGCCGATCCAGATGTTCTCGGCGGCGGTGAACTGGTAGTGGTTGAAGTCCTGGAAGAGCGCGCCGATGCGGGAGCGCCAGGCGGCGGGGTCGAGGTCGCGCAGGTCGGTCCCGTCGACGAGGATGCGGCCCGCGTCGGGGTCGTAGAGGCGGCAGAGGAGCTTGACGAGGGTGGATTTGCCCGCGCCGTTCGCGCCCGCGAGCACGACGCGCTCGCCGGGGCGGAGGGTGAACGAGAGGTCGCGCAGGGCGGGCCGGGCCGCGCCGGGGTAGGTGAAGGCGACGTTCTCGAAGGTGATGCCGCGCGCGATCGGGTCGGGCACGGGCTGGGGGTGGGCGGGCGCGGCGAGGCGGGCGGGCTCGCGCAGGAGCTCCTCGAAGCTCTGCAGGAAAAGGGCGTCCTCGAAGAGGGAGGCGACGGCGTTGAGCAGCGAGGTGATGGCGCCCTGGCCGCGCTGGACGGTCTGGACGCAGAGCACGAGCGCGCCGACGGTGACGGCGCCGCCGATCAGCCGCCCGGTCATCCAGAGCAGGATCAGGCCGGTGACCAGCAGGCCGATGAAGAGGCCGGCGGCCTCGCGCGTGAGGACGTAGCGGCGCCAGGCGACCCGCTCCTCCTTAAGCTTCGCGCGCGCGGCGGCGAAGCGCGTGCGGCAGAAGTCGCCGTGGCCGTAGAGGCGGATCTCCTTGGCGCCGGCGTTCTCGGTCATGATGGCGTGGAAGTAGGAGGCCTCGCGCTCGAGGGGGGTGAGGCTTTTGCGCCAGTCGTAGAAGCGGCGGGTGCGGTCGAGTTTGAAGAGCAGGACGGGGAGCGCGGCGAGCAGCAGCAGGGGCGGCAGCAGCGCGCTGAAGCCGGCGAGGATGATCAGGATGCCGACGAGGCCGGTGAGGCTGTAGAGGAGCTGGCCCAGTCCGGTCAGGACGCGCACCGGGCGGGACAGCGCCTGCTCGCGGGCCATGTAGAGGCGGTTCTGGTCGTCCGGGTTCTCGAAGAAGGCGTAGTCGGCGCGCAGCAGGGTGTCGTGGAGCAGGTCGTAGACGCGGTCGGTGACGGCGAGGGAGTGGAACTCCGCGACCCAGTTGACGAGCAGGCGGGCGCAGGCGGTGAGGAAGAGGCAGGCGGCGCCGAAGAAGAGCCAGAGGACGAGGGTGCGGAAGTCGGGGTCGCTGGCGAAGAGGTCGGCGGCGGCCGTGAGCGAGAAGGGCGCGCGCGGGGCGGTGTGGAAGAGCCGGGTGGCGCCGTCGATGGCGTGTTTGAGGGCGAGGAGCGCGCCGAGGGGCAGGAGCGCCTGGAGCACGGTGAGCGCCGCGTGCCCGGCGGCGAGGCGGCGGTCGCTGAGCCAGATCAGGCGGACCGCCCGCGAGAGGGTGGCCGAGAGGATGGAAAAACGGCGCGTCATAAGTGGTTGTTATTAAAGCACAGATGGGCGCGAGGTTACAAGTTGCAGTCTCAAAGTTATGGGTTGCCGCGCGGCCCCCGGACGTTGCAGGTTGGGAAAAAAAGCGGTTTACCTTTCCGGGGGGTTTAGGTAAGCTATTGCCGTTTTGCATAATGTCGTGAAAGGGATTGCTTTTGGAAACGCAACGGTGTGGCAGCGTCAAGTATAAACGGATTTTGCTGAAGCTGAGCGGCGAGGTGTTGCGTAACCGGTCTTCGGGCGAGTGCCTTGATCCGGACATTTTGGCTTCCATGGCGCGGCGCGTGGCGCGGATCAACGAGTTGGGCGTGCAGATCGGCATCGTTCTGGGCGGCGGGAACATCTTCCGCGGGCTCAAGGGCGAGGCCAAGGGCGTGAACCGCACCATCGGCGACAACATGGGCATGCTGGCCACGATCATCAACGGCTTGGCCATGCAGAACGCGCTGGAGCACTTGGGTTTGGAGACGCGCCTGCAGACGGCGATCGAGATGCACCAGGTGGCGGAGCCGTTCATTCAGCGCAAGGCTTTGCGTCATCTGGAGAAGGGGCGCGTGGTGATTTTCGCGGGCGGCACCGGAAACCCGTACTTCAGCACGGACTCGGCGGCGGCGCTGCGGGCGAGCGAGATCGGCGCGGAGGTGCTGCTCAAGGCCACCAATGTGGACGGCATCTACACGGCGGATCCGAACCTGGATCCGAGCGCGACACGCTACGACAAGGTGTCCTACGAGGATGCGCTGCACAAGCGGCTGAAGGTGATGGATTCGGCGGCGTTCGCGCTGTGCATGGACAACCGGATACCGATCGTGGTTTTCGACTTTTTCGATGAGAGCGCGTTGGAGCGGATCGTGTGTGGCGAGACCCTCGGCACCCTGGTCGGCGACAAAACGTGCCTCGGGTGACGGGTGCGGCGCCGCGGTGCCGCGGCTTAGGAGAGGTGTGATGCATACAGTGGATGATGTGCTTTTGGACGCCATCGAGAAGATGGACAACACGGCCAAGGTGTTGAAAGACCAGTTTTCGGGACTGCGCACCGGCAAGGCCTCGCCCGCGCTGGTCGACGGTGTGCAGGTGATGTACTACGGCGCGCCGACGCGCTTGCGCGACATCGCCAATATTTCGACGCCCGAGCCGCGGCTGATCGTGATCAGCCCGTACGACCCGACCGCTTTGCCGGAGATCGAGAAGGCGATTCTGGCGGCCAACCTCGGCGTGACGCCGCGAAATGACGGCCGCGTGATCCGCGTGCCGATTCCCGAGCTGAACGAGGAGCGCCGCAAAGAGATCGTCAAAGTGGCCAAGCGCCAGTCCGAAGAGTCGCGCATCGCGGTGCGCAACGTGCGCCGCGACGCGAACGAGATGGTCAAGGCTTTGCAGAAGGACGGCAAGATCACGGAAGACGAGCGGGACCGCGGACTGGACGAGGTCCAGAAGGCGACGGACACGCACATTGCCAAGATCGATAGCGAACTGAAACACAAAGAAGCGGAAGTGATGGCCGTTTAAGACGGCTGTTTAAGCGAGACGGAGGCACGAGTTATGGCCGATCAGGATCAGGTTCCCCAGGGAGCGATTCCCCCGAAAGTGACACCCTTTGCCAAGCCGGAAGGCGCTTCGCCGATCACGCCGGTCACGCCGGTCGTGCCGGGCGCGCCGCGTCCGATCACGGTCCGTCTGCGGCCTGCCACGGCGGCGCCCACCGGGACGATTGCGCCCGCCGCGCCGGCAGTCGGCATTCCCACGCCCCCCGCCGCGAATCCGCGCTCCACGGCGCGCGTGCCGGTTCCCGAGGCGGTCGCCGCCGCGCCGGTGGCGCCTGCCGCCGCGCCCGCTACGGTGCGCCTGCGTCCCGTGACGGTGGGTGGCGGCGCTGCCGCGCCCGTGGCGCCTCGTGCGGCGGTCTTCACCGCGCCGAGCGCGACGCAGTCGATCGCGCCGGTGCCGATGCCCTTGCCTACCGCTTCGACGCAGGCGATCGCGCCCATGAACCCGCCGTCCGCGGCGATTCCCCTGCAGCCGCAGCATCCGCCCACGCCGGGCTCCAACCCGTTGCCGGAAGGGATCAAGCCTCCCTCGGGCGCGCAGGTGCAGGCCGCCAAATCCAAGACCTCGCGCATCTCGCTGGACTCCGCCATCGGTGTGGCGCCCATGACGCCCATGGGCTCCGAGCCCAAGACGATCCGCCTGAAACGGCCGACGGACCTGGCTGCCCCGGCGGCCAAGGCCGCGACCTCGACGATCCGGCAGACCTCGCGCATTCCGGACGCCGCCATGCCGACCGCGTCGGAGGCCTCCGAGGCGGCCTCGGTGACACAGAAGAAGACTCTGAAGATCAAGCGTCCGGGTGTGAAAGAGGAAGGTGCCCCCGAGGGTGCCGGCGTGGCCGGCGAGGCCTTTCCCGAGGGCGTGACGATGACGCCGATCGCCGCGCTGGACCATCCGGTGAAGCCGGAGTCTTCGGTCTTCACCGCCGTTGCGGTGTTCGCCGCTACGGCCGCGGCGGTCCTGTTGCTGCTGTTGACGCTCTGCCTGGGCGCGCATGCGATGGGTCCGGTGGCGGGCAAGAACGCGTTGGCCTCCATCAAGGGGCCTGAGCTGCCCTGGCCCGGGCGCATTGCCGACTGATGCGCGTCGTTGAAAAAGGCCGCCGGGCGACCGGCGGCCTTTTTGTTTTTCAGCAGAGCCTTTGACGCGGGGGGCCCGATCCGTTAAAATGCGACACATGATACGACCCCCCCAGACCGCGACGGGTGTGTGGCGCACGCTCAAGCAGGCGGCCGCGATTGCGGGCACGACGCTGACCGAGGCGATCCAGCAGCCGGTCGCCTTGCTCATTCTGCTGGCGGCGGTGCTGATGACGCTCCTGTCGCCGGTCTTTCAGTTCCACCGCTTCAGCGAGGACGGCCGGTTGGCGCGCGACAGCGGCCTCGCATGCATGCTGGTGTTCGGGCTGGTCTTGGCGGCGGGCACCGCGGGCCGGTCGGTGGCGGATGAGATCGCGCGCGGCACGGCGGCGGCGGCGATCGGCAAGCCGGTTTCGCGGGTGACGTTCGTGCTGGCGAAATGGCTGGGGATCTTCGGCGTGGTGGCGCTCTTCTGGTGCGGCGTGCTGGCGGCGACCCTGCTGGCCGAACGCTGCTCCGCCCATTTCTTGACGCTGGAGGACTTCTCCGGTTACGCGACGGATCCGTGGACGCTGGTGTCGAGCTTCCTGGGGGTGGCCTTGGCTCTGGCGGCGGCGGCCGCGGGCCACTATTGGCGCCGGCGGCGGTTCGGGGTGGGCGCGTTTGCGGGCGTGGCGCTGTCGCAGGTGGCGGTCGCGGCGGTCTCCGGATTCTACAACCGTTTCGGGCAGCTCTATCCCCTGCACGGCGAGGCGGCTTGCAGCGGGTGCGGCGGCGAACACGCCCACGCGGCGGCGGGTCTGGTCTGGTATCATCCCGAGCTCAATCTGCGGGTCTTGCCGGTGGCGTTGCTGGTGCTGTTCGCCTTGGCGATTTTCGCCGCGTTGGCCACCGCCCTGGCGACGCGGCTGCAGACGGGCGCGGCGCTGGCGGTGTGCGCGGGTGTGCTGATTCTGGGGCTGGCGGGCGACGCTTTCACGGCGGGCGCGACGGCGCTCTCGCTGCGGGGCCTGCTGGCGGGCGTGTTGCCGGACGTGCAGCATTTCTGGCTCTGCGACGCGGTGGCGCGCGGCGGGCGCGTGGCCTGGTCTTACGTGGCCGAGGCCGGGGCGTATGCGGCGACCTGCTGCGCGATCTGCCTGACGGCGGGGTGCCTCGCGTTTCAGGACCGGGACCTGGGGTAGTGGAAGACGCTAAGGTGATTACCGTTAAACGCTCAATGCGGAGCGCTTAACGCTCAACGTTCAACGGCTGTGGCGGCTCTTTGCGTGAGCGTTGGGCGTTGAAAGCTGGGCGTTTGTTTCCGGCCACGCCGGATGAGGAGTTGCAACGTGGAAAGCGCGAAGGTCATAGAGACCCTGGGACTGAGGAAGACGTTCAGGGATTTCTGGCGTCGGCCGGTGGTCGAGGCGGTCAAGGGGCTGGATTTCTCGGTGCGCCAGGGCGAGGTGTTCGGGCTGCTGGGGCCGAACGGTTCGGGCAAGAGCACGACCATCAAGATGCTCCTGGGCCTGCTGCACCCCACGGCGGGCGAGATCCGCGTGCTGGGCGCGGCGCCGAGCGACACGCGCGTCAAAGCGCGGATCGGTTATCTGCCGGAGGTCTCGCACCTGCATCCCTTCCTCACGCCGCGCGAGACCCTGATGTATTACGCGAGCCTGTTCGGCATGTCCCACGGCGTGGCGGCGCGGCGCACCGCGGAACTGTTGACGATGGTGGATCTGGCCCATGCGGCGGACCGGGCGGTGGGACGCTTTTCCAAAGGCATGGCGCGGCGCGTGGGCGTGGCGCAGGCCTTGGTGAACGCGCCGGAACTGCTGATCCTGGACGAGCCGACCTCGGGTCTCGATCCCCTCGGCTGCCGCGAGGTGAAGGATCTGGTGCGGCTGCTGGCCAGGAATGGGGTGACCGTGCTGATGACCTCGCACCTGTTGGCGGACGTGGAGGACGTGTGCGACCGCGTGGCGATTCTGGACCGCGGGGTGCTGCGGGCGGAGGGGCAGATCGCCGACCTGTTGCGCAAGCCGGACGCGGTCCGTTTTCTGGTCGAGGGCTTGAGCGAGGAGGAGGCGTCCGCCTTGCGGCGCGAGCTTGAGGCGCGCGCGGGGTGCCGGGTGCAGCAGGACTTTCCCGCGATGAGCCTGGAGGCGTTCTTCCTGCAGGTGGTGGCGCAGGATGGCCGTCTGCGGACGTTTGAGATGGCGCCGTTTCTGCAGGCCGAGCATGTGCCGGGCAAGGGACCCGCATGATCAAAGCCGTGACACAGAGTGTGCGCCGCATCGGGGGCGTGGCGCTGTTGGCCGTGCGCGCCTCGTTGCGGACAAAGGTGGTCGCCTCGCTGCTGGTGCTGCTGACCGTTTGCGTGGCGGTGTTGCCGGGCGTGGTCAAGGGCGACGGCACGCCCGAGGGCGATGTGCATATCCTCCTCGCTTATACGCTGGGCTTCGCGTTCGGCATTCAGTGCCTGGCGACGCTGTGGGCGTCGTGTGCGCTTTTCGCGGCGGAGATCGACAGCGAGCGCATGAGCCTGTCGGCGGTCAAGCCGGTTCGCGCGGCGGAGTTCTGGGCCGGCAAGTGGCTGGCGCTGCTGGCCCTGAACGCGGCTGTGCTCCTTGTGGTCTATGCGGGCGTGTACGCGCAGCTGGCGTGGCGCATGCACCGGAGCGGCTGGGAGGCGGCGGACCGCCCGGTGAGCCGGCGCGTGACGCGTCCGGTGCTGCCGACGCCGCGCGAGGAGGCGCGCCAGACGTTCGAGCTGATGCGGCAGAAGGACCTGCTGCCGAAAGGGCTGAGCGAAAAGGCGGTTTTGCGGGCGCTGGAGGAGAAGGCGCAGGAGAGGTACGACGTCATCAACCCCGGCGAGCAGGTGCGGTGGCAGTTCCGGCTGGCGCGACCGCTTCGGGAAGGCGAGCCGGTGACGGTCCGGGTGAAGTTCGACACGGAGTACAGCACGCGCGAGCATGTGAAGGGCGTGTGCCGGCTGAGTTGCCGCGAGCGTCCGGGCAAGACCGTCGAAGTGGCGCTCGACGACTTCACCCAGAACGCGCTTGAATTCGCGGTGGACACGCGGGCGTTCGCCTCGGAGGAGGCGGGCAAAGAGGCCTCGCGGTCCGGGGGAAACGGCTTGAGGGAGTTCGAGCTGGTCTTCCTGCATGCCGGCGATCCTCATAAGTCTTCGGCCCTGATGGTGCGGTTCCGCCAGGATGTGGCGCTGCTGACGCCCGGCGGCTCGTTTGAGGCGAATTTCGCGCGCGCGGCGTGCGTGCAGTGGGGCGTGCTGGCGCTGCTGGCCGCGTTCGGGCTGACGTTGAGCGCCTGCTTCTCGTTGCCGGTCGCGGCGTTTGTGGCGACGGTCCTGCTGGTGCTGACGATGGTCGGCAATTCGGTGGTGCAGGTGGTGACGGAAGAGGACGAGGCGCTATGGCGCAATCGCATCGGCATCTGGGTGTCGCGCGGGGTTCACGGGGCTTCGAGCCAGGCGATGTCGGTCGAGCCGCTGAAGGCGTTGACGAACGGCGAGCGGATCGAAGTCGGGGTGCTGGGCGCATCCCTGGCGTGGAACGTGGCCTGGCTGCCGCTGCTGTTGGCGGTTGCGGGTTGCGCGGTGCTGCGGCGGCGGGAGCTGGCGGACGCGGATTAGCTGTTTCGAACAAGGAGTGATATGAGGCAGACACGCAGAGAGTTTTTGGCGGCGGCCGGGTTGTGCGCGGGCGCGATCGGGTCGGCCGGCTGCCGCAGCTTTTTCCGCCCGAGCGGGGCGCGGCGCAAGCGTGTGGGGGAGCGGCTGAACATCGGCGTGATCGGTGTCGGCGGCTGCGGGCAGGTCAACTGGAGCGCGGCGTACGAGGCGGGCGAGAACATCGCCGCGATGTGCGACGTGGACGAGACGGCGTTGCTGACGGGGCGGGAGAAGGTCGCGACGGCGTGTCCGGGCGTGCGGCTCTACAAGGATTTCCGGGTGATGTTCGATGCGGAGAAGGGTCTGGACGCGGTGTTCATCTCCACGCCGGACCACGGGCACGGCATGCAGGCCGCGTGGGCCATGGGCCACGGGTGCCACGTGTATGTCGAGCCGCCGTTGGCGCGGACGCTCCATGAGGTGCGGTTCCTGCAGGAGAAGGCCCGGGCGTGCGGGGTTGTGACGCAGCTGGGCGATCAAGGCAGCGCGGCCCCGGAGTTCCGCCGTGCGCTCGAGGTTCTGGCGACGGGGCTGATCGGCAAGGTGTCGGAGGTGCATGTCTGGACCGGGCGTCCGGTCTGGCCGCAGGGCGTCAACCGTCCGGAGGGCAGCGATCCCGTGCCGGCCGCGTTGGACTGGGATTTGTGGCTGGGCGGCGCGCCGGTGCGGCCTTTCAAAAGCAAGGTGTATCACCGGTTCAACTGGCGCGGGTGGCACGATTTCGGCACGGGCGCGCTGGGGGATGCGGGGTGCCACCTGATGAACCTGCCTTTCCGCGCGCTGGGGCTGGAGGGGCCTGTGTCGGTGGAGGCGGAGGACAGCACGGAGCGCTTCAGCGAAACCTACCCGAAGGCCAGCAAGGTGCGCTTCGGGTTCGCGGCGCGGGGCAAGCAGCGTCCGCCGGTCACCCTGTGGTGGTACGACGGCAACTGGAAGCCTTCGCCTGAGCTCATGCCTCAGGTGGTGGCGACGCTCGGGCAAGTGCCGGCGGCGGGGTGTCTGCTGGTCGGCGAGCAGGGCGTGTGGCTGGCCGCGGATGACCTCGGCACCCGTCACTACCTGGCGCTGCGGGGCGAGGGTCGCGCCACCGATTTCGAGAAGCACGAGGCCTGCAAGGCCGTGCCGGAAACCTTGCCGCGCGTGCGGGGCCAGCAGCGTGACTTCCTCGATGCCATCCGCAGCGGGGCCGCCCCCTTTTCGGGGATGGCGCATGCCGTGCCGCTGACGGAGAGCGTGTTGGTCGGGTGCGTCGCGCAACGCGTGCGCGGCCGGTTGGAGTGGAACAGCCGCAAGGGCCGTTTCACAAAGAACGCGGGGGCGAATCTGCTGGTGACGCAGGAGCTGCGCGACGGCTGGTCGTATCTGGGGTGAGTCGGATTAAAGGGGGCGAGGCATGGTAAGCGGAGTGCGGCGGGCGGCGATCATTCTGGGGTTGTTGGCGGGGGTGGCGCGCGGACAGAAGATGGAGTTGGTGGAGCGTGTCGAGGTGGCGCCGGTCTGGTCGGGGTGCCCCGTCGGGTTCGCGATGCTGACGCACAGCAACCGGCAGTTCCTGGCGTATTACAGCGCGGAGCGCGTGATGACGCTGGCGCAGCGCGACCTGAACACGAACGCGTGGACGTTCACCGAGTTGCCGTCCACGCTCGGGTGGGACAGCCACAACTACGTCACGATGGCGTTCGACGCGGCGGGGTACCTGCACGTCTCCGGCAATATGCACTGCGTGCCGCTGACCTATTTCCGCAGCGAGCGGCCGCTCGACAGCCGGAGCATGCTGCCGGTGCACCGCATGACGGGCGAGCGGGAGAAGCGCGTGACCTATCCGCGCTTCATGAGGGGGCCGGACGGCGCGTTGCTCTTCACCTATCGCGACGGCGGGAGCGGCAACGGTTCGACGCTCTGGAACCGGTACGACAGCGCGTCACAGACGTGGTCGAGACTGATGGACGCGCCGCTTTTCGACGGGCAGGGCAAGATGAACGCCTATCCGCACGGGCCGCTGCTCGGCAAAGACGGGTTCTACCATCTGAGCTGGGTGTGGCGCGACACGCCCGCGTGCGAGACGTGCCATGATCTCAGCTATCTCCGCAGCCGTGACCTGAAGCATTGGGAGAACGCGTTCGGCCGTCCGGTGGCGCTGCCGGTCCGGCTGGGCGCGGACGTGGTGGTGGACGCGGTGCCCGTCAAGGGCGGGCTCATCAATCCCTGTCAGGCCATCGGTTTCGACACGCGGGGCCGCGTGATCGTGACCTACACGAAATACGACGCGGCGGGCAACCTGCAGCTGATGAACGCGCGGTGTGAGGGCACGGCCTGGACGCGCTATCAGACTTCAGAGTGGAGCTATCGCTGGGCGTTCGCGGGCGGCGGCACGATCGTCGGCGAGGTGGGCGTGGGCCCGGTGGAGGTTCAGGACGGCGCGCTGGTGCAGGGCTACTCGCATGCGAAGCTGGGGGGCGGCCGCTGGCGGCTGGACGAGGCGACGCTGAAACCTGCAGGTAAAGCGAAGAGCCCCTTCCAGTGGCCCAAGGAGGTCGGGCGGCTGGAGCACGCGGTCGCGGGCATGGGCGTCCGCCAGGCGTCTGACCTTGCGGCCGATCCCGCGAGCGGCGTGTCCGAGGACGGGTTTGTCTACCGCGCGTGTTGGGAGTCGCTGCCGGCGAACCGCGACCGGCCGCAGCCGGGCGGCGTGCCCGCGCCGTCGAAGCTGCGCGTATACAAGATGAGGGTTGGCGGCGGCGCGAAATGACGGTGGCGTGAAGGCGGTGGCCCGCGTTCGCCGAACGCGCCGCCGGGACTTTCGTCGGGAACTTGGGGTCACAGTTAATTGAAAGAGGATTTCGGATGATGACGGATGACGTGTACACGATCGGCAAAGAGCTGGATATGAAGCGGGAGATGAAGCGGACGCTCGAAACCCCGAAGCTGCCGGCCAACGTGATGTTGAAGGTCATGTTCCTGACCTTCGACATTCTGTACGGCAAGGCGCGGACCCTGCCTAAGGTGATGGTTCTCGAGATCCTCGCGCGTTACCCGTACTGGGCGTGGGAACACGGCTCTTACGCGCTGCTCTCCAAGCTGCACTGCCACACGCGGCAGCCGACGCGCGAGCAGGTCGAGACGGCCTTGCGCCACATCCGGATGGGGCGGGAGGCGCAGGACAACGAGCAGTGGCATATGCTGCTGTGGGCCGATCTCTGCCAGCAGAAGGGCATCAGGCTCTCCTGGTTCAAGCATTTGCTGCTGCCGCGCCACATGACGTTCGTCTATTTCTGCCTGACGCGCGCCATGTACAAGCTGAACCCGGTGTGGTCCTTCAAGATGAACGCGGCCTTCGAGTCGCACGCCGAGCACGAGTACATGCTTTTCGCGCGCGAGCATCCCGAATTCGAGACCGTGCCGGTGGACTCGGTCTGGTTCGCCTACTATCCGCGGCAGAAGACGCTGGCGGATCTCGTGCGGCGCGTGGGGCTGGACGAGCGCGACCACATGAACCACTCGCTCGACGAGGTCAAGCGGCTGCAGGGACAAGCCTAAAAAGGCTCCGCGGGAGCGCCCGCCCTACCGGACGAGGTGCGGGGCGAGAATGGCGGGGAGCGCGGACGCGAAGGGCGTGCGCTGGCCGATGCCGAGCGACTCCAGCGCGGACGCGTCGAGATGGCAGTCCTTGGGGCGCGGGGCGCCCGCGGGCGGCGCGTTGTCGGGCACGAGCCGGGCGGGGTCGAACGGCAGCAGCGGCGCAAAGGCGAGCGCCATGCCGTACTTGGTCATGGCTTCCGCTCCGCTCCAATGGAAGACGCCGCTGAAGTCGGGATGCGCCAGCTTGTGCGCCACCATCTGCCGCAGCACCGCGGCCACGTCGCCCGTGTGCGTGGGGTAACGCGTGGCCCAGTTCTCCATCGCGAGCCGCTCGCCGGGTCGGGCGTTCAGCATGTTTTTCGCCAGCACCGTCACGGGCGACTCGTCAAGCGCTTCGACCTCCCCGTAAAGGATCGGCACGCGCAGGACCGCATAGTCGCGGCCCGCTGCCTGGACCGCGTGTTCGCCGTCGAGCTTGCTCTGGCCGTAGGCGTTGATCGGATGCGTCGGCGAGGCGGGCGTGTAGGGCGCCCGGGTGCCGTCGAAGACGTAGTCGCTGGAGATGTAGATCAGGAACGCGCCGTGCGCGGCGGCCCACTGCGCGAGCGCGGCGGTCGCGCCCACGTTCAGGCGCTGCGTGCCGTCCGGGTCTTTCTCGCTCACGTCCGGCCGGCGCTCGGCCGCGGCGTGGATGATGACGGTCGGCGCGAGGCGGTCGAGAAAGGCGGGGATCGCTCCGGTCTGCGCGAGGTCGACGCGCTCGAGGCCGGGGCCGGTGCGGCGGAAGGCCGTGCCGGTGACGCGCCAGGCGGGGACGGCGGCGCAGGCGCGCAGGACGGGCCGGCCGAGCAGGCCGGTCGCGCCGGTGACGAGGAGTGTGCAGTTCATTAGTTCGTTAGTGCGAGAGGTTCATGAGTGAATAAAGGTGGGACTTAGAAAATGCGTTGCAGCATGTCTCTGGCGAGCGCGGCGAGCGGGACGGTGTCGCCGGGCAGGCCCGCGAGGGCCTCGACCGCCCGGCGCGTGTGCTGGGCGGCCCAGTCGCGGGCCTCGGCCGCGGTCATGATGTCGAGGCAGGAGAGCTCGGGCTTGGTGTCGGATTGGGCCGCGCGCGCGTCGAGCAGGTCGTCGATGATCTGGAAGGCGAAGCCCAGTCCGTCCGCGAAGGCGGAGAGCTGGGTGAGATCCTTCTCGGATGCGCCGGCGGCGATGGCGCCCAGGCGGGCGGCGGCGCGGAAGAGGTCGGCCGTCTTGTGCCGGAACACGTAGTCGATCACGTCGCGCGTGGGGGCGTCGGCGAAGCGGATGTCTTCGACCTGCCCGGCGACGACACCCGCGGCGCCGGCGGCCGCGGCGAGTTCGGCGACCAGGCGCGCGACCGTGCCGGGACGGCCCTCCGGGGTGCGGGCGAGGGTCTCGAAGGCCAGGGTCTGGAGCGCGTCGCCCGTGAGGACGCCGAGGGCCTCGCCGTACTTCGCGTGGACCGTGGGCTGCCCGCGCCGCAGGAGGTCGTCGTCCATGCAGGGCAGGTCGTCGTGCACCAGCGTGTAGGTGTGCAGCAGTTCCACGGCGCAGGCGGGGAGCAGGGCGTCGGCGGCGGTGCCGCCCGCGGCTTCGGCGGACGCGAGGCAGAGGATGGGGCGCAGGCGCTTGCCGCCGGAGAGGACCGCGTGGCGCATGGCCTCGGCGAGCAGGGCGGGGCGCGCCCCCGCGGCGGGCAGGCAGGACAGGAGCGGTTCCTCGACGGTCAGCTTGCGCTCGGCGAGATAGCGATTCAGGTCAAACGTCATGTCTGGCAGTATAGTTGAACACGGGCGGGCGAGGCAAGCGACATGAGAGCGGGCTTGCAAGTTGCCGGAAAAACGGTATCGTATTAGGCCTGCTTCTGGGGGACAGAGCTTAACGTCCCTCCGCATAAGGATCTAAAAAATGCAGAACATCGACTGGAATACCCTGGGTTTCAAATACATGGACACGCATTGCCACATCCGCTACGTGTGGCGCGACGGCGCGTGGGGCCCGGGCGAACTGGCGGCCGAGCCTTATCTCAATATGCACATCGCGGCCGCGTGTCTGCATTACGGGCAGGCGGCGTTCGAGGGCATGAAGGCGTTCCGCTGCAAGGACGGCAAGATCCGCGTCTTCCGCCCGCAGGTGAACGCGCAGCGCATGGCCAACACGGCGCGCCGCACCTGCATGGCGCCGGTGCCCGAGGCGATGTTCGTGGATGCGGTGTCGCGCGTGATCCGGGCGAACGACGACTTCGTGCCGCCGTACGGCACGGGCGGCTCGCTCTACATCCGTCCCCTGCTGATCGGTTCCGGGGCGCAGATCGGCGTGGCGCCGGCGTCGGAGTACACGTTCCTCGTGCTGGTGGTGCCGGTGGGGCCCTACTACAAGGGCGGGCTGCAGCCGGTGCGTGCGGTGATCCTGGACGACTACGACCGCGCGGCGCCTCTGGGCGTGGGCAACGTGAAGGTGGCGGGGAACTATGCCGCGAGCCTCTATGCGCACGAGCAGGCCAAGCACGCGGGCTTTCCCGTGGAGCTGTATCTCGACTCCAAGGAGCACAAGTACGTCGAGGAGTTCGCGACTTCCAATTTCATCGGCATCACCAAGGATGGCCGGTACGTGACGCCGGATTCGAGCTCGATCCTGCCGAGCGTGACCAACAACACGCTCAAGCAGATCGCGGCGGATCTCGGGCTGACGGTCGAGGTGCGCCCCGTGCCGTTCGAGGAGCTGGCCGAATTCGCCGAGGTCGGCGCGTGCGGCACCGCGGTGGTGGTGACGCCCGTGTGCGAGATCGTGCGCGGCGACACGGTCATCAAGATCGGTTCCCAGACCGGGTGCGGCCCGGTGCTGCAGAAGCTGTACGAGACGGTGCAGGGCATCCAGTACGGCGAGCTGCCGGACACGCACGGCTGGTGCGTCGAGGTGTAGGCGTGCGCTGCGGCGCGTGAGGACACTCGCCCTCCCTGTGCCGCGCGTGAACGGCATTGGAGGGCGAGACTCTGTCGAGCCGCCGAACGTAGGTGCAAATGGAAGCGGTCTGGACAGACGCGCGGCTGCATGAGGAGCTTCGCAAACATTTCGGTCACGTGGCGTTCCGCGAGGGGCAGGCGGAGGCGGTCAAGACCGTGCTCAACGGCCGCGACGCGGTGCTGGTGATGCCCACCGGCTCGGGCAAGTCGCTCTGCTACCAGCTGACCGCCCTGCTGATGCCGGGCGTGACCGTGGTGATCTCGCCCCTGATCGCGCTGATGAAGGATCAGGTCGACGCGCTCGAGCGCAAGGGCATCGCCGCCACGTTCCTGAACTCCTCGGTGGACGGCTCCGAGATGGCCTACCGCCTCGACGGGCTGCGCCAGGGCCGCTACAAACTCGTCTACGTGGCGCCGGAACGCTTCCGCAACCGGCGCTTCGCCGACGCGCTCGCCTCGGTGACGGTTTCGCTGCTCACCATCGATGAGGCGCACTGCATCAGCCAGTGGGGCCACGACTTCCGGCCCGACTACCTGAACCTGAAATACGTGCTGGAGCGGCTCGGCCCCGTGCGGGTGATGGCCGTGACGGCCACGGCCACGCCGGACGTGCGCGACGACATCATCGCGCAGCTCGGCCTGAACGCGCCGCCGCGCCTGGGCCCGGTGGTGTCGGTGACCGGCTTCGAGCGGCCCAACCTCTATCTCGCGGTGACGCGCTGCCCCACGCACAGGCACAAGTTCGACCGGCTGGTACAGATCGTGGAGGCCTACCGCTGCGGCATCGTCTACTGCTCCACGCGCAAGATGGTCGAGCGCGTGGCCGCGCTCCTGCAGGGCGACGGCTTCAAGCCGATCATCTATCATGGCGCGATGGCCGATGGCGAGCGCACCGCGGCGCAGGAGAAGTTCATGGCGGAGGCCGCGCCGGTGGTGGTGGCGACCAACGCGTTCGGCATGGGCGTGGACCGGGGCGACCTGCGCTTCGTGGCGCACTGGGATATCCCGGGCAGCATGGAGTCCTATTATCAGGAGGTCGGCCGCGCGGGGCGCGACGGCGCCAGCGCCTGGTGCGAGCTGCTCTTCAACTACGCCGACGTCGCGACGCAGCGCTTCTTCCTCGACGGCGCGAATCCTTCCTTCGCCGACATCCTCGCGGTCTGGCAGGCGGTGCGGCAGGCCTGCGAGGGCCAGGAGGTGACCTGCCCGGTCGAGGCGTGGGCCAAGCTCGCCAAAGTGAAAAACGACATGGAGGTCCGGTCGATCCTGGGGCTGATCGAGCGCGCCAAGCTGATCGAGCGCGAGGTGATGCCGGGGAGCCGCTCCTATACGACGCGCCTGCTGCCGAACCCCGATCCGGGACTGACGGAGCTGAAGAAGCTGGCCGCGGGCTTGGGCGAGAAGCGCGAGCGCGACGAGCGCAAGCTCGAGACCCTTCTGCGTTTCGTGGATCAGCCCGGCTGCCGCCAAGCCTACATGCTCAACTATTTCGGCGAGGTTTCGCGCGGGCATGCCTGCGGGAACTGCGACCGCTGCCGCAGCCGGACGCCGGTCAGGCTTCAGCCGCCCGACGAGGCGCAGTGGATCATCATCCAGAAGGTCCTGAGCTGCGTGACGCGCATGCAGGGGCGCTTCGACGCCACGCGCGTGGCGCAGGTGTTGCACGGCGACCGCGAAGAGAGCGTGCTGCGCTGCGAACTCGACAAGCTGACGACGTTCGGGCTGCTGTCCGACCTCTCGCTGGCGCAGATCCAGGCGGTGATCGACGCGCTGCGGGCCGAGGGGTGCGTGGACGTGACGTCGGATGCCCGCCGCCTGGTGGCGATGCTGCCCAAGGGGCGGCAGGTGATGGTGCGTAAGTACGAAGGTTTTATGCTCGCGTGGCCCAATGGAAAAGGAAGAGTTAGGAGTGAGGAGTTGGGAGTTGGGAGGCAGGCGGGGATTGAGAGGATCAAGCCATCCAAACGCCACGAACTCCATGAGCCGCCACGATTGAAAGGCGGGGCGGGCGGGGCCGTTTCGGCGCAGGCGCTGGCGGCGCGCCTCAACCAGTGGGTGCAGCAGACGGCGGCGGCCCAGAAGGTGGAGACCTTCCTCATCCTCAACCGCCAGACGGTCGAGGCGATCGCCGCGGCCCGTCCGGCGACCTTTGAGGAACTGCAGGCGGTCAAAGGCATGGGGCCGGTCAAGGTGCAGCGTTTCGGGCGGATGATCCTGGATTTGCTGTCCGGCGACGCCTGAACTCACACCTGTCACCTGTGAGGGAACAATAATCTGATTGAATGGCCGTTTGCTTTGTAGCATACTGATCACGATCAAAAGCGCTGTTTATGCAAACAGCTTGCGTGGACCTGGAATACTCAGTGTTTATCGTGCTTCCGTTGGCGGTGGGTTTAACCTAAAAAAGGAGTCTCGTATGAAGAAGTCGGCTATGCGTTTCGTGTTTTTGGCGGCTCTGCTGAGCGTCGGCCTGGCGGGGCCCGCGTCGGCACAGGATCGGTCATATACGCCGTTCATGTTGAGCTTCGTGACGCCGTTCCAGGTGCCGTTCCGTGATTTTGACGTGGGCGGGTTGCGGATCAGCGCCATCTATGGCGAGTGTCACGACTTTGACGGCCTGGACCTGGGCTTCGTGGGGCGCACCACGGGCCATGCCAACGGGCTGCAGTCCTGTGCGGTCAACATTGTGGACGGCGACGGCTTGGGTCTCCAGGCCAACTGGATCGTCGGGTTCGTCAAGGGCGAATATAAAGGGTTCCAGGTCGGCGGTGTCAACTACGCGGAGAAGATGCAGGGCTGCCAGATCGGTCTGCTGTACAATGGCGCGGAGCACATCGAGGGTTGCCAAATCGGGCTGATCAACACCACGCGCACCATGATCGGGTTTCAGCTCGGTCTGATCAACGTGATCCAGGACAACGATGTGCCGTTCCTGCCGATCATCAACTGTTACTTCTAAGAAGCCGGTTCACCCAAGGAGAGAAATCATGAACACGAATCGTTTGTCGTTGGCCGGCCGCTGGGCGGCGGGTCTGATGGTGCTGGCGGTTTGCCGGCTGAGCGCGCAGGTGGTTTCCGAGGCGGAGAAGCTCGATCCGCAGTCCTCGGCCGAACTCCAGGCTTTCAAGGCCAAGGTGCAGGCCGCGAACCCCGGCATGGATGTGGTCTCGGTGGAGGCCGACCTCGTGAAGCGCGCGGTGCTGGCGCCGCGCCCGCAGCCGCAGAACCCGAAGATCGCGATCTTCGTCAAGAACCAGACCAAGACGCCGGGCATGGACGACGAGGTCGACGGCGTGCGCGACCGCATCTCGGCCGAGCTGGCCGGAGCGGGGCTGATCGTGCTGGACAAGACCGAGATCGCGGACGGGTTCAACCGTTTCAAGGTCACCACGGCCGAGGAGCGGGCCGGGCTGGTCGAGGGGATCTTCACGGGCGGCTCGACGGTGCGCGTGGCGCAGATGCTGGGCTGCGACTACATCATGCTGGTCTCGATCGTCGGCGCGAGCAACCTGGCACGTAACGCCGGCGACAAGCCGGTCACGATCTTCACGCTGCGCATGACCTCCAAGGTCAACGAGGCGGCGCAGGGCTCGTCGGTGTACGGTTCGAACTGGAGCAACAAGCTGCCGGTTCCCGGCCAGTACACGGTCGGCGCGGATGCGATGAATTACTACAACGACCTCATCGACCAATGGGCGAAAGCGACAGGCGAAGAGATCGCGGGCAAGGTCCAGACGTGGCGGCGCGCGGCTCCGGCGGATGCGAACCTCGTCGACTTCAGCGTCGCGACCACCGTGGACGAGTTGATCCAGGGGCTGGAGTCGGGCGTGCGCGCGCCGAACGAGCTGCTGGACGAGATGCGCCGGCTGGTCGGCGGCGTCACGGTTGAGATCGACGGCGCCACGGTCGGCTCCTCGCCCGGGACGTTCAAAGCCGCTCCCGGCCTGCACCAGCTGCGGATCACGCGGCAGTGGATGAAGCCGTGGCAGCAGACTGTCAACATCCAGCCCGGCGCGACCTTCCGCGTGGCGCTGGAGCTTTCCGACGCGGGCCTGCAGCGCTATACGACGCAGGAAGGATTCCGCGCCGCGGCGGCGGTCGCTTACGCGGAAGCCGCGATGCGCAAGGGCATCAAGGTCAACTTCGACACGGCGGCGTGGCGGGACGTTTCGGTCGGCAACAAGGGCAACGAGATCAATCTCGAGAAAAAAGAACTTCATCAGAGCGGCACGGTCAATCAGGCGGTGACAACGCCGAAGTAGGCGGGTTTAAGAGCGAGGGCATTCGCGAAGCGCGCGGGTGCCCCCGCTTTTGTTTATCTGGAGAAACGGTATGACGGAAGAAAGTCGCGTGCGACTTCGCGCCTTGTTTGCTTTTTGTGCGTGCCTTGGACTGGCGGCTGCCACCGGATGCGTGTCGACCAACGTCAAGGTCGACCGTGCCCTGAGCAGCCTGCGCGCAGGAGACGACCCGACGGCGCTGGCCTGGTCCGAAAAGCTCAAGCACAGCTATTACAGCAAGCAGCTCGGCTATCTGGAGACCGGGCGCGTGCGCATGCTGTCCGGCGACTTCCTCGGCAGCTCCACGAACTTCGCGGTGGTGATCGATCAAATCATCGAGAAGACCGAGAACGGTCCGGCGCTCAAGCTGGGCGGCGTGGGCGCCAACATCATGGCCGGCACAATCACCGACGACCGCACCCGCGACTACGTTGTGCCCGCGTATGAGTTCATCCAGTCGCTGCACTATCAGATGCTGAACGATCTCTTCCTCGGCGACCTCGAGGCCGCGGGGGTCGAGGCGCGGCGGGCGGTTTTCGCGCAGGACGCGATCGCGGACAAGTACGGCAAAGAGGTGCAGGACGCCCGGGTCGACGCCGCCCAGTCCCCGCACGCCGCCATGGTCGGGCAGGTCGACGCCAATATGCAAAGCATGGCGCCGGTGCTCGAGATGACGCGCAGCTCGTTTGAGAACGGGTTGGCCTGGTACTTGTGCGGCGTGCTGTTCGAACAGCAGAACGACATCAGCAACGCGGCGCTCTCGTACCGCAAGGCGTGGGAGCTGGTGCCCGGCAATCCGTATGTGCAGAGGGATTTCCTGCGGCTGATCCGCACGCAGGACGCGGAGATGTTCAAGGGGCTGGTGACCCAGGCGGGGATTGACCCGAAAACGCTGATGCGCAACAGGACCGAGGTGATCCTGATGGTCGAGGAGTCCTTTATCTCGCAGCGCCAGTCGATGAAAATCCCGTTGCCGATTCCGGGGGTAAACACGCTGACGTCGGTCGATTTCCCGTTCTATCAGGACCCCGCGTATTCGCCGATGGCGCTGGAGCTGCGCGAGAGGGACCAGTCTCGCGGGTTGAGCGCTCTGTCGCTTTCCGTGCAGTCGCTCGCCTACCGCGACCTGAAAGAGAAGATTCCCGGCATCGTGATCCGCAATGTGACGCGCGCGGCCACCCGCATCGCGGGGCAGGCGGTGGCGAATCAGAGCGGCGACGCCCTGAAGTACAGCGTCATGGCCTTCAACGCGGTTTCGGCGGTAATCAACAAGGCGGATACGCGCGCGTGGTATACGCTTCCGATGTCCTCGCAGCTTTACCGGGCCGGCGTCGAGCCGGGCGAACACCTGTTTGAACTGCGCAACCAGGTGACGGGCTTCGTCACGCGCTTCCCTGTCAAGGTGGCGGAAGGCGAAACGCGGATCATCTGGGTCGCGGACATCGGCGGCAACGCGCGCATCGCGACGGCCTCCCTGAACGGCAAGGGTGGGCCGACCACCTACCAGGTGTGCAACAGCATGCTGGCCGGTTATCCGGCGGTGATGCGGCCGGGCGGGCCGAAGACCCTGTACAAGGCAGAGAAATAATCGCTCCGATAGGGCCGGGCGCGTTCACCGAACACGCCACGGACGCCTCGGAGAAGCGTCCCCTCCCGGTCGGGATGGGGTCGAAAGGAGAAAGAGCATGAAACGGACAAATAAACTGCTGGCCGCGGTCGCGCTGACAGCGGGGCTTTCCGCCCTCGTCGGATGCGTGGATACGGCCGGAACCGTGGTGACGACGGACCATGCGACAGGCAGCACGCTGGTGCTGGAGGACAACACGCGTCTGAAAGGCCAGATTCAGGTTCTGCGCGTGAACTACGATGAGGTGAACGGCCTGAAACGCGTCCACATCACGCTGGCCTCCACCAAACACAAGCGTCTGATCGTGGATTACCGGATCGCCTGGTTCGATGCCAACGGCATGGAGCTCGACGCGGACGCGAAGACGTACCGCAACCAGATTGTCGAAGGCCGCGAGTCCGTCACGGTGACGGGCGTGGCGACTTCGGCGGCGGCGGTGTCGTCCAAGCTGCGCGTGCGCTCCACGTCGGCCTCGGATTAACAACGCAAGCGATGGCTGCTGGAATTCACTAGGCAGAATCCAGAGCAGGATGCCCGGATGGATGCGATAGCGGAACGGTTTGCCGTATTCTGCTGACTGACTTCTGGTTGCCTGAAGCATTTAACGGAAACGAAAGCGAGGAAGAGTTATGAAACAGAGTGTGTTTGCGATGGCGGGAGTGGCGGCGGCGGCGATGATGATGTCCGGCTGCGCCTCGATGCCGGAAGTGCGGGAAGTGGCGCTGGACCGCGCGCCGATCACCTCCAAGCTGGAGCCGCAGGATGTGCGGCGCACGGTGGAGAAGATGACTGAATCGCTGCTGAGCGCGCCCGGCGTGCGCGAGGCGGTCGGCGGGACGCGTCCGGTGCTGGATGTCGAGCCGCTCAAGAACCGCACCTCGCAGCATGTCGACATGGTGAGCGTCACCGATTCGCTGCGCTCGCAGCTGCTGCGCTCGGGCATGTTCCGCTTCGTCGACAAGTCGACCTCCGGGACGGACATCGAGTTCATGGACGCGCAGGCGCAGCTAGGGCTGACCGACCCCAAGAAGGCGATCAAGGGGGGCCAGCAGAGCGCGGCTCAGATGTACCTGACCGGTGCCTTGAGCGAGATCAAGAACCAGGTCGGACGCACCGTGGACCAGTACTACAAGTTCTCGATGGTCCTCAAGGATCTGCGCTCCGGCGAGATCGTGTGGTCGGACGAGAAGGAGATCCGCAAGGAGAGCGTCGCGCCGCGCATGGGCTGGTGAGCTTCGGGCGCGCGACAAGAACGGAGGGGTTTCGTCCGAGAGGGCGCGGCCCCTCTTTTTTTGTGCCGGGTTGACGTGTCCACGCGAATCCGGTAGGGTGACGGCATCGTGTGTGTACGGGAGTTTTCAGCCAAGAACCAGCCGAAAGAGGGGACCGTATGAAGCTGTCGCGTCGTGCGTTTGTGAAGGCCGGTGCCGCCGCCGCGTTCGCGGCGGGATTGCCTGAGAGCGGAGCGGCGCAGGACGCCGCGCCCGCCTGCATCTGGGGCGCGCTGCTGCACATGGGCACGAACATGTGGTCGGACGTGCCCGTCAAGAAGTGGGGCGCGTTCAAGCCGGAGGAGCTGCACCTGGTGTGCGCGGCCGACCACCTGCGCTTCGACGAAACAGTGTGGCGGGCGCTCACGGTGCGCATGCGGGCGGCGGGGATGAACCTGGTCGTCATCGACCTCGGCGAGGCGCTGCAGTACCAGAGCCACCCCGAGCTGGCGGTGAAGGGCTCGTGGCCGGTCGACAGGTTCCGCGCCGAGCTGGCGCGGCTGCGCGCGCTGGGACTCGAGCCGATCCCGAAACTGAACTTCTCGACCGCGCACGACACCTGGCTCAAGGCATACGGGCGGCAGGTCTCCACGCCCGCCTACTACACCGTCTGCGCGGACCTGATCCGCGAGGTCTGCGCGATCTTTGACCGGCCGCGCTTCTTCCACCTCGGCTACGATGAGGAGACCGCCGCACACCAGAGCCAGTACAGCTACGCGGTGGTGCGTCAGGGCGAGCTGTGGTGGCACGACTTCCTGTTCTTCGCCAAAGAGGTGGAGAATCTGGGCATGCGCCCCTGGATCTGGTCGGACTACTACTGGAACCACCCCGAGGAGTTTCTGAGCCGCATGCCGAAATCGGTCCTGCAGAGCAACTGGTATTACGGCGCGGCGTTCGAACCCGGAAAGCAGAAGTACGTGCAGGCCTATCTGGACCTCGACAAGGCGGGGTTCGATCAGGTGCCCACGGGCTCGAATTGGAGCAGCGACCTGAACTTCAAAGGCACGGTCGGGTTCTGCCGTCAGAACCTCGCGCCGGCACGTCTGAAGGGGTTCCTGATGGCCCCGTGGTTCTTCACGCTTCCTGAGTGGCAGGAGAAGAACCTGCAGGCCATCGCCCAGGTCGAAGAGGTGATCCGCGGCGGCTGAACGCCCCTGCTTCGCCTGTTCGGAATCTTTGGCTGCTCCCGTGCGGCCACATCATGACGATTCCGCGCAGGGTGTTCACCGGATGCCCATGGAAAAAAAGAACCCGCGCCTCGCTTGATGCGAGGCGCGGGCCTTGTCACACCGTCGGCCCTCTTACGGGGCGATGATTACAGATTTTGACTGCTTCAGCCGTTCACCGCCGGGCGTGATGTAGGAGTCGACGTAAAAGCCGCCACCGATGCCCAGCGCCGGCACCAGCACCCCTTTGAACCGGGCCGTAACGGGATATGTGCCGGTAAGGGGCTCATGGAGGAACTTCCCGTTGAACAGTCCTGTCGTGGTGGAGGCCGTAAGGCTCGCGCTGAGCGCGTTGCCGGACGGCAGATTCACGGACAGCCCGTAAGCCTGCAAAGCGACATCCCCGGCCTCGACCTGAAAACTCGCGCCATCGTAGGATGCGGCCAGGTTTTGCGGCTGCATGAAACGGGCGCCGATTTCCGTGAACATGCCGTCATCGAAAGTGGCGGTGAAGCCGTCGTCGGGGAACGTCGTGCGTTTCCCCGGATAAACCCACTGGGATCCGGTGATGAAGACGGCGTTGTCATCGGGCAGCGGTGAGAGCATGCCGCCGATCCAGATTTGGCCCGCGACCACGCCGCGCTGCGTGTAGAGCGCTTTGTAGAGGGGGAAGCAGGCGTAGGTCTGCCCCGCGTCGGCGTCGGCATATCCGAGGTCCAAGAGCTCGGCGCCCTCGAAGACCATCAGCAGGGAGGATCCGCTGATGAGCGTGCCGTCTGCCAGGGCGCCGCTGTAACGGACGGTGCCTTGCGTGCTTACGGTGAACGTCATATAACCCGTCCCTTCGGGCCGGTTGTCGACGTCGAGGCTTACGGGGGTCACATCCGTCGCGCCGAGGAGCGACGTGTAGTAGCCGGCGAACTCCGCCATGCGAGCCGTAGCGAGGCGCCGGCCGAACAGCTGGACACCGCAGAAATCGCCGGACAGGTTGCCGGCCGCGTCGACCAGAACGTTGAGCAGACCGCCGATGCTGTTTTTAAGGGCCGCCGAATAGGTGTCGCCGGCCAGCCACTTGCCGCTCAGGACGGAGGATTTTCCATCCAGCACGGCACGCGCGCTGAGCGCGCCGCTTGAGGACGCGGTCAGCGACAGCGTGCCGCGCACGGTCAGTCCGTCGCTGTCATAAAAGAAGCCCTGATAGGTCCCCTTCGCCATCGCGGGCAGAGCCAGGATGCGCAGGTTGAAGGACCTCGAGGCATCCCCGGTGCTGTTGCTGGCGGTGACCGTCACGGACGCCGTCCCGGGCAGGCTGGACGACCCCGTTATCAGGCCGGTCGCGGCATTGATGACGAAGCCGGCGGGCAACCCCGTGGCGGAATACGTGATCGGCGTGGGGCTTGTCGCGTAGATCTGAGCCGACAGGGCCGCGTTCGGAGAGGCGCTGATCGTGGCCCCCTGTGCCGGGGTTGGTGTCGCAAAGACGGGTGCGCCGCTGGGGGAGACCTCTGTGATCGTAACGGTCTGGGCGATGGTTCCGAGGGCGGCCGTGCCCGAGATCAGGGACAGGCGCAACGTGAGCGTGCGCGACGTCGGAGTGGTCCAGGTCAGGTCGTTGATCAGCGGCACGGACACCGTTTTCGTTGACGTGTCGCCGTCGGGCCACGAGAGCGAAACGCTCGTCGTGGCGTAGTGCACCCCTGCGAGCGCCGTGCCCGCTTCAGTGGTGAAGGCGAAGGTTTGCGCTCCGGAACTGCCGCCTTGGCGTGTCACCGAGACCGAGATTGCCGGCGCGCCTTCGCTGACGGTGACGGCGGAGGCGGTGAATCCGATCGTCCCTTCGGCGGAGGGGGGCGGAGGCACACCGGTGAAGGGATACTGATCCGTCGTGTTGCGTACACGGGTATAGAAGTCGGGATCGGAACCGAGCGCATTGCGCGCGATAAACCGGTCGGCGACCGTGCCGTCGGGGCGGAACAGCACGACGGTAGGAAAATAGAGGATGCCGGTGGATTCCCGGTGGGGCGCGGTGTAGGCGGTCCAAGTGCTGCTGGACATCTTGGGCTTGTCGGCCATGACAAGCAGCAGCGGATTGTCCGCCAGAAAGCTCTGCCAGGCAGGCGCATCCGCGATTTTGGAGATCCATGCTTTGCTGTAGCTGCAGTTGACGCTGTCCAGCATGACCATCAGGGTCGGGCGGTTCAGGGCCCTGGCTTTGGCCTGGGCTTGGGACAGGCCCGTGTTCCAGACGTTCAGATCGACCGTATTCGGGTCACTGCTGACCAAGGGATACGCATGGGCGGCGATGGCGAGACTGGCCATCACGAGCGCGGCGGTTGCTTGCCTCATTTTTGTTTTCTCCTTTATCTGCTGGTTTTGACTGACAGGTCGACAGACAAAACCGCGAATTGATAATGGAGTATATCTATGGACGGACAAGGTGTCAATGCCGGGGCGCCGGAAAACGTCGATTGTTCATGCGGGCCCCGGTCCGGGTCGGGTTTGTGACGCGAACGGCCACCAGTGACGGATGTCCGGAAGGGGGATGGACGGGCGAAGGGTCGTGAGCTCCTCTCCTCGGGGTGAGGAATATACCCAGGCGGGCACTGTAAAAAAAGGGCGCGGCCGAATCGCAAGAAAAAAGGGCGCGCTCCCAGCGGCAAGCACGCGGGAGAACGCGTCACGCCCTGTTGAAACCCTGAGCTAGTGGATTCCGTCGCGATTATGGCTGGCTGCTCTGGTAGGACTTGGCGACGGGTTGGCGTTGGGATTCATTCTCTCAAAAGCGTGGCCCGTGCCGTTTCTTCGCGACCATTACTGTCTACGGCGACGACGACCGGTAGAATCGCCGGTCGGCGTTTGTTCCGATTACATCTTGAAAGAAGATCGTGCCAGCCCCGCCCGAGAAGTTGGTGACGGTTTGCCAATGCAGGAGGTTTGAGGAAATTTTCAGTGATATGCTCCCCCCGAGTTTTTCGATGAAGCCGCTAAAGGTCCCGTTCTTAAATGAGATTTGTTTAAATGCGAACATGGAGGCCACGGGGTGATCGGGGGGGTCAGGAGATTGGGGAGGCTTGAAAGTGTCGGCGCTGAGTTGTTGGCTGGGAAGCATGCCGTCCGGGTCGAGCAGCGTCAGCGTTGGCCCCGGCAGCGCGAAATATACGCTGCCACAGGATCGCGCCAGGACATTCACAGCTCCCAGCTCCGGCACCATCGCAGTGACCATTCGGTCCGAGCCGCCTGCAGCCCAGGCCGTGATGATCCACTCGGTCCGGTTGCGATGCTTGCGGACAAGCACCCGGGCCTGCGGGTCCCCGGCCGGGAATTCGTAGGCCGGCAGGTCCGTAGACCAGCGGTGCCTGTTGGGGCCGGGAAGCAGATACCCCTTGCGCAGGTATTCCTCCAGGTAAGAGAACAGGGCGTGGGTGTGGCCGAGAACAACCATATTCGAGAGCCAGCACGGCATGTTTGTGCCAAGCTCTGCCCCGTAGCCGCCCGGTGGATAATTGAAATCACCGGCAATTCCGCCAATCATGCCGGCCGTGTACCAGCACTTGAGGAACCCCATGTAGTGGGCATCGTCAGAGACCGAATTGGTGTATAAGCCGCCGCAAACCCAATTGTACGAAAGCGGATCGCCTGCCGCGATCTCCTGTGCCGTCGAGTTCAGGACTTGACTGAGCATGTCGATGTCGCTCGTCCAAGTTCCCCGCTGCCCATAGTACCGGCTGTTGCTGGGCAGATCCGAGACTGTCCGGAATTGCGCATAGTCCCACCCCCACCACCACCAGAACTCATGGAGGTTACGTTCTCCCGGCCCCTCGGTGGGATAAAAAAGATAAAGGTCGCGATTGGGAACCGCCGCCCGGACCGCGTCGGTGACGAACTGTTCCAAATGGGTTTTGCGAGCGGAAAGGTAGTCGAACCACGGCTGCCCCCCCTTGGCGTTCACCACGATTGGATCGTGTATCCACGTGGAGCCGGCCCACCCGTACACATCCAGCCCGTATTCACCGCCATTGAGGATGATGGAAATGGGGCAGACTTGAAGAATCCTTGTCAGAGAGGTTGCGCTCTCTGACCCCGCTTGTGAGTAGTTCGAGTCTGGCATTTCCGGGCTGTAGGTCTTCATGGTGATGAGGCCGCCGCCCGCATCGTGGCACCAAGTTGCCTCCGGCAGGGCTTCGACAAAGGCGGACTCAAGAAATGGACGATGCAGATAGACAAAAAGCGGATATCGATGGGGGGCCGAGGCCGTGAGCGCGCAGATCTTGGACTCGACGCTGTTGGTATTGTCTAGATTGTTCACGGTACTCCAGTTTGCCGCACCGAATTCCAGTGCGTAACCCCAGTCCTCGCACAACGGTACCTGGATGTCGAAAGGCATCGGCCAGCCCCAGTGTGTGAGCGGGGGTAGCTTGTGGCCGGGGTTGAAGCGCGGCTTGACGGCCTCGGCAAGGAACTGTTGAGCGGTCTTGGACTCAATAGGCAAAGGAAGGATAAGAGGAATCACAAACAGATAGAGCAGTGAAACGTCACTCCTCCAGCGCGCCTTCTGTGCCATGCGGTCTGCGTTCGTTCTCATGATGTTACCCGTCCTTTCAGGTTCTGGTGCGTTCTTTCTATTCTTCATGTGTGACGGCGCCGAGGGGGTACCCTTCAAAGGGAGGAGCGGAGACGATCGGGCATCCCTTTATCACGCTAAACGTCCTTGTTTTTCAACAGGTGTAAGAGTTGGACGGCACCTTGCCGATGAATCTGTTGCCGTCGGTGCCGATGAGGGCGGCTTTCGCGATGGTGATCGCAGTGCCGAGGGGGAGTAATGTGGTTGCGAGGGTCGTTTTGTCCATGATCGGGACGTCTGGATGCGGAGGTGCTGAACCGGTTTTACCGCAGCGGCGATCATCGGATCCGCTGCATTTTTCTTCTCCTGCGGCCCTGCGGCCATCTTCATGTCTCCGCTGCCTCCTCCCGCGGGCGCAGGTGGTGTAAACGCCCGTCGCCAGGATACCCCCTTTTTCTTTTGT
Source organism: Verrucomicrobiota bacterium (assembly GCA_023269675.1). Classification (GTDB taxonomy): domain Bacteria; phylum Verrucomicrobiota; class Kiritimatiellia; order RFP12; family UBA1067; genus JAHFSX01. The sequence continues at coordinate 74,733 of JAHFSX010000024.1, forward strand.
TTTAATTTAAACAGATATGGGTACCCGCGTAAATCGGGACACTGCTTCACTTTGCATAGTTATTAAGCATAAAATCCCCGATAGTAATCACTGTATTGATAAACGAACAATGCCGATGTCTGCCCTCCGTTTTTCCAGCACGACCGTACAGAAGGTTACCGCATGGAAAGGTCCGCGCGGGAAGAAAAAGCGCTTGCGCCATGAAGCGGGTTGATCGTCAATATCGAGATTAAAACCCTGCGACCGCTATGCCTCAAAGTGCTGGGAAAAGGAGTTCGGCCTCTGCCCGTGTCTCCTCTGGCGTCGCCAAGCAGGTGCCGGGGTATCCGGCTCTGATGTCGTTGGCGGGCTTCTCTCGCATTTGTGGTTCTCTGTCTGGTTGGGTGTTTTCTATCAGAGACAAACGCTTGATTGGGGCTGGTTTGTGTGTAAGAATTTGGCCGTCAAATGTGATGTTTAGGTGCGCAAGAAAGGTGTTTCAAGAAAGCGGAGCAGACAAATATGGCCGACCTCTTCACGCCGCTAAAGCTCAGAAGTGTTGCCTTCGGCAACCGTATCGGCGTGAGTCCGATGTGCCAGTATTCGAGCCAGGACGGGTTCGCGACGGACTGGCACCTCGTTCACCTGGGCAGCCGTGCGGTTGGCGGGGCCGGCCTGGTCATGACGGAAGCGTCCGCAGTGTCGCCTGACGGGCGCATCTCGCCGCAGGACCTCGGGATATGGAAGGATTCGCATATTGATGGGCTGGCCCGCTGCGCGCGGTTCATACACGAGCACGGTGCTGTCGCCGGTATCCAGCTTGCGCATGCAGGGCGCAAGGCCAGTACCCCGCCGCCATGGGAGAAAGGCCAGATACTGTCGGAGAAAGATGGCGGCTGGCGTCCGGTCTGGGCTCCCAGCGAAATCGCGTTCAGCCCGGAGTCTGCGCTTCCTCAGGCGCTGAGCGTGCAGCAGATACGGGGTGTCGTTTCGTCTTTCTCGCAGGCGGCCGGACGAGCGCTGGCCGCGGGCTTCCGAGTGGTCGAGATTCACGCGGCGCACGGTTATCTGTTGCACGAGTTTCTTTCGCCCTTGAGCAATCAGCGTGACGACGCGTACGGCGGGTCGTTCGAGAACCGGACGCGCATGGTTCGAGAGGTCGTCGTGTCGATACGGCAGACGTGGCCGGAGGATCTGCCCCTGTTCGTCCGTATTTCCGCGACGGACTGGGCCGTCGGGGGGTGGGACGTGGATCAGTCGGTGGACCTCGCGCGACAATTGAAGCCGCTCGGCGTTGATCTGGTGGATTGTTCGTCGGGTGCGTTGGTGCCTGGTGTCAGCATACCCGTCGCGCCGGGATATCAGGTGCCGTTCGCTGAGCGCATCCGGCAGGAGGCGGACATCGCCACAGCCGCCGTAGGACTCATTCGGGAGCCCTTGATGGCTGCGGAAATCATCCAAAGGGGGCAAGCGGATCTCGTCCTGCTCGCCCGGCAGATGCTGCGCGATCCCTATTGGCCGCAACACGCTGCGCGGCAACTCGGCGTCCCCGCGCCTCATCCGATTCAATACGGGCGGGCCATCGAGTAGCGGGCTGCCGCGGGCCTTGCATCCACAGTGTGAGCATTGACAGGGGCAATGTATGTGCGAATTCTGCATGAAGCATGGCGCGGGAAAGAAATGGTACCTCCAGGCACAGAACTACTCGGCTGACCGGGTCAGGGGGAGCCAGCGTTTCCGGGACGGCATGCGGTGGCTGCTGGAAGAGACGCCGAATCAAGCCGCAGTCCTCAAACGCAGGATGCGGCTGCTTGACCTGCCCATCGTGGGATGGGCGGCCAAACGGTTCATCACCTCCTGGATGAAGCCGGTTCACTTCGGACAGGTCCTTGCCTTGGATGATGTCGTGAAGGTGTTCGGCCTTGCCGACGAGATCAACCTGTTCCCTTGCATGTGCCGGAGGCAGCTAACTGGCAAGCGCGACGAACGTTACTGCTTCGGGCTTGGCAGCTATCCGCGTGAGGTGATGGAAGACCTGCCGGAGTTTGTCGCCGACGCGCAACGGCTCACTGTCGCGGAAGCCACCGAGCTTGTCCGCGAGTTTGAACGCCGCGGACTGGTCCACACGATATGGACCCTGGAGACACCTTTCATTGTCGCCGTGTGCAGCTGCCGCCCCGGCGAATGCCTCGGCCTCGAGTACACGCTGGCAGGGGCGAGGGTCGTGTTCAAAGGGGAATCCACGTTTCGGGTCGATCCCGCCCGCTGCATCGCATGTGGCGTCTGCGAGAAGCGCTGTTACTTCCAAGCCATCGCGCCGGTCTCGAAGTGCGGCACGCACCGGATCAGCACCGCGAACTGCAACGGTTGCGGGCTGTGTGCCTCCGCCTGTCCGGCCGGCGCAATTTCGGCTCAAACGAAGCCCTGCCTGCCCATCCCAACAGCCTGATTCGATAAGTCCGCCCCTGCCAGCGCGGGGGACGGGCATCATCCATCCCTCACCCAGACCTGCACGCCCTCTTTTCTCCGTAGGCCCTGATCCCGCCTTCCCTCGCCGGATCCTCGCCTGTTGAGGCCCGGCACGTGTGCAGGTTAAACTTGTCGCCCTCGTCCTCTTCATCGTCGATAGGCTCGTCCATCGGCGGCGCGGGCTCTGCCCCGTCCGCGACTGCCGCAGACGTGGACGCACAGGCCTCGCACCGATTTCACCGGCATCTGTGCCTTGCTTCGCGATCGAACGTGGGTGAGTCTTAGGGGAGAGGGCTTGAGGGGGTGTCGGGCAATGTGGTATCGTTAAAATTAAGTTTGAAGAGTGATTGTTGCGGCGGGTGCTGCTCATCGCGCGAGAGAGGATATCGCTGCTGAACGTGAGGATCGAATTAAAGGTCTAATGAAGCATGGTTGGAAAGCGTGAACAGGCGCATGGCCCGAGTTTTACGACTGTCCCTCCATACGGCATTGGCAAGATGAGGAGGATAATAAGATGACACTTCGTTTGGCGGTCTTCGGGTTTATGGTAGGGTTTGCGGTCGTCGCCACTGCGGGTGGACGCGTCAGAATAACCGAGCACATTGATGCCGATGGGAAGTCAACGTATTGGTTCATTACCCAAGAAGCGCTAACGAAAATCCCGGAATGGAAGGCCGATGGTCCCTTGCCGCTGCCCGTCGAGCAGGCTGTCGCCAAGGCTACAGAGTGGATCAAGAAACGCAACGCAAAGTTTACGGAATGGGCCGTCGTCTCAATCAGCCTCGGAAAGATATGGGACTCTGAAATGAAGAACAGATGGTATTTCTCGGTCTCAGTGAACGGGACCGTGGACGTTGATGGAGTCAAGGCAAACTCGTACATCAGCGTCATCATTCTGATGGACGGCACGATCGTGGAGCCGACAGACAAGGAGTAGGTCTGCCAACTTCCCGCCGCACGGTCCGACTAACAAACTCGCACTCCGTTGGAGGTCGCGTCGGACATGGCAGGAACTTTTGGGGTGCAAGCTTCTGAGACCGGCGGGGCAGACGCCTGGGGAAGCGGAAAGACAACTGTGACGCCGCGCTGCCGAGTTGGGAGCGGGTACTGATGACGGACAAAACGCGATTCCTGAGGCCGACACATGGCGTCAAAACACTGCAGTCCCGGAATGACTATGGCCGTTGAAAAACGGACGTTGGTGTTTGCGGTTGTTTACATGGCGCTGTCGATGGCGGTTGAAGTCGTGCTAATCGCAGCAGTCGGACTGAGAATCCCCCAAGACAACGCAATCATCGCGCCGATTCTGCTGACTCTCTCACCGGTGCTGGCTGCACTGATTTCCGGGTACCGGCGGCCGAAGGAGTTCTTCCTCGTGATCATCTTGGCCGTGGTTTTGACGCTGTTAATCGTGCTCGTGTTTAGCCGGTTGACGGGAATATCGACGGGTCTGCTTGAACCGATATTCAACCGATCCCTGGCGGGCCTTCTTGCCGCAACGATCACGAATATACTGGTGCCTAGAATAAAGGCCACGGGAACTGAAACCGCGCCAAACGAACCCTCGCGATCGTAGCGGCGGGTGGTGAGAGACGTTTAGTATGTGGAGGCTATAGGGACGCCGGCACTTGACGCGGGCTCGGGTTTCGAAACCGTCATCTACGGGGCCACAGGACGTCTCGTGTCTGCCGCACGCGTTGCCTTCGCTTCCTTCAGAACCCAGTAAAGGCCGCGCACATTCTCCCGATGCTCCTTGAGAAAGCAGATCACGGCAAGTTCTTCGATGCCGGCAAGGATGCCGACGACGATCATCGTGTAGAACAGCACCGGAATATAGGCGAAGAGAAAGTACGCGGTGAAGAACACGGCCAGCAGAATGGTCGTGAGCTTACTCAGGTAGAGGTGCATGGAGACCAGGCGGCGGAAGCGCAGGAGTGAAAGGAGCTGCGGTGCCAGGGAGACGCCGAAGAGCACGCTCATCGCCAGGATGTGGGTCCGCACAAACGGCTGTTCAAAGAGGAACAGCCCAAACAGTGCGAGGAAATCCGTCATCAGGTCGCCGATCGAGTCGAGCTTAGTCCCGATGGCGGTCTCCAGGTGCCAGTGCCTGGCGATGAAGCCGTCGAGGGCATCGGTGGCGAGATTGATGATGATCAGCCAGGCAAACAGAAGGCGGTGGTCGGAGAATATGCTATAGAGAATGACAGGCGCGGTCGCAACGCGGTATAAAGATAATGCATTGGGCACATTGAACAAGGATTGAGTTTTGTCCATTTTCAGGTCCTGAGTCATGGGCGAGCCATTGTCTCTGCCACGGCTTTCCGACCGGCTGAGCCAATCGCTGGTCACCTAGTCAAATCGTCTTTTTACACTTTCACATATTCGTGGACAAAGCAAGGCGGATTAACGTTAAGGGCAATACCGGCATGGGGTAGCCGCGTTTTTGCAACCGCGCCCAAGGGGCGCTGATGAGGTGCGGCAGGGGTAGCCGTGCCACAACTCCGGGCCGCACTGACAAGGCCCTCCTTCCTGCACGGGGGGTGTGGACGTCAGCGGACGGAGGAATGGGGCAGGTCGCATCCTCTGTGATCTGCTGACACGGTTCGCATTACCCATGGCGAGCGTCAAGGCTGTGGTAGCCGTGGCGCAGGGCGTGTGACACGGGGTTGAAAAGTACCTTGTAAATAATAATTGCAACCCGGGGTTGACTCTTTTCACCCCCCTCGCATAATAGGTGCCTTATGGTTGGCCTGTGAAATACTACTTCAGATGGGCAGGGTGCTGGACGGGTGATGGCAGGCAGCCTGGGAGAGCCGAAGAACGCGGCACTCTCAAGTGGCTGGAAAAGGAGAACGGCATGAAGTTTACGCGTGTGATGCGGAGTGTGTCGCTGGTGTTTGTCGTGTCATCTGCCAGTGCGGCAGACCGGGTCTGGAACGGAGGGAGTTCCTCCGACAGCAATTGGAGCAGCAGCGCCAACTGGGGCGGCGGCACGCTGAGCGCGGGCGACGCGCTCTTCTTCGGCGGCTCGCAGCGGTTGAGCAATAACAACGACTTCACTGCGGGCACCGCGTTCTCCGGCATCACCTTCACCAACGGCGCGGGCGCGTTTACTCTCGGCGGCAACGCCATCACGCTGGGCGGCAACGTGTCGAACCTGTCGGCCAGCGCGCAAACCGTCAGTCTGCCCATGGTGCTGAGCGGCAACCGCATGATCTATGGCTCGAACGCGGCGTTCACGGTCAGCGGCTCATTGAGCGGGGCAGGTGGGTTGACCGCAAACGTCACAAACAACACGCTCACGCTGACCGCAGCCAACACGTATGGGGGCAATACGATTGTGACCAACGGCCAGCTCTCGATCACGCACAAGGATGCCTTGGGCAGCACGACGGCTGGAACGCGGATTTTCGGCAATTCGGACGCTTCGCTCAAGCTGAGCGGTACGATCGAAATCGCCGAGCCGATCACGGTGACGGGCACGAGGCCCAACTTCCAGGCCAGCATCCTTAGCGACACGGGCTCAAACACGATCAGCGGCCTCATCTCGAAAGATGGCGCTTTCCGGTTCCGCACGGAGTCGGGGGCCAAGACGCTGGTTCTCGCGGGTGGCATCCAGCAAGTTTCCGGCGGCACCCTCGGTTTTAACCCCCAAACCGGTTCGACGATTATCATCAGAAACAAGCCGATCACGCTCGGCGCAAGCGCGAATATTCAATCCGAGTACGGCGGCACCCTGGTTCTCGCGGTTCCGGGCAACACCTACTCGTCCCTCCTGATCGTCGATCACCATCGCGTCCGCACGGATGTCGCCAACGCGCTCTGCCCGACCGCCACGCTGACGGTCGGAGGCAGCTGGGTTGTGGACGGGCTCCTGGACATGAACGGATTCGATCAGGTCACCGCGAGCCTCAGGACGGATGGCCTCAAGACGGGGCCGGGTTATTTGGCGATAACCAGCGCCGTGCCGGCGACCCTGACGGTTAACCAAAACGACAACACCACGTATGCGGGAGCGCTGGTTGGCGCCGTCCGCATCGTCAAGAACGGCAGCGGCACACTCACCTTCTCGAACGTGGTCTCGACGACGACCGGCGATATCACCGTGAACGAGGGCACCCTTGCCGTGGCGGAAACGGGCGGGTTTGGCGCCAGCGCGAAGTTCTGGGTCAATGGCGGCACGCTCGAGCTGCGCAACGGGGCCGCGCTCCCAGACGCGGCCGTTGTCCGGCTCTTGGAGGGCGCGAAGCTCAAGATCAAGACGGGCGTAACGGAGACCATCGACAAATTGTTTCTCGATGGCGAACAACTGGCGAGCGGGACCTGGGGCGCGACCGGCAGCGGTGCGACGTTTGTGAATGATGCCTGTTTCAGCGGAGGCGGCGTCGTCAACGTCACGAGCGGGCCGGCCCTCGCTTATGCGGACGCGCTTTGGGATGGCGGAGGAGATGATGCGAACATCAGCACAATGAATAATTGGAGCGGTGATGTTCTGCCCGCGTTCGGCGGCTCTTCGCGCGCGATTTTTGCCGCAGGCGGCGCGACGGCAACAGTCGATACGGCGGCCAGCTTCGTCAGAATGGTCTTCAATGCGAACACGAACTTCACCCTGGCTGCGGGTGCTGGCGTCATCACCAATGGTGCGGGCGGGCTCAAGGCTGGCGTGCCGAACACCGTGTCGCGTACGTACACGCTCGCGGAAGATGTCGTCTTCGATCTGCATCAGTTCTGGAGCATCACCAACAACGGCGCGGGCGTCACGACGCTGAATGTGACTGGCGCGTTGGCCGACGGCGACGGCGCATACGACCTGTCCAAGCGCGGCAATGGCGTGCTGGCCCTCTCCGGCAACAACACTTTCGACGGCAAGTTCTCCACGGGCACAAACGGCTACGTCGTCATCGCGCACGGCAACGCGCTGGGTAGCGCCAACGGCGCGACGGAAATCCCGGCGGGCAGCTACCTCCGCATCGACGGCGGCAGCGGCATTACGGTTGCCGAACCGCTGACGATGGCGGGGGATGCGGTCATCGGATATGCGGGCACCCTGCGCAACAGCACGGGCAGCAACATCTGGAGCGGCAAGATCACCGCGAACGGCGCGCGTATCCGATGCGAGGCGAACACCACCCTGGAGATCACCGGCGGCGTCGATGGGACGGGATTCACCGGCGCCCCCATATCAGGCGGCACGCTCCGCTTCTCGCAGAAGCCGGTGACTGCAGCCACGTTGGACTGCAACTGTCCAGGCGGAAACCTCATCCTGTCGGTGGGGGACAACCAGTTCACCACCTTGCTGTCCGGCGGCGGGTATTTCCGCGTCGACGTGCCCAATGCCTGGCCCGCGACCGTAACCTTTACCGTGGGAACATCCTATGCGCCGGGTTCGGTCAACGATCTCAACGGTAACGACCAGACCGTAGGAACGCTCATGACGGGCGAAAGCGGCGCGAACAAGCGGATCATCTGCAGCGTGGCGCCTGCCGCGCTGACGGTGAGCCAGAGTGCGAACAGCGAGTATAACGGCGGTTTCACGGGCGCGGTGAGCCTGGTGAAGCTTGGAACCGGAAACCTCCTGCTTTCCGGCGCGAACACCACGTTCGGCGGGTTCAGCGTGAGCAACGGCGTGTTGGCTGTAGGCGCCACGGGGACGCTCGGCAACAACAGCGCCGCCGTCGCAGTGGGCGGCGGCGGAACGTTGCTTCTCTCCAATTCGGTCGCGATCGCCAATTCGGCCGTCGTCAGGTTGCCGGCGGCCGGCGTGATAACGGCCAAGATCAGTCTCGCTTCGGGCGTGAACGAAGCGGTCGGCTGGCTGTATTACGACAACACGATGAAGCGCGCCGGAACCTACGGGTCCTCCAGCAGCCCCGCGACATTCAAGGACGATACGCACTTCTCGGGGTTGGGCGTGCTGACGGTGTTGCACGACAACGCGGGCACGCTGATCCGTGTCCAGTAGGCAGCCCCAATTGCAGCGACTCTGGTCGCATTCAGATAGCGTCTGCTCTCGCACGCGAGACAGGAGGGGCTGGCGTCGGGCGGCTCAAGACGGCCGGGTGCGATCTGATTCTTTATCGCGGGTCTACAGCAGGGTTTCACTTCACTCCGCAAGAGACCCTCAAGAACGACGATGGATTCATAAACGCGAAAAAAGCCCAGTAAAACAGGGTGTTTTATGGGCTTTTTGATGGCGCCCCTGGCGTGACTTGAACACGCGACCCACGGATTAGAAATCCGTTTTTGTTCCAATAAACCCAACAAATTGAAGAGTGTGTAACTAAACTGTTACCAAAACCGAGTTTATATGCTATCCTTCTAGCCGTTCCATTGAAGCAACGTGAAGGACGGTGAATATGTCTAAGAAAGCTAAACCAGACTCGAAAAACTTAATGTTACGGGGTAAGACGTGGTACGTCAAGCGTATGGTGGACGGCAAGGTGCTGATGCAATCCACGCAAGAGACCACTGTCGAAAAGGCACGGGAGGTACGGGACCGGCTACTTGAGAAATACAACCTGACTGATGAGCGGGAGCGCATGGCTGCGGTTCAGGCTAGCATCGACACGATTGACAGTCAGATACAGGCAGTCGAGGACCGAGCGCCGTCCATGACGCTCTCGCAGGTATGGGACGCCTTCAAGATCAAGCCCAAGGGTAAAACACCTAGAGGCCGGACTATCATGCCAGGCGAGCGGACCCTGAAGGATTACGAAGGCCGATGGAAAGGCTTTTGCAAATGGATGGAGGATGAGTATCCAAAAAAGGACAAGGAAGGGAACTTGCTTCCATGGGAACTGCGTCAGATCAGCAAGGGACATGCAGAGCGTTATATTGCGGAAGTCGGGAGCGAAGCTTCCGGTAACACAAGAAACAAGACGCTGACTTTCCTGCGGTTAGTGTTCAAGGTTCTGGCCGAAGACGCCCGGGTTAAGGTGAACCCGTTCGAAGGCATTGATGCCTCCACCTGCGCCGTCAGCAGGAAGCGTCCGTTAACGATGACGGAACTCGGGGCAGTCTCCAAGCTTCTGGTGGGCAAGGGGGAGATGGAACTGTTGTTCTCGCTCGGGTATTACACGGGCGCGCGTCTCGGTGACTGCGTGCTGATGCGATGGGACTGCATCGACATGGGTGCCCGTAAAATCCGCTACACTCCGCACAAGACGGCCAAGGGCAATCATGAAATCACGCTGACGATTGCGTCAGCTCTTTTCTCGCTACTTGAGGCGATACCGAAGAAGAAAAGGCGAGGGCTAGTTCTGCCTGAACTCGGCGCGCTGTATCTGAAAGACCCTGCCGCAGTGTCAAAGCGTATCCAGAAAGTTTTTACGGATGCGGACATCGAGACTGATCTGGAGGTCAAGGGCTACAAGAAGAATGTGGCCCGCGTTGGTTTCCATAGCTTGCGTCATGCCCACATCACGGCACTGCTGGAGGGCGGCGTGCCGATGGACATGGTGCGGCAACAGGCAGGGCACTCCACAATCGGCATGACTGCACACTATTACCATGCCAGTGAGGCCTCGCTGCAAGCGGCGACCGATGCTCTCCCCGACATGGGAAAGGGAACAGCTAAGCAGGACTCAGTGACCGCAACGGCGGCGATTCTGGCGCAACTGGAGGGGGTTTCCGACGCGGGGCTGGAGAAGGTTGTGAACGCCGCCCAAGAGATGATGGGCAAGCGGCGATCCGCGAAACAGCTGCCTGCATCTGGCGTGGCGACGGAAGGGGTATAACCCTCACGAGGCGCGAATGCGTTAGGGTGGGTGGAATGTGCGAGACGGCAGTTGACGATTATATCAGAAATGGGATAATATGATGTCCATGAAACCGCTTCACTGGTTGCACGGAGAGGTTAAGACCCCGCCCATGTCTGCCGCCGCTAGAAAGGAATTGGGCTTTCTGCTGCGGTTGCTGCAAGACGGCGAGACGCTTGAAATGCCGCAATCGCGCACGATGCCCGGCATCGGCACGGGGTGCCACGAATTGCGCGTGACCGACGTGGGCGGCGAATGGCGGCTGGTCTATGCGCTGACGGGCGAAGCGGTCGTAATTCTGGATGTGTTCAAGAAGACGACGCGGGCAACGCCGCAAACGGTCATCATGCAGTGCGCACGGCGGTTGCGCGAATACCACAGGAGGAACGCGAAATGAAAGACATCGGCAAAGGATGGGTCGAAGGAAGCGCACAGGAGTTTTTGGGGCTTTCCGACGCGGAAGCGGCCTATGTGGAGGCCAAGGTCGCGCTGACGCGTGCGGTGCGGGAGCGTCGGCTTGCGCTGGGACTCTCACAGGCGAGTATGGCGAAGGCGTTGGGAACGAGTCAAAGCCGTTTTTCGTTCATCGAGAAGGGCGACCCTTCCGTTAGCCTTGACTTGACGATCCGCGCCCTTTTTGAGACTGGCTTGGATATGAAGGGCGTTGCCGCCCTCATGGCAGGCAAGCCCGCGCCGCGCATGCCGAAAGTGCAGCGTGCGCCGAAAGCAAGTCGTACCGCGCGAACTGCCTGAAGCGCCCGTCCATAGAAGCAAAGAGCCAAGCGCCTCCGGCCGACACCCTGACAGGTAAGAACGATCGCTATCGCAAATGAAAGCAGCGCGGGGCTCCGCGAACCGGAAGCCCCGCGCCCTTGACCTAGCCTACGCCGCGATCCTCCTGCCCCCAGCCTCTGCAACGACGTTTGATGCCGCGCCAACCTACACAGTCCTTTGCATCGTTAAAATGTGACTGGAACTCCCGCTCCTCGTATCAGGCCGAATAGTTGGGGTATGACCACTTCCCTTGGGCTGTCCACCTTGGTCACCTTGACAGCGCTAGCAGTTCTGGTATTCTTAAGACCTTATTGAATGGATGGCTTGCTGGTGTTTTCGTTGTCGATGTGAATTAATGCAAGGGCAGGATCACGATAAACAAAGATGAAAAACCGCTCTGCATTGTTCGTCCGACCGGCCCAAATTGTTGTTCAGCGCTATCCGTTATATCATGGGCCTGTTGATTCGAGTCCGGAAAACGTGGCATAAACACATGACCGAACAAGTTGTCATAGTACTTTCTGCTATTGTCTTTGCTGTCGCGGGCCTGTCCGCAAGGAGACTCGGAGCAAAATCCATTATCGAGTTCTCAACCCGCCGCGATTCGTTGTCTTGGTTTGTCACTGCCGCCGGGGTGAGCATGACGTTCGTTGGAGGGGCTGCCCTTGTGAACATGTCATCGCTCGGCTACTCCTTTGGATGGGTCTCCCTAGTCGATCCAATTGCTGTGTCTGCAGGAATTTCCATATCGGCGGTCTTGATTGGCAAGTACAGGAGCGACAAAGGTGTTACGATGGCAGAACTGCTGTCAAGTGACTACAGACCACTTTCCATTTACATTGGAATAATAACTTCAACTATATTCCTTCTTGTCACCTCTGCCCAGTATGTGGCCTTCTCGAAACTCCTTGCGCCCTACTTCCCAAGAGTTTCACCAATCGTCATGATGCTGATTCCATCGGTGGTGATCTCAATCTATGTGTTTCTGGGTGGCTTTGCAGCGGTGACAAAGACGGATGTGATTCAACTCATATTTGTAATCGGTGTTTTAGTGTTACCAGTTGGTTATTTCGCTATTCACCATGCATCCTACCTAGGTCACGACACTCCGATGGCCATTAGTAGAAGTCGAATGCCAATAGACCTTATGCTTCTACTGTGCATATCAGTATTTTACGTTCCGATTTCGCAAGATATGAATATCCGCGCAAAATCTGCAAAGACGGGCGGTGCGGGAGTCATCGGTTTTCTATGCGGAGCATTATTCTATTCAGTCATAGTCAGCGTCTGCATTTACATGGGCATCATTTTGGCGAAACATGGCGTTAATGTTGGCGACTCTGAATCGGCGTTCACCACCTTCTTCAAGCAGTTCTTCCCATCGTGGGGAGTTCTAGCAGTGTTGGCTGGAATGGCCGCAATTTGGTCGACGCTCGACACTTACCTAATGAATACGATCACTTCATTTGCTCAAGATGTGGTTCGGAAAAGTCCCGTTGGGATACGGATTCGAGACAGTTCTTTGATAGTGGGTTCTGGACTTGTTGTTTTCGTTGCAGCAATGCTGATCGCGTTGTATTTCTTCAAGGTTCTAGAACTCATTCTAACTGCACTATTAATCTACATCTCAGTGTTGATTCCCGTTGCGTTCGGTCGCAAGATGAAAATTCCTGACCGAACCGTCCTTGTTTTCTCACTTGTGATTACCGGCATGATCATTGTTTGCGAATGGTTAAAATTGCCGGTGAACCCCAAGGCAATCATTTATCCGTTGTCGGGTGTCGGTATAATGATAGTCGTGAGGTCTGTAACATTGCTGAGGCAACAGTCATGAGAATTTTTGTTGGCAGTTCTGTTAAACAAGTGGTGCTTAGCAAGAACAAGAGATGCATAGACACTGAGGCGACAGCAGATACGTCTATAGGTCAACTTGTTTCGAAACTTAGGGCAAAGGGACACTTGGTCGAACCTTGGTGGGAAGGCGCGACTTTCAAAAAGGGTCGGAACCTACTTGATAGCCTAATTGAGAAAGCCAGAACCTGCAATGGTGGGATTTTTGTGGTACGGGGCGATGACCGCCTCGCGGCAGAGGAAGGTCGCGGGAATATTGGCGTACCGAGGGGAAACGTTATACTTGAATGTGGGATGTTTTTGGCGACAAAAGGGAAAGGAGCCACTTTTATTATCAAGGATGGCCCGTATGATGCGATCTCTTGGCCATCTGATATTCTTGGAACATTGTTTTCCGACCTTCAGGACCCGGCTTTGAGTGAGGATGTGCACCGGTTCTTCATAGATGGTGTCGCCGAGCGAAATGCGTCGAGCGAAGTTTACATCAACGATGCTATGATGCAGTCCATCCTCGATCGCCAATGTGCGCATTGGAGCACTAAAGGATTGTTTCTCGGAGTCGAAAGCGCACGTCGGTGGACTGATATTGAATCGGGGAACGACTATCTACATGACAAGATGTTTGTCTCGGAATTTGTGAACCATGTTCATCGAAACGTAGCAATTCCGATAAATTTTGAGGAAATCGACAATATCATCTCACTTGGTCCTGGGTGTGGTGTGTTCGATAATTTCGTTGTAAACAAGGTGGCGGAGTTTAGACCACATATTTGCTATATACCCATTGACATTAACCCATACTTGGCACGAGAAGCGGTCACACACATAAGGTCAAAGAATCCGCGTGTTATAACACCTTTTACCATCATTGATGACTTTGAGGCTCATAGTAGGCATGTTGGGGCAGTTATCAAACAACGAATCAGTGACTACCGACAGGTCAACGTTTTCATGATGCTTGGGGGGACCTTCAGCAATCTGGAAGGAGACGAACAGGATATCGTTCAGAAGTTTAAAATGTGGATGGACGTAAATGACTATCTGGTTGTTGACGCGTTTATCAAAAATGATGACTACTCTTATCAGGACGACACAGAGGTGCATGTGCGGACTATTAATGGGGCATACCGGAAGTTTCTCACCAATGCTTGCATTAACAAGTTAGTGTGTGCTGTCAAAGGAGACGTCTCTCGGGCGACACAAGATTTGGTTGCGATGGTGGCAAATGACCTGTCAAGCGTACTTTCTGACGGTGAGGTGCCACAAGATGAGAGACAACGATACACTCAACTACCAGGAACGGTCGTGACGGCGTACACTACGAACTTGGATGGTGCGTGGGCGGAGATGCGAAAAGAGATGCTGATCGCCAAGCGATACAACAATGAGGAACTTGAAAAGTTTATGCGGAACCATTTCGAGGTATTGTATCACTTCACTCGGTTCAAGGACGGAACAAATAAAGGCAGGGCGATGTTTTTGTTGAAGAAGAGGAGTGCGTAGCATGAAGTCGTTTACTGGTAAGCCATGTAGTGCTGGGTCCCGTATCCTATGCGTAGGAAAAGAGAGCGTAGTGCTGATGGGTGACCTCAGCACCAAGCGTATTGATTGTGTGCAAATAGGCGATGTAGTGGCAACCTATTCCGTCGACAGTCATTTTGTTAGTCGCGCTGTTGTTGATAAGGTAGGTGTGTCGGTACACGAGGATGTTCGACGGGTGGTGTTTGAGAACGGAGCAGACCTCGTGTGTACTGCTGACCACCCCATATGGGTTATGGGAAAGGGGTGGTGTGCAGTTAGCGCCGAAATAGCTTTTGAGAACTATGGCGTGAGATGCTCGACAATGGCGCTAGGTGATTTTTGCATCAGGTGTATCGAGAGTGCACCTGCGGTGTCCCGAATTGTCTCCATTGATGTGCTGCCTGGTTTTCATGAGATGTACGTTATCTCAGGTGGCGATAGCCATTGCTTTTTTGCAAACGGCATTCTTGTCCATGACGAGAATGTCGCAATGCTATCAGAAAGCGAGCTTGAGTGCTGCCGTTCTCAGTCCATTTGCACGATTGCGTGAACGGAACATGTAACATCTCCTAAACCATACCCATATCTGCTCAGCCTTTGGCGTACTGCGGGAACTTTCACTTTACTCGCGAATGCTTTCTTTTGGTGCATTCTGGTCATTATAAAGTCGCTGGGGTGAATATAATATCGACATCCAGATGTAATTGCGCTGAAGGCAATGCGGCTAAGTAGGTGTGAAGCAGCGCGGGGCTCCGCGTACCGGAAACCCCGCGCCCTTGACCTTGCCTACGCCGCGATCCTCCTGCCGCTGGCCTCTACGACAACACCCGCCGCCGCCATCCTGCACCGTCCCTGAGCCCACTTCCGCAGGCCCTGTATCTGCTCGCCCATGAGCTTGGACAGAGGCACCGAGTCCGAGACCGCAGCCAGCATGTCGCCGGTCCTGGGCTCCCTTGACTCCGCGAACGCCCTGTACAGCGCATCCGTGACCGCCTGTTCGATCTCGGCCCCGGTGTGGCCCTCTGATGCCAGCGCCAAGCCCTCGACATCGAACGCTTCCGGCTTACGCCCACAGCGTCCGATCTGGATCCGCCAGATCTGTTCGCGCTCGCTGGCGCCGGGCAAGTCCGTGAAGAACAGCTCGTCCCACCGGCCCTTGCGCAGAAGCTCAGGAGGCAACTGCGACACATCATTCGCAGTCGCCACCACGAACACGGGCGCAGTCTTCTCCTGCAACCACGAGATGAACGAGCCGAAGACACGCGACCCCGTGCCGCCGTCGCTGGCCCCTGAACTCTTGGACCCCGCGAACCCTTTCTCCAGTTCATCGATCCAGAGCACACACGGAGCCACAGCCTCCGCGACCTGAATCACGGAGCGCATGTTGGCCTCGGACTGACCCACCAGGGATCCGAAGAGCCGGCCCGCGTCGAGCCTCAGCAGGGGCCTGCCGAACACTGACGCAGTGGCCTTGGCCGTCAGGCTCTTGCCGGTGCCGGGCACACCCACGATCAGCAGACCCTTGGCACAGGGGAGCCGGTATTCGACGGCCCTGCTGCCAAAGGCCTCTCTGCGCCTCAGCAGCCACTGCTTCAACTGATCCAGCCCGCCTATGCCCTCAAGGCCTGCCTGCGCTTCCACGACCTCCAGGAGGCCGCTGCGCTTGACCGTGGCCGCCTTCTCCCTGGACACTGCAATGGCCTGGACGGACCGGCTCTGGACCACGGACAAGGCCATTGCGTTCTCGGCTTCCGAGCACGTCATCCCTGAGGCCGCATCCAAGATGGCCTCGCGCTCGTCGCCTTTGGGCTTCTTCAGTTTAGCGGACTCGCAGATTCCGTCCAGCACTTGGCCCAAAGCCACCTTGTCCGGCAGCGCGAAGTCGAGTACAACGAACTCGCGTTCCAGTTCCGGCGGCAGCTGGCTCCGGCATCCCAGCAGGATCAGGCACTTGCCCGTTGATTTGGCGTGTACCAAGGCATCCTTGAGGGCACGCACCAGCACGGGGTTGCTGTCAGCCAGGAACATGTGCAGATCCCGGAGCAGGACCACAGTGTTCTCCGGAAGTCCAGCGATGGCGGTGACAGCTTCCATGGGGTCCTCCGCGCCAAGTGCGCGGCCGTCACCTGTGTCAACGAGTCCTGTGGTTGCAGACCATGCCACGAGGCTGTGCTTGGTGGCGAGGGCCACGGCCTTGAGTTCGGCTTCTGCCCGTGTCTCCTCCGGTGTTACCAGGCAGATGCCGGGGTATCCGGCTCTGATGTAATTCGTGAGCTTCTCTCTCATTGTGTTCTCCTTTGGGGTTGTTTGAAAAGTGGGGGAGTGGTGAACCTTCTCTGTCGCCGTGAACGGAGACATATTGGAGATAACCTTCTAAATCAGCGTGAAAGTCTGATGTAGTGGACAACAGTCACGTGATAGATATAGACAAGTATGCTTGACTTCTTTGATGCGGAGAAGCAAACTTGTCATTATGATGTTCGACATGCGCATTGCCCTTGCTTTGTGATTTGATGTCTATATCAAGTAGGGTGATGAACGGAGGCAAACAAATGAGTGACATTCTGACGCGGCGTCAAACGCATTTTGTTCTCTGGTGCCCCGCAGACACAGGGAACCCACCAGTGTTGATCATTGGGCAAATCAAGAATGGCAATCCGCCAACTTTCCAACCGCTAGGACATCTCTCATCTCTGAAGTTGAAACCTGTTAAAGGAGTTCAGGCACTGTGGGAGTTGGATGCTACCGCCGTGGGGCTGACGGACGGTTCTACTTATCATTACTGGCTTGAGGTGGATGACAGTTTGCGGCCCGGTAAACGGGTTCAAATTACCGATCCCTTGGCATACGCGGTGGATTACCGGCTATATGCTCCCGCAAATCCGTCGACTGAGCATCCCGCGTCAGTTATCGGATGGTCGGGTGGCAAGTTGGTCGCCCACGACCCGAACGGTGAGAAGTGCGAACCGAAAGTTGCACCATTCGATAAGCTTGCTGCAAACACTAGAATGGTCATATACGAGTTGCCAACGGCTTGGGTACGCACCATCGGGAGCGACGGATTTGAGCGCGCGGTCGGCACCCTGCGTGACATTCGCGCGCTGGTGGACAAAGGGGTCGTGGGCGCGAACTTCCCGGATTTGAGTGTGACGGACAAGGATAATCAATATCTCGTCAGACTTGGCATCAATGCTTTGGAAATGCTGCCACCTGCGGACAGCATCTATGCGCGCCAGTGGGGTTACGGAACATCGCACTACTTCGCACCCGATTATGAATTGGGCTACCCAGAAGGTCACCTATCGCCAACCTCCAACCAGGATTTGACGCTGCTCATTAACTCATGCCATGAGCATGGGATTCGGGTTTTCCTAGATGTCGTTATGGGATTCATGAAGGACGAGCCTTACCGGCACATTGATTTCGACGACTTCTATCTGGAAAACCCAAATATGCATCCCGACGATCCCGACGCCTACAATTCCCGCAACGGTGGAGGCGACGAATTTCGCAACCCTTACGGGGGGTCGTGTCCCCGCTATGTGAGGACTAAGACTACTTACGATCCTGTTTCGGGTGGGGTTAAGGAAATTTCCCCGGCGCGGCAGCACATGCTTACGTTTCTCACACGGTGGATGCAGGATTTTCAGATCGACGGTATCCGTCTTGACAGTGTGGAAAACGTTGCTAACTGGGACTTTATTCGTGATTTTAAGAACGCGGCCCACACGCATTTTAGGCAACGTTACCTGTCAGAGGGTCCCAGCGCCGACGCAAAGTTCCTTGTAGTAGGCGAAGAGCTGACCATGCCATCCGGGCTGATAACTCAGGGCTGTCTGGATGGGCTGTGGAACGAAAGCTTCCAGAGCTTTATCCGCGCCGCCATCTTAGGAGAGGGTTTTCAGGAGCTGAGTTTTGAACAAACGGTGCGATGCGCCATTAATTGCACACGCAACGTCAACGGCATAATTGATCCACGGTTCGGTGATGGAACGAAGGCAATTAATTATCTGACGAGTCACGATGTTCAAGGCAAGCGAAAAGAGAGGCTCTACAACTTGATGCGGGCGACCCTCACGCTTGAAAGTAGTGCGATGCTTTTCAACAGAAGTGAGATTGAAGGCAAGGTGCGGGAAGAACTTAAAGCTCAAGGGCGCGACCCATTCAGTAATAATTGCGAGAAAGAAGTTCAGGATCGAGTTAATGAGACTATTTTACATAAGGCGCGGTTGCGGCGTATCAAGCTTGGCTTCACCTGCCTGCTGACTGCGGTCGGTACCCCAATGATCCTGGCTGGCGAAGAGTTCGGTGATCAGCACGATCTCTTTGATTCTTGTGGTAATGTTACTCATGAAGGCGGAAAGCAGATTGATCCCGTTAATTTTAGCCGGGTTGATGAGCCAGATCGACGTGAATTGTTTGATTATGTGGCTCGGCTCGTCAAGTTGCGCACGTCACATGAGGCTCTTTCCGTGGACGAAACCGCTTTCATTCATCAGGACTTGAGTGAAGGTAAACGAGTCTTCGTCTGGAAGCGCGGCAGCGATGAAAACCCAGTTGTTGTTGTAGCCAATTTCTCAGAGTTCGTGACCTCACTCGCACCGGGACCTAATGCAGAGTACATCGTGCCAAACTGGCCGCCGACTCCGACTGGGCATCATTGGTACGAAGTGACACAAAGCCGTCCCATTGTCAACGGGAGACCTGATAAAGAACCCGTTTTTTCCTGGGAGGCCAAGGTCTTCTGCCTCGTTCCAGATAACAACCCATAGGTAAGCACAACAGAGCGGTATATCAGAGTCATTGTTATTGCCCAATGTTCTAGGACTTTGGCTCAGACCTTCGAGGACCTGCGTTTGATTATTCGACGGCTAGCTGGCAACCGGATGAATTCAGGCATATGAAAAACGGCCCGCCCCGCTTCAAACAGGTACGGGCCTCATCATCCAGTCCTCACGCATACCTGCAAGCCCGCTTCTCTCTGTACGCCCGCATGCCGCCTTCCCACGCCGACTCCCTGATGCAGTCCGCGAGCACGGTGTCGCCAAGGCTTTCCCTGAGCCTGCATCCGATCTCCCGCTTCCTCTGGCTGACTCGGGCAGGGGAGACGCCGTAGCGCAACCCCAGATCCAGCCCCGGCGTGCCCATCGCCGTCGCCAGCACGATGTCCAGATCCGTATGCTCAAGCCCCGCCAGCGCCTTGTCCCAGTCCAGTTCACGCGAGCCCTGCGATGCCGGGTCCTCGCCGGACGCCGCCAGGCACATGTGCAGGTTAAACTCCTCGACGCCCTCGTCATCTTCATCGCCAAAAGGCTCATCCATCGACATGACCGTCACGTGGCCGTCAAGCTGGGCGGCCGGCGACATCACGTCGGTGCGCCCGGCATAGCATGACCTGCGGCCACTGCGCAGCGACTGCAGCACGTAGAAAGCGATGGAGTTCGGCGACACCTCCTTGCCCGCGGTCTCGGCGCTGTCCAGCATCTGGGCAGCTTGCGCCAGTGCGTCGGCTTCCAGCTCCTGCAGATCCTCTATGCCTACGGGTCTAACAGCGCCACGGGCCAATGCAGCCCTGATGATCGGACGCACTTGCCTCAGCAGCATGTCGCCAGCTTTCGGACTCATGGAAGCCTCCTTCTGTTGAAGGTGGCAGGGGCTGGCAATATGCAGCCCGCAGCCACCAATGGTTTGGTAGCCGCGAACGGCCGCAGTTGAATTCATGTGAGCGCCGCCGTGCGACCGGTAGCTTGCCCTACATAGGTTATAGCGTATTCAGGGGCGTAATTAAGCGGGGGCAGTGTGTCTGGCGTCAGACACGGTCAGGGTGCCGGAACCAAGGGGTTCTGCACCGGTTTCTGTGTGGCTGACCGTGTGCGTCGTCAGACGCTGCTAGGTGTCTGACGCCAGACACTGGGCTTAGGTACTGGAAACGTGTTTCTTTGCACCGTTTTCTTTATGTACGGGACCGGCTTTGGGCTAGGAAACGGTTCAGAATTTAAGGTTTGCGGTACGGTTGGGCATGAAACCGGCACATGCAGAGTGTCGCAGGGTGCACTTCATGGTGCTGCGTTCATCGCGGCTACCGTGTACTATCGACTTGTACCGTAACTTAAAGTTCTGTATCAACCCGGAGGGCATACTGACACGACCTATGCTGATATAGTTCGACAGCAAAATCATTAATAAATCTTGGAATTTAGCGAAACTGGCACAATAAACTATAGTTAGCGGTTGACCACAAGCTAATCATGATGTATTTTAAAAAACATAAACATTAGCCAGATCGGTTTGGGACGCAAGGGGACACGCATATGAATCACGGGGGTTTCAAAGCCTGTTTGGCTTTTGTTATCTGTTGTTTAAGTATCCATACCGCAGAGGCGAAGCCGAGAACACGTGTTCGCGAAGTCGCGGATGTCGGGGGCCTGCTTGCAGAGTTGAGGAAAGCGCAGCTTTCCGCGCCGCCGGTCAGTGCCGGGGAAGTGGTCACGCATGAC
>JAHFSX010000060.1 GCA_023269675.1 Verrucomicrobiota bacterium
GCTGGCGGAGCCCGTTCTTCAGCCGGTAGTGAAAGTACCCGGCGTACATCAGCCACGTGGCCAGCGACCACATCTCCTTGGGATCCCACTGCCAGTAGTGGCCCCAGCAGATCTTGCCCCAGAGCGATCCCAGCAGCAGGCCCAGCGTCAGGAGCGCAAACCCCACCACCGCCGTCTGCCGCGATGCCGCGTCCGCCTGCCGCACCCGCGCCGCGTCCGCCGAGGCGCGCATCATCGGCAGAGCGATCAGCGCCGCCCGCGCCAGCATCACATAGCCCGCCACGTAACTAGCCACGTGCGGCACGAAGAGCGGGCTCTGCAAGGCCGGCGGCAGACGCCGCACCTCTTCGCCGAAGACGAAGCCCGCCGGGAAGAGAATCAACGCGCCAAGCAGCGCGTCCTGCGTCTCGGTGTCGATGCCGTTGCGCCACCGGCTCCACTGCGACAGCGGCCAGAGCGCCGCCGCCATGCACAGGAAAAACTCGAACAGGTTCTGCATGGGCGGATGCCCCACATGGACCCCCCGCCATGCGAGCGACAACACCGCCACCACAAAACCCGTAAACCAGAAGCCGTGGCCGACGGCCCGTTTCCCGCAGCGCAATGCGACCGCCGTCGCCAGAAACAGCGCCAGCGTGAGGTAGATCAGCCCGCCCTGCAGCGTCATCTTGACCATCATGGCGCCACCTCTCTCACGTCAGACGCTTTTGCGCGGAAGACCCGCCACGCGAACAGCAGAATGCCCGCAAAGAGCACGACAAAACCCGCATACACGGCCGGCAGCCCCGGATCGCGGATGAACTGCAGGACCGTGTAGGTCACCGGCCGCCCGTACACATCGTTACTCTGGCCCCAGCTCAACTGGTAGATGTGGTAATCGCCCACGCGGACCGGATGGTTCACGCGGACATTGATAACATAGGGCTCCTTGCCCGGCTCCGTGACCGTCACCCGGCTGCGGTACTCGCGCACCGGCGCATCGCTCCCCATGTCCCGGTCATGTTCGTTCCGCTCGTAGCGCTCCACGAAAAACTTTTCCAGCCTGACCGTGAACGGCACCCGGCCCGCGGATTTGTCGAGGTTGTCGCCCGCCCAGAGCTTGTCCGAAACGTCTCCGGCGACCAGCGCCATCGCGCCGACGGCGGGCCGTTCCTGCGTGGCCGTGCGCACCGCGAACTGGCCAGCCAGCCAGCCCGCCATCACGCACGCGCACCCGGCGTGCAGCAGCGCGGAATCGACGCGCCCGCGGGTCACCGCGCGCAGTCCGCTGAAGAGCAGCAGGGCCGCCAGCAGCGCCGTGAATCCGAGCATCACCGGATGCGACATGAACGCTCCGGATCGTTCCGGCCCGGGAAACGCCAGCGCCACCGCCCCTAGCGAGAGGGTCCAACACAGGCACGCCGCCGCGCCGGGTCCGGTCACTCTGTTGAACAGATTCATCAGGCCTTCTTCACCGTATCGATCTCGAGCTCCACCAGCAGATCATCGCGGCAGACATCCGCCTCGATGGTGAGCAGCGGCATCGACTCCAGCGCGTGCGCCTTGAGCCACGCCTGCCACTCCTCCATGTACGCGGCCTTTTTCAAATACATCACCGCGCGCGTCGCGTCTTTCCAGCCCATGCCGCGCGACACCAGGATCGCCTCGACCACATCCATGGTCAGCTGGATCTGCCGCTTCACATCGTCCACGAACGCCGTGGCCCCGCCCGGCTCGATGCTGGCCGTGCCTGACACCATCAGCGTGCGGCACTCGGGCGTGCCGATCTCGACCGCGCGGCTGAACGAGCTGCCGTACTGCAGGGCCGCGCACTGCAAGGGAGAAGGCACCGCCTCCACCGTGACCGCGCCGCGCACCTTCGGCTGGACCGCGATCGCGCACGCCGTGATCGCCGCGCCGCAGAGGTTGGCGCTGCCGATGCCGGTGCTCGCGGGCACCAAGCCGTCATACACCTTGCGCGAACGGAAAAAGGCGTCCCGCGCGCGGTTGAAGGGATCGTACCACTCCAGAATCTTGTCCATGTAAAGCCAGGTGCGCGCCACGTGCGCGAAAGTCATGCCCGCATCGGTCAGCGCATCCTCGATGCCCTCGAAAACCGCCGTCGTCTGCGCCTCGCGCGAGACGCTCAGGTCGGACGGCAGCACGCCCGTGAGCAGACAGTAGCGCGCGTGCTCATCCTCGTAACGCACGCCCACCGTGCACCCGTGGCGGCGGATGAGCGCCGGCTCCGCGCCTTCGACCACCAGCCGCTGGTACACCGGCGGCAGCGCGCCCGACCCGCCGCAAAGCCAGAGCTGGGGCACATCCGTGCCCTTCGCGCCCACCGCCGCGCGGGCCAACTCCGCCGCCGTGCCCCAGCCGGTCTGCGAGAACGCGCGGCCGGAGGCCACGGCCGGCACCCCCTTCGCCACATCCAGCAGACCGAGTTCCTGGCGCCGCGTCACGCCCCCGTTCACAACATACTTGCTTCCCATTCGCAGCCCCCCAGGCCCTACAGCCCCATGCTTACCTTATGTCCTCTGCATCCCGTTCGCGTCAGAACGACAGGATGTACTCCGCCAGAGCCTTGACCTCGTCAGGCTTGAGATTCTTTGTGGCGCCGTGCGTGTCTTTCGGATTGCAGGTCGTCAGGACCTCCTCCATGGTCAGCGCGCGGCCGTCATACAGATACGGCGCGGTGCGCCACGTCTCCACCAGCGCCGGGGTGTCAAACTCGCGCCCCTCCTCGTTGCCCACGCCCAGCTCGAGATTGTACTTCTTGAGGTTGGTGAAGAGGCGCTCGCCCTTCGGCCCGTCCTTGCCGGCCGGGTGGCACTCGGCGCAGCCGGCTTTCTTGAAGAGCTTCTCGCCCTTCTTCGCGTTCTTGGAGAGCGCGCCTTTCACCAGATAGGGGCTTGGCACCGGCTTAAGCGACTTGACATACGCGTCCAGGCAAAGCGCGTCCTCCTCCGGCCGCACGACGAACTGAATATGCGTCATGCCCTTGCGGTTGCAGGTCGCCATGTCCTCGCGGATGCCCGTCACCATCGTCGGCGGAGTCAGATGCGAGTAGATCATGTTCTTGCTCTGCTTCGGATTGCCGATGCCGTCGTTCACCAGATCCCAGTTCAGCCCGTCCATCCGCCCGTCGGGATGGCAGCTCGCACAGCTCTGCCACTGCTGGAAGCACATCGACCCGTCGTTCCACAGCATCTCGCCGCGCCGCACGCGGTCCTTGCCCAGATCGACCGCCGCGCCCAGCGCGATCGGGCTGGACTTGGCCACCACATCCCCCAGCTTCACCTCGGCCAGCGCGTCCGCGAAAGCGAGCGCCGTATAGACCGAACCGCCCACCACCACCACGCCACGCGGCCCATCGCCGGGGAGCTTCACCCGGCGGCGGATCGTCACGAGGAACGACAGGTCGTTCGGCACATCGGAGGCGGACTTGGTGACTTCCGTGACCTTCTCGTTCTTGGCCGCTTTATCCAGCCGCGCATGGAACGCCTCGCGGTCGATGATGCTGATTTCGCGGGTGCCGGCATGCGCCACGATCAGGTTCTTGCCGTCCGGCGAGACCGTCACGCCCCACGGGTTGGCCGCACCCAGGTCCACGTCGTCCAGCAGCGCCGTGTTGACATACTCGCCCGTCTCGCCGTTGAACACGCTCAGCCCCGCGGTGTTCATCCAGCCGCGCTCCAGCTGCGTGGTCGGCAACTGGTACCGCCCGAAAGTGTGGGTCACATAGATGAACTTCCCGTCCGGCGTGGCGCCGATGCCGCGCACACCCGTAGAGCCGTTGGGAAGCATGATGTTCTTGACCAGCTTCTTCGACGCCGTATCGATCACCGAGACCGACGCCGCCACCACGTCGTCCGTCGCGCGGCAGAGCGGCAGATGGTTCGCCACGAACAGCAGCTTGCCGCCCGCGCCCAGCACCGCGGCATGCGGTTCGCGCAACACGCTGACCGTCGCGGCGACCTTCATCTTCGCCGCGTCCACCACCGCCACGCTGTTGTTGAAGCGGTTCGGCACATAGACCGTCGCCCCGTCCGGACTGACCACCGGCGCCATCGGCGTGTGCCCCGTCTCGACCTTGCCCAGCAGCTTGCCGTCCGCACCCAACTTGAGCAACACGCCGTCCACCCCGCCGCCCGTCACGTAAACCGTACCGTCAGCCGCCACCGCCACGCCGCTCGGATCCGTCTTGAGCGCCCACTCGCCCGCGACTTTCGCTCCGGCGACATCGAAGACCAGCACCTTGCCCGCAGTAGCCGCCGTCACATACAGCGTCTTGCCGCCCGGCGCGACCGCCACATACTCAGGTGTCAGATAGGTGGCGGCACACACGCTGCCCACCAGCCCCAGCAGGACAAAACCCAGAACACCACGCTTCACTGCCTTCATTCCTCTGTCTCCTCACCCGCATGCCGAGCAGGCTGTTTTTTGTTCTTGAAAATCAGACCGTTCGGCCGACCGCCGCGGCGACCGCACGCAGTTCACCGACCACGCGGCCGAACATCTCCGGCGTCTCGCTCTGATCGCCGTCGCAAAGCGCCTGGCCGGGATGGGCATGCACCTCCATCATCACGCCATCCGCCCCGCACGCGACCGCCGCACGCGACATCGCCGGAACCAGCGACGCGCGGCCAGTCCCGTGACTGGGGTCCACGATCACCGGCAGCCAGGACCGCTCTTTCAGCAGCGGCACGGCGCTCAAATCCAGCGTGAAGCGCGTCGCCGTCTCGAACGTCCGGATCCCGCGTTCGCACAGCACGACCTGCCGGCAGCCCGCATCCAGGATGTACTCGGCCGCCAGCAGAAACTCTTCGATCGTGGCGCTCATGCCGCGTTTGAGCAGCACCGGCTTCCCGCACGCGCCGGCGGCACGCAGCAGGACCGAATTGTGCATGTTGCGCGAGCCGATCTGCAGCATGTCCGCGATCGCCGCCACCGCCGGCAGGTGCGCGGCCTCCAGGACTTCAGTCACGACCGGCAAGCCCGTGCGCTCGCGCGCCTCGGCCAGAATCTCGAGCCCCTTCTCGCACAGGCCCTGAAACGCATACGGCGAAGAGCGCGGCTTGAAGGCCCCGCCCCGCAACATGGAGGCGCCCGCCTCCTTGACCGCACAGGCGATCTCCAGCATCTGGTCACGGCTTTCAACCGTACAGGGTCCAGCGATCAAAACCAGCCGCTGTCCGCCAAAGACAGCCCCGCCGACCCCGACACGGCCGTCCCCCGCCCCCGCGTTCTTCTTGTCGAATATCATGGGTGTCACACAATCCGCACGATGCCCCGAATGTCTGCCGCGCGTGCCCGTGTCCCCCGGAAACGCACCGCTTTTCACTCGGACCAAAACATCATTTACTCTTTGAAGTATAGCGTACTTTTGACAAGGCAATCAAGCATCGATCATGCAAAATCCCGGGCGCCGCGCCAAGGATGCGCTTGACTTTTCAGGCCGCCTCCCTTAAATCAGTCCAATGAAAATAAGACACCTGCTCTTCCTTTCCGTGTTGGTCGCCCATTTCGCCGCCGCCGCGGCACCCGTCCTCCGCACCCCCGCGGGCACCGTCGCCTTCAGCCCCGAAAACGGCGCGATCCTGGCCGTGTCGCCCGCCGGCGCGGCCGAGTCGGTCTGGCAGAGCGGCGAGTCCGGCCTCTGGTCCGCCCGCTTCGCGGACAAGACCGTCCTCGACGCCGCCCGCTTCCATGCCACCAACGCCCTCCATGCCTTCTCCTGGAAACCGGGGCCGGACAAGGATGCGCTGACCTTCACCTATGCCTGCCCGGCCCTCACCGTCCGCGTCACCGCCCGCCCGCGCCCCGACGGCATCGAGCTCACGGCCGAAGCCACTCCCTCCGCCCAGCCGCTCCTGCGCCTCGACCTCCCCGGCCGCCTGCGCTTCGACCCCGCCGCGGTCACCCGCTTCGTCTGCCCCCTCAACGGCAACACCGCCGTCGGCGCCGCCTTCAACCGCGGCTTCTTCCAGCAGCAGCCCGAAGACCGTCCCTCCGGCTGGAGCGCCGTCGCGGTCGGCCCCAAGGGCTACCAGACCCTCTGCGGCGGACCGCTCGTCCAGCGCGACGTCCACGACCCCGCCGTGCCCCTCACCGTCACCGACGAGGGCCGCCGCTGGCTCACGCCGGCGGTCGCCGCCCGCGCCGCCAAAGCCAGGGCCGTGGTCAACCGCGCCCCCTCCCGCGCCCAGGCTGACCTCGTGATCGCCGATTCCGCCAACGGCCCCTACCTCTCCGCCAACCGCCTCGGCGGCAGCGGCGGCGGCCTCTGGCGCGTCGGCGGCGGCGTGCGCGAGGACGACTGCGAGACCGCCCTGACCCTCGTCGGCGCCGTCATCGAAAAGCTTGCCGCCGGGCCCGCCGCGCCCCGCGCCCGTATCGGCCTCGTCAGCCTCACCAACGGCCCCGAACGCGGCAACTGGGCCGAGACCCCGGTCGCCGACTGGCGCGCCCGCCTGAACGCCATCGCCGCCCGCTCCCGCGGACGCGTGACCTTCGTCGAGCTCGCCTCACCGCAGGCCATGCTCGACGCCGCCCGCAGCCCTGACTTCCTCTGCATCCTCAACCCCTACGGCGAAAGCATCCCCACCGCCACCGACGACGGCATGACCGCCGTGCTCGAGACGATCCGCGGCTACGTCAAGGCCGGCGGCAACTGGTTCGAGGTCGGCGGCTACCCCTTCTACCAGGCGCTGCGCCCGCACCGTTACCTCTCGTACGGCCTCTCCTACCCCGTCGCCTTCTCCGATTTCCTGCACCTCGAATCCCGCTCCGGCACGGCCGCGCTCTACCGCGTGCAGCCGCGCACCGTCAAGCAGCCGTGGGCCGCCGCGCAAGCCCCGGCGGAGATCTTCATCCCCGGCGCGCTCGGCTGCGGCGGCGACGAGCGGGGCGGCTACTGCGACCACGCCTTCAGCACCTACGTGCTCCCCGGCGCGACGTGGCGCTGCCCGGCCGTGCGCATGACCCTCGGCACGCCCGTCTACGAGGACCTCGCCCGCTACTGCACCGCCAACGGCCTCACGCGCCCGCTCGCCGAAAAGATGAAGCCCGAGGCCCTCGCCCGCCTCAAAAACTCGGTCCTGCTCTTCCTGAGCGGCAGCGCCCGCGAGAAGACCGACGCCCTCGACCGCCTCCCCGTGCCGACCCTGATCCACTTCTCGGACTACCTGACGGGCGGCTTCGACAAACAGTATCCCGACCACCTGCCACCCAACGCGAAGTTCGGCACGCCCGACGAGTTCAAGACCTTCTTCGACCGCGCCCACGCCCGCGGCCACCTGGTCAGCCCCTACACCAACCCCACGTGGTGGTGCGACCATCCCAAAGGCCCGACCTTCGAGCGCGAGGGCGACGCGGGCCTGCTCAAAACCCTCGACGGCAAGCCGGTCTACGAGCGCTACTCCGAAAACGACGGCTGGACCATCACCCTCTGGCACCCCGCCGTGCAGGCCGCCAACCGCGTCACCGTGCGCCAGTTCACGCAGGAGTACCCGGTGGACATCCTCTTCCAGGACCAGTGCGGCGCGCGCGGCTGGAGTTACGACACCAACCCCGCCTCGCCCACCCCCTACGCCTACAGCGAGGGCATGATCGCCATGAACGACGAGGACAGCCGCACCGTGCCCCTCGGCACCGAGAACGGCTGGGACCGCGTCGCCAACTACCAGACCCTGCTCTGCGGCCTGAGCTGGGGCATCGTGCCCACCGAACACCGCCCCGTCTGGGTACGCCTCTTCAAGGCCTCCTCCCCGCCCGAGACCTGGGAGATCTTCCCGCTCGCCCAGGCCGTCATGCACGACAAGACCGTCTTCCTCCACCACGACCTCGGACAGTTCGTCACCAACGACCAGATCCTCTCGTGGACCCTCGGCCTCGGCTACAGCCTCAGCTACCGCGCCAACGCCTCCGCCCTCGCGCAGGACGCCCCGCGCGAGTGGCTGGCCTGGCTCGACCGCCTCCAGAAATCGGTCTGCGCCCGCCACATCGGAGAGCCGCTGCGCGACTTCAAGCACGACCGCGGACCGCTCTTCGCGGCGGGCGGCGACCCGCGCCGCGCCGCGGACGATGGCACGCTGGTCGCGACCTACGGCGACGTGCGCATTCTCGCCAACCTCGGCGACGTGCCGCGCACGCTGGACAGCCGCGCCCTCCCGCCTTACGGCTTCCGCGCCGACGCGCCCGGCATGACCGCCGGACGCGCGACTGACGGCTCCGGTTACGTCACCGAAACCGCCAAGGGCAAGACCGACCTCTGGATCTATGCGCAACCGCACTCCACGGTCTCCGTGCCCGTGCCCCTCTCTGGCCGCGTGCGCGTCACGCTCGACGGCACTCCGACCTCGGTCCTCGGGCTTCCGTCCTCGGTCCTCTCCCTCACGCTCCCCCCGCGCGGCAGCGTGGCCCGCACGCCACCGCCCGCGGAACTCGCGGCCCTCGCCCCGCGCGACTGGCCCGGCGCGAAACCCGCGATCGGCATCATCGACCTCGGCGCCGGCATCGCCCCCGCGCTCACCTCGGTCACGCCCGCCGACTGGCGTGCGGCCTTTGAAGCCTCGGCGCTGGCCAAGCAACATGGCCTGGCGGTCAAGTCGCTCACGACCTGCGACGAGATCGCCGCCGCGCTGGCGGCCGGACCGCGCGCCTGGTTCGCGATCGTCAACCCCTACGGCGAGATCTTCCCCTCGGCCGGCCCCGGCCGCTGGCGCGAGACGCTCGGGGCGGTGCGCGCCTATGTCAACAACGGCGGCGCGTGGTGGGAGACCGCGGCCTACTCCTTCTTCCGCGCCGCGTACCGCGACGGAAACGCGTGGAAAACCGATCACAGCGGAACCGCCGGTGCCGGATTGTTCCACCTCCCGGTCGGCGACGGCGAAGTCGATGATCCCGCCGAAGCGCTGCACGCGACCGAGGACGGCAAGGTCTGGCTGGGCGACGCGCTCGCCGCGAAGATCGCGCAGAGCGAAAGCGTGGTCAACCGCGGCACGCCATCGACCCAGTCGGCGCCCGCGACAGTACTGGTCGCCGGCGTGGAGAACGGCTTCATCGGCGGCTACCGCCTCGACGGCTGGGGCTACCTGTGGCGAATCGGCGGCTTCAACCCCGACCCCGAAGTTTCCACCTCCGTCGCGGTCGCCGCGACGCTCCACCAGTACACCCACCCGCCCGCGCCCCTCCCCGCCTCCGGCACCCGCTTCCTCTACCACGCCACGCTCGCACCCGTGTCCTTCTGGCAGCGCGTGAAAGGTCTTTTCTAACCACGGGCGCCGGGCGCCGGACGTTCAGCATGATTCCGTGCCCCCTTTTTCTGTTGACCTGTCACGCGCGTTTCGCTTCACTATCGCGACAGTACGTATTGAAAACAAAACAAAGAGAGACCAACCCATGATCAAAACTTCCGGTTACCTGATGACGGCCATCCTTGCGGCGATCTGCCTCGGCGGCTGCGCCGCGCCGAAAAGCTATACGGGCCTCACGCCGTTCGCGCCGGTCCCGCGCCTCGCGAGCCCCGCCTTCTACAAGCCGGACGGTTCGTTCGACCCGGCCGCAGCGAAGCAGGCCTACTTCGACATGATGCGGGCGTTCCACTACCCGGTGCCTGAGATCCTGAAGACCGACGCGCTGTGGGTCGCCGATTTCATGCAGAGCGACTTCGCGAGGCTCGGCATGGCCGGCATCTTCTGGAAGAACGTCGAAGGCACCTACGGGAACATCGGCACCAAGGCCTACAAGGGCGAGTTCAAAGATCAGAAGTTCGGTTACCTCGGCCACGAGATCTTCCTGCTGCCTGGGCAGATGCTCCCCGAGCACAACCACCTCGCCAACGGCGACGGCAAGGGCTTCGGTCCGAAGATGGAGTCCTGGCACATCAGCCACGGCTCGGTCGAGTTCTTCGGCGAATACAAAGGCGACGCCGGCGAGACGCCGATCAGCGCCATGCCCGCGGGCGAGCGCCCCTGGGGATACGGCCAGCCGTGGTTCAAGTCGAAGTTCGTCAAGACGTGCGGCGCGGGCGAGATCTATTCGCTGAACGACCCCGAGTCCTGGCATTTCATGCGCGCCGGCAAGGACGGCGCCATCGTCTCCGAGTTCGCGACCTACCACAACGACGTCAAGTTCAGCAAGCCGGAGATGCAGTTCGGCAACTCCAAGGCCGCCGAGATCACCAAGCTGAAGAAGTAGCCGACGCCTACTCCGCACCGTCTTTCACGAAGAGGTCGCCGTCGCGCACGCCGACCGTGTGGACGAGCGCGCGCTGGCCGGTCGCCCGGCTGGTGCGCGGCTCACCGAACGTGACGGTCACCGGCGCGGCGTTCGTGAGGTTGCAGACCGCCGTCCCGCAACTGAACTCCCGCATCAGGGCGCCGTCTGCGCGCGGCCGCCCCGGGGCCAACGGCCGGCCCAGACGGCGCTCCCAGAAGGGATACCAGCTGTGCAGGTGGTCGGGTGTCGGCAACGGGTTCGGATCGGAGAACAGACAGTATCCGTCCGACAGCGTCAATGCGAGTGTCGTCGCGCAGCGCATCAGGTTCTCGTCCGCACGTGAGGCGTGAAACCACGTTTCCACACAGTTGATCCGCGGCGGCCGCAGATTTTTCTCGGCCCATTGCAGCGTGTCGGCGATGCGCGCCCAGTCGTCCACTGTCTGGCTGCGATAGCACTCCATGAAGTACCCGTTGATGTAGGGCGCGGTCTGCGGTGTCCGCCGGTCATTGGCGTTGGCCAGAATCAGCGCGCCCTCGCCGATGCGGGCGCGGATGGCCTTGACCAGCGCCAGCCGCTCCGCACCGTCCTGCCACCAGTCGACCATGATGCCGTCCACCACGCCGGACGACACTGCGGCCTGCGCCTGCAGCGCCACCTGCTCGCGGAACGCCGCCTGGCCGAAGTCCAGCTGAAGGTAACCGCCCTCTTTCCAGCCCGCGACGATCTCCCCCTGGCTGTCGCGGCGCCACCACGCGTGCCCTTCCGGCAGATAGCTCGCGTGCGCATCGCGATAGCGGATCTCCGCGATCATCACCAGATTCGGATTAAGGCTGAGCAGGTCTCGGCGCCTCTGTTGCGCGGCGCGGACACTCTCCGGCGTGAAGCCCGTGGCCAAGCCCTGAGGCGTCGCGTTCCACCGCAGGCCGAAGAATTCCGCGCTGTGAAAAAGCAGATCGTGCCGGGCCAGTGTGACGGTCCGGTCCTCCTTCAGGTTGTCGGCCGGATTCCACGCCTGAAATACCGAAGGGAAACTCCGGCCGGCAATCCGGTCCGGCAACGCCTTCTCGGCCCGCTGATGCTCCGCAGCGCAGGTGATCCCCTGCGCAGCGCAGACAAGCGCAACAATAGCCAGTCCTGACGCCGAACGCTTCATGGCCCCCTACTTTTCAAAGACGATCTCATTGGGGATTTCGTTTTTGTCGCCCGCTTGTGTGGGATAGAACTGGATGAGCTTCGCCCCCACACCTTCGACCCCCGCGCACAGACCGTCGGCGAAATGTCCCTCGGCAAACCGCATCGCCATCTTGTCGCGCACGTCATCCCAGAAGCCCTGGCCGACCTTCTCGTGGATGCCTTTGTCCCCGAAAATCACGAACTCGCGGCTCGCGGTCGCAACGAGGATCATGACGCAGTTGCGCAGCTCGGTCTGATCGAGTTTGAGCTTCCTGAACAGGCGCACCGCCTTGCCCCGGATATCTCGCCAGCAGCGCCTCACAACAACGACCTTGATCTCAGCCGAAGTCGCCTGCTCGGCTTTTGCCACAGTGGCGGCCACCCGCTCCGCGTCCTCCGGAGACAAGAACCCGGTCTGTTTGACCGTCTGCATCATATCTGTACCCGCACCCTTTCTTAAAAGCCAGCCCTTCGATCACGTCCGTATCGTCGCGCTGCAAAGGCTGGCGGTTCGCGCCGCCCGCTTCAGTCCCTGCCTTTGGCTTTAACCCAAATGGGGCTGGACCAGGCGCGCGAGGGATTGCCGTTCTCATCGGCGTCGGCTTGCGTGACCCGGAGATAATACCAACTGTCCCCCGAAAAGGCGGTATCGATCCATTCCAACCGGAGGTCCTTCCCTTCCGGCGAAACCCGATGGATCACCTCTCCGTTGCGGATCACCTCGACCTCCGCGAGCCGTTCCGTCCCCTGGACCGACACCCCGATCCGCGGCGGTCCTTCGACCGCGATCTCCTCACCCATCCAGTGCCCGTTAATTTTAAAATCCAACACGATCCGCGCGCGGGATACGGCATAGTTGCGCCTATGGCGGAGCGCCTCGAAAACGCTTTCGCGTGTCAAGGCCGTCGCCAGCACCGCCGTCCGTGCCGCGGGCCGGCCCTCGTGCGTATCGGTACCGCCTACAAAACCCGTCCGGCCGCCCCGGTTCAGAAACGCCCGCACCAGTTTCTCACACTGGAGCTGATGCGTCTTGCCTTGGTAACGCACCGTATCCGCCAGCATCTCCGTATTGGCAATGACGGAGGCCCAGGACGCGTCGTAGTCGAACTGCTCTCGGCTGTCGGGGTCCGCCGTGGGGTGATTGTTGTGGATCAGCCCGCCGGCCCGGCTCACTGCCGCGGCCAGCAAGTCGGGCGTCCGATAAGCGACGTCCTTGGCGCTGAACAGGTCGTCGACCGGGGCCAGAACATACACATTCTTGTGGCTGTAATAGCGGGCCGGTCCGGCAAAAAGCTTCTCCGAGGCCCCGTTGGTGAAGCCGCCCCAGTATTTGGGCTGGGAGGTCCACTCGTAACCCGCGATCGCGACGAAGGCGCCGTTGACGGTGAACTCGCGCGCCTGGGCCTGACTGGCCTGCCAGTGCGCCTGCGGCATCCGCCACGGCGCCTGGCTGCCGAAGTCGTGGTCGGTCACAATGACGAAATCGAGCTTGGCCACATCCCGCGCGTAGCGGAAGTATTCGGCGACGGTTCCTTTGCCGTCCGAAGCGCCCGTATGCCCATGCACGTCACCCCAATACACGTGCGGTGCTTCACCCGCCGGATCAAGCCCGCCCGTTTTCACGGGCTCCTGCGTGAAGGCCATCCGCGGAGCGATCAACCCGCCCGACACGATCCATGTGACCATGCCGCGCGTGATGAGCTTCTTTGACAAAAAGTGTCGTTTCATGGGTGTCAGCGGAGGATGATCATCGTGCCTTTGGGTGACGCATACAATGCGCCCGGCCCGGAAACGAACGCAGGACAGGTTTGCTGATTCATCAACCCCGTCACGAACCGCCCGGCATAGCGGACCTCCTCGACCGTTTGCGTCCCGGTGTACGACAATTGCAGCCGCGCGCCGTCTTCCACCGTCAGCGACAGCTCCCTCGGAAGCGCGAAACCGGTCTCTGACAGGTCGGTCACGGGCTCGATGGACACGCCGTCGAGCATCGTGGTTTTGTCTAAACCCGGGAAAGCCGGGCTATTGTCGGTCAGTCCTTGCAGGCCGAAGCGGTAGGTCCCAGCCGCTGCTACAGGGAAGAGGAATTCGCGCCTGACAAACACGGGGTCATCCACCCGCGTCCAGCCGATGACGTTGGTCACTCCGCCCTGCGCCAGCCAGGCCCGCACCGGGTTCTTTCCGTAGATGTCGCCGTTGACCGAATCCACCCGGCGGACCGCATGCAGCACAAGCCGGTAGAGTCCGGCCGCCGGAATCTGGATGTCCTGGGCCGCCGCGCCGGTCTGGACCAGCGCCAGCCGCCGCACGCCATCGTAAATCGCGGTTCCGTAAAAGTTCGTCTCCGACATCAACGAGTATTTCGCCATGGCATACTTGAGGACGTTCGTGTTGTATTCAAAAGCCCAGTTGGCATCCGCCTCGAAGCTGGCGTTCTGGACAATGAGGGTGTTGGTCTGGGGGAGGAGGACAAGGTTGTCCACCAGCCCGCCCGCCGCTGCGGTCAGGCCTTCCAGCGTCAGCGTCACGGTCTCGTTGTTGGTGACGGCGAACGTCGTCGGCCACGCCCTTGCAGAGAGCATGCTCGCGTTGGTCGATACCGTGCCAAGGACCACGCTTCCGCCATCGGCCCGCATGATCGTGGCCTTGATTTGCTGGCTGCTGGCAAGCGCCTTACCATTGAGGTAGCAACACCAGTTACAGATGTCGCCCTGTAGCCGGTAGGTGCCGGCGGGCAAAGTCAGCGTGGTTGTGGCTGCACCGTTGCTGACAATGCCCAGCATGCCGGAACCGTAGGCGGACGAAGGCGCGTAGAAGTAGGCGGATGAGCTGGACAGGGTGATTCCGGAGGTGGCCATGTTGTTGGTCGAGGCAGTAAAGGCCCAGCCGGGCGCCAGGTTCGAGGTGGTGAAGGCCGTTGCGTTGTTGCGCGGATACCCCGTCAGCTCGAAGTCGCCGTTGAAAAGCTTCAGTCCGTCCGGGCGCACTTCAGAGACCAACTGCACCCTGATATCGTCCACGGTGCCGAGGCTGTCGACGCCCTGCCCGTTGCGTTGCAAGAGCAGGGTGTGGTCGCCCGCCGCCAGCCACGGCAGCCGGAAAGATTGGCGGATGTAGGGGGCCGGGACGGTCTGCACGGTCGCCAAGCGGTTGGTTTCGGTGCCATGAATAAGACAAAGGTCAAACTCGTGGTTGCCGTAATTCGTGCGCCCCGACGTGTAGAACGACACATCGTACACGCCGGCAACCGGCAATGTCAGCGTGGTCGATGCCGAGGCGTCGCGTTTCAACGCCAACACCTGGTTCCCCTCGGGCGCGGCGTAATCGCACGGCCAGGGCGCATCGCTCCCAGTGGCTTTGTTGAAGATGAAAACCGCGTTGTCGGCACCTCCCGTGACAGACGGAGTATAGGCGGTCCAGCCGCCATAGGTCGTCCCGTTCGGAATGACGTACCGGTTGCCGGTCGTATTCTGGATCCCTTCAAACGTGGCGTTAGACACGGCTCCGCTCGTTTTCGCGACAACCGAGGTGCTGACAGAGGGCGGCGTCAGAATCAGCGTGCCCTCGTTGACCGCCAACTGGCTGACGCCTTGCGGAAGGGCGGTCAGCGTCACGCTGCCGGATCCGTCTTTAATGATCCGGCCGCTGCCCGCAGTTTGCGTCAGCGTCAGGGCGGTGTTCGTGGCGGTCACGCGGTCGCCCGCCGCCAGCGCGAGCGGCACAGGAATGCGCGCGTCCAGAACGCCTCCGAGAATGGACGCTGCCCTGAAAACGGATTTCACGGCGGGAACGTCGTCTAGAACCGCGGTGCCGCCGCCCAGCTTCTGCAGGCTCCCGTTGCCGTCCAGGCGGGCGGTCATCGTGCCGCCTGCGGCCACATCCGTGACCACCGTGCCCGACACGCTGGCGGCAACCGCAAGCGCGGCGATCGGTTTCGGGGCGAGCCATTTCTGAACGAGGTAGCGCTGCACGCGCAGCCGGTCGGTCTCCGAAAGACGGTTCGTGAAGATGACCGCTTCGCACAGGTTGTCCCCGCCGAGCCGTTTGCCGGAAGAATCGATGTTGCGGTCGTTATAAAAATTGGCCGCATGCGCGGTTTTGGCGCCCAGGGCCACTTCGAGAAGTTGCCAGCCAGGCTTGGGCGGCACCAGGGTGCCGTCGATCCGCTCGCCGTCCAGATAGGTGCGGCCTTGCCGGACCGCCGTTGTCGTATATTCGGTCTGGTGCCAAATCGGAGAGGAGACGCTGCCGTTCGAGAAATCCTGAATATGAAAGTCGGGGTCATTTCCCATGGTTCCCAGAACGTAACCGTAGGAGAGGAAGACGCCGTGCAGCAGAAAAACGTGGCAGATTTTTGTGATGTCCGCGGTCGCTCCGGCCGGGGTCGTCCAGGTCATCGTCCGCAAAGACCCATACCGGCCGAACCAGACGGACGCCTGTTGTCCGTTAGGGCCGGCGTTCATCTGCACCTGCGGGGCGACGTTGGTTTTCGACAGGCTCGTGACCGCGCGGACATACGCGTAGGGCGCCTCGGTGTCCGCCTCGCGCACATCCAGCCAGGCGTCCACATACGTGTTGCCGTTCGACGCGACCGCAACCACATTGGTCGTGGCATCCACCCAAAAGGCCGCCTGCGCCATGATCTCCACCGGACACGGCGCCGGCGCGGCGCTGGCATTCGCATCTTTCTCCACGCGCAAGGCGCCGTCACGGACAACGATCTTTCCGTTGGACTGAGTCATCAGGTTCGAGGCCGCCAAAACGAGCGTGCCTGCCCCGGTCTTGTTGAGCGTCCCTTCCGAGACCAAGAGCCGGTCCGTCAGATTCGAGGTCGTCGCCTCCGGCACGGCCAGCTCAATCGTCTCGCGATAGCCGACCCCCAGAGGCGCCGCGCCGGCTTCCTGCCACAGAACTCCGATCAAAAGAAGCTGTGCGGACAACCAAAAACCACAAGATCCCAACCATGCCGACGAATACTTCATAAGGTCCATGTCCTTTTACCCCTGGTGACTGATCACGGCCACTCCGCAAAAAATAGCCTCCGACTCACGGGCTTCCCCTCGCCTGAACCGGATCGGAGCGCTCGCCGCCCTGGCGTTCCCAAGAAACGTTCCAGACGCCAATATACTTTTTTATTATGCGGGGGAGGCTGCAAGGGAGTCAACCCCGATTCCGGCAGATTGATGGCGCGTCGGGACGCGCATCCGCAACGGTCCGAACAGCCGGAACGGGTGGGTGCTGGCGGGATGCGCGCGGGATGCGCGCCTCCCGCTTTGGAATTGCGCGGTTATGTTGGCGCTGGTACACTCCTCATCATCAATGTCGTTAAAGGAGCGCCCCATGCACATGAACCGACTCGCCGTCTTGACCTTCTCTGCCGCTGTCATGCTGGTGACCGCGGGCGCCCGCGCCGCCGACTGGCCGACCTTCCTCGGGCCTGAACGCGACGGACGCTCCCCCGACACCGGCCTGCTGAAGCAGTGGCCGACGGAAGGCCCCGCCCAGCTCTGGAAGGTCGAGAACCTGGGGCCCGGCTGGTCGTCGGTGGCCGTCGCCGACGGCAGCGTCTATACGACCGGCAACGAGGGCGAGAACCAGATGCTGATCTGCCTGGACGAGAAGAGCGGCAAGGAGAAGTGGCGCGCCGCGCAGGGACCCAAGTCCAGCCACAACAAGTACGGCGGAGCGCGGGCCACCCCGACCGTGGACGACGACCGCATCTATCTGACCGGCGGCGACGGGCTGCTGACCTGCCAGAGCGCCAAGGACGGAAAGATCCTCTGGAAAAAGAACCTGCGCGCCGACATGGGCGGCAAGGCCGGCGGCTGGCAGTATTCCGAGAGCGTGACCATCGTCGGCAAGCTCGCCATCGCCACGCCGGGCGGCGAACACGCGATCGTGGCGCTCGACAAGATGACCGGCGCCGGCGTGTGGAAATCGGACAAGCCCGCCACGGCCGGCTACAGCTCGTGCGTACCGATCACGCTGAACGGCAGCACCGTCATCGTCAACGGCTCCCAGAGCGGCCTCATCGTCGTAGACGCCCGGACGGGCCACGAGCTCTATCGTAACCCCTTCGCCGACGGCAACACCGCCAACGCTCCCACGCCCGCGTATTCGGACGGCTACCTCTTCTGGGCGGTCGGTTACCGCAAGGGCGGCATCTGCCTCAAGGTCGCCCACGCCGGCGGCAAGTGGAGCTTCGAGGACGCCTGGACCACGGCGGACTTCGCCTCCCACCCCGGCAACTATGTCGTGGCGGACGGCCGCGTGTACGGCAAGGGCAAGGGAGGGATCGTCTGCGCCGACCTCAAGACCGGCCAGACGCTGTGGACCGAGCACGGGGGCGCGGGCCAGGCGACGTGGGCGGACGGCCGGCTCTACTCGTTCGCCGACCAAGGCGGCAAGCTGACCCTCATCGACCCGTCAGCAGCCGAAGGCAGCCGCGTCAAGGGCAGCATCCAGGTCGCGGGCACCGGCAACAGCTGGTCGCATCCGGTGGTCATCAACGGCCGGCTCTACGTCCGTTATGACACGAACCTGTACTGCTTCGACGTGAAGGCCAAGTGACCGGACGGCCTGACATGACGCCCTCTCGTCTAGTTAACCTGATTCTGTGTGTCTGATACCACAAGCGGAATGTGATCAGCCTAACCTGGTCTATTGTTTGCCGGGTAGGGCGAGCACTCCGTGCCGCCGATCCCGAGCACCTTGCGGCGGCGCAGGAGCGCACGCCCTACCGAATTCAGGCCCGCTCATGTTCGGAAGCGGTGCGACTCAAAGTCAGGAGACACGCCATGAAAATCAAAGCGGGCGAGACGGTCTGGTGTCCGGGCGAAGAGAGCGCGATGCTCTGCATTCTGAAAGAGGGGCAGGAGCAGCCGAAGACCAGGGAAGGTGTCCTCCGGTGCCAGCTGGAGGTGCTGAAGCGGCTGGTGGAGGAGGCTGACGCGGAGGACCCGAGCATCACCGACGAGGCGGAGACGCTGTTGCGGGAGGGCTTGCCGGAGCGCTTGCACATGCTCCTCGAGCCGGGTTTTCTGCGGAGGGAGAAAGGCCGGGCCCTCCTGATCTTGGGGTGCCCGGTTGACGTGGACACTCCGCTTGAGCAGTGGCGGGCACAGGCGGACCCGCAGCAGGCGGGAAGGCCCCTTTCGAAGCGGGAAGCGTGCGAGATGGCGGAGGAGCTGGACCTGATGCGGATGGCCGGAGACTTCGTCGAGAGCACGAAGGGGACGGGCCAAACGCTTCACGAACACTGAGCCGCGCGCCCCTCAGTCTAGCCGCTTGGTCGCCCTTCAGTCCGTCACGCGTTCGATGCTTGCTCCCAGACGCCGCAACTCGATCTCGACCGCCTCGTAGCCGCGGTCGATGCTGCCCGCGTTGTGGATCACGGTCTCGCCCTTCGCGCACAGGGCCGCGATCAGCAGCGCCATGCCCGCGCGGATGTCGGGACTGGCCACGCGCGTGCCGTGCAGCTGGGCGGGGCCGGTCACCACGATGCGGTGCGGGTCGCACTGCACGATGCGCGCGCCCATGCCGATCAGGTGGTCCACAAAATACATGCGGCTCTCGAACATCTTTTCGAAGAAAAGCGTGGTGCCGCGGGTCTGCGTGGCGAGCACGATCAGCACGCTCATCAGGTCCGAGGGGAACATGGGCCACGGGCCGTCCTCGATCTTGGGGATGGCGTCGCCGAGGTCATACGCGGTCTTGAGCTTCTGCCGGGCCGGGAGCTTGATCGTCTTGGCCTCGCGGTCGATGACCCAGCGCACGCCGAAGCGTTTGAACGGTTTCTCCAGCGCCTCGAAGTCGGAAGGCTCGACGTCCGCGATGGTCAGTTCGCCGCCGGTGACCAGCGCCGCCGCGAGGTAGCTGCCCGCGTCGATGTAGTCCGGCCCGATGCGCTGCTCCGTGCCGTGCAGCGCCGCCACGCCCTCGATGGTGAGGCGGTTGGTGCCGATGCCCGCGATCTTGCCGCCCATGGCGTTGATCATGCGGCAAAGGTCCTGCACATGCGGTTCGCACGCCGAGTTGTAGAGCGTGGTCGTGCCCTTGGCGAGGGCGGCGGCCATGACCAGATTCTCGGTGGCGGTGACGCTCGCCTCGTCCAGCAGGATGCGCTGCGCCTCCAGGCCTTTGGCGGCCTTCAAGGTATAGGAGCCGTTCGTCCGCACTGTCGCGCCGAGCTGGCGGAAGCCGTCGAGATGGGTGTCGATGCGGCGTCGGCCGATCACGTCGCCGCCCGGGGGGTAGAGCTTGGCCGATCCGCAGCGGGCCAGCAGCGGGCCGGCGAAAAGGATCGAGGAGCGGACGCGCCCGCACAGCGCCTTGTTCAAGTGGGTGGACCGGATTTTCGCGGCGTGGATCCGCACGGTGCGCTTCTCGGAGTCCAGGTCGACCTCCGCGCCCATGTCGGCGATGAGTTCCAGCATGGTGCGCACATCGGCGATGAGCGGCAGGTTGCTCAGGGTCACAGGTTCGGAGGTCAGCAGGCTTGCGGCCAGCATGGGCAGTGCGGCGTTCTTGTTGCCGGGCGTACGGTGAATGCCGCTGACGGGCTTACCGCCTTTAATGACAAATCGGGACATATGGGGAAGGGGGGGGGAAAGAGGTTAAGGATTCAAAAAAGGGCGGACCACTGTGTCTGCCCGGCGCGGGTTTGAAAACACATGTAGCAAATCAAAAAACGGGACAAAAGAGAATACAAAAAAGCGCTTTCACGGGGAAAGAAGTTGTCCGGAGCCCGCGCGCGGGGGCCCGTGGAGCTCTTTGGGTTCGGTCCTGCCCGCGAAGGCCTCCACGGCGTCGGCCACGGAGATGAACCGTGTTACCCCGCCAAGTCTGACATCCCCGCCCACCCTGCGCAAACGGTCGCGCACGGCGGCGCGCGCCTCCACAGCTTGCATACGGATGCCCGCCGCGGTGAGTTCGTCGGCCAGCCCCGCCAACGAGCGCGCGCTTTGCATGTCCACGTAGGGCGCGGCGGAAAGGTCCAGCACGACGAGCTTGGGCGGCGGCGTTTCGGCGCGCGTGCGGTCCAGGATCAGGTCGCGCACGTGGTCCACGTTGAAGTAGACCAGGTCCGACTCGGGGCGGAAGATCAGCACGCCGGGGATCGGCTCGTTATCCTGATGCCGCTCGCGATCCGAGAAGCGCCGCGTGCCGGGGATGCGGCCAAGCAAGGCGACATGGGGACGGGAGGCGCGACGGATCAGTTGCACGAGCGAAATGACGGCCCCGATCAACACGCCGTGCAGCAGGTCGGACCCCAGCACGCCCAGCAGCGCCGCCATCGCCACGACAAACTCCGGGCGGTCGCCGCGCCAGAGCTCTTTGAGGTCGGAAAGTTTAAACAGGTCGGCCACGGCCACCAGCACCACCGCCGCCAGCACCGGCTGGGGCAGGGCATGCAGCGGGTGCGAGAAAAAAAGCACGACGACGAAGATGACCCCTGACGCGAAGACGCCGGACAGCGGCGTGCGCGCGCCGCCATCTTCGTTGACGACCGATTGCGACATGCCGCCGCTCACGGGGAAACCCCGGCCGAGTCCGGCGGCCAGGTTGGCCGCAGCCAACGCCATGAGCTCCTGATTGGCATCGAACCGGCCGCCGTGCTCCGCGACGAACATGCGCCCGATCGCCGCCGTTTCCACGGCAGCGAGCAGAAAACACGCGAAGGCCAGCGGCAACAGCGTGTTCAAATCCGAGACGTAGATGTCCGGCAGGCCCACGGCCGGCAAGCCGTGCGGCACGTCGCCGAGCGACCGCACCCCGTGCTTTTCGAGGCCGAACAGGGCCGACACCAGGATGCCGCCCGCCACAACGGCTAAAGCGACCGGCTTGTTTTTGAGGAAAAACTTGCCCATTACGAGAATCGCCAAGGCCGCGGCCCCGATGCCGAGCGACAAGAGGTTCACCTCCTTCAGGCGCAGGAGGAGGTTGGCGCTGTTCACCCAGAATGCGCCGTGGACATCGTGGAAACCGCAAAGTTTGGGCACCTGCGTGCTGGCGAGAAAGAGCGCGACACCGCATTTGAAGCCGACCATGACGCCTTGGGAAATGAAGCGGACGATGGCGCCCGCCCTGACCTGCCAGGCAATAAACGCGATCACCGCGACCAGCAGGGCCGTGCCGGACGCCAGCGCGCCGAATCGGGCGGCATCACCGTCCGCCAAGCCGCCGAGCGTCAAGCCGAGCAGCAACGAAATGGCCGAGGTTACCGTAATGGCCGTGTGCCGCGAACTGCAGAAAAGCCAGAACGCCAATCCCGCGAACAGGCAGGCATACAAGCCGGACTCGGGGGGCAAACCGGCGAGCGACGCATCGCCGATGGCGGAAGGCAAGAGGTAAGCCGCGAGCGTGACCCCGGCAACGAAATCCCCCCGCAGCCACCCCCGCTCATAGCCGCGCAGCCAGTGCAGGGCAGGGATCCACCGGGCCAGCACCGGCACGAAGTTCATAGCTCTGTGTGGTGAACAATCCATAGGGGGCGCTGCTGTTCCAGGCCGGCCGGGGTTACCGATCCATGCTCCGCAGCCAGGTTCTTGGCTGCGTCGGTCCGATCTCAAACCTCGCCCTCCAGCCTCTTTTCATTGGATGTAATGTAACAGGACACGCAAATATCCACAATCGAAACCGGCCGGATTCTCCTGATGCCGTGCGCAAACTTGCCATCGCGGTACGGCGGGTTATTTGATACTGTGAGCCATCATTATGTTTAATTGGGGAACGTTAAAATGCGAGTCGTTTATTGTTTTTTGGCGGCGGCGGTTTTTGGGGTGACAGGGGCGGGCTCCGCGCGCGGGCAGCAGACTCCCGCAGGCGCGTGGCAGGCGACGGCCGACGCGCTGAAGAAGCAGCCAGGCCTGGTGCGCTTCTATTCGTTCACGTCCGCCGATGCTGTCCAGCCGAATCTGGCGGAGGCGGCAGCGGCGATGACCTTCAAGCCCGATAACCGTTCGGCGCTGACCACAGAGGCCGGACGTGTCGCCGGCAAAGCCGCCGTGGTCCTGGACGGCGACTCCTTCGAGGCGCCGGCGCTGACGCTGCGAACCAACGCCTTCACCGTGATGGGCTGGATCCGCCCGCTCGGCATGGGATCGAAAACCGGCAACAGCGGCAGCGTCAGCGGCATGATCGCGTCGAGCGGCAGCGGCTACAACGACGGCTGGCGACTGCTGATTTACGATTGGAAGACGCGGCAGCCCTCCATCGAGCTGGGACGGGAGCAGGGAGCGTTCTCGGCGCGCGCGGACGACGGCCTGAGCGCGGGCTTCTGGAACCATCTGGCCGCCACCTGGGACGGCACGCGGGTGCGCCTCTACATCAACGGCATGCTCTCGAGCGAGAAACCCTACGCGGGCCAGGCGGTAGCGCCCAAGTCCAAATTGCGGATCGGCTTTTCGGGTTTCGGCCTGGGGTCACTCAAAATGGCGGTTGACGAGCTGGCGGTGCTCGACCGCGCCTTGCCCGCCGAGGAGGTCGCCGCCTTCTCGCTGACCGGCGTGCCGCTGCCCGAGACCCTCAAGCCGCTGGTCGCGCGCGCTCAAACCGCCGAAGCAGCCGGCGACCCCCACGCGGCCGCCGCAGCCTACC
>JAHFSX010000025.1 GCA_023269675.1 Verrucomicrobiota bacterium
TACCGCCTTCAGGCGGCGGTTCGACATTGCCGCTTGGCCGGCTGAGGCCGGTACAACGAACGGACGCCCCCTGGTTTGTTGTACCGCCTTCAGGCGGCGGTTCGACATTGCCGCTTGGCCGGCTGAGGCCGGGACAACATACGGACGCCGCCCTGGTTTGTTGTACCGCCTTCAGGCGGCGGTTCGACATTGCCGCTTGGCCGGCTGAGGCCGGTACAACGAACGGACGCCCCCTGGTTTGTTGTACCGCCTTCAGGCGGCGGTTCGACATTGCCGCTTGGCCAGCTGAGGCCGGGACAACATACGGACGCCGCCCTGGCTTGTTGCCTAGCCTCACGCGATGAGGTACTTCGCGCAGGGCTCGCCGGCCTCGAGGGCGTCGAGGATCTCGGTGATCGCGTCCCCGGTCACGTTGCCGTACCAGAGGTTCTGCGGGTAAACGACCATGGCCGGGCCGCGGTCGCACACCTTGAGGCAGCCCGTGGCCGAGACGACCGCGTCCAGGCCGCGGTCCAGGATCTCCTCCTCGAGCGTCTGCATGAGGCTGCCGCTGCCCTTGGTGCGGCAGACGCCCTGCGGCGCCCCCGCCATGCGGAATGAGTTGCAGACGAGAATGTGATAGGTCGGCTTTTGCATCGGGAATACCCTTCCGAGTTAGGAGTTAGGAGTTAGGAGTTAGGAGTTAGGAGTTAGGAGTTAGGAGTTAGGAGTTAGGAGTTAATTCTTTCACCACCAAGTCACCAAGCGCACCAAGAAACACAAAGAATGAGTGAGTGTCTGCGCGCTGTTCCAATCATGGAAACCTTAGTGATCT
Organism: Verrucomicrobiota bacterium; assembly: GCA_023269675.1. GTDB lineage: Bacteria > Verrucomicrobiota > Kiritimatiellia > RFP12 > UBA1067 > JAHFSX01. Next base: position 815 of record JAHFSX010000025.1, read on the forward strand.
TGGTGCTCTTGGTGTCTTAGTGGTGAATAACGCTAGGCGCAACAGCCCATGCCGTTGCCGCCGCACTTGTCGCCGCCGCCGCCGCACTGGCGCGCGTGGGCGGGCTCGAGCTTCTTGAGGTCCGCGCCGGAGTAGATGGCGTTGAGGCAGGCGTCGATCAGGCCCGAGCCGCGCACCAGCAAGAGTCCCTCCTCGGCCAACACCTCCTCGGGCTTGGCACCCGCGTCGGACACGAGGACCGCGCTGCAGTCGCGCAGGATCGCGGCCAGCGCGTGCCAGCGGTTGTCGCCGAGCCCGGGCAACGGCATTTCGCGCATGCCCACGCAGCCGTAACGCCCCTCCGAGCGCCGCTCGAAGATGTGCATCTCCTTGGCGTCGCCCAGGTGGCCGTTGACCAGCAGCCGCTCGTGCGTGGCCACCGCCACATAAGGCCGGCCCGGCACGATCCAGGTGCGCTCGCCCACCACGCGGTCCAGCTCGGCGTGCAGCGCCGGATCGTCCTTGCCCAGCAGCCCGACCGCGTCCGCGCGGCAGCGCCGGCAGTGCGACATGAGCGTGATGTCCTGCGCCACTTCGGCGCGCACCTTGTCGGTCAGGCTGGAGCTGGGCGGCATCATCTCCGCGAAGGCGGTGTCCTCCGTGATCAGCACCGGGATGACGTTCATGATGTCGGCGCCCAGCGCCTTGACCTTCTTGGCGACCTCCGGGATGTGCGTCTCGTTGATGCCGGCCAGCAGGATGCTGTTGATCTTGACCAGCATGCCCGCGGCCTTCAGCTTGGGGATGCAGCGGAGCTGCTCGGCGAGCAGCGCCTGCGCCGCCTCGGTCCCGCGCAGGACGCGCTTCTTGTGGCGCACCCAGGCGTAGATCTTGGCGCCGACGGCCGCATCGACCGCGTTGACCGTGATGGTCACGTGGGAGACGCCCAGCTCCGCCAGCCGGTCGATGTGGTCGTAGAGGTTGAGCCCGTTGGTGGAGAGGCAGAAGATCAGGTCCGGATAGGCCGCGTGGACCAGCTCCAGCGTCTCCAGGGTGCGCGCGGGGTCGGCGAACGGGTCGCCCGGACCGGCGATGCCCGCGACCGCCAGGTGCGGCGCCTTCTCCTTGACGCGGCCGAGGTAGCGCAGCGCCTCGGCGGGCGAGAGCACCGCACTCGTCACGCCGGGGCGGCTCTCGTTGACGCAGTCGCACTTGCGGTTGCAGTAGTTGCACTGGATGTTGCACTCCGGCGCGACCGGCAAGTGGATGCGCGCGTATTTCCCGGCTGAGCCGTGGTTGAAACACGGATGGCGTTCGGCGTTTGCGTTCATGGCGCGTTCTCCTTTCTCGACGACTTCGTCGTCAGGCTGAAGGTGTTTAGACTGTTAGGCTGAAGCAGAACGGTCGGGACAGAGCCCGACCCTCCACACTGCGATGATGGAGGGACGACCTCCGTGTCGTCCGCCAGAATCACCTGACAGCCTTCAGCCTAAACACCTTTTCATCTCCTACACATACATGAATCCGATCGGTGAGGTGTCCTGCTTGGCCTGCATCAGCGCGTTGCAGATCAGGTCGAACAGGTTCTGCGTGCCGCGGTAGCCGACGTGTAGCTGGCGCTGACCGCCGATGCGGTCGTGGATCGGGAAGCCGACCCGCACGAGCGGCACGCCCAGCTTGCGGGCCATCTTGTAGCCCTTGCTGTTGCCGATGATGAGGTCCGGCTTGAGCGCCTCGGCCCGCGCGAAGATCGTGTCGTAGTCGGTGTCGGCCAGCACCTCCATCTCACCGGGGAAGAGCCGCTGCGCGTCGCCGGTCACGGCCAGCACCTGCTCTTTGAACGCGTCGTTCATGCCGCCGGAGGCGCACAGCACGGGGTTGAGGCCGATCTCGTTCAGCAGGGCGGCGATACCGACCACCAGGTCCTCCTCGCCGTAGACCGCCACGCGCTTGCCGAAGAGGTACTTGTGCCCGTCCACATAGCTGTCGATCAGGCGGCCGCGCTCGAGGGCGTGACGCGCAGGCAGGGGGCGTCCGCCGAGCGCGCTCAGCGCGTCGCAGAAGGCATCGCTCTCCCGCAGGCCGATCGGCAGGCCCAGGCGGCGGCACGGGGTGCCGAAGGCCTGCTCCAGCCAGTCGCCGCCGCCGTCGCGCAGGGTATGCCCGAGCTGCAGCGTGGCAACGGAGCCGGCCGCGGCGGCGATGCGTTCGACCGGCGTGCCGCCCTCCGGCAGGCGGTGATACTCCTCCCAGGAGGGCCCGTCCAGGGTCTCGGAGTAGTCCGGCACGAGGATGCCGTCCAGGCCGAAGTCCGCGAGCAGCTCTTTGAAATAGCGCAGGTCCGCGGGCGAGACGAACCCCGGCAGGAGGTTGACCTGGCCCGGGACGGCCGCGCCCCGCTCCTTGACTATGCCGGCGAGGATGCCGCGCACGGCGGCGTGGAAGCCGTCCATGTGGGTGCCCTTGTAGCTCGGCGTGGAGGCGCGGATGAGCGCGGGCAGCGGCGCGCCCTTGCGGGAGGCCGCGTACTCGCGCAGGAAGAGCGCCACGTCGTCGCCGATGGTCTCGCTCAGGCAGGAGGTGCAGACGCCGATGGCGGCCGGGCTGTACAGCTTGATGAGGTTGTCGAGACCGGTGCTGAAAAGCGCGCTGCCGCCGAAGACCGTCGCTGACTCGACGAAGCTGCTGGAGGCAATGTCCATGGGCTCGCGGAAGTGGCTGATGGTGTAGCGCCGGATGTAGGTGGCGCAGCCCTGCGAGCCGTGGATGAGCGGGATGCAGCCCGCCACGCCGCGGAAAGCCACGCAGGCGCCGAGCGGCGCGCAGACTTTGCAGGGATTCACGGTGACGGCGTCGGAAGCATGAGGACGGAGGACGGAGGACGGAGGGCAGCTTCCTTCGGCTCCCAACACATGGCGCGCAACGCCCGACGGCTGGATGGCACCCGCGTCGTCCGTCCTCCGGCTTCCGACCTCTGTCTTCTGACCTCCGACCTCTGTCCTCTGCCCTCTGGCACTCTGCCACACGGGCGTCATGAGGCTCGCGTAGACCTCCTCGGCGAAGTTCTTCATGCCCTCGTAGCCGGCGAGCGGCAGCTTGCGCTCGTGGTTGTGGTCGCAGAAGGCCATGCCCATCTTGAAGGCGATCGGGCGCTCCTTGACGCCGCCGATGAAGAGGTCCGCGCCGCGCTCGCGGGCGAAGGTGCTGAGCTCGACGGGGTTGGAGTCGTCCACGATGACCGTGCCGGGCTCGCACAACGCGGCGATGGTGTCGTAATCTTCCGGCCGGCCGGTCTGGGAGCCGGCCACCACGGTCTCGATGCCGAGCAGGCGCAGCGCCTTGATCAGCGAGATGGTCTTGAAGGCGCCGCCGACGTAGATGACGGCCTTGTGGCCGGTCAGCCGCGCGCGGTAGGACTCGATCAGCGGAAGCAGGCCGGTGACCTCGTCGCGCACCAGCTCGGCGGCCTTCGCGTGCAGGACGGGGTCGCCGAAGAAGGCGGCCACGTCGTAGAGCGCGGCGGACATGTCCTCGATGCCGAAGTAGGAGACCTGCTTGAAGGGCACGCCGTAGGTCTCCTGCATGTGGTGCGCCAAGGTGGTCATGGAGCCGGAGCACTGCACCACGTTGAGCTTGGCGCGGTGGGCGCGGCGGATGTCGTCCACGCGGCCGTCGCCGGTGATGCGGGTCAGGATGTGCACGCCCATGCGGCGGTAGTACTCCTCCAGGATCCAGAGCTCGCCCGCGAGGTTGAAATCGCCGAGGATGTTGATGCTGTAGGGCGGCACGGGGTCGACGGGCTCGAGCGTGCCGATCAGGCGCGCCAGCGCGTCGCAGGCCGCGGCGTAGCCGTCCTTCTTCGAGCCGCGGAAGCCCTCCGAGCGCACGGGCAGGACGGGGATGCCGGTCTCGGCCGCGAGCTTGGCGCAGACGCTGTCGACGTCGTCGCCGATGACGCCCACGATGCAGGTGGCGTAGACGAAGGCGGCCTTGGGGCTGTAGCGGGCGATCAGCGCGCGCAGGGCGCGCTCGAGCTTCTCGGCGCCGCCGAAGATCACGTCGCGCTCGCGCAGGTCGGTGGTGAAGCTGAGGCGGTGCAGCTCGGGGCCGGAGGAGACCGTGCCGCGGATGTCCCAGGTATAGGCGGCGCAGCCCGCCGGGCCGTGGACGAGGTGCACGGCGTCGACGATGGGGTAGAGCACCACGCGCGAGCCGCAGAAGACGCACGCGCGCTGGCTCACCGAGCCGGCGAGGCTCGGCTTGGCGCAGGCGATGTCGGCCTTGCCGTCCCTGACGGTGGCGACCTGCGCGCGGCGTTTTTCTAAGACGGCGTTGCTCATACTCGTACCTCGCATTTAGGAGTTAGAATTTAGGATTTAGGAAGTTCCGCCACGTCCACCTCAACTCCTAAATCCTAAATCCTAACTCCTCCTTATCACATCGTCAGCTCGACCTGGGTCTCGGGACAGGTGGCGTCCTTGTGATCCAGCAGCGCGTTGAGGATCCGCTCCAGCAGCCGGATGGCACCCGCGTATCCCACCAGCGGGAAGTAGGTGTGGCCCACACGGTCTAGGATCGGGAAGCCGACGCGTACGAGGGGCGTGGCCTCGTCGCGGGCGATGTACTTGCCGTAGGTGTTGCCCATCAGCAGGTCCACTTTGCCGTTCTTGATCCACTGGTGCATCAGGAACATGTCCGCAGAGGCGCCGTTCTTGCACTTCGCCTCGGGGATGTCCGCGAGGACCTTCTCCATGCGCTCGGCGAAGGCCTTGCCCGGCGTGCCGCTCACGACGTAGACCGGACGCATGTCGATGTCCACCAGGAACTCCGCCAGCGCCACGAGCTGGTCCGGGTCGCCCCAGAGCGCCACGCGCTTGCCCCAGAAGTACTGCTGCATGTCGGTGATGAGGTCGACCAGCCGGCCGCGCTCGTCGGCGATGCTCTCCGGCACCGGCTTGCCCGAGATGACGCTCAGCTTCTGGATGAAGCGGTCCGTGGCCGCGATGCCGATCGGCAGGTCGAGGGTGGTGAACGGCACGCCGCACTTGACCTCCAGCGCCTTGGCGCCCTCCTCGGAGGCGAACGCGCCCAGGGCCAGGGTGTGCTTGTTGCCGCCCGACGCCACGATGTCCGCGACCGGCGTGCCGCCTTTGGGGTACATCTCGTGGCGCCCCGTCATGGCGTTGTCGAGCACGCCGGAGGTGTCCGGGAAGACCGTGACCGGCACCCCCATCTCCTTGGCCAGACGCTTGATCTCGCGCATGTCGGAGGGCTCGACCCAGCCCGGGATGATGTTGAGCTTGTCGCTCTTGGCCGCGGACTTCTCCGGCAGGCCGCGCACGATGCCCTTGACCATGTTGGAGAACCCGGTGACGTGGGAGCCGACGTAGCTCGGCGTGCTGGCGTAGATCACGCGCTTGCCCGGCGGGATCAGTCCGTCCTCCTGGGCCTTGCCGACGATCTGGTTGAGGTCGTCGCCGATGGTTTCGGAGAGGCAGGTGGTGTGCACCGCGATCAGGTCGGGGCTGTACACCGTGAAGAGCGTGTCGATCGCGGCGAGCAGATTCGCCTGTCCGCCGAACACCGACGCGCCTTCGGTGAAGGAGCTGGTGCCGGCCATGACCGGCTCCTTGTAGTGGCGGGTCAGCGCGCTGCGGTGATACGAGCAGCAGCCCTGTGAACCGTGGCTGTGCGGCATGCAGCCGTGGATGCCCAGGGCCGCGTACATCGCGCCGATCGGCTGGCAGGTCTTGGCCGGGTTGACGGTCAGCGCCTCGCGCTCTTTGATCTCCGTCGGTGTGTGTCTGAGTAACATGTGAAACTCCTTTCGAAAATCGGTGCCAGTTCGATTGATTCGATTGAGTCGACTAAATCGATTAACTCGACTCTGCCGACTCCACCGAGTCGTCCTTCTCAAGCCGAAGCGTATGTGGCCGTGATGCGCGGCGTGTCCTGCCACGGCGGGCGAACGAGCTTCCAGACCTTGGCATTGACCATGCGGTCGATGTCGCGGTAGAAGTTGACCGCCCCCCGGAAGCCGGCGTACGGGCCGCCGTAGTCGTAGCTGTGCAGCTGTTTCATGGGCACCCCCATCTTCTGCACGCAGTACTTCTCCTTGATGCCCGCGCAGAACACGGCCGGATGGTAGGTCTCGATGAGCCGCTCCATCTCGTAGTGCGAGATGTCGTCGATCACGAGCGCGCCCTTCTCCATCTCGGTCATCATGCCGTCGTAGTCGTTGAACTCGTAGCCGTGCTGGACCAGCGTCTCCATCTCGTCCGTGGTCTTGCGCGGCGCATACTCCGTCGGATCCTTCTCGACTTTCAGCTCCTCGATGTTGCGGCTGTCCGCATCCACCTGGATCGTGGGCAGCACGCGGCGTCCCTCGTAGTCGTCGCGGTGGGCGAACTCGTAGCCGGCGGCCACGCTCGTCATGCCCAGCTCGCGGAAGAGGTCCTGGTAGTGGTGGGCGCGGGAGCCGCCGACGAAGAGCATCGCCAGCTTGCCCTCCGTACGCGGGCGGATCTCTTCCGCCGCGGCCTTGACCGCCGCCAGCTCCTCGGCGATGACCTTCTCGACGCGTTCGATCAAGACCGGGTCCTCGAAGTACTGCGCGATCTTGCGCAGCGACTTCGCGGTGGACTCGGCCCCGATGAAGTTGACCTTGAACCAGGGGATGCCGTACTTCTTCTCGATCATGTCCGCGACGTAGTTGATCGAGCGGTGGCACATCACTACGTTCAGGTCGGCCATGTGGGCGTTCTCGAAGGCGCCGATCGTGGAGTTGCCGCTGAAGGTCGCGTTCAGCGTGATCCCGCAGCTCTCCAGCAGCCGCTCCAGCTCGAAGGCGTCGCCGCCGATGTTGTACTCGCCCAGCATGTTCATCACGTACCTGCCGTCGGGGCGCGTGTGGCCGCGGCCGATCACGTGCTTGAAGATCTGGTTGTTGGCGATGTGGTGGCCCGCCGACTGGCTGACGCCCTTGTAGCCCTCGCAGGAGAAGGCGAAGACGTTGCAGTCGCCGAACTTCTCCTTCATCTCGCGGGAGATGGCGTGGATGTCGTCGCCGATCAGCCCCACCGGGCAGGTCGCGAAGACCGCGATCGCCTTGGGGTGAAAGATGTCGTACGCCTCCTGGATTGCCGCGCGCAGCTTCTTCTCGCCGCCGAAGACGATGTTCTCGTCCTGCATGTCGGTGGAGAAGCAGTACATCATGAAGTTCTCGCCGTCCGGGCCGACCTCGCCGGGGTCGGTCTGGTTGCGGCGCGTGAGCCAGGAGTAGAAGCCGCAGCCGATGGGCCCGTGGGTGATGTTGATGATGTCGCGGGTGGGGCCGAGCACCACGCCCTTGCAGCCGGCGTAGCAGCAGCCGCGCTGCGAGATGATGCCCGGGACCGTGCGCACGTTGGCCTGCACGGCCGGCACGGCGCCGGGATCGTTCACAACCATGGCCTTGCTGCGTTTCTTCGCGACCTTGACCGGGTACTTCGCAAGGATCGACTCCTTGACCGCGGCCGCGTCCGGCATTTTGGTGGGCATGCTCATTCTGCACCTCCTGAAGAATCGAGAACGTTTCCGCCGGAAGCGCCTTCCGCCTTCTCGCCCGTGCGGACGCGGATGGCCTCGCTGACCGGCATCACAAAGATCTTCCCGTCGCCGGGGCACCCTGTCTGGTTCGCCCCGATGATCGCCTTGACCGTGCGCTCCGCCCAGTCGTCCGAGACGACCACCGTGAGCAGGCGCTTGGGCACCAGGCGCGGCCCCTGCCCGAGCTGGGCGATGGCCTCGGTGCAACCCGCCTTCGCGCCGTCCAGCAGCCGGTAGTCCACGAGCCCCTTGCCCCGGCCGAGCACCCGGCCGGTGGCCGAGAACGAGGTGATCCCGGCATCATTCAGCGCCTTTTTGGTGGCGTTGATCTTGTTGATGCGGATAACTGCCATAACCTGCTTCATGGGGAAACCTCCCTCAGACTTCTTTGATACCTGAGCTGACGGTGTACACCTCTTCCACCGGCAGCACGAAGACCTTGCCGTCGCCGAAGTGGCCCGGCCCCGTGCGCGCCGCCTCCAGCACGGCTTTCAGCACGAAATCCTTGTCTGCGTCCGGCACGACGAAGAGCAGCATCTCTTTGGGCAGCTCGTCGTAGTGCACTTCGCCCACCTTCAGCCCCCGCTGCTTGCCGCGGCCGAAAACCGGGATCTTCGTCACGGCCGAATAGCCGGCCTCCAGCAGCGCCTCCAGCACCGCATCCGCCTTCTCCGGGCGGACGATCGCTTTGATCATGATCATGGGAATGTTCCTTTATCGTGGGTTGTTGGTCTTTCGGCAGGGACGGTTCCCCGAACCGTCCGCGGACGCCTCGGGGAGGCGTCCCTACCGTCAGTTCGCGATGCCGAACGTGACGAGCAGCTTCTCAAGCTCCTCCATCGACAGCGGCTTCGGAATCACAAACATCTTGTTCTGGTCGATCTTGCGCGCCAGCGCCCGGTACTCGTCGGCCTGCGGGTGCGTGGGCTCGAACTCGATCACCGTCTTGCGGTTGATCTCGGCGCGCTGCACCATGTTGTCGCGCGGCACGAAGTGGATCATCTGCGTGCCGATCGCCTTGGCCAGCTCCTCGATCATCTCGCGCTCGTTGTCCACCTTGCGGCTGTTGCAGATCAGGCCGCCCAGGCGCACCCCTCCCGTATCCGCGTACTTCACGATGCCCTTGCAGATGTTGTTCGCCGCGTACATGGCCATCATCTCGCCCGAGACGACGATGTAGATCTCCTGCGCCTTGCCGTCGCGGATGGGCATCGCGAACCCGCCGCACACCACGTCGCCCAGCACATCGTAGAACGCGTAGTCGAGCTTGCGCGACTCGTGGTAGGCCCCGAGCTGCTCGAGCAGCGTGATCGAGGTGATGATGCCGCGGCCCGCGCACCCGACCCCCGGCTCCGGCCCGCCGGACTCCACGCAGCTGACGCCGCCGTAGCCGTCCTTCAGGATCGTGGCGAGATCCACGTCCTCGCCCTCTTCGCGCAGCGTGTCCAGCACGGTCCGCTGCGCCAGCCCGCCCAGCAGCAGCCGCGTCGAGTCGGCCTTGGGGTCGCACCCGACCACCATGACCTTCATGCCCATCTCGGCCAAGCCCGCCACGGTGTTCTGCGTGGTCGTGGACTTGCCGATGCCGCCTTTGCCGTAGATAGCGATCTTTCTCATGTGTCCCTTCTTTCTGTGCGTTCGTCCCTGTCGCCTGATGCAGCAACAAGTGCCTGTTCTCTTAACACGAACCGTGCCAAGGCGCGCGCCCGCGCCGGCCCGCAGCCCGCCTGGCCCGGCCTAACCCGCTGAAGGCAAGGGGATTATATTTTTATGCATGCGCCTGCTGGCCGCCGCTCCCGACGTCGGAGCAGGCTCTTGAGCGCCGGGAAACAATTGTCACCTCTGGAGACCCCGGCGGTCCTCGCGCCGGCGCAACCCCTTGCCTGATTCCCGCTTAGGTCCAGAGGCGACAGACTTGTCACGCCGGCGCGGGCGCGGAACGATTTGTCAGATCCGCCGGTGTCAACCGCTCCGACACAATTGTCGACCTCAGATCGCGCCAAGCCGGGTCATCACCCTGAAACCGGCCATTTTATGGGCCAGAACGGCTGATTCCACCGTTATTGGCCCAATGGCATAAGAGATGCTTTTTGAACGGCAGGTGAATTTTATGCATTGCGACCACATGACGGGCGGCTGCGACCGGACGATCGAACTGATGGTCCTGCGCAAGATCTGCGAGACGATGGTGCACTTCACGGGCCAGGATGAATTGCTCCAGCGCATCCTGTCGGTGCTGGAGTGCAACCTCGGCCTGATACGCGGGACCATCCTGCTCGTCGACAGCGATCAGGAACACCTCATCGTCGGCGCCGCCCAGGGCGTGGACGAGACGGCCAAGCTCTCCGCCGTCTATCACCGCGGCGAGGGCATTGTCGGCAAAGTGCTCACCACCGGCAAAGCGGTGGTGGTGCAGCGCATCGCCGACGAGCCGGAGTTCCAGTCGCGCATCTTCGAGCGCTCTCCCGAGTGGCGCAAGACGCTCGGCTTCGTCTGCGTGCCCGTCCGCCTATCCGCCGAGACCATCGGCGTGCTCTCCGTCGATGACCCCGGGGTGCGCGAGCCCGCCGACCTCGGCGAGCTGAAGGATTTCCTGGGCATCGTCGCGCGGCTCATCGCGCATGACGTGCAGTACCGCCGCCAGCTCAAACAGGCGCGCGAGGCGCTTGAAAGCGAGAACGCGCGGCTGCGGTGCCTGGTGAACACGCAGGCCCAGCAGCGCAAGATGGCGGGCACGTCCGACGCCATCCGCCAAGTGCAGATGCTCATCCAGCAGGTGGCCGCCACCCAGACCACCGTGCTGATCCGCGGCGAGTCCGGCACCGGCAAGGAGCTGGTCGCCTCCGCGATCCACTACAGCAGCCCGCGCGCCTGCAAGCCCTTCGTGCGCGTCAACTGCGCGGCGCTGAACGAGAACCTCTTCGAGAGCGAGCTGTTCGGCCACGAGAAAGGCTCCTTCACCGGCGCGGCCACGCGCCGCATCGGGCGCATGGAGGAGGCTTTCGGCGGCACCCTGTTCCTCGACGAGGTCGGCGACATCTCGTCCGCCATGCAGTCCAAACTGCTGCGCGTGCTGCAGGAGCGCGAATTCGAGCGCGTGGGCGGCAACGAGACGCTGACCGCCGACGTGCGCATCATCGCGGCCACCAACCGCGACCTGGAAGCCGCCATGCGGACGGGCGCCTTCCGCGCCGACCTCTATTACCGCATCAACGTCTTCCCCATCCACCTGCCGCCGCTGCGCAAGCGCCCCGGCGACATCCCGGTCCTGACCGGTCACTTCGTCCAGAAATACGCGAACCTGATGACCAAACCCCAGCCGCAGGTGGCGACGGAAACGCTCCGCGTGTTGAGCGCCTACGCCTGGCCCGGCAACGTGCGCGAGCTGGAGAACTGCATCGAATACGCCGTGCTGCTCTGCTCCGGCTCCCTGCTGTTGCCGGAGCACCTGCCGCAGTCGCTGCACGCGAACGTCCCCGTCCCGTGCTCCCCGTCCGACGACACCCGGCTCAAGAGCCGTGTCCGCCTGATGGAGTCGGCCGTCCTGCTGGACGCGCTCAAGAAGCGGAACGGCAACGTCTGCGCCGTCGCGCGCGAAATCGGCATCACCCCGCGCATGGTGCGCTACAAGCTTAAGAACCTGAGCATCGACCCCCGCCAGTTCGCCAACCGCAACACCGCCGCGCGGCGCCACCGGGCGGCGCCCGTGGCGCTCGGACCGGCACCCCAGGACGCGACATGATCATCGAAGAAGCCAGCTTTTCGGACATCCCCCAGCTGTGTGACCTGCTGTCCGTCCTCTTCGCGCAGGAGCACGAGTTCCAGCCGGACCGGGACAAGCAGCGCGCCGCGCTGAACCTGCTGGTCTGCAACCCGCAGCGCGGCCGCGTCTTTGTGTTGCGCGACGGCGAGGCCGTGCTCGGCATGGTCAGCGTGCAGGCCCTCGTCAGCACCGCCCGCGGCGGCGACGTGCTGCTGCTGGAGGACCTGGTCGTGCGCCCCGCCCGCCGCGACCGCGGCTACGGCTCCGCCCTGCTGGAACACGTGACCGACTTCGCCCGCCGCGGCGGCTACAGCCGCATCACGCTGCTGGCCGATACCGTCAACACCGACGCCCAGCGTTTCTACTGCCGCCACGGCTTCTTCGTCTCCGACATGATCCCCTACCGCCTGCTGTTTTAATTGCCAAGCCCCGCAGGCTTCGCCTATAATCCGCGCCATTCCCTTCCCACAGCTCAGGACCTCAGGAGACAACGCAATGGCCTACGACAAGATCAAGCTTCCCGCTTTCGGCGAAAAAATCACCCTGCGCGCGGACGGCACCCTCAACGTCCCCCATCAGCCGGTCATCCCCTTCATCGAGGGTGACGGCACCGGGCCCGACATCACCCGCGCGGCCATGATCGCCTGGGACGCCGCCGTCGAAGCCGCCTACGGCAGCAGCCGCAAAATCGCCTGGATGGAGGTCTACGCCGGCGAGAAGGCCAACGCCGTCTACGGCCCGAACACCTGGCTGCCCGCCGAGACGCTCACAGCCTGCCGCGACTACCTGGTCTCCATCAAGGGCCCGCTCACGACCCCCGTCGGCGGCGGCATCCGCTCGCTCAACGTGGCCCTGCGCCAGGAGCTCGACCTCTACGTCTGCCTGCGCCCCGTGCGCTGGTTCAAGGGCGTGCCCTCGCCGGTCAAGCGCCCGGAGCTCACCGACATGGTGATCTTCCGCGAGAACACCGAGGACATCTACGCGGGCATCGAGTGGCTCGCCCAGACCGACGCGGCCAAGAAGGTGATCGCTTTCCTCCGCAACGAGATGGGCGTGACGAAGATCCGCTTCCCGGAGTCTTCCTCGATCGGCATCAAGCCGGTCTCGATCGAGGGCTCCAAGCGCCTGATCAAGGCCGCGCTGGACTACGCCATCGCCAATGACCGCGCCAGCGTGACGCTCGTGCACAAGGGCAACATCATGAAGTTCACCGAGGGCGGCTTCCGCGACTGGGGCTACGAGCTCGCCCGCGAGGCCTACGGCGCGCAGCCGATCGACGGCGGGCCGTGGTGCTCCTTCAAGAACCCGAAGACCGGCCGCGCGATCGTGGTCAAGGACTGCATCGCCGACGCCTTCCTGCAGCAGCTCCTTACGCGCCCGGCGGACTACGACGTGATCGCCACGCTCAACCTCAACGGCGACTACATCTCCGACGCCCTGGCGGCCTGCGTGGGCGGCATCGGCATCGCGCCCGGCGGCAACATCAACTACACCACCGGCACGGCGGTCTTCGAGGCCACGCACGGCACGGCGCCCAAGTACGCCAACCTCGACAAGGTCAACCCCGGCTCGCTGATCCTCTCGGGCGAGATGATGCTGCGCTACATGGGCTGGACCGAGGCCGCCGACAAGCTGATCCAGGCCATGGACACCGTGATCGCGGCCAAGACCGTGACCTACGACTTCGCGCGCCTGATGGAGGGCGCCACCGAGATCTCGTGCAGCGCCTTCGGCCGCGCCCTCGCCGCCGCCATGCGCTGAACGCCTCCACGTCGCATGCGAGCCCTCCCCGCGCCTGTCGCCGGGAGGGCTTTTTTTCGACCGACACGCCCCAGGCCACGGTGAGGCGCGGGCGCAACGGCGATTCGGTGTTCATTTGCGAGAAATCGTCTTCAGGTGCTTGGGGCCGGCTAAAGCCGGTACAACGTGCGGACTCGCTGGCATGTTGTACCGGCTTCAGCCGGCTCAGGGCAGGGCTTGCACGACTCTGCATCGAGTGCAGGCACCGAATCACCGTTGCGCCCGTGAGGCGCGGAAGGCGTGAATAGTATTTGCGCCGAACCCTGCCCCTGTACTACAGTGGTCGCGCAGCCAAAGGAGAAGCTACGATGAGATTGTCTCTGCCACTCCGCGGCGCCCTCGCGACAGGCCTGCTGTTGGCGGCCATGAGCATCCCGGCCGTTGACATCCAGACCCTCGACGGGCGCGAGTTCAAGAACGCGAAGATCCTGCGCCAGGAGCCCGACCGCATCACGATCGCTTATCCCCGCGGCGGCGCCACCCTCTATCTCCGCGAGCTCACCGCCGATCTCCAAAAGCAGTTCGGCTATGACCCGCAGCAGGCCCGGCAGTATCGCCAAGACACGCGCGACGCGCAGGCGCTGGAAGCCACCGCCGCCCAGCTGACCTGGCAGATCTCGCAATTCGTTACGGATGAGCTGGCCCTCGGCTACGCCTATCTCGACGGCGCCTACCGGCAGGTCTGCGTGGTCGGCCCGTTTGCGACGAACGTCGCCGAGCACACGCTGCTGACCACCACCGTTTATCCCGCCGGGCGCTACACCTTCGTGACCGGACACGACAAGGCACGCAGCGTGCCCAGGTTCGCGCTCTCGGCCGCGCTGGCCCTGGCGGTGACCGCGCGCGAAAAAGACCAGCCCCCGGACACGGTTCCGGAAGCGCCCTCTTCGGGAACCGGCTGGATGACCGAAAGCGGGCTGGTGGCCTCGTGCTGGCACGTCGTCGAAAACAAGACCTCCCTTTCGGTTTTCGGGCCTTCGTTCGGCAAACGGAAAGTCAGCATCGTCGCCTTTGACAAGAAAAACGACCTTGTGCTTTTGGCCCCGGCCGACGCGTCGGCGCTGCCGAAAGGCCTTCCGCTCGCGTCGCGCGCGCCGGACCTAGGGCAGGATGTCTTTACGATCGGCTATCCCTACGGCGCCAAATTCGGAAAGACCATCAAGGTGGCAAACGGCATCATCAGCGCGCTCGCGGGCCCGCGCGACGATCCCAGCATCCTGCAGACCACCGTGTCGATCCAGCCCGGCAACAGCGGGGGGCCGCTCCTGACCAAAACGGGCGAAGTCGTGGGGATCATCACGTTCACCCTGTCCTCCGTGGCCTCGCTCGAGAATGCGGGCGAGCTTCCTCAGAACGTCAACTTCGCGGTGAGAAGCCACCTGCTCGCCGAGCTGTTACGCTCGGTGCGTATGCTGCCAAAACCGTCCGATGAGGTGAGGCCGAGCCGGGAGCTGCCTGACGTCGTCAGCGCGACCCAGGATTCGGTCGTCATGGTCTTGGCCGAATGAGTGGGCATCCTTTCGGTTGCGGACCCCAGCGCTGTAAGGTATGATGGCACGATCCAGTACATGGGGAATGTCATGATTATTCGGACCACAGCTTATCCCCGGGCGGCGCTCATCGGGAACCCGTCCGACGGCTATTTCGGCAAGACCATCGCCTTCACCTTCTCCAATTTTTCGGCGCGCGTCACGCTCTACGAGTCGCCCGAGCTGGAGATCGTGCCCAGCCGCCGCGACGAGTCGACTTTCTCCACCATCGGAGCCCTCTACGAAGACGTGCGCCTCTTCGGCTACTACGGCGGCATCCGGCTGCTCAAATCAGCCATCAAAACATTCTACGGCTACTGCCTCGAAAACGCGATCGAGCTGCATGACCAGAACTTCACGATCCGCTACGACTCCGACATCCCCAACCTCGTCGGCCTGGCCGGTTCGAGCGCCATCATCACCGCCACGATGCGGGCGCTGCTCGCCTTCTACGGCGTGACCGTCCCCAAACCCCAGCTCGCCAACCTGATCCGGGCCGTCGAGAACCGCGAACTCGGCATCTCCGCCGGACTCCAGGACCGTGTGGCGCAAGTCTACCAAGGCATGGTCTACATGGACTTCGCCAAGGCGCTCATCGACAAACAGGGCTTCGGCCACTATGAGCCGCTCCAGCCCGCCCAGCTGCCGCCGCTGTACATCGCCTACCGCACCGACCTCTCGGAAGGCTCCGAGGTTTTTCACAACCACGTCCACGAGCGCTTCGAGCGCGGCGAGCCCCAAGTCGTCGAGGCCATGGCCTTCTGGGCCGACCTCACTGTGCAAGCCAAGGACGCGCTGGCGCGGGGCGACTGGCCCAGGCTCGCCGAGCTCATGGACGCCAACTTCGACAAGCGCAAACAGGTCTTCAGCCTCAGCGAAGGCAACCTCCGCATGGTGGCGACCGCCCGCTCGGTCGGCGCCTCCGCCAAGTTCACCGGCTCGGGCGGCGCGATCATCGGCGTCTACGCCGACGAGGCGATGTTCAGGAAACTGGCCGAGGCCTTCGCCTCGCAGAACGTCTGCGTCTTCAAGCCCGCGCTGATCTGAACGCCTAACTCCTAACTTCGAACTCCTCCTTCCGCCTATGATCACAAAAGCCGTCATTCCCGCCGCCGGTTTCGGCACGCGGTTTCTGCCCGCCACCAAGGCCTCGCCCAAAGAGATGCTGCCCATCGTGGACACCCCGGTGATCCAGTACGTGGTCGAGGAGGCGGTCGCCTCCGGCATCACCGACATTCTCATGGTCATCGGCAAAGGCAAGCGCACGCTGGAGGAGCACTTCGACCGCAGCTTCGAGCTGGAGCTCGAACTCGAGGCCAAAGGCAAACTCAAGGAGCTCGCCAGCATCCGCGCCATCTCCAACCTCGCGAACATCCATTTCGTGTGGCAGCGCAAGATGCTCGGGCTGGGCGACGCGATCCGCTGCGCCCGCCACCACGTGGGCAACGAGCCCTTCGCGGTGCTGCTGGGAGACACGCTCATGCAGAGCCAGAACGGCGTGCCGGCCACGCGCCAGCTCATCGACGTCTATGACCGCTTCGGCGGCTGCGTGGTGGCGCTCGAGGAGGTCCCGCTGGAGCGCGTCAGCCGCTACGGCGTGATCAGCGGCGAGCGCATCGACGAGCGCACCTACCGCGTGGACGACATGGTCGAAAAGCCCTCGCCCGAGGAGGCGCCTTCCAACCTCGTGGTCGCCAGCCGCTACATCCTCACGCCCGACATCTTCGGCTATATCGATGCGGTCAAGCCCGGCAAGGGCGGCGAGATCCAGATCACCGACGCGCTGCGCGCGCGGGTGGCCGCGGGCCAGCCCATGCACGGCTGCCGCGTGCAGGCCCGCCGCCACGACGCCGGCCAGACGCTGGACTTCATCAAGACCAACATCCTCTACGCGATGGAGCGCGAAGACCTCGCCCCCGCGCTCGGCGACTTCATCATCGCCCAGGCGGACGAGCTGCGGCGCGCGCGCGCGGGCCGCCCGTAACAGAGCCGGGCAGCAATAAAAAGGCCCCGCGTTGCCGCGAGGCCTTTTTTGTTTGTGGCACCGGACATCCCCGGACGCACCGACTTCCCGGACTACTTCAGATCGTTGAACATCTGGAAGGCGTCGGCCGGCTTCATGCCCTGATGCACGACCGCCGAGACCGCCTGGATCATGGCCGTGGGCTTCTCGGACTGGAAGACGTTGCGCCCCATGTCCACGCCCGCCGCGCCGCTCTGGATGGCCATGTAGGCCAGCTCCAGCGCCTCCAGCTCGGGCAGCTTCTTGCCGCCCGCGATCACGATCGGCACAGGGCAGCACGCCACGACCTTCTCGAACCCTTCGGTGTAGTAGGTCTTGACGATGTTGGCGCCGTTCTCCGCGCAGATGCGCGCGGCCAGGCCGAAGTAGCGCGCGTCGCGCACCATGTCCTTGCCGACCGCCGTCACGCCCATCACCGGGATGCCGACCGACTGCCCCGCGTCCACCGCCTGATAGAGGTTCGCCACGGTCTGGGCCTCGTAGGTGTGGTCGCCGATGGCCACCATCACCGCGATCGCCGACGCGTTCAGCTTCACCGCGTCCTGGATGTCGATGACGACGTTGTTGTTGAGCTCGGTCAGGATCGACGTGCCGGCGTCGGCCCGCAGGCAGATCGGCTTGCGGCTGGTCGGCGGGACCAGCGAGCGCAGCACGCCGCGCGCGCACATCAGGCAGTCCGCGTACTCGATCAGCGGCACGATCGTCAGGTCGATGCGCTCGACGCCCGAGGTCGGCCCCATGATGAAGCCGTGGTCGAACGCCAGCATCACGCTCTTGCCGGTCGCGGGGTTGAAGATGCGGCTGAGGCGGTCCTTCATGCCCCAGTCGAGATTGCTTGAGCCCTTGAGGTAAAAACCTTCGTTCTTCTGCGCCACGCCGACGCCGTAGTTGCGGCCGTCGCGGATATCGTCCAAATCAGCCATGATCGTTTTCCTTTTTCGATGGAATCGAAAGAATCAATGGAACCGACATCTCGAATCGCTCGATTCACACGATTCGGTCGATTCATTTCGACATCACATCACTGTTTTTGCAAACGCCTTGAAGATGCAGGCCATCGACGCGGAGCCCGCGTCGCGCGGGCCGATGGAGCGCTCGCCGAGATTCTTGGCGCGCCCGAAGCGGGCGCGCATCGCGCAGGTCGCGTCCGAGCCCTTGGCCGCGGCTTCCGCGCCCTGGCGGAGCATCGCGGGGACGCCCTCGGCCTGGGCGGCCACCAGCGCCTCGGTCGCGGGGATGAGCGCGTCCATCAGCGTCTTGTCGCCCACGCGCGCCTTCGTCGTGAAGCCGATCTCGTCGAGGCCGCCCTTGAAGACCGCGGCCAGCGCCGCCGCGTCGAGCTCCGAGGCGCCTTCCGGCGCCGCGTCGCTCATGCCCTGCAGCCACGCGCCGTAAAGCGTGCTGGTCGAGCCGCAGGCCTCGTTCTGCAGCGCGTCGGTCAGCGCCTTGAGATAGCCCTTGAACTCCGCGCCGTCCGCCTTCTGCATCGCGTTGAAGGCCGTCACGATCGCGGTCCCGTGGTCGCCGTCGCCGCCCGACGCGGCGTCCAGCTCGGAGAAGCTCTTCTCCTCCGCGCGGATGTCGACCCCGGCCGCCGCGATCATCGTCTTGAATTTCTGAATCGTCAGCACAATCACCTCTTGAAATTTAGGATTTAGGAAGGAGGATTTAGGAGTTTAAGAAGAATGCGTTCTAACTCCTAAACCCTAACTCCTAAATGATAAGCGACCTACGCCGTCCAATACGGGCTGCGGGCCTTGGCCTTGAGGTAGTCCGCGTGGTCAGGGTCCAGCTTGCAGAGGATCATCTGGAAGCCGGCCATCTCCTGCACGGTCAGGTACTCGCCGCAGGCGCCGGGGGTCACGTGGACGCCCTTGGCGGCCAGGATCTGGGCGGCTTTGCGGTAAACGATCAGCATCTCCATCAGGGTGGTCGCTCCCACGCCGTTGATGATCAGCAGCGCGGTGTCGCCGGCCTTCACGCCGGTCGCCTGAACCAGCGGCGCGATCATGCGCGCGGCGGTCTCGTCCGCGCTGAGGATCTTGGTGCGGCCGCCGCCGGCCTCGCCGTGCTGGCCCATGCCGATTTCCATCTCGTCATCCGGCAGCACCGCGATCGCGCCGCCGTTCTGCGGGTGGGTGCAGCCGGTCATGGCCACAGCCAGCGTCGCCATCTGGCCGTTGAAGCGCTCGCCGATCTCGACGATCTCCTCCAGGCTCTTGCCCGCTTCCGCCGCCGCGCCGACCACCTTGTAGAGCGGAATGCAGCCGGCCAGGCCGCGCTTATCGTCGATCGGCGTGTCCACGCCGGCCGAGATGTCCTCGTGCGTGACGATCTCGACGACCTTGATGCCCTCTTTCTGCGCATCGCGCAGCGCCTTGCTCGCGCTCATGCGGTCGCCCGCGTGGTTCAGCGTCACCAAGAGGATGCCGGCCTCGCGCTTGAACATGCGCAGCGTCTCCAGCACTTTCGGCGCGCCCGGCGCGGCGAAGATGTCGCCGACCACGCTGGCGTCGAGCATGCCCTCGCCCACGAAGCCGCTCAGCGCCGGCTCGTGGCCCGCGCCGCCGAGCGTGATGATCGCGACCTTGCTCTCGTCCTTGGGCGTGGTGCGCACCACGATCTTCTCGTTCACCAGCTTGACGCGGCCGCTGTAGCACAGCGCCAGACCTTCCAGCAGTTCCTTGGTCAGATTCGCGGGATCGTTGATAAACTTCTTCATCGCCATGATAAAAATCCTTTGTTAACGGTTACAGGTTACAGGTTCAGGCCTCGGGTTCAGAGTTCAGGAAGTTCCAACTCCTAACTCCTCCCTCCTCCCTCGTCCTTGAAATCAGCCCAGCTGCATCAGCTCGACCGGCATTCCCTGATCGTAGATGAAAGCGATCTTCAGGCCCGGCATCGGCTCGCAGACCGGCCACAGGACACTCTTGCCCTTCACCGCCTCGACGATGTTTTCGACAATGTACGCGACATGCGTCTCGTCCTGGACCGCCGCGGCCATCGGGCTGTCCGGCTCGAAGTAGAGCCACTCGACCTTGTAAGGGCTCGCGCCGGCGTCGTTCACCCAGACCTTGAGCGAATCGACAAACATCATGCCCTCCATCTTCTCGAAAACCGGAATGCCCGTGTGATGATACGTCATAATACTTGCTCCCTTTGTGAATAGACGCGTCCGGCCCTGGGCCGGACGCTAATGGCTGTTACGAGATCAGAATGCCTTACAGCGACACGCCCGGAACCGAGAAACGCAGCCCCTGGCCGTCGTGGAAGGTCGCATACTCGGTCACGATCGCGCCGTCCTTGCCGCCCATCATGAAATGCCAAGTCTCCGCGCCGGGCAGCTTGTGCACGGACCCGTCCGCTTCCCACTTCTCGACATGCACGCTCTTGAGGAACGGGATCTGCAGCTTGGAGAGGTGCGCTTTGGCTTCGGGATATTTGTCCAGGTTAGGCTCGCCGACCTCGCTGAAGCCGTACACGTAGCCGTAACGCACCTGCCAGCTCTCCATCTTGCAGCGCAGCTCCTTGCCGTCCTTGTCCTTCGTCGGCAGATGGCGGTGCTCGGGAATGCTCTGGTTCGGCAGCAGATAGATCTCGTGGCCGAAATACCCCTCGTCCTTCTCGTTGCACCAGAACACGCCGGCCATGCCGTAGGAGGCAAAATCGCCCTTGCCGAAGTCCACCGCCCAGAAGAAGCCGTCGTCCTTCTTCAGCGCGGCGTAGACCGGCACGTTGAAGCGGGTCATCATGTCGAAATAGGCCTGTTTGGCTTTCGCGCTGTCGAACTTGCCGTCCTTGTAGAAATCCCCATTCTTCATCTGAACCGTCTCCTTTTTCACCTTGCCGGCGCAGCACGGCATCGAACAGCCCGCCGTGACACTCATCAAACCAGCACCCAGGCCGGCAACCATGACGCCAGCCAACACGTTGGAAACAACACCCGATTTTTTCATCCGAAACGTCCTTTCGTTAACGCGCCGCTCGAGGCGCCAAAACCGTTTTACGCTCTTATCGTAAGTTGGGGCATTTTACCCAAAACACCCCCGCCCTGTAAACGCCGAACACCTTTTTTTATGCGCCGCCGCTTGCGCCGCGCGCCCCGCCTTTGTATGATGCCTGCTTACGAGCAAACGCCACCCGCCCCCTCCGCACGGAAGAAAACGAGGTCTCATGAAGCTTCTGACCGCCCTGACCGCCCTGCCGCTGCTCGCCGCCCTCGCCCAGATCCCCCAAGACGCCCGCATCGGCCTGGAGGACGCGAACTTCGTCAAGGGCCAGCGCTTCAAAAACGTCACCCTCGAGATGAGCCTCAAGCCCTTCAAGAAGAACGACCCCGACTATATCCGCGGCGTCTGCCGCGAGGCCTTCACCCAGTGGGCGCCCCTCACCCGGCTCGCCGACCAGGTCTCGGTCATGATGTGGACCGCGGACGGCTCGGAAATCCTCGACTACACCGGCGACCCGCAACAGCGCCTCGAATGGGCCCGGTACATCGGCAACCCCAACTCCGGCCGCCCGGTCGGCTCGGAGCCGGACGCCCAGCTCTCGGTCCACGACCGCGCCTTCCTCTACATGCCGGACCCGCCCGAGTACACGCTGGGCGACCTGCGCTTCATCGTGCAGTGCCTGAAAGAGGAGGGCCGCCGCATCACCGGCAAGCCCGTGCGCGTGGGCGCGACCTTCGACCCCGGACCCGAGTTCGCCAAGTCGGCGTTCAAGTACGCCAAGCACCCCGAAATCTGCATGGCCGCCACCATGGGCCACAAGAGCTTCGTCTGCTGCTACGCCGTGCTGCACAAGGACGACGCGAAATATGCCGGCTTCCCCGGCGGCATTCCCGAAGGCACCCCCTTCGGCACCTTCTTCGGCCGCCAGTCCCAGCGCTTCCTGACGGACATGGGCTACGACTACATCTGGTTCTCGAACGGCCTCGGCTTCGGCCTCGAGACCTGGTCCTCCACCGGCGCCATCTTCAACGGCCAAGCGTTCGACGCCCCGAAGCTCTTCGAGACGCGCGCCAAGATCACCGCCTTCTGGACGCTCTTCCGCAAAGAGTGCCCCCTCTTCCGCATCGAGACGCGCGGCACCAACCTCGCCACCGGCATCGACCTCGCCAAGGACGGCGTGGACCTGCGCGCGATCTACCGCGGCGGCTTCAACCTGCTGCCCCCGCCCAACTCGCCCTGGGCCGCGCTCGACGGTGACTTCGGACTCGAGCTGGTCGGCTACCTCTCGCGCATGGCCGAACTGCCGGACGAGGACTACCTTTTCCGCTTCTACACGCACGACCCCTGGTGGGTCAACAGCCCGTGGCTCGACCGCTACGGCCGCGAGCCGCACGACATCTACCTGCCCATGGCCTGCGCCCGCGTCAACCGCGCCGGCGACGTGACGCTCCCCTCCCACCTCAACCTCCTCACCATCGACGACTCGTTCGGCAACATGCCCGCGCAGGTCCCGAACGAGGTGATCCCCCGCATCCTCGAAGGCCGCGCCGACTCACCCGACGCGCCCGGGCCCTTCGTCTGGGTCTACCCCTTCGACGAATACCACGACTGGGCCTACCAGCACCCGGAGCGCCTCGGCGAGATCTTCAGCGGCGACTGGGTGATCCGCCAGGCCATCAACGCCGGCTTCCCGCTCAACACCGTGGTCTCCACCGCCGGCTTCCTGAGCTCGCTCGAGAAGAAACCGGAGCTCTACCGCGGCTGCGTGCTCGTCACCATCGCGCCCGAGGCGGGCTCCAGGGTCGAGGCGCGGCTCATCCGCTTCGTGCAGGAGGGCGGCCAGCTGCTCGTCTACGGCCCGATCACGCACGCGGGGCCGGCCTTCCTCGCGCTCGCCAACCTCGCCACGGCCGAACCGCTCGAGGGCGTGTTCGACATCGCCGACACCGTGACGGGCGACACCTTCGCGCAGCTCCAGAACCCCGCGAGGATCCGCCACGCCGCGCTCGTGAACGGCGGCGGCGTGGAGCCGGTCGTGAAGGACCGCGCCGACCCCGCCACGCGCGTGCTCGCCACCATGAAGCAGGGCGCCCAGACGCGCGACGTGCTGGTCGCCCGCAGCCGTCCCGAGTGGAAAGGCGGCAAGGTGCTCTACTTCCGCGCCACGAACTCCAACCGCTACACCGGCGGCCGGCTGCTCACGCCCGACAACCCCGAAGAGTTCTTCAACGGTCCGCTGCTGCTGCGTTACGCGCTGAGCGAATTCGGGTACACCTTCCTGCAGGAGCGCCTGCGCCCGGCGATCAAGAGCCCGGTGACCTGCGTCGCCCGCAGCAACAACGGCTTCTACTTCTCCGGCTACACGCCCGACACCACGGTCAAGCAGCGCCTGCGCTTCCCGCAGGGCGCGCCGCTGCTGCTCGGCTACGAGACCTTGCTGGAGCAGGGCTGCTCGACCTACTTCCTGCCGCGCGGCTGGCACCGCGAGTGCCGCGTCTTTGTCGCGCAGTCCGCCGACGGCCGCGTCGGCCTCGAGGAGCGCCACTCCAACGAGAAGGGGGTCGTGCGCCGCCTCGAGGTCGACGGCCTCGCGGACGCCACCGTGACCTTCTACCCCGGCAACGAGGCGCGCGAGGGGAACATCCGCACCTACCTCAACTCGGCCTACCCGTGGTTCAAGGGCCGCATCCCCTTCCAGAAAGGCCCCGCAGCGTTCGGCGCCTGCTACCAGGTCACCCACGTCACCGGCCGCCTCTGCATCGCGTGGTGACCGACACCCTCTTTACCACCAAGGCTCCAAGGACACGGAGAACTCCAAGGTTTCAGTGCAAGGCTCGCATGTGTCATCTTTGTTAAATTCTTTTGGTGGCTCTTGGTGCCCTTGGCGTCTTGGTGGTAAACTCCTCATATGAAATTTGCAAACGCTTTCCTCGCCTCCGAGTTCAAGCCCGCGCCGGCCGAGGCCGCCGCGTTCCACGTGATCCCTGTGCCCATGGAGCTGAGCGTCTCCTACGGCGGCGGAGCGAAGCAGGGGCCGCAGGCCATCCTTGACGCCTCGCAGCAGCTCGAGGTGTGCGACGGCGAGGGCCACGCCAGCGCGGCCAACATCCACACGCAGAAGCCCGTCGCGCCGCGCTCGAAAAAGCCCGAAGCCTGGATCGACGCCGTCGAGGCGCGCGTGGCGCAGGCGCTCGCCTGCCGCGCGGTGCCCGTCGTGCTCGGCGGCGAGCATACCGTCACCCTCGGCGCGGCCCGCGCGTTCCACGCCGCGGGCGCGCGGATCGGCTTCATCCAGTTCGACGCGCACGCCGACCTGCGCGACACGTACGAGGAGACGCCCCTCTCGCACGCCTGCGTCATGCGCCGCGTGCACGAGCTCGGCTTCCCCTGCCTCCAGATCGCCACGCGGGCGGTCTCGCAGGAGGAGCGCGACTACCGGGCGGCGAACCCCAAGACGATCACGGCCTATGACGCGCGCGAGATCGCGGCCGGCCGCATGCCGCGCCACTTCATCCCGCGCGGCTTCCCGAAAGAGGTTTACATCACCTTCGACGTGGACGGCTTCGACCCTGTCGTGATGCCCGCCACCGGCACGCCCGTGCCCGGCGGGCTCTTCTGGTATGACGTCCTGCGCATGCTGCGCAAAATCGCCGCCACGCGCCGCATCGTCGGCTTCGACGTGGTGGAACTCGCGCCGATCGGGGCGCTGCACCACGCGGACTTCACCGCCGCGCTGCTCACCCAGACCCTCATGGGCCTGACCCCCGGCTCCTCAAGCTGACGGCACGCATGCGCGGAGCCGCGCCGCGCTCTCTGCGGCCAGCCGCACACCCTTCTTTTTTTCCCGCGCGGGGCCGGGTTTCCGCCGGGCGCCCATGCGCCCCGGGCGCTCAAAACCGCCCCCGCGGGGCGCAAGCGGGATCCGTTCCGTCTGGCCGGCGCGACCCTTTTTAAAAGAACGCGGTCGTTGACAAACGGCTTCCTTTTGGCATACTCTTAATTATCACCATGAATGCTGGCCAAGGTGTGAGCGGGTGTGTGTGCCAAGCCTGGGCCGAGAAAGGTGTGAGGAATGAAGGACAAAGACCCAACAGCGGATCCCAAGCAACGGCTCTGGATCGCGGTTTTCGCCTTATCCGCGCTGCTGATCGCGACCCTCGGGTACACCCACTACCGTGCGACCGAAGAACATGTTTACGGGGAACGGGCACTGGACCTCGCAGCCATCGGCACCCTCAAAGCCGAGCAGATCGCCGAGTGGCGCAGAGAACGCCTGGCCGACGCCCTCCGCTTCGCGCAAGGCCCCACCCTGACGCGGGCGCTCACGAAAACGGACGAGGCCGACTTGCACACCATGCTGGTCCTCAACCGCAAGGGCTCCTTCTACGAAGACGCGCTGCTGCTCTCCCCGACCGGCGCGATTCTGAGGGCGGCCAGCGACGCCCCGCTGCCGACTTCGTCGGCAACCAAGCGTGCGGTCGAGATCGCGCTGGCGACCCGGACGGCCACGCTCTCCGACTTCTATGCCTGCGAGCAAGGCGCCGTTCACATCGACTCCGCCGCACCGATTTATGAGACCGACGGACGCCCGGCCGCGGCGTTCATCCTGCGCAGCAACACCGAGGATTTCCTTTATCCGATGCTCCGGTCTTGGCCTGTGGCCAGCGCCAGCGCGGAAACGTTGCTCGTGCGGCGCGACGGCAAGGATGTGGTCTACCTCAATACGCCGCGCCACCCGATCGACCCCGCCATGAGGCTTCGGATTCCACTCACGAGAACCACCTCGCCGGCCGTTCAGGCGGTGCTGGGCAAGCAGGGGCTTTTCAGGGGTAAGAACTACAACGGCATCGAGGTGTTGGCCGACCTGCGCCCCATCCACAACTCCGACTGGTATATGGTCGCCCAAGTGGACCGCAAAGAAATCCTGGAGGAGGTCCGCTACAGCGCGGTCATGACCACGCGCCTCGCGATCCTCGGCATCCTCTTCGTGGCCGCCGCCACGGCTTTCGGCCACCGGCGGCAAAAGGAGCGCCTTTACCGCAACCTTTACAGCGCCGAGCGTGAACAGCGGGCCTCCACCGAGAAGTTCCGTACCATCCTCTACAGCATCGGCGACGCGGTCATCACTTCCGACGACAAGGGGCGCGTCCTCCAGATGAACGCCGTGGCCGAGCAGCTGACGGGCTGGTCAGAGGCCGAGGCGACCGGCAAGTCGCTCGACGATGTTTTCCACATCGTCAACGAGGAGACCCGTGCCCCTGTCCGGAACCCCGTCTGGCGCGTGCTCCACGAGGGGCAGGTGGTGGGGTTGGCGAATCACACGGTGCTCATCTCCCGCACCGGAAAAGAACATTCGGTCGCCGACAGCGGCGCGCCCATACGCGACGAGAACGGCACGCTGACGGGCGTGGTCCTCGTGTTCCGCGATCAGACCGCCGAACACGCCTCCCAGCGCGCGCTGCGCGAAAGCGAGCGCCGCCTCTCCACCCTCATGAACAACCTCCCCGGCATGGCTTACCGGTGCGACTTCGACACGTACTGGACCATGCGTTTCGTGTCGGAGGGGTGCCACACGCTGACCGGCTACAGCCCATCCGACCTGATCGATAACGCGAGCGTCGCGTATGCCGACCTGATCCATCCCGATGATCGCCAATACGTCTGGGACGTGGTCACGCAGGCCGTCAAGGCCCGGCAGCCCTTCACGCTGGAGTACCGTATCCGCACGGCCGACTGGAGCGAGCGGTGGGTCTGGGAGCGCGGCTGCGCGATCTTGAGGCCGGACGGCTTGCCCGAAGCGCTGGAAGGCTTCATCACCGACATTTCCGAGCGCAAGCACGCCTCTGTGGAGCAGAACAAACTCGAGGCGCAGCTCCACCAGTCGCAAAAGATCGAGGCGGTCGGCCGCCTCGCGGGCGGCGTCGCCCATGATTTCAACAACATGCTGGCGGTCATCATCGGGAACGCCGAACTGGCCATGGACCGGCTCGGCAGCGCCAATCCGGTCCACGCCGAACTCCGCGAAATCCTCACCGCCAGCAGCCACTCCGCCGAGCTCGTCAAACAGCTTCTGGCCTTCGCCAGCAAGCAGACCATCATGCCCCGCCCCCTGAATCTCAATGACATCGTCTCCGAAAAGACATCCATGCTCCAGAAGCTCATCGGAGAAGAGATCGTTTTGGAATGGCACCCCGGCAGCGATCTCTGGTCCGTCCTGCTGGACCCCAGCCAACTCGACCAGATCCTGGTCAATCTGACCGTCAACGCGCGTGACGCCATCGCCGATGTCGGACGGATTTCCATTGAAACCCGCAACGTGTCCTACACCCTGCCCGCCCGCGGAGCGCCCGAGGGCGCCGCCACGGGCGACTACGTTTTGCTCGTGGTCAGCGACTCCGGATGCGGCATGGACGCCCTGACCAAGGCCCGCATCTTTGAGCCGTTCTTCTCCACCAAGCAGAAAGGCTTGTGCACGGGGCTCGGGCTGCCCACCGTGTACGGCATCGTCAAGCAGAACCGGGGGTTCATCGAATTCGACAGCAAACCCGGCAACGGCTCGAGCTTCACCATCTACTTGCCGCGGCATGACGCGCCGCCGAGCCCGCCCCGCCCCCCCGAGAGCCAGCCGCCCGCACATCTGTCCGGGACGGAAACCATCCTGCTGGTTGAGGACGAGCCCGCCCTGCTCGACCTGACCCAGGCCTTGCTCAAGCGGATCGGCTACGCGGTTTTGCCCGCCAGCGGCCCTCAAGAGGCGCTCGAGCTGGCCCGCACCTTTACCGGCACCATCCACCTGCTGATGACCGACGTGGTCATGCCGGGGATGAGCGGCCGCGACTTGTGGCAACAGCTCGCGGGGCAGAAACCCGATCTTAAAATCCTCTTCATGTCCGGCTACACCTCCGACATCCTCGCCCATCGCGGCGTGGTCGACGGCGCCTTCCATTTCATTCAGAAGCCCTTTACGCTCGAGGCGCTCGCCGCCAAAGTGCGCGAAGTCCTTTCCTCCTAAAACACCCCTCACCCCAGGACCCTTACATGAAACGTAGGCTCGCCCTCGCACTGCTCACCAGCGTCAGCGCCCTTCATGCCCAGACCGTTTACAAGGCCGACTGGGAGTCGCTCGACCAGCGTCCGGTCCCCGCCTGGTGGCAGGAGGCGAAGTTCGGCATCTTCATCCACTGGGGCGTCTACGCCGTACCCGCCTACGCGCCCACCGACGAGGCCAACGTTTACGCGAAGTACTCCGAGCATTACGACAACCGGCTGCGCACCCAGAACGCGGCCTTCACAAACTTTCACGCCCGCGCCTACGGCGACCGTGTCACCTATGCCGATTTCGCCTCACAGTTCCACGCCGAGAACTTCAGGCCCGAGCAGTGGGCCGAGCTCTTCAAAAAATCAGGCGCCAAATACGTGGTCCTGACCTCGAAGCACCACGACGGCTTCGCGCTCTGGCCCAGCGCCTACAGCCCGCGCTGGAACAGCCAGTTCCTCGGCCCCCACCGCGACCTCGCCGGCGACCTGATGGAAGCGGTCCGCAGACAAGGCCTGCATATGGGCTACTACTACTCGCTGCTCGAGTGGGGCAACCCGCTCTACGCCAAAGAGACCATCGGCCGCTGGGTCGCCGAAATGAACATGCCGCAGATGAAGGAACTCGTCACGCGCTACAAGCCCGACCTCGTCTGGACCGACGGCGAGTGGGATTACGCGGACGAAGAGTTGCGCAGCGTCGACTTCCTCGCCTGGCTTTACAACGAGTCGCCCGTCAAAGACACCGTCGTCGTCAACGACCGCTGGGGCAAGAAGACGCGCGGCCTGCACGGCGGACACTACACCACCGAGTACGACCTCGTCCACACGGGCAGCGCGCTCGACACCCAGTTCGTCCACCCGTGGGAGGAGTGCCGGGGCATCGGCGGATCATTCGGCTTCAACCGCTTCGAAACCACCACCGACTATATGACCTCTGCCCAGTGCGTCGAGACCTTGATCGAGAAGGTCAGCCGCGGCGGCAACCTGCTGCTCAACATCGGCCCGCAGGCCGACGGGCTCATCCCCGTGATCATGCAAGAGCGGCTGCTGGACATGGGCAAGTGGCTCGGCGTCAACGGCGAGTCCATCTACGGCACCACCGCGTGGCGGCACCGGCCCAAGAACATGCGCGAAACGAAGGTCTACTTCTCCAGGAAGCCCGACGCGCTCTATGTGATTTGCGCGCGCTGGCCGCAGGCGCCGCTGGTGATCGAGCATATCGCCAAAGCCGACGGCGTCGCGCTGCTCGGCAGCCCGTTGCCCGTGACCTTCGCCTGCGCGGACGGCAAGCTCACGATTCAGCCGCCGGCGCTCAACCCCGGCAACCTGCCCTGCGAGTTCGCCTGGGTCCTCAAGATCGCCAATCCTCAGGAGTAGGCCGGCCGGCACGTCCCCAAAGCCAGCAACCCGTAGAAGGTGTGCTCGGCGTCGCCGTGCGGCGCCGCGGGCGACGCGCCGAACAGTCCGTCATCCAGCCAGCACGCCTCGATGAAGGCGAGGTCCGCGCGCGTGCGGCTCTCGAGGACACTCCCCTGCCGCTGCCCGCCAGCCGCCTGGGGAGGGCGGGACTCTGTCGAGCCGAACGCGCAGGCGAACCGCGCCACGGCCGTGGCGAGCAGGTCCGCCGCCACGCCCGGCGCCGACGCGAACCCGCCGCCCGCACACCGACGCGACAAAAGCACGGGCACAATCTCCGTGCCCCGTTCGCCCGCCAGCGCCGCCAGCGCCAGACCGGCCGCGAGGCGCGGCGTCGGCAGGCGCTCGTCAGCGCCGGCCGCGAACGGCCGCCCCTGACGCCGCCACGCCAGCCCCGCGGCCCAGCGCGGCACATCCCCCGTCGCGAGCATCAGCAGAAACGCGCCGTAAACCGCGCGGGTGTCGCCGCGGACCAGCGCGGCCGCCAGGCCCAGCCACGCGGCACGCGGAGGTTGCCCTTCGCGCGCCAGCACCAAGGCCGCGCACCGTGCGCCGATCGGGTGCGCGTCGTGCCGGTGCGCCGCCATGTACGCGCACAGCGGGCCGCGTTCATAGGCCACGCCCAGGGCGCGCAGGTTCAGCCACGCGAAGAGCGTGTAGTACGGATCAGAGCGGCCGTCCAGCCCCGCGAACCCGCCGTCCGGCCGCTGCAGCGCACGCAGCGCCGCGCCCAGCGTGGCACGTGCCTCCGCGGCCAATCCCGCCGCGCCGCGCGCGGCGGTTTCCTCAAGTGCTTGGAACAGGTTTGCCATCGGGCCCAACGCGCGCCTTTTGCTTTCATCGCCCCTTGAAACGCCGCAGCCCCTCCCGGTCCGCCGGGAGAGGCCGCGTCACTGCAGGAACCTGCGGGGCGCTCTTATTTGAACAGCTTCTTCAGGCTCTTGGCCGCGTCTTTGGCCGCGTCCGAGGCGCCGCCCGCCGCGCCCTTGAGCGCATCCGTGGCCCCCTTCGCCGCGTCTGTCGCGCCCCCGGCCGCTCCTTTGAGCGCGTCCGTGGCCCCCTGGGTCACATCGCCCGCGCCCTTGAGCGTGCCCTTCAGCACGTCGTTGGCCTTGCCGGCCACCTCCGCGGCCGCCTGGCTGAGGCCGGCGACAATCCCGTCCATCACTTTCGTGACGGCCTCGACCACCGAAGCGCCGCCCGAATCCTTGCCGATGTCCTTGACCGTCACCGACGGCAGCATCAGAGGAACCGCACGGCCGAGCGTCAGAGAGGAGGAATAGGCCACCTTCGCGCCGTTCAGCGTGAAGACCTCGATGATCACCTTCTTGCCGGCCTTCTTAGCCCCGGGCGTCTTGGCCTTCTCCTCGGCGGAGGATTTCTTGGCGTGGGCCAGGAGCGTGTCGAAGTTCGACCGGCCCTCCCGGCTCTCGAACGAGATGGCCGGCGCATCGATCGCGACCTTGTTGACAATGATCGTATCGCTCATCAGCGAACGGATGTTCAGCACCACGTCGATCTTTTCCACCGCAAACGCGTTATCTTCCGCATACCCTTTAGGGTTGCCGATTTTCACCTGGGCGATCGTCAGGGTGCCCGCGAACGGACGGAGCGAGACGCTGCCCACCGAAACCGGCACGCCGAGCACTTTAGGACCGCCCACCGCAGCCGCCGTCTTGACGATCGGCCCGATGGTTAACGGCAGCGTGAGCACGAAGACCAGCAGCAGCACGACCAGCGTGATCACAATGCCGGCCAGAATCTTCACGAGTTTCTTCATAGCACATTTCCCTTCTTTGGCATTAAAAAAGGCAACCCCGAAGGGTTGCCCGTCTTTCAGGCACGCCTGCCTTCACGCACGCGCGCAGATGACCCACCCCTCAAACCGTGTACGTCGACGCGGCGGTGTTGCCCCCGCTCTCCGTCCAGACATGATGATAGAACTCGCCGCGCGGCTTGTCAACGCGCTCGAAGGTGTGCGCGCCGAAGTAGTCGCGCTGCGCCTGCAGGAGGTTGGCCGGCAGCCGGGCGCTGCGGTACGAATCATAATAGTTCAGCGCCGTGCTCATGGCCGGGACCGGAATGCCCAGGTCCACCGCCGTCTTGATGACCTGGCGCCAGGCGTCCTGCGCTTTGGCGATCACCTTCTTGAAGTAGGGGTCGAGCAGCAGGTTGGCCAGGGCGGGGTTGACGTCGAACGCCTCCTTGATGTTGCCGAGGAAGCGCGCGCGGATGATGCAGCCCTGGCGCCACACCAGCGCGATCTCGCCGTAGTGCAGGTCCCACTTGTACTCGGCCGCCGCGGCGCGCAGGAGCTGGTAGCCCTGCGCGTACGAGCAGATCTTCGAGGCGTAGACCGCCTGTTCAAGCTGCTTGAGGAAGAGCTTCTTGTCGACCTCGGTCTTGGCGGCAGGCCCCTTGAGCACCTTGGAGGCCGCGACGCGTTCGTCCTTGATCGCCGACAGGCAGCGCGCGAACACCGCCTCGGCGATCTGCGGGATGGCCACGCCCAGGTCCAGGCCCGCCTGCGAGGTCCACTTGCCCGTGCCCTTCTGCCCGGCCGTGTCGAGGATCACGTCCACCATCGGCTTGCCGGTCTCCTCGTCGTACTGCGAGAGGATGTCCGCGGAGATGTCGATCAGGTAGCTGTCGAGCACGCCCGCGTTCCACTTGGCGAAGACCTTCTGCATCTCTTTGGCCGGCATGCCCAGGCCGCGCGCCATGAGGTCGTAGGCCTCGCAGACCAGCTGCATGTCGCCGTACTCGATGCCGTTATGCACCATCTTCACGAAGTGCCCGGCGCCGTCGCTGCCGATCCAGGCGCAGCAGGGCGTGCCGTCGTCCACCTTGGCGGAGATGTCCTGCAGGATGTCCTTCACGAACGGCCACGCCTTGACGTCGCCGCCGGGCATGATCGCCGGGCCCAGGAGCGCGCCCTCCTCGCCGCCGGACACGCCGGTGCCGATGAAGCGCAGGCCCTTCTCGGCCAGATACTGCGTGCGGCGGATGGTGTCCGGAAAGTAGCTGTTGCCGCCGTCGATGATGATGTCGCCCTTCTCCAGCACGGGCAGGAGCGATTCGATGGTCTGGTCCACGGCCTTGCCGGCCTTGACCATGATCATCACGCGGCGCGGCTTCTTGAGGCTCGCGGCCAGCTCTTCCACCGTGTGGCAGCCGATCAGCTTCTTGCCCGCGCCGCGGCCGTTCACGAAGGCGTCGACCTTCTCGACCGTGCGGTTGAAGCACGCCACGGTGTAGCCCTTGCTCTCCATGTTCAGGATGAGGTTCTCGCCCATCACCGCCAGACCGATCAGCCCGATATCCGCCTTTGTCGCTTTCTTCGCCATAATCTGTTTCCCTTTCGCATGATTCGAGGAAATCGAATAAATCGGGTGAATCGAGCCTCGAATCCGTCGAATCTTTCGATTCCGCTCGACTCCCCCGGCAACACCACACCCTTTTACACGCCGCTGTACGCGGAGAACCCGCCGTCCACCGGCACGACCACGCCGGTCACGAAGCCGGCGGCCTGGTCCGAGACCAGCCACAGCAGCGCGCCGATCAGGTCGTCCGCCTCGCCGAAGTGGCCCATCGGGGTGTGCGCCAGGATCTTCTCCGAGCGCGGCGTGGGGGTGCCGTCCGGATTGTTCAGCAGCGCGCGGTTCTGGTCTGTCACGAAAAAGCCCGGGGCGATCGCGTTGACGCGGATGCCGGCCTTGGCCATGTGCACCGCCATCCACTGCGTGAAGTTGCTCACCGCGGCCTTGGCCGCGCTGTAGGCGGGGATCTTCGTGAGCGGCTTGAACGCGTTCATCGAGGAGATGTTGATGATCACGCCCGAGCGGCCCAGCGCCATCTTCCTGGTGAAGGCCTGCGTCGGCAGCAGCGTGCCCAGAAAGTTCAGGTTGAACACGAACTCGATGCCCTTGGGGTCGAGATCGTAGAAGGTCACGAAGTCGCGCTTCTCGTTGAGCAGGTCGTCGGGATTCAGGTACTCCATCGCCGTGGTGCCCTTGGGATGGTTGCCGCCCGCGCCGTTGATGAGGATCGAGACCGGCCCGAGCTCTTTCTCGACGGCCTCGTTCGCGGCTTCGAGGCTCGCCTTGTCGAGCGCGTTGCACGCCACGGCCATGGCTTTGCCGCCCGCCGCCGTGATCTGGTCCACGACCTTCTGCGCGTTCTCGAGCTTCAGGTCCGCCACGGCCACCGCCGCGCCGCACTCGGCCAGCGCCTTGGCCATCGCGCTGCACAGCACGCCGCCGCCGCCCGTCACCACCGCCACTTTGCCGCTCAAATCCACCTTAAAGGGAACTGACATGTGTTGATACTCCTCTTCCGTTGTGTCCGTTATGTCCGCGGGCGGGCACAGCGGCCCGCCCCTGTCACGTTACGATTGAAACCGCTCGCGCACGGCCCAGAGGCCGATCGCGGGATTGCTGATGTAGAAAATCTCTTCGCCGTCGGGCATCACGTTGACGCCGTCCTTGAGCGCGGCCGGATTGTAGCGCGCCATCATCGCCCGCACGTCGGCGTACTTGAAGCCCGCGCCCTCGATCTCCTCGCGCGTGAGGTGGCCCGGCGCGTAGGTGATGCCGAAGCGGCCCTCGGAAGAACCGTGGATCAGGTGCGCCGCCGCTCCGAGGTTCGCCTGCAGGTCGGCGTTCGCCTTCACGGCCGCCAGCGTCTTCGGCGTGCCGAAGTAGCCGTATTTGCGGATCAGCGCGTCGATCTGCGCGTCCTCCCCGAACTCCTTCACGCCGGGCGCGAGAATCAGCAGCTCGCCGCCGTCGGCCATCGCCATGCGCGTGCGGTAGACCGCCTTGTTGCCCAGCCAGGTGCTCTTGAATTCCGAGGGGTCCAGATAGACCACGCACTTCTGGAAAGGTTTCGGCACGATCTCGAAGTTGACCTCGAGCGACAGCGCCGCGGCGCGCTGGAAGACCTCGATGTCCGAACCCACGAAGAGCCCGCGCACGGCCATGCCGCCGCCCTGCGCGCGGCCGACCACGGTCTGCACGTACACCGTCTCCGGCAGCAGGTGCCCGAAGTGGTCGGAGCCGTAGTTGAAGAGCTTGCGCACCGGCGTGTCGGCCCGCCCCATGATGCGCTCCATGCCGTAGACCGCGCCCACGAAGTGGCTGCGGTTGATCGCCGACGCGCCGCCCGTGCCCACGAACACGTTCTTGTTGTAGTTGGCCATGCCGATCACCTCGTGCGGCACCACTTGGCCGAGCGAGAGGATCAGATCGAAACCGCCCTCGACGAGCAGCTTGTTCACCTGCACGGGCCAGTCGAAATCCAGCTTGCCCTCGGTGATCTCGCTGACATAGGCCGGCGGCACCGCCCCCAGGGTCACCACGTCGTTGCGCCAGTCATGCGGCTTGAAGAGCGCCAGCGGCATCTCGCCGAACATCTCGTGGATCTGGGCCGGCGTCATGGGCGAATGCGTGCCCAGGGCCGGCAGCACCGCCGCCAGCCGGTCGCCGTAATATTCCCAAACATACTGCGTCAGAAGTCCGGCCTGAGAGTGGAACCGGGTGAAATCCGGAGGGATCGCCAACACCTTGGTGCGCGGCCCGAGTTTGTCCAGCGCCTCGAAAAGCGCCCGCTTCATCTGCGCGCGGTCAATCACATCATTCACCGCGCCACGTCCGTAATACAACATGTAAACCCTTTCCGTTAAATGCGCGTCAAAGTTTCGCATAATGGCCCCGCCAAATCAAGCGCGGGCGCATTCGCGCAAAATGGGTATTGTCGAAGCGGCGCGGCGTGCCGTATACTCTCCCCGCTTATGCGAATCCTCACCCGATATGTGCTGCGCGAATTCCTCGTGCCGCTGACCTACTGCCTGACCGGCTTCCTGGGCATCTACCTGCTCTTCGAGCTGTTCGGCTCCTTCAACCGGATTGTTGAGGCCAAGCCCCGTTTTCTGACGGTGCTCTCGTTTTTCGCGGGCTACCTCTCGCCCTATCTCCAGTGGCTGATACCCGCGGCCCTGATGCTGGCCACGCTCTACACCATGTGGAACTTCTGCCGCCACAGCGAGATCACGGCCATGCGCGCCAGCGGGATCGGGTTCACGGTCATCGTCCGCCCCCTGCTCGCGGTGGCCGGCCTCATGGCCCTGCTGGTCGCCGGCGTCAACGAGTTTTACGCGCCCTGGGCCTCGGAGCTCGCGCGCGTCTACCGCGACGAGAGGTTCAACCCGAAGGCGGCCCAAGTCAAGGAGAACACGCCCTACATCAACCAGCAGGCCGGCCGCATCTGGCGCATCAACAAGATGATGCTCGACAACCCCCGCCTGCTCGAAGGCGTTCGCCTCTCCTTCGACCGCCCCGATGGCAGCCGCCAGCTCGACATCACCTGCCGCAAAGCCGAGTATCTGGACGGCCTGTGGTGGTTCTCGTACCCGCAGTACCAGTACTTCGACGAGCTGAACAACCCCATCGTGAATCCCACCCCGGCCCTCGCCGGCCTCGTGATCCGTTCCTTCCCGGAACTCACCGAGACCCCGCGCGACTTCCTGCTCATGAGCAAGGCGTGGGAGTTTTACACGGTCCGCGACATGCTCCACTATCTCGAGACCCATCCCAATCTCGAGAAAAAGGAGATCGCAGCCAAGCAGTACGACATCTACTCCCGTCTGGCCGCGCCCTTCTCCTGCCTCATCATCACCCTCTTCGCGATTCCCGCCGGCGTCGCCACCGGACGCCAGAGCGTCTTCAAGGGCGTGGTCCTCGCCATGGCGCTGTTCTTCGGCTTCTACGCCATCTCGCTCAGCAGCATGGTGCTCGTCAAGAACCAGCTCCTGCCGGTGATGGTCGGCGTCATGCTGCCGAACCTCCTCTTCCTCACCGCCGGCGGCTATCTCTTCTACCGCCAGCGCTAGGGCCGGCCAGCCACGGGCGCGGGCTAGCGGAGCGAGACCACCGTGCCTTTTGAGATCCTGGGCGGCGAGCCGGCGTCGGCGATCAACACGAACGCGTTCGCCAGTACCGCCGTCTGGCCGTCCGGGTTGGTCAGCGCCAGGTTCCACCACCCGCGCGCCATCCCCGTCGTGTCCATGCGCGCCGTGACCGTGTCGCCGAGCACCTCGATAGCCGCGGCCGGCACATCCGGCTGCCCCGCGCGCGTCAGCCGCACGTCCGCCCCCAGCATAAAGCGGTCCCCGGTCAAGGCGAAGGACATCTCCCCCGCACCGGTCGAAGGCGTCGCGGCGGTCAGCAGCGGCGCGGGCGCGGCGCTGCCGTCCGCCGCCCCGCTCAGGACCAGCGAGAAGCTCTGGCTGCCGTTGGCGAGGGGGCCGCTGAACGTGACGCGCGCCGTGTACGTGCCGGCCATGCCCGGCGACGCGACCAGCACCTGCTCGACGTTGTCCGTGGTGTTCGAGCCGGTCGTCGCGGGAGCCGCCAGCGTGTTTGTGGTCCAGTCGCCCACGAAGGGCATGACCCACGGCTGATAGACCGTGCCGTCCGGGCCCATGACGCGCAGGTCGAGGTTGTTCACCAGCCGCGGCGTCCTCAGGTCGTGCTGGCCCGTGGCCTCGCCCGCCGGGTCGGTCCAACAAAGCGTCGCGCGGATGGGGCCGGCGCCGTCCCACACGAAGCTGAAACTGACGCCCGTGCGGCTGGTCGCGACGCGGTCCTCGGCCACCCGGCGCGTGCCCGGGTGCGTACGGTAATCCTGCAGGAGGTCGGCCGCAGCCTTGGCGTTGATAAGCCCCCAGCCGTAGGCGTAGTCCGGCCCCGCGTTGCCGCAGTCGTCGGCCGTGTGTATGAGCAGCGCCTTGAGCGTGCTGGCACGCAGGCTGTGGTTGGCAAAAAGGGTGCCGAAAAGGTGGAGCAGGAGCTGGGCCGTTCCCGCCGCGGAGGGGCTGGCTTGGCTCGTGCCATTCATGCCACCGTATGACGCGTCGCTGCCGCTCGTACAGGAATAGAGAGAATACCCGTTCGCAACCAGGTCGGGCTTAATGCGCCCGTCGTCGGCGGGGCCCCAAGAGGACCACGAGTTGACCTTGGCCTTCGACAGGTCCCGTTGCCCGTCCGTAACCAAATCGATCACCGAGCCCACGCCCACGACGTTCTTCGCTAATGCGCTGCCGCTCATCGTGTCGTACCCGCCGCGATAGGTGTCGTCACTGGGGGGATGCAGCGAGGCGTCGTAGCTGACGGCCTCGCCGCCGGGAGACAGGGCAACCGCCGAGCCGTTGACCAGTTTAACGCCGTTAATGTAGCCCCGGTCATTCCCCGCCGCCCAGAACGTCAGATAGTAAGGCAGACTGCTCGCCAGCGAATCGGCTTCTTGCGCAAACGTGTCATATTTCCCGAAGTCGGTCTCCACGGCTGCCGCATCGGCGCCCGAGCCATACCAGGTGAAAGTCGGCAGCCAGGTATACACCGCTGATGCGGTGTATACCCATCCGGCGTAAGGTCCGTAGCTGTGGTTGGAAATATTGATCTTGCCGGTCTCGCCCGGATAGGCGGCCCCGCGCTGCGCCATCTCGCTCGGGGCGTTGGCCCAGTCGTAGCTGTCGACACGCACCGCGGGGGCCATGCCTTTGGCGAGAGGCTCGACGCCGGCGGCACAGACCGTGCCGATCACATGCGTGGAGTGAATCGATACCGCTGCCCCATCCATGGACGTGACCCGTCCCCCGAACTCCCGATGCGTCACACGCGCAGCCCCCTCGTCCCACACCCCGATGGTGCCGCCGTCGCCGTTCACGGCATAAGGCGCGGCCTGCAACAGATTGGCACCCGTGGCGATCGCGGCGTTGATGTTCAGCGTGGTGAAATAGATCGGCTGGTCACCTTCGAAGCCCATCAGTTCCCACCCGCCTCCGCCGGTCAGCGAACCGCGCAGCGGCAGTCCGAGCCGGGACGCGCGCGCCTGCGTTTCGCCGCGCCTTTCCCGGTCATACCGGTCCAGCTCATCGGCCACGTGCTTCCGCGTGGCGGGGTCGCGCAAGACACCCGCCGCGCGCAGGATTTGAGCGCCCGACCTGCGGACCGGCCGCGCCGGATCCTGCGAGGGCGCGGCCGCGCCAGCCTGCGCTTGCGCGAGCTGCCACCCTGCGGCGACCGTCACAGCCCGCACCAGCGAGCGTAACGCTATGGCTGTCCTTGACGCCATGACTAAGCCCCTGCCCCCTCTCGCGGGAACCGGAACAAAGGCAGCCACCCACAGGGTCGCTCAGGTCCCGGCGGCCCCCCGTAGGCGCGTCGCGTGAAGGCGATCAAACAGGAGCTTATTACACACGTTTCGAGGTCAAATCACAATCGGGCGGCAGGCTGATTATTGTGTAATCGTTAGTCTGCGGTCATGACAAATAATGTTCCTAATTTATCTATAACAATAAAGCTGAGGGATGAATACATTTATAACTCACCCTCCCATGCGCGCGTCTTCGGCGCGGGACCCTTGACCGGCCATGCGGGGGAAGGTGACGGCCCGCGCCCCTTTGACCTCGCCGCCCTTCTGCCTGCGAGGATGGCGCCCGGATGCCGACATCCTCTTTTCAGCGCCGGCAGCGATCGCTTTCGCCCCCAGCGCCAGGGCGAGCGGAGGGAATCCCGCGTTCAAAAGATCAACACACGTGTGCCGACGGACGGCCGACGCACGACCGTCACTTTCGCGGCCCCTTCCAGCGACACCGCGGAGGCCGTCACCGTATGCGGCCCGCCCGCCGCCGCGCCCGCCGTGAAGAGGCCGTTGGCATCGATCGTCCCGCCTCCGCTCGCGCTCCACGCGAACGCGGGCCGCGGATCGAGGGGCAGGCTGAACTGGTCATAGGCTTCAGCCGCGAAAAGCTTCGACTGTCCCGTCTCGACCTCGGCCGCAGCCGGCAGCACCGTGACCAAGGTCGGCGCCGCCTGCACCGCCACCCTGACCGCGCCCGTCGCCGTCAGCCCCTCGGCATCGCGCACGGCCACCACCAAGGTATAGTCGCCGGCGGCGGAGAAGGTGGCGGTGGTCCGCTTAGCGGCATTATTGCCGTTGACGGAGAAGGTCACCGCATGCCCGGGCGTGTCGCTCACCGACCAGGTGTAGGTCAGCGCGGCCTCGCCGCGGTCGTCGTCAGCGGTCACGCCCAGCGCGGTTGTCGTGTTCGTCACCGTGGCGGGATCGGCCGAGGCCGCGGTTATGATCGCCGGCGCGGTGTTGGTCGCGAAATGCGCGGTCACGGTCTTGTTCGTGTTCATCAGAACGGTCGCCGTGGCGGCATTCGTGTCACTCAGGCCTTCGCCCGTCCAGCGCGTGAAAAACCAGCCTTCCGCCGGCAGGGCGGCGATCGGGGCCTGCATGCCGTTCTCGTACAGCCCCGCACCCGTGACCGTGCCGCCTTCGAGGGGAACCGCCGAGACGCCGAGGGTCCAGTAGACCGGCGGCGGATAAACCACCGTCACCTGCGCGGAGCCGTCCAACGACACCGCGGAGGCCGTCACCGCATACGGCCCGCCTGCCGCCGCGCCCGCCGTGAAGAGGCCGCCGGCATCGATCGTCCCGCCGCCGCTGACGTTCCACGCGAACGCGGGCTGCGGATCGAGGGGCAGGCCGAACTGGTCACAGGCCGCGGCAGCAAAAAGCTTCGTCCGCCCCGTCTCGACCTCGGCCGCAGCCGGCAGCACCCTGACCGAGGTCGGCGTCGCCTGCACCGCCACCGCGACCGCGCTCGTCGCCGTCAGCCCCTCGGCATCGCTCACGGCCACCACAAAGGTGTAGTCGCCGGGCGCGGAGAAGGAAGCCGTGGTCCGCTTAGCGGCATTGCTGCCGTTGACGGAGAAACTCACCGCATGCCCGGGCGTTTCGTTCACCGACCAGGTGTAGGTCAGCGCGGCCTCGCCGCGGTCGTCGTCCGCCGTCACGCCCAGCGCGGTTGTGGTGTTCGTCACCGTGGCGGGATCGGCTGAAGCCGCCAGGGTGACCGTCGGCGCGGCGTTGTCCGTATCGTAGCCGCTGATCCGCACCGAATCCACGTACCATCCGGAGCTGGCCGTGCTGGAGTCCGTACTCAGCCGCCACCGGGCGCGCAGGGTCTTGCCGCCATAGGTCGCCTGGTCGAGGGCGACCACCACCTCGGTGAAGGCGCCGCCGCCGGCGCCGGTCCATGCGGCCTTGCCCACCAGTTCCGCCTGGTTTTTGGATCCGCCTTGCGGCCGTCCCTGGATCGTCGCGGCGTAGCCGCCCTGCGCAAAGGACGCGCCCGAGCCGCCGGCCCCGATCTCGTACCAGTTGGTGCCGCTGTTCGGCGACAGCTCCAGCAGCCCGCCGTCGTAGGCCTCGGTGGTGTACTTATGCCAGAAGTGCAGCCGCAGCCGCTGGGCGGTGGGCGAAATCGCAAAGCCCTCCGACAACAGGTTGTCCGTGTTTTTGCTGGCAGGGCCAGACGCGAAATAGCAGTTGGGCGGCGTCTGACTCTGGAGAGTGGTCAGCGCCCAGTAGGTGGAGCCGATATTCGCGCTGGCGGACCATCCCGGCGCGCCCGGATCAAAGCCCTGGCTGAGCAGCGTGCCGACCACGGTGAACGCGGCCTGACGCGTGCCCGACTTCTCGCCGGGGTTCGTCACACGCACATTCCACGGCCCCTTGGCCATCGACGTGACGTCCACCACACACGCGAGGGCGTTCGACGTGACGCTCGAGACGCTGGCGGAAACGTCCGGCTGCCCCGCCCGCAGGAAAGTGACCGCGGAGCCGGCTGCGAAGAACTGCCCCGAGACGGTTACGGCCACGGCCCCCGTCTCGCAGAGATCGGGCGAAACGGCGGTTACGGAAGGGGCCCGCGCGGTGAACGCGGATGCCAGCGTCCCGGACTTGCCGTCCGGATTGGTCACACGCACGCCCCACACGCCAGCCGCCATCCACGTGACATCGACGGTGCACCCGATGGCGGCGGAGGTGACGCTCGTCACGCTGGCGGGCACGTCGCCGTATCCGTCGCGCACGAAAGCCACGGTGGCCCCGGAGGCAAAGGCTTCGCCCGCGACGGTGAGCGCCAAGGCCCCGCTCACGGCCGCATTGGGCGAGACCGACTGCGGGGCGGGTGAAGATGACGCCGACCCGGAGATCAGCAGGGCATAATTCTGCTGGTTATTGACGAGCGTGCCGCTGTAGGAGATGACCGCCTGGTAGGTGCCCGCCGCAGGCGGCGCAGCCACATAAACCTGCTCGACGTTGTCCGTGTTGTTCGTGCCGGTCGTTGCGGCAGCGGACATGGACGCGACAGTCCAGGCACCGACAAACGGCATCACATACGGGAGATGTTGGGTTCCCGCCGGGCCGACAACACGCAGGTTCAGGTTGTTCATCAGCCGCGTCGTCCGTGAATCGGCCGCGGTGGTGGCCGCACCTGCGGGATCGGTCCAGCACAGCGTCACGCGGATAGGCGACACTCCGTCCCACGCGAAACTGTGTGTTCGCGTCGCCGCGCTTGGGGTGAGCTGCTGCTCGGCCAGCCGGGGCACGGCTGAGTTCGTCGCCACGGAAGCGATGAGATCGGCGGCCGCCTTCGCATTGATCAGCCCCCAGCCGTACTGGTAGTCCGGCCCGGCCGTGCCGAGGTCTGACGCCGTATGGATCAGCAGCCCCTTGAGCGTGCTCGCCCGCAGGCACTGGCCCGGGAACAGGGCCCCATAGTAACTCACGAGCAACTGCGCCGTGCCCGCCGCGCTCGGCGTCGCCATGCTCGTGCCGCTCATGTATCCATAGGCCGCGTCCGAGCCACAAAGGGACGAATACAGGCTATACCCGTTCGCCACCAGATCGGGCTTGATGCGTCCGTCGTCGGTCGGCCCCCACGAGGAAAAAGACGTCATCGTCGCGCCCGACAGGCTGCGTACGCCGCCGCTGACCGCATCGCCCACCGCGCCCACGGTCACGACGTTCTTGGCCAGCGCGTAGTAGCTCAAGGTGTCGTACCCGCCGCGATACACACTGTCGCCCGGTGGGTGCAGGGCCGGATCGTAAGCGACCGTGGAGCCGCCGATCGACACCGACGCGCCAGCCGAGGGATTGTCCCCCCGGTCGTTGCCGGCCGCCCAGAAGATCAGGTAGTAGGGCAGGCTGTAGGCGAGCGCGTCGGTATCCCGCGTGGTGGCGCTGTACATCCCGAAGTCGTTCGCGATGCCGGCCGCGGTGGTGCCCGAGCCGTACCAGGTGTACGCCGGCGTTGCCGTGTAGGCCCAGCCGGCTGAGTACCCGTAGCTGTGGCTGGAAATGTAAATCTTGTCGGCTTCACCGGGATAGGAGGCGCCCCGCGACGTCATCTCGCTGAGGTCGCCGGTCCAGTCGTAGCTGTCCACGCTCACGGCGGGCGCCATGCCTTTGGCGGACGCCGTGTAGCCGGAGGCGCTGATCGTTCCGGCGACGTGCGTGGAGTGGTCGACCGTGGCTGACGAGCCGTCCATCGTCCTCACGCGCGCGCCGAACTCCCGGTGCGTGGTGCGCGCGGAGCTGGCGTCCCACAAGCCGACGGTGCCGCCGCTGCCGCTCATATTGTAGGGCGCGGCCCACAGCAGGTTGGCCCCCGAGGAGATCCCGGCGTTGACGTTGCACGTCGCGTAATAGAGCGGCTGATCGCCGTCGAAATCCATCAGCTCGCGCGCGCCGCCGTTCGGCAGCGCCACCCGCAGCGGCCATCCGCGCAGGCGGGCCAGGGCCTCCGTTTCCACACGCCTGTCGCGGCCGATCCGGTCCAGCTCTTCGACCACGCGCCGCCGCGTTTCGGGATTGCGCAGCTCGCCCGCCCCCTCCAGGATTTCAGTGCGCGTACGCGGCGGCTGCGCCGGGCCCTGCAAGGGACCCGCCCCGGCCGCCAGCGCGTCCGTAAGCGGCCACCCCGCTGCGGCCGTCACGGCCAGCAGCAGCCAGCGTACCTTTACACAGAAACTCGACTTCATTGCTTCATTTTATCAAACGGTTCTCATCGCGTCATCAAAAACCACTCCGCAAGTTGTCGAAGAGCGGGGCTCCAGCTGCTCCGTGCACCCGATGCGCGCCCCGCCCGCATCGGGCCAGAGCGCCGCCGGCCGCCGCCGGCGCTGCGCCGTTTAAAACGCCCGGCACGACCGCTTGCCCGCCGGGCTGGCCCGGACCGCCCGGGGCGGGCACCGCGGCACCGCGCGCGCCCGGCGGCGCCACCAGCAGCCACACCGCCACAATGGCCAGAGAGGCGAGCGTCACGGGGATGCCGGCCCGCGCGTGTTCGCGGAAGGTCAGCGTCACGCCCAATCCGCGCGCCTGTTCGATCACGATCAGGTTCGCGATGCTGCCGATGGTGATGAGGTTGCCCGCGAAGGTGCTCGCCAGCGCCAGCACGTACCACGACTCGGCCGGCGCCCCGTCGAGGAACCGCACCAGCAGCATCACCGCCGGCACGTTGCTCACCAGGTTGCTCAGCAGCGCGCCCACGGCGGTCAGCGCATACGGGTCGGCCACAGCCACGCCCTGTCCCGCCAGCCATTCCAGCAACCGCG
Organism: Verrucomicrobiota bacterium; assembly: GCA_023269675.1. GTDB lineage: Bacteria > Verrucomicrobiota > Kiritimatiellia > RFP12 > UBA1067 > JAHFSX01. The sequence goes on from JAHFSX010000025.1 coordinate 44,374, forward strand.
CGGGCGCCCCGGTCGTCTCGATCCCCGCGATCACCACGAACAGTCCGCAAAAGAGCATGATCAGGCTCCAGTCGATCAGCCCCAGCAGCCGCCGCACGTCCATCCGCCGGCTGCACAGCAGCACCCCGCCCGCCGCGAGCGCGGTGATCTCGCGCGGCACCCGCGTGAAGAACAGGGCCATCACGGCCCCCGCGACCAGCAGCCCCTTCCACATCGGCCACAGGGGCTCCGTTTGCGGTTCCACGTTGAACGTTGAGCGTTTCCCCTCCGCCGGCTCGGCGGCGCCGCCTGTTTCCAGCTTGCCCCGGTAGATCCAGAGCAAGGTCCCGTACGCCGCGCCCAACGCCAGCAGCGACGGCAGGCCGCACCACGCCAGGAAGCGCCCGAAATCCAGCCGGCCCACCTGCCCGATCAGCATGTTCTGCGGATTTCCGATCAGGGTCGCTGCCGAGCCGATGTTGCTGGCGCAGGCGAGCCCGATCAGATAGGGCATGGGGTTGAGCCTCGCCCGCAGCACGGCCATCGTGAGGACCGGCGTGAACGCCAGACAGACGATATCGTTGACCAAGATGGCCGACAGCGTGCCGCTCACCGCCATCAGCAGCAGCAGAAACTTTCTCGGCTGCGCGGTCAGGCCGCCCAGCGCCCAGGCCGCGCGCGTGTAGAAGCCGCTTAAACGCAACTGGGCCGAGACCAGCATCAGCCCGAAGAGCAACAGCAGCGTGGGCGCGTCGATCGAGCCCATCGCCGCATCCAGCGGCAGCACGCCGGCGGCGACCATCGCGATCGCGCCCAACAGGGCGATGCCCGTGCGGTCAATCGTCAGCCCCGGTATGCCACCCACCGCAATCCCGCAATAGGTGGCGCCGAAAATCAGCCAGCAGAGGAGAGGATTCATAGAGGCCGCCATCTTACCGCATCCGCGCCACGCGCGGCAACTCATCCCCTGACGAAAAGGTGCTTGAGTCAGCGCGTGCCGTCTGGCAAGCTATGCGCATAATCATGTTCCCTGCAAAGGAGAGACGGTATGGCTACGGCACGTAAAGAAGTGGAGATCACGCTCCACAGCATCCACATCCCCGAGACGGCCTCCGGGCTCGACACCGAAACGACGCACCTGCTCAGCGCGGACCTGGTTTGGCCGCGGGTCGGCGTCGCGCAAAAGAGCGCGACGCAAACCTGCGCGCTCAAAAAAGGGCACGCCGAGTTCGCCGCCGTCAACTGGGGCCGGCGCATCCTGTTCAAGGAAAGCGTCGAGGGCCGTTTCGCGCTGGCGCTCACCCTGACCGAGTCGCTGGACGACGAGGATCTCGAGCAGTTCTTCCGCTTCTGCGCCGGGGCCTTCCTGTCCATCGGCGCGGGCCTGGTCGAAAGCGCCGCCAGGCCGGCCGGCAAGCTGGCCGCCGCGCCTTTGGACTACGCCGCGAAAAACATCGGCAAGTATCCGGGGCCGACGCTGCTCGTCGAGGGCCTGGCGGAGCTGGACAGCGCCGACTTCCCTGCGAGCGGAGGCGAGAGGCTGCTCACCCTGCGGATGGCCGCGGCGCGACGCCTGATGGGACTCGGCACCCGCAAGCCGCGCAGGCTGCTGCTCGAAAAGGGCGCGCCGGACGGAGAGGTCACCCTCGCCGTACGCACCCTGTAAAAAAAGAGGGCGCGCGTTCGGCACGCGCGCCCTCTTCAGAAGATCAACCGGTCTCGCCTCACACCGGCTTCGAGACCGCCATGCCGGGCCGGCGGCCGCGGTACCAAGCCAGCATGAGCGGCGTGGCGATAAAGATGGACGAGTAGGTGCCGACGACCAGGCCGATCAGCATCGCCAGGGCGAAATCGTTGATCGCGCCGCCGCCGAAGATGAACAGCGACAGCGTGGCGATCACCACCGTCAGCGAGGTCAGAATCGTGCGGCTCAAGGTCTTGTTGATGGCCAGGTTGCACAAGGTCTTGAAGTCCATCTTGGGATCCTTGCGCATATCCTCGCGGATGCGGTCAAAGACCACGATGGTGTCGTTGATCGAGTAACCGACGATCGTCAGCAGGGCCGCGATCGTGGTCAGGCTCACCTGCCGTCCCATCAGGCTGTAGATGCCCAACGTGAAGAACGCGTCATGCGCCAAGGCCATCACGCCGCCGAACGCGAAGCCGAACTCGAAGCGGATCGACACGTAGATCAAGATGCCGACCAGCGAGAGGAGAATCGCCCACTGCGCCGACCGCTTGAGATCCGCGCCGATCTCCGAGCCGACGTCCTCTTCGCCCGCCAGCTTGAACTTGCTCTCGGGCGCGCCTTTGGCCAGCGCATCCTCGATGACCTTGGAAGAGTTCTGGTCGCCGATCTTCATCGTGCCGGTCTTGACGAGCAGCAGATTGCCAGACCCGTCAGGCGAAGACTCGTACTGAAGGGCGGAATCGGTCACAACCGCGCCGACGATTTTCCGCACCACGCCGATATCGGCCTTCTTGTCGTACGAGAACGTCATGGAGGCGCCGCCCGTGAAGTCCACGGCCATCACCTCCGCCGGCGTCGTGAACGCGCGGAACAGGAAGATCGCCATGGTCACGAGGATGATCGCCAGCGAGGTGAATCCCGCCGCTTTGCCCCAGCTCAGGAAGTCGAAGTTGATGTTCTTCATGAACTGCATCATGCGGTACGGCTTGGTCCGGGTCTCGGACGCCGTCGCGTTGAAGATCAGGCGCGTCACGACCAGCGCCGTGAACATGCTGATGATGATGCCCGCCGAGAGGGTGATCGCATACCCGCGGATCGGCCCGGTGCCCACAACGAAGAGGATCACGCCCGTGAGCAACGTGGTGACGTTCGAGTCGAAGATCGCCGAAAACGCCCGGTGATAGCCCGCGTCCACCGCCGCGCGCACCGACTTGCCCAGCGCGAACTCCTCACGCATGCGCTCGAAGATCAGCACGTTCGCGTCCACCGCCATGCCGAGGGTCAGCACGAAGCCGGCGATACCGGGCATGGTCAGCACCGGCAGGTCCAGCGTGTTCTTGGAGACGGCCGAGTCCTTCACGAAGATGGCCATGATGCTGGAGGTCACGATCAGTGCCGCCGGCATCAGGAGCACGTCCAGGAACAGCGCGACGTTGGCGATCAGGCCGCAATACGAATAGTAGAAGAGCATGAACAGCGCGACCAGCAGCGTGCCGATCACCGCCGCCTTGACGCCGCTGCGGACGGCATCCGCGCCGAGCGTGGACTCGACCGAACGCTTCTCCAGAATCTTCATCGGCGCGGGCAGCGAGCCGGCGTTCAGGATGTTGCGCAGCACGGCCGCCTCGGACCAGGAGAAGCTGCCCTCGATGACGGCGCGGCCGTTGGGGATCTCGGTGCGCAGCACCGGCGCGGAGTAGAGCGTGTCGTCCAGCACGATGGCGAGCTGGCGGCCCACCTCGCTGTCCTTGTTGCGCGAGCCGCGCGGCGAATACGCCTTGGTCAGCTTCGCGAACTCGGCGGAGCCCTTGGCGTTGAACACCAGCGAGACATGCACGCGGCCGGTCATCGACTCGATTTCGACCGAGGCGCTGGACAGCGCCTCGCCCGTCATCTCGGCCTTGCGGAGCACAAACACCGGCCGGTAGGTCACCAAGCCGTTGGCGTTCTGGGCGCGTTCCAGCATGAAGGCGTAACGCGGATCGGGCACCTCGAAGAGCGAGAGGCGGCGCGCGTAGTCGGGGTCCTTCACCAACTCGTTATAGTTCGGGCCGCGCTTGAACGAGCGCCCGTCTTCCCCGGAGACGTACCCTTCCGGCAGGCGCCCGGAGGCGAAAACCTTGTCGACCAGCTGGTCGTTCTGCTTATGCACCAGCTTGAACTCGAGGAAGGCGGCGCTCTGGATGCTCTTTTCGGCCGCATCGCGCTGATCGGCGCTGATGCCGGGGAGCTGCACGGTGATGCGGTGGTTCTTGCCGCCCTGAATGACCGGCTCGTTGACGCCCAACGTGTCGATGCGGTTGCGCATCACCTCGATGGCGCGCGCGTCGGCATCCTTCATGATGTTGGCGACCTGGTTCTGCACTTCCACATCCGTCAGCTCGACATCGCCCGACTTGATGTTGTTGCGCAGCTTCGCCTCATCGATCGCGACTGTAAAGCTCGTGCCGCCCGAGAGGTCCAGACCCAGCCGGATCTTGCCCTTGGGCCCCGTCGGGGGGTACACCACATACACGGAAAAAACAGCGACGATGGCGAGCACCAGCCACTTCCAGAGGTCATTTCTACTCATTTTTCAACAGCTCCACATTATGACGCGACTTACCCTAACAATGACAAATGAGGGAGAATAATAACACACTCGCCCCAAACGTTTCACCCATGAAGTTCAAAAAAACGAGCCGTCTACTTCGCCTCGTCCAGCGTGGCCGCCTCGCCGTCCTTGAGCACGCGGCTCACCGCGGCCCGCGCGACCTCGACCGAGACCCGGGGAGCGATCTCCACCAGGAAGGTGGCGTCGCGCGCCTCGGTGATCGTCCCGATCAGCCCGCCCGCGAAGATGACCTTCTGGCCCGCGCGGAGCTCGGAGATCATGCGCAGCCGGTCCTTCTCCTTGCGCTGCTGCGGGCGGATCATCATGAAATAGAAGATGCCGAACACCAGCACCATCGGGATCAACATGCCGCCCATGCCCATCACACCCTGCGGCGCGGCCGCTTGCGCCATCATCATCATTCCTGCGTTCATTCGTTTTCTCCTAAGAAAGTGGAATCTCGGGGATTCCGGGTTTTTCGTTTCGCGTTTCCAGTTTCAAATCCCCGTCACGCCACGACCACCGTCGCCCGCGACTTCAGCCCCTCCGGACGCAGGACCGCCGCCAGCGCCTGCCGCCACTCGCGGAAACAGTCGTTGGCGATCGCCTCGCGCATCTCGCGCATAAACTCCAGATAGCGGTGCATGTTGTGGATCGTCAGCAGCCGCACGCCCAGGATCTCGCCCACGTTGATCAGGTGCCGCACGTAGGCGCGCGGGAAGTGCTGGCAGCAGTAGCACGTGCACCCCTCCTCGACCGGCCGCAGATCCATCTTGTACGAGCCGCCCTTCACCGGATACGAGCCCGTCCGCGTGTAGGCCGTGCCGTGCCGCGCCACCCGCGTCGGGATCACGCAGTCGAACATGTCCACCCCCAGCGCCACGGACTCGCTCAGCTGGAACATGTCGCCCAGCCCCATCACGTAGCGCGGCCGCTCGCGCGGCAGGCAGCGCACGCCGTCCTCCACGCCCTTCAGCATCACGTCCTCCGGCTCGCCCACGCTGACGCCGCCCACCGCATACCCGTCGAAGCCCATGGCCGCCAGCTCGCGCGCGCAGCGCTCGCGCAGCGCCACATATTCGCCGCCCTGCACGATCCCGAAGACCAGCTGGCCGGGCGCGCGCTCCTGCTGCAAGCACATGGCTGCCCATGATAGGGTCTTGTCCACGGACTGACAAGCGTATTGTGCGTCGCTGGGATAGGGCATGCACTCGTCGAAACACATCGCGATATCCGACCCCAGCGTGCGCTGCACCGCCATCGCCTCCGGCGGCCCGAGGAAAAATTTCGCCCCGTCAATGTGCGAGCGGAACTCCACGCCGTGCGCGTGGATCTTGCGCAGGTTGTTCAGGCTGAAAACCTGGAACCCGCCGCTGTCGGTCAGGATCGGCCGGTCCCACCCCATGAAGCGGTGCAGGCCGCCGCAGGCCGCCATCACGTCCATGCCGGGGCGCAGCAGCAGATGGTAGGTGTTGCCCAGAATGATCGAGGCCCCCAGCTCCTTCAGGTCGCGCGGCTCCAGCGCCTTGACCGTGGCCTGCGTGCCCACCGGCATGAAGACCGGCGTCTCCACCGCGCCGTGCGCGGTCCAGAGCCGCCCCAGTCGCGCGCCCGTGTGCCGGTCCTCTTTCAGGATCTCGAATACGCCCGGCGCCGCCCCCTCTGTTGTCGTTGGTTGCATGAAGGCGCGTAGTTAAACACAATCCCCCCGTCTGACCAAGAAGAAAACGCCAACTTGCTGTTGACTTACTTCCACTGCCTCTGCTACAGTTTGCGGCCGTTATGGGACAACAACTAAGAAAACGCGTAAAGCGCCAACGCCGCGACGCCCGCAACAAACGGGTGAAGGAGCGTATGCGTGCTGAGATGAAAAAGTAGCTTTGCTTTTCGTCAAGGTGCGATGGCCGAGTGGTTAGGCAGAGGTCTGCAAAACCTCGAACAGCGGTTCAATTCCGCTTCGCACCTCCATTGTAACCGTTGATTTAGCACTCCGGTGCGATCATCAACGGTTCTTTCTCATTTCCCCCACGAGGATGACGCATGAGCGACACGGCCTTCGCACCCGCCTATTTCGAAAAGAACCGCGCGGCCATTCTGGAGAGCTGGTTCGAGCTGCTGCGGCTGCCCACCGTCGGCACCGACCCCCGGCACCTGGGCGACTGTGCCCGCGCCGCCGCCTGGCTGAAAATTTTTCTCAAGCCGCTCGGCTTCGAGGTTGAGATCCTCACCCCCGGCAGCGGCATCCCCGTGCCCGTGCTGGTCGCGGAACGTCCCGGCGCCAAAAAAGACGGCACGACCGTCCTGTTCTACGGCCACTACGACGTGCAGCCCGAGGACCCCCTCAGCGGCTGGCAGACGCCGCCGTTCGAGCCCACGCTCATCAACGAGCGCGTCTACGCGCGCGGCGCGCAGGACAACAAAGGCCAGGTCTTCGCCTTTCTCCAGGGCGTCCGGTCGCTGATCGAAGCCGGCGAGGATCTGCCCACCCTGAAGATCGTGCTCGAAGGCCAGGAGGAGAGCGGCAGCTCCGCGCTCAACGATCTCGCGCCCATCCTGCGCCAGCGCCTGCGGGCCGACGTGATGATGGTGAGCGACACCTCCTGCGGCCCCGATAACCGGCCCTCGATCGTCGCGGGGCTGCGCGGCGTGCAGCACTTCACCGTCACGCTGACCGGCCCCGCCTACGACCTCCACTCCGGCGTCCACGGGGGCGTCGCGCCCAACCCCGCGCAGGGCCTGGCGAGCCTGCTGGCCTCGCTGCACAACGCCGACGGCGCCATCGCCGTAGCCGGCTTCTGCGACCGCGTCCACCCGCCTACCGACGAAGAGCGCGCGCTCGCCCGGCAAGGCGCGCTCACGCTGGAGCAGTATACCCAGGAGATCGGCTGCCCGCCCGCCGGCGGCGCGCAGGCGCTCGACGCGGTCTCGCGCGGCAGCTTCGAGCCCACCATCGAGATCAACGGCATGCACGCCGGCTACGGCGGCCCCGGCTCCAAGACCGTCATCCCCTCCAGCGCCGTCGCCAAGCTCAGCATGCGCCTGGTGCCTAACCAGCGGCCCGAAGAAACCTTCGCCGCCGTGCAGAAGCACCTGGCCGACCGCTGCCCGCCCGGCATGACCCTCGCGCTGAGCGAGGTGTGCGTCGGCGCGCCCGGCTTCCGCCTGCCGCTCAACTCGCCGATCTTCCGGCTCGCCGCCGACGTGCTGCAGCAGATGGACACCCGCGGCGCGCTCTTCCGCTGGGAAGGCGCCTCCATCCCGGTCGTCGCCATGCTGCAACACCTCTCCGGGGCCGCGCCGCTGCTGGTCGGCTTCGGCCGCGAAGAGGACAAAATCCACTGCCCCAACGAATCCTACGGCATCGACCAATTCGTGCGCGGCATGACGTGGACCACCCTCATGCTGAAAGCGCTGGCGTAGCAAGGATGAGTTGGGAGTTGGGAGTTGGGAGTTGGGAGTTGGGAAGGATGACTGATTCGTCGCCGCGGCAAAACGTTATATTCTGAATCGCGAGTCCCCTCTCATATCCGAGGCCAGCCCCTCCTAACTTCTCCCTTCTAACTCCTACCTGTTGCGCTTTTTCGAAAGCGCAACATCTGCGCAACATGAGGCTTGCAGTTTGCCGCCTGCGCTTCTATTATATGCCCACCTTTTTCTTGCGCCTGTAGCTCAACTGGATAGAGTGTCGGCCTCCGAAGCCGAAGGTTGTGGGTTCGACCCCCGCCAGGCGCACCAGATTTGAAGAACCGCGCGGTCAACGACCGCGCGGTTCTTTTGTTTCAGCCCGAAACACAACCCGAAGCATATACTTTCGTATTGCCACAAACCCGTCGGTATGCTTAGAATAGGCCGCCAACACGGGAGGATTCAGTCATGTCACTGTCTGAGGATATCTGGCGCATCAACATCAACGTGCGCGAACACATCGTCACCCACTACACGCCCTACGACGGCGACGACGCCTTCCTGACGCCGCCCTCGGCCCGCACGCGTGCGCTCTGGGACAAGGTCCGGGGGCTGATGGACGAGGAGCGCGCCCGCGGCGGCCTCTACGACATCGACAACACCACCATCTCCACCATCACCTCGCACGCGCCGGGCTTCATCGACCGCGACCTCGAGCTGATCGTCGGCATCCAGACCGACACCCCGCTCAAGCGCGCCATCATGCCCTTCGGCGGCATCCGCACGGTCCAGGCCTCCCTCAAAGCCTACGGCCGCGAGCTCCCCGCCGAGATCGAGAACGTCTTCCACTACCGCAAGACCCACAACGACGGCGTGTTCGACGCCTACACGGAGGAGATGAAGCTCGCGCGCCGCAACGGCATCATCACCGGCCTGCCCGACTCCTACGGCCGCGGCCGCATCATCGGCGACTACCGCCGCCTGCCGCTCTACGGCATCGACTTCCTGATCGCCCACAAGGAGGCCGCCAAGGCCCGCTACGTCTTCGACGCGATGGACCTCGAGGCCATCCAGGTGCGCGAGGAGTTCTCCGAGCAGATCCGCGCGCTGCAAGAGCTGAAGGCCATGGCCGCCTCTTACGGGTTCGACATCTCACAGCCCGCGCGCGACACGCAGGAGGCCATCCAGTGGCTCTACTTCGCCTACCTCGCCGCCGTCAAAGAGCAGAACGGCGCGGCCATGTCGATCGGCCGCGTCTCCACCTTCCTCGACATCTACGCGGCGCGCGACCTGGCCGCCGGCACCTACAGCGAAGAGCAGATCCAGGAGTTCGTCGACCACTTCGTCATGAAGCTGCGCCTCGTGCGCTTCCTGCGCACGCCCGCCTACGACGCGCTCTTCTCGGGCGATCCCACGTGGATCACCGAGTCGCTCGGCGGCGTCGGCGTGGACGGCCGCCACATGGTCACCAAGATGACCTACCGCTTCATGCACACGCTCACCAACCTCGGCCCCGCCCCGGAGCCGAACATGACCGTGCTGTGGAGCCCGCGCCTGCCCGAACCGTTCAAGCACTTCTGCGCCCGCCTCTCGATCGAGACCTCCTCGATCCAGTACGAGAACGACGAGCTCATGCGCGAGAAGTTCGGCGACGACTACGGCATCGCCTGCTGCGTCTCGGCCATGCGCATCGGCAAGCAGATGCAGTTCTTCGGCGCGCGCGCCAACCTCGCCAAAGCCCTGCTCTACTGCATCAACGGCGGCAAGGACGAGCTCACCGGCGACCAGGTCGGCCCCGAGATGGCGCCGGTCACCTCCGAGTACCTCGACTACGACGAGACCGTCCGCAAGTTCGACCAGATCTGCCGCTGGCTCTCGCGCCTCTACATCAACACCCTCAACGTCATCCACTACATGCACGACAAGTACTGCTACGAGCGCCTGCAGATGGCGCTGCATGACGAGGATGTGCTGCGCACCGCCGCCTGCGGCGTCGCGGGGCTCTCGGTGGTGGCGGACAGCTTCTCGGCGATCAAATACGCCAAGGTGAAGCCCATCCGCGACGCGCGCGGCCTCGCGGTGGACTTCGAGATCGAGGGCGACTATCCGAAGTTCGGCAACAACGACCCGCGCGTGGACGAGATCGCCGTCGAGGTGATCAAGACCTTCATGGGCCGCCTCTCGAAGCACCGGACCTACCGGCACGCCAAGCCCACGCTCTCGGTCCTCACCATCACCTCGAACGTGGTCTACGGGAAGATGACCGGCTCCACGCCCGACGGCCGCAAGGCGGGAGAGCCCTTCGCCCCCGGCGCGAACCCCATGCACGGGCGCGACTCGCACGGCTGCATCGCCTCGATGCGCTCCGTCGCCCAGCTGCCCTACGACCACAGCGAGGACGGCATCTCCTTCACCTTCTCGATCGTGCCGGACGCCTTGGGGCGCGCACCGTCCGAGCGCGCCGAGAACCTGGTGAGCCTGATGGACGGCTACTTCCTGGAGAAGGGCCACCACATCAACGTCAACGTCCTGCAGCGCGACCTGCTGCTGGACGCCATGGACCACCCGGAGAAGTATCCGCAGCTCACGATCCGCGTCTCGGGCTACGCCGTGAACTTCATCAAGCTCACGCGCGAGCAGCAGCTCGACGTGATCCACCGCACCTTCCACCAGAAGTTCTGAGGGAAAGGCTGTCAGCGGCTCAGGCTGTTGCACGGACGGGGAAAACCGGACCGCGCGCCCGCGCGGAGGTCGGCTGCCCGGTGGCGCGGGCTCTCCGGGCCCGCCGCTTCGCCTCTTGTGACGGCTTCAGCCGGCCACGATAGGCAGGCCGTAGCAGCGCAGCCCCTGGGCGCCTCTTCGCAGGTTGTACCGGCTTCAGCCGGCAACGCCGCCACGCCGAACCGCAGCCGGAAGGCGGCACCGCGTGCGGAAACGCGTGCGTGAAGGAACGGGCGTCCTGTCCGAAAGGGCCTGACAGTCTGACAGCCTAAACCGCCGACAGCCTACGTCTTCAGCAGCACGTCCAGCGCCTCTTTGCTGGTCTTCGCCGCCAGGAGGGCGGCCAGCCCTTTCGCGTCCAGCGCGCGCGCCAGCGCGTCCTTCAAGCGGACGACCTCCGCGGCGGCCGAGGACGGATACAGCACCATCACCCACACGCGGCAGCGCCCGCCCGCGTAGGCCACGCCTTGCGCGCTCACGCCCAGAGCCGCGACCAGCCGGTAGACGTTCGGCGTCTCGACGGCGAACACCGCGACTTCGTCGCCGAGCTTCTCCGGCGCCAGCGCCGGCAGCGCCTGGATCTCCTTGCGGACCTCCTCCACGGCGCCGACGGCCCCGCTGCGCGCGCACAGCGCCAGCAGCAGCGAAAGCGCCTGCGCCTGATCGGCGGGGGCCATTTCGAGCGAGATGCTCTGCCACTGCAGGCAGGCGGGCAGCGGCGACGGCTGCTTGCCGTGCGCGGCCGGCGCAACGGAGCCCGCGCCGACGGTCAGCACGCCGAACATGTCCTCGGCCGTCTCGCACGCCAGCAGCGCCGCGCGGCCCGGCTCGTTCAGCAACCGGCACAGCTGCGCGATCAGCTGCAGCTGCGGCGTGGCCGCGCTGTCGGGGGCCAGCACCAGCGCCACGATGCGGGCCGGCTTGCCGTCGATCGCGTCAAACTCCAGGCCTTCTTTTTTGAGGCCGACCGCGCAGACCAGCCGCGTCACCGCATCCGTCCGGGCGTGCGGAATGGCCAGGCCGTACTCCAGGCCGGTGGAGAGGCTCTGCTCGCGCTCGAACACCGCCTGCACCGCACGCTCGCGGTCCATCACCAGGCCGCTCTCGTACAGCAGGCTCACCAGCTCTGAAATCGCGCCCTGCTTGGTCGTCGCCAGCAGCCGCGGCTTGAGCGTCTCGATCGCGAAGCGGTTGCGCAGCATGCCCGAGGCCACCGCCGCCGCCGACGCGGGCGCGGCGCTCTGCATGTTCTTGCGCAGCACCACGTCGTCCAGCGGCTTCTGCAGCTCGCGCAAACTCTGCTCGACGCCGGAGGAGAGCTCCAGCATCACCGTGTTGATCAGCGGGCGCTCGCGCTCGGAGCACTCGAACACCACCTCGCCCTCGCGCCCGTGCAGATGGATCACCTGCGCCTCGCGGCTGATGCGGTAAAGCACCTGGTGCCGGTTGAGCAGGTGCGCGTAGAAGCCGTCGTCCTCGAAGATCGCCACGGCGCGGTTGATCATCAGCATCGCCGCCTGGTGGGACGGGAATTGAAAGGCGATCTTCACCGGATCCGGCATGACGAAACTGTGGCGCGTGCCGTTGCCGCCCCACGCGAACGCGCGGTCGGTCAGGAACGGCGCGCAGACGCAGGAGAGCGCCACCAGCAGCACCATGCCGAAAAACACCCCCGGCGGCAGGACCGCCATGCCGATCACCGCGGCCAGCATGGCCAGCGACAGCTCGCCGCGCGGCAGCGACACCACGCCCACCCGCAGGCACCCGGACGCGTTCAGGTTCGCCAGCGCCGCGGGCAGGGCGCATCCCGCCAGCTTCGCCAGCGCCGCGCCTCCGGCGAACACCACCGCCGCCCAGACCACCGCGGTGTCGGCCAGCAGGTTCGGATTGACCTGCATGCCCACCGCCGCGAAGCAGGCCGGCACCAGCACCACGTTGACGAAATCGAGCCGCTCGCGGATCTCGTGCCGCAGGTCGGTGGTCGAGAAGGCGATCCCCATCACATACGCGCCCGCCATCACCGAAAGCCCCATCACGCCCATCACGCCTCCCGCGATCAGCAGGCAGGCCGCCGAGACCACGAACGCGCCGGTGTAGCTTTTCTCGCGCAGCGCCAGCTCGTTCACATAGCGCGCGATGGGGAACCCGCACAGCGCCACGACACCGACGCCGGCCAGCGTCCGCAGCATCATGGAGACGAGCAGCCGGCCGGTCGGCTCCGCGCCGCCGGCCACCGCCTGGGCCGCGCCGGAAAAGACGGTGAACAGCAACAGGCCCAGCACGTTATCGGTCATCGCCGCAGCCAAGGCCACCGTGCCCGCCGGCGATTCGAGCCGTTGCCGCGCGGCCAGCATCCGCGCCAGCACGCCCACAGAGGTCACGGAGACCACCGTGCTGATCAGCAGCGCGAGCGGCGAAGTCCAGCTCCAGCCGACCCCGCCCGCCAAGGCGGGGGCCCATGCCACCAGCACGGCGAGCGTCACCGCAAAGGACAAGAGAAAGCCGCCGATGCCCGCCGCCACGCCGCCCGCCGAAGACCGGCGGATCTGCCGCAGGTCCGTGTCGAGGCCGATGAGGAAAAAGAGCACGACCAGCGAAATCGTCATCACGCCGTACACGGGCCCCTGCAAGGTCAGAAGCCCGCCCGCGTCGCACATCAACCCGTCGGGGAAGAGCGGCAGCGCCAGCCGGCCCAGCAGGTACGGCCCGACCAGCAGGCCGGCCACCAGCTCGCCCAACACCACGGGCAGGCGCCAGCGGTCAAACAGGCGGCCGCCGATCTTCGCCGCGAAGACCAGCACGCCGAGCTGCAGGATGAAGCGGGCCGAGGGCACGACCCCTTGCGGCGCCGTTTGAGATGCCGCCGCACCGCTCTCGGTCGCCAGGGCCGTCACCGCACAAAACACCAGCAGCAGGGCACCCGTCACCTTGTTCCGCATGGCTGCTCTCCTTTTTCCGCTCCCTGAGGGGCACACGACTGACGCACCCGCAAACCGTCACGTACGGCTCACATCTCCCCTCAGTCGTACGCCATATCGAACATCGCGTCCGCCGCCGCCTCCGCCGCCTCCTCCGCCGCCTTCTCCGCGCTCTCCGCGCTCTTCGCGTTCTTCGCGCTTTTCACGGCCCGCCCAGCCTGAGTTGACTCCGCGCGCGCGCCTGTTTCAGGCCGCGTGCGGGCGCGGTAAAGGATCACCACGGGCGCGCCTTCCAGCCCGAACCGTTCGCGCAGCGCGCGCGTCATGAAATCCGTATACTGCTTCGTCGCCAGCTTCGGGTCGTTGACGAACATGCGGATCGTTATCGGCGCCACGCGGATCTGCACCGCGTAGTAGACGCGCAGCCGCTTGCCCGCCTTGGCCGGCGCCACCACCCGGTGCGTCGCCTCGATCAGCGTGCGGTTCAGCATGCCCGTCGGCAGGGTCACGCGCGTCTGCGCCGCCACCGCATCGATCACTTCGACGCTCTTGCGGATGTTGAGCCCCTCCGTCGCCGAGACGAAGAGGATGGGGCAGAAACTCATGAACGGCATGATCTTCCGCAGCAGCGGCTCCGCCTGGGTCTGGGTCATCCCCTTCTCCATGGCGAGGTCCCACTTGTTCATGAGGATCACGCAGCCCTTCTTATTCTCCTGGATCAGCGCCGCGATGTGCTTGTCTTGCACCGTGGGGCCCAGGTCGGGGTCGAGCACCAGCACCACCACGTCGGCCTCCTTCACGCTCTCCTCCGCGCGGAACAGGCTGAAGCGCTCGACCGCGTTGTCGATGCGGTGCTTGTGGCGCATGCCCGCGGTGTCCACCAGGGTGTAGTGCCGCGCCTGGGGGCCGGAGCCGATGGTGAAGGGCACGTCGATCGAGTCGCGCGTGGTGCCCGCTATATCGGAGACGATCACGCGGTCCGTGCGCAGCAGGCGGTTGATGTACGACGACTTGCCCGCGTTGGGGCGTCCGACCACCGCCACGCGCAGAGGCTTCTCGAGCGTCTCGTTGGTCGCGGGGGGCAGGTGCGGCAGCACCACCTCCATCAGCTCGCCAAAGCCCCGGTTATGCTGCGCCGCGACCGGGAACAAAGGGAATCCCAGGCGCGCGAACTCTTCCGCCGACGCGTCGTGCTGAAGCAGGTCGCACTTGTTGACCGCCAGCACGCAGGGCACGCCCGCCTTGCGCACGATGCGGGCCACCTCCTCGTCGAGCGGGTGTATGCCCTGCTGCACGTCGACCACCAGAATCGCCACCGCCGCATCACCCAGCGCCGCATCCACCTGTGCGCGGATGCCCGCCTCGATCGGATTCTTCTCCGTCTGCTTGTTGAGCACCATCACGCCGCCGGTATCGATCAGGCTGAAGCGCTGGCCCTGCCAATCAACCTCGCGCATCAGCCGGTCGCGGGTCACACCGCTCTCGTCGTGCACGATGGCCACACGCTTGCCCGCGATGCGATTGAAAACCGCCGATTTACCGACATTGGGGCGCCCGACGATCGCAACCACCCGAGCTTTTGTATTTTTTTCCTGTGAAGTCATTGGCGGCATTATAGAGCCTGCGTGTGGGATAAACAAGCGTAAGCGCACCCCTGATTCGGACGCCCGGAGCGACCCTTCCGCGGCACAGCACCCTCATCCGCCGGCCGCTCCGATGCGGACGCGCAACACGTCGTTGGAGATGACCGTCCGGATGGCGTCGCCGCGCTCCACGCCGTAAGGGATGCGGATGCGCTGCAGGTAGATTTTGCCGGCGGCATCGTCCTTCATCGATAACGTCAGCACGCCCGCCGCCACGGTGACGCGCACACTGCTTTCGGCGATGCCCTCGGGCAATGTGAAAAAGAGCTCGCACGTCTTGCCGTCCTCGCGCATGTCCATGGCGGGGCTCGTGGGACTCTGATCCCAGCCGGAGTCGACCATCGACCGCGCGATGGTGTTCACACGGCGGTGCTCATGCGCGACCCGCATGCCGTCGACCGGCTGCCCAGACGCCAACGGGCGGTGAAACAGGCGCATCGACGCGTCACGCGAGGGCTCCCCGGCCTGACCCAGCGTCGCACGCTCCCGGCTGTTCGAATACCACACAATGCCCAGCAGGAGAAACACCGCAACAAGCAAGAGCGCGTCAAGCCCAGCCCATAACCATTTCAAACCTGTTTTGCCTTGCATGTCCGCAACTCCGTTGAAGTCCGCTGTTTAAAAAGCAGAATATGTGCCAGCGGCAAGGGGCGCCTGTTACAGGTTGCCGGCAAGCGGTTACCCCTTGAAGCGGACCAGGCGAACGCATCCGCCGCGTCAGGCTGTCACGCGAAACGCGACAAAATGTCGCGTCCGCGCTTGCTTTTCTGCGGCCCTGCGGCCTAAGATAACGCTGAACGGGGGTGCCGGAGGGTGTGCGGCACACTCCCTGCTTAGGTAAACACGATGTTATGTTTCAAGCCACAGCTCAACGCTCGCGCCGGCGCGCTCAGGTTGGAGATCATCCTGCTGCTCGCGGTGTTGACCTCCGCGATCGTGGCGGGCGGCGTGCTCTTCTTTTTGAAGGGGCAGCATGACAAACGCGCGCATCTCGCGGCCACCGAGGCCGTCTTGCAGGAGGGCGAGGCGCTCCTCAACGCCATCAGCGAACTCGGCATCGCCTGTTCCACGAATCCCGCCCCGGCCGAGTGGCGTCAGTTCTCCACGGTCGTGGACAGCGCCTTCTCCGTGCGCAAGGACGTGCAGTCCATCTCCGTGTCGCGCGACGGCGTCACCGTCTTCCACCGCCAGGCGTGCGGCCTGGACAGGCCCCCCAATCCGCCCGGGTGGACGGATCCGGCGCCCAGCAAACTGGCTGAGACCGAGATGTCGCAGCGGACGCTGGAGATCGGCGGCGTGCGCCAGCCCGTCTTTGTCATCGCCCGCGAAAGCCGCCTGACCGACGGCAGCCGGGTCGTGACCGAGGCCACCTTCAAGCGCGAGGCGGTCGGCACCCAGGAAGAGACCGCGCGCACGCTGGTCTCCTCGCTCTTCACCTTCGCCGTCGCGGTGCTGATCCTCTCTTTCGCGGTCTGCGCCCTGGTGCTCATCGTGGCGGTGGCGCGTGACCGGCGGCGCGAGGTGCGGGCCCGCCAGGAGGAGCACCTCGCCTTCTCGGGCGTGCTCGCCAACGGCATCCTGCACGACTTCCGCAACCCCATGTCCGCCGTCCGCCTCGACGCGCAGATGCTCGGCAAGGAGATGAAGCGCGCCGACGGCCCGCGCCCCGAACGCGTGCTCGACCTCTCCGAGCGCATCGCCCGCACCATGGCGCGCATGGACAAGGTGTTCCAGGAGTTCCTCTTCCTCGCCAAGCCGGCCGACGAGAAGCCCGAGAGCGTGGACATCGAGCAGGTGGTGAGGGAGTGCGTGGACACCCTCTCCCCGCGCGTCGAGCAGGCCGGCGTCACCGTCCGGACCACGCGCCTGAGCGACCTGCCGCGCGCCGCCGCCTTCCCCTTCGCCCTGCGCCGCGCCCTCCTGAACCTGCTGATGAACGCGGTCCAGTTCGCGCCGAAGGGCAGCGAGATCACCGTCACCCTCGCCCACCACGGCGACCGCATCGTCACCGACGTGCTCGACCGCGGCCCCGGCATCCCGCCCGACAAGCGCGAAACGATCTTCGACATGTTCGTGACCGGCCGGCCCGAGGGCACCGGC
Source organism: Verrucomicrobiota bacterium (assembly GCA_023269675.1). Classification (GTDB taxonomy): domain Bacteria; phylum Verrucomicrobiota; class Kiritimatiellia; order RFP12; family UBA1067; genus JAHFSX01. The sequence goes on from JAHFSX010000025.1 coordinate 61,423, forward strand.
CTGGGCCTCTTCCTCGCGCGCACGGCGATCCGGCGGTGCGGCGGCGACATCCAGGCGCTGGCGCGCGAAGGCGGCGGCGCCGACATCCGCATCACCCTGCCGGCCGCTCCAAGCAGGGGCGACCCGCCCCAACACCCCACCCCTAACGCCTAACTCCCCCTTTCCCATGAACAACACCCCCACCCTCCTGATCATCGAAGACGATCCCGACAACGCCCGCTCGGTCGCCGAGGCGGCGGCGGATGCCGGCTTCAAAGCCGTCAGCAGCGCGACCGGCACGGCCGGCGTGGAGCTGTTCCGCCAGCAGGTGCCGGACGTGGTCCTGAGCGACCTGGTGCTGCCCGACATCGACGGCCTGGAGGTGCTCGCGCGCCTGCGCAAACTCGACGCGGCCGTGCCGGTGATCATCATGACCGCCTACGGCTCGGTGGAGTCCGGCGTGCGCGCCATGCGCGAGGGAGCCTACGACTACGTGACCAAACCCCTCGACCTGGACGACATCCAGTCCAAGCTGCGCCGCGCCTACGAGACCTCGCGCCTGCGGCGGCAGGTCGACAAGCTTTCGCAGTCCGTGCGCGAGCGGTTCGCCTCCACCGCGATCATCGCCGAGTCGCCCGGCATGAAGGCGGTCATCTCCCAGATCGAGGCGCTGGCCGACACGGCGGCGACGATCCTGATCTGCGGCGACAGCGGCACGGGCAAGGAGCTGGTCGCGCGCGCGCTGCACGTGGACTCCAAACGGGCGCAGGGGCCGTTCGTGGCGGTCAACTGCGGCGCGTTCGCCGAGAGCCTGCTGGAGTCCGAGCTGTTCGGCCACGAGAAGGGCTCCTTCACCGGCGCGACGGGCATCCACAAAGGCGCGTTCGAGCGCGCGGACGGCGGCACGCTCTTCCTCGACGAGATCGGCGACGCGCCGACCCCGGTGCAGGTCAAGCTGCTGCGCGCCATGGAGGAGAAGGAAATCTGCCGCGTGGGCGGCAAAGAGGTGATCAAGGTCAACGTCCGGCTCGTCTCCGCCACCAACAAGAACCTCGAGGCCATGGTCGCCGCCGGCACCTTCCGCGAAGACCTGCTCTACCGCCTCAACGTCGTGACCCTGCGCGTGCCGCCGCTGCGCAGCCGCAGGGAGGACATCCGCCCCATGACCGACCGCTTCATCGCCCGCGCCGCGTCGGAGAACGGCAAGCACATCGCCGCCGTGCGGCCGGACTTCTACGCCGCGCTCGAGGCCTACGACTGGCCCGGCAACGTGCGCCAGCTCCGCAACATCGTGGAGTCCGCCGTGCTGCTCTCGCCCGGCGGCGTGCTCTGCGCCGACTCCGTGGCCCTGCCGGGCGGCCCCGCGCGGCAGGCCGCAGCCTCTGGCGGAACGGGCGCCTTCTCGGTCCCCGGCAACATGTCCCTGGAACAGATCGAGCGCGCCGTGCTCGAAAGCCGCCTGCAGCAGAACGACGGCAACCGCACCCTCACCGCCGACCAGCTCGGCCTCTCCCGCCGCACCATCCAGCGCAAGATCAAGGAGCACAACCTGCCGTACTGACCCGCGGCCGGACCGCGCACGCCAGTCCCGCGGCCGGCGCGAACCGTCGCGCCGAGAGGCGCGGGACGCCTGGGAAGGATCTGCTGACGTGAAAATGGACACTGTGGCATGCAATCTGCTAAATTCAATACTCAAACCGGTTTATCCATCGGTTGAACGTGACTTTATGTCATCCGGCCGGGCTCCGGCAGGATGTGCCGACAACCATCAACAACAGAGGAATCAGGATGCTGACCGTAAGTAACCTCACGAAGAACTTCGGCTCGATCCACGCGGTGCAGGGAGTCTCCTTTACCGTGGAAAAAGGCGAGGTTCTTGGCTTTCTCGGGCCGAACGGCGCGGGAAAATCGACCACCATGCGCATGATCACCGGCTTCATCCCCCCCACTGCGGGAACCGCCGTGATCTGCGGACACGACATCACCAAGGAACCCGTGGCCGCCAAGCGCTGCATCGGCTACCTGCCCGAGAACGCGCCAAGTTATCACACCATGACCGTGACAGATTTTCTCACCTTCATCGGCAAGATCCGCGGATTCGAAGGCGCGGAGCTGAAGGCGAAGGTCGAGGGCGCGATCGCCAAGAGCCGTCTGGAATCGGTCCGCAAGCAGACCATCGAGACCCTCTCCAAAGGCTACCGCCAGCGCACCTGCTTCGCGCAGGCCATCCTGCATGACCCGCAGGTGCTGGTCATGGACGAGCCCACGGACGGGCTGGACCCGAACCAGAAGTTCGTGGTGCGTGAGATGATCAAGGAGATGGCCGCCGACAAGGCGATCATCGTCTCCACCCACATCCTCGAGGAGGTCGACGCCGTGTGCACGCGCGTGATCGTCATCGCCGGCGGCCAGATCGTCGCCAACGGCACGCCCGCCGAGCTGCGCGCCCGCGACCCGCAGGGACGCCTCGACCTGGTGTTCCGCAACCTGACCCTGACGGAGGCCCAAGCCCATGTCTAACGTGAAACAGATCAAAACCATTTTCCAGCGCGAATTCAAGGCCTACTTCGACTCGCCCGTGGCGTACGTCTTCCTCGTCGCCTTCCTCGTGCTGGTCGGGTTCCTCACCTTCGGCGTCACCATGTATTACGAGCGCCGCCAGGCCAACCTGACGCCGTTCTTCTTCTGGCACCCCTGGGTCTACCTGCTGCTGGTGCCGGCCGCCACGATGGGGCTGTGGGCCGAAGAGCGCCGCACCGGCACGATCGAGCTGCTGCTGACCCTGCCGGTCACGCTGGTCGAGACGCTGGTCGGCAAGTTCCTGGCGGCCTGGGCCTTCATCGGCATCGCGCTGGCGCTCACCTTCCCGGTGGTGCTGACCACCGCGTGGCTGGGCGACCCCGACTTCGGCGCCATCCTGTGCGGCTACCTCGGCTCGCTGCTGCTCTCCGGCGCCTGCGTGGCCGTGGGCGTCTTCGCCTCGGCGATCTCGCGCAGCCAGGTCATCGGCTTCGTGATCGCGCTGGCGATCTGCCTCTTCATGCTGATCATCGGGTTCGACCCCGTGATCAACGCCGTGGCCGGCTGGGGCGTTCCCGCCAACATCGTCAACGCCGTCGCCTCGTGCAGCCTGATGCAGCACTTCGACGCCATGCGCCGCGGCGTGATCGACTTCTACGACATCGGCTACTACATCGGCGTGATGGTCTTCATGCTGTCCGCCGCGCATGTGGTCACCGACAACCGCAAAGCCTCGTAATTCATCAAAATATGGGGCCGGAAATCAACTGCAAGCGTACCCCTGTTTCCAGTTGCGATTTTCCAGTTACTCTCAAGGAATCCCGTTATGTCTGACAAAAAAACCAAAGCCTTCTCGCACATCGGCACCGGCGCCGCGGGCCTCGCGGTCCTGCTGGTGATCATCGGCGCCATCAACCTCATCATCGCCAACCTGCGCCTGCGCGTGGACCTGACCGGCGAGAAGCTCTACACGCTCTCCGCCGGCTCGAAGAAAGTGCTCGGCCAGCTGGAGAACGACGTGGTGCTCAAGTTCTACTTCAGCTCCAGCTCGGCCGAAATGCCGATGGGGCTCAAAACCTACGCCGCCCAGGTGCAGGACCTGCTCAAGGAGTACGAGATCGCGGGCAAAGGCCATGTGACGCTCGAGGCCTTCGACCCCAGGCCCGACTCGGACTCCGAGGAGTGGGCGCAGCGTTACGGCCTGGAGCCGCAGCAAACCTCGATGTTCGGCCAGCCCGTCTACTTCGGCCTCGTCGCCGTCAGCGGCGACACCCAGCAGGTCCTGCCGGGCTTCAACCCGCGCACCGAAGCGACGCTGGAATACGACATCACCCGCCTCGTCACGCGCGTGGCGTGGCCCGAGAAGCCGGTCATCGGCGTGCTGAGCAGCCTCAGCGTGCTGGGCGCCCCGCAGAACCCCATGATGATGATGCAGCAGCGCCGCCAGCCGCGCGACGAGGGCTGGGCCGCCTTCAAAGACCTGCGCAAGGACTACACCGTGCGCGAGATCAAGCCCGACGCCGAGGAGATCGAGAGCGACGTCAAGGCCCTGGTCGTCATCCACCCGAAAGACCTCGCGGACAAGACGCTCTTCGCGATCGACCAGTTCGTGCTGCGCGGCGGCCGCCTGATCGTCTGCGTCGACCCCTTCAGCGTGGCGGACTTCGAGGCCAACCAGCAGCAGCAGAACCCGATGATGATGCAGATGGGCGGCGGCGCCGCGGGCCCCTCCACGCTCGGCAAGCTCTTCGACGCCTGGGGCGTGGGCTTCGACACCGCCAAGATCGTCGCGGACCTGAGCTGCGCCACCAAGCTCAACGCCGGCAACGGGCAGGTCGAGGACAACCCCGCCTTCCTTTCGCTCGCCGCCCCCAACATGGTCAAGGGCGACCTGCTCACCGCCCAGCTCTCGCAGGTGATGATGCCCTTCGCGGGCGCCCTCACCGACAAAGGCAGCAAGGAGATCGAGTTCACGCCGCTCATCACCTCGTCCGCCGACAACGCCTGCCTCGTGGACCAGATGAACGCGCAGTTCGGCATGAGCGCCATGCGGGCGCAGCTCAAGCCCGACGGCGTGAAGCGCGTGCTCGCGGCGCGGCTGCAGGGGGCGTTCAAAACCGCCTTCCCGAACGGCGTCGAAGGCGGCGCCACCAACAGCGCCGCGAACCACCTCACCTCCGGCACCAGCACGGTGATGATCTTTGCCGACACCGACTTCATCAACGACCGCTTCTGCGTGCAGGTCATGAACTCGCCCTTCGGCTCGGTCGCGCAGCCGATCAACGACAACCTCACCCTCTTCGCCAACACGGTCGAGCAGTTCGCCGGACGCGAGGAGCTCATCGGGGTGCGTTCGCGCGGCCAGTTCAACCGCCCCTTCGCCAAGGTGGACCAACTGGAAGTCAAAGCCATGAAACAGTGGCAGACCGAAGAGGAACGCCTCGAGGCCGCCCTGCAGGAGACCCAGCAGCGCCTCGCCGATCTCCAGAAGCAGAAGAGCGGCAACGAGCGCCTGATCCTCTCCAAGGAGCAGCAGTCCGAGCTGGAGCAGTTCCGCAAGACCCAGGCCGAGACCCGCAAGCAGCTCAAGGAGGTCCGCAAGAGCCTCAACCGCGAGATCGAGCATCTGGGCCTCACCCTCAAAGTCGTCAACATCGCGCTGGTGCCGCTGCTCGTGATCGCCTTCGGCCTCTATCGCGGCATCCAGCGCAAAAAACGCTGAACGCACGGGCCGGCCCCTGTGCAGGCCCCCCTCCCTCCCACTTCCCCATTCAGGAGCAACTGGACATGACTACCCAAAAACTCGTCTCGCTCACCGTGGTCGCGGCCGCGCTGGCCGGCCTCGCCTATTACAGCAACACCAGCCGGAAGATGAAAACGCCGGCGCTTTCCGGCAAGCCCGTGCTCGCCGGCTTCGACCTCAGCGACGTCTCCAGGGTCGAAGCCGGTTCCGCTGCCGGCAAGAAGCTCGTGCTTGAGGGTTCCGACACCGGCTGGACCATCAAGTCCCTCTTCGGCTACCCGGCCGACATCACCAAGATCCGCGAGCACCTGCTCGCGCTCAAGGACCTCAAGATCGGCCACGTGGCCACCGGCAAGAAGCTGGGCAGCGCCGCCCTCGTCGACCTCCAGAACGCCGCCGGCAAGTCGCTGGCGACCCTGCGCCTCGGCGAAAAACACATGCGGCCGGCCACCGGCGAAATGGAGCAGTTCGGCGGCGGGGGCTTCGCGGACGGCCGCTACGTCTCCGCCGCAGGCGCCGACACCGTCTTCCTGGTGAAGGAGACGCTCGAGGCCTTCGACGGCGACCCGAAGAGCTGGGCCGACACCCAGATCGTCTCGCTGCCGGCCGCCGACATCACCGCCATCGAGCTCTCCGGCAAAGGCCAGACCTGCAAGCTGACCAAGAGGGACGGAGCCTGGACACTCGAAGGCCTGGCCGAGAAAGAGGAGTTCGACACCTCCAAGAGCTACGGCGTCGAGTCCGCGCTGAGCTCGCTCGCCTTCACCACCGTCGTCGATCCCGCGCTGACTGACGGCCAGCTCGGCATGACCACGGGCGCGGTTTATACGGTCACCCTCAAAAACGGCGAGGCCTACACCGCCAAGATCGGCAACGCCCTGGACGCCGGCCCGGACCGCACCTTCAAAATCAGCGGCAGCTTCACGCCCGCCGGCACCAACGCGACCGAGAACGCCGCCCTCGCCAAGAAGATCGAGACCTTCAACGCCAAGGCCGGCAAGTGGACCTACGTCATTCCCTCCTATAACGCGGAGAACATGACCAAGTCCCGCGCCGACCTCGTGAAGCCCAAAGAAGAGCCCAAGAAAGAAGAAGCCAAATAGCTCATTAGTGCGTTAGTTCATTAGTGCATGAGCCTGAAGCCGCTCCCCTGATTGAACTAATGCACTAACGAACTAATGAACCAACGAACTCGAGAGTTAATTATGGACCTTCAAAACACCACCAACCTCGTCGCCGCACAGGCGGAAACCCTGGCCAAGATCCGCCAGGAAGTGAACAAGGTGATCGTCGGCCAGGAAAAGCTGATCGACCGCCTCATCATCGCGCTCATCACCGGCGGCCACCTCCTGATCGAAGGCGTGCCCGGACTGGCCAAGACCTTGGCGGTCCGCACGCTGGCCGACGCGCTGGGCCTGCAGTTCCAGCGCATCTCCTTCACGCCGGACCTGCTCCCCGCCGATGTCATCGGCACCATGATCTACAACCCCAAGGACGCCACCTTCACGCCCAAGAAGGGCCCGGTCTTCACCAACCTGCTGCTCGCGGACGAGATCAACCGCGCCCCTGCCAAGGTGCAGAGCGCCCTGCTCGAGGCCATGCAGGAGCACCAGGTCACCATCGGCGAGCACACCTACAAGCTGCCCGCGCCGTTCCTCGTGATGGCCACGCAGAACCCCATCGAGCAGGAGGGCACCTACCCGCTACCCGAGGCGCAGGTCGACCGCTTCATGCTCAAGTGCATCATCACCCACCCCTCGCGCGACGACGAGCGCCGCATCATGAACCGCTTCACCCACAAGCAGACCGCCACGGTGCAGGCCGTCATCTCCGCGCAGGACGTGCAGACGCTGCGCGACACGCTGGAGCAGGTCTACTGCGACGAGAAGGTCGGCGACTACATCCTCGACATCGTCTTCGCCACGCGCGACCCCAAGTCCTTCAAGCTCGACGCCCTCGCCGGCCAGATCCAGATGGGCGGCTCGCCGCGCGCCACGCTCTGCCTCAACCTCGCCGCGCGCGCCAACGCCATGCTCCACGGCCGCGCCTACGCCACGCCGCAGGACGTCAAGGAGATCGCCCACGACGTGCTGCGCCACCGCATCATGCTCACCTACGAGGCCGAGGCGGAAGAGGTCACCACCGATACCGTCATCACCAAGATCCTCAGCGAGATCCCCGTGCCGTGAGCACGCTCACGGCTAATTTAGGATTGAGGATTTAGGAGTGAGGATTTCTCATCGTTTTACTCCTCTTCCCCCCAACTCCTAAATCCTAAATTCCAACTCCTAAATCTGAACTCCGGACGCTCTTTCTTCGAATGGCAATTGATACGACAGAACTGATGAAGCAGGTGGGGAAGATCAAGATCCTCACCGCCCACCTCATCGACGACCGCCTCTCGGGCGACTACCACTCGGTCTTCAAGGGCCAGGGCGTCGAGTTCGACGAGGTGCGCCCCTACGTGCCCGGCGACGACGTGCGCTCCATCGACTGGAACGTCACGGCCCGCACCGGCGCGCCGCACGTGAAGCGCTTCTCTGAGGAGCGCGAGCTCACGGTCATGTTTCTGGTCGACGTCTCCGGCTCGCAGATCTTCGGCTCCGGCGCGCGCTCGAAATCGGAGCTCGCCGCCGAGATCACCTGCCTGCTGGCCATGACCGCCATCCGCAACCAGGACAAGATCGGACTCATCCTCTTCAGCGACCGCATCCTCAAGTCGATCCCGCCGCGCAAAGGCCGCACGGCGGTCATGCGCCTCGTGCGCGAGGTGCTCGCCGCGGACGAGACGCGCGAGGGCACCGACATCACCGCCGCGCTGCGCTTCCTCAACAACGTGCAGAAACGCAAGGCGGTCGTCTTCCTGGTCTCGGACTTTCAGGATGCCCGTTACGAGAAAGAGCTGCGCGTCACCGCCCGCCACCACGACGTCATCGCCTGCCCCATCTCCGACCCCTGCGAGTCCGCCCTGCCCGACGTGGGACTGATCGAGCTGCAGGATCCCGAGTCCGGCGAGCTGCTGCTGGTGGACACCTCCTCGTCCGCCGTGCGCGACGCCTTCCGCTCCCAGGCCGCCCTCGCCGACGAGCAGCTCTTGCGCTTCCTCAAACGGACAGGCATCGACTTCATCCGCCTCTCCACCGCCACCCCTTACATCGACGACGTGCGCGCGCTCTTCCGCCGCCGCGCCCGCAAGCACTGAAGACACATGAGTTACGAGTCACAGGTTAAAGGTTACATGTTTGCCTCCACCAATTCTTGGTGGTCCTTGGTGTTCTTGGCGTCTTGGTGGTGCCTCGCGCTACCCGCCCGCGCCGCGTTCACGGCCGACCTCTCGGGCGGCGAGGTCTCGCTCAAACTCGAGGCCACGCCCGACAAGGTCTCCCCGGCCGAAGACCTGATGCTCACCCTCACGGTCGAGGCCCCCGCGAACCTCGCGGTCACGCTGCCCGACCTGCGCGACCGCTTCTCTGGCTTCGCCACCGCCGAGGACTTCGCCACCGATCCCGTCGAGGCCAACGGCCGCACGCGCCAGACCTATCGCTGGCGGCTCACCCCCGAGCCCGCCGCGAAACGCTACCGCCTCGCGCCCTTCGCCGTCTTTACCCAAGACAAGCGCACGACGCCCCCGCAGCGCACCTACTTCGCCACCAAGCCTGTGCTCTTCCCGAACGAGGGCGCGCGCCCGGTCGTGACGGGCGACCCCGAAGTCACGCCCGAGCCGGAGTGGATCCCGCCCACGGCCAAGACCGTCACGCTCTGGGTCTTCGCCTGCCTCGCCGGCGCGGCGGCCCTCGCCGCGCTGCTCTACGGCCTCACCAAGCTCTCGCGCCGCGTCCGCGAATACCGCCTGTCGCCCGTGGAGCGCGCCATCGCCGAGCTCCAGCGCCTGCTGGGCCGCAACCTGCCGGGACGCGGTCTCTTCAAGGATTTCTACATCGAGCTCACCTTGGTCGTGCGGCGCTACATCGAACGTTCCCACGGCATCCGCGCCCCCGAACAGACCACGCAGGAGTTTCTCGCGGCGGCCGCCAGCCAGGCGAGCTTCACGCCCGAGGTGCTCGCCCAGCTCCGCACCTTCCTCGAGTCCGCCGACCTGGTGAAGTTCGCTGGTCAGGAAGCCTCCACCGCCATGACCGACGACGCGACCACCAAAGCCCGTTCCTACATCTGCGCTGACGCGCAGCATGTAGGAAAGGAGGAGTTAGGAGTTAGGAGTTAGGAGTTTTAAATACCATGCAATCAACTACTGTTCCTTCCCTTCAACTTCTGTGCTTCTCAACTATCCCGTTGCCCCGTGTTCAGCGCGAAAAGCGGAAAAAGGTTGTCTCTTCAGACGTCTCTCAACTCCTAACTCCTAACTCCTAACTCCTCCCTACCCATGGTCTCATTCGCCACACCCCTCGCCTTTCTCCTGCTGCTGCCCTGGGCCGCGGCAGCCTGGCGCCTGTACCGCACCGGCCAGCGCGCGGGCGTGCTCTTCGCGCCGACGCACCGCCTCCCCGTCAAGACCGCGGGCTGGCGCGTGACCCTCGCCCGCGCGGTGCCGCTGCTTTTCCTGGCCGGCTCCTTGCTGCTCATCGTCGCCGCCGCGCGCCCGCGCACCAACCTCGCCCGCGAACGGCGCTCCGTCAACGCCATCGCCATCGAGATGGTGGTCGACGTCTCGGGCTCCATGGAGGCGCTCGACCTCACTCCGGCCGGCCAAGATTACAAGACGCGCCTCGACGTGGTAAAAGAGATGTTCGCGCAGTTCGTCGCGGCACGGCCCGACGATCTGATCGGTCTCGTCACCTTCGGCGGCTACGCCTCCACCCGCGCACCGCTCACCGCCGACCACCGTGCGCTCGTCCATGTGCTCAAGGGCGTCGAGATTCCTCGCGCCCAGACCGACGCCCAAGGCCGCCCCGTCGATCAGGAGGAAACCCTCACCGCCATCGGCGACGGCCTCGCCACCGGGGTCGCCCGCATCACGGACGCCGAACCCAAAACGCGCATCATCATCCTGCTCTCCGACGGCGAGTCCAACACCGGCATCATCACGCCCGACCAGGCCGCCGAAGCCGCCGCCAAAACCGGCGTGCGCGTCTACACCATCGGCGTGGGCTCCAACAGCCGCGCCCCCTTCAAAACGCGGGACATGTTCGGCCGCGAGGTCATCGCTTACGGCAACGCCACGTTCGACGAGACCCAACTCAAAAGCATCGCCTCGAAAACCAGCGGGCGCTACTTCAGCGTGCGCGACAACGAAGGCCTGAAGACCGCGCTCGAGGAAATCAACGCCCTTGAGACCACCAAGATCGACCGCCAGGTTTATCAGCGCTACGACGAGCACTTTATCCGGTTCCTCCTCTGGGGCGCGGCCCTCGCCGCCCTCGCGATCACCCTCAACATGAACCTCACGCGGAGGCTCCTGTAGGGAGAATTTAGGATTTAGGAGTTAGGATTTGAAATGCGAGAAACACCGATAAAGACGAAGAGCTATGCGTTTGCGGTTCGCATCGTTAAGCTTTTCCAATGGCTCAGCAAAGAGAAGAACGAGTTCGTTCTTTCGAAGCAGATCTTGCGGTGTGGCACGTCGGTAGGCGCTAATGTTGAAGAGGCCGGCGGCGCGTATTCGGAGAAGGACTTCTCCTCGAAGATTCAGATCGCCTTCAAAGAAGCACTTGAGACCCGCTACTGGCTGCGTTTGTTGCACGATACCGATTACATCGAAACCCCCGCGTTCGATTCCATGTATGCCGATTGCGACGAACTAGTCCGTATCCTCTCGGCCACCACGAAAACCCTTCGCGAGAAAACCTCTTCCGTTCAGGAGTCCCCCGACTTTGACCCCGATACTCTGTATTCAACTCCTAAATCCTAACTCCTAAATCCTCCTTTCTTCCCTATGCGCTTTGTCTATCCATGGCTCCTTTTGTTGCTCTCGGTCATTCCGGTGGTCGGCGTGATCTGGCTCTGGCTTTATCGCCGGGCGCAGGGCCGCCTGTCGCTGCTCGTCGCCCCCGCGCTGCAGGGCAAGCTGATGCCGGCGCGTCCGAAAGCCACCTTCTACATCCAGTTCGTGCTGGTGCTCGCGGGGCTCACGCTCCTCGCCTTCGCCGCCGCGCGTCCGCAGTGGGGCCGCAAGGACGAGAGGGTCGTCACGCGCGGCCGCAACCTCATCATCGCGCTCGACGTCTCGCGCTCCATGCTTGCCACCGACGTCCACCCCAACCGCCTCGAGCGCGCCAAGACCGACATCATGGACCTGATCGAGGACCTCAAGGGCGACCGCGCCGCCCTGCTCGCGTTCCGCAGCAAAGGCAGCCTGCTCTGCCCCCTCACCACCGACTACACCTTCCTGCGCCAGGCCCTCGACGGCGTGAGCCCCGAATCCGCGCCGCGCGGCGAGACCGACCTCGGCGACGCCATCCGCAAATCGCTGGAGGCGCTCGACCCCGCGCTCGACGAGTACAATGCGGTCCTGCTCATCTCCGACGGCGAGGACCTCAAGGGCGGAGCCCTCGAAGCCGCGCGCGAGGCCGCCACCCGCAACATCCCGATCTTCACCGTCGGCATCGGCGACCCGGCGGGAGCCACCATTCCGGGGGAGGACGGCAAAGGCACCCAGCAATACAAAGGCGCCGCGGTACAAACCCGGCTCACGGACGCGACGCTCTCCGCCATCGCCCAGGCCTCCAACGGCCGCTACATCCCCCTCGGCACCGCCGGCACCGCGCATACCACACTCGGGGCGATCTACCGCCGCCACCTGCGCCAGATCGCGGCCAAGGAACAGCAGGAGCAGATCGAGAACCGCTATCAGGAGCGGTACCAGCTCTTCCTCTTCCCGGCCGCGCTCTGCCTGCTCGCGGCCGCCGGGTTCAGCCGCGGGCGCCTCTGCGGCAACCGCACGCGCACAACTCCCGCGCCCCTTGCCGCCGCTCTGTCCGCTCTGTCCGTTCTGTCCGTTCTGTCCGTGTGGGCTACCCCGGATCCGACGGATCCGTCCGCTCGGGCCGATCCGTCCAATCAGGTCGCCGTCGCGACCTCCACGAACCGCGTCGCGGTCGTGGTCGAGCCCGGCCGCGCGGGAGCCCGCACCGCCCAAGCCTGGCTGCGCCAAGGCTCCTACACCAACGCCGCAGAGGGCTTCCTCTCAGCCGCCCGCGGCGCGGACATGGAAGAGTCCGAGACCTACCGCTACAACGCGGCCTACGCCTACTATCTGGCCAAAGATCTCGACCAGGCCGCGCAGGCCCTGCGGCCGCTGCTGACCTCGAAGAAGAACGGCGCCCGCGCCGGCGAACTGCTGGGCAAGCTGCTGATGGAGAGGGCCAGGGACAAGGGCGCGGAGGAGCCCGCCGCCAAAGCCGAAGCGCTCGAAGAGGCGGCCTGCGGCTTCCAGCGCGCCCTGCGCGACACGCCGAAGGACGAGCGCCGCAACCGCAACCTCACGCGCTCCGTCTCGCCGCTCGCCGAGGCCCGCGAAACCGCCCACATCGCCAAGGTGATGAAGGAGCACGGCCAGACCCCGCCGGACCAGCTCATGGGCACGATGCTGTCCGAGCAGCGCGCGATTCTGGAGGCGTCCTACACCGTTTTCACGAATGATGCGCCCACGCTCATCAGCCAAGCCGAGGCGCTCGCCAAACGCCAGGAGAAACAGGCCGACCTCTGGATTCCCCTCAAGCAGCAGATGCTGCAGGCCGTCACCAACCAGCAGCAGCAGGCGCAGTTCGCCCAACAGGTCGAGCTCGCCCGCGACAGCATGAAAGGCGCGACCGCCGCCCTGCAGGACCTCCTGCCCGAGGCCGCCGCCGACACCGCCCAGGCCGAACCGCTGGTCTACGCCTTCTGGAAAGCGGTCGTCCTGCCGCCCGCCGCCATCGACGAGGACATCCTCTGCCAGAGCAACGCCATCCAGAAACTCACCGCCCGCTATCTGGAGAACCGGGACACCCAGGCCGAGGCGCTCGAGCTCACCCGCCTCTTCCGCGAACGCTTTCCCGAATGGGCGAAGCAATACCGGCAGCAGGCGCAGTCCGACACCAACCTGCCGCCCTTCACCGCGGAAGACCAGACCAAGGTCGAGGAGCTCGCCGCCCACACGGAGAAACTCCAGAGCGAGGCCATCGGGAAGAAGCCTCAGGAAACAGACCGCCGCGCCCTGCAGCAGCAGGCGCTCCAAAACCTGAACGCGATCCGCGACCTGCTGCCGAAGCAAAAGGGCAAGGGCCAGCAGCAGCAACAACAAAACCAACAGCAGCAGCCGCAGGAACAGCCGAAAGAGCAGAAGCCGGAGGAGCAGAAGCCGGAAGAGCAGAAAAAGCCGGAGGAGCAGAAGAAGCCCGACACCCCGCAGGACGTGCAGGAAATGTTGCGCCGCGCGCTGGACCGCGAGAAGGAACACGAGAACGACAAGAAAGAGAAAATGCGCAAGATCCCGATGTCTCCCTCTGAACGCGACTGGTAGGAGAAGGCTTTTAGGCTGAAGGTTATTAGACTGTTAGGCAGATCGCATGCGAAAAGCCCTCGAAAACATCCGTCACTCTTTCAAAACCGCTGGGCATCCCCAGCGGTTTTCCCTGTTTCGTCGTATTCACGACCCTCTTCCTTTCTCCTCTGTGTCTTCGTGTCTTCGTGTTAAACCTCGCCTGTACGCTTGGTGCTCCTTGGTGATCTTGGCGTCTTGGTGGTTGCCTTCCGCCGCGCTCGCCGATGTCGGCCTGAACGTCACCTCCTCCCGCCCGAACATCTACCTCGGCGAGAGCTTCAACCTCACCATCGAGGTCAGCGGCGCCGACCGCGGCATCGAAGCGCCCGACCTTTCCGCGCTGCCGACTTCCGAGATCCAGTTCCTCGGGCAAAACAGCAACAGCCGGTCCTCCATATCCATCATCAACGGCCGCATGACGCGCGAGTCCTTCGAAGGCCGCGTCTTCGCCTTTCAGATCAAACCCGCGAAAGAAGGCGCCTTCAAGGCCGGTCCGGTCCGCGTCACCGCCGCCGGGAAAACCTATACCCACCCCGGCGTCACCGTGCAGGTGGCCGGCATCGAAAAGCAGGACACCGTCGTCGCCCGGGTGACCGCCTCGTCCACCTCCGTGCTGGTCGAGGAGCCGTTCACCGTCACCCTCTCGGTCGCCGTCGCCGAACTGCCGGACCCCTACGCCGAGAGCAACGAGCCGCTCCACCCCAACTTTCTGCCGCAGCTCTCCGCCGACTTCCTCGAGCTCCAGCAGGCCACGCCCGGCCTCAAGGGCCCCGACCTGAACCAGACCCTCAACGGCCTGATCGACCAGAGCGGGCGTCAGCCCGGCTTCGCGATCAACAACTATCAGACGCGCGACCTGGGCGGCTTCAGCGGCCTTTTCGGCGATGCCGACCCCTTCAAGCCGCGCCCGATCCGCTTCCGGCTCCCGCCCAAGAAGATCACGCTCAACAACCGGAAGTACCGCGAATACACCCTCTCGCTCGACTACACGCCGACGAAGGAGGGCGAGTTCACGTTCGGCCCCCTCTCCTTCAAGGGCACCATCATCGCCGGCGTCAGCGCCGACCGCCAGCCCGTGACCAAAGACGTGTACACCATCGGCCCGGCGGTCACGGTGCGCGTGGTGCCGCCGCCGGACGAGGGCCGCCCCGAGTGGTTCACCGGCTCGGTCGGCAAGTCCCTGAGGGCCACCGCCGCCTTCGACGCCACAGTCTGCAAAGTCGGCGACCCGCTCACGCTCACCCTCGAGCTGACCGGTCCGATCAGCATCTCGAACCTGCGCACGCCGATCCTCAATCTCCAGCCCGAGCTCGCCAAGGATTTCCGCATCTACGACGACAACGTCTCCGCCGAAACGCTCCCGGACGGCAAGCGCTTTAAATACCACGTGCGCCCCACGCGCGAGGGCACCTTGGAGTTTCCGCCGGTCAAACTGGCCTATTACGACACCGTGGCCCGCGCCTACACCACCGTGACCACCGCGCCGGTGCCCATTCAGGCGCGGGCCACCACGCAGATCGCGACCTCGGCCGGAAACGGGAAAGACCTTGAAACGGCCGCCATCGATACCCGGACGCGGCCGGTCCCGGCCGGCCTCACGCTCACCGTTCAAGGCGCGCGCCCCGACTCGCTCCTGCCGCCGCACCGCCTCACGCGCCTTTTGCTGCTGGCGGGGCCGGCGCTCTGCCTGCTGGCGGCCCTGGCCACGCCGCTCGCCGCCTTCATGCGGGCCCTGCGCACGCGCCGTCGCCGTTCAGGCGCCCTGCACCGCGCGCGTGTCGCGTTGCGCCACGCCCCCACGCCGGAACTTGCCGCCCGCGCCGTCCGCGCCTATCTGGCCGACCGGCTCGACGTCGCCGGCAACGCCCTGACCCCCGCCGAAACCGACGCGCTGCTGCGCCAGCGGAACGTCCCCGCCGAAGCGGCCGCCGCCGGCCGCGACGTGCTCGCCCGGCTCGACGAGGCCATGTACCGGCCCGACGCCTCAGCCCCCCTCGCCGAAATCCTCCGGCCCCTCAATGAGCTCCTCCCCCGCATCGACGCCGCGCTCGACAAATCAGACAGATCCGCCGGCTCCGTCGGATCTGTCCAATCCGTCCTGCTCGCCGTCTTCTTCCTCTCCGCCCCGCTCTTCGCCGACGACGCCGCCCGCGCCTTCCTTTGGGAACAGGCCAACGCCCAGGCCGCCTCCGCCGCCAAGCCCGAGGAGTATCTCAAAGCCGCCAACACCTACAACCGCCTCGTGGCCGACGGCGTGCGCAACGGGCCGCTCTTCCTCAATCTCGGCAGCACGCTGGTCATGGCGGGTGACGGCGCCAACGCGGCCGCCGCCTTCGCGCGCGCCGAACGCCATCTGGGCGCGACGCCGGAAACGCGCCAAGGGCTCGCCGCCGCGCTCGCCCTCCGCTCCGGGCGATCACACGCCGATCTGCCCTGGGCGCGCATCGCCTTCTTCTGGCACTACGCGTTCCCCTGCCCGATGCGCGCCCTCAGCGCCCTCGGCGGCTGGAACCTGTTCTGGCTCGGCGTGCTCTTCCGCCTCCTGCTCAAGCGCCGCCAGGGGCACGCCTTCCTGCGGAGCCTCTCGGAGACCTGCATGCTCACCGGCGGACTCTTCGCGCTGGTCTTCGCCGCCTCCACGCTCATGACCCTTGCGCACGAGCGTCACGACACCGCCACGTGGGGCTCCCGCGTCTTCATCTCCTCCACCCCGTCCGAAACGGAGGACGCGCCATGAGAGTCGGAAGACAGAAGACGGAAGACAGAAGACCGAAGGCAGCGGAGAGAGGGCAGACGGCCGGCCCCCGGCCTCAGGCCGCCGGCCTCCGTCCTCTGTCCGCAGTCCTCTGTTTAGCCTTCTTCCTCATCTCCCTCGCCGCGCGCGCGGGCGAGATCTACTCCGGCCGCCTCTACACCGTCCCCGCCAAGATCTATGTGAACCAGGCGTTCGAGATCCACTTCGAACTCGAAGTCACCTTCGGCAACGAAGTGGGCGACATGCAGATCAGCGGCATCCCGAACAATCCCGCGCTGCTGACCGTGGGCCAACTCGAAACCGTCTCCCAGAACCGGATCATGCGCGATGCGCAGGCGATCAACGTTCTGCACTATACGGCCGCCGCGCGATGCCACCAGCCGATCAACCAAACCTTTGAGCCCGCGCTGCTCTGCATGCTCTCCGAGCACAGGTCCGCCGGCTTCTTCTCGCACGTCCAGTCGTTTCAGAAACAGCTCAAACTCGACCCCTTTACGCTCCGCGTGCTGCCTCTGCCGGAAGCGGGACGGCCCGCGCAGTTCAGCGGCGCGATCGGCGCTTTCCGCCTGCGCGGAGGCCTCTCGCAGACCAGCGTGCAACCCGGCGACATCATCACCCTGAGCCTCGAGCTGGCCGGACAGGGGTGGCTGAACGACGCCGCCATGCCGGCGCCACCGCCCTCGCCGCTCTTCAAAACCTACCCGGCCAAGGAACGCCTGCGCGAGCCGCTCCGCATCCAGACCGAACAGGTGTTCATCCCGACCGCCACCAACGCCACCGAGATCGCCGCGACGCGCTTCTGCTTCTTCAACCCCGCCACGGAACGTTACGAAGAAAGCGTCGCCGGCCCGTTCCGCCTGACCTTCACCTCCTTGTCCGCCGCACCCAAAACCGACGACGTGCGCGTGATCGACACCGCCACACCCGCCGCGGCCGCAGCGCTGCCGCAGACCGTCACCCTCGAACGCATGAGCCTGACGCTGCGCCAGGCCGTTCCGCTGCTGCTCGGATGCGGCGGCGCGCTGGCCGCCTTCTTCGTCTTCTTCCTGCTCTACGGACGCCACAGGCGGTCCGCTTTCCTGATCGGCGCCGCGCTGCTGGCCGCCGGCATCGGCACCGGCTACGCGCTCAGCGGCAAAACCGCCGCCGCGACGCGCACGCTCACCCGCCACACCGAGGTGCTCTTCGCCCCCTCGCATGCCGCCGCCGCGCTCTTCTCTCTCAACCCCGGCAGCGCCGTCATCCCGCTCGAGAGCGCCGGGGCCTGGGTGCGCGTCGACGCCTCCGGCCGCCGCGGCTGGCTTCCCGCTTCGACCCTTTCCGAATAGCCGTCCGTCCGAGACACGCACCGGCGCGGGTCGGCAGGGGGGAGCGACACCGGTTTCGCCGAAACCGCCGCCAGCGATACGTCCCGCCTTTCCCCTTTTCCCGCTTGACGCCCTTGACCTCCATTTGATAAAAACCGGTATACAGGTAATCGGTTCCGGTACAAGGGTAGAGCCGTCAGACACGACAGTTCCCTGAGACGGGCCGCTTGCTTCAGGTCAGGATCACCATGCATTTCAAGCGTACCCCGTATAGAAGCACCCTGCTCAACTCCGTCATCCTGGGCTCAGCCCTCCTCTCCGCCTTTCCCGCCGCCGCGCGCACGGGCGCCAAGATCCGCGTTCCCGGCGCGGAGTCCGCGCGCGTCTGCATGTTCTCCAGCGACGGCACGCTCAAGAAGTCGATGTTCCTCTTTTCCGACCGCGGCTTCAAAGCGCTCGAGAAATTCCCCGGCCTCCTCGACGGCTGTTTCTACTACGAGCTCTCGATCAAGGCCGCCAACACCTACGAATGCCTGGAGCCGGGCGAGCTCTATGCCCTGGCCCCCGTGAACCCCAAGGTGAACCGCACGGCCGCGCTGGAAAAGCTCGGCTTCGCCCGCCTCTCCGCGATCGAGCCTTTCCAGCTCTTCGGCGAGAACCCCGCGGATGTCGTCGGCGTGTTCAGCAAAACCGTCAAGGCCGGCGAAGCTTTCCAGCCGCCGGTCTGGTCCGTGATCGCGGGCTTCACGCTCGAGCGGCCGCCCAAGAGCGGCGAGCTGCTCTACAACGGCATCCGGCTACCCCGCGAATGGCCCCCGCGCATCGACTGGAGCACCAACGCGCCCCCGGCGGTCCCCTACCTGGACCACCCGCCCAAGCTGATCCCGATCAACCTCGGGCGCCAGCTCTTTGTCGACGACTTCCTGATCGAGCGGACCGACCTGACGCGCGAGTACCACCATCCGACCAAGTACGAGCAGAACCCGGTCCTCAAGCCGGAGACGGCGATCGAGCACAGCGGCATCAACGGACTCTCCGTGGCCGGACCCAAGAGCGGCGGGCTCTGGTGGAACCCCGCGAAGCGCCTCTTCGAGTTCTGGTATGAGGCCGGCTGGGTCTCGACCATCGCCTACGCCACCAGCCGCGACGGGCTGGCCTGGGAGCGGCCGAACCTGCCGCTGAAACCCGGCACGAACCAGATCCTGCCCGACACGGTCAAGCCCGACTCCTGGACCGTGGTGCGCGACTACCGCGCGACCGACCCGAAGCAGGCCTACAAGATCTTCCTGCGCGGCGGCGGCGCGCGTGACCGCGCCCGCGCCTTCGTCTCCGAGGACGGCATCGACTGGGGCGCGCCCGTCGAGTGCGGCACCACCGGCGACCGCAGCACGATGTTCTACAACCCCTTCCGCAACGTCTGGGTCTACAGCCTGCGCTGGGGGAGCCCCGGCGGGCGCTCCCGCGCCTACTGGGAGCACGAGGATTTCCTGCAGGGCATGCAGTGGCTGCCCGACGAGCCGCTGCCGTGGGCGCGCGCGGACAGCCTCGACCTGCCCGACCCTCGCATCGGCGACACGCCCCAGCTCTACAACCTCGACGCCGTGGCCTACGAAAGCCTCATGCTCGGCTTCTTCGAGATCCTTCACGGCCCGCCGAACGACATCAACGCCGCCAAAGGGCTCCCCAAAAACACGGGGCTCACGTTCGCCTACAGCCGCGACGGCTTCCACTGGCACCGCCCCGACCGCACCATGGCGATCAACTCGGAGCAGCGCGCCGTGTGGGACCGCGGCTACGTGCAGTCGCTCGGGAACATCTGCGTGGTGCGCGGCGACAAGCTCTGGTTCTACTACATCGGCTTCGCCGGCGACGAGTCACTCAAGATGGGCGACCCGAAGCTCAATATCAAAAGCTCCATGCATTCGGGCCTTTACGGCAACGCCGCAACCGGCGTCGCCTTCCTGCGGCGCGACGGCTTCGCCTCGCTCAACGCGGGCGCGACCCCCGGCACGGTCACGACGCGCCCCGTGACCTTCTCGGGCCGGCACCTGTTCGTGAATGTCGACGCGCCCGCAGGCGCCCTCACCGCGGAGGCGGTCGACATGTACGGCAAGCCCGTCGCGCCCTTCACCTTCGAGAACTGCGTCCCCGTCAGCGGCGATTCCACGCTGGCGCAGCTCCGCTGGAAAGGCGGCGACGACCTCACGCCGCTCGCGGGCCGCGCCGTGCGCTTCCGCTTCAAACTGACGAACGGCAAGCTCTACGCCTTCTGGGTCAGCCGCGACGCCAGCGGCCGCAGCGACGGCTACGTGGCCGGCGGCGGTCCCGGCTTCACCTGCGACCTCGACACCGTCGGAGCGGCCTCGCTGGAAGCCGAAGCGAAGCTGCTGCCGAAACAACCCTGACTCCTTCCATGAAAAACCGCCACAGCCTCCTTTATTCCCTCGGTCTGATGGGCCTTGCGTCCCTGTGGCCGTGCGGCACGCCGGCCCAGACAGCGGAACCTCCCAAGATCACGGCGCTCACGCCGCCGTATCTCGAGCTGATGCCCGGCCCCCACTACTGGCCGCGGGTGCGGATCTGGCAGGGCATCCCCGGCATCACCGTGGCCCCGAACGGGCGCCTGTGGGCCACGTGGTACACCGGCCTGCTGGGAGAGGGCAAAGGCCAGAATTACGACGTGCTCGTCACCAGCGCCGACGGCGGCAAGACCTGGTCGAAGCCGGTGGCGGTCTACGATCCCAGCCGGAACTTCCTGAACGCGGACACGGGCGACCCCATGCTCTGGACCGACCCGAACGGCAAGATGTGGTGGTTCGTCAACCGCAGCATGAAGGTCCCGGATGACGTCACGGGGACCTGCTGGGGCTTCTGCACGGACGACCCGAATGTGGCGAAGCCCGTCTGGAACGCGCCCGTCCTGGCGGGCCGGGGCGGCGGCACCCTCAACAAGCCGTTCGCCTTTGCCGACGGGAGCTGGCTCCACATGTTCGACTGCCGCCAGCCCAAAAAGGACGATCCGAGCTTGACCCGCGGCGCCCACGTGTACCGGTTCGCGGGGTACGGAAAGCCGTTCGAGGATGTGGGCTGCAGCTTCTTCAAGGATTCCGTTTTTGCCGAGCACATGGTCGTCGAGCGCAAGGACAAGACCCTCTGGATGCTGGCGCGCACGACCTACGGCATCGGCCAGGCGGAATCGAAGGACGGCGGCAAGACGTGGACCGAGCTGGAGCCCTTCACCAAGAGCTTCAATGTCGGCACGCGCTTCTTCTTCCGCCGCCTGAGTTCCGGCAACCTGCTGCTGGTGGTGAACGATCACCCCAAGGCCCGCTCGAACATGACCGCCCTGCTCTCCAAGGACGACGGCAAGACCTGGCCCTTCAAGCTCGTGCTCGACGAACGGGAGTCGGTCAGCTACCCCGACGGCGTCGAGGGCAAAGACGGCGTCATCTATGTCGTCTACGACCGCGGCCGCTACAAGAAGGACATGCAGGAGATCCTGCTCGCCAAGGTGACCGAGGCCGACATCGAGGCCGGCAAACTGGTGAGCCCTCGCAGCTATCTTAAGCAGACCGTCAGCAGGCTGGCTGACGAAGGCGGCGGCGTGCGCCACGACGGCGAGACCACCGAGATGCGCGAAGAGTTTGTCAAGCTGAACCCGGACAGCCCCGAGGCCAAAAAACAGATGCGGGCCGAAGCGGGCGAGAAAGCGGACAGACACGCGGCACATTGAAAACCTCCAACCGGAAAAACACACTATGCGGATTTCTCTTTTACTGACAAGATGGGTGGACGGCCGGCTTCGCTGGGGCCTGATCTTCTGGATGTTCCTGATGAGCGCGGTCGCGTATTTGGACCGCGTGAACATTTCCATTGCGGGCCAGGCGATCCAGAAGGATTTCGGTCTGACGAATATCCAGCTGGGCTGGGTCTTCAGCGCCTTCGTGATCGGCTATGCCCTGTTCCAGGTTCCCGGCGGCCGCCTTGCGGACCGGTTCGGAGCACGCATGGTGATTTCAGCGGGCGTCGTGTGGTGGGGTGTCTTCACCACGCTCACGGCGCTGGTGCCCACTGGCATGGCCCTGTCGCTGGCGATGCTGATCGGGACGCGGCTGCTCCTGGGGCTGGGAGAAGCGGTGGTGTATCCGTCTTCCAACAGGCTGGTTTCAAGCTGGATCCCCTCGTCCGAGCGCGGGCTGGCGAATGGTCTGATTTTTGCGGGTGTGGGCGCCGGCGCCGGCGTGACGCCCCCGCTCATCATCTACGTCCTCTCGAGATGGGGTTGGCACTGGTCCTTCTACGTGAGCGCGTTGATCGGGCTGGCGTCGGGTGCGGTCTGGTTCTTGATCGCGCGCGACTCGCCCCGGGAGCATCCCCTGGCAAGCCGGAAAGAGATTGACCATATCGAGGCGGGGCTTCCGGCGGCAACCCATGCGTCGGGCGGCACGCTCCCGTGGGGGACGATTCTCGGCAACCGCAACGTGTGGGCCATCACGTTCAGCTACTTCGCGTACGGCTACACGGCTTACATTTTCTTCACGTGGTTCTTCATTTACCTGAGCCGGGTGCGGGGGCTGGATCTGAAAGCCAGCGCGCTCTATTCGATGCTGCCGTTCATCGCCATGGCGTGTGCCGCGCCGCTGGGCGGCTGGGTGGCGGACTGGATCACCTGGCATCACGGCAAGCGCGCAGGACGCTGCGGGGTGGCGATTTTCGGGCTTTCGTTCGCGGCGGTATTCCTGGCCCTGGCGACGCAGGTGGAAAGCGCGCGGGTGGCAAGCATCGTGCTGGCGGGCGGCGCGGGCGCGCTTTATCTGGCACAGAGCGCGTTTTGGGCTGTGAGTGCCGACATCGCAGGCAAGTCGGCGGGAACCGTATCCGGGCTGATGAACATGGGCGCGCAGGTCGGCGGAGCGATGACGGCATCGCTCACGCCCTGGATCGCGGATCGCTTCGGATGGACAGCGTCATTTCTCGTCGCGGCGAGTCTGTGTTTCGGGGGTGCGCTCGCGTGGCTGCTCGTGAATCCGGACGCGCCGATTCCCGCTCGCCGCACAGATAATAAAGTGATTCTGTGAGCGGCCATGCTCTCAATAAGGAACCCAAACTCATGCAACAGACTCAGTGGCTAACTCTCGCGGCGCTCCTCGCCGGGCTGTCCGTCCGGACCGGACTGGGCGCGCCTCTTACGGCTAAGCTTTTCATGGAAGGCGACGGCGCGGTCCTCGAACGGATGCCGTGCGCCGTCGGAACCGTCGAGCCGGGCGCGACGATCTTCATGGACCGCAGCTTCGTCTTTCACGAGCCTCCCGCCGGCCTGAAGGGCATGCTCTTTCTCAAAGCCCAGATCGACGGCGGGAAGCCCGTGGGCGTGGCGAAGGACGGTGTGCTCACGGTCATCACGCCCGCGCCGGACCTTCCGGGCGTGGCCTGTTCGAACGCCGCCGCGCTCGAGGAGCTCGGCTTCACGTGGGTCCAGTCGCCCGCCCTCTTCCAGCTCTTCGGCGAGAGCCGGGTCGACCAGTGCCGCGTCTACCAGAAGCGGGTGAAGGCGGGCGAGCGCTTCGCGTTCAAGAAATGGGCGGTGCTCGCCGGTTTCAGCCCGGAAGGACTCAACCTCTACCGCCCGAACGCGCGCGTGGCGCGCGTGGTCGAGGGGCTCCAGCGCGACGCCTCGCGCATCGACGCGCTGGAAGATGCGCAGGACATCCTCGTCAACCGCCCCGACTATGTCGTGTTCATTCCGAAGCAGCCGCGGGACAAGCTGAAGCGCGACCCGTCGAAGCCCGGCGACACCTACAACGACCACTTCCAGGTGATCGCGCGCGACGGCGCGCTCTACGCCTTCTGGACGCAGGCGTCGAAGGAGGCGGACATCGACCAGCACATCGCCTTCTCGAAGAGCGCCGACCAGGGCGCGACGTGGAGCGAGCCGGTGATCCTCGCCGGCTCGCCCAACAAGCAGAACCCCGCCCTGCTCGCGAGCTGGCAACAGCCGATGTTCAGCACGTCCGGCCGCCTCTACGTGCTCTGGAACCAGCAGACCACCAGCCGCGGCCCGCACTGCGGCCAGATGTTCGGCAGCTACTCCGACAACTGCGGCCAGACCTGGTCCGCGCCCAAGATGGTTCCCATGCAGCGCATGGAGCGCGACCCCGAAGACCCACTGGTTCCGCCGAGCTGGTGCAACTGGCAGCGCCCCCTGCGCCTCGGCGACGGCGGCCAGTACCTCGTCGGCGTCTCGCGCCACGGCAAGACCGCCGGCGAGACGAACAACGGCTGCACCGTCGAGTTCCTCCAGTACGACAACATCGACGACAACCCCGAGGTCGAGAACATCAAGCTGAGCTGGCTCTCCACAAACGAGAAGGTCCTGAAGGTCGTGGACGAGAAGTACGGCTCCGCCTGCGAGGAGGCGGGCATCGTGAAGCTGCCCGACGGGCGGCTGTTCGCGCTGATGCGGACCGGCGCCGGCTACCCCTTCTGGTCGCAGAGCCGCGACGGCGGCGTCACCTGGAGCGAGCCCAAGAAGCTCCTCGACCGCGACGGCGGCACGCCCTACCTGCACCCCCGCTCGCCCTGCCCGATCTACGACTGGAAGGGGCCTGAAGCCGCCAGCGGCCTCTATTTCGCGCTGGTCCACAACAAATTCGACTTCGGCGCCAACAAGAAGCAGAAGCGCGGGCCCCTGTATCTGATCGCCGGCAAGTTCAACCCCACGGCCGAGCAGCCGATCGAGTTCGCCCCCCCGACGCTCTTCGCCGAGCGCGAGAACGGCAACTCCTTCTACACGAGCTATACGGCGGTCGACGGCAAAGGCACCCTCTGGTTCCCGGACCACAAGTTCTACCTGCTCGGCCGCGTGATCGGCGACGAGTGGTTCGAGGGCGTCAAGTAGCCGGACAGCCACGGAGGAAAGCCTTCTGAAGATGTCACACGTGCGCCCTGCCCATACAGCAGCGAGGTTCTCGCCTTCGGCAAAGGGGACCTTGCCTTTATTCTCCCCGCAAGCGCGTTCCCGCCGCATACCTATTGACACGCGTTCCGCCTCTTTGTTATAAACCAGTATACAGGTTTAATTCGTCTGAACGCTTGGCGTTCCGCTTAGGACTCGGTGACCGTGCGTAATCGGGAGGAATGAATGATGAAACAGGCTTTCAGCAGCGCTGTCAGACAGCAGTTTTCAGCCGTATCCCGGCTAGCGCCGCGCGCGTTGATTCTGGCGCTCGTCCTTGGGCTTCCCGCACGCTTGAAGGCCGCGGACATCGCCCTCACGTTCACGAACAACACCCACTATGTCTCAACAACCGGCAGAGTCAGCTCGCTGTCGTTCACGGTCGAGGCTTGGGTGAGGCCGACCACATTCATAGGCGAAAACCAAGTGGCCTCGCAATACGATGGCAGCGCCGGCCGCATGATTTTCGGACTCCGCAACACCAAAGCCAGCTTCTTCATCGGCGGCACCTGGCTGGACGGCAACGCGGCGCTCACGTTGAACGCCTGGACGCACATCGCGGTCACCCGCACAGGCGGCAATGCCACCCTCTACGTCAACGGCGCCTTGGATAAGGCCAGCACCACGTTCCCAACCAACGCGCTTCCCCCCGCCAACTTCATGATCGGCGGCATTTCAAGCTTGAACAGCGGGTTCCGCGGGCAGATCGCCGAGGTCCGCGCCTGGAATGTCGTGCGCACGCAAACTCAGATCCAAGGCGGCATGAGCAACCGGCTCGCGGGCGGCGAGGCCAATCTGACCGGCTGCTGGCGCTTGGACGAGGGCATGGGCTCTTTCGTGCTGGACCACGCCGCAAACGCCAACGGGATCATCACCGGCGCGACTTGGACATACGGAACCGGCTTACCTGTTGCCGCCGGTGACCCCGCGGGTTTCTGGCGCTCAGCCACCGGCGGCAACTGGTCCGATGCGGCCAACTGGGTGGGCGCGACCCTCGCCAACGGGGCCGGCGCCGCCGCTTTCTTCACGAACAACCCGCCCGCAACGATCACCGTCTCGAACGACATGGCCGCGCTCCAACTCGGCAGGGTCCTCCTGTCCGGCACAGCCGGCTACACCTTCACCGGAAACGGACTCACCCTGACCAACCAATTCGCACAGGCCATGATCACGAGCACCAACGGGGCGCACACGTTCGGCGTGCCGGTCACAACCTCGGCCGGCAGCGTCATGCTCGACACCCGCGCGCCGGCATCCTTGGCTTTCACGAGTGTCATCAGCGGGCCCGGCGGCTTCGCCGTCAACCCGGTCACCACCGGGGGCGGCACCGTCTCATTCACCGGCGCCAACACCTTCACGGGCTCGGTCTCGCTGAGCTACGGCACGCTGGCAATCAATTCGCTGGCCAATGCCGGTACCGCCAGCGCGCTCGGCGCGTCGTCCTCCGCCCCGGCCAACCTGCTCATCGGCCCCGCCACACTCAGCTATACCGGTCCCGCGGCCACCACCGACCGCGGCTTCACGATGCAGCCCGGCAGCGGCCGGGCCTCGATCCTCTCCGTCGACACGAACGCCGCCTTCGGCGGCGTGATCAACTCGCTCACCGGCGCTTCCATCAAACGCGGCAAGGGCACGCTGACCTTCACAGGGGCGGGTCCCAATGTGCTCAGCCGGACGCAGGCCGGCGACATGAGCGCCTTCGCCGAATATCCCGCCAGCGGCGACTCGCCCGTCAACGGGTTCGGCGGCCTCACGGTGGCGGACGGCAAGCTGGTCCTCGGCGCTCCCGGACAAACGAACACCATCGGCGGCGAAGCCTGGGTCGGCGGCAGAACGACCTACCTCGCGGGCAAAGAGACGACGGCTGAGATGGAGATCATCGGCGGGTACACGCGCATGAACAGTTTCCTGTGCGTCGGGCGCGACAACGGCGACACGAACACCGCGCCCGTCCCGCTCCAGCCGCGGCTGACGCTCACGGACGGCACACTCTCCGTCGTCAACCTGATCATCACTTACGGCGGCCACGCCAACCACAACACCCGCGGCGTCTTGGACATCCGCGGCGGCTCCTTCGAGGTGGACACCCAATTCCGGCTCGGCGACCAGCGCGGCAACGCCGCCGTCCCCGCGTTCGCCACGCTGAACGTGTACGGCGGCGCGGTCCGGCACGCCCACGCCACCGAAGGCATCACCTTCGGCTGGCGCGATCCCGCCGCCAGCGGCACCCTCAACCTTTTCGGCGGCCTCGTGGACGAGGTTTACCGCGTGAAAATGGGGCAGTACGGTTCGCGCTCCGAACTCAACCTGCACGGAGGCATCCTGCGGGCCCAGAACATCGTCCAAAGCAACCCGACCACCAACAACATCGGCCAGTCCCATCTCTTCCTCAACGGCGGCGTGTTCCAGCCCAATCTGGCGGGGCAGACGCTCAGCGGGCTCACCTCCGCGACCGTCTCGACCAACGGCGCCCGGTTCGACACGTCACTCGCCGACTTCACGGTCAACCAAAACCTGCTCCACGACTCCGCCCTTGGCGCCGGCACCGACGGCGGCCTCGTCAAACTGGGCACGAATACCCTCACCCTGCTGTCCTACGGCTCGACCTACACCGGGCCGACCGTCGTCTCCAATGGCATCCTCTGCGTGGCCGGCGCGGCGTCCGCCGCCAGCGCGCTCACGGTCGCGCCCGGCGGCGAGGCGCTCATCGGCGGCAGCGCCACACAAACCGTCACCGTCGCCGCCCTCACGCTGGATGACGACGGCCTGCTCAGCTTCGCGTTCACCGCCGACGGCGCCTCCTATGACCGCCTGGCCGTCACCGCTTCACCCGTCCTCGCCTACAAACGGATCGCCCTCTATCTTCTGAACACGCGCCTGCCCTTCACTCATAGCGGCACCTATACTAACCTGACCTACACCGGGGCCGATCCGGACGTCAGCGGCCTGACCTGCGCCAATCCGGTCTACGGCAAGGCCTACACCTTCGCCTCCGGCAGCGGCGCGGTCACCGTCACCGTCGCCTCCGACACGTCCACCGCCAGCATCTGGAATGTCAACGCCTCGGGGACCTGGGGCACAGGCGCCAACTGGACCGTCGCACAGCCCGGCACGGCGGGCAGCAGCGCCCGCTTCGACGATGCCATCTCCTCACCCGTCAGCATAGTGACCGCGGGCGAGACGGCAGGCGAGCTCTTCCTCAACAACGTCAACGCCTATACCCTCGCCGGCACCGGACTGACGCTCGACAACAACGCCGAGCCCGCCGCCATCACCGTGGAGAGCGGCAGCCATGCCGTCGCCGCACCGCTGACCCTCGCCGGCAACGCCACGCTCAACCTCGCGCCGTCCACGCGTCTCACCCTCGATGCGGTCAGCGGCGCCGCCGCCACGCTCACCGCCCAGGGCAACGGCACCCTCGCGCTGACGGCACCGCCGAATGTCCAGTCGCTGACCCTCGACGTGGCTGAACTCGCCTTCACCAACACCCTCACCCTCGCCGCGCCGGTCGCGCTCCAGCGCGCGGTCATTGTGCGCCCGGCGATGAGCACCACGGTCACGGTCAGCAGCGTGGTCTCGGGCATCGGCGGCCTCTCGAAAGCGGGCTCCAATGTTCTGGCCCTCGCGTCAGCCAACACCTACACAGGCGTCACGCGCGTCGACGGCGGCACACTCGACGTGCCCACCCTCGCGAACGGCGGCCAGCCCAGCTCGATCGGCGCCTCGCCCGCCGCGAACGGAAACCTTGTCCTGGGAGCCGGCACGCTGCGCTACACCGGCCCCTCAGCCACGATCGACCGCGGCTACACGCTGAATCCCGGAAGCGCGCGCTCGGCGGTCCTGTTCACGCAGACTAACCTCACATTCGCGGGCAAGATCCAAGGCACTTCGGGCGGGCTCGTCAAGACCGGCCCCGGCACGCTCGCCTTCACCTACCCGGGCGCGCAGACGCTGGGCGTGAACGAAAACGCCTTGGTCGGCCCCACGCTGACCGGACCGTTCGGCGACAGCCCCGCCACCAATTTCCAAGCGCTCACGATCTTGAACGGCAAAGTGGTCGTGGGCGTCCCCGGCCAAACCAACACCGTCAGCGCGCGCATGTGCGTCGGCTACTACTCCACAACCGCTCCCGGAGCGGAGACCGCCGGAGAACTGGAGATCAACGGAGGGGCCTTCACCTGCAACAGCACCGTCTCCCTCGGCCGCAACAACGGCAACACCACGACGGCGCCGGGCGGACTCACCTCACGCATCACTATCAACGGCGGCGCGGTGACCTTCAGCCTGCTGGCGCTGGGCTATAACGGCATCTCCGGTTTCAACAACTTCAACGCGCGACCGGTCTGCGACGTCAACGCCGGCTCGCTCACCCTGAACTCCTACTGCAACATCGGTGAAACGGTCGGCTCGACCGCCACCCTCAATATCCGCGGCGGCACGGTTCTGGTCAAAGGGCTCAACGCCACGGGCAATGCGTTCGCGGGCCTCTGCGTCGGCGGCACAGGCAGCGGGGGAACCGGCATCCTGAACATCTCCGGCACGGGCGTGGTTTATTGCGCGAACTACGTCAATCTCGCGACGGTCTCGGGCTCGACCGGCACGCTGAACCTGGACGGCGGCTTCCTCAGCGCCAGCAACATCGTGAAAGGCACGGGGTCCTCCGCGACTCTGCGCTTCAACGGCGGCATCTACCAGCCCACCGCCACCAACAGCGCCGTTCTCGGCGGACTCACGGCCGCCTACGTCTCGACCAACGGCGCGCTGATCGACACCTCGATGGCCAGCTACACGGTCACGCAGAATCTCCTGCACGAGCCGGGGCTCGGCGCGTTGACAGACGGCGGCCTCGTCAAGCTGGGCACCAACACCCTCGCCCTCATCGGAACCAACACGATGAACGGCCGCATCGACCTCCGCGCCGGTGCGCTCCGGGCGCGCGTTTCGGCCACCAACGACCTGAACGTCGCCACCAACGCCTTTTTCGATGCGCTGGGGCTCCGCGCCACGGTCGGCGACCTGACCGGCAACGGCACGCTCACCAACGGCGTGATCGCCCTCGCGGGCGCGCTCGACGCCGGCACCAACGGCGCCCCCGCCGGCGCGCGGATGACGGTGGAGAACCTGAGCCTTGTCCAGGGCTCGGCTTTCGTCTGCACCTGGTCCACGAATGCCCTCGGACACGTCACCAACGACTTCGTGACCGTCACCGGCACCCTCGCGCCGGAAGGGGCCGGGTTCGTCGATTTCGGATGCACCGAAGCCGCGCCGCTGCCCATGCCCTTCCGCGCGACCGTCATGTCCTTCGGCACGTTGGGAGGCACCGGAGCGTTCGCCGGCTGGCGCGCGCGCAACACCGGCCTCACCAAACCCATGGTCACCGTCATCACGACGGATAACCATCTCGTCACGCTGACGGTGCGTTACAGCGGAACCCTGCTCCTGGTCAAATAACGTCCGGTCACGGGGCCTCGCACCGAGGCGCCCCCCGGCACAACAACGGTTGCGAACCGCGTATGAAAAAAAACCTGTTACCCGCCTGTTTCCTCGCCCTCTCCGGCTTCTGTGCCGAACCCGCCCTCCTCGCGCCCCCCAGGCACGCGGGCCCGCCGCTGCCGCAGCACGCGGTCACCAACCGCGCGTTCACGGGCATTCCGAGCGTGGCGGTCTCGCCCGGCGGCCGCTTGTGGGCCACGTGGTACGCGGGCGTCACGCCGGGTGAGGATCTCAACAACTACGTGGTGCTCAGCACCAGCGGCGACAGCGGCAAGACGTGGAAAGAGGTGCTGACCGTCGACCCCGACGCTGACGGGCCGCGGCGCGTCTTCGATCCCGAAGTGTGGATGGCTCCCGACGGAAAGCTGCGCTGGTTCTGGGCCGACCGGATCGGCGGCGACGCCAAAACCGATGGGCTGTGGATGATGGAACTCGCCGACCCCGACTCCGAAACATCGGCGCGGACGGAGCCCGCCTGCATCGCGCACGGCGTGATGATGTGCAAGCCCGTACCCCTCTCGACCGGCGAGTGGGCCCTGCCCCTGTGCACCTGGTATTCGGAGCAAAGCTCGAAGATGGTCGTCTCATCCGACAAAGGCAAGACCTGGACCACCCGCGGAGGAGCGACGATACCGAAAGAGGACCGCACGTTCGACGAGCAGATGTTCGTCGAGCGCAAGGACCATTCGGTCTGGCTGCTCTCGCGCACGAAATACGGGATTGCCGAGAGCGTCTCGACGGACGGCGGCAAGACCTGGCCCGACATGAAACCGTCGGCCATCCCCCACCCCAGCGCGCGCTTCTTCATCACGCGCCTCGCCTCGGGCAACCTGCTGCTGGTCAAGCACGGGCCCATGAACGAAAAGACCGCGCGCTCGCATCTGACCGCCTTCGTCTCCACCGACGACGGCAAGACCTGGGGCGGGGGCCTGCCGCTTGACGAGCGCAGCGGCGTCTCCTATCCCGACGGCCAGCAGACCGCCGACGGCCTCATCCGCGTCATCTACGATTTTGACCGGACCGGGGCACGCAACATATTGATGGCGACCTTCCGCGAGGAGGACGTGGCGGCCGGCAAACCCGTCAGCCACGCGGTGCAGCTGCGCCAGCTCGTCAGCGCGGGATCGGGCGGACGCGAAAAAAGAAAGGCAGACGTCAACGCCAACGCCGACGGCGCGCCGCTTCTGAAAAGTCCCGCGGGCGCGCTCGCGGCCGAAGGTTTTCAGGCGGAGCCTCTCGCTCCCGGCGCCAAACTCTTCACCGACCGCGCCTACACCTGCGCGGAAGCGCCTGAGGCCCTGAAGAGCGCGCACTTCCTGCGCATCCCGCTCGCCGGCAAGAAAACGCTGCGCTGTACGCGCGCCGGCACGGTTTACGTGCTCACGCCCGCTCCCGACCGCAACAAGGACAGCGTCGCGAAAGCCCTTCTCGACCAAGGCTTCAGCAAAGTGGGCCTGCCCGAAGTGCGCCTCTTCGACCCCTCCAACACGCATAACTTCTGCACCCTTTACCAGAAGGCCTGCACCGAAAACGAAGCGGTCACCTTCGGAGCCTGGGCTGTCCCCTGCTTTTTCAAGTGACGCCCCCGAAGACGTGCTGACACTCCCGCATGAATCTGTTAACCTTTCAGGAAATCCGGCAGGCAGACCGCAGGAACCGGTACAACCCAGACGAGACGAGGTCCTAGTGGCGGAAGCGCTGAACGATATTGCCTACCGGCTCATCACGAAAAAGCTCATGGCGTCCGAGCTGGTGGCGGGGCAGAAGATCTCCGAACAGCAGATCGCCACCGAGTGCGGCATCAGCCGCACCCCCGTGCGCGAGGCGGTCCGGCGGCTGACCGAAGAGGGCCTGCTCTACCAGATCCCCTCCAGCGGCACCTACGTCGCCCGCATGGACCGGCGCCAGCTCATCGACTCCTACGAGGTCCGCATGGCCCTCGAGTGCTTTGCCCTCGACCATGCCCTCAAGAACCTCACCAAGGAGACCCGCCAGGAGTTGCGCCGCCTCTGCGACGAGATGCACACCATCGTCGCCAAGCTCCGCTCCAAAAAGCAGAAGGTCCTGGACGGCTCCCCGCTGGTCAAGTTCCTCTCGGCCGACCTCTCTTTCCATCTGCTTATCCTGAAGGCCTCCGGCAACCGCATGGCTATCAAGATCGTCAACAACGCCTACCAGCGCAACCAGTTCTTCGGGCACCACAGCCACCGCCGCGACCTGAACCACCTCTCGTGGGTCTGGATGCACCACGCCAAGATCGAGCGCGCCATCCGGCGCGGCGACGCCGAGGGAGCCCGCCGCTGGCTGCACACCCATATCGCCCGCAGCCTGAATGACGCCTTGGCCGCCTATGACCAGTCCGTCGCCGCCCAGGCCGACGCCGTAGACCCCGTCGACGCCGCCCTCGAGCGCCTCAGCAACCGATTCGCGTAACTGCTACGAACGAATTCGCCCTCGTTTTACGCGCTTGTAGTGGCGCCGAGAGGCGCTTCTTAGCCATAATTAGAATTGCTGATGCTTGACACGGCGCCCTTGGTTTTGGTAAAAACCGGTATACAGCTAATTGGCACCGGTATTTCGATGTGTCATTCACTGCGAGAAATGCAGTACCGGATGGCTTCCTTTGAACCGATTAGCCTAACAGGGACAGGAGCAGACGATGAAGAGACACTTCAAACGCATACGCCAATCACTCGCCAACACACACCGGTTTCTAATCGTGTCCGCCTTCACTACCGGGCTTGCGATTACGGCACCCCAGGCCCGCGCCGCCGACTACACCCTCAATTTCACACCCACGCCCGACAATTACGTCTCAACCACCGGACGCATCACAACCACAGCCTTTACGGTCGAGATGTGGTTCAGGCAGCCCTCATTCGACGCCGAGAACCAGCTCTTCCATCAGGACAGTGGGGGTGGAGGACGGCTGATTCTGACGACAAAATACGGCACCAACAGTTTTCAGATCGGCGGCAACAACTTCAAGGGCAACTCCAACCTTATGGCCAACACGTGGTATCACGTCGCCTTCGTGCGCAACAGCTCCGGCACCGGCACCATCTACCTCAACGGGAACATGGACAAGAGCGCCGCCCTCAACACGCTGGACCTCGACGCCAACGGGATTGTCATCGGTCTCCTGTTGCGCGCGAAGAACGGGTTTCGCGGCCAGATCAGCGATGTGCGCGTCTGGAACTTCGCCCGCAGTCAAGCTGAAATCCAAGCCGACATGTCGAAGCGCCTCGACAACAC
>JAHFSX010000026.1 GCA_023269675.1 Verrucomicrobiota bacterium
GGCGCTGCGTCAGCCCTCCCGGAAAGCCCTTCGGGCTCTCCGGGTCCCGGGGCTTCCTCGCCTCCTTCCCCGACTTTTCCATTTTTTTCGGAAGCGTGCGTTTCATTTTGCACTTCGCGGAACCTGAACAAGGTTGACTTCATTGTCGCTTCATTCGCATAATACGCGCAATGAATGTGCCCGTCCCCAATTCAATCGGCCGTCGCCGTTTTCTGCAAAATGCGGCCGCTTTGGCGGCTTTGCCGGGCATCGCGGCGGCACCGGTCCCGCGCATCAGGATCGGCCAGATCGGCGTGGGACACGCCCACGCCACCAAACTCTCGGTCTATCGCGCCTCGGCGGATTACGAGGTGGTCGGCATCGTCGAGCCGGACGCCGAGCTGCGGAAGATGGCCGAAGCGCAAGCGGCCTTCCGCGGCGTCCCGTGGATGACACAGGAGCAATTGCTCAATGTGACGGGTTTGCAGGCGGTGCTGGTCGAGACCCGTGTGCGGGATCTGCTCGCCACGGCCGAGACGTGCATCGCGGCCGGTAAGCACGTGTCTCTCGACAAGCCGGCCGGCGAGTCGCTGACGCAGTTCCGCCGCGTGTTGGACGAGGCGGCTCGGCAGAAGCTCCTCTTGCAGATGGGCTACATGTATCGCTACAACCCGGCCGTTGTGCTGCTGCGTGACTTCTTGAAGCGGGGCTGGCTGGGAGAGGTGTTCGAGGTGCATGCGGTCATGAGCAAAGTGGTCGATCCGGCGGGTCGGGTCGCGCTCGCCGAGTTCCGCGGCGGCATCATGTTTGAGCTGGGGTGTCATCTGATCGACCTTGTTGTCGGCATGATGGGCGAGCCCGCTCAGGTGACCTCCTTCGCGAAGCATGTCGCCAAGACCGATGACCGGCTGCTGGACAACATGCTGGCGGTGTTGGTTTATGCTAAAGCCACGGCGACCGTCAAGTCGAGCGCGGGCGAGGTCGACGGTGCCGAGCGTCGCCATCTGGTGGTTTGCGGCACGGAAGGAACCTTCCATATCCAGCCGCTGGACAACCCGTCGGCGCGCGTGACGCTGTCGGCTGCCCGCGGCCCGTATCGCAAAGGCTATCAAGATGTCGCGTTTCCGAAGTATGCGCGCTACGTGGACGATGCGGCCGACATGGCGCGCATCCTGCGCGGCGAGAAGAGCGCGGATTTTCCTTACGGTCACGATCTGGCTGTGCAGACCACCCTGCTGGAAGCCTGCGGGCTGCCGCTGAATACGTAGAAAGGTACGATGAACACGAGTGCTGTCGCCATGCTGGTTGTATTGTCGGTAAGCCGCGCCGCTGCGGCCGCCGGTTTCACGGTCGCCGCTGAAGGCAGCGACGCCCACCCCGGTACGGAGGCGCAGCCCTTCGCCACGCTGGAGCGGGCGCGGGACGCGGTGCGCGAGCTGAAAAAGAGCGGTCCGTTGCCGGACGGAGGAGTCACGGTCGAGGTGCGCGCCGGCACGTATCAGATGGCGCAGCCGCTGGAGCTGGCCGAGGCCGACAGCGGCACGTCAAACGCGCCGGTTGTGTACCGCGCCCGGGCGGGCGAAGAGGTCCGGCTGGTCGGCGGGCGGGTCGTCACCGGGTGGGCGCCGGTGACCGACTCCGCCGTGCTCGCGCGGCTGGACGAGGCCGCGCGCACCAACGTATGGCAGGCAGACCTCAAAGCGCTGGGGGTGACCGATCTGGGCAAAATGAGATCAGACTCCGCCTGGACGACCTCCGATCCGGGACTGGAACTTTTCTTCAGCGACAGGCCCATGACGCTGGCCCGCTGGCCGAATGCGGGCACGGTCCGCGTCGGCGAGCTGAAGGTGCAGGACGGCCATGCGATCCACGGCCAAAAGGGCAGCAAGGTGGGCATTTTCGGCTACGAGGGCGACCGCCCGAAGCGCTGGGCCGGCGAGAAGGACGTGATGCTGCACGGTTACTGGTTCTGGGACTGGGCCGACCAGCGCTACCGCGTGGATTCGATCGACACCGCGCAGCGGGTCATCACCCTGCCGGCCAAACCGAAGCATGATTTCGGGTTCCGCAAAGGCCAGTGGTATTACGCCTACAACCTGCTGTGCGAACTCGACCAGCCCGGCGAGTGGTATCTGGACCGCGAGAGCGGTATCCTCTATTTCTGGCCGCCTGTGGCGGACCCCGCGAGCGGCAAAGCGGTCGTCTCGGTGCTGCCGGGCCTGGTGAAGCTGGACAAAGCTAGTTATGTGACCTTGCGCGGGTTCACCCTGGAAGGCTGTCGCGGCACGGCGGTGTCGATCTCCGGCGGCAGCGACGATCAGATGCTCGGCTGCACGATCCGCAACGTGGGCGGATCGGGCGTGGGCGTGTCGGGTACGGGGCATCGCGTGGCCGGGTGCGACATTTATCAGACCGCGCAGGGCGGCATCAGCCTGACGGGCGGCGACCGCAAGACCCTGACGCCCGGCGGACTGGTGGCGGAGAACAACCACATCCATCACTACAGCCGCTGGAAGCCGGTTTACCGCGCGGCGATCCGGCTCGACGGCGTCGGCAACCGCGCGTCGCACAACCTGATCCACGACGCGCCGCACATGGCGATCGGCTTCAGCGGCAACGATCAGGTGATCGAATTCAACGAAATCCACGACGTGGTCACGCACTCCAACGACGCCGGGGCGATGTACTGCGGCTTTAACTGGAGCAGCCGTGGCAACGTGATCCGCTACAACTACCTGCACGACATCACGGGCTACGAGGGCAAGGGCTGCGTGGGCGTCTACCTTGATGACCAGTTCTCCTCGGCGCTTATTTTCGGCAACATCTTTTACCGCGTCTCCAGCGCGGCCTTCATCGGCGGCGGACACGACACGACGATCGAGAACAACATCTTCGTTGAGTGCACCCCGGCGGTTCACATCGACGCGCGCGGACTCGGATGGCAGTCCGACAGCACCAACCGCCTGATGAAGACCGTGACGGACATGCCCTACGGGGAAGAGCCGTGGAAGTCGCGCTATCCGGCTTTGGCGAAGATGCTCGTCGATCCGGACCCGCTGGCGCCCAAAGGCAACGTGATCGCACGCAACATCCAGTGGAAGGGCAAGTGGGACGGCATCGAGAAAAAGGCCCAGCCGTATCTGGTCTTCCAATACAACCTGCTCGACCTGGACCCGAAGTTCGTGGATGAGAAGGCGCTGGACTTCAGGCTGCGGGACGATTCGCCCGCCTTCAAGGTCGGATTCCAGAAGATCCCCGTCGAGAAGATCGGCCTCTACCCGGCTGAGACCCGCGCCTCCTGGCCGGTAAGCCGCACAGTCGCTGCAGCTCCGAACAAGCCCAGACCGGCAGCACCAGCCAAGTAACCGTTTCATACGAAATGAAGGGTACGGCCGTTTACAGCACGCGCGACGACGGGTGCTCTGGGCCGGCTGAAGCCGGCACAACATACGGACACCCAGGCATGTTGTACCGGCTTCAGCCGGCCCCGGTCATGGCGCGAGCAGTCCCGGCTCTGCTGGCGCCGCGTTTCCGCCCTTCGCGGGGAACGGGGTTGACTTCATTGTCTCTTCCCTCGCATAATACGGGCCATAGATCGAATGGGGGCGGCGTCGGGGATTGCGCCATATGGCGCAAGACGTCTTCCTGTTCACACCAAGGGGAGGGGCATATGACGATCTCACGCAGGATCCTGTTGGCCATCGGCATGGCGGCGGTGGGTTGTGTCGCGCAAGCGCGCGCGGACGGGTTCGATGTGGGCGTCGCCACCTACTCGTTCCGCAACGGCACCGCCTTCGAGGCAATCGAGAAGACCAAGGCGTGCGGCGGCGACGTCATCGAGTTCTTCCTCTGGCAGAAGCTCAGTCCGGAGCATCCCGAGGTCATCTTGAATCAGGACCTTTCCGACGAGAACCTGGCGGCGCTCAAAGCGAAGCTGCAGGCGACCGGCGTCAAGGCCGTGAACGCCTACTTCAACAACGCGGTCTTTCAGGACAAGGCGCGGGCCGAGGCGAACGTGCGCAAGCTGTTCGAGTTCGCGCGCAAGCTCGGGCTGCGCGGGCTGACCGGCGAACCGCCGGTGGACCAGCTCGACCTCGTGGAGCGGATGGTCAAAGAGTACGACATCCAGCTTTGTTTTCACAACCATCCGAAAGATCCCGCCCGGCCCGAGTATAAGAATTGGGACCCGTCGTATCTGATCACGCTGATGGAGAAGCGCGATCCGCGCATGGGGTTCTCGGTGGACACGGGGCACCTCGGCCGCTCGGGCGTGGACACGGTCGAGGCGGTCAAGCTCTTCAAGGCCCGCGTCCTGTCGGTGCACCTGAAGGACGTCAAGGAGGCGAAGAAGGAGAGCATCGACCTGCCTTACGGCCAGGGCATCTGCAATATCGCCGGTACGTTGGCGGAGCTGAAGCGGCAGGGCTTCCGCGGCCATGTCGCCGTGGAGTACGAGAACATCACCGACCATCTGCTCGACGATGTGAAATTCTGCCTCGCCTTCATCCGCAGCCATTGAAACTCCTAAGGTAGGGTCGGACCGCCGGGCCGACCGCTCTTCGGTCAGCAAAGGACCGGCGGCTCGACCGGCGGTCGAGCCTTACCTCAAGAAGCGGTCCGCAAGATTGTCCAACGGGGGAGTCGACATGAGACACGGTATCACACAGGTCACGAGCCGGCGCGGTTTTCTGCATGGCTGCCTGGCGCTCGCCGCGGCGCCGATGGTGGTGCCGGGGCGCGTGCTCGGACGCGACGGGGGCGTCGCGCCGAGCAACCGCATCGTTTTCGGCGGCATCGGCATCGGCAACCGCGCGCGCGCGATCCTGCCGAACTTCCTCTGGTCCCCCGAGATCCAGTGGGTCGCCGTCTCGGATGCCCGCGCCGACCGGCTCGCCTCGGCCAAGGCGCTGGTCGACACTCACTACGGCACGCCGGATTGCCGGGCGTACGGCGACTTCCGCGACCTGCTCGCGAGCAAGACGATCGACGCCGTGCTAATCGCCACCGGCAACCGCTGGCACGCCATGGCGTCCATGTTCGCGGCCCATGCCGGCAAGGACATCTATTGCGAGAAGCCGATCAGCCTCACCCTCGGCGAGGGGCGGCGGCTCGTGGAGACCTGCCGCCGCTTCGGCACCATCTACCAGGCCGGCACGCAGCGCCGCTCCACCGCATCGTACCGTTTCGCCCGCGAGATGGTGCTGCAGGGCAAGATCGGGCGCGTGCACACCGTCGAGTCGCAGGTCTGGGCCACGGGGACGGTGCTCCACGAGAAGGCGGCGCCCGTGCCCGAGGGCTGGAACTACGACATGTGGCTCGGGCCTGTGCAGTGGCGGCCCTTCGTGCCGGGCCGCGTGCAGAACTGGACCTATTTTTTTGACACGGGCGAAGGCATGCACACCGACATGGGCACGCACTACACCGACCAGATGCAGTGGGTCTTGGGCACGGACGACACCGGCCCGGTCGAGTTCGAGACCGCCGACATCGTCTGGCCCGACCCCGTGAAGTGCATGAGCGAGACCGCCCTCACCGGCACGTTCCGCTGCCGCTACGCCAGCGGCGTCAACGGCGTCATCTACCAGCGCGGGGCGTTCAAGGAACGCTACATCCGGTATATCGGCGACGAGGGGTGGATCCAGGTGGACGACGACACGGACATCGTGACCGCCCATCCGGCCTCCATCCTGGGATTGCGCAACAGGGCCGGGGCGGGATGGGACAACGCCAGCGACCACATCTCCAATTTGCTCTCCTCGATCCGGAGCCGCCGGCCCGCGATGTGCCACCCCGAGGTGGCCCATCGCGCGCAGAGCATCGTGGGCGCAATGACGATCAGCGCCCGGTTGAACCGGAAGCTGAAGTGGGATCCGGTCAAGGAGCGGTTCGACAACGAAGACGCCAACCGCATGATGGAGCGCGAGCCGCGTGCTCCGTGGTGCATTTGAGGAGAAAACATGAAAAGCCTATTAGCCATCTGTCTCCTCGCGGCCAGCACGGTTCTTCGGCCTGGCCTACTCGCGGCGGCCGCCGATCTCGATCCGCTTGTCGCGCTTGCGGCCCGATATGAATCGGGGGGGAGCGCGGAGCCTTTACGCCAGTTCGAACAACTCCTGCGGGAGTCCGGCGGCGATCCGAAGGCGCGTGCCGAACTCGAGGAGGCGCTGATCCGGCTGCTCGCGCCGGACACGACGTTCGAGGCGAAGCGCTTCGCGTGCACGCATCTGGCCGTGCACGGCTCCGAGGCGGCCTTGCCTGCGCTGGCCGAGCTGCTCAAGCGGGAGGAGACGGCGGGCATCGCCTGCCTCGCGCTCGGCAACCTTTCGTCCGCGAAGGCCGGCGATCAGTTGCGCGCCGCCCTGCCGGAGGCGAAAGGCGCCGTCCGTCTGCAGATCGTCAGCGCACTGGGCCGCCGCGCGGAAGCCGCCTCCGTCCAGCCGCTGGCCAGACTCGCCCGGGACGCCGATGCGGCGGTCGCAGCGGCCGCGATCCGCGCGCTGGGGTCCATCGACGCGGCTGCGGCGCGTGACGTCATGGCCTCCCTGCGGCGGGAGGCGCGTCCGGCGGTGGCTGCCGCAGTCGCGGACGCCTCGCTCAACGGGGCGGAGCAGCTGGCGGCATCGGGAGACCGGGCGGGCGCGTCGTCGGTCTGCGAGGAGCTGCTCAAGGCCACCTGCCTGACGCACATCCGGCGCGGAGCGCTCGGCCTGTTGCTGCGGTGCGAC
Source organism: Verrucomicrobiota bacterium (assembly GCA_023269675.1). Lineage (GTDB taxonomy): Bacteria > Verrucomicrobiota > Kiritimatiellia > RFP12 > UBA1067 > JAHFSX01. The sequence continues at coordinate 6,705 of JAHFSX010000026.1, forward strand.
ACGGACGGGGGTGCGCGGCGAATCGGTCAGACCCTTGAAGCCGCTCCGCCTGATGCCGCGCTCGTTGCGGTCGCGATCGCGCGCATCCCGGAACTGCGCGGCGCGGATGTGTCGAAGACTTTCGGCGCGGCGCTGCCGCGTCTGCCTCCTCAGGAACAGGTTCTGTTGCTGGAGGCGCTCGCGTGCCGGGCTGACGCGGATGCGCGTGCCATCATCCAGGCGCAGATCGGTGCGGCGGAACCCGGCGTGCGGCACGCTGCTCTGACGGCCGTCGGCACACTCGAGGACGCCTCCGCGGTCCCGCTGCTGGCGCGGGCGCTTGCGGCGGCCGCGACGCCGGAGGAGGCGAAGGACGTTCAGCTCGCGATGGCGGGCCTGCGCGGAGGGGAGACGACCGACCGGGCGATCGGCACTGCGCTTCGGCACGCAGCGGCCAAGGACCGGCCGCCGCTGATGACGGTTCTCGCCAAACGCGGTGGCGACGTGGCTGTCGCGACCTTGCTGGAGCACGCGTGCGAAGCCGACGAGTGCGCGGCACACGCGGCGGCTCACGCCTTGAGACGTATCGCCGACAGTGGTGATTCGGCCTCGCTGCTGGCGTTGCAGGCGGCGGTTACGGGTCATGATGTCCGAACCCGCGAGGCGGCGTTGCATGCCCTGGCGGCTTGGCGCGGTGTCGCGGCTTGGGACACGCTGGCCGGCATCTACCTCAAGCCGGAGAACGCGGCGCAGCACGCCTTGGCCCTGCGCGGTCTGGTGCGGATCGCGGGCGAAGGGAACGCGCATCCCGATGCCGTCCTGATCGGTCGTTACCGGCAGTTGCTGGACGGCGCGCGGAACGATGATGACCGAAAGCTGATCCTGTGTGTCTTGGCCGGTGCCGGGCACCCCGACGCGCTGACGTTGGCGCTGCCACTGCTGGATGTTCCCGGCGTTCGCGCCGAGGCCGTGCAGGCGGTCGAGCGGATCGCCGAGGCCGTCAAGGCCACGCACCCGGACAAAGCCGGCGATGCCATCCGTAAGGTCAAAACCGCGCAAGCGGCCCACTGACGCCCGAGAATTTCAGGAACACTTGATCGGAAGGTACTCATGGGGCCATACATGAAGCTCGATTGTTTCCGTTCGCAAGCGGCCATCGCCCTGGCTACCGTTTGTCTGGGGTTGGCGAACGGCCGGGTCGGCGCGGCCGAGCCGTTCTTGGAAAAGTCGGATCTGTTCGAGAACGGCAAGGGCGGATACGTCGTTCACCACCTGCCGGGCGTGGCGGTGACGGCGAAAGGGACCGTGCTGGCCTGGTGCGAGGCCCGCAAGAAGTCGGGCGGAGATTGGGACGCGATCGACATCCTGTTGCGGCGCTCGACGGACAACGGGAAGACCTTTGACGCGCCCAAACGGATCGCCGACGTGAAGGGGCCGATCGTCAAGAATCCCTGCGCTCTCCTTTTGAAAGGGGTGAATCCGAACGACGTGACCTACGATAATCCGGTCCTGATCCCGGATCGCGACGGGACGGTGCACGCCCTTTTTTGCGTCGAGTACATGCGCTGCTTCTACATGCGCAGCGCCGATGACGGCGTGACATGGAGTGTGCCGACCGAGATCACCGCCGCATTCGAGAAGTTCCGTCCGGCGTACGGCTGGAAGGTTCTTGCCACGGGCCCTGATCACGGCATCCAGCTCAAGGGCGGGCGGCTCGTGGTGCCGGTGTGGCTTTCCACCGGCACGGGCGGCAACGCGCACCGGCCTTCCGTGACGGCGACGATCTTCAGCGATGACGGCGGGGCGACCTGGCGGGCGGGCGAGGTCGCGGTGCCGTGCACCGAGACGTGGATCAACCCGAATGAGACGGTTGCGGTGGAACTCAGCGACGGCCGCGTCATGCTGAACGTGCGCAACGAAGCCAAGGCGCATCGGCGGCTCGTCACCGTAAGCCCGGACGGAGCGACCGGCTGGACCACGCCGCGTTTCGACGACGCGCTGCTGGAACCCATCTGCATGGGCAGCATCGTCCGGTATCCGGCGAAACCGGGCAGCGGCCCGGCTTACCTCCTGTTTTCGAATCCCGACAACTTGAGCTGCGAGAATGGCAAGGAAGTCCCCGGGAAAAACCGCGACCGCAAGAACCTGTCGGTCAAACTCAGCCAAGACGACGGCCAGACATGGGCCGTGAGCCGGGTGATCGAGCCCGGCCCGAGCATGTACAGCGACCTCGCCGTCGGGCCGGACGGTACGGTCTTCTGTTTCTACGGCCGCGGTCTGAAGAAAGGCTTCGCGGGCGACCGGCTGACGCTCGCCAGGTTCAACCTCGAGTGGCTCACCACGGGTCAGGGGATGCCGAAATGAGAGAGGCTGGAGAGTGAGCGTGAATGCTTCGGGTGTTTTGATCATTGCGGCTGCTTTGACGTTGACCGCATGGGCGCAAGAGCGGAATCCGCGGCTCTGCGAACGGTGGCAGCAGGCCTACGTGGGCGAGGACGTGACAGGTGCGCATGTCATCGGACTTTGGGCATTTGCGGCGGGCGCGGAGGCGAAAGGCGCGTCAGGAAAAGGGCTGGACGTGAAACTGCAGGGAGCCGTGATCGCTCCTGACGGCAAGTTCGGTCCGTGCCTCGAGTCGTTCTGCGGTTATCCGGTCGTGGATCAGCGGCACGCGGCCGTGGTCGCCAACGCACCGGAGCTCACGCCCAAGGGCGCGTTCACGCTCGAGATGTGGATCAGGCCGAAGCAGGAGCTGGCCGGTTATCCCGAGGCGTTTCTTGCCGACAAGAAATACGTCGCGCATGCGGACTATCAGTTCACGCTGGGCGCGGCGGACAAAGGTGGACAGCGCCGGCTCAACATGCGGCTGGGCTTCGGCGAGGACTCGGAAAGTTACGCGTCCGAGCCGGCTGGCTACGAGAGCAACGTGTGGCACCACGTCGCGTTCACCTACGATGGCGCGGGCGCGGGCCGCTTCTACCGCGACGGAGCGGCCCTCGGTGGAGCCGTCAGGCTGGGGCGAGCCGGCATCGTGGCGGGCAATCATCCGCTTTCGATTGGCGACCGCGTCGGCAGCCTGTACCACGGGTTTCCGGGTTATATCGCGCATGTGCGCCTCTGTAAGGGCGTGCTGGAGTTTCGCTCCGCCACGTTCACCTGCGACTCCGACCGCGACGTCTTTATCAGAATGGAAAAGGCCGCGCCGCTCTCCTTTTCGGTGGTCAACCTGCAGCGCGCCCCGATGCGGGGCGCGACCGCGGCGTTCACGCTCGACGGCACCGAGGTGCAGCGCGTCGCCTTGCCGGATGTGGCGGCGGGTGCGAAACATCGAATTGAACTGCCCGTCGACACCTCGATGCGGCCGGGGACCTACACGCTGCGCGCGCGCGTCACGATTCCGGGCGACACGCCCTACACGAGCGAGGAGGACTTCCCCATCACGGTCATGGCGCGCAAGCCCGTACGGATGCCGGTGGTGATGTGGGGACTCTACGGCGCGGCCAACGTGCTCAAGGAGCTGCCGCGGCTGAAGGAGATCGGGTTCACGCACTGTCTCGGCATCGGTGCCGACTACGGGCGGATCTTCGAGGCGGGCAAACCCGTCGCGCCGGACGCGCCCGAGAAAGTCGCCGAAGTGAAACGCATGCTGAACGCGGCGCTGGCGAACGACTTCGGCGTGATCGCGAGCCTGTCGCCGGGCCATTGGGCCGCAGAGGCCAAGAAGGAGTTCCGGCGCGTCGACAAAAACGGCAAGAGCAACGACGCCAAGCCGGCGGTGTGCGCGGCATCCCCGGAACTGCTGACGTTCTGCCGCAACGTCGGCGCTTCGGTGGCCCAGGCCTACGGGGCCTTTCCCGCGTGGCAGGCGGCGCTCCTGCACACCGAGGCGCGCGACTCCGCGAACGTCTGTTTCCACGCGCATGATCGCGCGGCCTGCCGGGAGGCGACCGGACACGACTACCCGGAGGGAGCGCCGGGCAAGTCGGGTGTCGAGTATGCCAAGCTCAAAGACTTCCCCGCGGACCGCGTGATACCCGACGATGACCCGACGCTCAAGTTCCTGTCATGGTTCTGGAAAGAGGGCGACGGCTGGAACCGGCTGAACACCGAGCTGCACCGCGGCCTGAAGTCCACGGGCCGCAGCGACCTGTGGACCTTCCACGATCCGGCGGCGCGCGTCGCGAGCGTGTACGGCAGCGGCGGCGAGTCGGACGTGATTTCGCAGTGGACGTACTCGTATCCCGATCCAATCCGCATCGGCGTGGCCACCGACGAGCTGTTCGCGATGGCCCGCGGCGCGCCGCAGCCGCAGCGGGTGATGAAGATGACGCAGATCATCTGGTACCGCTCGCAGACCGCGCCGGCGGCCAAGGGCGACGAGGTCACGAAGGCGACCAAGTCGCCGTGGGAGGACACCGACGCCGACGCGGCATTCCCGACGATCGCGCCGATGCACCTGCGCGAGGCGTTCTGGACCAAGCTCGCGCGGCCGGTGCAGGGCATCATGTATCACGGCTGGGGGTCGCTGGTGCCGCAGAGCGGTGAGGGTTCATACCGCTATACGCATCCGCAGACGCAGCACGAGTTGCGGCGGCTGGTGAAAGAGGTGGTCGAGCCGCTCGGCCCGGCGCTCATGCAGGTGCCGGACCGTCCGAGCGACGTGGCCTTTCTGGAAAGCTTCGCCTCGCAGATGTTCGCGCGCCGCGGCACGTACGGGTGGGGCAACGGCTGGTCCGGTGACGCGTATCAGGTGCTGCTGTGGGCGCGCCTGCAGCCGGAGATCGTCTATGACGAGACAGTGCTGCGGCGCGGGCTCGACGGGTTTCGCGTGCTGGTGATGATGGACTGCGACGTGCTGACCGCCGGCGTGGCGGCCAAGGTGAAAGCCTTTCAGAAGAATGGCGGACTCGTGGTCGGCGACGAGCGGCTCTGCCCCGCGATCGCGCCCGACATCGCGGTACAGTCTTATGTGCGGATACGCAAAGCTGACGCGGACCGCGCGGCCTTGCTTGTAAAGGCGTCGGACATCCGCAAGGCGCTCGACGGGCGGTATCGCGGCTACTGCGACTCGTCCAGTCCCGACGTCGTGACGCGGTGCCGCGCCTATGGCACGACCGACTATCTCTTTGCGGTCAATGACCGGCGCGAGTTCGGCGATTACGTGGGACAGCACGGGCTGGTGATGGAGAACGGCTTGCCGTCCAAGGCCGTTCTGTCGGTGAACCGGACAAGCGGACATGTCTACGATCTGGTCGCCGGACACGAGGAGGAGGCGACCGCCGTCAAAGGCCAGTTGCAGATTCACCGCGAATTCGGACCCTGCGAAGGCGGCGTGCTGATGGTTACTGACGCGGCGATCGAGGGTGTGAGGATCGAGGCGCCCGCCGCTGCGCAAAGGGGCGGGGCGCTCGACTGCATGATCGAGGTGGTTGACGCGGGCGGCCACCCGCTCGACGCGGTTGTGCCGGTCAACGTGGAGATCCGCGATCCCGCCGGCTGCGAGGCCGAGTGGAGCGGCTATTACGGCGCGAAGGACGGGCGCCTGGCGCTGACGCTCGACGTCGCTCCGAACGACCGTCCCGGCCTCTGGCAGATACGCGCCAAGGAGCTGGCCTCCGGGCGTGTGGCCACAGCCTACTTCCGGGTGGGGCCGCCGTGAAGGAGGTCATTCATGCCCGGTGCGAAAGGTTAACGGACAAAAAGGTGTTCAATTTTGGACTGGTAGGGCGAGCACTCCGTGCCGCCGGATCCGGAAGACGAGCGGCGGCGCAGGAGCGCACGCCCTGCCCGGTTCAAGCCAGTTGATGTGTGGCATTAGATGAGGGGGGATGCATGTCGATTATAGGGTCCAAATGTAAAGAGTTCGCGGGTTTTGGAGTTACGTCGCTGGTGCTGTTGGGATTGCTGGCGGGGTGCCGGTTGTTTCAGTCGCAAACAGGCGGGTCAGGTGGGGAGGCTTTCTATGTCTCGCCCAACGGCAGCGATCAGAACCCCGGGACAGAGGCCAGACCGTTCGCGACCCTGCCGCACGCGCGTGACGCGATCCGGGCCCTCAAGCGCGTGGATCCGCTTGCGCGGTCGGTCACGGTCTGCCTGAATGAAGGGACGCATGTTCTCAGAGAAACCCTCGTGCTAACCTCCGAGGATTCAGCGGTGACCTATGCCGCCGCTCCCGGCGCGCATCCGGTGATCAGCGGCGGCGTGCGCGTCACGGGCTGGCGCAAGCACAGCGGCGCGCTGTGGGTGGCGGATGTGCCGTGGGTGACGAACCGGGCGGAGGCCTTCACGCAGCTGTATGTCAACGGCGAGCGCCGCGTCCGCGCCCGCACGCCCAACGCCGGGGCGTACCTCTACACGAAACGGCTGGCGCTCATGGAGGGTAACCCGGGGCCGTGTACGGGCCTGACTTACTTCAAAGACGACCTGGGCCCGTGGATTGCACAGGAGGGCGTACGCGTCGTGCTCTTTCATAATTGGGTGAACTCGTACAATGTCGTGAAGACGACTGATTTGGAGAAGCGGCAGCTCATTTTCGAGCGGCCTGCCGGCATCTTTTTCCTCGGTCCCGAGGTGCGCTATTACGTGGAGAACGCCTTTGAACTGTTGGATGCGCCGGGCGAATGGTATGCGGAGCGCGGCAAGGGACTGCTCTATTACTGTCCGAAGGCGGGAGAGGACATGACCCGTGCGGAGGTGATCGCTCCGGCGCTCGTTTCGAGTCTCGTGGTGGTGAAGGGTGATCCCGCCCAAGGGGCCTTCGTCGCTAACCTCGTTTTCCGCGGCCTCTCTTTCCAGCACACGGACGCCGACCTGTCGCGCAGTTACCCGCACAGCGTGCAGGGCGCCCACACGCAGCGCGGCGCGTTTTTTGCGACGGGGATGCGCTCCTCGCTCATCGAGGCGTGCGAATTCACGCGGCTGGGAGAGCACGCCGTTTCGCTGCGGGAAGGCTGCGCCTCCAACGTCGTGCGCCAGTGCCATATGCACGACTTGGGCGGCGGCGGCGTGTATCTCTCCGAAGGCGCGCCCGCGAAAACGAACGACTGGTATTTGACCGCCGGCAACACGGTCGACAACAATTTCATCCACGACGGCGGACTTGTCTATCGTGCCGCGTGCGGCGTGTTTTTGGGCGGCAGCGCCAGCTACAACCGGATCACGCACAACGAGATCTGCGATCTGAGCTGGATGGGCGTGCATCTGGGCTGGAGTTGGACCGGCCGCGCGCCCGCCTACACCCATCACAATGAGGTGGGGTACAACCACATCCACCACCTCGGCAACGGCGTGCTCAATGACATCGGCGGCATCTATACGCTGGGCGTTTCGCCGGGCACGGTGCTGCACCACAACCTGATCCACGACGTGAGCCGCTTCGAGCGCGGGCGCGAGGGCTACGGCGGGTGGGGCATCTACCTCGATGCGGGCAGCTCCGAGATCCGCGTGGAGAACAACGTGGTGTACGATACGCGCGACGGCGGGCTGCACCTGCACTGTTACGCCTACCCGTATGGCGATGTGGTGACGAACAACATCTTCGCCTTCTCGCAGGACGCCGAACTGATCCGGAACGCGACGATGGAGGCCGACCGCCTGCACGCCGTGGTGGAGCGGAACATCGTCTACGGTTCATCGCCCCGCCCGGTGGGCGGCGCTAACTGGAAGGCGGGCAGCAATTTCAGCTGCGACCGCAACTGCTATTGGAGCACAACGACCAACGCGCCGGACTTCGGCGGACGCACCTTCGCCGCGTGGCAGGCGGAGGGTCGCGACCGGCAGGGGCGCGTCGCCGACCCCGGCTTCGTGAACGCCGCGCAGCGTGATTTCCGGCTACGGCCCGGTTCGCCCGCGCTGGCGCTCGGATTCCAGCCGATCGACATCAGCCCGGCTGGTCTGTACGGCGCGAAGGCTTGGACGCGGTTGCCCCACATGATCACCCACCGCACCGTCGAGACCGCCGCCGCTCCGGCACGGCCGGCCACGTTCACCGACTCGTTCGAGGAGTACGCCGTCGGCGAGCACCCGGACTTCGCGCGGACGTTCGAAGAGAATAAGGAGGCTGTCATCCGGGTGACCGACGCCTTCGCGGCGGGCGGGAAGCAGAGCCTCAAGGTCACGGACGGGCCGGGGCAAAAGCACGCGCACGATCCGCATCTGTATTACGACCGCGACTTTCCCGAAGGCCGGCTGACGGGGTCTTTCGACCTGCGGCTGGAGCCGGGCGCGATCTTCTCGTACGAGTGGCGCGATTGGCCGAGCGGGGAAACGCTGCGGGCGGGTCCGGGCGTGCGCGTCAACGCCGACGGCGCGCTGGTGGCGGGCGGCAAAAAGCTGCTGACCCTGCCGCACGGGCAGTGGGTGAACATCGAGGTGACGTGCGTTACAGGACCATCGGCCGACGCGCGCTGGCAGTTGGGCGTGCGTCAGCCGGGTCAGGAGCCGCAACGCTTTACGGATCTCCCGTGCAGCGCGCAGTTCAAAAAGCTGAACTGGCTCGGCTTCATCTCGCTGGCGACCAACACGGCCGCGTTCTATCTCGACAACGTGCGCCTGGAGAAAGCGCCGTGACGGGACCGCGCTGGTGATTCTTAAGTACATGCAGAAATCAAAGGGGCTTTTCATGCGATCATTATTGGGTTTATTGGTGCTGGGGATGACGGTGCTGGCGCAAACGGCCGGGGCCGGAGATTCCGCAAAGAAGGTCTTCGCGCACTATATGGTTTGTATACCGACTTACGGCGGGAATTCGAAAATCGAGGATTACCAGCGCGAGATCCGCGCGGCGCAGGCGGCCGGCATCGACGGCTTCGCGCTGAACTGCGGAGGCTGGACGCTGCGCGAACCGCACTACAAGAAACGCTCGCAGCTCATCTATGAGGCGGCGAAAGAACTGGGGACAGATTTCAAACTGTTCATCTCGGCGGACTATGCTTCGGGGCTGACCTCCGATGAGACGCGCGACATGGTGGAGACCTTCCGCACCCATCCCAACCAGTTCCGCCACGACGGCAAACCCGTGCTCTCCACCTTCGGGGGCAAACGCGCGCAGACCGAATTCGTCCACAAAGAATTCACCGGCGACCGCGCGATCGTCTATGTGCCGTTCTACTATCCGCAACCGGCAGCGGAGATGCCGAATCAGGCGCAGGCGGAACAGGTGTTCAACGCCCACCCGGAGATTGACGGCTTCTTCCATTTCGGCGCGGCGGGCACGCCCGCGCAGATCGCCGGGAGCAATCACGTGCTCGCGAAGAAGTGGCTCGGCGCGGGCAAGCTCTTCATGGCGAGCATCACGCCCTGGTATCGCGGACTGGGCGGCAACTACCGCGTCTATGAGTCGCGCGGCTTCGAAGGCATGGCCCAGCAGTGGGAGGGGGCGATCCGCGACCAAGCCACGTGGGTCGAGCTCGTGACGTGGAACGACTGGGGCGAGGCCTCGTATCTCGCGCCCTTCGGCTCGGCCTATGAGACGCGCTTCTGGGACGGACACTGGGGGCCGATGCTTTCGCACGCGGCCTTCTTGGACGCCAGCCGGTATTACATCGACTGGTACAAGACCGGCAAGCCACCCGCGATCAAAGAGGACTCGCTTTATTATTTCTACCGGACGCATCCTAAAAGCGTGCCCGGCCTCAAGAAACCGGGCAACGCGGACCCGACGACCGCACGCCCCGGCGGGGCGGACAAGCTGGTGGACGATGTCTTCGTGACGCTGTTTCTCACCGCCCCGGCGCGGCTCACGGTCCACAGCGGCGCGACCGAAAAGGTTTTCGAGGTGGCCGCCGGGGTGAATCACGTCTCGATGCCGTTCGCGGCGGGGCCGCAGCGCTTCATGCTGACGCGCGGCGGCGAGACGGTCCTCGACAAGACAGGCGAGCAGGAGATCTCGGCGACGGACGCCTGGGGCAATTTCAACATCTTCGCGGGCGAGGCCAAGCCGTTGATCGTGCGGGTTCAGGACACGCCGGGCGGGCCGCAGATCCACGTCAACGGCAAGCCCGTGCCGCCGCGCTTCTTCTGGGGGGTGGATAACAGCGGTCGGCTGGCGGTTGGCGAGTCGTGGGTCGAGCGCTCGTTCGAGTTCACGCCGGACACCGACGTCGCTGGCAACGGCACCCTGCACTTCCGCTTCGCCGACACGCCGGGCGAGCTGTGGCTCGCGGACCTCCGCCTCACGGACACGCGCACCGGCGCGGACGTTCTGCCGTCCGGCAGCTTCGCCGCGCAGGCCGTGTTCGACAAAGTGTGGCGATCCTGGCCGGTCGGCGCGGCCAACACCGTCGGCCGGTTGGCTCTCGCCGACAACGCGCTGCACATCACGCTGGCCGCACCGCCTGCGGGCGGCAAGTGGCCGGACTTCCATCTGCACAGCGGCTGCGGTCTGAGCTTCGCCAAGGGTCAGACGTACCGCTGCACCTTCCGCGCCAAGGCCAAGCCGGGCCAGCGGCTCACCCCGTCGGTCTACCGGGTGGACGGCGGCGCGCACACCTGCATCGGCGGGCCGCAGGGCTCGTTTCTCAGTCAGGTGGCGCTGGCGCGCGACGCGGACGTCAACCTCGTCTCGTTCGCGGCGCCGACCTGCTGGACCCCGCCCGAGCGGACGCAGGACTGGGCGCCGGTGGACGCGCTCTGCCGCCGGATCATCGCCGTAAATCCGGACGTGCTGCTGGTGCCGCGCTTCGACGCTAACGCGCCTGCCTGGTGGCTGGAGCGCCACCCCGAGGCACGCATGGTGTATGACGGACAGACGCCCTATCCTGTCGGGTGCGTGTCGGACCGGGCCTACCGTGCGGACATGTGCGCGCAACTGGAACGGCTCTCCCGCCATCTCTGCGAAGCCTTTCCCGATCACTTCGCCGGGCTGCATCCGTGCGGCCAGAACACGGGCGAATGGTTCTACTACGACTCGTGGAAGCGCCCCCTCAGCGGGTACGACCCCGCCACGCGTGCGGCGTTTCGCGAGTGGCTGAAGCGGCGGGGTGACCCCGCCGCCGCGACCGCCGAGCCGCCGACCGCTGATGAGCGGCGCGCCCATCCCAACGGGTTCCTGCGCGATCCCGCCCGCGAAGGGCGCCTGGTTGAGTTCGCCCGCTTCCAGCAGCAGGAGATGGCCGATTTCGTGCTGGCGCTCGCGTCGGCCTGCCGCCGCGGCACGGCGGGCAAGAAGCTGGTGCTCTTCTTCTACGGTTACGGGTTTGAGTTTCCGCCGCTGGGCAACGGCGCGCCGACCAGCGGGCACTACGCGCTCGCCTCGCTGCTCAAGGGCAAGGACATCGACATCCTCTGCTCGCCCATCTCCTATACCGACCGCGAGTGGCTGGGGACCGCGCCCGCCATGAGTGCGGCGGAGAGCGTGAAGCGCGCCGGCATCCTCTGGCTGAACGAGGACGACTCGCGCACCTACCTCGATCCGCGCACGGCGGAGCATGTGCAGGAGGGCGGGTTGGTCAACCTCAAGCAGACGCAGCAGGTGATGCTGCGTAACACGGCGCAGGCCGCGCTGCGCGGCTTCGGTACCTGGTGGATGGACCTTCCCGGGCAGGGCTGGTTCAACGACGCGGCCATCTGGCACGAGATCGTGCGGCTGCGGCCGGTGGACGCGGCGATGGCTCAGCGGAGGACGCCTTTCGCGCCGGAGATCGCCGCGGTGATCGACGAGGCCAGCATGTGCCACCTCACCGGCGGGTCGGCGCTGGCCGCGCGTCCGCTGGTTTATGAAGGCCGCGCCGCGCTCGGGCGCAGCGGCGCGCCGTACGGACAGTACTTGCTCCAAGACGTGCTCGACGGGAAGGTCTCCGCCCGCATGCAGGTCTTCCTCTCCGCGTGGCGGCTGACAACGGAGCAGCGGCAGATTCTGGCGGCGCAGCGCGCGAGGGGCGTCTGGCGGCGGATGGCGGGATGGCTCGGCGCGGGGCACGCGGCGGACGTCACGCGCGTCTGGTGCTGGGCGCCGGGCTACCTCTATCCCGACCGCGCCGATGTCGCGGGCATCCGCGAGGTCACGGGCTTTCAGGCCAGGGCGGTCACGCTGGCGACGGCGGAGGTCCAGCCCACGGATATCGGCCGCCGGCACGGCCTCGAAAAGGCGTGGGGCCCCAAGGCGAAGATCGAGCCGCTCTTCAGCGTCGAGGCCGCGCCCGGCGAGGTGTGGGCGACCTTTGCTGACGGTTCGCCGGCCGTGGCGGTGCGGCGCTCCCGGGCGGGGCTGGACGTGTTCGTCGGCGTGCCGCAGCTGACGCCGGAGCTGGTGCACGCCCTCGCGACCCTGTCGGGAGCGCATCTCTTCACGCGACCGGGCCCGGCACTCTGGGTGGCCAACGGCTACCTTTCGGTGCAGGCGCACACGAACGGGCCGGTGCTGTTCGACACCGGCTGCGGCCAGCCGGTGTGCGACGCGCTGGACGGCGCGCGGCTCGGCGCGGGACCGCGTGTGGAGCTGAATATGGAGCAGGGCGAAGTCCGGGTTTTGCGTTATCGGCAGGAGTGACCGGCCCGCGCCTGTCGGGTGCGATTCAGTTTCGTTGAAACTGAGTCGCACCAAGGAGAATTTAGGAGTTAGGATTGAGGAGTTGGAAGCGCAGAAGACCCTGAAAACAGGGCGTTCGACAAGGACGAACCCTTCCGCGATCAACCGTTTCTTGAGGCCATACGTTTGACCTCATTTTGAAGACACGAACACGGACTCTCGAGCAGGGTACGAACACGTTCGCTGCCATGGCATTGCAACTCCTAACTCCTAAATCCTAACTCCTCCTTCGGGTGTGAATTCACCGAAGGCGAATCACACCCGCGCCTGTCCCGCGCCGGACGCGGCGGTTGACAGGTATCAGGGCCTGTGCTACTTTGCGACAAGATTCAACTGGGGTATGCTGCCGGCCAAGGATTCGTGCCGAACGAACCGGGCCGCTTTCGGAGGATAAGCGATGACTCGTCACATGCAGGATGCGGCCGTCGGAATCAGCCGGCGCGAGTTTCTGGGGGTGCTGGGCGCGGGTGCGGCGGTCGCTTACGGCGGGGTGGCGTTCGCCTCTGCCGCGGGATCACCGGCCGCCGGCGCCGCGTCGCGGGTCTGGATCGATCCGCGCATCCACGCCCTGCCGAAGCGTCCGTGGCGCAAGATCCATCAGGACTTTCACAACTCGACGCACGTGCCCAAGATCGGCGCGAAGTTCAACGCGGACGAGTGGGGCGACCGGTTGCTCGCCGGCAACGTCGACGCCATCGTCGTGTTCGCGAAGGACATGCACGGGCTCTTTTACTACCCCAGCCAATCCGGGCCGGTGCATCCGGGCTTGTCGTTCGACCTGCTGGGCGAACAGGTCAAGGCCTGCCGCGCCCGCAAGATCGCGGTCTACGCCTACTACTGCGTGACGTGGGACCACCACCTGGCGGAGAAGCATCCCGAGTGGCGGGTCATCAAGCGCGACGGATCGGATTACATGCCCAAAGCCGGGCAGACGCCGGGCTGGACCGCGCTCTGCATGGCGCACGAGGGCTACCTCAAACTGATGGACGAGCACACGCGCGAGTTCGTGGCCAAGTATGAACTCGACGGGGCCTGGTTCGACATGGCGGAGCCGATCTCGCATGAGTGCTACTGTCCCGAGTGCAAGCGGCAGCTCGCGGCGGCCGGCAAAGACCCGAACGACGCCGAGGCGCAGCGCGCGCACAAGAACAAGCTCTTTCTCGACTGGCACCGGCGCATGCGCGATCTGGTCCGCGCCGCGCGGCCCGGCTGCCAGGTGGATTTCAACGACATCGGGCTCGCCTGCGTGAGCCAGCGCGCGGAGCTGCTCGACAACATCGACATCGAGGCGCTGCCCACCGGCGGATGGGGCTACTTCTACGCGCCGGCGCAGATCCGATACCAGCGCACGTTCGGTTTGCCGGTCTACGGCATGACAGGGCGGTTCGTCACCTCCTGGGCCGACTTCGGCGGGCTGAAGCTGCCCGAGCAGCTCGACGTCGAGCTGGCGAGCATCGTGGCCAACACGGCGCGTTGCGACGTCGGCGACCAGATGCCGCCGGACGGAAGGCTTGACCCGGCCGTCTACCACGTGATCGGGAAATCCTTCGGCCGCATCAAGGCGCTGGAGCCTTATCTCGAAGGTGCCGCGCCGGTGACCGAGGCGGCGATGCTGATTCCGGCGATCCCGTTCGACCGGCTGCGTGACGAATACATCTATGGGGTGACGAAGCTAATGCTCGAGTCGCGCCTGCAGTTCGACGTGGTCGAGCCCGGACAGGAGTGGGAACGCTACGGACTGGTCGTGCTGCCGGACGGATACCGGCCTGACGCCGCGGTTGTCGAGCGCCTGCACGCCTACATCGCCAAGGGCGGATCGGTGATTGTCATTCACGATGCGGGTCTGATGGCGGGCGGCGATGCGGGCTGGCTCGGACGTTACGGGTTCACCTATGCGGGGGCGTCGCCCTTCAAGCCGGCTTATCTGGTGCCGCAGGCCCAGTTCACAGGTGACATCCCGACTTACGAATACGCGCTCTACGAGGGCACGGCTCAGTGGAAGGTCGCCGCGCCGGCGGTTTCGTGCGCGGCCCTCGGCGAACCGCTCTTCCAGCGCAGCGCGGAGCATTTCACTAGTCACAAGCAGACGCCTTTCGATCACGTGACCGATTTCTCGGTGGTCGCGCGCAGCGGCCGGGTCGGGCTGCTGGCATTTCCCGCGGGCACGAGTTACTACCGCAACGGCTACTGGATCTATCGCGCCGCGTTCGACTATCTGGTGAAGGAGCTTCTGCCCGTGCGGCTCGTGGACGCCGACGCGCCGCTCTCCACCGAGATCACGGTCACGCACCAGCTCGCCGACGCGGCGGAGCGGCGGCCCGAACGCTACCTTGTCCATCTTGTCAACTGGTCGGCGAACCGCAAGGCCCCGCCGCACCCGGAGGTCTTCGAGTCTCCGACGCCGCTGGCCGACGTGCGCGTGAGGCTCAACCTGCCGCTGAAAATCAAAGCCGCCCGCGCCGTGACGGCGGGAAGCAAGCTGCGCGTACGCGCGGTTCCAGGCGGGGTCGAGGTCGTGGTTCCGCGCGTCTACATCCACGAGATCGTCTCCCTTGAGGTCGGCCGATGAACAGGAGGGCCTTTCTCCGGGCGGGCGCCTCACTGGCCGCAATGAGTGTGATCCGGCCGAGCATGGCCCTCGCGCAAGGCACGGGGCCGCGCCGTTTCGGCGACGGCCGCGACTGGTTTTTCGAGAAGCGGTTCGGACTGTTCATCCACTGGGGCATCTACTCGGTCGCCGGCTGGCACGAGCAGCACATGTACCGCAAACGCCTCAGCCGCGCGGCCTACGCGCCGCTGATGCGGCAGTTCAATCCCGCGAAGTTCGAGCCCGAGCGCTGGCTTGACCTGGCGCAGGAGGCCGGCATGGGCTACCTGACCTTCACGACCAAACATGTGGACGGCTTCTGCATGTGGGACTCCAGGCAGACCGATTACAAGGTCACGCGCACGCCGTACGGCAAGGACACGCTGGCGCAACTGGCCGAGGCCTGCCACAGGCGCAAGTTCCCGCTCTGCCTCTACTACTCCTGCGCGGACATGCACCATCCGAACTATCCTGCCGCAGGACGCTCTTACGAGCTGCGCGCGCCCGAAGTCGGGGACCAGCCCGACCTCGCCCGCTACCTCGACTACGTCAAGGCGCAGGTGCGCGAGCTCTGCACGGACTACGGCGAGATCCACGGCTTCTGGTGGGACGCGAACGTGATCAAGCACCGCGACCCCTCCTTCAACGCGCTGGTCCGCCAGTTTCAGCCCAAGGCAGTCATCAACAACCGCGGCTACGACGACGGCGACTTCGGCACGCCCGAGCGCGACTGGGACAGCTCGGTCAACGCCAAGCTGTTTTTCGATACGCCGGTCGAGGCCTGCCAGTCGCTCGGTTACCAGAGCTGGTGCTGGCGCGAGGACGAGGACCGCTACAGCGACGCGCACCTGGCCCGCAGCATCCAGAAGGTGTTGGCCAAAGGCGGCAACTACCTGCTCAACGTCGGGCCCAAGCCCGACGGCACGATCGACGAAACCTCCGCCGCAACCTTGCGGCGCATCGGGAAGTGGCTTGGCCCGGTCAGGGAGTCGCTCTTCGATGTCGCACCCGCCAGCACGCTCACCAGCAACAGCGACGTGGTGCTCACTCGCCGCGCCAACACGCTTTACGTGCATCTGGTCAAAGAGCCTGAGACGGCCTCCGTCTTTCTGCATCCGTTGACCGACCTGCCGCGACGCGCCACGCTGCTGAACACCGGCGAGCCGGTCGCCTTCGACGTGGCCGACCTGCCGCGCCTGCACAACCTGACGCCCGACCGCTGCCTGCGAATCAAGCACCTGCCGGTCAATGACCGTCCAGCCGCGGGCTGGGTCATCAAACTCGAGTTCGACAACCTCCCCGCCGCAAGCGGCACCGGAAAGAAGCAGGAAGAAACCAAATGAAACGACGCGCGTTCCTGAGAATCATCGCTCTGCTGATGGTGGCGGGTCATATGGGCTGCCGCAATACAGACGCGACGCAAAGCCTTACGGCGAAAGACCCGGCAACGGACAGGGAGACAAAAGAGGGTGAATGGATACAGCTCTTCAACGGGCGGGACATCCAGGATTGGATCGTCAAGCTGAACCACCACGCGCTCGGCGATAATTACGGTAACACCTTCCGCGTGGAGGACGGACTGCTCAAAGTGCGGTACGATCAGTACGGCGAGTTCGGCGACCGCTTCGGACATCTCTATTACAAGCAGCCGTTCTCGCACTACCGGCTGGCGGTGGAGTACCGCTTTGCGGGCAGTTTGCAGCGCGGGGCCCCGGGCTATGCCGTGATGAACAGCGGGGTCATGCTCCATGCCCAGGATCCCAAGACGATCCTCGTCGATCAGAACTGGCCGATATCCATTGAGTTTCAATTTCTGGCCGGGCTTCCGGACGGCAAGCCGCGCGCGACCGGATGCGTCTGCACACCCGGCACCCACGTGGTGTATAACGGCAAGCTGACCGAAGCCCACATCATCCAATCGAGCGCCGACACGTATCAGCCGGGGGAGTGGGTGCGTGCCGAAGCCATCGTGCACGGTAACGAGAGCATCGTCCACCTCATCAACGGCAAGAAGGTGCTGGAATACGGACAGCCGCAGATCGGCGGCGGGGTGGTGGCCGGATATGACCCCAAGATGTTCCAAGTGGGAAAAATGCTGGGCGAGGGCTTCATCGCCCTGCAGAGTGAGGGGCAGCCCGTCGATTTCCGCAAAGTCGAACTGAAAGTGCTCAGGCCGGAATGAAACAGACCCTTCAAAGGAAGCCAAGCATGAGCACTGTCCGCTGCATTCCTGTCGCCCTCGCCGTCTTGCTGACGCCGTTGTCGATCTTACATGCCGCAAGCTCCGCACCTCAGATTGTTTGGGCATCCGGCCCGATTCGGCCGGACGAGACGCTCGTGTTGATGGGCGAGTGCTTCACCAGCAACAGTGTGGTTGAAATGGGGCTTTTGACCGACACTCCTGAACCGGAAGTGAAAGAGTGGACCGCGCTTCAGCCGGTACAGGCGAGCGGACGCTCGTTGAAGGTTGTCGTGCCTAAAGCGTGGCCCCTGAACGTGTGGGCCTGTCGCGTTCGCGAAGGAACTGCGGTTTCAAACGTTGAAGCTTTGAACGAGCCGGACGTGTGGTGGTGGAACGGCGACGGCGGCGAGTCCGCCATGCCCGGCGGCTGGCTGCGCGTGTTCGGCAAAGCGCTCAATTTCGGCGGCGCGAGCCGTGCGGAACTGCGGGGGGCTTCGGGAGCGGCGATCACCTTGTCCCCCAAAACGGCCACCTGCTATGCGCTCGCCTTTGACTTGCCCCGGGAGCTGGCACCCGGCGCGTACGCGTTGAAAGTTCACAACGGCTTGGGCGGGGCAGGCGCATGGAGTGATGCCGGCACGGTGACCGTCCGGCAGCCCTTGGCGTGGAAAGGCGACGTTTTCAACGTCAAGGACTTCGGCCCAAAGCCGGGCGAGGCGCTGGTGGCGGCGCTGAAGCAGGCCGAGACCAATGGCGGCGGCATCGTCTACCTGCCGCGCGGCCGCTACCCGGTGAAGGACACGCTCAAGATTCCGACGAACACCGTGTTGCGCGGCGAGGCGATGGAGCTGGTGAGCCTGTACTGGCCGGACTTCGAGAAGCCGCCCGCCGAACTGATCACCGGCGCGGACTTCGGCGTCGAGGCGCTCAGCCTCTATTGCCAGAACCACCGCAATGTCATCGCCGACACGGCGGCATCGAAGCGGATGTTCCTGCGCCACGTGCGGGTCCGCGCGAACGCCTATTTCATGATCGAGGACATCGGCAAGGAGTTCCGCGGCCGCAAAGGCCCGGCCAGTCACCGGGAGTGCGGAGCGGCCGTGCTGTTGCGCGGCACCAACTTCGAGATCACCGACTGCGACCTCTACGCGAGCAACTACGGCGTGCGCGTCCTGAAAGCCAAGACCGGACTCATCGCCCGCAACCAGATCCGCTACGGCGGGCGCGGCTACAGCATCGAGAACACCGAGCGGCTGATCTTTGAGGACAACCTCGTCGCCGGCGACAACCTGCTGGCCATCGGCAACGACATCACGACCTTCTGGAGCAACACCTGCCGGCACATATACTTTGCCAAAAACCGTGTTCAGCAGATGTTCGGAGCCGACCGCGAGATGATGACGCTCGACGCGGCGAGCGGCGCGTATTTCGGCGCGGTTGCCGCTGTCGCGGGGACTAAGTTGACGCTGGCGGGCGATCCGGTCTTCCGGGACTACGCGCCGAAACCACACACCGACTGGACCGGCGCGGCGGTGCAGGTTCTGGACGGCAAAGGCGCGGGGCAGTATCGGTTTGTAACCGCCCACAGCGGGCGCGAGTGGCAGGTGGACCGGCCGTGGACCGTTCCGCCGGATGCGACCTCCCGCATCTCCATCGCCCCGTTTCGCGGCCGGAACCTTTTCATCGGCAACAGCTTCGAGGACGGCGGCGCGTTCCAGCTCTATGCGGCGGCGCACGACTCCATGGTCGCGGAGAACAAGGGCGCGCGCATGGACGGGTTCCTGGTCTGCGGGCTGAACCCTCACGGCTGGGGCTATCAGCCGTCGTGGTACTGCCAGTTCCTCGACAACGAGATTCTCGAAGGCAACGGGTATGGTCACCGCTCGGCGAGTTTCGGCACCGGAGGCAGCGACGAGACCAAGGCCTATGACGGGGCGCTGGTCCGCGGCACGATCTTCCGCCGCAACGTGCTGCACAACAACGCGCGGATCGTGGTCGGCGGGATGACCGAAGACACGCTGGTCGAGAACTGCACGGTGCGCGACAGCGACCTCGGCATCCTGGTCAAGGCAACCGCACGCGGCACGCTGCTGCGCGGCAACCTCTTTGAAAACGTGACGAAATCCGTCCAGGAGGAGACCCCTCCCGTACAAGGCCACCCCCAAGGAAAGTAACTGTCCATGAAAAGCATCTCTCGTCTCTCGCTGATCGCCCTGGCATTGGCGCCGCTGGTTGCCCTGCGCGCCGCAGAGACCAAGCCCGTCGCGGCCGGGCCGGTCTCGCGGGAACTCAACGCGACCGCTCCGAAAGGCGAGCCCACGAATGCCCAGGAGGCTGCGGCGAAGAAGACCGCCGCCGCGGCAGCCCTTGATGCGCAGTACGCTGCGATCGTGGCCGCTTTGCCGGCGGAGCAGCAGGCATGGGAGCGCACGTTGCAGCAGAACCTCGGCGGCTTCTATCTGCCGCTCTACAAGGCCGGGCGCGTCAAGGGCAGCGAGCAGGCATGGGATTACGTGAAGGACGTTCCGGGGCTGCCGCGCGTGCTGCTGATCGGCGACTCCGTCTCGCGCGGCTACACCTTGGCCGCGCGCAAGGCGCTGGCCGGCAAGGCCAACGTCCACCGCGCGCCCGAGAACTGCGGTCCCACGGCGAACGGGCTCAAAAAGATCGAAGTTTGGCTCGGCGACGGCAAGTGGGACGTGATCCACTTCAACTTCGGCATCCACGACCGCGCCACGCCGGCCGCCGACTACCAGCAGCGGCTGGAGACCCTGGTCACGCGCCTGCAGGCGACCGGCGCGAAGGTCATCTGGGCGAGCACCACGCCTGTGCCGCCCGACACCAAGGACGGGCCGAAGGCGGCCGGGCAGATCGTCGAGAAGAACCGCCTCGCCGCCGAGGTGATGGCCAAGCACGGTGTCGCCATCGACGACCTCTTCACCTTCATCACCCCGCATCTCGCCAAGGTGCAGAACCCGAAAGACGTCCACTTCAATAACGACGGCTACGACCTGCTCGGCAAACAGGTCGCGTCAGTGATCGAACAAGGCCTTGTCAAACAACCGTAACCACTGTTCTTCCAAATCGTAATTCCTCTTCGTCATTGATGAAAAGCAATTGAACCCATATAATGAACCTCTTATAAGCCGTCCTGTCCGAGAATAGGGGTGGCAGGGGGTGATCTTGCTCATGCGTCATCGAATTGACTTTGCCGCACTCGCGGCGGTGTTTCTGTTTTCAGCCTCCCGGGGTTATGCGGAGGTGAAATCGGAATTCCGTAAGCAGCTGGAGGACCACTGGTTCAAGCAGTTGACCTCTGAGCCGGGGCAAGGCGGCTCCGTGCTTCCCGAGCAGGACGCGTTCGGGGCCGTCAACGGAGACCGCTACGAGAGCAATACCGGTTTCCACACGGCGAGCGCGGGCCTTCAGTGGTGGCAGGTCGATCTCGGCTCGGTTGTCCCGGTGGAGAGGATCGTCGTGTGCAACCGTCCCAGCGCCGAGGCACGCGTCCGCAACATGGACGTTCTGTTGTCGGGCGACGGGGTCACCTGGAAGAAGATTTACTCCGGCAATGGCCGGGTTTTTTATGGCGGCAAGCGGGGCAGTGAGCCGTTGACGCTGACGCCCGCAGGCGAGAAAGCGCGCTATGTCAAAACGCAACTGCAGGGCGACTTCCTTCATCTGAACGAGGTGGAGGTTTACGCCCGGGGTGATGACAAAACTAATGTGGCGCTCAAAAAACATGCGACACAGTCATCAACCAGTCCGTGGTCCACAAAGTCGCTCGAAGTCATACCTGCCGAGTGGAAGCAGGAGTCGGGGCCCAAGGGGCCCGTCGCTCAGAAAAAGAACATCGAGGACGCGCTTGCGCTGGCCGCACGGACGCTGGAATATGTCGAGAAAGTCAAACCGCTGAGCACGCACAAGGCGTATCTGGACACCTATAAAAAGAGCTGGACCGCCGGCGAGATCGCAGAGAAGGACTATGACGACTTCTACGTAAAAATAAGGCTGCTGAGACGGTACATGATCCTCTCGCATCCGGATCTCGAGTTCGAGAAGATCCTGATCAACAGAAACCCGCCCACCGCCTACAGCCACAACGGGGATCAGCATCTGGGCATGCACAGCCGGCCGGGACCGGGGCTGACGGTCCTGGCCAACTGGAAGAAAGAGCCCGTGGCCACCGCCCTTCTGGCGGGCAAGCTGCCGAACGGGGCGGTGCGGAATCCGGACCTGCATTACGATGCCGACAAGGTGGCGTTCGCGTTCTGCGACCATACCACGCCGGACCGGAAGCGTTACTTTCTGTACGAGGCGGCCGTCGACGGGTCATGGGTCCGTCAATTAACCGGCACGGCGCGCGATAAATTCGAGACGTGGGAGGATCGCGCCACCGTGGTGATTGAAGATAATGACCCGTGCTACATGCCTGACGACAAGCTGGTGTTCATCTCGACGCGTTCGCAATCGTTCGGCCGCTGCCACGGCGGCAGATATAATCCGGCCTGGGTGCTGCACGGGTGTGACAGCAACGGCGACAACATCCGGCAGCTGTCGTTCGGCAACGAAAACGAGTACGAGCCCTCGGTCCTGAATGACGGCCGCATCGTTTTTACGCGGTGGGAATATACGGACCGGCATGAGATGCTTTTCCATATGCTGTGGTGGTGCCGGCCGGATGGTTCGGCCGTCTCGCACTACTACGGGAACGACACGCTGCACCCGATGATGGTGGTCGAGGCCTCCGCGATCCCGGGAACCTCTCGGGTAACGGCCACCGCGATGGGTCACCATTCCTACAGCACCGGCACCACGGTCGTGCTGGATATCAACAAGGGCGAGAACGGCGAGGCGCCGGTCACGCACATCACGGAGGAGACGCCCTACTCCGAAACCAAGGGCTGGCCCAGTCCCCATTACAGCCATCCCTATGCCGTCAACGAAGACCTTTTCCTGGTTTCCCGCGCTAATCATCCGGTGCCCCACCAGGGTCAGGTTCCCCCGCTCGCCGACCGGGCGATCTATCTGGTCGACAAACTGGGCGGGCGCGAGCTGATTTATGAAGACCCCTCCGTGGCGTCTGTCTCGCCGATCGCGATCCGCAAAAGGAAGCGTCCGCCCGTCATTCCGCCGATGGTCCCGGCCAATCCGCCGGATTACGCCACGGTCTATGTTCAGAACGCCTATCTGACGAGGAACGATCCGGAGGGCAAAATCAAGCCGGGCATGATCAAGGCCCTGCGCATCAACGCGCTGGGCGTTCAGCCCAGGGCCAGCCGGACAGCCTGCAGCCAGGGGTGCCCGAACGAAATCCCCAAGCGCGTCGTCGGCACCGTGCCTGTTGACGAGAACGGCTCGGCCTTTTTCAAGGTGCCGGCCGCGACGTCGCTTCAGATGCAGATGCTGGATAAGAACGGCATGGCCATCCTGACCGAGAAAAGCCTTTTCTATCTTCAGCCCGGCGAGAACCGCAGCTGCATCGGGTGCCACGCGGAAGTCGGCGCGAGCCCGGGCGCGAGCGCGATGGCCAAAGCCTCCTACAAAAAGCCCATGGATCTCATACCGCCCACCGGCCCCAGCTATCCGGGCGGGCTCAGTTTCATGCGCACGGTTCAGCCGGTCTTGGACCGCTATTGTATTCAGTGCCACGGTCTGGGCGAGGGCGACAACCGGAAAGCGGATGCGGTGAACCTGATCCACGACGGAAAAATCGCCTACCCGCGCTCATACGTGGAGATCGTCAAACGCGGCGACCACCGGCTCGGCGAAAAAAGCTACATGTGGGGCGACTTCAACATCAGCCGGCCGTTCATGTTTTACGCGTTCAGCAACAAGGTGGCGCACATGCTGCGGGGAAAACACAGCAACGTGAATATGGACACGGTCAGCTATATGCGGGTCATCGAGTGGCTGGACCTGAACGCCCAGTGTTACGGGGATCTCTTCCCGAACAAACTGGAAGAGCGCGGGCTCAGCAGCAAGGCCATGAGTGAATTGAAGGCCCACGCCCGGAAGACGCTGGGTGACAAGTACGGCCAATATCCTGACCGCGCGCTGGTCAATGCGGCGCAGCCCGACGAAAGTCTGATTCTCATGGCGCCGCTGGCCAAGGCGGCGGGAGGGTGGGGGCAGGTTCAGCCCGGCTGGACGAGCAAGGACGACCCCGCTTTCAAAAAAATGCAGGAGCTTGTCGCGGCCTGCATTGTCCGGAAGCCCAATGAGAACGCCAACGGCTGGACGCCGACTTTTGCACAGGGGGGCGGCGAACAGTGGGTGCTCGACGACCGCAACAAATACCGCACGAAGCTCATGGAAGGCCAGAGCGAGAAAACGGGCCAGAACAAGTGACCTAAGACAGGGGAGGCGCCCCACGTTTGAGGGGTGGCAGGTTGCACGAGGGGTGCATACTGAAGGGAGACAAGCGATGGGAATGTTCGAGACGACGGGGCGCGCGGGGACTCCGACAGAACGCAAGCCGAACACCTTGGCGAAGCTGCGGCGCCTGCGGACGGCGTTGAGCCACCGGGAACCCGACCGCGTGCCGGTCAGCGATTTCTTTTGGGGCGGGTTCATCAAGCGCTGGCGCGAGGAACTCGGTCTGGCGGCGGACGCCAACCCGTACTACCACTACGACCTCGACTGGATCTGTACGGTGCCGAACATGGACCCGTGGATCCGGCCGTTCGAGACGCTCAAGGAGACGCCGCAGGAGGTGACGGTCAAAACCGGCTTCGGCGCGGTCATGCGCAAGGTCTATGATTTCCCGATGCCGGAATTCGTGGGTTTCGAGGCGGACACCCTTGAGAAGCTGGAGGCGGCGGTGAAGACGTTCGACCGGCCGGACGACCCGCGGCGCTTCTTCAGCGCGGGCGACAATCAGATCGCCGGCGTCGGCGACGGCTTCGAGCGCGACACGCCGCCTTGGACCGAGACCGTGGGCTCGCTGTGGCCCGACTTTCCCGTCTTCGGCAGCATGATCGAGGTGAACGAGTTCATGACGCGCTTCATCGGCCCGGAGAATCACATGCTGTGGGTCGGGATGGAGCCTGAGCGCATGGCCGCGGTGATCGCCGCAGTCGGACAGTTCTATCTGGATTGCGCCAAAGCGGCCATCGACGCGGCCGCCGGCAAGTTGGACGGGTTCGTCATCTGGGGCGACTTCGCCTACAAAGGCGGCACGTTCATGAATCCGGTCTTCTGGCGCGAGCACTACAAGCCGTGGGTCCGGGCGATGACGGATTACGCCCACGCCCGGGGGCTCATGGTGATCTATCACGGCTGCGGTAACGTGAACAGCGTGATCCGTGATTTCGCGGAGATGGGCATCGACGCCTACAACCCGCTGGAGGCGAAGGCCGGCATGGACGCGGTGAACCTGCGGCGCGAGATCGGTCACACGCTCGGGTTCTGCGGCAACAGCGACATCCAGATCTGGGAGACGGGGGACCGTGAGGCGATCCGCCGCGAAGTGCTGCGCAAACTGAACGCGGCCAAAGGCGGAGGCTTCATTTTCCAGTCGGACCACTCGGTGGCCAGCAACGTCTCCGGACAGACCTATGATTTCATCGTCAAGCTTGTGCGGGAGTACGGACGTTATCCGCTGAACCTCGGCGAGTATGACGAAGAGGTTTAATAAAAGACCCGCACCCAAAGGAGCATTATGGTCGCCGTTGCAGCCAATCCTTTCCTCGGCATCGCGATGCACGCGGTCGGGGCCACCTTCGCCGCCACGTGTTACACGCCGCAGAAGCGCGTGACCGGCTGGTCGTGGCAGAGCTACTGGATCACGCAGGCCGCTTTCTGCTGGTTCCTTCTGCCGCTGCTCGGCGCGTGGCTGACGATTCCGGACTTGGGCGCGGTGTTACGCGAGGCGCCGCGTTCGGCGATGACACAGTCGTTCCTGCTGGGTGCGGCCTACGGGATCGGCGGCACCGCCTTCGGCATCTCGATCCGCCACATCGGCTTCTCGCTCACCTACGCGATCGCGGTCGGGCTCTCCAGCGTGCTGGGCACGCTGATCCCTCCGCTCGTCAAGGGCACGCTGCTCGTAACCCTCGGCAAGCCGGGCGCGGAGTGGATCATCGCCGGCATTGTGGCGGGCACGCTGGGCATCGCGGCCGCGGGCTGGGCCGGCCGCCTCAAAGAGCGTGACCTCAGCGACCGGCAGCAGAGCGGTCAGTTCTCGCTGGCGAAGGGGCTGCTGCTCTCGCTGCTGGCAGGCGTGCTCTCGGCCGTCTACGGTTTCGCGCTGGAGGCGGGCGAGCCCATCGCGGATATCGCTTCCGCGCACGGGGCCGGCGTGTGGCGCGGCAACGTGGTCTACATCTTTTCCAACACGGGGGCGTTTATCACGACCTCGATGTACTGCCTCTGGCTGCACGCGCGTCACCGGACTTTCGGCGAGCTGATCTCGCTGCCGGCCGGCGAAGAGCAGGCGAGCCTGCCGATGAACTGGGCGATGGCCATTCTGACCGGCCTTTTTTGGTACGGGCAGTTTTTCTTCTACAATCTCGGCCACGTGCGGATGGGGAGTTACAAATTCACGAGCTGGGCGATCCACATGATCATGCTGGTGCTCATCAGCAACCTCGTCGGTATCCTGCTGCGCGAGTGGCGCCAGTGCCGACGCTTGACCCACCGCATGATCGGCGCGGCGCTCGCGGTCTTGATCATCGCCGTGCTGCTGCTGACCTACGGCAATTATGTCGGCGAGGTCCTCGCGGCGAAAGGGTAGGTGCGGTATGCCATATGTCGGTGCGTGTCAGACGACCTCTGAGAGTCTCACGGTAGGGACGGTTCCCCGAACCGTCCGCCGCTCCATGCGCGGTGCGGACTGCGGACGCCTCGGGGAGGCGTCCCTACCCAGAAGATGGGCGGTTGCAGGTCTTGCAGTCGCCTGGGCTCTGTTTGCCGGTGTTGGCGTCAGTCATGCCGCCGCCGAGATGGATCCTGGACGGGTGGTCTGGGAAACCCCGAGCGCGG
Organism: Verrucomicrobiota bacterium; assembly: GCA_023269675.1. Taxonomy (GTDB): domain Bacteria; phylum Verrucomicrobiota; class Kiritimatiellia; order RFP12; family UBA1067; genus JAHFSX01. The sequence goes on from JAHFSX010000026.1 coordinate 32,964, forward strand.
ACAGCAACGGCACGATGCCGCTGGGCAACGGCGAGGTCGCGCTGAACGCGTGGATCGAGCCGTCGGGCGATCTGCGCTTCTTCATCGCGCGCACCGACGCGTGGGATGAGTACGGACGCCTGCTGAAAGTGGGCGGTGTGCGCGTGCAGATCGGCGATGGCAATGCGGCACGCACCCGAGTTTTCAGGCAGACGCTGACGGTCAACGACGCGACGATCCGCGCGACCTACGGTGAAGGCGCTGAACAGGTGGAGCTGAAGGTCTGGGTTGACGCCAACCGTCCGGTGATCGTGGTCGAGGCCACAAGCGCCCAGCCAACGGTAGCCCGCGCGACGCTCGAACTCTGGCGCACCAACGAAGTCAAGGTGGCGGCTGAGTGCAGCGATGTGCTCAACGGCTGTAAAGACCGGCAGACCGTGGCCACCTGCGACACCGTGCTGACGGGACTTAAGGACCGCATCGGCTGGTTTCACCGCAACGAAAAGTCAGTCGGTCCCGAACTGTGCGGCCAGATCCAGGGCATGGCCGGTTTCAAGCGGCCCGACCCGCTGCTGCACCGCACCTTCGGCGCGCTGATCGCGGCCGACCGTGGCGAACGGGATGATGACCGCACGTTGCTTTCGGCGAGCGGCACGCGGCACCTGTTCGAGATCGCGGTTGAAACTCGGCAGCCGGCTACGGCGGAAGCGTGGCAGGCTTCCGCTTCGGCAACGCTCGACGCGGCGCGCGCGGCTCCTCTGGCAGCACGGAGGAAAGCGCATGAGAGCTGGTGGGATGACTTCTGGGATCGCAGCTGGATCCGCATCACGCAGAACGGCGCGGCCACAGAGTTGCCCCATGGCGAGGGCGTACTCCCAACGAATACGCTGCCCCTCTCGATCGGCATGAACTCCAAAGGCGGCTCGCGCTTCAGCGGAACCTTCGATCGGGTCAGTGTCTACGAAACGGCGTTAAATGCTGCGGAGATCGCCGCCTTGGCTGCAACCGCGCACGGCCAAGCGGCAGCGGCTCACCCTGCGAGGATCTTCACCGAGACCAGTGCCCGGGTGCAGGCCTTGCCGGGGCTCGCGGGCCAGACCTTCGCAAAAGGATTCACGGTCGAGGCGTGGGTTAAATCCGACAGCGGCTTCAAGGGTGACGGGCGTATCGCCGACAAGCTGACGCCCGGAGGCGCGGACGGCTTTCTGTTCGACACTTTTCCGGGTGACAGCCTGCGGTTGATCGTCGGTCGCACGGTCGTCTCGCACAAGAGCGTGCTCAAGCCCGGCCTCTGGCAGCATGTGGCCGCAGTCGTCGATCCGTCCGGGGCGGCCAAAGTTTTTCTGAACGGCAAGGCGCTCGGAAGCGATGAAGAGGATGTGCCGTCTGATGGCGATGACGCCTCGGTTGTCAGCCGCGGGTATGCGCTTCAGCGTTACATCAACGCCTGCGCCGGCCGCGGACGCTATCCGATCAAGTACAACGGCTCGCTCTTCACCGTGCCGTTCGGCGACAAGCCGGAGTATGCGGATTACCGCCGCTGGGGCCCCGGCTACTGGTGGCAGAACACGCGCGAGCCTTACTACGCGATGTGCGCGGCCGGTGACTACGATCTGATGGAGCCGCTCATCCAGATGTACGCCCGCGACCTGCTGCCGCAGTTCACTTACCGCACGAAGCGCTATCTCGGCCACGCGGGCGCGTATCTTCCGGAGTGCATCTACTTCTGGGGCGACCTGTTCAGCGAGACTTACGGTTGGCAGCCGTTCGAGGAGCGCGCCGACAAGCTGCAGGCCAACCGCTACCACAAGTGGGAGTGGGTCAGCGGGCTCGAGCTGAGTTTGCTCCTGCTCGAGAGGTCCGAACACACGGGCGACGCGCGCTTCCTGCGCGGCACCGCGCTGCCCGCGGTGCGCGAGATCTTGACCTTCTTCGATCAGAACTACCAGACCGGTGCGGACGGCAAACTCGTGATGCATCCCGCGCAGGCGTGCGAGACGTGGTGGGAGTGCACCAACCCGATGCCGGAGCTCGCGGGACTGTACGCGATCACCGAAAGGTGCCTGGCGCTGCCGGAGGCCGAGACGACGGCGGCGGAGCGCGACTTCTGGCGGGGGCTGCGGGCTAAGCTGCCGGCCTTGCCGGTCACGCGGAGCCCGGACGGAAAAACCATGCTCGCGCCCGCGCAGGTGTTCAGTCAAAAGCACAACTGCGAGAACCCCGAGCTCTACGCCGTGTTTCCGTTCCGCCAGTTCGGGCTCGGCCGGCCGAACCTCGAGTGGGGCCTCGAGGCGCTCAAGCACCGTCAGGACCGCGGCCCGTTCGGTTGGCGGCAGGAGGACATTTCCATGGCTTATCTCGGGCAGACCGCCGCGGCGCGCGACTACATCGTGCGGCGGGCCAGGAAGAAGTGTGCGTCGCAGCGGTTCCCAGCGTTCTGGGGGCCGAACTACGACTGGACGCCCGACCAGTGTCACGGCGGCATTCTGATGACAGCCGTGCAGTCGCTGCTGCTGCAGACCGACGGCCGCAAGATCTACCTTCTGCCCGCCTGGCCGCGCGACTGGGACTGTACGTTCAAGCTGCACGCGCCGCTGCAGACAGTCATCACCGGCTCGGTGAAGAACGGCAAGCTGTCGGAGTGGAACATCACGCCCGCCGAACGCAAGGCGGACGTGGTTATACCGTAGGCGGAGCGAGAATACTCACCACCAAGGCACAAAGCACACCAAGAACGCCAAGAGGGTTTCTTGGTGAGCTTTGTGTTCTTGGAGCCTTGGTGGTGAAAAGTGCGAGTAAGAGAGTATGTATGAAACGCTACGGTTCTGTGATCGAAGTCAAAGCAGGCAGGCTAGACGAATACAAGCGCCTGCACGCGGCGGTCTGGCCCGGCGTGCTCGCCATGATCAGTCAGTGCAACATGCAGAATTTCTCGATCTTTCTGCGCAAACTGCCGGACGGGCGTCATTACCTGTTCAGCTATTTCGAGTACACGGGCGGCGATTTCGCGGCGGACATGGCGCGGATGGCGGCGGATCCCGAGACCCGGCGCTGGTGGGCGGTCTGCAAGCCTTGCCATACGCCGTTCGAAAACCGTGCGCCCGACGAGTGGTGGGCGGGCATGGAAGAGGTTTTCCATCTTGATTGACGATGATGATCCAATAACCAACACGGAATATCCAATGAACGAGAAAAGACAAGCGATAACAAGGCGGCATGTTGCGGCGGCCTGCGTGTCGGCGGTGCTGGCGTTACGGGCGGCGCTGCCGCCGGGGCCCTTGGGCGTTGTGCCTCCGGGCGAAGGCTTCGTTCTGCCCGTGTGGCCCACGGCGGAGGGGGCGCCGGTGATTTATGAGCACAGCCAGGAGGCTGGGCCGGACGAGACACTTTTTCTGGCGGGGACGAATCTGACGAAGGAGGTCCTTGTCTGGGGGAGTCATCCGGACAGGCCGGACGGCGGCCCCGTGCAGGCGAAAGTCCAGCTGGCCACCGACACCTACCTTGCCTTTACGCTGCCGCAAACGGCTTATGACGGGCCGACAGTGGTGGCCGTTAAGAATGCGGCGGGGTTCTCGCCGCCGTTTGTGATCAACGCGCCCAAGCCCTGGTGGTGCGGTCCGGGTGTCGCCGCCCCGGGCGAGTCCGTGCGCGTGTTCGGACGTAACCTGTCGCGCCGTCCCGACTGTCGACGGGCGTTCGTCTATCTCTGCGCCGCCGGGCAGCCGGGGCGCTGGGTAGAACCTGCGGAAGCCGGTAAATACGCGGTCACTTTTGTCCTGCCGTCAGACCTCAGACCTGGCCGTTACGAGGTCTGGGTGCATGGTGGACGCGGGGGGGCGTGGGGCTGGGGCGGACCGGTGCGCCTCGCGGTGCAGGAACAAACGAGGCCCAAGACCGTCAAGACCCTCAGGCCCTCGCCGGACGGCGCTCTCGCGGTTCAGGATGCCTTGGACGCCATGGCCGAACGGGGAGGAGGCACCGTGCGGCTGCCGGCGGGACATTTCGGGTTCACAGGGACGCTGCGGATTCCGGCGCGCGTGTCTCTGACCGGCGCGGGCAGGGAGGAGACCACGCTGGAACTCGCGCCGAGCCCGGCCGCGGCTTTTGCCCGGTTCGAGGCCTCTGGCTGGGGCATGGGGCCCGGCGCCATCCACAACCGCGGAGATGCGATGACCTACGCGGTCGAGGTGCCGCAAGCCGGCAACTGGAACGTGTGGCTCCGCTATGGCACTGACATGTCTCCTTGGAAACTGGCGGGCGTGAGCGGCAACATGGTGATCCAGATTGACGGCGGCGAACCGGTGCCGCTGGAGAACCTGCCCAACACCGGCGGCTTCGGCACCTTCCGCTGGTCAAGGTCGGCCGCGCTGAAAATAGGCGCGGGCAAGCATTCGATGGTCTGGCGCAATGTCAAGGGAGGCGGACTTTCCCTGGACGCCTTCGTGCTGACGCTGGACCCGGAGGATGCGCCCGCCGACGCGCCGTGGCCCACCAACGCGGCACGCCGGGTGGTGATCCAGGCGGAGGAGTGCGCCCGTTTCGACTGCAAAGACGGCGTGCTGCCGCACGCCAACCGGGCGGCGGTGTGGCTCGCGGGAGACGACGCCGCGCTTTCGGAGCTGACGGTGCTCGGCAACGCGCAGGTCAATCAGGGCATCGCCATCCGGGCGGCCGGGCAGGCCGAGTGGCTCGCCGGTTGCAGCGTGCGGCGCGTGACGGTTGCCGACTGCGAAGGGAAGCAGGGCGAGAACTGCGGGCTCTTCGTGCGCCGGTTGCGCGGCGGCACGGTCCGCGACAACGAGCTGTGGGGACGCACGCCGCTCTTTCTTTCCGGGACGCGGCAGTCGACCTTCGCCGACAACCGCCTGGTCTCCGTCACCCGCTATGGAGGCAACTCGGAGGCCGCGATTCTCGGACGCACCGAGCCGATCGAGGAGTGCATGATCGAGAACAACGTCGTGGTCTCGCCGCCCGGCGCGGCGGCCGGCGGACCGACCGCGCGTCGGCTGATCTGGCTTTCGACCGGGCACGGCTCCGTCACACACAACTGGCTTTCCGGCAACGGAGTGGAAGCAGCGGGCGAGTCCGGTCAGGCGCGTTTCGGCGGCGTGGCGGGCACGGATCAGAACGTTGGAGAGATGATCCTGTTCGAGGGCAACCACCGCACGATGTATTTCGGGCCGCTGGCCGGCGCCGATCTACGGAGCGTGACCTTGCCGGAGACTCTCCCCCCCACGCCGGACGGTCGGCTGGGCAGCGTGAAGCGCGAGCAGCTGGCGCACGATGACCAGGGGCGCGAGACGCCCTTCTGGCCGCCGGATCTCGACGACGGCACGGACGAGCCGCCGGTCGGCGAGTATTACGTGACCGTCTTCGCGGGGCCCGGACAGGGGCAGACGCGGAGGGTGACAGGACGTGCCGCCGGCCGGCTCGCGGTGGATCCGCCCTGGCGCGTCGCGCCGCAGGCCGGGTCGGTCGTGGCGGTCGGCACCATGTTCCATCAGAACCTGATCGTCGGCAACCATACGCCGGACGGCATGACGGGCGTGCAGCTCTGGATCTCCTGCGTCGAGAACGTGGTTTCCGGCAACACCGTTGAGCGTCAGCGCAAGCCGGGCCTGTTCCTCTACGCCAACGGCAGCACGCTGGCCTCCTCCATGCCGCGGACGTGGAACCGCGGGATCAGCCCGCTCTTCTGGAATCTGGCCGAAGGCAACCGCACCGACGAGTGCAGCGACGGCGCGCTGGTCACGAGCGGCGATGCGCCGGGCCTGCCGGTCGAGTTCCCCCGCGCCTTGGGAAACGTGCTACGTCACAACACGTTCATCCGCTCACGCGGCAACGGCGTGATCGTCACCAGCCGCAAGCGCGAAAGCGCGGCGGATACCTCGGCCTCAGTGGTCGGAACGGTCGTCGAGTTCAACGTCGTGCGCGACGCGCCGGTGGCCTACCACGCGGGCGAGGGGTGCGACGGGGTTGTGTTGCGCCGCAATCACGCGTATGCTTGGTATCCGTCCGGCACGGCGGCAACACTTCCCGTCGCCTTCCAGTTCGACAATCCTGCGACGCGGTTCGTTCTCGAGGGGAACACCGTCGAGGGGAAGACCGGTGTCAAAGATGCGGCGATCCAAGAGCTGAGGAGAAGCTGGGAGAAATAGAAGATTGCGGAGAAACCATGAAGAATGTTCCGGCATCGTTGGGCTGCCTCATTGCGCTCGCCGCGTCGCTCGTTTCTGCAGAGACGAAAGAAAGCACCTTGTTCCCCTTTGTGCTGCCGTGGGACGACGCGACGCCAAGCGTGGTGAACCTCAGCGAATGGCTGCCCAAGCCCGCCGGAAAGTTCGGGCATGTCCGCGCCGGCACGGACGGGCACCTCTACGCAGGCAAAGAGCGCATCCGCTTCTTCGGTGTGGACCTGGCCTTCAGCGCCAACCTTCCGACGCATGCGGATGCGGAGAAGGTCGCCGCCCGGCTGGCGAAGTTCGGCATCAACATCGTGCGCTTCCACATCATGGACATGCGGCGGTTTCCCGAAGGCATCCTTGCCCGCGACGCGGCCAACACGCGCGACCTCGATCCCGAAGCGCTTGACCGTCTCGACTATTTTATCGCGCAGCTCAACCGCACCGGCATCTATGTGAATCTGTGTCTGCTGAACTACAGGCCCATCAATGCCGCCGACGGGCTGCCGCCGGAAATCGAGCAGGCCGGCGGAGGCCCTTTCCAGCGACGGCACGTGGTCGGGTTTTTCAACGGGCAGGTTTTAGACCTGCAAAAGGAGTACGCGCGCAAGCTTCTGACGCACCGCAACGCGTACTCAGGGAGGTCCTACGCTGAAGAACCGGCGGTGGCTTTCGTGGAAATAAACAACGAAAACGGGCTGATTCACGCCTGGCTGGGCGGCCAGGTCGATGAGCTGCCGGAACTCTTTCGACGCGAACTCGGAGGTCAGTGGAACCAGTGGCTGCGCCTGCGCTATGACACGCCCGAGAAGCTGCGGCGAACCTGGGCCGTCGGTGAGCAGCCGCTCGGGGAGGACACGCTGGCTAACGGCGACTTCGCGCGGCAGTTGGAGGGCTGGACCGTGGAGCGCCACGCGGAGGCCGAGGCCGTCGCGGCGCTCGCGGACGACGCGCCTGAAGCACTGGCCTGCAGGAAATCCGCACGGCTCACCGTGTCGCGTCCGGGCGCGGAGGACTGGCACGTGCGCTTCGAGCGGGCAGGCGTCCGCGTCGAGGCGGACCGGTCCAACACGCTCAGCTTCTGGGCCAAGGCCGATGCGCCCTGCGCGCTTCATGTCAGCATCGAGCAAACACACGCGCCCTGGCATGCCCTGGGCGCGCGAACGAAGGTTGCGCTGACCGCAGAGTGGCAACGCTTCAGTCTCGTCTCGACAAGCGGCGAGGCGGACAGCGGCGCACGCATCGTGTTCGATCCGGCGATGCGGGCGGGAAGCACCTGGCTTGCGGGCATCTCGCTGCGGCCGGGCGGCGTCATCGGGCTGGCGCAAGACGAAGGCCTCGGCGCGGGCGACGTTCCGGCGCTCACGCGGCCGCAGTTTGGCAGGCGCACGCCGGCGGTGCAGCGCGACTGGATGCGCTTTTTGTGGGAAACGGAGGACCGCTACTGGCAGGCGATGTACGGCTATCTGAAGAACGATTTGAAGGTCCGGCCGCTGATCATCGGCACGGTGGTCGGGTGCAGCACGCCGAATCTTATGGCGAAGCTCGATTGCATCGACACGCACGCCTATTGGCAGCATCCGGTTTTTCCGGGGCGCCCGTGGGATCCGGAGAACTGGTTCGTGAGGAACGAGACGATGGTCAACGACCGCGGCGGGACGTTGCCGGGGCTGGCGCTGCGGCGCGTTTTGAACAAGCCCTTCTGTGTGACTGAATACGGCAACCCCGCCCCGAACACGTATGCCAGCGAGGGGCATGCGCTGCGGGCGGCCTACGCGGCATTGCAGGACTGGGACTATATTTCCGCCTCTCGCTATTCCCACACGTCCAATTGGAATGTGCGGTGTATCCTCAATTACTTCGACATCAACCAACACCCGACCAAGATGGCCACGCTCATTCCCGCCGCCGCGATGTACCTGCGGGGCGACGTCAAAGCCGCCCGCCAGCTCGTGGTCGCCGCCTTGGACAAAGAGCGGGAGCTCGACCTCTTGCGCCACGGGAGCGCGTGGGAGCTGGTTCACGCAGGCGACGCGGGTGTTCCGCGTGAGGCGGCGCTGATTCACCGTGTGGCGATCGCCACGGGCGGCCAAGCGGTGCCTGTCGGCTGCTTGACGCCGGAACAGGCGCAAGTGACGGGCGACCGCTTTGTTTCAGACACCGGCGAGCTCGCTTGGGATCTCCGTGAGCGGGCCCGCGGGGTGGTCACCGTGAACGCCGGCAAGAGCAAGGCGGTGATCGGTTTCGGCGGAGGCAAGCGGTTTGACTTGGGCGGCGTGATCATCGAGCCGGGCCCGACGCTGCAGGAAGGTTGGAGCGCCATAACCGTGACCGCGATGGAAGGAGACTTCAGCAAGCCGTCGTGCCGGATGTTGATCACCGCGACGGGCCGCACGGAGAACACGGGAATGGGCTGGAAGAACCCGGAAAAGAGCACGGTCGGGAAAGAGTGGGGCCATGCTCCAACATTGGTCGAGGGCATTCCCGCGCGGATCACGCTGCCGCTCCCAGCGAAGTCCGTAGAGGTCTGGCCATTGGATGAGAGGGGCCAACGCAAGGCACCGTTTGCCGTTGAAGCGGACTCCGGCGGCAAAGCCGTCATCGCCATTGGGCCGGACCGGCAAACGATCTGGTACGAAGTCGGGGTGAAGTGAGTGAGCACTCGCCTAATGCTGTCGCGAAATAAAGCGAAGTGACAGGCTTTTTAGACTATGCTACGTTTAGAACGTCGTTTTTATCGAATAATAGGTTGCGAAAATGGATTTAGTCGGGTATCCCGAAAATCGGATAAGGATGGTCTTTGTATGGATTTGAACGAACGGGCAGAGCGGGCCGTCCGCATCACGTACATCGGCGTGGTCGTCAATGTCGTGTTGCTGTCCTTAAAGTTTACCGCGGGAATTTTAGGCAACAGCCAGGCGATGATCGCAGACGCGGTGCATACGCTGTCGGACTTTGCGACCGACATCGCGGTGCTGATCGGTATCCGCTATTCCCGCAAGCCGCGGGACGAAGACCACGCGTACGGTCACGGCAAGTATGAGACGATCGCCGCTGCCGTCGTGGGAATGGTCTTGCTGCTGGTCGGCCTCAAGATAGGTTTGGACGCCATCCACACGATTTTCGACGCCGTGCGCGGCGAGCCGGTTCCCAAGCCTGCGCAGATCGCTTTCTGGGCCGCCATCGTGTCGATCGTCTCAAAGGAGATCCTGTATAGGAAGACGGCCGTTGTCGGACGTGCGATCGAGAACGATTCCGTGATCGCCAACGCATGGCACCACCGCTCGGACGCCCTGTCGTCGGTAGGCACGGCGCTGGGCATCGGCCTGGCCACTTTTCTGGGCGCGCAGTGGACCATCATGGACCCGATTGCCGCGATCGTGGTCAGCTTCCTGCTGCTGAAGGTGGCGCTCGACATCGTGAAGGATCAGATCGGCGGGCTGACCGAGAAGTCGCTTTCGGCTGACGTGCACGGCGAAATCGAAGCGATGGCGCGGAGCTTTCCCGACATCTCGTATCCGCACAATCTGCGGACGCGGACCGTGGGCAAGACGGTCGTGGTCGATCTGCACGTGCGGGTGAACCCCGAGATGCGCGTGGCGGACGCGCATGCCGTGGTCTCGGAACTGGAGGCCAAATTGAGGGAGAGGTTCGGTGACGATACGATCGCGAACGTCCATATCGAGCCCCTGAAGTCATGAAGGCGGCGGGTCGATCGCCGTTCCCGCTGCGCCGCCGTTTCTGTGCGGAGCGCGGTGAGCACGGGGGCGTCGGCTGAAAGGATCAACGCAATGCACCGGTTTACGGCCATCAACAGAAGACATTTCTTGTCGGTCACAGGCACCGCGGCGGCGGGGCTCATGGCCGGCTGCACGACCGGGGCGGTCCAGGCGGGCGCCGGCAAAAAGCCCAACGTGGTGTTCGTGCTGGCGGACCAGTGGCGCGCGCAGGCGTGCGGCTACGCGGGCGACCCCAACCTGCAGGGCAAGACGCCAAATCTGGACAGGCTGGCCGACGAGAGCGTGAATTTCACCCGCGCGGTCTCGTGCTGTCCCGTGTGCACGCCTTACCGCGCCAGCCTGCTCACTGGGCAGTATCCGTTGACGCACGGGCTCTTTCTCAATGACCTTTGCCTGAGCACGCGCGCGACCTCCATCGCGCAAGCTTATACGCAGGCGGGCTACGACACGGGCTACATCGGCAAATGGCACTTGGACGGACACGGCCGCAGCGCCTACATCCCGCCGGAGCGGCGCCAGGGCTTCGGCTACTGGAAGGTGCTGGAGTGCACGCACGACTACAACCGCTCGCCCTATTATGCGGGGAACGATCCGGCGCAGCGCATGTGGGAAGGCTATGACGTGTCCGCGCAGACCCGGGACGCGCAGAGCTACATCACGGAGCATGCGGGCCATGCCAAACCCTTCATGCTGATCCTCGCGTGGGGGCCGCCGCACAATCCCTACGAGACCGCGCCCGAGACCTTCAAGAAGATGTTCGAGGCGGAGAACCTCGTCTTGCGGCCGAACGTGCCGGCGGACCGCGAACCGCGCAAGGGGCTGGCGGGTTACTACGCGCACATCGCGGCCATGGACGCGTGTCTCGGCGACCTCCTGAAAACGGTGGACGAGGCCGGGCTGCGCGACGACACGATTTTTGTATTCACCTCCGACCACGGCGACATGCTGGGATCGCAGGGTCAGATGCGCAAGCAGAAGCCCTGGGACGAGTCGATCCGCGTGCCTCTCCTGGTGCGTTATCCTGCAGCGCAGGCTAAGGGCCTCACGCTTGACCTGCCGGTCAACACCCCGGACCTCATGCCGACGCTGCTGGGCCTGAGCGGCGTGCCGGTGCCGGCCTCGGTGCAGGGCACCGATTTCTCGGCGCTGATCCGTGGCGCGCCCGCGCCCGAGGACAACCCGGTGCTGATCGCCTGCCCTTCGCCTTTCGGCGAGTGGCTGCGTGAGAAGGGCGGCCGCGAGTACCGCGGCGTGCGCACGCGGCGCTACACCTACGTGCGCGACCTGCAGGGGCCGTGGCTGCTCTACGACAACGAGGCCGATCCCTATCAGCTCGCGAACCTGGTCAACACGCCCGGGCACGCGGAGCTGCAGGCGCGGCTGGAGGTCGAGCTGCAGAAGCTTCTGAAGCGAACCGGCGACGATTTCCAGCCGGGGGACGCCTACATCGCGAAGTGGGGGTACAACGTGGACAAAACCGGCACCATGCCTTACCGGTGAGGGGGCGGGATGTTAGCCCGACGCCCGCGGAGCGGGAACAAACGGAAGGGCAACTTTTTGAACGATTAAGATTAGGATTATGAGAGACTCCAGTTTCTCATAATCTTAATCTTAATCTTAATCGGTTTGAAGTTATGGACGGGGGGACAGGACGAACAACATAGAGGACATGCTGAACGTGCGGAGGGAAATCCCGAATGAGCTGCAGGAGCGGGTCAGGCGGGAGCTGGAGCCGGGTGAATCGGTCCGGTGGATGGAGCAGCCCATTCCCAAGTTTTTCACGCCCATGTCGATCGGGGCTTTTCTCTTCGCCATCCCGTGGACCGCGTTCGCCGTCTTCTGGATCTGCGGGGCTTCTGGGTTCAAGCGGCCTGATTTCAGCGGGGGCGGGTTCGCGTTCTTCCCGCTTTTCGGGTTGCCGTTCGTCCTCATCGGATTCGGCATGCTGCTTTCGCCGCTGTGGTTCTACCGCAAAGCCTTCAGGACCGTCTACGTGGTCACCAACCGCCGCGCCATCACGTTTGACCCCGGCTGGACCACGACGATCCGCAGCTACGCGCCCGCCCAACTCGGGAACGTCTATCGCAAGGAGAAGCGGAACGGCACGGGCAGCGTGATTCTGGGACAGCGCGTGTGGACGGACTCGGACAGCAACCAGCGGCAGAGCATGGACGTGGGCTTCATGAACATCCGTGACCCGCAGCGGGTGGAGCGGATGCTGAAGGAACTCGTCGCGCAGGCGACACCGAGTGGGCGATAAAAACGAGGTGACCGCCGGATAGGCGCTAACGCATTTTAAAAATACGGTAGTCGCGACACGAAATGTACCAAGAGCCCCGTGGATTATCTTGGTGAACTCCGTGTACTTCGAGCCTTGGTGGTGAAAGGATTCAAAGTCGGCGAAGGAGCGGATAACATGCGTATCCTTGTGACGGGCGGGACGGGGTTTATCGGGCGGCCGCTGTGTGCCGCGCTCGCGGCTGCGGGTCACGAGCTGGTCGTGCTCAGCCGCGACCCGGGGTCGGTGCGGGCGCGCTGCGGCGCATCCGTCAGTCCGCTGGCCGCGCTGAGCGCGTGGAATGACGACCTGCGGATCGGCGCGGTCATCAATCTGGCGGGTGCGCCGGTCATTGACTCCCGCTGGAGCGCCCGCCGCAAACAAGAGCTGTGGCGCAGCCGGGTCACCTTTACTGAGGGGCTGGCCGGCCGCATCGCGCAACTGAGTCACAAGCCGGCGGTGTTGCTCAGCGGTTCCGCGGTCGGGATTTACGGCGACTGCGGCGACCGGTGTCTGAGCGAGGACGCGGCGCCGGCCAAGGATTTTCTCGCGGGGCTCTGCGTCGCGTGGGAAGACGCCGCATCAGCTGCCCGCGCGCATGGGGTGCGGGTCTGCCTACTGCGCACGGGTCTGGTGCTCCATCCCTCGGGCGGCGTGCTGGGGAGCATGCTCACGCCGTTCCGCCTCGGTCTCGGCGCGCGCCTCGGCGGCGGTCGCCAGTGGATGAGCTGGATTCATCTCGCCGACTACATCGCGCTCACGTTGCGCCTGCTGGAGGATCCCGCGGCTCAGGGTCCCTGCAACATGACCGCGCCCGGGCCGGTGACCAACGCCGAGTTCACCGCGACGCTGGCGCGGGTGCTGCGCCGCCCGGCATTCGCCGCCTTTCCCGCCTGGCTGCTGCTGGGCGCGCTGGGCGCACGCGCCGCGGTGCTGCTGGGCAGTCAGCGCGTTCTGCCGGTCAAAGCCGGCGAGTTGGGTTATGACTTCCTGCATCCCCGCCTCGAGGATGCGCTGCGCGATCTGGTCGGAGCGGATAAGGCATGAGTTCCCTCTTGTCCCAGACAAGGGAGGCGGTTATTGTATCCGCCAACTTATGAAGGCTTTCAAAGATCTCACCCCTTGGCTCAGGTTGGTCCGGCTGCCCAATCTGCTGACCGTGCCCGGCGACCCCGTGGCCGGCTTTCTGCTGGCCGCGTCCGGCGCGCCGCAGCCGCCCAAGCCCCTCTTGCTCTTCGCGGCGGCGGGCGCGTCGCTCTGCCTGTACGCGTTCGGGCTGATCCTCAACGACCTCACGGATCTCGAAACCGATCTGCGCGAGCGGCCCGAGCGGCCCCTGCCGGCCGGAGAGATCACGGTGGCGCAGGCGCGCATGGGCGCGATCGCGATGGCGCTCTCGGGGCTCAACCTCGCGCTGGCCGCGGGCCGCCCCTCGCTCTATTGCGCGGCCGCGCTCGCCGGCGTGATCGTCCTTTACAACGCGTGGCTCAAGCGGGTGCGGGGGGGCGGCGTGTGGGCCATGGGGCTTTGCCGCGGCTTGAGCCTGCTGCTCGGCGCGCTCGCCGCGCGGCCGGAGCTGCTGACGCAGACGGGCGCCGCCGGCGCGCCGGTGTTCGTCGCCGCAGGCGGGCTGACGGTCTATGTCGCCTGCTTCTCGGCGGTCGCGCGGCGCGAGATGGATCCGGAGAAGCCTCAAGGGTTCACGCGCTGGCTGCCGTTCACCGCGCTGCTGTTCTTCCTGCCCGCGCTGCTGGTGCTGCTGTCCGCGCAGAGGCGGCTCGACGCCTTCACGCCCACGGTCTACGTGTTCCTGATGGTGATGACGCTGATGCGGGCGTGGCTGCTGGGCGGGCTGATGTACCGCCATCAGCCCGTGCCGGTGACGGTTGGCGGTCACATCCGCAACCTGCTGATGGTGCAGGCATGCCTCTGCGTGGCCGCAGGGCAGCAAGGCCTGTTGCCCGCCGTGCTCTTCGTGCTGCTCTCGTTCGTCTTCGCCCGTCTCTCCGCCCGCTTCTACAGCAGCTGATACCCTGTCACCGGCATAACCGGGAACAAATGAACGGGTCACCACCAAGACGCCAAGGCCACAAAGAGCACCAAGTGATTCCGCAAGTGAAACCGGAATGTTTGTAAATTCTTGGTGCCCCTTGGTGCCCCTTGGTGCTCCCCGAGTCGTGGTGGTTTCTAAGATCACGTCAAACTTGAGAGGGATTGCATCCGCAAGGGACTAATCCATCGGCATGGGGTTGCAGAGGTTCGACTCCTTGTCGGCGACGCGGCCGCAGTTGAAGCAGATGAACTTGGGCTCTTGCGTGAGCGTCTTGATCTCTTCAAAACGCTTCGCGCTGGCCAGTACGCAGAGGTGGCCTGGATGGTTGCCGGAACAGGTCTGTTCGCTCATGGGTCTCCTTTTTTGTGTGACAGGCCGTCAATACGGCTTGAAATCGATAGGGTTATCATAGCGCATACGGATTGGTGAATCACGTGACATTTCATCAGGAGGATCAGATCATGGGGAGAGTTGCGTCGGTTGTCGTTTTGTCTCTCATGCTGGCAAGGCCGATGTGTGCCGCCGATACCGCCGCCCGCGACCGCGTGCTGGTCGGCGTGAACTATTTCGCGGGGTGGTGGGAGGCGCTTCCCAACAAGTGGCACGGCAAGGGCTGGGCGGCGCAGGAACCGGACTGGCGCCCGCAGTTCGCGGGGCGGGTGCCGCTTCTGGGCGATTACAACGTGCAGGCCACGATGGACCGCGAGATTGAGGCGGCCTCCTCACACGGGGTGGACTTCTTTTCGATCCTCTGGTACTTCCCGCGGCCGGTGTCGGGCAAGGAGGCCGAGGCGGAGAGGCTCAACCGCGGTTTGCAGACCTATCTTGCCTCGGCGAATGCGGGGCTGATGCGCTTCATGGTCGAGTATTGCAACGCCGAGGCGTTCAGCGCCACAAACGACGCGCAGTGGGCCGCGTGCGTGCAGACCTGGGTGGCAGCGATGAGGCATCCGGCCGCGCTGCGGGTGGACGGACGGCTGGTCTTCAAGGTGCATGACGCGTACCGCTTCGTGATGTGCAATGGCGGGGACGCCGCGCGCTGCCGGGGGCAGCTGGACGAACTGCGCGCCGCGGTGCGGGCCGCCGGGATGGGCGAGATGATCATCGGCGGGGGCATCATGAGCCGCAGTCAGGTTGCGCCGAAAGCGCCGGCGGCGCAGGTCTTCGATTTCACGGCGACCTATATGAGCATTCCCGATGTGGAGGTGCGCGAGGCCGAGCACCCTTATGCCAGCTTGGCGGCCGAAGCGAGAACGGCGCGCGCGCTGCATGCGGGCGATCCGGTGCCGTGGGTGCCGTATCTGGCGGCGGGCTGGAACCCGCGGCCGTGGACGCATCCGCAGTCGGACCCGAACCACCGGCGCTTCTTCACGTTCCCGACACGCGACGAGTGGGTGAAGGAACTGCGGGCGGTCAGTGAAGACCTCAAGAAGTATCCGCGCCTGGGCTTGCCGCGGCGCGACGGGAGCTGTCAGCCAGCCTTCACGGTCTACGCGTGGAATGAGTTTGGCGAAGGCGGCATCGTGGCGCCTACGCGAGGCGAAGGCGCGATGAAATTGGAGGCGATCCGGGAGGTGTTCGGGCCAAAGGCAACCGATGTGAGATAATCGTATTTCAAGCACCAAGATGCGAAGAATGAGGAACGATGCCTCGGCGGTACCTTCCTGCTTTTCGCGTGTCCGATTTAATGATTTTCACCTTTGGAAGTGGCCAAGCTTGCCCGTCCAACCGCCCGGAGCCTATCCGCCTTCCCGGCCTCAAGCTCATAATACAGCTTTTGCACAAACTGACAATTTTCCGTGGCACTCTTTTCTGATAGGTGTCAATATGTGAACGCTGAATCTAGTGGAAGTTGCTCTGAGACAGCAAGCGGGCATGGGGGAGCGGATGCGATCCTGCCGCATTTTTGCATAAAGGAACAGCCATGAAGTCCAGACTCACGTCGGTCACGGTCCTGCTCGCGGGAGTTTTAGCCTTAGACGTGTTGGCCATGGACCGCGATAGCCAGGCAGCCGACTCGCTGAGCGTCTATCCCGCGCCCAAGGGCGCCGCGCTGAGCAGCGGGTTCGCGGTCAAAGTCCGCCCGGCCGGGGGCGCGTGGCAGGATCTGGCGATCTACGACGTGCGCGTCAACCTGTTCGCGCTCAGCCAGGCCGCGTTCGCGTATTTCGACTTCGAGGGGAAAGCCGAAGTCCAGGTGACCTTCAACGGAGGGGAGGTCAAAACCGTCGAGGTGCGGCCGAAGTCCTGTGCGATCTTGCCCAGGCTCGAGGGGCGGACCATCACCTTTACGATGGATCAGCCCGGGAACCTCTCCGTCGAAGTGAACGGTGACCGCTTGCACAACCTGCATCTCTTTGGCAGCGCGCCGGAGAAGGACGTGCCGTCAAAGGACGATCCCGGCGTCATTTTCTTCGGGCCGGGTTTCCACCGGCTCGGGTCGCACCCGGCGATCAGCAGCGAAGGACAGGTCGGTGGAAAGGACAAGGCGGTCATCAAAGTCGCGAGCGGCAAGACCGTTTACCTGGCCGGCGGCAGCGTGGTCCAGGCGGCCATCAAGCTCGCCGACAAAGCCAGCGGCGTCACGATCCGCGGGCGCGGCATTCTGGATCTGAGCCTGTGGAACGAACCCCATGGGCACTTCGTCAAAAACATCACATGGCAGACTCCCGCCATTACGCTTCCGTCCGCCACGGGCACGCGCATCGAGGGCATCATCGTCAAGCAGTCCCCGGGCTACACGGTCTTGGGCGGCAACGCCGACGGGGTCAGCATCGAGGGGCTGAAGGCGCTCGGCGCGCATGAATGGGCCGACGGGATCGACCTGATGTCCTCCTCGAACGTCCGCATCACCGGCGTTTTCCTGCGCACCTCGGACGACTGCATCGCGGTTTACGGCAGCCGCTTCGGGTACCGCGGCGATTCGCGCAAGTGGGTCGTGCGGGACTCGACGTTCTGGGCCGACAAGGCGCACCCGATCTTCATGGGGGTCCACGGCGACTTTCAAGGCAACGGCGACATTCTGGAGGACGTCGCCTTCCGCAACATCGACATCCTGGAATCCAACGAGCCGCACAGCGGCTTCTGGGGCGCGCTGTCGATCGGGTGCGGCGACAAGAACACCTGCCGCGACATTCTGTTCGACGACATCCGCGTGGAGCACATCCGCGACGCGGGCGGCCGGCTGATCGACCTGCAGTTCAAACACTTCCAGCCCTCGGTGGTGGACGGCCGCGCCATCCGGAACATCACCTTTCGCAAGATCGTCTACGACGGCCCCCAAGGCTCGCTGCTCGAAGGGAAAGGCCCCGGCCAGATGATTCAGGGCGTGCTCTTCGAAGGGCTGAAGATCAACGGACGGCACGTGCTGAAAGCCGAGGATGGACCCGTCGTCATCGGCGCGTTTGTAACAGGGGTCGAGTTCAAATAGGCAGGGCGCCGTCTAAAGCATCGACACGCGGCGGGCTGTTTTGCGGGAAGCGAGCAGGGGAGAAATGATGAAACAGAGAATGACGTGGATCGCGTGCGGCATGGCGACCGCCCTGTGCGCGCAGGGCGGCGAGACGGTGCTCGCCGACTTCGAGGGCGAGACTTACGGCGCCTGGACCGCCGAGGGCACGGCCTTCGGCGCGGGGCCGGCCAAAGGGACGCTCCCGGGTCAGATGCAGGTGAGCGGGTTCGCAGGCAAACGTCTGGTGAACTCGTTCAACGGCGGCGACCGCGCGACCGGCACCCTGACTTCGCCGCCGTTCACGGTCGAGCGCAAGTTCATCACCTTCCTGGTGGGCGGCGGGGGCTGGAAGGGGAAGACCTGCCTGAACCTGCTGGTGGACGGCAAGGCCGTGCGCACGGCGGCCGGGCCTAACGTGGTTCCCGGCGGCAGCGAAGAGCTGGGGCCCGAGTCGTGGGACGTCTCGGATCTGATCGGCCAAGAGGCGCGCATCCAGATCGTGGACAGCGAGAAGGGCGGCTGGGGGCACATCAACGTCGACCAGATCGTGCTATGCGACGCGGCGCCGCCCGCGCCGCAGAAGAACGCGACGCGCGAGGTGACGGCGGACAAGCGCTGGCTGCTGCTGCCGGTCAAGAACGGCGGGCAGAAGTGCAAAGTCGAAGTGCGCGAGGGCAAGGACGTGCTGCGCTTCTTCGACATCGAGCTGGCGGACGGCGAGCCGGACTGGTGGGCGCCGCTCGACCTCGCCGCGTGGCAGGACAAGCGTCTCACGCTCTGGGCCGACAAGCTGCCGGCCGGGTCAAAAGGGCTGGAGAACGTAAAGTTCGCGGATGAGGCGATACCCAAAGAGGGACTCTATCGCGAGGCGCTGCGGCCGCAGCTGCACTTCTCGCCCGCCCGCGGCTGGAACAACGATCCCAACGGGCTGGTGTTTTTCCACGGCGAGTATCATCTTTTTTTCCAGCATAACCCCTACGGCACAGGCTGGGGCAACATGCACTGGGGCCACGCGGTCAGCAGCAACCTGGTGAACTGGACGGAACTCGACGAGGCGCTCTATCCCGACGCGCTGGGGCCGATGTTCAGCGGCAGCGCGGTGGTGGATCACGCCAACACCAGCGGGTTCGGCAAGGACGGCCGGCCTCCGCTGGTGCTGATCTATACGGCGGCGGGCAACCCCGCCACACAGTGCATCGCGACCAGCCTCGACGGCCGCTCCTTCACGAAGTACGGCGGCAATCCCGTGGTCAAGAACATCACGGGCGGCAACCGTGATCCGAAGGTGTTCTGGCATGCGCCGACGAAACGGTGGGTCATGGCGCTCTATGTGGGGCGTCCGGGCAAACAGCACACGATTCAATTGATGGCCTCGCCGAACCTGCGCGAATGGACGGAGCTGTCGGCTGTGCCGGGCGACAAGGACGGCGGACATTATCTCTACGAGTGTCCCGACCTCTTCGAGCTGCCCGTGGCGGGCGGGCAAGGCTCGTGCTGGGTGCTCTCCGCGGCGGACGGACAATATGCGCTGGGCACATTTGACGGCACGAACTTTAAGCCCGAGGTGGAGCGGCTGCGCGGGCACAGCGGCAACGCGTATTACGCGGCCCAGAGCTTCAGCGACCTGCCGGAGGGGCGGCGCGTGCTGATCGGATGGCTGCAGGCGCCCTCGCCGGGCATGCCGTTCAACCAGGGCATGACGCTGCCGCAGGACTTGGGGCTTGTGGCCACCCCGGAAGGCATAAGGCTGACGCATGCGCCGGTCAAAGAGCTGGCGGCTTTGCGCGAGCGCACGCAGCGTTTCGGGCCGGTTGACGTGACGGCCGGCGGCACGGACCCGCTGGCGGGGTTCGAGTCCGAGTTGCCGGAGCTGCGCCTGTCGTGCGAGGTGTCGCCCGACGCCGTGGTACGTCTTGATCTGCGCGGCGTGGCTCTGCGTTTCGACGCGGCGAAACAGGAGCTGACGATCGGGAAGCACACGGCCGCCTGGCCGGTCAGGGACGGGAAACTGGGGCTGACCGTTTACGTGGACCGCACCTGCGTCGAGGTCTTTTCGGCGGACGGGCTGCTCTACGCGCCGGTGGCGGCTCTGCCGCAGGCGGAGGCGCGGAAGGTCTCGCTGACGGTGGAGAAGGGCGTGGCGCGCGGCGTGACGGGCGAGGTCCATGCGCTGCGCTCAAGCTGGAAGTAGGACAGGCGGTCTTGCCAATGGCTGCGAGTCGGTGTCGTTTTTGGAGTGCGGTGACAACCAGCGGGCGGCACCGCTTTTCAGAGGCATGCTTGAAAGCGGCGTCGCGCGGGATACCGCTTGCCGCACGCACTCCAAGACTGCTGTCGCCCTTACGGGAGACGTTCTTGTGCCGAATACGTGCCCGTCAATGACGACCGTGGCCAAGTTCCGCGGCCTCTGATATGATGACAACCACGGAAGGGTGACAGACCATGCTCGATCTGGTGACGTTCGGGGAAATCCTGTGGGATGTGATCGACGGCGAGGCGCACATCGGCGGCGCGCCTTTCAATCTGGCGGCGCACGCGGCGCGGTGCGGGTTGCGCGCGGCCGCGGTCTCGTGCGTCGGCGACGATCCGCTGGGACGCGCCGCCTTGGCAGAGATGGCGCGTCTGCGCGTGGACAGGCGCTGGACAACGGTGGACCGCGATCATCCGACCGGCACCGTCACGGTGACGCTCGCGGGCGGACAGCCGAGCTATACGATTCACGAAAACGCGGCGTGGGACTTCATCCAGCCTTCCGAAGCGGCGCTGCAGGCGCTGGCGGCGGAGCGGCCGCACGCCTTCTGTTTCGGAACGCTGGCGCAGCGGAGCGAGCTGTCGCGGCAGTCGCTCTTCCGGCTGCTGGAGCTGTTCACGTTCAGGGAAGTCTTTTACGATGTGAACCTGCGGCAGGCCTTCTGGTCGGGGCCGCTGGTCGAGGCGGGCCTGGCGCGCGCGACGCTGGTGAAGGTGAACGCGGACGAGGCGCGGGTGCTGGGCGGCTTGCTGTTTGAGGGCGCGTGCGCGCCGGAGCCCTTCGCGCGGGCGGTGTTGGCGCGGCATCCGGTGCGGGCGGTCATCGTCACGCTCGGGGGCGACGGGTGTCTGGTATGCGAACGGGACCGCGAGGCCGTGCGCTGCGCCGGCGTGAAGGTGGAGGTCGTGGATGCGGTCGGGGCGGGTGACGCCTTCTCGGCCGCGTTCCTGGCCGCCTGGCTGCAGGGGGCGACCGCGGCCGAGGCCGCGGAGGCGGGCAACCGGCGCGGCGCGTGGGTGGCGTCGCAGCGCGGCGCGGTGCCAGCGGAAGCATAAAACCACCAAGGCGCCAAGGGCACGAAGGCGCACCAAGAATAGGTGTCAACGAGAGCACGAAGACTCAAAGGCACAAAGAAGAGTAAAGGGTCTGGCAGGGCGAGCGCTCCGCGCCGCCGCTGAGAAGAAAGGGATGCAACGGATGAACAAGAAGGTGGTGATGTGCGCGGTGATCGCGGCGCTGGGCGGATTTCTGTTCGGGTTCGACACGGTGGTGATCTCGGGCGCGGAGAAGACGATCCAGGCGCTCTGGGGGTTGAGCCCGGCGATCCATGGTTTGGCGATGGGCGCCGCGCTGTGGGGGACGGTTTTGGGATCGCTTGTGGGAAGCTGGCCCACGGACCGGTTCGGCCGGAGGAGGACGCTGCTCTGCATCGGCGCGCTGTTCCTGGTCGGGTCGCTGTGGTCCGCGTTCGCCAATGAGGTCTATTCGTTCATGGCGGCGCGTTTCCTCGGCGGCATCGCCATCGGCATCTCCACCGTGGCCGCTCCGCTTTACATCGCGGAGATTTCGCCGCCGGCGATCCGCGGACGGCTCGCGGGCATGTTCCAGTTCAACATCGTCTTCGGCATCCTCGTGGCCTTCCTGTCGAACTACCTGCTCGCCCGCCTCGGCGACAACTCGTGGCGCTGGATGCTCGGCGTCATGGCGGTGCCTTCCATCATCTACACGCTCGCCTGCCTCGGCATTCCCGAGAGCCCGCGCTGGCTGATCGGACGGAAGGGCGACCGTGCCGCCGCCATGCGTGTGCTCAGCCTCATTCAGCCGTCCGCCTCCGCGGCGGAGGTCGCGGCGAAGGCGGATGAGATCGCCGCGGTCTCCCAGGACAAGGCGAGCGCCGGAGGCTTCTGGAGCATGCGTTTGAAAGTGCCGATCATGCTGGCCACGCTGATCGCCTTCTTCAACCAGCTCTCGGGCATCAACGCGATCCTCTACTTCGCCCCGCGCATCTTCGAGCTCACCGGGCTCGGCGCCAAGGCCGCGCTGCTGCAATCGGTCGGCATCGGGGTGACCAACCTCATCTTCACCTTTGTCGGCCTCTGGCTGATCGACCGGCTCGGGCGCAAGCAGTTGCTGACGATCGGCTCGTTCGGCTACATCGCGTCGCTCGGACTCTGCGCGTGGGCGTTTTTCACGGGACATTTCAAAATCGTCCCGGCCTGCATCTTCGCCTTCATCGCCGCGCACGCGGTGGGGCAGGGCGCGGTGATCTGGGTCTTTATCTCGGAAATCTTCCCGAACCGGCACCGGGCGGAAGGCCAGTCGCTGGGCAGCTTCACGCATTGGGTGTTCGCGGCGCTGCTGACCTCGTTCTTCCCGTCGATCGTGGCGCTGTTCGTTCCCGCCAAAGACGCGCCTCCGGGACCCGCCGGCTACATTTTCGGCTTCTTCTGCTTCATGATGGCGCTGCAGCTGGTGTGGGTGCGGCTGTGGGTGCCCGAGACCAAGGGCGTGCCGCTGGAGCAGATGCAGAAAAAGCTGGGGATCGTGTGAAAAGAGGCCGGTGGCGGTTTGGGCTGTAGGCTGTCAGGCGAACCCGCGACAGCCTACAGCCTACAGTCTACAGCCCTCTGCTTCAGCCGCCGGGCGGCCATCCAGAAGCCTGTCGCGACCAGGAGCATCGTCAGGCCGACGCACACGCTGAGGTGGCCCTTCTCAAGGCCGGCCGTGGCGAGCACCGCGACGATCAGGATGAGGCCGATCGCGGCCACGCCCGCGGCGATCACCGGCAGGAACGAAATGTCGGATTGCGCTTTCACCGCCGAGGCCTGGACCGGCGCGTCACGGAAGCGATCGAAGAAGGCCAGCACCTGCGCGCGGCGCGTGCCGGTGTCGGGGCAGATCAGCGAGCCGAGCAGCATCGCCAGCAGCGCCATGCCGCTGGTGAAGAAGGTGAGGAACTCCGCCTTGCGCAGGTAGGGGAACTTGACGCCGAGGACGAAGGCGGCCAGGCCGCAGAGGATGCCGCCGAACAGGCCGGCCTGCCCCCCGCGCGAGGAGACGCGCGGCGTGAGCATCCCGATCAGCATGGGGATCGCCACGGGCGGCAGGAAGAGGCCGAAGACCTTGGCCATGGTGTTGAAGAGGTCGCCCGAGCCCTGGAGCGTGCGCATGACGAGGGTGATGCCGAGCACGATCAGCCCGACGATCACCGTGTTGATGCGGCCCACGACCAGGAGATGCCTCTCCGAAAGGTCGCGGCCGATGAAGCGCTTGTACAGGTCGTTCGTGAGCACCGACGAGGCGGCGTTGTAGTCACCCGCGAGCGTGGACATGGTGGCGGAGAACATGGCGGCGATGACCATGCCGAGCATGCCGACCGGCAGGACGGTCTTGCAGATCAGCGGGTAGACGTCTTTGGTGTTCTCGATGCCGGGCAGAAACACGATCGCGGCGAAGGCGGGCAGGTAGAAGAGCGGCGTGCCGACCAGGTAGAGGCCCGACACGAGGAAGCCGACCTTGCGCGCGCTGCGGTCGTTTTCGGAGGAGTAGTAGCGCTGGACCAGCGCCCACGAGGTCGAGTAGTTCAGGAAGAGCAGGGTGAAATAGCAGAGCAGGTACGCGACGGGATATCCCGCCTCAGGGCGTGTCAGGTGGAAGAAGTCGGGCGGCAGTCGGTCGAGCACGTTCGAGAGGCCGCCCGCGCGGTTGAAGGCCAGAAAGGGCAGCACGATCACGGCGGCGACGAGGACGACGAACTGGACAAAGTCGGCGACCAAGGCGGCCCAGAGGCCGCCCATGAAGGTATAGCCCAGGATGATCACCGCGCAGGCGATGACGCCCGTGCTGAAGGGGAAACCGAGCCCGGCGGAGACCACGGTGCCGATGGCGAAGAGCTTGAGCGAGTCGTCCAGCAGGCGGGTGGGCAACCCGAGCCACATGAGCCCCTGGCGCATGCCCACGCCGTAGCGGGCCTCGATGAACTCCAGCGGGCTGGTCTCGGCCACGCGGCGCCAGCGCCGCGCGAAGAAGAGACCGCTCAAGGCGGCGGCGGGCACGGCCAGCCAGCTCAGGACGACGGAGACGAACCCGTACTTGTAGACCATCTCGGAGTGCATCACGAAGGCCAGCGCGCTGAAGCTGACCATGTAGAAGGAGACGCCGCCGAGCCACCAGGGCACCTGCTTGCCGCCGCCGAAGAACTGCGACATGTTGCGCATGCGGCCGCTGTAATAGAAGCCGATGCCCAGCATGACGGCGAAAAAGCCCGCGATGATCGCATAGTCCGCGACAGCCAACGTGTTCGTCATAAGCTCAGAACCTTTCCCAGGGGCAGGGGACCTCATCCCCAAACTGAACGGGTATTAAGCCACAACAGGGCACAAAAGGGAATCAGAAAGAGAAGGGTATGAGGGGCTCGCGACGTTCAAGGTGAACGAACGTCGAACATTCAACGCTGAACGCCGAACATCGAACGGGTGGGAAGGGGATGAGCCGGCACCCGGGGGCCGGCGGCTCGCCAGAGGCTCGCCCCCCCATGGGGAAATGCGAAAACAGGTGTACGGTGCGTGGGCGGTTTGCTTTAATACCCTCAATAGAAAGGGGGGCCGCGATGAAAACAGGGGGGATTGGATGTTGGCTGGCGGCGCTTTGCGCGGGGGCTGTTTGGGCGCAGCCGCCACAGCTGAGCGAGGCTGAGAGCCAGGCGCAGGCCGAGATTCAGGCCCAGCGCACGGACGGCTTGATCGCGGTGCAGCCGTGGGCGCAGCTGCTGGGCGCGGGCAGGCTGGGCGTGGGCTGGCTGACGGCGCAGGCGGCGGACGGCGTGGTGGAGTGGACACAGGCCGGGGCTGATGACGCGAGTACTGTCTGGCGGCAGGCGTGGTATTCCGAGGACGGGCTGAAGCAGGCGAACGGCACATCCCAGCGCGCGGTGATCGACGGGTACGATCCGGCCCGGCCGATCCGCTTCCGCGCCCGGTCGCGGCCGATCACGACCTTCAAACCGTACAAGGTCACGTTCGGCGAACCGGTGACTTCGCCTGAGCGCCGTTTGCCCGCCTTGGCGCGTCCCGGCGGCAAGGTCTCTTTCATCGTCTTCAACGACGTTCACAACCGCTACCAGAACTATCCGCTGCTCACGGCGCAGGCCGGCCACGCGCCCGATTTCGCGGTCTTCAACGGCGACGTGCTGCAGGACCCGCAGAGCGAGAAAGAGGTGACCGACCACCTGCTGCTGCCGATGGCGTGGTTCACGTCGCGGTCGATCCCCTGCTTCTTCCTGCGCGGCAACCATGAGACGCGCGGCGCGTTCGCGCGCCCTCTGAAGTCGTACCTCACGCTGCCCGAGAACCGCTACTACACGGCCATGACATTCGGTGCGGCGCGCGTGCTCTTTCTCGACAGCGGCGAGGACAAGCCCGACGCGAGCGGCGAGTACAGCGGCCTGGTTGATTTTGAGCCTTACATTGAAGAGGAGCTGGCGTGGCTGAAACGCGAAATCGCGGGCGAGGCGTTCAGGCAGGCGGCGTGGCGCATCGTGGTCGTGCACATCCCGCCGGACTGGCGCAAGGAGGAGGGGAAGCTGTGGAACGGCGAACGCAGGATGCGCGAGCGCTTCGCGCCGCTGTTCGATGCGGGGCGGGTCGCGGCGGTGATCAGCGGTCATAACCATCACTCGGATTTGATCGGGCCGTGTCCGGACACGGGCCGCGGTTTCCAGTGGCCGGTCTTCATCGGCGGCGCGCCCGCGCTCACCAACGCGACCGTCATCCGCGTGGAAGCCGACGCCCGGACGCTGAAGATCATGCGCGTCCACTCCGACGGCGCCGTCGGCGCGGAACAGAGCTGGCATAAATGAGTCGGCCGGCGCTCGGCGTTGACGGGAAAGAGCGCAGCGGGCCTTTTTCGCGGTTCATCCGTAACCACCTGGGCCCGTTTGCGCGCAAACACCGCCTGGCGGACCTCAGGCGGGATTGCGCAAAAGCGATAATATTTAGTGCGTAAAACTCACTAGCCGAGCTTGCCGGAAACGTTTAAGGTAAAGACAACGATTGATAAAGCACAAGGGGACAAGGAAATGTCAGCGATGATAACCGGCCATGGGCGTGCCGCGGGCGCGTCTTTATTGAGTTTTGCATTGGCCATGGCCGCCTGGACGCTGTCGGCGGCTGAGGACGTCCCTCCGCTCTTTCCCTTTCTGATCTCGTACGACGGGCCGGACAACGCCTCCAGCGTGGCGCACCTGCTCGACGCGCCGGCGGGAAAGCACGGGTTCATCCGCGCGGAGAACGGGCGGTTCACCGATAACAAAGGTCCGGTGCGCCTGAATGCGACCAACCTGACCGGCCCCGCCAACTTTCCGACTCACGAACAGGCCGACAAGCTGGCCGCGCGGCTGGCCCGCTTCGGCATCAACTGTGTGCGTCTGCACTACTTCGACGAGGCGTACGGAAACTTCATGACCGAGAAGGTGGCCGGCATCATCGCGGACGATCCCGCCACGCAGCGCAACCTCGCTCCGGGCCAGGTGGAGCGGCAGGACTACCTGATCGCGGCGCTCAAGAAGCGCGGCATCTACGTGGATATGAACCTGCACGTCGCGCGCTGGTGGGACGAGCGCGACGGGTTCAACGGCAAGGATAAGCGCCCCGGCTTCGACAAGGGCCTCGACAATTTCGAGCCGCGCATGATCGAGCTGCAGAAGGAATACGCGAAGAAGCTGCTGACGCGCATTAACCCCTACACCGGCTTGGCCTACACGGATGACCCGTGCGTCGCGGTGGTCGAGATCAACAACGAGAACGCGCTGTTCAACCAGTACCACGCCGGCGCGATCGACCGGCTGCCCGATCCTTACGCCGCCGAGTTCCGCCGTCAGTGGAACGTCTGGCTCGGCAAGAAGTACCCGTCCACGGACGTCCTGCTTCAGGCGTGGAAGTGGACCGCCACGCCGCTGGGCCACGAGCAGATCGCGGAGGGAGCGTTCGGCGAGCCGGTGGCCGTGGACGGCAAGCGATGGATTCTCGCCTGCGGTTCGGCGACGGCGACCGCCGCGGCGGCGGGCGGCGTGTTCAAAGTCGAGGTCACCCGCGAGGGCGACGAGTATTTTCCCAAACTGTTCCGCGCGGTGTCGGTCAAGCAAGGCCAGCCCTACACGCTCGCGTTCAGGATCCGCCGCACGCAGGGCACGGGAGACGCGAAACTCGGGCTGGCGATTGCGGATGCGAAGGCGGGCTGGCGCTCGTTAGGAGTGTTGCAGCAGATCAGTGTCGGCTCCGCCTGGAAAAAGGTCACCTGCGCGTTCATCGCCTCTGACGACTCGGACCAGGCGCAGTTCCAGCTGACGCGCTTCAAGGCGGGCGCGTATGAGATCGACGACCTCTCGTTCCAAAGCGGCGCGGCGAGCGAGTTCGATGTGAAGGCGCGGATCGAGGACGGATCGGTTCCGACGGTCAAGACCAGCGGGTTCGTGCCGCCTCAGGCCCGGCGCGACTTCTATCAGTTCATGGTCGATACGGAACGGGCCTACTGGACGGGCATGGCCAACTATCTCAAGGCCGAGCTGAAGGTGAGGTCGGTCATCTCGGGCACGCAGCTCGGCTACAGCCCGCCGCACGTGCAGGCGGAACTGGATTATATTGACAACCACTCGTATTGGTGTCATCCGAGCCCGGTCAGCAAGGAGTGGCGCATCCGCAACGAGCCGATGGTGAACTCGATGGCCTGCATCCGGGGGCTGGCCGCCGAGCGCGTGCTCGGCAAGCCTTACACGGTCAGCGAATACAACCACCCCTTCCCGAACCAGTATGGCGCCGAGGGTCAGCCGATGCTGCGCGCGTACGGCGCGCTGCAGGGCTGGGACGGCGTGTTCGCGTACACCTACAACCACAGCCCCGATTTCGAGCCCGAGCGCAACACCTACTTCTTCAGCATCCTCGCGCGGACCGACGTGCTCGCGCACATGCCGGCCTGCGCGGCGATGTACTTGCGCGGCGACGTGCGTGAGGCGAAACAGACGGTCGTGGGCGCGGCGGACTACCCGTCGTATTTCGAGCGGCTGGTGACCTCGAAGTCGGTCGTCGCGGCCATCTCCGCGGCGGGCTTTGACCCGCGGCAGACGCTGATCCATAAAACGGCGGTCGACTTGTCGGGCAAGTCCGGCACGGATCCGAAGACGGTTGAGAAGCTTGCCGACGGTCAGCGCGTGTTTGTCAGCGATACCGGCGAGTTGACCTGGAACACGGAACAGCCCGGTGCCGGCTATTGGACGGTCAACACGCCGAACACCAAACTGTTCACCGGCTTCCCGAACGGGCGGACGGTCGCGATGGGAGGCGTGGGCCTCTCGGTCGGCCAGACGCGGCTCGATTGGGCCACGGTGTCGCTCGTTTCGCGTCGAGCCTCCGGGTTCGGCGAGGCGGGGCGCCCCGCCAACATTCTGCTGGCGGCCACCGGGCTTTCTGAAAATCCAGGCACGGTCATCGAAAAGGTGTCCGACAAAGGCATCACCTACCGTGACCGCCTGGCGTGGGGTGCCGGCACCGTGCGGGTCGAAGGGGTGCCGGCCACGGTCACGCTGCCCTCCGATCCCTCGAAGACCACCTGTTATGCGCTGGATCCGGGCGGGAACCGCAAGCAAAAGGTGCCGGTCGAGAAAACGGAGCGCGGCTCGAAGATCGTGATCGGCCCCGCGTACGCGACGGTGTGGTACGAGATCGACGTGCAGTAGCAGCCGGAAACGTGATACCGCAGACTGGGGAAGAGCCCCGCTAATCGCGCGCATGACGCGAAGGGAGAGTGACATGAGGATGTTCGGGAGGATCGGATGGATGGCTTTGGCGGCCGTGTGGGCCGGCGCGGCGGACACGCCGCTGAACCAGCGGCCGGCGCGGACGTCGCCGGAGTGGATCACGGGCGGCGTAATGTACCAGATTCAGCCGCGGGCATTTACGCCGGAGGGCACGCTGCAAGCCGCGCAGGCGCGGCTGCCGAAACTGGCCGAGTTGGGCGTGACGGTTCTGTATCTCTGCCCCGTGTTCGTGGCGGACGACGACATGGATCCGGCCTCATGGAGCCCGCGACAGAGGGCCTCCGGCATGAACAACCCGCGCAATCCGTATCGGATGAAAGACTTCTATCACGTCGATCCCGAGTACGGGACGGACCAGGACCTGAAGGACTTTGTCGCCGCGGCGCACGGGCTCAAGCTGCGGGTGATGCTGGACATGGTCTATCTGCACTGCGGGCCGAAGGCGGTGTTCATCGGGGAGCACCCGGAGTTCGTGCAGCGCGGCAAGGACGGCAAAGTGGTGAACAAGTCATGGGGCTTCCCCGGGCTCAACTTCGACAGCCCTGCACTGCGCGAGTACCTGTGGGAGAACATGGAGGGGTGGGTGCGCGACTTTGCTGTGGACGGGTTCCGCTGCGACGTGGCGGACGGCGTGCCGCTGGACTTCTGGGAGACGGGGCGCGAACGGCTCGAGAAGATCCGGCCCGACGTCGGCATGCTGGCCGAGGGGACGCGGAAAGCGGACCAGCTCAAGGCTTTCGATCTCGACTACGGTTGGGGCCAGGCCTTCAAGGCGTGGGACAATGCGGCCGCCATCCGCAGACTGTGGGAGCAGATGCGGGCGGAGCGGCCGCGCGGCGGGGCGAAGTTCGTGCGCTTCATCGACAACCACGACTTCGCCAACGACGACTGGACGAACCGTGTCGAGAAGGCGTGGGGGGCACCGCGCGTGAACGCCGCGTTGGCCGCGCTCTTCACGTTGGACGGCGTGCCCTTCCTCTACAACGGGCAGGAGGTGGCCGACACCGCAAGGCACAGTATTTTCGGCCGGTTGACGGTGGACTGGGCGAACGGCGAGACGGCGCCGGGGCGCGCGCGTTTCGCCTTCTGCCAGCGGCTCTGCGCGCTGCGCAAGACCGAAAAGGCGCTGACGCAAGGTGAGCTGACATGGCTCGACAACGATGCGCCGGAGTCGGTGCTGTCGTTCGTGCGTACGCTCGGCGGCGAGCGGGTCGTGGCCGTGATCAATCTGGGGGGCCGGCCCGTGAAGGCGAAAGTCGCGGGAGCCGAGGGCGGCGCGAACAAGACTCTGCTGGCGGCACGGGCAACGGGCGACGGCCAAGGAGGTTTCGCGCTCGAGGCATACGGGTATTGGGTGGGGAAGCGGTGAGGGCGGGTTTTCAGAGGGTGGGTCACGAGGAGGCGCGGAAAGCGCGGAGAGGAGAGGGAATGAAGACAATGCTGATCGGAGGGCTGGGGCTGTTGGCCGTGGCGACGCTGGGTGCGGACGCCATGAGCGAGGCGTACTGGAGGCGGTGGAGCCCGGAGGTGCAGGCGCGGATCGACCGCGACATCGATCAGAACCGCAAGGCGGACGCCGTGCTCAAGGTGGAGGGCGTGGCGGCGGGAACGGAGGTGAAGGTCGAGCAGCTCACGCACGACTTCATCTTCGGCGCGCACATCTTCAACTTCAACCAGTTGGGGACGCCGGAGCGCAACCGCAAGTACAAGGAGCTTTACGGCACGCTGTTCAACTCGGCGACCATCGCATTCTATTGGAAAAAGTTCGAGATGGAGCCGGGCAAGCCGCGCTTCAGCGAGGCCGAGCGTGACACGGAAGCCTACTGGAACACCGTTAAAGAGCCGAAGAATGAGCCGCACTGGCGGCGGCCTGCCACGGATCCCGTGGTCGCGTTCTGCGAGAGCAAGGGTATCCGGCTGCACGGGCACAACATGATCTGGGGCAACCGCAAGTGGCACCACCCCGAGTGGCTGTATGAGCAGTTCTGCCCGGCGGAGGAAAAGGCCAAGATCGAGGCGCTAGGTAAAGGCGGTCTTGTCAAGTTGACGCCCGCACAGATCGAGGCGCTCGCGCCGACTTACGCGAAGGAGCTGCGCCGGCTCTTCGAGAAGCGCGTCGTGGAGTTGATCGAGCACTATGGCGACCGCTTGCAAAGCTGGGACATCGTGAACGAAAGCGCGACGGATTTCAGCCGCGGCCTGATGATCTCCGGCGACGCGATCTGCAAGAGCACCTACGGGCTGATGCCGGGCGACTATGCCTGGCAGGCCTTCCAGACGGCGGGCCCCCTGCTCCCGAGAAGCGTGGCGCTGAACATCAACGACTATCTGAACAACGAGGCCTACGTGAAGCAGGTGGCGGACTTGCGCGCGCGCGGTTGCCGCATCGACATCATGGGGTCGCAGATGCACCTGTTCAACCCGCAGCAGTGTCTGGACATCGCGGACGGCAAGCCGATCGAGACGCCCGAGATTGTGTGGAAGCGGATGGAGACGCTCGCGCAGGCGGGGCTGCCGATCCATGTGAGCGAGATCACGATCACCTCGCCGGGCAGCGACGAGCGGGGACGTGAGATTCAGGCGGTGGTGGCGCGGAACCTGTATCGGCTATGGTTCAGCATCAAGCCGATGATGGGCATCACCTGGTGGAACGTGGTCGATGACTGCGGCGCGCCGGGCGAGCCTACGATCTCCGGCCTCTTCAGCCGCGACATGGAGCCCAAGCCCTCGTATCACGCGTTGAACAAGTTGATCAATGACGAGTGGAAGACGCGGGCGACGGTCAAGGCGGGGGCGGCGGGCGAGGTGAAATTCCGCGGCTTCAAGGGCCGTTACCGCGTGTCGTGGGCGGACGCCTCGGGCGCGGCCAAGAGCGCGGAGTTCGCGCTGTCGAGAGACGGCGACGGGCTGTGAGGAGGCGGGCGGAAACGCTCACCATGCGGTGTCTTATGGCGAGGGTGACGCTCGGCGAGGCGCGGCCTCGGCGCGTCACTTGCCGACGCAGTAGAGGGCCTTCTCCCCTCGCAGCAGGAGCCGGTCGCGGACGAGGACGGGGGAGGCGACGAAGAAGTCATCGAAGCGCGTCTCGCTCAGAATCTGCAACCCCGTCGGGCTGATCTGTCCTACGTAGAACGAGCCCTCTTCGCGGCAGAAATAGAGCTTGTCTCCGGACAGGACGGGCGAGCTGTAGCATGCGCCTTTGCCGCTCGGAAGCGCGGTGGCCCAGAGCGCTTGGCCGGTCTGGAGGTCCAGACACCACACCTTGCCCTTGGAGTTGACGATGTAGGCCTTGCCTTCGAAGGCGACCGGCGTCGCGCTGTCGGTGCCGATGCCGCGCTGCTCCCACAGGCGCGCCGTCGCTGTGATGTCGCCGCTGCCGCCGAGCTTCACCCCCGCCACAAACTGCTCCCGGCCGTAGGGCACGACGACCACGCCTTGCGAGAGGACCGGCGAGGCGATGTTGCGCCAGTTCTTCTTGTTGTCGGGGTTGAAGCCGCCGCACTGCCAGAGCAGGGTGCCGGTTGAAGCGTCGTGGCCGGTGAGGCGGTCTGCCCCCCAGAGCACCAGCGTGGTGCGGCCGTCCCGCGTGGTCACGAGAGGGGTGGCATAGCTTTGGCCGTTCTCTTCGTTGCAGGGAAAGTTGCGGGCCACTTTCCAGACCTGCTCGCCGCTGGCTGGATTCAGCGCCACCACGTAGGAGTTGGTCTCGTGCATGACCGCCACCACGACCTTGCCGTCCGCCAGAACCGGGCTGGTGCCGAGATCCCAGTTGAGGGAGTCCTTGCCGTAGCGCTCCTGGAGATTGGTCTTCCAAAGAACCTTGCCGTCGAAATCGAGCGCGGCCAGCGTGCCGCTTTTGAAGTAGGCGAAAAGACGCGTGCCGTCGCTGACCATCGACGGACAGCTGCCGCTGCCCCGGCGGTGCTTGCCGGGCCGCTGCTTGCCCAGGGTGATTGACCAGAGCTGTTTGCCGGACCAGTCGAAGCAGAGCACGCCGTCCAGGCCGTTGGTCCCCTCGCCCACGCCGGAGGTCAGCGCGATGCGGTCTCCCCAGACAATCGGAGTGGATCCGCCCTTGCCCGGCAGCGCGGCCTTCCAGAGCAGGTCGTTGGTGGCGGAGAAGGTGACCGGATAATGTCCCGCGGTGGCCACGCCG
Source organism: Verrucomicrobiota bacterium (assembly GCA_023269675.1). Lineage (GTDB taxonomy): Bacteria > Verrucomicrobiota > Kiritimatiellia > RFP12 > UBA1067 > JAHFSX01. The sequence goes on from JAHFSX010000026.1 coordinate 65,863, forward strand.
TTTCCATCCGGTCCGCGCCATTGCGGCCAGTTCTGGGCGAGGACGGTTACGGCGGCCAGCGAGAGGGCCGCAAGCGCAGTCAGGCAGCGTTTCATGATCGTGATCCTTTCACAGCCGCCGATAGTACTAACATCGTGTGAAGCCGGTCAACAGGCGAATGCCGAACCCGAAGGAGGATTTCAGGGCGGGGTGTCTTCTTGACGCGCAGGTCCTGTTTTGAGTACCCTGCCTCTGTAATCTGAATGAGGCAGGCGGCGGGACCGTTCTTTCGACTGGCTAAGGACTCGACGTTTCTGGCGGCGGGCGCGAATGGCACGGCGCCGGGAGTGGAGACGACGCTCCCGAAAGAGTAATGATTGAGGCTCCTGCAAAGCCCTTGTCGCATGGCGCGTGCTCGGAGAGCCCGTGCCACCCGGGTGGCCCGCGACCTCCGGGCGCGGTGGTATTTGCAAGAGGCGCTACGAATAAAGAAGGCGATCTAACATGAGAACGTTGCTGTCTGTTCTTTTTTTTGCGGGTTGGGGGCTGGCCGGTCTGGCGGTTGAGCCGTCGCCCTGGCAGGCGGGCGAGGGCAGGATCGAGCGGCGGATCGTCGCTGGGAAGGCCGTCAAAGACCACTTCGCGATGTCGGGGCGGACGGCCGATGTGATTTTCGAGTGGGCGGTCGGGACGAACCAGGCCTTCTCCTCGTCGGCGTTTGTCCGCTGGCCGATGCTGCGGACGCTGCCGGATGACACGCACGCCTCGCTGAAAGAGCGCTTCCACTCCAAGGATGAGCCGCTTCCGCTGGTGAACGGCCAGCCGCTGGCGGAGGGACGGACGGAGCGGGCCGTGATCGACGGGACGTTCCGCGTGTCCGGCCGGTTTGAGGAGGGGGTGGCGTTCGAGCGGACCGTCTTTCCCTCGGTGTCGTCGCCGGCCCTGATCACGCGGGTCGAGCTGCGGAACGTGACGTCCGGAGCATTGACCGTGAATCTGCCGGCCTGGCGCCAGAGCCGCGAGACCAAGCCGGGCGTGTTCGGCGTCTACTGCGTCGACGAGTCGCTGGTCGGCGCGGGAACGTTCCGCCTGCAGCCGGGCGAGAGCGTGGTCTACGGGATTGTCCGCGCGGCGCGCGAGAAGGCCGCGCCGCCTTACTGGTGCGAACTGGAGCCGGAGCTTGGGGCGCGGCGGGCCTTTGTCGCGTCGCTCGCGGACGCTCTGGTGCTGGAGACGCCCGACCCGCTGGTCAACCTGATGTTCCGTTTCGCGAAGCTCCACGCCTCGGAGAGCATTTTCGCGACGCGCGGCGGGCTGATGCATGCGCCGGGAGGCTACAACAGCTATCTGGCGGCGATCTGGGCGAACGATCAGGCGGAATATGTCAGCCCGTTCTTCCCGTTCCTAGGCACTGCTGCGGGAAATGAAAGCGCTGTAAATTGCTACCGCCTCTTTGCTCGGCACATGAACCCCGAGTTTACGTATCTGCCGTGGTCGGTCATCGCCGAAGGGCGCGATGTTTACGGCAAGTTCGACCGCGGGGACGCGGCCATGATCGCGCACGGCGCCTCGCGCTTCGTGCTGGCGAACGGCAGCCGCGAGCCGGCGCGTGAGCTGCTGCCGCTGATCCGCTGGTGCCTGGAGTACTGCCGCCGGATGAAGCTGCCGGAAGGCGTCGTCGCCTCGCAATCGGACGAACTGGAGGGCCGCTTCCCGTCGGGCAAGGCGAACCTGTGCACCTCGGCGCTCTATTATGACGGCCTGCTGCGCGCGGCTGACCTGCTGGACGCGCTGCAGGAGGATCCCGACGGCGCGGCGGCCTACCGCCAGGAGGCGCAGGCGCTGGAGACCGCCATCAACGCCTATTTCGCCGCGACGGTCGAAGGCTTCGAAACGTACCGGTACTACGAGGGCAACGACAAGCTGCGCAGCTGGATCTGCATGCCGCTGGTCTTCGGCATGACCGGGCGCAAGCAGGGCACGATCGACGCGCTGTTCTCCGACAGGCTCTGGACCGGGAACGGCATGCTGACCCAGTCCGGCGAGAAGACATACTGGGACCGCTCCGCGCTGTACGCCTTCCGCGGCATTTTCAGGGTCGGCGCGCAAGACCAGGCGCTGCCCTATTTGACGGCGTACGTCAAAGAGCGGCTCACGGGACAGCACGTGCCTTATGCGGTCGAGGCGTGGCCCGAGTTCAACCAGAGCCACCTTTCGGCGGAGAGCGGCCTTTTCTGCCGCATTTTCACGGAAGGCCTCTTCGGCATCACGCCGACCGGGCTGGACCGCTTCGATTGCCTGCCGCGCCTGCCGTCGTCGTGGTCCAAAGCCGCGCTGCGGAACGTGTCGGCGTTCGGGTGCCGTTCGACGATGGAGATCACGCGCACATGGGGCGGCAAGATCCGGTTGCGCGTGACGTCGCCGGAGCGGGGCGGCGCGGTTTTCTACGATGCCGTCTTGCCCGAAGGCCAGACACACCGCGTCACTCTAGGGCGGCCGGACGCGGCAAAATAAAGATACGAAGGAAGGGAAGCGCGGAATGCAAGCGAAGTTGAACCGGAGGAATTTCATCCTGGCGGCGGCTGCCGGGGTCGGCGGCGCGTCGGCCTTGAGCGTGTGCGGTCAAAGCGTGGCGGCCGCAAAAAAACCGCTGCGCGTCGCGGTGATCGGCTGCGGAGGGCGGGGCACGACGCTCCTGCCGGAGGCTTGCAAAGAGCGGGTCGTCGCGCTCGTGGATCCTGACCGCCGCCAGATCACCGGCGCGTTGGAAGCGGTCCGTAAGGCTGATCCCACGGCGGATATCGCGGCGATCCGGACCTTCTCCGATTACCGCAAGCTGTTCGACGAGATGGGCAAAGAGCTGGACGCGGTGATCATCGCCACGCCCAACCACCAGCACGCGCTGCCGGCGCTTCTGGCGATCCGGCGCGGCATCCACGTGTACGTCGAGAAGCCGCTGGCGCTCACGATCGGCGAGGCGCGGCAGCTCGCGCAGGAGGCGCGGCGCCACGGCGTGGTCACCCAGATGGGGCAGCACGGCCATTCGAGCGAGGGCTGCCGCCGCCTGTGCGAATACATTTGGGCCGGCGCGATCGGCCAGGTGCGGGAGGTCATCTGCTGGAGCGACCGGGCCAACGGCCTGCCCGGCGGGGGGCGTCCGCCCGCCCTGCCTGTGCCGGACGGCCTCGACTGGGAGCAGTGGATCGGGCCCGCGCCGTACCGCGACTACCACGAGGGGCTGCACCGCCACTCGTGGCACCGCTGGTGCGATTTCGGCAACGGCTCGATCGGCAACATGGGCAGCCACATCATCGATCCCGCCTACTGGGCGCTGAAGCTCGGGAGCCCCGCTGCGGTCGAGGTGGAGGAGATGACCGGCGGGGGCAATGAGTTCTATCCCGTCAGTACCCGCATCCGCTGGGACTTCCCCGCCCGCGAGGGCATGGACCCCGTCAAGCTCTACTGGTTCGACGGCCTCGCGAAGGGCCAGACGTACAGCAAGCAGACGATCGGGACGATCGACTGCGTGGTGCGCGGCGCGCAGAACCGGCCGCCGCTCCTCGTCGAACTGGAAAAGAAGTACGACCGCGACTTCGGCGACAACGGCTCGCTGCTTGTAGGCGACAAGGGCATCATGACCATGGGCCCGTTCGGTGACGGGTGCCGCATGGTGCCGGAGGAGGCGCACCGCGCCTTTCCGAGGCCCGCCGCCACGCTGCCGCGCGTCAAGGGCACGCACCAGTCCGACTTCTTCCGGGCCTGCCGCGGCGGCGCGCCGGCCTGCGCGAACTTCGATTATTCGGAGCCGTTGGCGGAGATCGTCCTGCTCGGAGACCTTGCGATGCGCGCGGGCGCGGGGAAGCGCATTGAGTGGGACGGGCCCGCGATGCGCTGCGCCAACCTGCCGGAACTCAACCGCTATCTGAAAGCGACGTGCCGGGACGGCTGGAAGATCTAACGAGAGGCTGGCGGCTCGCGGGGACGCTCGCGCTCCAGGTGTATGACGAAATGACCGTGTTGAAAAAATGGAGGGCGAGACGCTGTCGAGCCGCGTTTGAGGGCGCGATTAACGGTTTGTGGCGGAAGCCTGCATGAGAGAAAGGATAAAGCGATGTCGAATGAAACACGCATGACGCGGCGGCACATGCTCGGTGCCACACTGGCCGGCGCATCTGGAATCATGGCCGGAACGATTCTTCAGGGATGCAAGAGCCCGGCCGGCCTTGTTCCCCGCGCGGTTGTCGGCGATTCCAAGGTTCGGGGGCCCTTTCCGATTCTGTCCACGCCCTTCACGGCTTCGGGCGCGGTGGACTATGACGTGCTGGCCAGGCAGGCGCAGTTTGTCGATTGGTGCGGTAGCCCGGGCATGATCTGGCCGCAGTCGGGCGACAGCGTCGATCTGCTGACCGCCGCCGAAAAGCTGCGGGGCATGGAGGTCTTGGCGGAGGCGACCCGCGGCCGCAGGTCGGCGCTGTGCCTCGGCGTGCAGGGCAAGGACACGGCGGAGATGCTGGTCTTCGCGCGTCACGCCGAGAAGCTGGCGCCGGCGGTTATCATTTCGCGTCCGGCGGACGCGGGCAAGACCGAGGACGACCTGAGCCAGTACTGGCGCGCGCTGGCGGCTGTCGCGCGGCGGCCCGTGATCATCCAGACCTCCGGCGGCACCACGTACAAGGGGCCGGCGCCCTCGGTCAAGCTGCTGATCGAGCTGGCCCGTGAGTCTCCGCATTTTGGCTATGTCAAAGAGGAGACCAATCCCGTCGCTGCCCGCATGAAGGAGCTGCTCGCGGCCCGGCCGACGATTAAGCGGGTGTTCAGCGCGATGGGCGGGTTCGGCTGGCTGTATCAGGCGCGGGTGGGCTCGGAAGGCCTGATCACCGAACGCGCGGTCTACGCGGACCTCTTGGCCCGTATCTGGGAGCTGATGCAAAGCGGTTCCGATCCCCACGCGCTGAATGACGCATTCAGCAAGCTTCTGCTGATGCTGAATCTCCGGGAGACGATCCCCGGCAACCAGCTGCGGGGGTACCACCTGTATGTCTGGAAAAAACGCGGCGTCTTCAAGAACATGCTGTCCCGCGAGTACGGGCCGAAGGGCGCCATCCCCGCGTCGCCGATCCTGTCTGAGCAGAAACTCTCCCCAGAGGAGATCGCCGAGATCGAGAGCCGCTTCGCGGCGCTGAAGCCGTATCTGAAGAAGGGCTCGCCCTTCGAAGCCGCCGACAGAACTCAGATCGTGTGAGGTGGGGCAGCAGGCGAATCCAGTCGCGAGTCGGGGAGATGAAGGACGCGCGACCAGCGACGAGCGACGCGCGGACGGAGAGAGGACGAGCCAGATGCGACAAGCGATGCGGAGCAAGCGTCAGGCAGTCGGCGGCGGGATGTCGCGGATGCCGTGGCAGGCGGGGTAGTCCGAACAGCCCCAGAAATCGCCTTTTGCTGAGTGGCGCTGGCGCATGGGCTTGCCGCACTCGGGGCAGGCGGGGCCTGCAGAGTCCCGCGCCGCCACGCGCGCCTGGCTCATGCGCTCACGGATGCCGCCCGACTCGACAAAGGCCGACTCCTGAGACTGGAGCTGCTTGCCCAGCAGGGACAGCGTGCGCTGGACGAGGACGATCAGCGTGTTGGCTACGACTGTTGCGTCGGCGTGCTCCAGCCACGGATCGAACTTTTCTTCTCCCGCAACAGATAGGTCCAGTAGTCGTGAAGGACATCGTCAGTGTAGGTGAACGGCTCGAGGGTGAGGGCTGAGACGGATTTGAAGTCGTCCGAATGGAGGCTCCACGGGGTCGAGCCACGGCAGGCCAGAAAGTCTTCGAGGTCGCCGAGCAGTTCGGCGAGACTTCCCTTGGCTACGTCCGTCAGCTTGATTTCGGTTTCGGAGGAGGTCTTCGCGCGCTCGGAGCCTTCGATGATGTTCTGCTTGCCGGAGCGGGAAGCTCCGATCATCTGGCCGGCGAGTTTGCCGAGCGGGTCGTCCTTCCAGTTGACGAAGCGCCGGACGAAGCTGATGGTCCCCAAGTGGACGATAGTGGCGAAGTTGAATGAGTAGAGCCTGCGGTAGCCGCCGCTCTTGTTGAAGATCGTGCCCATGTGAGCCTCCGTTCTTGACTCGCGGTATTTTATCACACGCGTCGCAGGTCGCAAGTCGCGGGTCGGAAAATCTGGACTAGCGATCAGCGACGAGCGACTCGCGGAGATCATAAGCTGAGGCGTCGGCTTGACTCGGCAGGCTAGTTTTGAGAGCCTGCCCGTATATTCAAAAGAAGGGGAGAAGACGATGAAGGCTTGGATATTCGGGGTTTGTGCTACGGTGGTCACGTGCGCGGTAACGGTGACTGCGGAATCGGCGAAGGCGCCGGTGCCAATTTGGGATTTGGCGAAGGACGCTTTCGCCGCCACGACCGGGCGGATCGAGCGGGTGGACGGTCGCGTCACGATGGACGGGTCCAGCGCGTTCGCCATTCCCAGCAGCGCGATACCGGACGCCTCCTGCTTCACGGTCGCGATGGAGATCCGTTTCCATGCCGTGGAGGAGCGCAGCACGCTGCAGCTGCTGGACCAGCGGGTGTCCGACACGGGCTTCGCCGTCAGCGCGACCAAGTGGGGCGCGGTCGGCAGTCCGCTGGCGACGACGGTGAACGGCATCTCCTATGGGCAGAATAGCTTCCGGGCCTCGTCCAACCAGGTGTGGCAGTTCGTCTTCGCGGTGCGCGACGGCGTGGTCGCGCCGTATCAGAACAAGGCGGCCGGTCCGCAGTATCTGCTGCGCGTCACGCCGAACCTTGCGCCGATCTGGGTGGGGCGCACGCAGGCCCGCAAGGACATGCAGGCGATTTCCGGCTACGAGATTCTCAGCCTGAAAGTGTACGGGCCGGACTACAAATATTACCTGCCGGGCGAGTCGGCGGATACGCTGAAGAACGGCTATGTCGGCGGGCAGGGCTGGCTGGTGCGCTTGCCGGGCAAGACCGACAAGACGCTGCCGCGCATCCTCTATTACGGCGATTCCATCTCCATGGGGTACGGGGGCCGTTTCGACGCGCTCATGAAGGACAAGGCCACCTGCTATCACTGGTGCCATTTCGTCGGAGGCGTAGACGGCTTCCCGACCGCCGCCTTCGAAGCGGCGGCGGGTGTCGCGCCCTTCGACGTCATCGTCTTCAACAACGGGCTGCACTCGCTGAGCTGGTCGCCGGAGAAGGTCACGGACGCGCAGATCGAGGCTGTTCTGCGCAACATGATCAAGGCGTTCCGCAAGGGCGCGCCGAAGGCCAAGCTGGTCTGGGCCGCCACCACGCCGCAGACCGCGAAGGGCCGTCCCGTCACCGGCATGGGAGAGCTGAACCCCGTGGTCATCCGGATCAACACGCTGGCGGAAAAGGTCATGAAGGAAGAGGGCGTGGAGAGCGTAGATCTCTACGCCCTGCTGAAGGACCGCCTCGACCTCGCCGCCGGCGACCAGTACCACTGGACGGGCGACGCCTACCAGCTGATCGCCGAGGCGCTGCAGAAGAAATGCCGCGCGCTTTTGCCGCAGAAGTAATTTTCTTCCGCGGGGCGCGGCCCTACAGCCTATAGCCTACAGCCGCTCTTTTCGCTCACCGAACCAGCATGCGCGTGCCGAAGTCGTAGCTCAGGCGCACTTCGCGGGCGGAGGTGTCGTAGGTGAGGTGCCAGCGTGTCGGCAGCGCTGCAGACTGGAAGTTTCCGGACAGCGTGCCCGTGCACGAGGCGATCACGTACTGCGCGTGCGTGTCGAGGAATTCGGGGTTCGCAAGGCTCAGTGTCAGTCCGGCGACGTTCAGGTTTCCCTGGACGTGCAGGCGGTCGCACGCGCCGTTGGTGGCGACGTCGATGACGAACGTGCCGGCCAGCGAGGCGGCCGCGGCCGCCAGCGTGAGTTGGCCGATGGCGTTGGTTCCGCCAGGCACGACGGCTGCGGTGACCATGAGCTGGCTGTTGTTGGTGACAAGGCCGCTGCCGCCGAGTCCTGCGAGCGTCTGGACTTTGCCGTTGACGTCGAAGACCGCGTTGGAGCCCACGAAGGCCGAGCCGTTCGTCAAGAGCGTGTTCGTCACGCTCAGGCGGAGTGTGCCCGCTTCGACGGTCGTGACGCCGACATAGGTGTTGGTGTTGGCCAGCGTGAGCATTCCGGTGCCCCTCTTGATCAGGCCGCCGTCGTTCGGCGCGCCGCTGTAGAGGGAAAGCTGAGCGCTGATGGAGTTGGTGCCGCTGTCGATAATTGCGCCTCCGGCGAGCACGTAGAAGAACACGTTGGTCGTCCACTTGGGCACGTTGTAGCCCATGAAGGCGTCCGTTGAAATCTTGGCCGCAAGGGTGCCGCCGTCGAAGTTCACGGTGCCGTAGGGTGCGGCCTGGGCCGTGTCGATGAAGAAATTCTTGAGCCGGATCGTGCCGCCCGCATTGACGTTGACGACGTTCGAGACCGCGGGCGTGCCGCTCTGCGTGATGCGCAGGATCTGGAGGTCGAGCACGCCGCTGCCGCTCACAGTCGTATTTCCCGTGCCCGAGTAGGCGTTCAGCAGCTCGCGGACGCTGGTGAGGTCCGCCGTGCCGTTGGTGACTGTCAGGGCGCCGTTCTGGATGGTGGCGTAGCCGTCGCCCGTGGTCATGAGCGTTCCCCCGCCCACAAGCACGCTGCCGCCGTTGATGTTGAAGATGTCGTAGATCGGGTAGAGGTTCCAGACCGTGTTGCTGGTGACGAGGTGCGTGCCGCTGAGGAAAGCCAGGGTTCCGGCCTGCGATCTCAGCGAGGAGACCGCGTTGGTTCTGCCGGCGCCGGGGTCGAGGGCGAGCGTTCCGGAGCCGCTCTTGGCCAGCCAGCTTCCCGGCCCGCCCGAGATCACGCCCTTGACGGTCTGGGTGTAGCTCTGGGCGTCAAAGGTGGCTGTGATGTTGGTGCCGATCCAGAAGGTGCGGTTGGCGGCGAGCGTGTGGGTGGCAAGGGCGCGCAGGGTGGAAGTGGAAGCGAAGGCGAGGCTCGAGGTGATGGAGGACGAGGGTTGGGTGCCGAGACCCGCGTCGGCGCTGAGGCCCAGCGTGCCGCCCCACAGGAGGATGCCGCCCGAGAAGGTGTTGTTGCCTGTGAGATTGAGGGTGCCGGAGTTGCCCTTGACGACAGTGCCCGTGTTCGTGACGGGGCCGGAGAACGTGAGTGATGAGCCGGAGGGGATGTCGAAGGTGGCGGTCCGGACGGGCTGGATGTCCAGAAGGCGCGAGGGTGCCAGCGTGACGCTGGTCGACGCCGGAACCTGCAGCGTCGCGCTGGTCTCGAGTCGGATGCTGTTGTTGGTATGGCCCAGCGCGGCGTCCGAGTTGAAGTTCAGGGTGCGCGGTTGGCCGTATCCGGGGTTGGTGATGCGGATGGAGTTGGTGAAGGTGTTGCTGTTCTGCAGCGTGAGCTTGCCGGAGCGCAACTCGAGATTGAAGCCGCCGTTGCCGCCGCCGACGACCGGTCCCGCGAGGGTCAGGCTCTTGGTGTTCATGTAGATGCCGTTGGCGCTGTGGAGCAGGACCGTTCCGCTGAGCGTCAGATTGCCGGGGGCCTTTCCCGCGACAGTCGCGTCGTGCGTGATGAAGAGGGTGGTGTTGATGTCGACGTTGTTGGTGATCGTGCGGTCTGCCCCTGAGGCGATGATCCACTGTTGGCCAGAGCCTACGGAGGGCCCGAACTTGACGAGGCCGCTGCCGAAGGGGTTGTCGCAGCCGATGGAGATGGAGGGGTCGACACCTGTCGCCGTGATGAGCGTGTCGCCCGTGTAGGTGTTGTTCGTGTTGAACTGCACGTAATTCCGGCCGCCGGTGGTCAGGCCGTAGGGGCCGCTGATTTGGCCGTTGAGGACGAGCGCACCCTTGCTTGCGACCGTGCTGCCGCCGGAGTTTCCGGAGGTGACGGTGGCGTTCGCGCCGAGGGTGATCGGCAGGCTGACGGTCTGGTCGTTGGTCACGGTGCCGCCGACGGCGACAGAGATGTTGCCTGCAAGGGTGATGGGGGTGCCGATGAGGTTAAAGGCGCCCGCGCTCGCGGAGAAGGTGATGCCGGTGACCGACGCGCCGGCGAAGTCGTTGGACGGCGCCAGGCGGTTGCTGCCGGCAAAGGTCAGGGCGGCGGGGAAGGCTGGCGCCGTGTCGTTGTCCCAGTTGGCGGCCGTACCCCAGAGGTCGTCGCCCGGGCCCGTGCTGCCGCCATCCCAGATGTTGGTTGCGGTCGCGGCCGTTGCGCAAGCGAAAAGCACAAGCGACGCATGTCGTAACGGATACAGGCCCATCGTCAGTCGCAGGGAAGGAGAACGGTTTGCCATAACATACTCTCTTTCAGTGTCGTCCGTTATGTGTGTGTGCCGAGCCGTAAACCCGTATCCGACCCAAAAGCCACACATATTTTATTGCAGCGTATTTTCGGGGTTGAGCCGAACCCCGTCAACCTTAAAAATCCAGCCTTGGCGCTCCCGGGGTCAGACTCTCGCGTCGAAGGGGGTTATGATCTATAATGTGAACGGTTGATTTCTTTGTACGAAAGGAGACGCTGATGAAGAAGGTGCTGATCTTGACGTCGAGCCCGAACGCGGGCGGCAACTCGAACACCATGGCCTCGGCCTTCGAGGAGGCGGCCCGGAAAGAAGGCGCGGCGGTCACGCGGTTCGACATGAACAAGGTGCAGGGCGCGGGCTGCTGCGCGTGCATGGCCTGCCGCAAGACGGCGGATTGGTGCGTGCTGAAGGACGGGGTCGGCGAGGTGCTGGACGCCTTCCGGGACACGGACGTGCTGGTGATGGCGGCTCCCGTCTGGTGGCTGGACGTCCCCGTGTCGCTCCGCCGCTTCGTCGAGCGCTGGCACGGCCTCGTCGACGATGCGTTCACCTCCCGCCTCCCGGCCGGCAAGAGCGCCGTGCTGCTGCTCTCGCAGGGCGCGGGCGCGGAGAGCTTCCAAAACCTCCCTGACCGCTACAAGGAGATGCTGGAGTGGCTGGGCGTCAAGGAGTTCCACGCGGTCCGCCACTGTCTTTCGGAGGAGAATCCGATCCGAGAGAGCGGCGTGCTGGAAGCCGTCGCGAAGCTCGCGCAGACGGTCGCGTGAGCGCGGGGGGCGCGGGTATTTTCCACCGCCAAGTATCCAAGCCCGCCAAGGGCACCAAGGTAAATTCCTTGGTGGGCTTAGTGATCTTGGTGCCTTGGTGGTGAATCCCTAACAGCCCACAGCCTTCTCATCCCCGCCTCAGCTCCACTGGCGGTCGTTGGCCCACTCGCCGTCCCAGGCTTCCGTGGAGGCCCAGGGCTCGGGGAACTGCGGGTGGCACTTCTCCAGGATGAGCGCCTCGTTGAGCGCCTCGATGCCCAGGCCGGGCGCGTTCGGCACGGCGATGTAGCCGTCCTTGATCAGCGGCTTCGGCAGGCCGGTCACCAGGTCCTCCCACCACGGCACGTCCACCGAGTGGACCTCCAGGGCGGTGAAGTTGCGCGTGGCTGCGGCCACGTGGACCGCGGCCATGCAGGCGACCGGGCTCTCGGCCATGTGGATCGCCATGGCGACGCCGTGGTCTTCGGCCAGGTCGCCGATCCGCTTGGTCTCCAGAATGCCGCCGGCGGAGAGCACGTCGGGGTGGATCACCGCGATGCCGCCCGACTTGAGCAGCGGCAGGAAGTTTTCCTTCAGGTAGATGTCCTCACCGGTGCCGATGGGCGTGGTGGTGGACTGCGCGAGCCGCACGTACTGCTCGGTCATGGGCCACGGCACGGGGTCCTCCATCCACGCCAGGTTGAACTTCTCCAGGCGCCGGGCCAGCTTGATGCAGTCCTCGAGCGGGATGTGGCCGAGGTGGTCGATGGCCAGCGGGATCTCGTAGCCGATCTCGGCGCGGACGTCGGCCATGTAGGCCTCCAGGAAGTCAAGGCCCTGCTCGGTGAGGTGGATGCCGGTGAAGGGGTGGGCCGTGCTGAACAGCTCGTAGGCTTCGCCGCGCATGGCGCGCGGGTCGATCGAGCCGTGCGGCGTGCTGAAGACGGTCTTCTTGTAGTGGCGCATGGTTTCGAGGAAGCCCAGCGGCGCGCTGAGGCAGCCGGGCTGGTCCATGAGCAGCTCGATGCCGAGGTCCATCTTGAGGTAGGTGAAGCCCTGCGCCATGCGCTCCTTGAGGGCGCGGCCCATGTCGCGGCCGCCGCCTTCGGAGTCGGTGTCGCAGTAGATGCGGACCGCGTCGCGGAACTTGCCGCCGAGGAGCTGCCACACGGGCACGCCCCACGCCTTGCCGGCCAGATCCCACAGGGCGACCTCGATGCCGCACACGCCGCCCGCCTGGCGCGAGTGGCCGCCGAACTGCTTGATGCGGCGGAAGATCTTCTCGACGTTGCAGGGGTTCTCGCCGAGGATGCGGCTCTTGAGCATCGCGGCGTAGGTGCGGCTGGAGGCGTCGCGCACCTCGCCGTAGCCGATGAGCCCCTGGTTGGTGTAGACCTTGATCAGGGTGCAGCGCTTGGGCGCGCCGTCGATGTCGGCGAAGCGCACGTCGGTGATCTTCAGGGTGGAGGGGTCGATTTTTGAGGGCATATAGAGGAACTCCGCAATAAGCTTGAGGCTGCGACCTCCGGGCGCGGAAGGCCGTCGTCAAGCGACAGGGGAATCGTAAGAGATTCTCAGGTCAGATACTAGGGGGATTTGCGCACAATAAGTATCACTTTTACGCAAAAAGGCGCATGACCTTGAGGGACATGCGCCTTGCGTGTGCAGCCGGGGAGCCGGGATCAGTCGGCGCTCTGCTGATTCGCCTGCGGGTAGGGCAGGACGGCGGTCTGGACCTTGGAGAGCAGGGCGTAGATGAGCGCGCCCGCGACGAAGGCCACGACCGGCGCCGCGGGGATGGTGAAGCCGCACTGGGCGGCGAAGTTGGGCTGCACGCCGATCGCGAAGCCGACCGCCCATGAGGCCCAGCCGGCCGGGTTGAAGGCCGCGCGCGGACCGCTCCAGCGGCCCTTGCTCAGGATGTAGTCCATGGCCATCGCGCCGCAGATCGGGCCGAAGGAGGCGCCGATGAAGGCGAACACGGCGATGGCTTTGCCGGCCACGCCGGAAACCGCGAGGGCGATGGAGACGACGCAGCCGATGCCGCAGGAGATCCAGGGGTTGACCTTGGGCAGGGTGGTCTTGATCGAGTTCGCCGCGATCAGCGAGGAGAAGCAGGCGCTCGGGAAGGCCGTGATCGCCAGCGCGAAGGCCAGCCACTTGGCCGAGCTGTCGCTGAAGATTTTGCCCATCAGGGCCATGGGGTTCAGCTCGACCGCGCCGGCGGCCAGCAGGGCTTTGCCCGCGGCCGTGCCGTAGAAGCCGGCGGTGATGAGGATGGCCGCGCCGATGGTGAGGAAGATGGCCAGCGCCACGCCGACCAGGCCGCCCATCGCCACGTCACGCTTGTCGCGCGAGCCGGTGCCGAAGTCGACGCCCGCCGCGCCGGCGGTCGCGAAGAACCCGACGATGTAGGTCAGGATGTAAGCGAAAACGCCGAACGCGCTCAGGCCCGCCGGTGCGGCGCCCGTCGCGGGGGCCGGCGTGGCGGCGATCACGGCGGCGGGATCAAAGCTGCCGAGCCCGCCGATGGTCTTGGCGATCAGCGCCAGCAGGATCGCGGCGGGGATCAGCGGCAGATAGGTGGAGAACTTCGCCACATACTGGATGCCTTTGAGCGCGGCCACCACGGCGGCGATGCCCCAGAGCGCCATCACGCCATAGAGCGGGAGTCCCGTGAAGCCGAACATCTGGTTCAGGGCCATGGAGGAGCCGTAGATGTTGACCGCGAGCCAGCCGAACTGGAGCAGGCCCATCAGGAAGCCGGGCAGCAGGAAGCCGCCCTGGGCGCCGAAGGTGGAGGAGCCGACGATGTAGAGCGGCAGGCCGGTCTTCTGGCCGAAACGCGCGGGCAGGTAGTAGAAGCCGAAGTGGCAGAGCAGGGCCGCCACCAGCACGCTGCCGATCGCCACGCCGACGCCGGCCGAAAGAATGCCGCCGGGGGTGCCCGTCGAAACGGCGAAAGACCAGAACACGAACCACAGGAAGATGCCCGCATACGTCGGAGCGGTGTTTTTGTACCACGGCGCGCGGTTGGCGGCCGGGTTGGGTTTTGCACACTCCAGATAAGAAGGCACCGACGTGTTGACGCTCATGCAGGGATCCTTTTTGTTTTGATTGGGGGCTGACGGCGTCCTCAGCCGCGTCCCTAACACCAGTCTTACGATATCCGCATAGGGTAGGGGATGGGTCTTTCGCGGTCAAGCGCGTTTTGAGCGCGGGACCGGGATGCGCGTTTAGAATGACATTTTTCGCGATTGTGTCACGTTTCCGCTTGCGCCGGGGTTGTCAGATACGATATAAATTTCCGGTTCGACAGGATTCCCGGGCTCGTTCGCTTCCGGCACCGCAGCAATGTGCCCGGCATGTGGCGCCGGGAGTCGGGCACGCTTCACGGCCACGCGCGATCGGATGGCGCCGGCCCACGATTGAGGAAAAAGGAAAGCACGTATGACGACGAATGAGACTTCCCAGACCATGAAGATGTTGCCTGGCGACGAGATCCGCCAGATCATGTGGCGCTACGCCGACCGCTTCGACATTCAGATGGCCGAGATGGGAGCCCGTTCGGTGGCCCGCGGGCTGATCGCCCGGCTGGTGGCGGATGGCGAGCGCAACACCCATGACTGGACCGAAGCCAAGAACCGCATGTACCAGGCCTTCGACGAGTCGGGCATCACCGCGGCCGGCCTGGATTTGGAGTTCGGCGGCATCATCGACGGCCCCCGCAACCTGGCGCTCTCCGTGATATCCTATGAGCTGGCCTGGGTCGACGGCGGCGCCGCCACCACCAGCCTGGTCAACAACCTCGCCCTCGGCCCGATTGTGGAGAAGGGCACTCCCGAGCAGCGCGAGAAGTACATGCGCGCCAGCATGCCGCCCGCCCCGGGCGAGGACCGCAAGATTTGGCGCGGCGCCTTCGCGCTGACCGAGCCCCTGCCCTACGTGGGCGTGGACACCGGCGTGGTGAGCGGGCGCGTCTCCGTGTCCGAGTGGGTCGAGGGCCAGGAACCGGTCCTGCAGGTCGAGAAGCGCGGACGCTTCATCACCAACATGGCCGTGGCCAACTTCATCACGGCGGCGGTCGACACCGAGGACCCGCGCATCAAGTCCTCCTGCATGGTCATCCTGGAGGAGACCGACGAGGGCACTTTCGACCGCGGCACCCCGACGCACAAGATGGTGCACCAGCTTTCGAACACCTCGGACCCGATCTTCAGCCTCAAGATCCCGGCCAGCCGCATCGTGGGCGGGTATACGGTCAAAGACGGCGTGATCATCCCCAACCTGACGCACAGCGAGATCATCGAGGCGGTCTTCTCGCGCACCCGCGTGGGTGTCGGCGTGATGACCTCCGCCAAGCTGCTCTCGGCCGTCGAGCCGGTGATCCGCTACCAGCGCGGCCGCTTCCGCGGCGCGGTGGGCATCGAAGCCGGGTCGCCCCGTTACGACCTCGGCCTCCAGATGAAGGAGGACGCCCTGCACCGCCTGGCCGACGTCTGGGCCACGGGCGAGGCGGCCGCCTCGCTCGGGTTCGAGACCTCCCGCGTCTTCGACCAGCTCACGCTCGTCGAGAAGGACGCGCACCGGATCTTCATTGAGCAGGGCTTCGGCGAAGGGCGCGCGCTGATGAAGGCGCTGCGCAAGCCCCAGTCGGACGCCATCGAGCTGCTGCGCCTGCTGGCCCAGCCGGCCGGCGCGCGCGACGAGGCGCGGGTCGCCGAGCTGCAGGCCGACACGCTGGTCCAGTTCGTCTGGCTCAGCGCCCTCGGCAACGTGCTCTGCCCCGCGTGCAAGCTCTGGGACACCGGCCACGGCGCGAACATGCTGCGCGAGGCGGTCAGCCTGATGGGCGGCTACGGCATCACCGAGGACTGCCCCGGCTTCCTTTTCCAGAAGTGGACCGACGCGCAGCTCGAGGCCACCTACGAGGGCCCCGAGGTGGTGCAGCGCCGCCAGATCAGCCTGACCATGAGCAACGAGGTCTTCCTGGCGCAGATCGAGCAGTGGGTCGCCGAGCTGCGCGCCCTGGGCGCGGCCAAGCCCGAGACCGGCGCGGTCGCGCTGGCCGAAGGGTTCGAGCTGTGGCGCTGGATGCTTGCTTTTGTCGGACAGACCAAAGACGCCCACGGCCGCCCGCTCTCGCAGAGCCAGCGCCACGGCGTGCTCTTCCCCATGGCCGATGCGATCTGCTGGCTGCTGGCCGCGCGCTCCTTCGTGTCGGACGTGCAGGAGCTCGCCGCCAAAGGCCCCGAGCATCCGGTTGTCGGGCCCGAGATCGAGGGCTACCTCAACACCTTCACCGATCTGGGCCATGTGCAGATCGCGCGGGCGGTGGGCGAAGTCGGCCGCATCAGCGCCGAGCTGGTCTACGGGTATGCCGCCTCGGCGGAAAAGGCCGGCGACGCGGCGGCCGAGTTCCAGAAGCTGCGCGCGAAGGTGGACGGCTCGCTGGCGGGCTCGCGCCTGGCCAAGGACCGCGCCGGCAAGGCCCTCACGCAGATCATGATCCCCGAAGCGCTGGACTATCCGATGTAATGTGGAGGACGGAGGGCGGAGGGCTGCCCCTGCCGCCCTTCCCGTCCTTCCGGTCCGTGTGCTGCCGTGAACCGTTGAACCGTGAACCTCTCCAACCCTGGTCTATCTATGAGCGAAATCGAACGACAGAGAATGGATGCGGACATCGTGTGCGTGGGTTTCGGCCCGGCCACGGGCGGGTTTCTGACCACGCTGACGCGCGCGCTGATGAACCCCGACGGCACCCCCGCCTTCGAGAGCAAGGTCATGCCGGGCATGCCGCTGCAGATCATGTGCTACGAGCGCGCGGACGACATCGGTTTCGGCGTGTCGGGCGTGGTGACCAAAGGCCGCGCGATCCGCGACTCCTTCCCGGGCGTCGACCTCGCCAAGGAGATTCCGAACGCGGCCGAGACCGGCCACGAGACGGTCGCCTATCTTTTCGATCCGGTCGGCGCGAGCCGCCGCACCGCCAGCACCAAGTTCATGGACGGGGCCTTCAAGGCCGGCGGCTGCATCATGCACAAGGGGCCGCACGGCGTCGAGCTGCCGTGGATCCCGCCTTTCCTGCGTAAAGAGCCGGGCCTGGTGATGTCCATGGGCTCCTTCATGTCGTGGGTCGGCAATCAGCTCATGGGCACCGGCCTGGTGCAGATCTGGCCGGGAACGCCGGTGAGCGCGCCGGTCATGGAGGGCGACCGCGTCGTGGGCGTGCGCCTCGCCGACCAGGGTGTGGACAAGAAAGGCAGTCCCGAGGCCGCCTTCATGCCGGGCATGGACATCCACGCGCGGCTGACCGTGGTGGCTGACGGGCCGGTCGGTGCGGTCGGCCGCAAGCTCGACCGCCATTTCGGCCTGCCCGAAGGCAACCATCAGCACGACTGGGCCGTGGGCATGAAGGCCGTGGTCGAGCTGCCGGCCTCCTGCGACCTCAAGCCCGGCACCGTGATCCACACGCTGGGCTATCCCGAGCCCGAGATTTTCGGTTTCCTGTACGTCTACCCCGACCGCACCGCCTCGCTGGGCATCTTCGTGCCGTCATGGATGGACACCCCGATCCGCACCAGCTACCGCTACCTGCAGCACTGGATGATGCACCCGTACATTTGGCGCTACCTTGAAGGCGGCACGCTGCGCTCGTGGGGCGCGAAGTCGCTGCAGGAGTCCGGCGTCCGCGGCGAGCCCTTCCTGGTCGGCGACGGCTTCGCCCGCATCGGCGAAGGCTCCGGCACGACCAACGTGCTGACCAACTCCGGCGTGGACGAGGCCTGGCGCAGCGGCGTGCTGCTGGCCGAAGGCGTGATCGAGCTGCTCAAACGCGATGCGGAATTCACGAAGGCGACACTCACCGGAACCTATGTCCGGCGGCGCCGCGCGGACGCGCTCGACAGCGAGCTGCAGGTCGCCAAGAAGGCCCGCGACGGCTTCCAGAAAAATTTCATGATGGGCCTGATGGGTACCGGCATGACCGGCATCACGAACGGCGCGCTGAACCTGTCGGTCGAATCGTGTCCGCCGTCGCAGCGCATCCCGCCGCTCGAGAGCGTCTGCTCGGGCCGCCTCACGCCGGCCAAGCTGGCGGAAACGGTCGAGGCCTGCGCCAAGGCCAAGCAGCCGCTGCACGACGCGCTCATGACGCTGGCGGGCTGGCCGGAAATCCCGTTCGACGGCACGCTGCTGATGTCGCATCAGGACGTGCTCTTCAAGGGCGGCAAGGTGCAGGCCGCGGGCGGCTTCGCGGACCACGTGACCTTCGCCCGGCCCGAGCTGTGCGCCACCTGCCGCGAGCGCACCTGCATCGAGATCTGCTCCGCGCAGGCCCTCATGCCGGGCGAGGAGGGCGCGACGCCCGAGTTCGACCGCGAGAAGTGCATCCACTGCGGCGCGTGCATCTGGAGCTGCTCCAAGGCGCTGCCCGAGGACCGCGAACGCGCGAACATCGAGTTCACCGCCGGCTCCGGCGGCCTCCACTCGAACGAGAACTGACGCCTGTTTCACGCGGAAGCGCGGAGAGCGCAAAGAGGGTCGGCCGGCGGTTCGCCCCCTTTTTTTGCTTTGTGGTTTGAACACGTTCGTAGTACCGCCTTCAGGCGGAATCCCAAGGAATCGCGGCACCGGTTTCCGCCTGAAGGCGGTACTACAAACCCTAGACCGTGTATAGCCACTTAAGGGACGCGACACTAGCCAGAGGAGGATTCAAATGATGAGAACGGCTTTGCCCCGGAGGCTTTTTCTGGCGCTCCTGTTCGCTGCGGGCGCTTGGGTAGGGGTTGCGTCCGAGGTCCCGCTGGATGAAAACCTCGTCGCGCTGTTCGCGGACCTGCATGTCACGGCGGATGCGAACAATCCGCATCAGCGTGCGGGAGTCGCGCAAAGCGTGCGGGATGTTTTGGCCTGCAATCCGCGGCCGGCCAATGTGCTCTTCTTCGGCGATCTTTCGTTCAGCCACGGCGCCACCAACGACTATCGGCTCCTGAAGAAGCTGGTTAAGCCTCTGGAGGACGCCGGGATCCGCTGGAGCGCCTGCCTGGGCAACCATGACCGGCGCGCGGCGTATCTGAGCGTTTTCCCGGAGCGCACGGGCGAGCCGCCTCTGGGTCCTGAACGGCTGGTGACGGTTGTCAAAACGCCGCACGCCGATTTCATCCTGTTGGACTCGTGCCTGGAGGGTCCTGTGAATGGCGGCATCGACGAGGCGCAGCGGGCCTGGCTGCAGGCGACCCTGTCCCGCTACGGCAAGCCGGTTTTTGTCGGCGCCCATCACCCGATCAGGGAAACGGGCGTGGCGGGCCTGATGGCCTCCAACGCCGTGTGCGCGGCCTACATTTTCGGTCACAACCACGTTTGGAAACAGCAGAAGGAAGAGGGGGTCGAGACGCTGTGTTTGCCCTCGACCGGCCACTGGGGCGACATCGGGTATGTGCTGGTGACACTGAGCGGGGAGGGGGCGGTGTTCACGCTTCACCAGCGCGATTACTATGCGCCGCGCCCGGCGGCGAAGCCCGAGGACATCAATCCCGCATGGCTGCAGAGAACCCGGAAGAATGACGGCAGCCAGTGGCGCGTGCCGTTCAAGCGCTAGAAAATGGCGTTCATTGTCGGTGAGCGAATTCTGGCGCAAGGCGCTCGCTCCATGCCCTGACGCCGGTCACCCGCGCGCGGTTTCGCACAAGAGTCGCTTCACCCCTTCCCAACGCGGCGCACCCTTTGGTATAGTGTCGGCCATGTGACGGGGCCGTCGCCGTGTGCGCCGTTGAACGGACCGACTTTCAACACCAAGAGGAGAACAGAATGACCAACGGATTCCAAATTGTCGTGTGCGGCAGCCTGGTGCCTGATCCGCTGCAGACACTTGAGCCCGTGACGACCCCGCAGGGGCCGGGCCTGAAGAACGAAACCATGCTACCCTCCGTGCTCGATCCCTGGGCGGCGCACGCGCTGTTCGAGGCGGCCAACCTGGCCAAGCAGATCGCGGGCAGCAAGGTGTGGCTCGTGAGCCTCGGCCCCAAGGCCAAGCTGCAGCAGCTGATGATGACCGTGGCGCAGAAGGCCCCTTTTGAACTGGTCGCGATCGACGGCAGCGCCAGCGGATTCACGGACGCGCACGGCGTGGCGGCGGCCCTGGCCGACGCCATCGGCGCGATCCCCGGCCTGGACAAGAGCCGCCTGCTGCTCTTCGGCGGCTGCGCCTCGGCTTCGCGCGACGCCAGCGTGACCCTGCAGCTTGTCGGCGAGCGTCTCGGCATCCGTGACCAGTTCGTGGGCGTGGACGAGATCAAAGTGCAGGCGGACGGGTCGTTTTCGATTCTGGAGCGCATCGAAGGCGGCCAGTATCTGTCGTCGACCTGCCAGGCCGCTCCGGCGGTGCTGGCGTGGGCCACGGGCAACCTGCCCGAGCCGCCCAACAACCCGCAGATCGGCATGGCGAACATGCGCGGCGTGATGCCGGCCCTGCAGAAGGCCAAGCCCGCCGCCGTCGGCGTGGGCGGCATCGCCTACGAGAAGACCGAGATCCCGGCGCAGAAGCGCCAGACCCGCATCGTCAAGGACGCGACCGCGGACGAGATCGCGCGCGAGATCGTCGAGTGGATCCGGAGTTAGCGAGAAGGCTGTTAGGTGTTTAGCCTGTTAGGCTTTAGGGGGCGGGACCGTGCGGACGGCAATACCTCAAAGGTCGCCCGCCCAACAGCGTGACAGTCGAGCAGTCGAAAAACCTGAAGTTTAAGGAAAAAACCATGGCGAAGATTTTTGCATTGTTGCACACAGAGTCCGACGGCTCTCTGCCCAAGGCTGCGCGGGAGACCCTGGCGGCGGCTGTGAACCTGGCCGCGCAGACGGGCGGCGCGCTCACTGTCGGCGTCCTCGGCGCAGGCGCGGCCGCGGCGGCCGATGCGGTGGCCGGCTGCGGCGCGGCGGCTTTCATCACGGTCGGCGATCACGCGGTCGCCCACCCGCGTTACGCCACCGATGCCGCGGCGGCAACCGCGCTGGTCCAGGCCGCCGGCGCGGAGATCGTGCTGGCGCCCAACACCTCGCGCTTCGCGCGCTGCCTTCCGGGCGCGGCGCACCGGGTGGGCGCGCAGATCGACACCCACATCGTCGCGGTCGGCGGCGAGGGCGGCGCGGTCCACGCGCAGCGCTGGTTCTACCGTCAGCGCATTCTCGGCTCCTTCAGCCGCACGGCGCGCCCCTGGATGCTGCTGGTGGACGGCGGCGTGTGCCCGGCGTGGCAGGGTCCGGCGGGAACGGCGAACGCGCAAGAGGTGCCGGTGGCCTTTACGGCCGAGGATCAGCGCACGACCGTGAAGGGCGTGCAGGCGCCTGCCGCGGACGCGCAGACCATCCGCCCGGACGCGGTGCTGCTCTTCGTGGCGGGAGCGGGTTGGACCAAGAAGCAGAAGGACGGACAGGCCCATATCGGTGACGCGGGCGTGCTGATCCAGGGGTTCTTGCGCTCGGCCAAAGCCTCGCTCGGCAGCAGCAAGTCGCTTGTGGATATCCAGAGCGAGGGCCAGGAGACGCTGAGTTTCATGTCGCACATGAACCAGGTGGGCCAGACCGGCTCCACCCCGCGCCACGCCAAAGGCCTGGCGACCTGCTGCCACGGCGAAGAGCCGCACGCGGTGGGCTGGCGTTTCATCAACGAGCGCCGCGCGGTCAACCTCGACCCCAACTGCGGGTGGGCGCAGGGCAAGGCCGACGTGGTCTATGTGGCGGACGCCTTCGAGGTGATCACCAAGGTCAACGCGCTGCTGAACGCCTAAGGCCCTGCCGACCGACACGCGTGTGCCGCGCCTGAAGACGGTTCAGGCGCGGCCTGTTTATCGCCAGGCCGGCCCCCGATAGGCATGCGCTTAGTTTCTTGGCGAAACAATAGGGGCTTTCCGACGATGTATTTCAGCATTTTCCTGCTTGTTGGCCCCGTTCCCAAGTGTTACACTGTCAACGATTCTTGGAGAAGGAATCGTGATCGAAATCTTTGTATCGAAGGTGATTTTCGTTTGAAAAGTCTCATGAAAAAGTATCTGGCAGCCGTGTTTTGTTGCCTTCCGTTGGTGCTCACGTGCGGCTGTTGGACATGGCCAGACTCCACGGACCATGCGGGATTGGATGAGCAGGCGCGGTATATCGAAGAGGGCGAGCCGAAGATCAAGCCGGGGTTGACGTTGCGGATTTCGTTGACGGCTTCAGGCGCGCCCGAGGTTCAGGAGACGTTGAAGGAAGTCAACGCGAACGGCGAGATTCTGATGCCGCACATCGGTGCGGTGAAGTGTGAAGGCCTCACGGTTGCCGAGCTGCAGGAGCAGATCAAGACCGCGTACAAGGGTTTCTTTATCGACCCGCAGGTGACGGTCGGGTTCCCGCCTTATGTGGAGGGGTCCGGCATGAAATCGCCCTGGGGCGAGGTGCTGATGATGGGCGAGGTGGCGCGGCCCGGGCCGGTGAATATGCCCTCCACACGCGATTTGACGGTCACGCGGGCGCTGATGTTGGCGGGCGGCGCGACGCCCTTGGCGGACAAAAGCAAGGTGAAGGTGACGCGGCGGGAGAAAGACGGCGCCCTGAAGAAATTTGTGGTGAACATCGACAAGATCGGGAAAGAGGGACGCTCGGATTTGGATATCGGGTTGAAACCGGGCGACGTGATTTATGTTCCTGAGTCGTGGTATTGAGAATTGAGGAGATGGTATGAGAAAACAGGTAAGATCCAGTTTCTTTCTGATCATGGCGATGAGCGTCGCCATGGGAGCGGTCGCTGGGCTCGCCGCGGACGGCGCGGCTTTGACGCGGGCGCAGTGGCTAAAGAAGATTGGCGTTTCGGTGACGAGCGAGGCCGTTTTGCGCGAGACCCTGACGCAGGTGTCTCCCGACGAAAAAGTGGAATTCACGCAGCGGATGCTGAAGGCGGCCAC
The DNA here is from genome assembly GCA_023269675.1 of Verrucomicrobiota bacterium. Taxonomy (GTDB): domain Bacteria; phylum Verrucomicrobiota; class Kiritimatiellia; order RFP12; family UBA1067; genus JAHFSX01. The sequence goes on from JAHFSX010000026.1 coordinate 88,852, forward strand.
GCGCATGCCCGTCAGCCCGGAAGAGAAGTCGGCCGCGTTTGTCAGGACGTCGGTCGCGTGCATCGCGAGCGCGACGGGCGAAACGAAATACAAGGTGATGGCGGAAGTCTTCGCGGGCGTGCCGGTCGAGTTTCTGCCGGTGGTGACGGAAGAGCTGGCCAAACGGTTCGATCAGGAATACAACAAGCTGTCGGACGAGCTTTACGAGAAGATCGCCGGCGACGCGCTCAAGGTGGTGTTTGCGCGTAACGCGCAAACGGACGCGCCTTCGGTGCGCGACACCTTTGCGATCCTGGCGTTCCTGAGAGGCGCCAAGAATCCCGCCTTGCAGGACAAGTTGCTGGCGCTGCTGCCCAATGACCGGATGCGCGGCTTGGCCGCCTCTTGGATCCCGCCAGCGCTGAAAGACCGGAATTACGAGGCGATGTTGGCGGCTGCGGATGTCCAGGCGTTGGTGCTGGCGTATGGGGATGTTCTGCGGCTGGTCGGCCACACCAACCTGGATCGGCTGCTCGCGGTCATGGACTCGGGGCTCCCGTTGTCATGGGTCGTCGGTTCGAGCCCGGACACACTGCCCTCCTCTGGTTTTATCCAGCCGACGGACTTCGGTATCAACCGCCTGCCCCGGCCTCAGGGTTATCAGAACCAGTCCATCAACATCTGTCCTCCTACTCCCTGCGCCGATACTGGGCCGGGGTTCACGGCTAAAAACACCGCCCCAAAGACCGGCAACGGCAAGTGAGCTTGAGCCAAACGTTACGTCGCCTAGCACGTGTGAAAAAAGGAACGCCTATGCCTACCCTCAAATTCTTAAGCGGATCGACGGTTGTCGCCAGTGTGATAATCGTTTTGCTGAGCTCGCGCTCAATGGCACAGGACACCCACGGGCTCAAATTCAACAACCTCACGGTGTCGCCCTACGTCAACCTCGAGTACACCTACGACTCGAATGTCAACTATTCTCGGAGTGGTGGCAGCGGGGGCACCCTCAAGCATAAAGAGGAGAGCGACACCTACCTGACGATTATGCCGGGCGTGGACCTGAACTACAAAGGCAACGAGTGGGGTCTGTCGGGAAACGCGTGGTACGGCTATGATCGGTATACCGACATGGACCAGTTGAATGCGGACCGGTATGGCGAGAGTCTTGAGTTTTACCGCGAGGCTGCCAAAGGGTGGCGCTTTATTCTAGGGGAAAGCTATGTCAAGAGCAGTCAGAACGATTCGCTTGCTGACGGCGGCAACGGTCTCTGGCGCGACCGCGATCAGTTTGACCTGCATGGCGCGTTGTCATATCAGCTCTCCGAAAAGACCGGAATCACCTTAAGCGGCCTGTACTCGGATATCTCCTATGCGAACGACAGTTCGCAGTATGCGCCGCTGTATGGTTTCACGCAGTATACGATGGGTTTAGAGGTGGCCCGTAAACTGACGGAGAAGAGCAACCTGCTCGTTTCCGGATCGTATCAGGAGTATGTCAGCGACGGAGCCGTGGGCATCAACGATAACAGCTCGGGGTATACGCTCCAAGCGGGCTTCGGCTCCCGTGCCACAGAGCGGATCACATACCGTGCCTTGGTCGGAGCCTCCATGCTTGATTACGCGGGCAGTGACCAGTCGGTGGGTGCCACGTATAGCCTGAGCGGGTCGTGGGTGATCAACAAGAAGTGGGCCGCAACAATTATGGGCTCCAGCAACTTCCAGCCGAGCGAAAGCGAGGCCAACCAGGCCATACAGGTGTATACGCTTTCCTCCGGGTTGACCTACCGGCCGATGCGCAAATTGACCACACGGTTTGACGTGGCCTGGCGGCGCGAGGAAAATCAGGAGACGGATGGGGCTTCGACAGACTTGACGCTGGACCGGTATTCGGTGCGCGCCCGTGCGGATTACGAACTCATGCGCTACATGACGGTGTATGGCGGAGTGGAGTATGAAGACACGGTGTCCGACGACAAGGCCTCCGAATTCGACCGGTACCGCGGGTCGTTGGGGCTGAGCTTCCGGTACTGATTTGATCGCGTGACGACTCATGATGACTCCGCCCGCACGTCTTAGTGACCGTGTGGGCGGATTTTTTATTCAGGCAGGTGTGGTGGCTGGGCTATGATGCAGAAACTGCTGACAAAATACGGGCTCGTGGCACATGCCGCGTTGCTCGTGCTATTTCCCGTTCTGTTCATCACCCGAACAAGCGTATTTAACCCGTCACCCCTGCTTTGGCTGTCGTTGGTCGCGTTGGAATTGATGGTGCTGCTTCCTTCCGTACGTACGGGCGAGACGTTGGCCGGCGCGCGCCAGCGCGTGGTGCGTGGGCTGAGTCGGGATCCGTTTTTATATATCGGTTTGGCGATCGTCGGCGTAGTCCTGATCCAATGGTGCAACAGCGGATGCAAATTGGTTTACCTTCCGGATGCCGATGTCTGGCAGTTCAGCCTCCCCCCCTTTGCCTGGTTGCCGTTCAGCGTAGAAACGCGTGCCGCTGCTGGCTATGTTTCTGTTTTTTCAGCCTGTATCGTGCTGGGCCTGATCTTGCGTGTGGCCGTGAGCACGGGTGCGAAGCGGTTGCTGCTTCAGGCCCTTGCCGAGGTCAGCGGCGGTGTGGCGGTCTACTCGGTCTGGCAGGCGTGTCAGGGGGTTGAGCCTTACGCGGCCAAAGCCTTGGCGCACGGGACTGCTCCGATGGGGACGTTTTTCGGGTTTTGGTTGGTGTTGGGGATCGGCGCGTTCGTGGACGCGGTTGCGCGCTATCAACGCGGAATGCTGCCGCTCTTCGTGCTGGGTGTGGTCGGCAATTTGTTGGGGATGCTCTTTTTCGCCAGTGCCTTAGCGCTGCCGGTCTATGGGGTGATGGCCGCCCTGCTGTTCATCTATGCGATCGTATACGTGGGGCCCCATGTGGCCAAGCACGTTCAATTCAAGCTGTTTCTGGTATTGCTGGTCACAACCGCCTGTGTGGTTTTGTTTTTAGTTTTTATTCTTCCGGGAAATCCGGTTATGGTGAAAATGAAGGCGGCATTCCCTGTAACGGCCTGCTGGAATACGCTGTCCGGTATAAAAAGCTTGAGGACAACCGCGGCCCTGGGCATCTGGCAAGAGCACCCGTGGATGGGGGTCGGGGCGGACGGGTTCCGTCATTTCGCCGGTTTGGCCGTCGCCGGTAAAGACTGGGTGATGCTCAAAACCGATCCCGACTGCGTATATAACGACTGTCTGCAATTTTTGTGCGAGTTTGGCGTCCTGGGGACGGGTTTGCTGCTGGCGGCGGTCATCGCCTTGATGGTACCGATTTGTTATCGTGCGCGTATCGCCTGGAAATATGGCGCGAACGATGAGAACAGCGGACGGTTGTTTCTGCTGCAGATTTCTCCGATCGTCCTGACCGGCGTGCTGGCCACTCTGCTGTGTTTTCTGGAAAGCTGGTTCGCCAGTCCTTTCCGGTCGTATAGTCTGTTCATGTCATGGACCTGCGTGATGGCAGTGCTGCCGGCTTTTCTGCCGGAGCGTGCGTTCCCTGCCGCGCCGCGGGCATAGCGCAAAAGAAGTCTTCCGTCCCGAACGACAGATGCGTTAAACTGATTTTTTTGGAGAATACTGATGAGCGACACCGAACAAGCCTCTGCCAGCGAATCGAATGCCGTCACGCATCGTCCCCTGTATTCGGGTGGCAACAGTCGGGCGATGTATTACGGCAGTCCGTCGCGTGCGGTATACTATGGCGGCGGCTCTCCGGCGGCCTATCCTGGCGGCGCGGGAGGCGCAGGCGGCGGATATTATTATGGGGGCGTGGGCACGGGAGGGGGCGAGGACGACGACTCCCTGCTGGGTACCGTCACGATCGGGCGCATGTTGCGCGTGTGAACGCAGCGCTGGGTGACGATCACGGTCTTTGTGATCCTCGGGTTTATTGCGGCCTTCGCCGTTTTCAAGATCTAGCCGATGATTTACGAGGCCGAGAGCGTGTTCGAAATGAGCATGCGCGGTTCGACCTATACCGGCATGCGTAAAGCGATCATCGATGCCGACATGGGGTCAACGCTGGACGAGGTTTTCAACACGCGGTTGGCC
>JAHFSX010000061.1 GCA_023269675.1 Verrucomicrobiota bacterium
GCCGTCGTTCTTCAGGCAGGACGAGCACTGCGTGCCGCCCCTCTCGGGTGATGCGCGGCGGAGCAGGAGCGCGCGCCTGTCGGGGTTGAGAATCGGGAAGAATCGGGGATTGACTAATTCCCGTCCCCCCGCATAATAGACGCCAATAATAAGGGCTGGTGGAACGTTTAGACTTCCCATATGGCGGAGTGCGGTTCGGTCCGGTTCCGGATTTTGGGATGCCAGTGACAAGGAGCATGACATGACGAGCAGGAAGATGGTTCGATTTGCGGTAACGGTCATCGGGGTCTGCGCCCATATGGCCTGTGCGGCCACCACCAACACGTGGGATGTGAACCCGGATCTGCCCGGCGCCCAGGACGGTTCCGGAACCTGGACCGCGAGCGTGTCCGACACCAACTGGTGGAACAACGCGGCCGCCAACACGAACTGGAGCAACAGCGCCGCGCCTGACCTCACGATCATCGGCGCGGGCTCCGGCGCGGCGGGCACGATCACGCTGGGCGAGGCCATCACGGTCGGCCACCTGAGATTCAACGCCGCGGGCTCCGGCAGCTATACCCTGGATGGCAACGGCAACGCCCTCACCTTCGGCATCACCAATCCGCTGCTGTGGGTTTCCTCCGGCGTGACCGTCACGAACCGAGCCAACGGTGATAACAACACGCGCGACCTCAATGTCAGCGGTGGCGGCACGTTCGTTTTTGCGGGGACAAACATCGTTCACTCCATCGACGTGATGGACGCAAATACGGGCTGGTATGGCATCACGGGCGGCGTCGCTGGATCCACGATCACGATTCCGTCCGGCGCATCGTTCAGAACAGTTGGCTACCCTCCCGTTTATCAATATAGTACCTTCGGGGTCCGGTTGCGCGATGCAGTCACCCTGAATGTCAGCGGCAGCCTCACCACATCAGCCCGATTTGGCGGTCATTCGAATGAGGATGGGTTCACCATTAACATCAATCCCGGGGCGGTCGTGACGAATACGGGTGATACCATACTCGGGTGGAACGCCTACGCGACACTGAATGTGAACGGTGGCGTCTTTGTGGCTGCGGGCGGGGTTTTTCATCAGGACGGCAACACCGGTTATCTCAACTTAAACGGGGGAACGCTCGAGACCCCTCACGTCTGGATTAGCTCCGACGCCGTCTCCCCGTTTTACGTCACCTTCAACGGCGGCACGCTGAAAGCGCAAGCCGACAGCATCCTTGAAGAGAATTCGGATAAAAGCGGCGTGTCCACGTATCAGGTGCAGAATGGCGGAGCGGTGATCGATTGCAACGGCAGAAACCCAGAGGCGGTTTTGCCGTTTACAAGGAAAGGTTCCGGAGGCTTTGTCAAGCAGGGCTCAGGCACGCTGAGCTTTGCCGGCGGCTCCTATACCGGCGCGACAACGGTCACGGCGGGCACACTGAACCTGAATTTCAACAGGCGGTCCGCCTGGGTCGCGCGGGAGGCGGTCAGCGATTTCTACGACCGGACGTCCCGGCTGGTCCTGAATGGCGGCAACCTGGCAGTCACCGGCCGGGCTACCGTTCCCTCCGTTACCCGGAATTTCGTGGTTGGCGGCGCCGCGGTGAACTATTTTTGCGCGCGGTCCGGCAGCACCAACAATCTGGTCGCTGGAATGCCGGTTTCTGGGCTCCATATTCCAACAAACACCTTTGTCACGTATGTCAAAGACGCTTCGAAGGTGTCGCTGAGCAAAGCCGCCACCAACGCGACGGCGGCAACCGTGTCGCTGACCTTCGACGGCGTGACGAACACGACGTGGCAGACGATCGACAACGTCGAATTGCAGCAGAGCTCGACCCTCACCGTGAACGCGAACGGAGGGCCGGGCACGACGCTGTCTGTCGGCGCCATCACGGGCGCCGGCGGCCTGACCAAGGACGGCAACGGGACGCTGGCGCTCACCGGCACCAACACCTACGGCGGCGCGACCCTGATTAAGGGCGGAACCGTGAAACTGGCTGCGCTCGTGACCGTGACCAACGCCTCTTTCGAGGTGCACGACCCGCTGAACGAACATCCGCCTTATGGTTATTTTGACACGCCTGTCAATGCGGGATGGGCCTTTTCAAGCGCCGGCATCGCGGCGCTGGGGTCCACATGGGTGAATAGCAACGCCGTGATCGACGGAGCCTATGTCGCCTTCCTCCAGGCCTTCGCAACGAACGGCGTGGCCTCCACGACGCTCTCGCTGCCCGCTGACGGCCAATACATCATCTCCTTTATGGCCGGAAAACGGCTGAATATGCCCGCCTGCGCCCTTTCTGTCGAGGTCGACGGGACCAATAAATTCGGGTTCACCGCAGCTGAGTTGGCCGGTGAGTTAGGCGCCACATACACGGGTTCAGCCGTTCTCTCAGGCGGCCTGCATACGTTGACCTTCCGGGCGCCCTACACAGGTGTCGATACCGCCATATGGTTCGACCGGGTTGTCGTCAACACGCTGGCAGGCTCAAGCCAAGCGGGCAGCCTGCCCACGGGCACGGTGGCCACCGTGTCGTCGGGTGCCGTGTTAGACTTGGGCGGCAAGGCGCAGACCTTGGCTGGGCTAAGCGGAAACGGGCTAGTCACCAACGGCACGCTGGCTGTCAGCGGCACGGTCGCTCCGGGTACGAATACGATCGGCACGCTGACGCTCGCCGCCGCCACGACCCTGACAGGGACCTTGCTGATCGACACGGCGATCAGCGGGACGAACGATCTGCTCAAGGTCCAGGGCAGCCTGAACCTGACGGGCGCGACCCTTCAGATTCAGGACGTGAACCAGCTCAAATCAGGCACGTCGTATGTGGTCGCGACCTGTACGCCGGGAGGACTAACCGGCCCGTTCGCCGCAACTAATTTTGTGGCCGGGAAGCGCTGGCACGTCGTATACGACAATATCAAAGGCGAAGTACGACTGGAGATTCTCCAAGGCACTCAGATCAAAATCCACTAAGTTGACGGGCGTGCGTTTTTTCCGGCTCACGCCAAGGCGTATCCGGAGATTACGGCTTGTCTAAATGGCCAGTTCCGGGAACATAGGCCGAATGAATGATTGAGCTTTTGACGGCGTTATGGCTTTTCAACGCGTCTCTGCCCGCGCAGAGCGTGCTCGACGCGCAGACGCCGCAGGCTGAGTTTGCGGCACCCGCAAACGCAACCAACGGCTTCACGGTCAAGCTCACTGTGGACGTGAGGGCCTTTGCCGGCGAGAAGAGGATCCTCGAAATACCGAACGTGCTCAGTGTCTGCCTGCGTCAGCACGACCCGCTCGACCGCAAGCGTCAGAATTATCCGGCATTCAAGATGCCCGACGGCTCGGTGCCGGTCCTGGAAGCGACGGTCGCGCTCCACTCGGTCGAGCACCCCGACTGGCAGAACATGACCGTCGGCATTCCGCTCCCCCTGCTCAAGAAGCCCGACGGTGAACACGAAGTCGTCCTCAGTTTCTCAGGGGTGCGTTGGACGATGTACGTGGATGGCGAAGCGCTCGACAACGACTTCCCCTTCGGCTATCCGCAATGGGCGGAGAAGAACACGTGGAGGCTGGACTCAGGGTATGCCAAGAACGCGTCGCTTTACCTTCCCGCCATCGCGCCTGCGAAAAAGCAGGTGTCAACTTCCGTCCCCGCGCCTGTTCAATACTGGACCCCTCGCGGGCACAACAGCTGGGTGGGCGATGTGGTGACCTTCTTCCATCAAGGCCGGTATCACCTGTTTTATTTGTACGACCGCCGCCATCACCAGAGCAAGTTCGGGAAAGGCGCGCACTACTTCGAGCACCTCTCGACAGTGGACTTCAAGACGTGGACCGAACACGAGGCCGCGACGCCGATCGAAGAACAGTGGGAGTGCATCGGCACGGGTACGCCGTTCGTCTTCAAAAACAGGTTCTGCATCAGCTACGGCCTGCACACCGGGCGCCTTTATCCGGACGCCAAGACAATGTGGCCCGAGCAGTGGGAGTATCTGAGGAGGAACGGCTGCACGGGCTCCTTCACCTGCGACACCGCGGCCGGTGTTCCTGCGGGGGCGACCTACGCTGTCAGCGCGGACGGCGTCTCGAACTTCAAGAAGACGGGCATCCTGTTCCACCCCTGCCAAAACCCAAGCGTCTACACCGACCCCAACGGCAAACTGCGGATGTTGGCGAACGCGGGATCCCGGGGCATTTGGGAGTCCGAATCGGTGGACGGCGGCTGGCGTTGCGTCAGGCCGGACTTCCCGCCCGGAGGCGACTGCACCTTCTTCTTCCGCTGGGGCGCGTTCGATTACATCATCGGAGGCTTCAAGGACCTCTGGTCGAAGCCCTCCGCCGCGCCGGACTCGGCGTATGAGGATATCGTCGCCAAAGGACTCGACTTCTACGACGGCCTGCAAGTCCCCGCGATCACCAGAGCCGGCGGCGGACGCTTTCTGATGGCGGGCTGGGTCGGCATCCGCGGCTGGGGCGGCGCGCTGGTGATCCGCGAATTGATTCAATACCCCGATGGCCGAATCGGCTCCAAGTGGCTGGAGGAAATGGTCCCGGAAACCGGCGCGTCCAAAACACTCGCGACCCGCGTGGCCGAAACGGCGACCTTCACGGCGGACAGCCAATCGTTCCTGCTGACCTTCGACGTTGAGCCCGCAGAGGCGAATAAAGGCAAGGTCTCCGTTTCATTTCTGTCCGGGGACGGCGGGAAGAGCAGCCATGAGCTGCGCATCAATCTGGCTGACCGGTCCGCCAACATAGGCCGTCCGATCAAGAACCTCATCGGCGCAGAAAAACCGTTCGCGGTCCGCGTGGTCGTGAAGGGCGATGACAAACTGGGCGGCACCCTGTTCGACGCGGAGTTCGCGGGCGCGCGCACGACGATTGCTTATCATGAGGATCTGACCGTGACGGGGGTGTGCTTCCGCACCGAAGACGTCGCGCTCAAGAATGTGAAACTCGCGCCGCTCAAGAATTAGGTCAACGGGGGACAGGCCTGAATCACTGAACATGCCGCCGCAGCGCGCAGCGGCGCAGCGGGCCGAAGCCAAGGCGATCAGGGGCTTGACCTTGCCCTTCTTTATCTACGCCGCATCTGGCCGACGCGCACGCCGAACCGGATGATGAAAGCGACCCGGCCGACGGAGCACCGGCGCGGCCCAAAGATAAGCCGCGGCGGATTTAGGCGCCCGTGAGCGCGGAGTGCCCGAGCGTGCGGTAGAGCGATCCGCGCGGGGTCAGGCGGCTCTCGAAGAGTGTCACGCGCGTGACGTCCCACTGGCCGAAATCGGTCGCAGGGTCGGCGTCCATGGCTTCGATCACCGGGAGGTTGCGCGCGGACTCGCGGCAGCGCCCGAGGGTGATGTGCGGGTGGAACTCGTCCTCGGCGTTCACATACCCGAACTTCTTGAGTCCCGTCCAGAGACCTTCCTGCATCGCCATCAGCTCGGGGGCAGGCTCAACGCCGGCCCAGAGCACCTGGGGGTTGCGCTTGGTTCCGAAGTACCCGAGGCCGTTGATGTGGCAGGTGAAGGGCGGGATGGACGCACCCACGCGGTCCGCGGCGGCGGTTACGTAGGGCAGAATGGCGGGAGAAACCTCGCCCAGATACGCGAGTGTCAGGTGGAACTGGTCTTTGGTGTACCACTTCACGTCAATGGCGAACGGCGAGAACCGTTGGACGGCAGCCGTCAGCTTGGCTTTGACTTCATCAGGCAGTTGTATGGCTAAGAAAACACGCATGTGAAAAAGATACACGAAGCGGGCGTGTTGGGAAAGGAAAAGATGGCGCATCGGGGAATTGGAGCTCGGCGCGGGGAGCGACGGGGCGGGCGCTTGCGGCGGCAAATGTGTGGCGGGACTTGATCGGGAGCGCCGGGGAGGGTATAGTGACGCCATGAATGATGGCGGCGGGCAAGCAAAGGAAGCGCGGCTGGTGGCCGTCTGCAGGGAGCGGGGGTTGACCCTCGCGACGGCGGAGTCGTGCACGGGCGGGCTGATCGCGGGGCGGATCACCTCGGTGGCGGGGGCATCGGCAGTCTTCCTCGGGGGGGTGGTGAGCTACGCCAACGCGGTCAAGCGCGACCTGCTGGGCGTGCCGGCCGCGGTTCTCGAGCGCGCGGGGGCGGTGAGCGCCGAGTGCGCGGAAGCCATGGCCGAGGGCGTGCGGACGCGCATGCGGGCCGACGTGGCGGTCTCGGTGACGGGTGTCGCGGGGCCGGACGGCGGCACGCCGCAGAAGCCTGTGGGGCTCGTGTATTTCGGCGTGGCGACGGCTGGCGGCGTGCTTGCCGAGCGTTGCCGGTTCGACGGTGACCGCGAGGCGGTGCGAGCGCAGGCGGCCGACCGGGCGCTGGAGCTGTTGCTGGAGGCGACGGGGACCTTGCGGCGTTGATTGCCCGCCGTTTCCGCGCCGTCCCGCCGCGCTTGAGTGTCGGCTCCGGCTTTGCTACTCTCACAGCTAAAGATGGGGGACATGGCTGGTTGCCGTTCTCAGGTGAGGTTGGCCGGTTCGCCTGTGTTTCGTTTGGGCCTTGATGTCAGGGGGGGATATGGTGAGCAGTCTTTTCAGGCGGATCTGTGGGGTCTTCATGCCAAATCAAGAGGGGGAGTTGCAGGGGGCTTGCCGGCACTCATCGTCAGACGGCACGGAGCGTAAACCGGTTCAAAAGCAAACGCACGACGCGCGACAGGAGATCCGCAAGCCGAGAAACCGGTCCCGCGGCCGCAAGGGCGGCGCTTTTTGCAACGCGCCCGAGCTGTTGAAACAAGGGCGCATGCGGATCGGGTGCGTCGGGTTCTGCGAAGGCGGTTTCGAAATCGTCGGCTTGGGCCGCCATGATTCGGAGCTCCTGACCTCAGCGGTCGACAGCCTGGACCAGAGGGTCCGCGAGTCGGAACACCGGAACATTGCCGAAGGTTTGCGGCTGGCCCTGCAGACCCTGGACACGCCTGAGCCTGGGCGCTCCGGCATCCTGCTCATTACTTCAGGCGGCCCGACCGTCGGTTCGGAGGAGATGCCGGCCCTTGCGCAAATGGCGGTTGGCCGCAAAGTCGGCATCCATGTCGTCTGTCTCGGCGCGGCGACCGGCGCCGCGGCAACCGCCCTGAGGATCCACACGAAGGAGTCGCTCGGGTATGGCAGCCTCCGCGAGGTCGGATCGGACGCGGAGCTGCTATCTGCCGTCCAAGGCTTCTTTGACGGGCTCGCCCCCGCCCGCACGATGAAGGGGACGAACCGGGCGATCGTGCTGTTGGACTGCTGCAAGAGCATGGGCGCTTCCCATGCCGCGGCTGCCCCCGTTGACCGTGTGCGCGTCGCGCTGACGGAATATCTCAATAAGCCCCTGGTTCGCAGCTATGACCCGTAAGGGCGGCGCGGGCAAGGATTAGACTTCTCATTCAGGAAAGGGAGAATCATGAATCGGTATGCGTCTCAGTGGGTTGCGTCCGCAGCGGCGGTCGCGTGTGCGGTGAGTCTGGCGGCGGCGGAACTGCCGGCGTATCACACGGTGAAGGCCGAGGAAGTCAGGCGCCGCGAGGGCATCGGCCAGGTGATGAAGAAGATCCAGGCGGGCCAAGAGGTGACCGTGGCCTATCTGGGCGGGTCGATCACCGCGATGAACGGCTGGCGCAACAAGACGACGGAGTGGCTGAGGACGACCTACCCGAAGGCTACGTTTAAAGAGGTTCACGCGGCGATCGGCGGCACGGGGAGCGATCTGGGGGTGTTCCGGCTGGGGCGCGACGTCTTGGCATACAAGCCCGATTTGCTGTTTGTCGAGTTTGCGACCAATGACGGCGGCCAGCCGCCGGAGCAGATTTGGCGCAGCATGGAGGGGATTGTCCGCCAGACCTGGAAGCAGGACCCGCTGACGGATATCGTGTTCACCTATACGATTACCACGGCCTTCACGAATGACTATTGCAAGGGCTTCTGCAACCGTTCGGCCGCGGCCATGGAGCAGCTTGCGGATCACTACGGCATCCCCTCGATCAACTTCGGGGTCCGCGTGGCGCAGCTGCTCAACGAAAACAAGCTGATCATGGATGCGAAGGTGATCGAGACCGCCGTGCCGAAGGAATCGCCGGACCGCGACCGGCAGATCCGCGAGAAGCTGGCGGCCGACTCCCGGCTGCTGTTCGCCAACGACGGGGTGCACCCGCGCGACGAGGGGCACGAGCTTTATAAGGCGGCGATCATCGCGGGGCTGACGCAGATGAAGGATATGCCGGCGGTTGACCACAAGGCCAAGTTGGCGAAGCCCTTCGTCGCCGACAACTGGGAGGCCGCCAAGATGGTCCCGCTGAGCGAAACCATGCTGTCCGGCAACTGGAAGGCGCTCCCGAAGGATGACGGCAAACAGAAGGCGTTCGGCGAGCGCATGGGACAGATCTGGATGGCGGACCAGCCGGGCAGCAAACTGCACTTCAGGTTCAAAGGCTCGCTGGCCAAGGTCTACGACCTGCTCGGGCCGGACGGCGGACAAGTGACGATCACCGTGGACGGCAAGGCGGGAGCCAAGCCGGTGCCGCGCTTCGACAGCTACTGCGTGTACCATCGCATCGCGACGCTGGGCCTGGTTTTCGACGGCGCGATGGACCAGGTCCATGACGTGACGGTGGAGATCCATCCCGAGCAGCCCGACCGCACGAGCGTGTCGTTCCGCCTGAAGGACCCCGCCAAGGAGCTTGCCCAGCCCAAGTTCCAGGGCACGCGCGTGTGGATGAGCCAGCTCATGATTCTCGGCGAACTGGTTCCGTGATCAGCGGCGGCCTCTGTTTCGGCGTTGCGCGCGTCGCGCGTCGCGCAGCGCCACATTTCAAGGCTGCAGGACAGGCGCTCACTCGACGCGGGGTTTGTCGGACGGCTGGAGCGCGGTGATGGGGGTCAGCGTGAAATTGCGCCAGAGGGCGCGCGTGCGGTAGGTGGCGAGCCCCAGCGGCTTGGTCTTTTCGATGTCGCCCGAGCGCAGGCTGAGCCGGCTGGCGTCCTCGTATTCGATGCGTGCGGTGTAGAGGTCGTTGTTCAGGAAGACCTGCAGCACGCCGGGCGTGACCCGCACGCGCAGGGCGTACCAGCGGTTGTTCTCGAGGCGCAGGCCTTCCGCCCACTGGTTCTCCGAGGCGTCGGCGTAATCGAACGACGAGAGGCCGCAGAGTCCGCCGCCCCAGCCGCCGATGATGACGGTGCAGAAGCTCTTCTCGACGGGGAGCGTGAGGGCGATGAAGAAGTCTGAGCCCTCCACGCGCATCGCCTCCAGCGCGAGCTCGTAGTTCATGGTGGGCGGCGTGTTGGTGTAGGCGAGGCCGCTCAGGGGGTCGCCGATGCCGCACTCCACGATGCCGTTGGAGAGCACGTTCACCGCGCCGCCGCCGGGGAGCGGCGCGGGATTCCAGCCCGTCAGATCTTTGCCGTTGAAAAGCGCGACCGGTTCGGACAGCGCGCAGGAGGCCGAAAGCGCCACGAAAAGAAGAAGGATTTTCATGGGGTCAGTATAGAGCACCCGAACCGCATATGACAACGGGAAGGTGGTGGTGCTTGTGCATCGTCCGCGTTTGTGGTTTTCTAAACCGCAGGAGGGTTTCTAAGGATGACGCGATTTTTGCTTTATCTGCTGGGGATCGGCCTGTCGGCCTCCGTGTGCCTGGCCGCCGCGGCGGCGGACGGGCCGCTGAACGTCGTGGCGTGCGGCGCCGACCCGACGGGCCGGGCGGACTGCACCCGGCTGCTCCAGGAGCTGCACGGCCGCCGGGTGCCGCTGTTCTATCCGAACGGGACATACCGTTTCAATGGCGAGACGCTGGACTTCACGGGCGGGGTCGCCTTCGAGTCGCGCGACGGGGTGGTCATCCGCAACGATCTCTCGCCCCAGCCGGTGGTGGTGTCCGACGACCAAGGGCATCTGATCGGCCTGCAGCAGAACCCTTTGGAACTGGACGAGCGTGCGCTGGGGCCCAGGGGGCCGATGCGTTCCGGCCGCCTCGTGCCGCCCCCGCTGTCTGAGGCTTCGTATCCGGTCGCGGTTGACCTGATCGCGCACTGGTACAATGACGGCGGGCTCGAGTGCCGCCGCAACGGCGGCGGCTGGATCGGCTGGTACTACTGGTCGTGGGCCTTCCATGCGCCGTCGACGCCCGGCGGAGGCGCGGGCGACCCGTATGACCCGGCGCGGCACCCGCTGCTCGGCTTCTACCGCGGGGACGATCCGGTCGTGCTCGACTGGCAGTGCTATTGGCTCGCGGAGTACGGCGTCAAAGCGGTCACGCTCTGTTGCGGCGCGGCCGATTTCGACGGTTGGCAGCGGCCGGATGCGGAGGCTCACTGGCTCTATCAGCTCTTTCACCGCGTGCCCAATTTCCAAAGGCTCAAGTACGTCCTTTGGCCGCCGACGCCGTGGGTCAAGGCGACGCCCGAGAACAGGCGGAAGGTCGAGGAGGGGTGGGAGCGGGTGATCGACCGCGTCTATCTGCGCCACGGCAATTTCTACGCCCTCGAGGCGGGAGGGGAAAAGTATCCCGTCCTGTTCGTGTACGAAGGGGAAGCCCTGCGCGGCGTGTTTGACAACTATCGCGGGGCGGAGCAGACGGCGGCGTTCTGCCGGCGCGTGGCCGCGCGCTTCCAGGCCGCCGGATATGGCGGGGTGGCGCTGTTCGTGCGGCATGCGACGTCGGATCAGCTGATGAGCCGCGCGGCGCTGGAGCGGCAGGGCGTGCTTTATTTCAGCGCCTCTTATTCGGAAGACTCCGGCAAGGGCCGGACGTATGCGGAGCGCGTCGCGAGCTTCGCGCCGGCGGGCGGGCCGCGCACGATCCTCAACACCTGCACCGCGCGGCACTCCCAGGCGCCGCATCCGAGCCGGTGGGTCTGCCCGGGCCATACGCCGGCCCTGTTCGGGGAGCAGGTGCGCAAAGCGGTGGCGCAGGTCCAGACGAACGGGATGTTGCGGATCGTGACCTGTTACAACGTGGCGGAGTGGGCCGAGGGCGGCCCCGGCCTGCAGCCCAACCGGCAGGACCGCTTCGGTTATCTTGAGGCGGTCAGGGACGCGGTGGTGCTCCCTTCCGGATCGGCCGTGCGCACCAACTGCGTTTTTGAACTGGGCCGGTAGAGCGGCGGAGTGGCCTGGAAAAGGGCGGACGCCCGGGGGGCCGGGCTAGGGGCGGTGCTTTTTGCGGTAGCCGCGGATCTTGAGGTCCGCGTTGGTTTCATAGTGGGAGATGAGCGTGTCCATCTGCATCAGGATCCAGGGGGAGTGCTGGCTGGGGCCGTTCTTTGTGAAGACGATGTTGTCCGCGATGTAGACGGCCGAGTGGATGGCCTGCGTGTCGGACTTCATGAACAGGATGATGTCGCCGTACCTGAAGCCGTCCAGCACCGACTCGTATTCGGTCTCGAGCGTGTGGATCACATACGCGTTGTCGGAGAACCGGTTGTCGGGCGGGTCATTCCAGAAGTTCATGGAGTTCCAGTGGCAGTCGTAGAGCATCTCGCCGTTGTCGCCGTCGGCCCGCGGGTAGGTATAGATCCGCTTCCGGGCGAAGCGCGGCAGGAGGTGGGCGATGTCGATGTTGAAGCCGCCGGGAATCCGGGCCACCGACTCGAGCAGGGGCTTGATGTCCTTCGCGAGTTCCTCCCGCGCGGCCCAGTAGCTGACCAGCGACGCGATGTCCGTCTCGGGCGTGATGTGGAGCTGCACCATGAGGGTGGACTGCCTGGAGAGCGTTTTGATGAGCTTGGCCCGCTCGAGGTCCGAGCCCAGCTTCGGCAGGACGAGGTGGGGGTCTGAGAACAGGATGGTTTTGCCCCGCGTGTAGGTCAGCCGGCGAACCAGCGCGATCGTCGTCGCGGGCACGCCGCTGTTGGCGAACCACTCGTCAGCCATGTCCGACCTGAAGCGGAACGGCTCGTTTTGGAAGGTGTTTTCCGGAAAGACGGACAGCGCGTTGTACAGCACCTCGCGTGACGCGGCCGACAGGCCCATGACGAGGTCATCCTGGGGGGTGACGGTACACCCGGCCCCTGACAAGCCCCATACCACGCCGCTTTCAAGCTCGGCCTTTTGCGCGGGGGAGAGACCCGCGGCAAGCAGCAGGCGGTCGAATGCGTTGGTGGAATAGCCTTTGAAGACCCAGACGGGCGAAGGATAAACCAGATAGCCCGCCAGCGATTCCTCTGGCGGTTCGGTGACGATGCGGATGACACGCAGGTCGCCCCACGGCCCTTTTTTGGAAGGAACCCAGCGCGTGGTGTCGGACTCCCGCGACAGGGCTGCGCGCACCACCCGTTTGACCGACTCCGGCGCGTTGAGCAGCAGGAAAAGTCCCCACGGGATAAGCAGGACCATGGCAAAATAAAACAGCCACCGTTTTGATGCCCGGATCGTAATGGATCCGTTACGCCGTTTGTCGTCCATACGGTTCTTCTTTAGTGTCAGCTGGCGGCGGCCATGGACAGAATCCCCCCTGTCCGTAAGACCCGCGGTGTGTGTAAAAACTTTTTTTCGAACGGCACGGGCACGCGCCCTAGACAATCCATTAGAATGTGTTTTCGGTTAAATATTTTGGGGGAAGGGGGGGGCAATGTCAAGCGCGGGCAGGGACCGGCTTTTTTCCCCGCGTGCGTCTTCTCGCCCCGG
This sequence comes from Verrucomicrobiota bacterium, assembly GCA_023269675.1. GTDB lineage: Bacteria > Verrucomicrobiota > Kiritimatiellia > RFP12 > UBA1067 > JAHFSX01. The sequence goes on from JAHFSX010000061.1 coordinate 12,616, forward strand.
CCGGAGCGACCGTCGCTCGCGCCGGCCGGGAGCAGGCGGCGGATGCCTGCGCGCGATCTGGACTTCCCGCCGGGCCGTCCTCGAGGCGGAGACGGTTTCACGGGTTCCAGCGGATGGTTTTCCGGCTCAAGATGCGATTTGATTATTGAAGTCAAGTGGCTATAATACGCCTCACTAAGAATGGGCCGGCAAAGGAGATGAAAGGTACATGATGCAAACACGTCGTTCCGGTGTCCTGCGGGTCATTTTTGTGTGCGGCCTTGTGGGCTTGTGCGAAGGCGCTTGGGGGCAGGCGGAAACCACGCCGATGAAGACATACGATATCGCGGCGTACGTCTGGCCGTCGTACCATCCGGATGACCGTGCGAAGGTCTTCTGGCCGATGGGCATCGGCGAGTGGGAGACGGTGATGAAGAACGCGCCCAAGTTCGAGGGGCACGAGCAGCCGCGCTTCCCGGTCTGGGGCTATGTCAATGAGGCAGACCCTTACGTGATGGAGATGCAGATCGCCGCCGCGGCGGATCACGGGGTCAACGTCTTCATCTATGACTGGTACTGGTATGACGGGATGCCTTTTCTTGAGGCGTGCCTGAACGACGGGTTTCTCAAGGCCCGCAACAACCGCCGCATGAAGTTCTATCTGATGTGGGCCAACCATGACGTGAACCTCGCCTGGGACAAGCGCAACGCGGATGACGCCTTCCTGCACAAGAACAGCGCGCTCATCTGGAAGGGCGGGGTCGACCGCGCGGAGTTCGAGAAGGTCGCGCGGCGTTGGATCGCAAAATATTTCTCGCAGCCGACGTACTATCTGATCGATGGCAAGCCGGTGCTGATGATCTACGATCTGCCCAACCTCGTCAAAGGCCTCGGCGGAGCGGAGGAGACCCAGTCGGCGCTCGCTTGGTTCAGGGATCAGGTGAAGCAGGCCGGCTTCAAAGACCTGGAGCTTCAGCTTTCGATGCGCAAGGATTCCGGGCGGAGCCTGTCCGGGGTTCCCGGCGACAACATCGGGACGCAGAGGGAGGCGGTCGAGCGATTCGGGTTCAATTCGCTTACGCATTATCAGTTCTGTCACTTTGTCGACGTGAACAGAGACTACAACGCGATCATGAAAGATGTGGTGGGCGACTGGAATTCCATTGCGACCAACTACGCCGCACGCTATTACCCGCATGTGTCGGTGGGCTGGGACAGCAGCCCCCGGACCTTCGGGGTCAAGGGCGCGATCGTCAAAAACAACACGCCGCAGAACTTCGAGCGGGCGCTGCGCCAAGCCAAGGCTTTCGTGGACGCGCATCCCGGGCAGGCTCCGCTGATCACCGTCAACAGCTGGAACGAGTGGACCGAGACCAGCTACCTTGAGCCGTGTACCAAGTATGGCTACGGCTATCTGGATGCGGTGAAGAAAGTGTTCGTGGGCGAGTGAGCGCCGGCATGACACGCAACGGCAGGCAGGGGCGGCCGGTGACTCGCCGCCCATAAGAAAGCCGGCAACTTCACGCGGCGCCTGAACATGCAAACAACGAGGATGACGACCTGTGGCCTACGTTCGACTTAACCCATCGCTGAAGCCCCTCCTTGCCAGGTACGGCGCCGTCAGCATCCTTCTCGCGGCGGCGTGTGAGGCCGAGGTGCCGACCCTTTCGGATTCGGCCCGGCCTTTCAGCTTCGTCGTGCTGGGAGACCTGCATTTTTCGCGGCCCGAATTCACGGCCAGCCGTGTCGGGAGCTGCATTGCGGAAGCCGTCAGGGACGTCCAGCCTGCGGTGGCGTTCGTCTGCCAGACCGGAGACCTCGTTCACGGGGAGCTGCCGGACCACAAGCAGTTGAACAAGGAGGGCGTGAGCGAGGAGCTGGATTTCGCGATCAAGAGCCTCACCGGGCAGTTTGGGCTGCCGCTTTTCCTCGCGGTCGGAAACCACGACAAGCATGGCGGCGGCACGGCCTACCCCGAGAGGGTCTTCCCGCTGTTGTCTCGGGAGTTGGGTGCGCCGGTCACCCGCCTCTACTATGCGTTCCGTTACGGAAACGCCTGCTTCGTTTTTCTCGATTACGGGGACTATTCGGAAACAGGCACCGGCATGGACTACGCGGCGCAGCGCACGTTTCTGGAGGAGACCCTGAGCCAGGCGCACGCGCTCCCCGGCGTGAAACACGTGTTCGTTTTCGGGCACTATCCGCTCTGGCCCGTAGTCCGCCCCGGCTTCGGCAGCCGCCGGTTTACGGATTCGGTGGTCCCTGCGCTGAAGCAATACCCCGCGGATGCCTATTTCTGCGGACACACCCACAACACGGGCGCCTGGGTGCGCCGTGTCGAGGGCGTCCCGATCACGCAAATCAAAGGCGTGGCCATGGATCACTGTGCCAGCCTGCAGCCCATGGCAGAGCTCCGCACGCTCTTGATCCCTCAGGCCGAACTTAGTTACGGCTGGGGGTATCTCTCAGGTCCGGCGAACGCGTTCTTTCTCGTGAGTGTGGATGGCGCGCGCGTGCGTGTCCAATTCCGCTCGGGATGCGACGTGCTGCGGGAGTTCACCTGGCAGGAGCCGGGACAGGTCACCGACACCGTGCAGCCGCCGCCGCGCCAGCCCGTGCGGGTGCCAGAGGGGGCCTTGCGGCAAGCCACCGCCGGCACGCTCATTTTCACTCCGTGGGCTGAAGCGCGCGCGGACGTGAACGTCCTGCTCAACGGCGAACGGGTCGGTCAGGCACGGATCGAGCCCATGCCCCGTTGGGCTGCGTTCAGTTCAGAAGCCCGGGTCGCGATTCCAAGGGAGAAATTGAAGGGCCTGCGGTTGGACAACGAAGTCTTCCTCGAAAATCCAGGCAAGGGTCTGTTCGGGATCGGCAATGTCCGCCTGGAGGTCACGCTGGCCAGCGGTGAGACGGTCCGCACCCCCGTCTTGGACAGCTTTCTTTTTTCAGCGGAGAAGGCCGAGGCCGAAGCGGCCCGCCAAGCCACCTACGGGTGGGACATCATCCCCGCCGCCGTCCGTTCTGCGGTCACTCTTGGTCACCCGCTCGGCCCGATGCGGCTCAGCTTTCCAAAAGAGGCGGCCAGATGAGAGGGCGTCTGAAAGCTGAATGCGGCCAGACCCGCGTTCGATAATATCGTTTATGCCCGGGCGTGTTTCACCTATCATGTGTCCGACAACGGCAAAGGCATCAGCCCGCGGGCAGGGGGGATGCGCGGGGATCAAGAAAACGACCGCCCGGATTGCTTTTTGTAAGAACGATGTGTAAAACTGTGTCCATTGGAATGTCGGTAATCAATGTTTAGGGGAGAGATATGATAAAGCGGGGCGCCTGGTTTGCGGTGTTGGTTGTGGGTATGCGGTTTTATGCGGGGGCGGCTGAACGTCAGCCGGCCAATCTGGACGTCGTGTTCATCGGCGACAGCATCACGCAGCCGAGCGCGCCGGTGGAGTCGGCCGCGGCCTATCTGAAAGGTTGCGCGGGCGTGGGCGAGGTGCGCACCTCCAACCAGGGGCACAGCGGACACACCACGCTGGATTTTCTGGCGGCGGACGGCAAGGACGCGCAGGGCGTGAAAGCGGCGGCGGACGCCTTCGTGTCGCCGGACCGCGAGCTGGTCTTTTCGATCATGCTCGGCACCAACGACAGCGCGTGCCAAGGGCCCAACGGCGCGCCCCTGGCGCCTGCCGTCTACAGGGCGAACCTCAAGGCGATTGCCGACCGTTTGCTCGCCGCCTATCCGCGCGCGAAAGTCGTGTTCCAGTATCCGGTCTGGTACAGCACAAACACCTACAACGCATCGCGCTACCTGGCCGAGGGGCAGGCGCGGCTGCGGTCCTACTGGCCGGAGCTCGCCGCGTTGGCGGCGGAATACGACGCCGCGCGTCCGGGGCAGGTGTTCGAAGGCAGCAAACTCGGGTGGGCGTATTTTGAGCGCAATCACAGTACCGAGATGCGACACGAAGACGGTCAGGCGGGCGTCTTTTTTCTGCACCCGAATGAGCACGGCTCGAAAGCGCTGGGGAATTTTTGGGGCGAGGCGCTCCGGCGCGCGACGGTGGGCGCTGAGAAGGTGACGGTCCACGTGCGTCCCGAGGGTGATAACACGGGGTCAGGTTCGGCCGAACGGCCGTTCGCGACCGTGGAGCAGGCGCGCGACGCGCTCCGTGCGGCCAGGGCTGCCGGACCGTTGACCGGCGGCGCGGAGGTGATCTTGCATGGGGGACGGTATGCGCCGTCCGCCCGGATCGATCTTTCAGCGGAGGACTCGGGGCTGTCCGGCGCGCCCGTGGTCTATACGGCCGCGCCGGGCGAGGAGGTGTCCGTGAGCGGCGCGCGGCCGATCCCGGCGGCGGCGTTCGCCCCGGTTGCGGACGCGGCGATGCGGTCCCGGCTGGATGCGGACGTCCAGGGTCACGTGCTGTGCGCGGACCTGGGTGCGCTGGGGGTGCCGAAGCTGTCGCAGCCGCCGGATAACTTCCGCCTGCCTTTCGCGGTGCCGGAGCTGTTTTTCAACGGAAAGCGCATGACGCTGGCGTGCTGGCCGAACGAGGGCTGGGCCACGATCAAGACCATCGTCGAGAAGGGGTCGATGCGCAACGACGGTTCGGTTTCCGATGCGGCCGATCCTAAAAAGGTCCGCCCGCGCGAGAACAAGGGCGGCGTGTTCACGTATGAGGGCGACCGCCCGTCGCGCTGGAAGACCGAGACGGGGATCTGGCTGCACGGGTTCTGGTGCTTCGACTGGTATGACGATGCGATCCGCGTGGCCTCGATCGATCCGGTGAAGCATGAGATCGCGCTGAAGGTCGGCCACATGTATGGCGTGCGGCAGGGCAACCCTTCGCCGCGGCGCTGGCGCGCGGTCAACGTGTTCGAAGAGCTGGACAGGCCGGGCGAGTATTTCATCGACCGCGAGAGCAACCGGCTCTACTTCTGGCCGCCCGAGAAGATTGAGACCGCACGCGTGGCGCTCGCCACGCGCGACGAGCCGCTTGTGGCGCTGCGGGGTGTCGCCCACGTGACGCTGCGCGGCATCACCTTCGAGGAGACGCAGGGCGACGCTCTGCACGTGGACGATTGCCGGGGCGTGAACATCGAAGGCTGCCTCATCCGGAACATCCGCCGGAAGGCGATCCGCATGGAGGGAGGGGAAGGCAACCGCGTCTTCGCGTGCGACATCCACGACACCGGCACGGGCGGCATCGACCTCGGCGGAGGCGACCGCAAGACGCTGACGCCCGCGGGACACGTGGTGGAGAACACCCACATCTGGGCCTTTTCGGTGCATCAGCTCACCTACGCCAGCGCCCTGCATCTCTCGGGCGTGGGCAACGTGGCGCGCCACAACTTCATCCACGACGCGCCGCACCAGGCGGTCAGCGTATCCGGCAACGACCATCTTTTCGAGTACAATGTGGTGAGCAATGTCTGCGTCTCCTCCGACGACGCGGCGGCCTTCTACAAGGGGCGCAACCCGTCGTGCCGCGGCAACGTGCTGCGCTATAACCTCTGGCGCGACATCGGCAGCCCGCGCGGCCACGGCAACGCGGCGGTGTACTTCGACGACGGCGACGGCGGCGAAATGGTTTACGGCAACGTGTTCTACCGCTGCGGCGATCCGGGCAAGGGGTCGTTCGGCACGGTCTTCTCGCACGGCGGGCACGGCAACCGCGCGGAGAACAACATCTTCGTCGAGTGCAAGCGGGCGCTGGGTTCCGCGCCGTGGAGCGACAAGCGCTGGAAGGAGTTCGTCAACGCGCCGCTGTGGCAGGAGCGGCTGCTGAAGGACGTGGATATCACGAAGGCCCCCTACACCGAGCGGTATCCCGAGCTGGCCGGGTTCATGGACCCGCAGCCAGGCGCGGACCGCGACAACATCGCGGTGCGCAATTTGTTTGTGGGCTGCGGCGAGGTCAAGAGCGGGCGGTGGTCGACGAACGCGACCGACTACGCCACGGCGGAAGACCCGGGCTTCGTCAATTGGGCGGCAGGCGACTTCCGTCTGCGGCCGGGCGCGCCGGTCTTTCAGCGCATCCCCGGGTTCCAGCCCGTGCCGGTCGAGAAGATGGGGCTGTATCCGGTGAGATGCGGGGTGAGGCGGTAGCGCGGACCGACACGGACAAGCCTCCGCCCCTGCGCAGGGCACTTTCCGGGATGCGGCACGCCCATCCCTGGGCGTGCGGGGTCGCGGAGCTGCCCGAACGCACGGGCTACTGGGGCGCAAGGTTTGGGGGGCGGACCCGAGCCTCCGAGTTTCAGTCTCCGGCCTCTGCGGATCCGCTCTAGGCGTTCGGCGCGACGGCGGCGGGCTGCGGCACGGGCGGTTTGGCCTCGTACTGCTTGCGCATGCGCAGGTAGATCACGCCGCACACCGGAACCGAGAGCAGGTAGAGGATTCCCATCACGCCGAGGGTCATCCAGAACTGGGAGACCAGCATGCCGATCACGAACATCACGAAGATCAGGGCCGGCGCCATGAATTTGGCGGGCACGCGCAGGTGTTTGACGGAGACGGTGGGGAAGCGGCTGGCCATCAGGACGCCGCAGAGGATCAGCATGGCTCCGCCGACCCAGGGTGACTGCAGCACGTCCGACTCGGTGTGCAGCTGCCAGATGACGGGAATCATCACCAGTCCGGCGCCGCCCGGCGCCGGCAGCCCCATGAAGAAATGCTTCCAGTAGGGCTGTTTGGGGCCTTCCTCGATCATGATGTTGAAGCGCGCGAGGCGGAAGGCGCAGCACAGGGCGTGGAAAAGCGCCAGCGCCCAGAACATGCCGCGGAAGGGGTAGGCGGCGCTCGTCGGGGTCACCACCTCCATGACCCAGTAGTAGACGAGGATGGCAGGCGCGACGCCGAAACTCACGAAGTCCGAGAGCGAGTCGAGCTCCGCGCCGAGCTTGGATGTGGCGCGCAGCATCCGCGCCACGCGTCCGTCGAGCCCGTCCAGCACGCAGGCGATGATGATGGCGATGACCGCGAGGCTCCATTGTTTCTGGCAGCTGTAGCGGATCGAGGTGATGCCGCTGGCGGCGGCCATGAAGGTCACGAGATTCGGGATCATCGTGCGGATCGGGATCTCGCGCTCGACGTGCAGCTTCTGTTTGCGTTTGCGGAACCGGAACTTGCCCATGTGTGACACCTGTGAAAGAAGGGTTAGAGGCGAGCGAGGGGGGTCTCGCCCGCGACCATGATCTGGCCGACGCGCACGGCGGGCTCGACGCCCGGCGGCAGGTAGACGTCCACGCGGCTGCCGAAGCGGATCAGGCCGAACCGTTCGCCGCGTGTCAGGGTCTGACCTTCACGCACGAGGCAGAGGATGCGGCGTGCGATGAGGCCGGCGATTTGGACAAAGGCGAGCGTCTGCCCGTCCTCGGTCCGCATCAGGTAAAGGTGGCGTTCGTTGTGCTCGCTGGCCTTGTCGAGCGAGGCGTTGAAGAACTTGCCGGGGATGTAGTGGGTCTTGGTCACGGTGCCGGAGGCCGGCATGCGGTTGACGTGGACGTCGAGCACGCTCATGAAGACGCTCACGCGCCAGACCGGGGTGTCGCCTGCCCCCAGCACGGCGGGGATGGGGGTCTGCATGATCAGGCAGACGATGCCGTCGGCCGGGCTGACGACCGCGCGGGGGTCGGCCGGCGCCACGCGCTCGGGGTCGCGGAAGAAGAGGTAGACGCCGAGGGTTAACGCGATGCCAGGCACGGCGAGCGGCCACCAGAGCACGGTGGCGAGCAGCGCCAGCAGCGCCGCGATGACGACGAAACGCCGTCCCTCCGGATGCATCGGAGGGCAGAGAAACCGTTTGCAGGATAGATCGACTGAGTTCATGGGGTACTGTTTCGAAAAGCTTCAGTATGTCATAGCCGAGGCGCGCATTGCAATAGGCAGTTGGCGAAGTTCATTCGTTCGTAAGTGCCTGAGGTCAGGAAGGCGGAAGACGCAAGACCGGTTGGCGGCCGGCGCAAATGCACGAATGAGCTCCGCACCTTCTATCCGCGCTTGCGGCGGCGGGAGGAACGGGTGGGCGGCGCGGCGGGAGGCTCACGCTGGTGCGGCTCGAACGGCCGCAGAAAGGCCTCTTCAAACGTATACCCGTTTTTGAAATCCTCGCGGCTGTCGTTCTCGGTTTTGCCGAGGCGGCCGGCCTCGACGAGATTGAAGACGATCTCGCCGAAATCCAGGGTGGTGTGGATGCCCCACTCGTCGAAAACGGTGAAGGTCAGCGGCCCGAACTCGTCGAGCGCATACTCCTTGATGCCGTCGAGCAGCTCTTTGCCGGTGACGTGACGGCCATGGTCGGGCTGGTTCTTGCGGATGTCTTTGACCGTGACATCGAGCGCTTCGACCAGGAAGAAATAGGCGTCCGCATGGTAGCGCGGATCCTTTTTGCAGATCTCGAAAACGGTCTCTTGGTAGGAGGGGTTCATGGGGGTTCGGAAGGAGGCGTTAGGACTTAGGAGTTGGGGGTATTGGAAAACGGCGATACGTATGGGCAAAGGTGTCAGGTGGTGAGGCGGCGGTGGATGGCGGACAGCTCGGAAGGGTCCTCGTAGGCGCCGGGGATCCAGTTGACGGCGCGGCCGTTCCAGCGCGGGATGATGTGGAAATGGACGTGGGGCACGACCTGCGTCGCGCAGGCGCCGTTGTTCTGGACCAGGTTGAAGCCGTCGCACGGCATCTTGCTCAGGAGCAGGGAAGCCACATTCTGCACGGCGGTCATGAAGGTCACGAGCTGCGGGTGCGACAGGTCTGTGAGGTAGGCGGTGTGGTATTTGGGCACGACCAGCACATGGCCTTTCTCAAACGGGGCGATATCGAGGAACGCGAACGTGTGCTCGTCCTCGTAGACCTTGAAGGCGGGGATCTGCCCGGCGATGATCTTGCAGAAAAGGCAGGTGGGGTCGGTCATGGTTCATCCTTCCGAAAAGGGGCTTGCTTGGCGTATTAAAGCAAAGATACGGAAAGGTATAAAGGGGTTTGTGCCAGAACGGGTGAGGCCGCGAAGTGCAAAATGAAACGCACGCTTCCGAAAAAAATGGAAAAGTCGGGGAAGGAGGCGAGGAAGCCCCGGGACCCGGAGAGCCCGAAGGGCTTTCCGGGAGGGCTGACGCAGCGCCC
>JAHFSX010000027.1 GCA_023269675.1 Verrucomicrobiota bacterium
CGAAAAATCCTCGACGGCCTCTCCGCAGAAGAGAAGGTCAAACGCTACTTCGAGGAATACGTCGCATGAAAATCATCTCACCGCTCTATCGCCTGCGTGCATTTGTTATTGCAAGTCAGGCCGGTGAGCGCGGGCTTGCATAAGTCGCGGCCAGAAGTCATAATACCGCCGCATTTTTTACTGAAACAAGGAGAGAGTCTGATGCGTAAGAAAATCATTGCCGGCAACTGGAAGATGAACAAGACGGCTGCTGAGGCCGCCGCGCTGATCGCAGGGATCAAGAAGGAAATCGAGGGCGTCACCACGGTTGAAGTCGTGGTCTGTCCGCCGTTCACGGATCTGAAGGACGCCGCCGCCGCGTGTGCGGGGTCGAGCGTGATGCTGGGTGCGCAGAACGTGCACTGGGAGGCGTCGGGCGCGTTCACGGGCGAGATCTCGGCTGCCATGCTGAAGGACCTGTGCGTGACGCACGTGATCATCGGCCACAGCGAGCGCCGCCAGTATTTCGGCGAGACCGACGCGACGGTGAACAAGCGCACCAAGGCCGCTCTGGCCGCGGGGCTGACGCCGATCGTCTGCGTGGGCGAGACGCTGGAAGAGCGCGACGGCGGCCAGATGGAGTCGGTCGTGGTGCGTCAGACCAAGCTGGGGCTGGCCGACCTGGGCGCGGACCTGGCCAAGATCGTGGTCGCGTACGAGCCCGTGTGGGCGATCGGCACCGGCCGCACGGCGTCGCCGGAGCAGGCGCAGCAGGTGCACGCGCTGATCCGCCGCACGCTGGCCGAAATCGGCGGCGTGGCGGTTGCCGACACCATCCGCATCCAGTACGGCGGCAGCATGAAGCCCGACAACGCCAAGGAGCTGATGAGCCAGCCGGACATCGACGGCGGCCTGATCGGCGGCGCGGCGCTCAAGGCCGACTCGTTCGCCGCGATCATCAAGGCCGGCGTGTGATGCGCCTGTGGCTTGAATTTTTCGGCTTTTATGTCGCACTGCCAGCGCTGCTGCTGGCCGTGCGGCTTTTTCATTTTACGGTGCCGGTGCTGCCGGTCCTGTGGCTGGCGGCCTGCCCCGCGGCGCGCTACCTCGTGGCGCGGCAGGGCTGGGGCGCGAAGGAGCTGCTCGGCTTCGCGCTCACCCGGAGCCAGGCGTGGCGGTTGGCCCTGCGGCTGGCTGTGGCTGCGGCGCTGCTGACGGGCGGCATCCTGCTGGTGGCCCCCGCGCAGGTTTTCGAGCTGCCGCGCCGCCATCCGCAGCTCTGGGGTTTCGTGATGGTCTTATATCCGCTGCTGTCCGTCTATCCGCAGGGCCTCCTCTATCGCGGACTCTTCTACGCGCGCTACGCGCGCCTGTTCGGCACGGAGCGGCGGGCCTGGCTGGCCGGCGCCGTCGTCTTCAGCCTGGCGCACCTGGTCTTCGCCAACGTCTGGGCCGTGGCCCTGACGTTCGCCGGCGGGCTCCTCATCAATCGCACCTACCGCCAGACCGGCTCGCTGATGGCCTCCGACCTTGAGCACGCGGTTTACGGCCAGCTGGTCTTCACCTGCGGCTGGGGCCGCTTCCTCTACCACGGCACCCTGCGCCTGCTGGAAGGCCTGTCGCGCTGAGGCGCGAGGGTGTCTGTCAACCGCGTGTGTCCCGGCTCCAACGCCGCCGTGACAGTCTGGTGGGGAGGGCGCTCCGTGCCGCCGGGGCGGTCCGGTCAGCGGCGGCGCAGGAGCGCACGCCCGACCGCTCAAGCGGACAACGTCCGCAAAAACCATCTCATCTCTCACAGAGTTGCAGAGAGCGCGAGGGCGCGGCGCGTGGCGGTGGAGAGGGGCAGGTCGGCCGGGCAGGCGAAGCGCGCGGGCGGCTGCCGCGCGGGGTCGGGCGCGCCCGTGTAGGCCGGCACGGCGTAGACGTGCAGCAGCAGCCTGAAGTGCGAGAAGATGTGGGTGACCGTGCCGAGCGGAACAGCCTTGGCGGCGGCGAGGCCGGTCTCCGCGCGCAGGGCGCGCAGCGCGTCGCGCCGCGTCGGCCGGCCGGTGGCCGCGGCGGACGGCAGCTCCCACAGGCCGCTCAAGAGCCCCTCCGCCGTGCGCTGCGTGAAGAGCACGCGGCCTTCCGCGTCGCGCACCAGCACGGCCACGGCCTGGCGCGTCGGCGCGGCTTTCTTGGCGGGCTTCACGGGGAATTCGGCTTGACGGCCCTCGCGGCGGGCCAGGCAGTCGCCGTGCAGCGGGCAGGCGGGGCAGGCGGGCGCGCGCGGCGCGCAGAGCGTCGCGCCCAGGTCCATCATGGCCTGGTTGAAATCGCCCGGGCGTTTAGAGGCCTCGATGTGCGGCTGGAGCCACGCGGCGAGCCTGGCGCGCGCGGGCGGCTTGCGGAAATCGTCGGGCCAGCCGAGGACGCGCGCGAAGACGCGGATGACGTTGCCGTCCACCACGGGCGTCATCTCGCTGAAGCAGATGCTGGCGATCGCGGCGGCGGTGTAGGGCCCGACGCCGGGGAGCGTTGCCCACCCCGCCGCGTCCCGCGGCAGGATGCCGCCCCGGGCGGCGACGGCCTGGGCGGCCTTCTGCAGGTTGCGGGCGCGGGAGTAGTAGCCGAGGCCCTCCCACGCCTTGAGCACGTCCTGCTGCGGCGCGGCGGCCAGCGCGGCGGCCGAGGGGAAGGCGGCGAGGAAGCGGGCGAAGTAGCCGCGCACGGTCTCCACCTGCGTCTGCTGCAGCATGATCTCGCTGACCCAGACGGCGTAGGGGTCGGGATGGCCGCGCCACGGCATCTCGCGCTTATGCGCGTCGTACCAGGCGAGCAGGCGGCGGTGGAGCGTGGCGGGCATGGCGGGACCTCACGGCTGGCGCAGGTCGAGGGCCATCGCGATCTCGGGGCAGGTGAAGGGGTTGGCGTGCTTGGTGCAGTTGATGCAGCCCATGTAGAGCTTGTGCATCACCTGGGTCTTGGGGATGGCCTTGAAGCCGAGCGAGCTGAAGAACTCCGGGGCGAAGGTCAGGACGATCGCCTGCGCGGGCTGGAAGCGCTGGATGTTCGCGAGGATCTCCGCGACGATCCGCGTGCCGATGTGGTGGCGGCGGTAGTCCTGGTGCACCGCGACCGACTGGATCTCGACCGAGGCGCGCTCCGGCTCCCCGATCTCGGGCAGGATCTGCCACGCGGCGCAGCCGACGATGCGGTCCCCGGCCTCGCACACGATGAAGCGGTCGATGTTCTGGATGATGTCGCCGATGGGGCGCGAGATCAGGTCGTCCTTGTGGCTGCGGATGAGGTTGAAGATCTGCTCCGCGTCTTTGAGGACCGCGGGGCGGATGACGGGTGGGGTCTGGTCGTGCATAGGTGTGAAGTACGATACCGCTTCACGGTGAGGGTCACAAGCAGAAACGCGCGCGTCACGGCTCCTCGACGAGGGGCAGGACGAGCTCGCGGGTTTTGTTCTCCCGCGCGACGGTGAGGGTCACGCGCTCGCCGGGCTTGCGCGGGTCGAGGATGGACTGGAGCTCCTCGATGGTGCGCACGGGCTTCTTGTCCACGGCGGTGATGACGTCGCCGAAGACGAGGTCGCCGAGCGCGTTGACGGCGAGGCCGGTGAGGCCGGCGGCGGCGGCGGGGGTCTTTTCGGAAACGGCGTAGAGGGCCACGCCCGTGATGTCGGCGCGGGCGGTGACGTGGTCGGGCAGGAGCTGCACGCCGAGGCCCACGCGCGTGACGTGGCCCTTCTCGATGAGCTGCGGTACCACGCGCGCGACGGTGTCGGAGGGCACCGCGAAGCCGATGCCGGCGGAGGCGCCGCTGGGGCTGAGGATGGCGGTGTTGACGCCGATGAGGGCGCCGCCGCCGGTCAGCAGGGGGCCTCCGGAGTTGCCGGGGTTGATGGCGGTGTCGGTCTGGATCACGTCGCAGATCTTGCGTTCGGTCATGGAGGTGATGGTGCGGCCGAGGGCGCTGACGATGCCGGCGGAGAGGGTGGTGTCCAGGCCGAAGGGGTTGCCGATGGCGTAGACCGGCTGGCCGACCTGCAGCGCGCGCGAAGGGGCGACGGTGACGGGCACGAGCTTCTCCGGCGGGGCTTCGATCTTGAGCAGCGCGAGGTCGTAGTCCGGCGCCACGCCCACGAGCTTGGCGTCGTAGCGCGTGCCGTCGCGGAAGGTGACGGTCAGCGTGTTGGCCTGGCGCACCACATGGTAGTTGCTGACGATGTGGCCCTGCTTGTCCCACACGAAGCCGGAGCCCGCGCCCTGGGGCACCTCGTAGAGCTGGAAGCCGAAGAGCCCGCTGCGCACCAGGGCGTTGTTGGCGACGGCGACGACCGAAGGCGAGACGCGCGTGTAGACCTCGGTGGCCTCGGACGCGGGGGCGGGCTCGGATGCGGGGACGGCGGTGAGCGCGGCGCGCGGCGCGGGCTGGGCGGCGGCGGCGACCTGGTTGGTGAGTGCGGCGAGCGCGGCCTGGTAAGCCTGCCAGTGCCGCTGGTTGTCGCGGAGCTGGAACACCAGGAAAACGGTCATCGCCACCAGGGCCAGGGTCAGGAAGGGTGAGCGTATCGCGTGCATGGTCCAAGGATAGCGCATGGCGTCCGGCACTTCGAGTGGAAAATGGGCGCGCGTCAGCCGGCGCCTTGCGTCATGAGGACGTTCGCGACGGCTGGGCCTTTCGGATGGGCCCGCGATCCGCTATTCCGCAGAGCGGAAGGATCGGTCAGGTCTCGTGGTCTTGCGGTCTGGATTGTGGCGCTAATCCCGGGAGGTGCGGGCCTTGCGAAGGAGCGCGTGACGCGGCCGCTGGCGGTTGCCCTCCGCGCGAAAGGCTATCCGCGCGAGTGCATGCGCTCCTTGAGGGTGGTGCGGCGCTCGCGGACCTGGTTGGCCTTGATCGCGATGGAGACGGCGCGCGAGGAGCCGACCACCAGCACCAGCTTCTTGCCGCGCGTGATGGCGGTGTAGAGCAGGTTGCGCTGCAGGAGCTTGTAGTGCTGCGTGTGCATCAGCACGATCACGGCGGGGTACTCGCTGCCCTGCGACTTGTGGATCGAGCAGGCGTAGGCGAGCACCAGCTCGTCGAGCTCGCTTTGCGCGTAGCGCACGGGGCGGCCGTCGAAGAGCACGACCAGGGCGCGGTCCTCCTCGTCCACCTCCTTGATGAAGCCGATGTCGCCGTTGAAGACCTCTTTGTCGTAGTTGTTGCGCAGCTGCATCACGCGGTCGCCGCGCCGGTAGTGGGTGCAGCCGCGCACCAGCGAGGGGCCGGTGGGGTTGAGCGCGGTCTGGATCACCTCGTTCAGGTTCTCGGTGCCCAGCAGGTTCTTGCGCATGGGGGTGAGCACCTGCACGTCGGTGAGCGGGTCGAGCTTGAACTTGTGCGGGATGCGCTGCGTCATGAGCTCGACCGTGCGGGCGATGATCTTCTCGGGCTCGGCCGTCTCCACGAAATAGAAGTCGCTCTCGCCCTCGCGCGTCTCGAGCGCCTCGCCGCTGTTGACGTGGTGGGCGTTGCGCACGATCAGCCCCGAGGTGTCCTGGCGGAAGATGGTGTCGAGGCGGCAGAAGGGGATGGCGCCCGAGCCGATCAGGTCGCGCAGCACGTTGCCGGGGCCGACGCTCGGGAGCTGGTCGGTGTCGCCGACGAGGACGAGGGTCACGGAGCCGGGCAGGGCCTGCAGGAACTGGTCCATGAGCCGGATGTCGATCATGGAGGTCTCGTCGAGGATGAAGCAGTCGCCGCTCAGGGGGTTCTCGTCCGTGAATTCGAAGCCGCCCTGGCTGGGGTTGAACTTCAGCAGGCGGTGGATGGTTTGCGCCTCGTGGCCGGTCGCCTCGGCCATGCGCTTGGCGGCGCGGCCGGTGGGCGCGGCGAGGCGGATGTCGAGCCTGCGCGCGCCGAAGATCTCGGTCAGGGCGCGGATGATGGTGGTCTTGCCGACGCCGGGGCCGCCGGTGATGATCGAGACCTTGGAGCGGATGGCGTGGCCGAGCGCCTCGCGCTGGAGCGGGGCGAGGCGCAGCCCCATCTTGGCCTCGGCCCAGGCGATGGCCTTGTCGGCGTCGATGGGCGCGAAGGTGCGGGGCGTGTCCAGCAGGTGGCGCAGCTTGAGGGCGACGCGCGTCTCGGCGCGGAAGAGGTCGCGCAGGTAGATGCGGTTCTCCTCCTTGACCAGCGTGCCCTTCTCGTACTCCTTGGCGAGCGCCTCGGCCAGGATCTCGACGGAGATGTCGAGCAGCTCCTGGGCGTGCAGCAGCAGGTCGGCGTCCACCGTGAAGCAGTGGCCGCCGTCGTCGGCCTCGGTCTGGAGCGTGTAGATCAGGCCGGCGCGGGCGCGGACTTCGGAGTCGTGCGGGATGCCCACGCTGAGGGCGATGCCGTCGGCGGTTTTGAAGCCGATGCCCCAGACGTCCTCGCAGAGGCGGTAGGGGTTGCGCTTGACCACGGCGATGGAGTCGGTGCCGTACTGGCGGAAGATGCGCGAGGCCTTGGCGGTGCCGATGCCGTGGGACTGGAGGAAGATCATGATCTCGCGCACGCCGCTCTGCTCGTTCCAGGACTCCTTGATCAGCTTGCGGCGGCCTTCGCCGATGCCCTCCACCTCGCGCAGGCGGCCGGACTCCTTGTCGATGACCGTCAGGGTCTGCTCGCCGAAGGTGTCCACGATGCGCTGGGCGAACTTGGGGCCGATGCCCTTGATCATGCCGCTGGCGAGGTAGCGGCGGATGCCCTCGGCGGAGGTCGGCGTGATGCAGGTGAGGGTCTTGGCCTGGAACTGACGGCCGTGCGAGGGGTGGCGGCTCCACTGGCCCTCGGCGTGCAGCTCCTCGCCCTCCCAGATCGCGGCGCAGGTGCCGACGATCGTGACGAAGTCCTCGCGCCCGCGGAGGCCGGCGGGGGTCTTGACCGTGCAGACCGTGTAGCCCGTCTCGTCGTTGCGGTAGACGATGGACTCCACCGTGCCGCTCACGGTGTCGGTGGGTTCGGACAGGTCGGTTGTGGGCTGAGAGGACATGACTGAAGGGATTGGCAACAAGGTAATCGGATTCTCTACGCAAAGCAAGGGCGATTTGCGGGCCGTGCGGCTGCGCGGCTGGCCGGAAGCGGGTGCCCCTTGTGTTGGGGCGGGCGCAGCGCGCCTTCCCCGCCGGCGCGACAGCCCGCAGACGGCGCGCACTCTCCAATATTCCTTTGCGTAAGAGGGCGCGAGTGCGTACAATTGCCAATAATGAATACCGCAGACACAACCTGCGCGCTTCGGGGGCGGTGCGGCGACGTGCTGGCCTGCCTGACGGTTTTTATGGCCGCGTTCCTGCTGTTCGCGCTGGAGTTGGTCGCGGCTAAGGTGCTGTTGCCTCGTTTCGGCGGCAGCCCGATGGTGTGGACCACGTCGATGCTGGTCTACCAAGTGCTGCTGCTGGCGGGATACGCCTACGCGCATGGGCTTGCCGGAGGCCGGTCCGGCCGCGTTCAGGCGACCGTGCACATCGGACTTTTGGCGGTGGCCGTTGCGGTTGCGTGTTGGCGGTTGCGCGTGGACGTTTTCGGCGGCGGCGATCCTGCGGCCATCAGCCGGAATCCCGTTGCCGATCTGCTCCTGACGCTGTCCGGCACGCTCGCGCTGCCCTTTATCGCGGTTTCCGCGACCAGCCCGCTGGTGCAACACTGGCAGCAGCGGTTGAATGCGGGGAGATCCTCTTATTGGCTGTACGCAGTCTCCAATATCGGCTCCTTTGCGGGGCTTCTGGCTTATCCGTTTGTGATCGAACCGCTGCTGAGCATCGAGCGCCAGTTCGCGCTCTGGAACGTCCTGTTCGCGCTGGTCGCGCTGGGGTTGGGGGGGCTGGCGCTGCAGGCGCGCCGCGCGCCGCCGGCGCAACCGTCGGCGCTGAAGCGTGATGCGGAGCGGACGGGCGCGCAGGCGGGCAGCGGCCCGAGCACCATCGCGGCGTGGCTGGCGTTGCCCGCGGCCACCTCCGCGCTGCTGCTGGCCGCGACGAACGAGCTCTGCCTGGATCTGGCGGTCTTTCCCTTCCTCTGGGTCCTGCCGCTCTCCCTGTACCTGCTCTCGTTTACGCTGACCTTCCGCTCGCGGCCGATGCGCAACCTGCTGCCGGAGGGCGCCGTCGTCACGGTCGCGGCGCTGTGCACCTCCGCGGCTTCCCTGATGCTCCCCGCGCCGATCCATGTTGTCTCCATCGGCGCGCTGGTTCTCGTCCTCTGTCTGGCGGCGCACCGCGAGCTCTACCGGCTCAGGCCGCCGGCGCACCGGCTGACCGCGTTTTATCTGTGGATCGCTCTCGGGAGCGGGCTTGGCGCGATCGGGGTCGCGCTGCTGGCACCCGCCCTGTTCCGCGGTTTTTGGGAGTTCCAGCTTGCGATCCTCGCGTTCTGGCTGGTCATGACCGCAGTGGTCGCGGCGGATCGGGACGGGAGCCTGCGCGCCGGCGACCCGCGCCAGGCCGTGGCGCTGGTGGTCCTTGCGCTCTACCTGGCGGTCAACCAGATTCCGGAAGGCTGGCTGCGGCGAGAGGTTCCGGCCTGGCCGGGAGCGTGGTCCGTCCTCATCCGGATCGGCGTGGCCGTCGCGTTGGCCGCGCTGCTGTGGGCGTTCTTCCTGCGCCGGCGCGCGCTGGCCCGGTCGGCCCTCTGGCCGCGCGTGCTGGCGGGCCTCGTGCTGCTCGTGGCGGAGTGCGGGCTGGTCGACCGCGTGCGGGGCGACCTGAGCCAGACGGGATGCGTGGGGCGCAATTTCTTCGGCGTGGTCCGGGTGAAGGAGGTGCTCCATCCGGCCACAGGCATCCGGATCCGCCAGCTGACGCATGGCCGGATTAACCATGGCTGGCAGTATCTCAATCCGGAATTGCGCGCGCGGCCGACCGCGTACCACAGCCCGTCGACCGGCATCGGTCGCCTGCTGCGGACCGTGCAGAAGCGCAAGCCGGCGGTTCGCATCGGCGTCACCGGACTGGGTGCAGGGGCGCTGGCCGCATATCCGCGAGCCTCCGATCACATCGTTTTTTACGAGATCGATCCGCAGGTGGTGGCGCTGTCGGTCGGGAAGCGCGCCCTCTTCAGCTTCGTGAACGATTGCCCCGGCCAGGCTGAGGTGGTCCTCGGTGACGCGCGCCAGTCGTTGCGGGTGGAGCTCGCGCGGCAGGGCGGGCGCCAATACGACGTGCTCGCGTTAGACGCCTTCTCGGGCGACGCCATTCCCATGCATCTGCTGACACATGAGGCCTTTGCCCTCTATCTTCAGCATGTGGCGGCGCCGGACGGCGTGCTGGCGGTCAACATCTCGAACCGCTTTCTCGACATTGAGCCGGTGCTGGCTGACGCCGCGTGCGCTTTCGGGTTGCACGCCGTGCTGCTTGACAGCACGGGCGACCTTCCCGTGTGCGCCCGCTCGCTGTGGGTGCTGCTCGCGCGCGACGAGGCGCTGTTGCGAGATCCTGAAATCGCCGCCTGCGCCCGGCCGTTGGCCGGGGAACGGGTCGCCTGGACCGACCACGCGTGCAGTCCGTTTCGGCTGCTGAAGTGGTGGACGCCGCACTCCCGCCACTTGCGCCTCTGGCCGAAGCGCGAGCGGGATGAGTCTGTCACGGCACCCGCACTACTACCCGCACAAACGCCTGATACCCCGTGAGCAGGAAGTTCACGCTGGTCGTCGGGGCTGTCGCGGTCACCGTTTTGGCAGGTGTGCGAGGGAGCGGATCCATCAGGGACGACAGCGCGTAGAGGTCGTACACGCGGCCCGGCACACTGTTGAAGTTGACCAGGATGGCGGCGACGCCACAGGCGCCGAGCACCTCGAGGCCGGTGACCCGGAACACCGAGGTCGGGTCGCCCGCGGCCGTGCCGGAGAGGAACTCGTCGAGGTTGGGCATGCCGTCGTGGTCGCTGTCTTGGCCGGCGTCATCGGTCAGCGGCAGCAGCGCCTGGCTGATCTCGTAACTGTCCGGCAGGCCGTCGCCGTCGCTGTCGGGGTCGGGGACGCCGCCGGCATTCGCGAGCAGGTCCCAGTCGGTCGACGAGGCGCTGCCGGGGAGGCCGGACGCGTCAGTCTCGATGTACGTCCACTGGATCTTCGCGTAGTTGAGCGAAAAGCTCTCGACTGGCGCGTCCGAGGTGTTCGTGGCCGCCACGCTGAGCGAGGTGACCAGCACCTCGCGCAGTTGGATGGCATAATAGCGCACGTGGTCAGCCGTCGTCTCTTTGGCTTCAACCCGCACCAGCGGCACAGGCTGGGCCTCGCACAGGTGGGTCAGCAGGACGGGCGAGAGCCGGTCCACGGTTTTGACCGCGCGGAGCTCGGCGTGAGCCGCGGGGCCAACCGTGGCGGAGTCGAGCGCGTGAGCGAAGCCCAATGAGGAGATCGGCCCGGACGTGACGCCTTCGATGGTCAGGGTGTAGTCGACCGCCCCGCCCGCGCCGGACGCCAGGATCAGAAGCCCGGCGCAGAGGCCGCCGCGCACCCGGCGCAGGGGCCACGGCTGCGACGCGCAACGTTTTGTGGCGTGCATGTTACGCTCCTTTCAGTCGGCAGGCGCCTCTCAGCCGGAGGGGGCCGCTTGACAGCACCTCAGGGAGTTGAGTTTCCCACGGTGCAGGTCGCGTTGGTGCCAAACACGGTGGCCCCGGTGAGTTTGTCGACCTCCTGGTACTTCATCTCGATCTTCGTGAAGTTGAAGCTGACAGATTCCGTGGGGCGCTCGGTCTCACCGCTTGACCCGCTCATGCTGGCCGACGAGATCAGCACGTCGCTGAGCGTATAGGTGAAGTAGGTCTGATTGTTCGGGGTGCCCAGGCTGTCGCGTCGGACTTGGAGCTCCACTTTCGGGAAGACCTTTCCGCCGCAGACGCTCGACATCAGGATCGGCGAGGCTTTGTCGATCCATTTACGCGTTGTGATCTCTTTGAACGTCGTCCCGCCGGAGTATCGTCCCGTGCCCGACCAGGTGACCGGTTTAGACACCGATTGAGAGAAGGAGAGCACCTCGATCCAGTCTTTGTGGTCGCTGTCCGCGCTTTCGCCGTCGACCCCCTCGATCTTGAGGAACATGTCGGAGGCGCCGTTGACCAGGATCAGCGGCAACAGATAAAGCAGGCCGATCAGAACAGCCAGTCCGGTTCTGATTGCCGGAAGTTTCAGCAGGCTTTTAATAGTCGTCTCCTGTTCTCTAGGGAAAACTCCTGCCTGACATGACGAGGGCAGAAACCATCTCCCCTAGTGATGGGATATTTTACGCGCCGTGCCCAAGCAGCGCCAGAAAAATAAGATTAAAAAAACAGGCGGCGCGCACCTGCGCTTTGGCATGGATCACGTCTCAAGGCGGCATAAACGAAGAGGGGCCCTGTGCATGGCGCGCCCTCACGGCTAAGCACCGGGACAAGCGGCGCCCGCTGCGGGACGGGCGCACCCGCTCTTAGCCGTGCGCCGGTGGCGGACCCGCGTGCGTCCGTCATACCGTCGCCATTTTGCGCAGGCGCAGCTGGCCGCAGGCGGCGTCGACGTCTTTGCCGCGCGACTGGCGCATGGTGGTGTTGATCTTGGCCTTGAGCAGGGCGTCGAGGAAGGCGAGGCAGGCGCTCTGGTCGGGGCGTTCGCCCTCGAAGCCCTCGACCGGGCTGAGCGGGATCAGGTTGACCTTGCATGGCGTGTGGCGCAAGAGCTGGATCAGCTCCGCGGCGTGTTTCGGCTGGTCGTTGAGGCCTTTGACGAGCGTGTACTCGAAGGTCACCACGCGGCCGGTCTTCTCGTTGTAGGCGCGGCAGGTCTCCATCAGCGTCGCGATCGGCCAGCGCTTGTTGACCGGCATGAGGCGGTCGCGCAGGGCGTCGTTGGGCGCGTGCAGCGAGACCGAGAGCTCGAACTGGATGCCCTCCTCCGCGAGGCGCTGGATGCCGGGAACGACGCCGCAGGTGCTGAGGGTGATGCGGCGCGCGCCGATGCTGATGCCCTTCTGGTCGTTGATGATGCGCAGCGCGCGGAGCACGTTGTCGTAGTTCGAGAAGGGCTCGCCCATGCCCATGACCACGATGTTGCTGGGGCGCGGCAGGAGCGACCGGGTGTCGGGCGGGACGAAGCCGGCGGGCGGGGCGGGGCGCAGCAGCTGGCAGGCGGCCATGACCTCGGCCACGATCTCGCCGGCGGTGAGGTCGCGCACGCAGCCGGCCGCGCCGCTGGCGCAGAAGGCGCAGCCGAAGGCGCAGCCCACCTGCGTCGAGATGCACTGCGTGACGCGCTCTTTGGAGGGGATCAGCACGGTTTCGATGCGCTCGCCGTCCTCGCAGGCGAGCAGCAGCTTGCGCACGCCGTCGGGCGATTCCTGGATGTGCACGGTTGCGAGCGGCGCGAGCGCGAAGCGCTCGGCGAGGGTGGCGCGCAGCCCGGCGGGCAGGGTGGTGATCTCCTCCCACGACTGGGCGAAATTCTGATAGAGCCCGGTGACGATCTGCTCGGCGCGGAAGGCGGGCAGGCCGAGCTCTTTGCAGAGGGGCTTCCACTCCGAGGGCAGGAGGCTCCAGGCGGAGGGTTTCATGACAGGCGTTTTCATCGGGAAAGGCGTGCGGCAATGGGCATGAGCAGGACCAGGAGCCCCGCGACGGTGAAGCAGAAGGTCATCCAGGCCTGGCGCAGCCTCAGGCGGCGCTGTTCGGGCGCGGGGGACTTGGCGATCAGGTCCCGGTAGTGGGGCCAGCAGTTGCCGCTGTAGACGAAGTTCGAGATCGGATAGCCGCGTGCGAAAAGCAGGCGGCGGATGCCGTAATAGAGCCAAGCCCCGCAGGTGAAGAAGGCGATGGCGGCGATTTGAAGGACAGTGAGCATGGTTTTATTCGGGGGCCTTGATGCCTTGGCGCGGCGCCAGCAAAGGATTCTTCTCGCGCGAGGCCTCCTTGGACTTGAAGCTGGCATCGCTGAGGTTCTTGACGGTTTCTTTGAAGGGTTTCTGCTCGGGCACGTCGCGCGGGTCCGATTTGAGGGTCGGCACCGAGATCTGCTTCTCTTGCTTGTAGGCCGTTTCGTGATCCGCCGGGGCGTCCGCCAGCTGCCGGGTGGCTGTCAGCTTTTCCCCCCGGTCGAAGAGTCGCCAGCGGCCCGGCGTGCCGGGGGCTTCGAGGCGCTTGCCTTCCGATGAGGATGGCCTGGACGGCGTATAGGCGGACTCGTGATAGGTGCGGTCGCTCAGCGAGCGGCTGGGCTCGTACGTCTTGGCTTTGAAGTGCGTCTCGTCGTCGTTCCCCCGGGAGGCGAGAGCGCAGGCGCAGACGGTGGCGAATATGAGTGGACGGATCATGGCGGAGAGGGGCCGGGTCAGGTGCGGGCGTGGGAACGCGGCGCGGGGTTCTTGAGCGATTCGATGGTCTGGTGGAGCATGGCCGAAAGCTCGTGGTAGTCGGCGTTCTGGCTGACGGTCAGCCGCAGGATGGCGGTCTCCATCTGCGCGTAGAGCAGTTCGGTGGCGAGCCGCGTGTTGACTTTCCGCAGTTCGCCCTTGCGCACCCCTTCGACCACGAGGCGGTGGATGATGCGGCGCAGGCCGATGGTGTGGCGCGCGATCGTGCGCTCCAGGTTGTGGCCGGCGCGCTGCGCGGCGAGGACGTAATCGAGGATGACCGTCAGGATGATGCGCTGCTCGAACAGGAGGCGGAGCACGGCGTCGAGGATGCGCTCCAGGCGGGCGACCACGTTGTCCTTCGACAGCAGAATCTCCCCGTAGCAGCCGATCAGGATGTTGGCGACCTCCCAGATGGCGTAATTGAAGATCTCGCGTTTATTCTTGAAATACTTGTAGAGGGTCGTGCGGGCGATCGAGCAGCTGTCGGCGATTTTCTGATACGTCACGCCATCGTATCCCTGCTCGGCGAAGAGCTGGATCGACTTGGCGATGATGGCGTGGCGACGCGCTTCGTGATCGATGACGATACCCATTCAGACCTCGTGTTGGCCTTCCGGCTGAACCACATATGACACAGGTATTGTTTATAAATCGGGGGGGAGAGTCAAGCAGGGGATTGACAAAAACGAAATAAGTGTCATTTTGGTGGAAGCGGGGTAGGGATACGGGGTACGATAGCGCGCCAAAGGCATGAAAGAGGAGACAGACAAAACCGCGCCGCGCAGGGGGCCTGCCCAGGCGGCGCGGGTGTTGACGACGGTTCTGCTGGTGTGTGCGGCAGCGTGGCTCCCGCGCGCCGAGTTGGGGTGGCACGGCGTGGCGGCGGGCGGTGTGGCGGGGTGGCTGGCGCTGCAGGGCGTGTCGTGGCGGCGGCTGCTGCTGAATTTGGCCGCGCTGCTGCCGGTGTCGGCCGGGATGGCGCTGTTCGCGCTGTTCGGCGCGGACGGCTGGCGGCTCTTCGGCGTGCTCCTGCTCAAAGGGGCGCTCTGCCTCGCGCTGGTTTGCGGGCTGATGCAGAAGGTGTCGTTCACGGAACTGCTGGCGCTGCTGGAGCGGGCGCGGCTGCCGGGGCCGCTGCTGACCACGCTGGCGCTGCTGGAGCGCTACCGCTTTGTGCTGCGGGACGAGTCGCGCCGGCTGCTGCTGGCGCGGCGCTGCCGCCTGCTGACGGCGGAGCCGCCGGGGTGGACGGCGCGCGCGGCGGTGTTGGGGCGGCTCTTCTTGCGGAGTTCCGACCGTGCGGAGCGCATTTACCGGGCGATGGAAGCGAGGGGGTGGCGTTCATGACAGCGGCAGTGCGGGTTTCCCGGCTTTCGTATGCCTTTCCCGGCGGTGGCCGGGTTCTGGACGAGGTCGGCTTCGAGGTCGCGGCGGGCGAACGCGTGGGACTCATCGGGCCGAACGGCGCGGGCAAGTCCACTCTGCTCATGCACCTGAACGGGCTCTTGCCGGATACGCCGCCGCGACAGGTGTCGGTCGAGATCTTCGGGGTGCCGGTGGCGGCCGCGCAGATGGCCGCGATCCGCCAGCGGGTGGGTTTCCTGTTTCAGGACGCCGACAACCAGTTGTTCTGCCCGACGGTCTTCGAGGATGTGGCCTTCGGTCCGCGCCAGCTGGGGTTGGAGGGGGCCCCTTTGCAGGAACGCGTGCGGCAGGCGCTGGCGCGCGCGGGGTATGCGGGCGACTCCGCCCACGCGCCGCACAAGCTCAGCGGCGGCGAGAAGCGGCGCGTGGCGCTGGCGGGCGTGCTGGCCTGCGAGCCGGAGGTGCTGGTGCTGGATGAGCCCACGGGCGACCTCGACCCGCGCGGACGGCGGGAGCTGCTGGCGTTGCTGCAGGCCTTGCCCATGACGCAAATCCTGGCGAGTCACGACCTCGAGTTCATCTTCAAGCTGTGCACGCGCGTGCTGGTGTTGGATAAAGGCCGCCTGGTGGCCGAGGGTGATGCGAAGGCGATTCTTGCCAATGAGTCGCTCATGCTAGAGCACGGCCTGGAGACGCCGCACATCGTGCACCACTTCCATCTGGCGAAAGACCGCGAACTCGCGTTTCACACCGAACACCATCACCACCATCACTGAAGGCAGATAGGCTGAAGACTGTTAGACTGTTAGGAGGCTCAATGTTTTGGCTCAGGCTGTGCCGGGTCAGCTGAGGCGGATCTCGGTGCAGCGGGCACGCGGCTGGTCCGCCACGGCCGGCAGGCGCGACAGCAGATCGGTGATCTGCGCCTTGGGCGAGAAGGCCACGGTCACGCTGGCGCCCTCGCCTGCGGGGCTCACGCAAAGCTCGAAGACGCACCTCTTTTTCGCGGCGGCCGGGGCCAGCTCGATCAGCCACGACTCCTGGTTGCGGCGCAGCGTGTGCGGCAGGTGAAGCTCTTTCAGCCAGGCGCTCGCGTGGTTCGCGGCCTCGCGCGGCGCGGCGGCTGTGCGGAGCTGCCAGGTGGCGCGGAGAAACGCGCCGGGCGCGAAGGCGCGGGGCAGCGCGACGGACGGCGGGTGCGGGTCAGCGTGGAGCAGCGCGGCGTCGAGCCGGGGGCCGTCGCCAGAGTCCGTGGTCACGGCCGCCGCCAGCGTCTGCGCGTTCCAGGCCTTCAGCGCCAGGACCGTTTCGCCGGACGGGATGATCTGACGCTCTTCGTTCTCGCCCGCGGAGAACAGGGCCTCTTCCGCGGCCAGGAGGTTCTCGGCCAGCTCCGGGTGGCGTGCCAGGATGCCCTGCAGCAGCCGGGCGGCGACCCACTGCGGCGAGTGGCCGCAGAAATCGTCGGGCAGGGTGGCGCGCACATAGAGCGGAACCAGCCGGCGCTTGTCCGCCTCGAGACGCGCGACCGCGTCGACCGTTTCACGCGTCACGCGCAAGGCGCGGTCGCGGCCGGTGACCTGTTCTCGGGCCTCCGCATCGGGGCAGGCCCCGCAGCCGAGGCACTCTGACGCGAGGCAGTAGCCGCCGTCCAGAAAGCGCTGCGCCATCTCCCAGCGGCTCCGCAGAAAGGGCTCGGAGACCGCCCGCGCCACGAACGGGAAAGCCGGCGCCGCGGCGCGCGAGGTGTCCTTGAGGGGCACGGCGGCGTGCAGCAGGGCGGCTTCCTGCATGCGCCAGGGGCTGTGGTAGCTGAGGCCGCCGCAGGCGAGGGCGACGACCGCGTCGGCGGCGTCGTGGCCGCAGGCCGCGAGCAGCTGGGTGCCGAGATAGTCGGGCCAGTCGGTGGCGAAGCGGCACTCCAGCTGGGCGCGGCGGCAGGCGGCGGCCACGCCGTCCACCGCGAAGCGCCAGGCGTCCTCGTCCAGGAACAGGCGGTCATACGCCAGCGGCGTGTTGGGCATGCGCACGAGGCGTCCGAAACTCAGCACCACGCGCGTGCCGGCGTTCGGCAGGCCGAGCCAGCCCTTCAGGCGCAGGCAGAGCTCGCCGAAGGCGGCCAGGTCCTCCGCCGCCTCGTAGCCCGTGAGGATGAAGAAGAGCTTGAGCTCGCGCACGCGGCGGTCCAGCAGGGCCTTGAGCGCGGCGGCGATGTCCTCGTCGGACAGGGACTTCGACAGGAAGGCCCGCATGCGGGCGCTGATGCCTTCGATGCCGAGCGTGAAGGAGTTCTTGCCAGCGGCGCGCTCGAGGTCGATGATCTCCGGGCAGGCGGCGATGCCGTCGGCGCGCTGGCTCTTGAACGAGACCTTGTCGAAGAGCCGCACGCTCTGCTCGACCAGCTCGGCCAGGCCGGCGTAGGCGTTCAGGTTGAAGGCGTCCAGCTCGGCCACGCGCGCTCCGTAGCGGATCTTCAGGCTGCGCGCCTGCGCGAGCACCTCCGCCACCGCGTGTTCGCGGTAAGGCTTGCGCTCGTACCCCTCGAAACAGAAGGAGCAGAAGGCGGCGCAGCCCGCGCCGACCTGGACGCGCACGGTGCCGGCGGTCTCGACGTCCACCAGCGGCAGCGCGAGGGTGTGGAGCGGCGGCGGGAAGTGCGCGACCGCCTGCCGGACCGGCTCCGCGGGAAGCGCGCCCGTGACCCAGAAGCCGTCGAGCCCGGCCGCGGCCTGCGCCAGTCGCTCGCGCTTGCCGCCCGCGGCGGTCCGCCAGCGCCCGATGAAGAGGGGCAGCCCCTCCTCAGCCTCGCCGAAGAAGAAGAGGTCCGGCACGGCCTGCCCGTCCGGACGCACCAGGCACTGCGCGGCAAAGGCGTTCGAGCCGCCCAGGATGACAGGCGGGAAGGCCTCGGGCCGGTCGGCGGCCCAGGGCGCCACGCCGTTCGCATGCAGCAGCCAAGGCAGGTTGACCGCCTCCTGGACGAAGGAGTTGGTGACGAGGATCAGGTCAAAGCCCGACCAGTCCCGCCCGGAGAAATGGCCGTCCACGCGCGGCGCGCGCTTGGGCGGCAGGAAGGCGAAATCGATCTCGGCCGAGGGCACGGCGGTCAGCGTCAGGTCCGCCAGCACCCGGTGGGTGGACGAAGCCGCCGTGTCGCGGATGTCGGAGAGGCGTAAACAGAGAACCTTCATAAGAAAAGAGTACCGGAGAATCCAGACGTCAGGAGCCAGAGGAGACTGAAGCCCTCATCGGCCATTCTGAATTCCGGCTCCTGAATTCATCCAGCCTGCTTGGCTGCAAAACGTGCTTCATCGCATGCGCATGAGGTGACGCGTCAACGCCGGACACGTTAGCGTGTTTCGTTGCCGCTTGTCAATTCCGGCAAGTGAAAGGAAGGTGTCGAAGGCCCTTCATCTTGTCAGATTGAATGAGGCCAAGCGTGTTAGTTTTAGCGATAATATAGGTAGTTATATTAATACAGATATTGATTATTCTAGACATATTCCGTTCATGCTTGTTTCCGTTATAGCGACGTGCTACTTTTTCCCCACTTGAGCAGGTATTCTATATCGCGTGCACCTGTTTCATCATCCTGGTTGCGACTCGGGTTGTTTAGCTTTCAGACTATCCGCCTGAACGGTTGCTAATCCATCGTTTATTTTCTTCCATCGTCTGGCCGTCTGCCTTGTCTTTCTTTCGCACTCTTCTTTTCACGGGAGGATTGTATTCATGAAGTCTCTTCAGTTGGATCGGAGTCTCTTTTTCGCACTCGCTTTTCTCGTCGTCAATGCGGGCGGCTGGTGGTGGGTCAAATCGGGGGACCACGGGCAGAGGACGGAGCACAGAGGACAGAGAGCGGAAGACGGGGAGCCCGCGCCGGTCTTGAAGCCGCTGGCGGTGGTGAGCCTGGAGCAGGTCGCGCTCAGTCCGGAACGGCTCCAGACCCTTGCATTCACGTTCACCGGGCCGGTCGACTGGCCGTCTTTCGCCGACCGCCTTAAGCTGACCGCCGACAGCCAGCCGGTCGCCTGGCGCTTCGTCGGCAAGAACCGGGGCAACGCCTGTCAGGTCCAGACGCAGGGGGCGGTGCGCGCCGACCGCGTCACGGTGCGGATCGAGGCGGGCGTCAAACCCGGCTCGCCCGATTTCGCGGCGCTGGACGTGCCCGTGGCGCAGACGGTGCCGGTTGTGCCCGAGTTCCTGTTCGCGAAGCTCGCGGCGGAGACGCCGGCGTTCGGGCAGCCCGTGGTCACCGCCCGCTTCACGCAGATGGCGGACGCGCGCGGGGCGTCGTCGTCGATCGTCTGTTCGCCGCCGGTTCCGTATACGCTGGCGCCGGATCAGTGGGGCAACGGGCTGCGCCTGACGGGGCCGTTCGCGATCGGCACAGCCTACACCTTCACCTTCAAGTCGGGCCTGCGTTCGCGTTTCGGCCACCGGCTGGAGAAGGAGGTCCGGCGCACGGTCCTGATCCGCCACCGCGACCCGAGCCTCTCGATCCCGGTCGAGGGCCGCTATCTCGCCCCCGAAGGGGAGCTCACGGTGCCGGTGCTGGCGGTCAACGTGACCAATGTGGTGAGCTCGCTTGCCCGGGTCTTGCCGCAGAACCTGGTGCAGTACGCCATGCGCGAGGCCGGGCTCTACAGCGGCTGGTGGCGCACCGAAGCCTCCGAGTTGTCGCAGGAGCTGACCCTGCGCGCGGAGGTCCGCACCAACGTCGTGACGGCGGCGCGCGACCAGGAACAGCGGCTGATGCTGCGCCTGCGCGAGTACGGGCAGGCGCCGCTGCGCGGGGTCTATGTCCTGAGCGTGAGCGCGCCGGACGTGCGTGAGCGCAGCCGGCTGGTGTGCGTGACCGATATCGGCCTCAGCGCCCGCCGCGACGAGGCGGCCGTGACGGTTTGGGCGACCGGCCTGCGCACGGGCCTGCCGCTGCCGGACCTTGGCGTGGACCTGTACGGCCGCAACAACCAGCTGCTGGCGCACGGCACCAGCGACGCCCAGGGCCTGGTCAGGCTGGACCGCAGGGCGGAGGACGCCGAGCCGTTCCTGGTCTTGGCGCAGACCGCGGACGGGCGGGACATGGCGGCGCTGCCGCTCACGGGCGGCAACGAGGTGGATCTGCAAAACGCGGCGGCGCGCGATTATCTCGCGCCCGAGGCGTGCGAGGCGTTCCTGATGAGCGACCGCGACATCTACCGTCACGGCGAGCACGTTTTCGTGCAGGCGCTGCTGCGCAAGCGCGACGGGCGTCCGCCCGCGCCTTTCCCGGTGGTGCTGCATGTGATCAAGCCGGACGGCCGCACATTCAAGACGTATCCGCTGATGCCCGACGCGTTAGGCGCGGCAATGACTCAGGTTACGCTGCCGGAATATTTGCCCTCGGGCACATACGATTTCGAAGTGCGCCTGCCGGGCGACGGTGCGGTGCTCGGGCGGCACTCGGTCATGCTGGAGGCGTTCGTGCCCCCGCAGATCCGCGTCAAGCTGCTGGAGCTGCCAGCGTCGGTCCGCGTGGGCGCGGAGCTGTCGTTCAAGATCTTTGCCGAGCACCTCTTCGGCAAGCCTGCCGGCGGGCTGGACGCCGAGGCGGGGCTGATCTTCTCGGAGTCCGGATTCAAGCCCGCGGAGTGGCAGGGCTACCGTTTCGGCGACGCCGAAAAGAGCCTGTCCATGAGCCGGAAGGATCTGCCGCGGCAAACGCTGGCCGCGGACGGCACGGGCACCTTCGCGCTGAAGGTCGCGGTGGACGGGCTGCCGCCGGCGCAGGTCAAGGCCGTGGTGCAGGCTCTGGTGACCGAGACGAGCGGACGGGACATCGCGGCGCAGGCGACGGTGATCATCGATCCTTACCCCTTTTACATCGGACTCAAAACCGGCGACGAGCGGGTCATCCGCGCGGGCACACCTAGGACGATCGCGCTGGCGGCGGTGAATCCGGACGGTTCGCGCCGACTTGAGAAGACGCCGCTGGAGGTGCGGATCGAGCGGGTCGACTGGGTGAGCAGCCTGCGCAAAGATCCCTCCGGCAGCTACCAGTGGGAGAGCGAGCGCGTCAAGTCGCCGGTCTCGGAGGCCAAGGCCGAGGCCGGTCCCGAGGATACGGCGTATACCTTTTCGGTCGCGGATACGGGCGACTACCTGGTCACCTTCACCGACCCGGTGTCGCGCGCCTCGACGAGCTGGGCGTTCGCGGCGGGCGAGGAAGGTCAGGCCGCGGGCAACTGGGACCGCACCGCTCCCGATCGCATCGAGCTGGTTTTCGACAAGCCCGACTATCGGCCCGGCCAGACGGCCCGCCTCCAGCTGCGCGCGCCCTTCGCGGGGCAGGCGTGGGTGTCCCTGCACAACGCGCGGATCCTGGAGAACCGCGTCGTGGCGTTCACGAACAACACGGCCACGCTGGCGTGGGCGGTGACTGAGGCGTTTGCGCCGAACGTGGAGGTCGCCGTCAGCCTGGTGCGGCCGGCGGTGGCCGAGAGCGTCTGGAGCGCGCACCGGGCGTCGGGCGAAGCGGTCCTGCGGGTGATGCCGCCGGAGCGGAAGCTGACCGTGAAGGTGGCGGCCGGCGCGGAGGTGTGGCGGCCGAAGAGCACCTTGCCGGTGCGCGTGTCGGTCACCGACGCGGCCGGGCAGCCCGCGCGCGGCGCGGCGCTGGCGGTGCTGGCGGTGGACGAGGGCGTGTGCCTGCTCACCGACTACCGGACACCCGATCCCTACGGCTTCTTCATGGAGGCGCGCTCGGGGAATTTGGCGTTTTACGACGTGTACCGGAACCTGATGCCGATCACCAGCGACGCCATGTTCGGGGCCGCTTCGCACATTGGCGGCGACGGCGGGGATGAGATGCTCAAGCGGCTCAACCCGGTGGCGGCGCGCCGCTTCAAGCCGCTGGCGCTGTGGCAGGCCAACGTGCGGCTGGACGACGCGGGCACGGCGACCGTGCCGTTCGACATTCCCGAGTTCGCGGGCGAGCTGCGGCTGATGGCGGTGGCGTGGAACGCGCAGGCGGTGGGCTCGGCCTCCGCGCCCGTCAAGATCAAGCGCCGGCTGGTGGTGCAGCCCGACCTGCCGCGCTTCCTCGCGCCGGGCGACCGGGCGTTCGTCCAGCTGGCGCTGCACAACGAGAGCGGCGAAGCCTGCGCGGCGCGCGTGTCGCTGCGGACGCAAGGGCCGGTAACGTGCGATGCGGCCGTCACGGAGGTGCCCTTGAAGGCCGGCGAATCGGTCACCGTGCCGCTGGCGGTCAGCGCGCGCGAACAGGCGGGGACGGCGCAGGTGTTCGTGCGGGTCGAGGGCGCGGGCGAGGTTTACGAAGAGCCGATCGAACTGGCGGTGCGCCCGGCCTCGGCCCTGCGCGTGACCGCGGAGTACGGCGTGGTGCGGCCCGGCGAGGAGCGGTCGTACGCGCCGCCGCAGGGGGTGATGGAGGAGAGCTTCAGCCAGACCTTTTCCTGCTCGTCGCAGTCTTCGGTCAATTTGCTCGGCGCGCTGGATTATGTGGTGAGCTATCCCTACGGCTGTCTGGAGCAGACGGTCTCCTCGGCCCTGCCGCTGTTGGCGCTGGGCGAACTGGCCGGACGGCTGCCGGCGCGGGAGAGCACGCTCGCGCAGGAGTCGCCTGACCGCATCAACGCCGCGATCCTGCGGGTGCTCGCCATGCAGCGCTGGGACGGCTTCGCGATGTGGCCGGACGTCTGGGAAAGCAACCCGCAGGCGACCGTGTACGCGGCGTTCTTTCTGGTGCAGGCGTCCCAGGCCGGCTACGCGCTGCCTAAAGAGGTCCTTCCCGAAGTGCTCAAGGGGCTGCGCACGCGGCTGCCCGACGGAGACGGCGCGTCGCGCGCATACGTCTGTCACGTCCTGGCGCTGGCGGGGCAGCCTGAACACGCGTGGATGCTGCGCCTGTACGAAGAGGTTGAATCGATGAAACGGGAAGACCGGTTCCATTTGGCGCGCGCGCTGATCCGTTCCGGCGAGGTCGATAAGGGCCGCGAACTGCTGACGCAGACGCAGTCGGTCAAGGGGCTGCGCGAGGCGGCCTTCGCGCTGCTCGCCTGGCTGGAGCTGGACCCCAAGAATCCCTTTGTGGCGGTGTGCTGTCGGGAGATCGAGCAGGCCCGCCGCGACGAAGGGCGCTGGGGCTCCACGCAGGACAACGCGCTGGCGCTGTTGGCTCTGGGCGAGGTCGCGCGGCAGACGCCGGAAGAGCCCAAGCTTTTCGAGCCGACCCTGCTGTGGGCGGATCAGACGCGGAGCGCGGCGGCCACCAACGCGTACACGTGGCTGCCGGGCAAGGAGGCTGACCGGGGCGCGGTGCGGCTGCGCAACAAGGGGCCTGGCCCGATGTACGTGGCGCGGCGCGTGTCCTGCGTGCCGCTCGCCGCGAACGAGCCGGCGGCCGACGCGGGGCTGGCTGTCCGGCGCGAGTGGCTCGATCGGCAGGGCGTGCCGGTTGATCCTGTGACGCTGCGGCGCGGCGACGTGGTGGTCGTGCGGCTGACGCTCGATCCGCTGGCTCAGGAGTGCAAGGACGTGGTGGTCGAGGACCTGCTGCCCGCGTGCCTGGAGATCGAGAACGCGCAGCTGGCGACCACCGGCGGGTTGCAGTGGATCAAGGATGACGAGGCCGAGTGGGTGCTGCACCGCGAGGTGCGCGATGACCGGCTGCTGCTCTTCGGCAAGGCCATTTCCGGAAAGGCGTGCTTCCATTACGCGGCGCGGGTGGTGAGCCCTGGCGTCTTTGTCGTGCCGCAGGTCTCCGCCTCGGCGATGTATGATCCCGCGACGTTCAGCCGCCATGGCCTCGGCCGCGTGACGGTGAAGTGAACGACAAGCCCGCCGCCTGCGGAGCGGGAACAAACGAGAGGGTAACTTTTTTAACGATTAAGATTACGATTACGAAGGTTGCCGATCCCTCTTAAGCCTAATCTTGCTCTTGATCGTAATCCGTTTGAAGTTATCGACAAGCTGAATTTGACGGGGAGTGTCGCTTTTGCATGGAGGGCGAGACTTTGTCGAGCTGCAGGGCGGTGCGCAACGGCTCGCGGGGACGCTCGCCCTCCAGTTGCGGTCAAGTGCGTGCAGGAAACCTCAATGTGAAACAGGGATGGCAAAAACGGTTCTTTAAGACGCTCCTGTGGCTGGTGGCCGCCGGCGCGTGCTTAGCCGTCGTCCTGTGGATCGGGTGTCCGCCGCCGTTGGCGGACGCGGCGCGCTATCCGGCGGGGGTGATCCTGCGCGACCGCGCGGGACAGGTGCTGCGCGTGGGACTCGGCCCTGGCGATGCGGATTGCC
Source organism: Verrucomicrobiota bacterium (assembly GCA_023269675.1). Lineage (GTDB taxonomy): Bacteria > Verrucomicrobiota > Kiritimatiellia > RFP12 > UBA1067 > JAHFSX01. The sequence continues at coordinate 23,979 of JAHFSX010000027.1, forward strand.
GTCCGCATTATCGCGCCTCTTTCGACGACTGGATCGTGCAGGCGGTGATCGCCGCGGAGGACAAACGCTTCGCCTCGCACGCGGGCGTCGACTTCGGGGCGCTGGCGCGCGCGGCATGGCAGAATCTCTCGTCGCGCCGCCGCATCTCGGGCGCGTCCACCCTCACCATGCAGACGGTCCGGCTGATCCGACCGCACCGCCGCACGTGGCCGTGGAAAGTGGTGGAGTCGGTGCAGGCGCTGCGGCTGGAGCGCGCTTGGTCGAAAGAGGAGATCCTGAGCCAATACCTCAACCGCGCGCCCTTTGGCTCGAATCTCGTGGGCGTCGAGGCCGCCGCGTGGGGCTGGTTCGGCAAGTCGCCACGCCAGCTCAACCTGTCCGAAGCCGCGCTGCTGGCCGGGCTGCTCCAGTCGCCCACGCGCTTCCGTCCCGACCGCTACCCGGCGGCTGCCCAAAAACGCCGCGTCTACGTGCTGGAGCGGATGGAGCAGCTGGGGATGATCGGTCAGCGGGCGCGCGAAGCGGCCGCCCATGAGCCGCTGGTCTTGCGCCGCGCGCCGCGGCCCTTCCTAGAACCGTATTTCTGCGACTGGGTGCAGAAGGCCACGTGCGTCGAGTCGGGCGACCACACGACCACGCTTGACCCCGTGCTGCAGGACGCGGTGAAAGGCCGCGTCGCGCGCCAAGCCGAGGCACACGGGGTCGATGCCGCCGCCGTGGTGCTGGAGGTCAAGACCGGCGCGGTGCGCGCGATGGCCTGTTCCGGCGACTACTTCGCCAAGCCCGACGGCCAGGTCAACACGGCGGCCATGCCGCGGCCGGCGGGGTCGACCCTGAAACCGTTCGCCTACGCGCTGGCCATGGACCGCGGCCTGCTCACGCCCGGCTGGGTGCTGGCCGACGTGCCGCGCCGCTTCGGCAACGACGCGCCGCTCGATTTTTCGGGTTCGTTCATGGGACTCGTGACCGCGCGCGAGGCGCTGGTGCTCTCGCTCAACCTTCCTGCGATCGAAGTGGAGGAGCGTGTGGGCCAGCCGCTCTTCTACGCGACCTTGCGGCAGCTCGGGCTGGACGCTCTCGACCGGCCCGCGGCACATTACGGCCTGGGGCTGGTGCTGGGCAACGGGTCGGTCCGCCTGATCGAGCTGGCGAACGCCTACGCCTGTCTGGCGCGGGGCGGCGAGCGGCGGCCTTGGTGCTGCTTCGCGGAACCGGGCGGCGGCTGGCGGGGACGCTCGCCCTCCAGGCGCGGCCCAGCGGCCGGTATCGTGATGGAGGGCGAGACTCGGTCGAGCCGCGGGTCCGCGCCTTCCGGGACGCGCGTTTTTTCCGAGGGGGCGAGCTGGCTGGTGGCGGAGATGCTGAGCGGCGGCGAACGGGCGCAGGATGCGGTGGGACACAGCGCGGAGGTCGGGCTGCCGCGCTTCGCGTGGAAAACCGGCACGTCGTCCGGCTTCCGCGACGCTTGGACCGTGGCGTGGAACCCTGATTACGTGGTGGCGGTGTGGTGCGGTTTCAAGGGCGGCCAGCGCGGGCCCGCGTCGCTGGTCGGCAAGAAGATCGCCGCGCCCGTGGCATGGGAGATCATCCGCCACCTTTACCCCGCCGGCGGCGCGCCTTGGTACGCGCGGCCGGCGGCGGTGGTCGAGCGCGACGTGTGCGCGCTTTCGGGTCGGGTCGCGGGACCGCTCTGCGAACGTCGGCTGCTCGACCTGTCGCTGAGCCAGTGCTCCTCGTGCGGGATCTGTCCCGTGCATGCGCGCGACGTCTCTGGGGCGCTTCAGGCGCGCTGGCCGCCGGAGGTCGCGGCGTTTCTGGAGGCGCGTGCGCGCGGCACCGCACCGGCGGGCGGCGGGCTGCGGATCGCGTCGCCGGCGGACGGAACGGTGGTCCGGCTCGTCGACGGCCTGGCCTCGCAGCAGATCGTCTTTAAGGTGTCGGGCGCGGCGGGCAGCTCGCCGCTTTACTGGTTCCGTAACGATGTGCTGGAGCATACGGGAACGGCCGGCGCGCCCTTCTTCTGGAAGCCGGAGCGGGGGACGCACAGCTTCGTATGTTCCGACGTCAACGGTGCGACCGCCTCTGTGACGGTCCGCGTGGAGTGAGCGGGGCCTGACCGTATTCTCCTGATCCGCCGGCTGCACACTCATTTGTCACCGCGATTGTCGAGTTTCTTGGAATAGTTGTCCCAGATCTTGGCGAGGTCGCGGAAGTCGTCGTCTGTCAGTCTCCCGTGCAGGCTGTAGAGGTCGGGCACGCCCAAGCCCGGGGCGCGGCGCAGGTAGTCGAGCGTCTCCTGGCGTGATGAGGAGCCTTCGTCGTCGGTGTCGACGCTGATGCCCGGAAAGGCGGTCTTGAAGAGCTTGGCCCGGAACTCGCGGACTTCCCACAGGGAGCGCAGCTGGCCGTTGTAGTCGTGCAGCCGGCACTGGTCGGTGACCTCGGCGAAATAGGGGTGGGCGCAGCTGGTGTTGATGAGGCAATCGGGCTTGACCGCCTTGGCCGAGTCGTGGAGCAGGGTCATCAAACGCTTCAGCAGCTCGATGCCGTAGACCCCGCGCTCGCGGGTGGCCAGGTTCCTGCCCAAGGGCATGCAGTTGGCGAAGTCGATCTTGAAGCCGTCGCAGTTGAAGCAGCCCGGCTCGGACGAGAGCAGGCGGCGCATCGTCTCCTGAACGCGGCGGCGGTAGGCGGGCGAGGTCGGGTCGGCGCCGTAGGGCGTGCAGAGGCAGTGGACGCACTCCTCGGAGCGGAGCCCCTCATTGTCCCATGATTTCATCCAGAGCACCACGCGCCGCCCCTTGGCGTGCTCGCTGTCGGTGAAGGCCCGCAGGTCGGGCCATTTGGCGGGGTCGGGCAGCATCTCGCCGTATTGGCCCTGCCATTTGTCATCGACGATGATGGCGGAGGGCTTCAGCCCCAGCTCGTCGAGACGTTTGGACATCGCGGTGTAGGCCTTCTGGTTGGCGCCAGCGTAGACATTGCCCGGGCTCAGATGGCCCTGCTCGCCCCAGCCGCAGAAGAAGGGGCCGAGCCACCAGCGGGGAACCGCGCCGCGCTCGGCCCGGCGGCAGCCGCCGGACTGGTAGAGCCATTCGGCATGGGCGGACAGGGCGGCGAACTCGTCGGTCCCGGCCGTGAAGGTCAGCGCCGGCAATGCATATTCGCCGTCCGCCTCCGTGTACCCGAGAAAATCAGTGGAGAAAAGGCCGTCCTTGAAGTCCGCGAACTCGCAGCGGAAGTGGTCGAGGTTGTACGCGCCGGGCAGGGGGGCCAATCCGATGGCGCAACTGCCGGGAATCTTGCCGGCGAAAGGAAAGGCCAGCAGGGGAGGGGTCATGTAGCCCAGTTCGATGCTGCCGCTCTCCATCGTGTTGCGCCACTGCGGCACGGCCTGCGCGCCGCCCAGCGCGACGGGAAGCAGATAACGCGACACCTCGTAGCCGAGGCGCGCCCCGCCCTTGTCGGCCTGCGGGAAGAAGCGGAGCGTGCCCAGTTTCCCGTGCCCCTGAACAGTGACGCGAAGGACCGCCGCCGTCCCTTCGACGGACAGCGCGTACTCCTTTTTCTCCCAGTTCGAACTGCGGACCGTCCACACGCAGCGGTCTCCCTCGGCCCGGAAGGCGGGCGCGAACAGGTCCCGGTCGCGCTGACCCTCGAGGTCCACCGCCACCCGGGCCGGCAGTTCGAACAGGGAGCGGCCCTCCAGCGACACCTTGATCGCCTGGGCCGTGGCCTCGAGCCGCATCTTGCCGACCGTGAAGGTCGACCTGACGCCATCTTGGGCGGCAAGTGTATAGGCCGACAGCGCGACCGCCAGCCCCGTCCGTCCGATCTGTCCGATCCGCGTTCTCATATTTTGCCCTTTCGCCCTTCCCGGCACGCCGCCGCGCGCGGGGCGGGACCGGTCTTCGTCAGTTCCTTCTTCCCGGCGGCCTCGCCCGCATCGCGGTCCCACCGCGATTCTGAATCCCCAAACGGTGCGGATTTCATTTCTGAGCAAAGATCCGAACGTTGTCGATTTCAATGTCGGCAAAGCCCGAGAAGAACGAGAAGGTGTCCAAGTTCGGCAGCCAACTCTTGTCGGTGTATTCCAGCGCCACCTGTCCGTCGACAACCAGGGTCGCTTTCGGCGGCGCGAACTGCGCCACCACACGGTGCCACGTGCCGAGCTCCAGCCGCAGGCCGGGATTGCGCAAGGCTACCTCTTCGGTGTCGCGCCACACATGGTCGGACATCTGGTTGTGCCACCCCAGACAGAGCAGGTACCCCGAACCGCGGGGCGTTCCCCACAGGCTCCGGCCGGCCGCCTCGTTCGCAGGGGTGAGCGTGGCAGCCGTCAAGGCGCCGCCGCTTCCCCACTTGCCGGCTTTGACATCGTATTCCACCCGCAGCGGCAGCGCCAGTTTGCGGGCATACGCGCAGTAGGAGAAGAAGCCTTTCGCCGCGATCACGCCGTCAGAGAGTCGGTAGGGGCTTTCCATCCAGTTGGCGGCACCGCTGAAAACCCAGTCGGTCCCCAAGCGGGGCCGGTTGAAATCGTCCGCGTAGATCAGCTTCCAGTCCACACCGCCGGCGAAAGGCAGCGTCGCGCCTTCGGGGATGGGCGCCGGCGGCCTCGGGTTCAACTCGGGCACGCCCGCGAGCTGCTCCGGCGGCAGCACCTGCACGTCGCCGGGTTCGACGCCGTCCGCGACCGACAGGCTCGCGCCGGCCCCCCAGCCCTCGCCGGCGTTGGCGACCTTCAGCAGGAAGATGTTGTCGCCTGGTTTCAGCGTGCTCGAGACTTGCCGGGAACGCGGCAGCAGCAGGGGCTCGCCGTTCAGCGTCAGCATGCCGGGGCCCACTTGGCAGACCAGCCCGAAGGGGACGGCCTTCTTCGCCCGCAGCACCACCAGCGCGAAGGCCGAGGCGGAACGCTGCGGCCCGAAGAGCTTGACGAAGTCCAGCTTCTGCGTGTTGACCGGCTCCCAGCCTCGCGGGCCCGCCAGGGTGTCGTAACGCGCCGCCAAATCCAGGCGGCGCTCGGGCCCGCGGACCGCCTTGTCGAGCTTGCCCTTGTCGTCGTTGGGGAAAGGTCCGCAAACCAGCCACCGCGTGATGGGCAGTCCCGCGCCGGGGTTGCCGACAGCGAGATCGCCGGTGCCCGACAGCGTCCAGCCTTCGCCCGCGGCGGTCCACTTGAGCGGCGCGCGGAAGGCGGTCGAGGCGCCGGGCTCGAGCGTCACCGGCAGGTCATGGCCCCAGGCTTTTCCGGGGGTGAGCGCCGCCTCGAGCGCGCCGATGCGGTATTTCAGGTGTTCCGCGAAAACGAGGGAGAGCCTGAAGGGCGGCGCATAGGTCTGGGGATCGACGTCCAGCCATTGCTTGAGCGTCCCGCCGACGCCGTCCGCGAGCGGCTTCGTGTTGTTGCACTGGGTTCTGAGGCCGGACACAAACAGCGCGTTCAGCAGCGCCTGCGGGTAGGCGCCGTTGCCGGGCGAGGCGGCCGCGAGCTTGGCCAGACCGGCGGCGCAGGCGCGGACGTCCTCTTCCAGCCCCGGCGCTTCCAGCGGTTTCACGGCCAGCCCTTTTAACCGGGCGACGGTGGCGGCGCAGCTTTCGGGGAGCGGCTCGCGCAGCGCAGACAGCCCGGCCAGCAGGCGTTCGGCGGGGTTGATGACCGGCTTGCCGCGGATCGGCTCAACCACCCGCTCGAAACGGTTGTTGCGGAGAACCGTCGCATCGGCGCCCACCGCGATCCCCACGTCGGTGTCGCTGATGACGTTCCCCTCGACGAGCGCGTTTCTGCCGCGCGCCACATTGATCAGCGCATTGTTGTCCAGCGTGTTGCCGCGGAATACGGTGCAGCGCCCGCCGCCGCTCACCATGCCGAGGTGGGCGTCGCGGTCGAAGCCCGCGCTCTCGGGCCCGCGGTAGTTGCTGCCGGCCCGGATCTCGTTGGCGAGGCACTGCATGCGCCAAGCCGGCTCGTCACGGTGTGTGGACATCTGTATCCCGCCGATGCGGGTGAAGGTGTTGCCGGCCATGATCCATTCGGTTCCGGCGGCGTAGCTCTGCACGATCGTCGCGTCGTGAAAATCATTGGCGACCAGGATATTCCGGTCGAAATTGTGGACGCAGAAGAAGATCAGCGAGCCGCCGTCCGGCTCGACCGTCCACGGCCGGTCCAGTTCGCATTTGAGCGCGTCATGGGAGACGACCCAGCGGTACTGCCCCGCGCCTTTGCCCTTCATGACGTAGAGGCAGGGCGGATGCCCCGGGGTTTTCTCGTGCCACCAGTTCATGAAGCCGTTCCAGCGCGGCTGTTTCTTGGCGTCCTCCTCGTCCAAGGCCATGCGCACGCCGTCGAGCGCGGCGACCTTGACCACGGTGTGACCGCCGCCGTCGGTGGTGAACACCTCGCCGTCGTGCCGCGGCGTCATCCCCATCCGGTTGCGGGCATAGTAGAGCTGCTTGCAGTAGACGCCGCCCCCGCGCGCCATCGGCCCGCCGTCCAGCGTGTTGTCCTCGAACACGACCCGCTGGCCCGCGAGCACGTAGATCGAGTCGCCCGCGAAGAGACGGTTGCCGCGGACCAGCGTGTCCGTGCCGGACACGTGGAGCGGGCCGTAGGAAGAGAAGATCTCGCAGCCGGTGACCTGGACATTGCTGCCGCCGAGATGGACCGCGTACGGCCCGTCCCCGATGGGCAGGAGGCGCGACGCGATCGCATCCGTGTCTTGCGCTTCGAAGCGGTTCAGGCGCAGGACGAGGCTGCGCAGGAACACGTTGCCGGCGCCGGGCGTGTCGGCGGCAGCGGAAACGATGCCCGCGCCATGGTTGGCCGCCAGCATCGTCAGCTCCTCCACGGCGAAGGAGTTGGAGCCTTGGATGAGCGCCGCCAGCGGCTCCTCGCGGTCGCGCCAGTAAAGCAGGCTCAGGTTCGTGCCCGCGCCCTTGAGCAGCACGCGCCGGGGAACCGCGAGGGTCCCGTTCAGCTGGAAACGTCCGCGGGGAACAGAAACGGTCCCGCCCCCTTCCGTGCCTGCGGCGTCCAGCGCCTGCTGCACGGCGTACGTGTCGTCGATGGCGTCGTTGGCGACCGCCCCGAACATCGTCACATCGAACACCTTGTTGCCCCACAGACGCGGCGGGGCTGCGATCTGGAGCTCCGCCGCCTTCCGCCAGCCGGCTGCGCCGCCGCAACCGTTGTGAACGCTGACTTGGCACGCGCCTGTGGGCAAATCCGCGGGCAGCTCGACCGTGAGCGCCCAGCCGTCCTGTTGGCTCGGCTTGAGAATCCGTTCGCGGCCGCCGCACCGGAGGGCGACCCTCGCCTGGCCGTCCACGCTCAGGCAGGAGCCGAAGAGGCGGAGCCAGCCTCCGGGCGACGCTTCCCTGCCCCCGTCGCCCTGATGCCACCACGGCTTCGGCGCGTTCAGGTCGGCCGACTCCGAACGGCCGCTGTCGGCGACGACGGTGAAACGGTAGAGCCCCGGCTTCCAGTCTCGGGGCACCACAAAACTCAGCCCTTCGTCGTTGCACAGGATCGGCGCGCACGTGACGGTCTTCAGAATTTGCGGCGGCCCGTTTTGCCCGGGCTTGCCGGCGTCGCCGTCTGCCATGTTCTGGATCTCGATCTTCGGTTGTGCCCCCCAGCCCCAACCCTGGACCATCACGGCCTCGCCCGGCTTGACCGGATCAGACGCCCAGAACACGGCGGGCACATCCGCCCAAACCGCCGACGCCCACGCGGCGGCGGCTATCCACGCTGTGATCTTCCCCATCGTGTGTTCTCTCCCGAAGCGATACGAGCCTCATTGATTTGAAATACAGTAGCTGAGCGAGGCGAGCCTGTCAAACGCATGAGAAAGGCGGACCGCTTGATTCGAGGCCTGCAACGCCAAGAAAACGCGGTGGGCTTGCTCAGGCTGGGAAGTTCTGCTAAGTTTCATCACATTAAATTGTAAAGGGACATGCTATGCACACTCGCTTCATTGTTGCGGCCCTCGCGGCCTTGCTCAACGTAACCGCGTCGATGGCGGGAACCCTCGCGCTCAACTGGTCGACCGACAAGGAGCCGGTCTCTTATCTGCCCAACGAGACCATGACCTTCAAGGTGCAGCTCGTCGATGACGGCAAGCCGCTCGCGGGCAAGACCCTCAAATGGCTGCGCACCGGCGACGACGGGAAGAGCGCCACAGGCGAGGGCACGAGCTCGGAAGGGCAGCCGCTTGAAATCAAGACCTCCACGGACAAGCCCGGTTTCGTGCGCATAGAGGTCTCGGTCCTCAACGCCGACGGCACGCCTGTGAAAGACGCGAAGAACGCCCCCCTGAAGTTCGAGGGCGGCGCCGGCGTCGAGCCTGCCAAGCTCGCGGGCTATCCGGAGCCCGCGGACTTCGATGCCTTCTGGAAGACGCAAAAGGCCCGCCTCGCGGCTGTCCCGCTGAAGGCCAGCCTCACCGAGGTCGCCTCCAAGAATCCCAAATGTCAGGTCTTCGACGTGAAGATCGATTGCGCCGGAGGCAAGCCCGTCTCGGGCTACCTCTCGATTCCGAAGAACGCCAAGGAGAAGTCTCTGCCCGCCCAGCTCAGCTTCCGGGGTTACAGCGTGTGCGGCGCCGATCCTGAGCCATACGACGGCATGATCGTCCTCCAGATCAACGCGCACGGCATCGAGAACGGACGCGAGCCCGCTTACTACAAGGCCCTGCAGGAGGGCGCTCTCAAGGGGTACGGCTTCAACAACGCGGAGAATGCCAAGCCTGAAACTGCCTACTTCAACGGCATGATGCTGCGCGTGATGCGGGCGCTGGAGTACCTCAAGTCGCGCCCCGAGTGGAACGGCAAGACGCTCATCGCCTCGGGCGGCAGCCAGGGCGGCCTCCAGGCCGTCACGGCCGCGGCGCTCGACCGCGACGTCACCCGCTGCAACGCCTCCAAGCCCTGGTGTTGCGACCTGGGCGGGATCAAGCTCGGACGCCTGCGCGGCTGGCGGCCGGACTATGCCGACGGGCTCGGCTACTACGATGTCGTGAACATGGCCAAGCGCGTCACGTGCGAGACCTTCATCAGCGCCGGTCTCGGCGATTACGTCTGCCCGCCCTCCGGCGTTTCGGTCCTTTACAACAACGTCAAGGCTCCGAAGACCATCGAGTACATCCAGGGGTCGACGCACGGCTACACCCCGCCGAACCCGAAGAAGCAGAGCATCAGCAGCAAGTGACCCGGGCGACGCGAGGGGAATGGGTTAGGGGCTTGAAGCGCGCTTGAGCGGATAGACGCAACCGGGAACCCGGATGCAAGGGGAATGCGGATGAGGAAGATGTTGGCTGTTCTGGCCGTGCTGGTCGCGGCTGGCGCGCGCGGCGTGTCGTTGGAGGAGGGGTTCGCCCAGCCGCCCCGCGAGGTGCGGCCGCAGGTCTGGTGGTGGTTCAGCACTTACAAGCAGGCGTCGGACGCATGCATCACGCGCGATCTCGAGGGCCTGCGGGCCGTCGGCATTTCCGGTTTCCATATCTACGGCGGCTCGTCGGACCCCTCGCCGCAGTGGCGGGCCAAGGTGCGCTGGGCTCTGCACGAGGCCGCGCGCCTCGGCCTCGACGCGGTGATGATGCTCGGCTCGGCGGGCTGCGAGTCGAAGCACACGCGGCCGGAGTTCGCGCAGAAGGAGTTGACGTTCTCCGAGGCGCGGGTGAAGGGCCCTGGACGCGCCGAGGTCGCGCTGCCGAAGAAGGGCGCGTCCAAGACGCCGAAGAACGCGGACGGCTCGCCCGCATATTACTGGGACATCGCCGTTTTCGCGCTGCCGGACACGAAGGAGCCCGTGCCGCTTGCCGCGGTGCGCGACATCTCGGCGTGCCTGGACGCGGCCACGGGACGGGTCACGTGGGAAGCCCCCGCAGGCGCCTGGCGTCTCCTGCGCGTCGGCTACGCGCCGAACATCTTCGGGTGGAACGGCTGCTACATCGACCACCTGAGCCGGGCCGCGTTCGACGAGCACTGGCGCATCACGATGGACCCGCTGCTGTCTGAGCTGACGCCCGGCGAGCGCGGCGCGCTCAAGGGCGTCATGTGCGACAGCTGGGAGGCGGGGAGCGTGAGCTGGACGCAGACCTTCCCCGAGGAGTTTTCCAAGCTCCGCGGCTACGACGTGCGGCCCTGGCTGCCGGCGCTGGCGGGGGCGGTGCTGGAAGGCGCGCCGAAAACCGCGCGTTTTCAGCGCGATTTCAAGGAGACGGTCAGCGAGCTGCTGGCGGAGAACCACTATGCCTATCAGCGCGAGGTCGCTCACAAACACGGGCTGGTCTCGATCGCCGAAGCCGCGGGCCCGCACCAGCACCAGGCAGACGTGGTGCGCCTCTCGGGGCGCTGCGACGTGTCGATGGGCGAGTTCTGGATGCCGTCCGCGCACCGGCCCTCGCCGCCGCAACGCTTTATGGTGCGCGACGCCGCGACGGCCGCGCACGTTTACGGGATCCGCGAGGTGCTGGCCGAATCGTTCACCACGATCAACACCTACTGGACCGAGTCGCCCGCCACGATGAAGCCCGCGGCCGACCGCGCGTTCTGCGACGGGCTCAACCGCATCTGCTACCACGGCATGATGCTCTCGCCCTCGCTGACGGCCAAGCCCGGCCAGGTCCGCGACGTGGGCACGCACTACAACCCGCAGACCACGTGGTGGAGCCAGTCGGCCGCCTTCAACCTTTATCTGAGCCGGTGTTCCTGGATGCTTCAGCAGGGGAGCTTCGTCGCCGATGCGCTGCTCTACCACGGCGACGGGCTCGGCCTGTTTGCGGGGCTGAAGACGCCCAGCGACGCGCTGGGCGACGGCTTCGACTATGACTTCTGCAACACCGAGGTTCTTGAGCGCGCGACCGTCAGGCAGGGGTTCATCGTGCTGCCTGCCGGTCCCCGCTACCGCGTGCTGATGCTCTCTGAGCGCAGTCCCGACGCCGCCCGCATGGGGCCCGGCAAGCTGCCGCCGCAAAAACCGTTGACGCCGGTGAAGCATCCGCTCACCTTGTCAGCCCTGCGGAAGATCGCGGAGCTGGTGCGGGCGGGCGCGACGGTGGCGGGCGCGCGGCCGGTCGGGCCTTCCAGCATGGACGACGACAGCGCGGCGTTTCATGCGCTGGCGGACGAGCTGTGGGGCCCGCGCGGCGCGACGTCAAACGGCGCCGTGCGCCCGGTCGGCCAAGGGCGCGTGATCCCCTCGCTCGCCGGCGCGCGCGAGGTGCTGCGGACGGACGGCGTCGCGCCCGATTTCACGTGCCAAGGCGTGAGCGGCAACGGGTGCGTCGACTGGATCCACCGCGCGACCGGAGACGCGGACATCTACTTTGTGGCGAGTCGCGAGCCTGCGGAGGAGCGCGTGAGCTGTGCCTTCCGGGTGACGGGGAGGCAACCCGAAATCTGGGACGCGGTGACGGGCGAGACCGCGCCGGCGGCGTTCAACGAGGCGGACGGCGTGACGCGCGTGGCGCTCGCGCTTCCGCCCTGCGGCTCGCGCTTTATCGTGTTCAGGAAGGCAGAAAACCGGAAACTTATAATCGGGAGCCCGGCAGGAATAAACGCGGCAGCGGAGCACCAGTTGCAGGTGCTGGGCGGGCCGTGGCAGGTGGCGTTCGATCCCAAGTGGGGCGGGCCGGAAGCGGTGACCTTCGGCACGCTGCAGGATTGGACGGTGCGGCCCGAGGAGGGCATCCGGCATTATTCAGGAACCGCGGCTTACCGGATCAGCTTTGAGGCGGACGCCGCGCTGGTTCAGGCTGGCCAACGCGTCTGTCTCGATCTCGGCGCGGTGCAGGCGGTGGCGGAGGTCACGCTCAACGGGCAGCCGCTCGGCACGCTCTGGACGCCGCCGTGGCGGCTGGAGGTGACGCGGGCGCTGAAGGCCGGCGCCAACGCCTTGGAGATCCGCGTGACGAACCTGTGGCCCAACCGGCTGATCGGCGATGCCTCGCTGGCACAGGAGAAGCGCTTCACGGAGACGAACCGCAACCCGTACACGCCCGACTCGACGCTCTTGCCGTCCGGCCTGCTCGGTCCCGTGCGGCTGCTGGTGTGCCCGTGAGGCCTTATCCCGCGCCCATGGTGTGGTTGAGGAGGTAGCCGATGCCGAATGAGATGGTCGCGACGCCCGTGGAGAGGCCGGCCATCTCCAGGAAGCTCCGGCGGAAGGGCGCGTCCTTGGCCACGCTGAGGTAGAAGTTGAAGAGCGCGATGATCACCAGGGCGGAGGCGAGCATCAGGACCAGCGCGATCTTGACGTGGGGGATGAGCAGGTAGGGCAGGATGAGGACGACCACCGTGCAGACATAGGCGATGCCGGTATAGCAGGCGGTCTTGCCCGGATGACGGTCGGTGGCGTTGCCGTCGGCGCGCGCCTGCAGGAAGGCGGAGGCCGCCATGGACATGGCCGCGGCCAGGCCGGTGATGAGGCCGGTCATGGCGATGAGGCGCGAGCCGCTCAGCGCGAAGGTGAACCCCGCGAGCGCGCCCGTGAGCTCCACCAGCGCGTCGTTGAGCCCCAGCACGATGGCCCCCATGTAGTTGAGGCGCTCGTCGTCCAGCATCGCGAGCAGCGCGGCCTCGTGCGCATCCTCCTCGTCCGCGATGCGCGCGAAGCCCGGCGTGACGGCCGCGAGCGAGCGGTAGGTGTCACCCGCGCGGCTTTCGCGGTTCTCCATGAGCTTGAGGCCGAAGGTCAGGCCGAAGACCCGCGCGACCAGGATGTCGCGGGCGGCCCGGAGGCGGTTCGGCGCGCCTTCCTCGCCGAGCAGCGCGGCGAGGTGGGACGCATGGTTGCGCTCGTCGTTGGCGATGCGCTCGAGCAGGTCGCGGTTGGGCCCGGCGGGCTGACGTTGCGCGAGGCTCAGGTAGACCCTGTTCTCCGTTAGCTCATTGCGGAGTTGGGCGCGGAGTTCGGCACGTTGGGCTGAGGTCAAATCGATATTCATGCCGGGCAGTGTACCGCAGACGGAGGTGCGCTCGCCAGCGGAATTGCGGCTTGAAAACGGCGCGCGCAGGCGCTAAGTTAATCGCGATATGTGCCGGGCACATTCGGAATGTGGCACGCCCATCCGTGGGCGTGCGTCGGGTGTCGGGGTAAAATGAAGGAGCGTCATGAACATGGGCAAACCGCTGACGGGTAAGACGGCGATTGTGACGGGCGCGAGCTCGGGGATCGGACGAGCGGTGGCGCTGACGCTGGCGCGGGACGGCGCGGCGGTGGTGATCCAGGCGCGCCGCAGGGAGCGGCTGGACGAGCTGGCGGCGGAGATCGCGGGGCTGGGCGGCGCGGCTTTGGCCGTGGCCGGCGATGCGGGCGTGCCGGCGGACCTCGACGCGCTGCTGGAAAAAACGCTGGCGTGGAGTGCGGGCGGGGGCAAGCTCGATATCGCCGTGATCAACGCGGGGCGCGGTCTGGCCGGCGGCATGCTCGGCAGCGACGAGGCCCAGTGGCAGGAGCTCTACCAGACCAACGTGCTCGGGGCGGCCCACCTGATGCGCCGGGCGGGGCAGCTCATGGTTCAGCGCCAGCGCGGGGACATCGTGGTGGTGGGGTCTGTGGTGGGGCGCAACATCTCGCCCTTCAGCGGCTTTTACGGGTCCAGCAAGTTCGCGGTCGGCGCGATGGCGGAGGCGCTCCGTCAGGAGGTCTGCGCCAAAGGGGTGCGCGTGTCGACGGTCATGCCCGGCATCGTGGCCAGCGAGTTCCAGCAGGTGGCGGGTTACAGCGCGGAGAACTTCGGCAAGAGCATCGCCCACTTCGGCCAGCTGCTCGAGCCGCAGGCCATCGCCGACGGGGTGGCGTGGCTGCTGGCCCTGCCGCCGCATGTCAACGTGAGCGAGATCATGATCCGCCCGACGGGCCAGAACTATCCGTGACCGCTTGTAACGCTCCGCGCGCTGCGCGTGTACTCCGGTATGACGCTGACGTTTTTGCGGGTGCGTTCCGCAATCCAAGGTAGGGACGCCTCCCCGAGGCGTCCGCCCTTCGGCTTGCGCAGGACCGGCGGACGGTTCGGGGAACCGTCCCCACCGCAGAACGAACACGCTAAAAGGCATTCGTTTGAAATGGCTAAACGGAAACGAGACCCTATGTTGCATTCGGGAGTCGTGAGAAAGTTGGCGGCCGCCGCGGCGCTGTGCGCGGCGGCGCGCGTTTGCGCGCTGGAAAAGGCGTATGATCCGCTGCGGGTCGACGATACGTACAAGCCCGCCGCGCTGGACCTGACGGTGCAGGATGCTGACCGCAAGCGGGAGATCCCGGTATGGGTGTATCTGCCGGCCGGGACCAACGCCGCGCCGGTGGTGCTGTTCAGCCACGGGCTGGGCGGCTCGCGCGAGAACAATCCGTACCTGGGGCAACACTGGGCGGCCCGCGGCTATGTGGCGGTGTTCGTGCAGCATCAGGGCAGCGACGCGGCGGTCTGGAAAGACAAGCCGGTCAAGGACCGCATGGAGGCGATGCAGGACGCGGCCGGGTTGAAGAACTTCGGGTTGCGCGTGAAGGACATTCCGGCGGTGCTCGATCAGCTCGAAAAATGGAACGGGCAGAGCGGCCACGCGCTGGAGGGACGGCTCGATCTGAAACACGTCGGGATGTCGGGACACTCGTTCGGCGCGGTGACGACGCAGGCGGTCAGCGGCCAGAAGTTCCCTCTGGGGTTGATGAACGCCACGGACCGCCGCATCCGGGCGGCGGTGGCCTTCAGCCCCAGCACGCCGCGCCGCGGCGATGCCCGGAAGGCCTTCGGCGAGGTCGGCGTCCCGTGGCTGCTGATGACGGGCACAAAAGACCTTTCCCCCATCGGACAGATCGACCTGGCGTCGCGGCTGGGCGTCTTCCCTGCGCTGCCTCCGGGAGGCAAGTATGAGGTGGTGCTGGAGGGCGCGGAGCACTCGGCCTTCGGTGACCGGCCGTTGCCCGGCGATAAAGAGGCGCGCAACCCCAATCATCATCGGGTGATCCTGGCGTTGAGCACGGCTTTTTGGGACGCTTATCTGCGCGGCGATGCCGGTGCCCAGGCGTGGCTGGACGGGGCCGGCCCGCGCGCGGTGCTGGAGCCGAACGACCGCTGGCAGAGGAAATAGACGGGCGGCGCCTTGTTTTCGTCGTTTATTTCCGCGCAGGGGACGCATATAATAGCGGCCACCATGCACAATGTTTCGGATAAAAAGGACGCGGGTGCGCCGGGGCTTTGCGTGCCGCAAGACCGCGGGCGCCGGGCGGCTTTGGAGCACGCGGTCGACGCCTATGTGGCGCGGGAGCGGCTGGTGCCGCCGCTGACGGGCGAGGAGCTGGCCGCCCATGCCCGCTGCGCGGCTTTGGCCGCGCAGTCCGACGCCGGCGAGCAGGCGTACGTCGCGGTGCTGCTGAACAACGCGCTGTGGGCCGACGTGGTCGCCGGCATTCCCTACGAGCGCCGGCTGCTGCTGTTGCCGCAATGCCTCGCCAACACGGAGGTCTGCCAGGCGGACCGCGACGGACTCGGCCTGCTGTGCGCGCAGTGCGGCGGCTGCTCGATCGGCTCGCTGCAGGCCGAGGCCGACCGGCTGGGCTATGTCACGCTGGTGGCCGAGGGCACGACGGTGGTCAGCAAGCTGTTGACCAGCGGCAAAGTCGACGCGGTGATCGGCGTGGGGTGCATGGACTCGCTGCGACGCATCTTCCCCCTCATGAACGCGCACGCGATTCCGGGACAGGGCATCCCGCTCTTGGCGGACGGCTGCACGAACACGGATATGGATGTCGCGTGGGCGCTGGAGATCATCCGTGCGGGCAAGCTGACGCTGACCGAACGCGCGAGCGCGATCGAGGCGGTGGCCGACACGGTGCAGGCGTGGTTCGAGCCCGCATCGCTCGCGTCAGTGATGGGGGTGCCGAACACCGAGGCGGAGCGGATCGGCCAGCAGTGGCTGATGACCGGCGGCAAGCGCTGGCGGCCGATCCTGACGGCGGCGGTGTTTGAGGCGTCGGGCGGCAGCCTCGGGCAGATCATGCCGGCGGCGCTGGCGGTGGAGTGTTTCCACAAGGCGTCGCTGATCCACGACGACATCGAGGACAACGATGACGAGCGCTATGGCGCGCCCACGGTCCACAAGCGCTACGGCGTGGCCGCCGCGATCAATGCGGGCGACTATCTGATCGGCGAAGGCTATCGGCTGCTGGCGGCATCGGAGTTCGCGGGCGAGGTGCGTGCGGGGATGGTGCTGGCGGCGGCCCGCGGACACCGCGAGCTGTGTCTGGGCCAGGGCGAGGAGCTGGCGTTCTGCCGGCAGCCGTCGCCGGTGACCGAGGCAGCGGTGCTGCGCATCTACGAGCAGAAGACCGCGGCGGCGTTCGAGGTGGCTGTGCTGGTCGGCGCGGTGGCGGCGGGCGTGGACGCGGCGACCTGCGTGCAGCTTTCCGCCTTCAGCCGCGCGGTCGGCACGGCTTACCAGATCCGCGACGACATCGAGGATTTCCGCTCGGTGCGCGGACGGGCGGCGGACCTGCTTTCCATGCGGCCGACCATCTTCCTGGCGGTGGCGTGCACGAGCGAAGTCCCGGAGGTCAGCGCGGCGCTGGGGTCGGTGTGGGGGCACGACAGCGAGGGACGCCAGCGGCTGATCGAGGTGATCGAGGAGGCCGGCCTGCACACGCGCGTGGAACTGCTGTACGCGCATTACCGGCATGAGACCGAGCGCGTCCTGTCGGGCATCCAGCACGGGGGATTGAAACGCCTGCTGCGGCGGGTAATGGTCAAAATGCTGCGGTAGCCGGAACCCACATGACTTTTTACCACCCGGACACCAGGCGCCCCAAGGGCACCGAGTTGAAATTGGGCGTGCGAGGCGTGCTTCGCGTCTGGGCGGTGGAAACCCTGCCGGGCGCGCCGTTGATCGGGTGCGTGACGCATTCATGAACAATCGAATAAGGGGTCTATGCGGCAAGCGGTTCCCATTCTTGTGACGGCGGCGGCGGCGGTGCTCGCGGCGTGGGTCGTGATGGCCTGGCTCGATCGCGAGGCGCAGCCCATGGCGCTCCGCGAGGCCGCGGCCGCGGGCTCGGTGGCGGAGACGGTGGCCGCCACGTCGGCCGCGCATGAAACGGATCTGGCCGGCTGCTTCCTGGCCGACCGCGAGGTGCCGCCCGGCAGGGTGTCTGGCCTCTGGCCGGGGTTCCGCGGACCCGCGCGCGACAACGTCGCGACCCAGGCGGGCACGCTGGCGACGGCGTGGCCGTCGGGCGGTCCGCGCGTGCTCTGGTCGAGGCCCGTGGGGGACGGACACGCGATGCCGTCGCTGGCGGCGGGCCTTCTCTATGTGTTGGATTACGACGAGTCGCGCGGCGGCGACTGCCTGCGGTGTCTCAACGCCGAGACCGGGCAGCAGCGTTGGGAGCGCTTCTACAAGGTGAAGACCAAGCGCAACCACGGGATTTCGCGGACGGTCGCGGCGACGGACGGGGAGGCGGTGGTGGCGCTGGGGCCGCAGTGCCATGTGCTGTGCGTGGCGGCCGACAGCGGCGCGTACCGCTGGGGGTTCAGCCTGAAGGAGCGCTACGGCGCGAAGGTGCCGCTCTGGTACGCGGGGCAGTGTCCGCTGATCGAGGGCGGGGTGGCGATCCTCGCGCCCGCAGGCACGAACACGGTGCTGTGCGGCATCGATGTCAAGAGCGGCGCGACCCTGTTCGAGACGCCCAACCCCGGCGGGCTGTCGATGTCCCACGCGTCGGTGATGGTGCTGGACGCGGAGGGGACGCGGCAGTACGTCTATGCGGCGCTGGGCGGCATCATCGGGGTGGGGGCGGACGGTCCCGAGCGCGGCAAGCTGCTGTGGCGCACGGACGCGTTCCAGCCCAGCGTGATCGCGCCTTCGCCGGTGCCGCTCACGGGCGGCCGTTTCTTCATGACGGCCGGGTACGGCTTCGGCGGCGCGATGTTCCGGGTGACGCGCGACGGCGGAGGCTGGAAAGTCGCGCTGCTCTTCAAGACCGACCGCAAGCAGTTCGCCAGCGAGCAGCAGACGCCGGTCTTCTTCGACGGCTTGCTGTACGCCGTGCTGCCGAGCGACGGCGGCGGCGACCGCCAGCAGTTGGCGTGCATGACGCCGGAAGGCGAACGGCTGTGGTCCAGCGGCAAGGACTGCACCTTCGGCCTCGGGCCTTACGTGGCGGCCTCCGGCGGGCTGATGGTTCTGCTCGACGATGTGGGGACGCTGACGCTGGCGCGGGTCGGGCGCGCCGGCTTTACCGTGCTGGGGCGCCACGCCCTGATGGACGGCAAGGGGCGCGACGCGTGGGGCCCGCTGCTGTTGTCCGACGGGCGTCTCTATCTGCGCGACGGCGAGCGCTTATACTGTCTGCAAGTCGGCGAGTGATCCCGCGGGGACGGCGGCCCGGCCAGACGACTGGGGCACGAAAGCAGAGATAAACGCCGAGCTCGTTGTCACCGCCCGTCCCGCGCACGTGCAAGCCGGCAGTTCCAGGCCCGCCGGAACGTCCCGAGACGCGGCGTTGACAGCCGCGGAAAGCGGCGCCTACTCCTGCTCGAGCAGCTGATCGTAGAACTCCAGGTAATCCGTGGGATGGTCACCGTCGAGAAACTTCATCGCCTCGCGCGGGTGGTGATTCATCTGGCCGGTCAGCATGTAGGGAATGTCATAGCCCCAGGTAATCTTCTTGCGCATCGGCACCACGCTTTCCTGGATGCATTTCAGGAGCGGGCGAAGGTGGTAGCGGGGGTTCTTCAGGAATCCGAGCAGGAGCTCCGTGGGACAATTGCCGGCGCCGCGGCCGAGGCCGCCGATGGTGCAGTCGAGATAACTGGCGCCGAGGATGAGCGATTCGATGGTGTTGGCGTAGGCGAGCTGCTGGTTGTTGTGCGCGTGCACGCCGATTTTTTTGCCGCCCGATTCCGCGTACTTGCGGTATTTGCGGGTCAGGACCTGGACCTCCTCCGAGTAGAGCGAACCGTAACTGTCCACGAGGTAGATCACCTCCACCTCGCTCTTGCAGAGGATCTCGAGGGCCTCGTCCAGCTCCGAATCGTTGACCACCGAAATGGCCATGAGGTTGACGCTGGTCTCGTAGCCCTTGTCGTGGATGGCCTTGATCATGTCCAGCGCGCCGGGGATCTGGTGGATGTAGGTGGCCACGCGGACGAGATCGATCACGCTCTGCTCTTTGGGAAGAATGTCGGTGTGATGGTCGCAACGCTCCACGTCAGCCATGACCGAGAGCTTGAGGCCGGTCTTGTTGTCTCCCACGATGCGGCGCACATCTTCCTCGGCGCAGTACTTCCAGGTTCCGTACTCTGTGGGGGAATAGATCTTTTTGGAGCCCTTGTAGCCGATTTCCATGTAATCGACGCCCGACTCCACGCAGGCCTGATAGACGGAGCGGACGAACTCGTCATCAAAATTACAGTTGTTCATGAGCCCGCCGTCGCGGATGGTACAATCAAGAATCTTGATGTCGGGCCGATAGGTCAGCCATGTTCCTTTTTTGTCCATGTGAGAGCAGCCTTTGCAACGAATGAGGTGAGACGTAAAGATTTGAAAACCAAGAAAACCGCTTGAGTTAGAAACGTTACTAAAACCGATTGCGTCGCACAAGGGCTTTGTTTGTCATTCCAAGTCCTTGTGCGTGCGACCGCACGCAGCCACGGCTTATTCCTGTGGACGTGCGCCACACACAAACGAACGGCCCAGCGTTCCGTCCCAACCTTCGAGATGCGAGACGATGCCCGTGTCGCATGTTTAGGTAGGGCCCGACCGCCGGGCGGGCCGCTCCTGAGGTCAACGGCATAAGCCGTGCGCGTGCAGCCGGCGTGAGGATATTGGACATGATTTTCCGGCGGTTCGGGTGTATACTTCGCGTCACAATTTGTTGGGAAGGTTTCTGGAGATGACGGCATGAGACTGACAGTGGCTGGCTTGATCCTGTTGTGCGGTTCTGCGGCGTGGCCGCAGCAGCCGGATTTTTCCAAGGCCTGGGACGGGGTGCAGAAAGCGGTCAGCGAGGGCTTGCCCAAGACGGCGGTCGAGAGGCTCGCGGCGCTGGAGAAAGCGGCGGTCGCGCGGGAGCAGTGGGCGGATGCGGTCAGGGCCGTCCTGGAGCGCACAGGGATCGAGGCGTCGCTGCGCGGCGGCAAGGCGGAGGAGGGCATTCCCCAGTTCCGGGAGGCGATCGCCAAGGCACCCGAACCCATGCGGCCTTTCATGGAGCTGGTGCTGGCGCACCTATACTGGCAGTATCTCAACGACAACCGCTGGCGCTTGAGCCGGCGGACTTCCGTGGCAGGCGGCGAGGAGGGCGCCGATATCGCCACGTGGAGCCTGCCGCGCGTCCTGGACGAGATGGAGGCTCAGTTCGAGCGCGTCATGGCATACGAGCCGGTGCTGAAGGCGACGCCGGTGGAGGAGTATGGCGCGCTTTTGGAAAAAGGCTCCGCGCCCGACGCCTACCGGCCCACGCTTTTTGATTTCGCGGCGTACGAGCTGGTCGATTTTTACGCGCTCGGCGAGCAGGCGGGCGCGAGGCCGGAAGACACCGTGGAGTTGGCTGCGGACGGGCCGGCGCTCGATGATGTCAGCGGGTTCAGCTTCATCATTCCTGACGAGGCGGCGCGGCGCTCGCACGTGTTGCGCGCCCTCCGGCTTTTCCAGGACCTGCTGAAGTTCCATGAGAAGGACGCCGATCCTTCAGCGTACGCGGACGCGGATCTGCAGCGGCTGCAGTTCTGCCGCAACCAGGTCGTGGGAGAGGGGCGCGACCTGCGTTATGCGGCAGCGCTGGACCGCTTCGCACAGAAGTGGAAAAAGCACGAGATCCTGTCGCGGGCGCACGCGCTGCGCGCCCGGCTGGCGTTGGAGGCGGGGAACGCCACGCTCGCCTGGACCCTCGCGCAGCAGGGGGCGGCGGCGTATCCCAAAAGCGCGGGTGCGGCGCAGTGCCGCAATCTCGTGTCCGGGATCGAGGCGCCGTCGGTGTCCTTCGCCGCCGAGCAGGTGTGGTGTGAGCCGTGGCCGGCGATGGAGATCACCTACAAGAACCTGAAGGCCGTGCAGTTCCGCGCGGTGCCGGTGACCTTCGAGGAGATGTTCAAGGACCGCACCCGCTACGCGTACCAGAGTTGCGAGTCCGGGGCCGCGTTGCTGAGACGCAGACCGGCGAAAACTTGGGACGTGGCGCTGCCGCCCGCCGGGGATTACAAGGAGCGGACCTACGGCGCGCAGGTTCCGTCCGACCTGCCGCCGGGGCTGTACGCGGTGTTTGCTTCGACTGACGGCAGCTATGTCAAAGACGGCAAGCCGGTCGCGTGGGGCGTGTTCCGCGTCTCCACTCTGGCGCTGGTGATGGCGCGCGGCGAGAACACGTTGGGCGGTTACGTGCTGACCGCGCGCGGGGGGGAGCCGGTCGCCGGGGTGCGGGTGCAGGTGTGGCGCTTCGACCGCAAGGACGCCTACAGGCGCGAACAGACCTTTGTGACGGACGAGGACGGCTATTTCGGGGTTCCCGGTGAGCAGGCCGGCGACCTCCTGTTGGTCGCGGAGAAGGACGGCCAGGCCGCGCACACGTGGGAGAGCGTGTGGAAAGGCAATGAGCACGAGCGGTACGGCGCGCCCGAGACGCACATTGCGCTCTTCACCGATCGTGCGATCTACCGGCCCGGTCAGGCCGTTCAATTCAAGGGCGTCTATTTCGTCTCGGACAGGCAGAAGGGCAATTATTATGCGGTGGGCGGCAAGAGCTTCACCGTGAAGTTCAACGATGGCAACGGCAAACACATAGCTGATCAGACGGTGAGGAGCAATGACTACGGCTCGTTCTCGGGCACGTTTGTCGCGCCGCGCGACCGTGGCACGGGGCGGATGTCGATCAGCGTGGAGAACCAGGGCCAAGTTGAATTCGCGGTGGAGGAGTACAAGCGGCCCAAGTTCGACGTCGCCCTGGAACCGCCCGAGGCGGACGCGCGTCTGGGCGCGCTGGTTTCGGTGAGAGGAGCGGCGACGTCTTACGCCGGGGTGCCGGCGGGCGGGGCCAAGGTGGACTGGCGGGTGGTGCGCGAGGTGCGGTTCCCCGACGGGTGCGGGAGGCGTGCGCCGGACAGCGCGTCGCAGGAGATCGCGCACGGGGTGACGGCGTGTGACGGCGACGGGCGCTTCACGGTTTCGTTCTTTGCCAAGCCTGACGCGACGGTGCCTCAAAAAGACGAGCCGGTTTTCGCTTTCAGGGTGACGGCGGATGTGACCGACACGACCGGCGAGACGCGCACGGGTGAGAGCCGCGTGGCGCTGGGTTACGCGGCGTGGCAGGCTGCGGTCGTCTGTGGCACGTGGCAGACGGAGCAGGCCCCGGTAGGCCTCGTTGTCCGCGTACAGACGCCCGACGGCGTGGGCGCGTCGGCCAAAGGGGTGCTGAAAGTGTCCACGGTGAGGCAGCCTGACCGGGTGATGCGCCCGGGGCTTCAGCCGCAACCCTGCGGGGGCGGACCCGGGCGCGGTGAGGCGGAGCCCGACCCGTCGGATCCCGAGAACTGGCCGGCGGAGAGGCCGGTCGTGGTCGAGACGGTGCAGACCGACACGAACGGGGTCGCGACGGTGAGCCGGACGCTGAAGGCGGGGCTGTACCGCGTCACGTTCGAGGCGCGTGACCCGGCGGACAAGGCGGTGACCGCGCGGCAGCTCCTCCGCGTGGTCAATCCGGAAGCGAAAAGGTTCAACATCAAGGTGCCCGAGTATTTCGAGGCGGCGTCGTGGCGGGTGGAGCCGGGCGAAACTTTCCGGGCGGTGTGGGGCAGCGGCTACGACAGCGCGCACGCGCTGGTGATCGTGGAGCAGAACGGGCGCGAGCTGATGCGGCTGCGTACGGAACCGGGCGAGACCCAGCGGACGATCGAGCTGCCGGTGACCGAGGCGATGCGCGGCGGGGTGCTGGTGCGCAGGCTGTTCGTACGCGAAAACCGGATCTATGCCGACAGCCGCAGGATCGATGTTCCGTGGAGCAACAAGCGGCTCACGCTCAAATGGGAGCACTTCACTTCTAAGCTGGAGCCCGGCAAGCCCGAGACTTGGCGGGCCGTGATCAGCGACGTCAAGGGAGCCAAGGCTGTGGCGGAGGTCGTGGCCGCGTTGTATGACCGTTCGCTCGACGCCTTTGTCCGGAACACCTGGGCGCAGTCGTTCGAGCATTTTTTCAACCGGTGCGACGAACGCGGCTCGTTCACGTTGGAAAACCGCCTGTCGCCGCTGAATCACTTGTTCGGCGATTGGAAACGGGTGGTGGAGCCGGAGGCGTGGGTCTACCGCTCGTGGGTCAGCGGTTACAGGCGCGGCGGCGACGGCCTTGCCAAATACGCCAAGGCTCGGACGGCGGCCGTCGGGGGCGCCGACCTTTCGGCGGCCGACGGGGCGCGGCTGGGCAGGGTGTCTGAAGCTGTTGCCGCACCGGCGTCGCCTCCCGCTGCGGCGCAGGCGAAAGGCGCCGGGCCGGCGAAAACGGAGGATGCGGGCACAAGCCGGGGGGCGAGCTTCCAGGCCCGCAAAAACCTGCAGGAGACGGCGTTCTTCTTGCCGCATCTGGTGAGCGACGAAAACGGGGTGGTGACGATGAGTTTCACCATGCCCGAGGCGCTGACCGGCTGGCGCTTCATGGCGTTCGCGCACGATGCGGGACTGCGCGGCGGTTATCTCGAGGCCGAGGCGGTGACGGTAAAGGATCTGATGGTGGAGCCGAATCCGCCGCGCTTTATGCGGGAAGGCGACGAGGTGGCGTTCGCGGTCAAGATCTCGAACCGCTCCGCCAAGCCGCAGACGGGGCGGGCGCGGCTGGGCTTCAGCGACGCGGCCTCGCTGCAGAGCGCGGACGCGGCGGTCGGCAACACGCAGCCGGATCGGGAGTTCGAAGTGGAGCCGGGCGGCGCGAAGACCTTGGAGTGGCGCATCCGCGTGCCGGATGATCAAGGGTATTTGACCTACAAAGCGGTGGCGGTGACCGACGATTTCGTCGACGGCGAGGAAGGGTGGCTGCCGGTGCTGTCGCGGCGCGTGGCGGTGCGGGAGTCGCTGGCGCTGCCGATCCGCGGCAAACGTCTCAAGATGTTCAGCTTCGACTCGCTGGCGGCGTCGAAGGGCTCCAAGACCATCCGGCATCAGAACCTGACGGTGCAGATGGCGTCGCAGCCCGCGTGGTACGCGGTGCTGGCTCTGCCGTACCTGATGGAGTTCCCGCACGCGTGCTGCGAGCAGACCTTCAACCGCTACTACGCCAACGTGCTGGCGGGGCATATCGCGTCGAGTGACCCCAAGATCCGCGCTGTCTTCGAGCGCTGGAAGGGTTCGGACGCGCTCAAGAGTCCGCTTGAGAAGAACGAGGCGATGAAGGCCGTGATGATCGAGGAGACGCCGTGGCTGCGCGCGGCGGCGAGCGAGAGCGCGGCGAGGCGCAACGTCGGCCTCCTGTTCGACGAGACGCGCCTGAAGGCCGAGAGCGGCCGCGCGCTGCAGCAGCTGGAGGAGGCGCGGATTTCGGACAACACGTGGCCGTGGTTCCCGGGCGGCAACCGGAGCGACACCATCACGCTCTATATCGTGGCGGGGTTCGGGCGGCTGCGGCATCTGGGCGCGGCCGCGGACATGGGGCTGGCGACGGCGGCGCTGACGCGCCTGGACGCGTGGCTCACGGAGGAATACAGGGAGATTCAGCGCCGCGGCGAGAAAGAGGAGAACCATCTCACGCCGACGGTCGCGCTCTACCTTTATGCGCGCAGCTTCTTCCTCAAGGACGCGGCGGTCGATGCGGCCAACCGGGAGGCGGTCAGCTACTTCATCGGCCAGGCCAAGCGCTACTGGCCGCAGGCGGGGCTGCAGTCGCAGGCGCATCTGGCGCTCGCGTTGCAGCGGTGGGGCGACACCGTTACGCCGGCGGCCATCCTCAAATCGGTCCGCGAGTCCGCGACGGTCAGCGAGGAGCTGGGCATGTTCTGGCGCGAAACGGGGCCGGCTTGGAGCTGGGCGGCCGCACCGGTCGAGACGCAGGCGCTGATGATCGAGGCGCTGCTGGAGGTGGCGGGCGACGCCGGGGCGGCCGAGGCGTGCAAGGTTTGGCTGCTGAAGCAGAAGCAGACACAGGGCTGGCGGAGCACCAAGGCGACGGCCGATGCGGTGTACGCGCTGCTGCTAGGGGGGGCGGGTGTGTTGGGCTCCGACGCGTTGGCCGAAGTGGCGTTGGCGGGTCAGCCGGTGACGCCCGAGACGGCCGAGGCCGGCACGGGCTTTTATGAGAAGCGTTTCGGTCCCTTGGAGATCGTGCCGGAGATGGGGTCGGTGACGGTGATCAAACGCGATGAGGGCGTGGCCTGGGGCGCGGTGCATTGGCAGTACCTGGAGGAGCTCGCGAATGTGAAGCCTTACGGGGGCACGCCGCTTGCGGTGCGCAAGCGGCTCTTCATCAGGGAGCACACGGCCAAGGGGCCGGTCTTGAAGCCGGCGCTGGGCGCTTTGCAGCAGGGGTCGGAACTGGTGACGAGGATCGAGTTGCGCGTGGACCGCGACATGGAATTTGTGCATCTGAAAGACGCGCGCGCCTGCGGGGCTGAGCCTGTGAATGTCGTGTCGCGCTACACGTGGCAGGACGGCCTGGGGTATTACGAGAGCACGCGCGATACGGCCTCGCATTTCTTCATCGACTATCTGCCGAAGGGCGTTTACGTGTTCGAGTACGCCTGCCGGCTGCAGCAGAAGGGCGTTTACCGGTGCGGGATCGCGGAGATCCAGTGCATGTACGCGCCGGAGTTCAACAGCCATTCCGAGAGCTTGCTGTTGACCGTGGAATGATGGGGAAGTTCTAAAGTTCTAAAGTTCGAGAGTTCGAGAGTTCGAGAGTTCGGATGTGTCGGCAATGGGCAATCGGCAATATGCTTATCGGTTGATCGCATGCGGGATAGCCCTGGCGGGAATTTTTGCGCGCGGGGATGACCGGCGTGTCCTGACGGCGGCGGAGTTTGGCGCGGTCGGCGACGGTGTGGCGGACGACGGGCCAGCAGTCGTCCGCATGCTGCAGGCGGCGGGAGCGCGGGACGGTGTGACCTACGCTTTCGAAAGCAACCGCGTGTACCGCATCCGGACGGCGGGGGACGCGCCGTGGGTGTTCGCGTGGACGAACCGCGCGGATGTGACGCTGGACGGCGGCGGCGCGCTGTTTCTGCTGGACCCCGCGGTACGGTTCATGAACGTGTCGCGCTGCCGCCGCGTGACGGTGCGGAACCTGACGGTCGATTACGGTCCGCTGCCGTTCGCAGAGGGCGTGGTGATGGCCAATGACCCTGTCACGAAGACCCTGGACGTGCGGATCGCGGAGGGCTTCGCCCTGCCGCCGCCGGGCGGTCCGACGCATGAGCGGGAGCAGTCGTACTTCGCGATGCTGTGGCTCACGGATGAGACGGGCCGCCGCTACAGCGCGCACTACGGCGTGGGGGATCAGGCCGACGCCGGTCCGGGCAGCCGGTCGAATCGGGTGGTCCGCCTCTTTCCTGCGGCGCGCGGCGGGCACCTGCCCGATTTCCGTGCGATCAAGCCCGGCGAGACGCGGATCACGGTGCCGGTGCGCTGGATCGCGCACCGGATGGTGGCTGATCCGAACGGGCATGTCACGCTGGTGCTGGACGAGAACCGCGATCTGCTGTTCGAGTCGGTCACGATCTGGTCGGCGCCGCTCTTTGCGGTGAGCGTGTCGCGGAACGAGGGCACGTGCGTTTTCAGGCGCTTCGACATCGTGCCTAAACCTGACAGCGGCCGGATGACGTCCTCGTGGCGCGACGGGTTCCATGTCAAGGGCAACCGCGCGAAGCTGGTGTGGGAAGAGTGTCGGTTGGAGGGGATGAACGACGACGCCTTCAACCTTTCGACGCACGCCGCGCGGGTGGAACAGGTGACCTCTCCGACCGAGTGGGTGATCCGGCAGATCTATCCGCTGAACATCATGGACTATCGGCCGGGCGACACGGTGTGGCTGGTGGACGACGCACGCGGCGTGGCTTTGGGACGCGCGCAGGTGGTGGAAGGCGGCCTGCCGTCGGCCGACGCCCGCGGGTTCGCGCAGCCGCTGCGGGTGCGCGTTGAAGCCCCTGTGGCCGGGGTGCGCGGCGGATGCCGGATCTGGAACGTGAGCGCCGCGAATCCCGATGCCGAGATGCGGCGGTGCAGCGTGAAGATGAGCTGCCGGTTCCAGTCGCCGGGGCTGTTGCTCGACGGGTGCGCGTTCGAGGCGCTCGTGTGGTTTTACGGCGAGTACATGGAGGGACCGCTGCCGCTGCGGCTGACGGCACAGGACACGCGCTTCGCGGTGGGGCGCGGGAATCCGACGCGGGCTGTGGTCGTGGAGGGCCGTCTTCACGGCCGGAAGGGCGAGGCAACCCAGCCGGCGCAGCCGCTGATCGAGGAGGCGCGTTTCTTGCGGTGCACGGTCGACGGCGAGCTGGTCTGCGAGGATGTCGCGCGGGTGGCGTTGGCGGGCACCGTTTTCAGGACCCCGCGCGGGCGGTTTGTAGAGAGCCGGTGCGGGAACGTGACGGGGCGGTGAGTGCTGCGTCCGCAAAAGCGCGTTCTCGTGTCTTGCCTGTTCTTGAACATCGTGATATTTTATATCCAATCTTCGCTTTTGTGTTGGGCATGAGTGTGATCCTCTTGCGCGGGCATGGTTTTCTGTAACGGGCCGGATGCAAACGGAGGCGGGTTATTAACTCTTATGAACTGATTCGCGGTTTGATCACCAACCTGTTTGTTCTGTTGGGATTCGCCGCCGTCTGCACGCTGGCGGGTGCCTGGGCGACCTTGCGACAGCGGACGGTGCACGCGTGGTTAACCGGTCTCCTGTACGGGGCGATGAGCGTGGTCGCCATGCTCGTTCCTGTTGTCGCGCAGTCCGGAAGGAGCATCGACTGCCGTGTCGGCGTGATCGGGGCCGCCGCGCTGTTGGGAGGTCCGCGGGCGGCGCTCGCGAGTCTTCTGTTTCCCGTCGCCTACTGTTTCTGCGTGGGCGGTCCGAGCCTGTGGACGGGGCTTGCGGAGCTAGTTTGGCCGTGCGCGCTGGGTACGCTCTGTCCCATGTGGTTCGGGCGGCATAAACGCCTGACGGTGCGGCGCATTGTTTTTTTCAGTTTCCTGGTTGGGCTGGGAACCCGGCTGGCGATGGCCGCACCCTTCCTGCCCGAGGCGGCGATGAGGGGCGCTTCGGATTCCGGCCTCGCCGGAGCGGTTGCCGGTTTTTTGGTTGCCACCGTCTCCATGGCGCTGTTATGCATGCTCGCGGTGTTGGATCAGCGGCATGTCTACGCGGTGCAGTCGCGCACGGAGATGGAACGCCGGGTGCTCCACGCGCAGAAGATGGATGCGATCGGGCAGATGACACACAAAATCTCGCACAGCATTTTGAATTCTCTCACGGTCATCATGGGCGAGGCCGAGTTGGCTAAGATGGAGAACGCGGATCCGGCCAAGGTCGATGCCCGCATGGACGGCATCATCAAGACGGTGGATCAGTTGTCGCAGATGACGTTGGAGATGGTCGCTTTCGCAACGCCGGGAACGTTGCGGCTCAGGCGCATGGATTTGAGCAAGTGTCTGGAGGGGGCCGAGCGCATGCTCTCTAAAATCCTCGGTCCGGGCATCGAGGTCGTGGTCGAGGGTGAACGCGCGGCGGTGCCGGTGGAGGTGGATCCGAGCCTGATTGAGCAGGTGATCCTGCATCTGGCGGTCAACGCGTCGGAGGCCATGACGGGTCCCGGGCGTATCACCATTAAGGCCGCGGTGGCCGACCTGTCTGGTCCGGAGCGTGCGCGGCTGCAGGCCGGCCTATGCGAGCAGGACCGGCATCGTGGAGCTTTCGGCGTGCTTTCGGTGCAGGATACGGGGTGCGGGATGACCGAAGGGGTGGCGCGCCGGATTTTCGAGCCGTTTTTCACCACGAAAGAGAGGCCGGAAAATGCAGGCCTCGGACTCGCCACCGTGTACAACATCGTGCAACGCCATTTCGGCTTTATCGATTTCAAGACGCGGCCCGGCGCGGGGACGACGTTCTATGTCTATCTCCCCGTTGTCGCGTAGCGGGTCCGGCATCCCCGCCCGGGGCCAGCGGGCGGTGCCTGTGGCGGGGGCCGAAAGGCGTGACGGGCACCCGTGGCCTTGGCCGCTCCGGCCGGTTACCTCACGTGCCTGACGCTGTTGTGTGTGCCATGCTCGTTCGGGGCCCGGTCAGCGCATTCGGGGTCGGAACACCAGGCGCCGTTCACCACGATCTTGTACTCATGCGTCCCTGCCCCGTTGAGAAGGGTCGCTCTGAAGAGGCCGTCCTCGGGGTGATAGGTCAGCGGATGCGTGGTCGGGTCCCAGTTGTTGAACGTGCCGGCGATGCAGACCCGGCTGCCCCGTTTGGCGGCGACCTCGAACGGGATCGCCTTGCCGCTTTCGAGGGCCGTCAGCCGCATCAGCCTGTCGACCAGACTGGGCCTCTGCTTCGGGACCTTTGCGGATACGCGCGCCGTTTCGGCTTTCGATGGCTTGACCGACTGGGTTGGTGTCATGATGACTCCAAGCGTTGGGTTCGAATGTCTAGCTGCCGCGATGCGCGACCACCGTGAAGGCTCGCTTCGTGAAGCAAGGGGATTAGTTTTAAACACATTTCCCGGATATAAAACAATCGGGCGCCACGCTGATCCTGATGTCATCATTTGTCGGCCATCGCGATAGATAAATTACCCGACAGGCAATAGGAGTAACGCTGAAAGATGAAGGCGTCAACCGGTCGTCCGAGCCTCCCGGTACGCGCTCCTCCCTCCCGTCCACGCCCCGCTCCTGCGCGCGCGCCGAATAACCGGCGATTTAACTTTGCGTTTGCCTAATATACATATACTATAGACATTACCTAAATGAAGTTACTTGGTTCATGATGACAGGCGAGCGCATTGGGGTAAAAAGGAAACGCATGAACCGTCGCCCCGCGCAGACCGAGAACCGCAACAAACGTTTGAAATTCCGAGGGGCGGCCGCCTCCTTCCTGCGGGCCATCGTGCCACGCTACGCCAGCCGTTTCGTTGTGGCTGCAACCGCGGTTGCGGTGTTCGCCGGCTACGTTCAGGCGGCGGTTTTCGTGACCAATGCGATTCCGCTGAGCACCGCGCGTCAGTTTCATACGGCGACGCTGCTCCCCAACGGGAAGGTGCTGGTCGCGGGCGGCAATAGCGGCAGCAGCGGTCCACTGGCCAGCGCGGAGTTGTTTGATCCGTCGACGGGCGCCTGGACGGCGGTCGGCCCGCTGAACACGGCCCGCTATATGCACAAGGCGACGCTGCTCATGAAC
This sequence comes from Verrucomicrobiota bacterium, assembly GCA_023269675.1. Taxonomy (GTDB): domain Bacteria; phylum Verrucomicrobiota; class Kiritimatiellia; order RFP12; family UBA1067; genus JAHFSX01. The sequence goes on from JAHFSX010000027.1 coordinate 54,316, forward strand.
GGTAAGGTGCTGGTCTCGGGCGGCCTCAACTACAGCAGCGGCACTCTTTCCAGCGCGGAACTGTTTGATCCGGCCACAGGAACGTGGACGCTGACCGGCGCGCTGAGCGTTGCCCGCTATGATCACACGGCGACGCTGCTGCCCGACGGCAAGGTGCTGGTCGCAGGCGGAGTAAACAGCAACTTTATTTCAGGCGCGGAGCTGTACGATCCGATCACCGGCACGTGGACGGGGGCGGGGGCGCTGACCTTTGCGCGTTCACGCCATACGTCGACCTTGCTGACCAGCGGGAAGGTGCTCATCGCGGGAGGTTACAACGTCATAGACGGTTACCTCGCCAGCGCGGAGCTGTTTGACCCGGCCGCCGGAACGTGGACGGCGACCGGCGCCCAGGCCATCGGACGCTGGCAACACACGGCGACCTTGCTGCCCAACGGCAAGGTGCTCGTCGCGGGGGGTGAAGGCGGTCCCAATGGCAATGGCTACAGGCTTGCCAGCGCGGAGCTCTATGAACCGGCCAGCGGGGTCTGGACCGTGACGGGCTCGCTGACCGCCGAACGCTATCAGCATACGGCCGCGTTGCTGCCGAACGGCAACGTGCTGGTTGCGGGGGGATCAGACGGCAACGTGTCGCTTTTCCGTGCGGAGTTTTACGATCTGTCCAGCGGGACGTGGACGGTCACCGGGTCGCTAAAAACGGGGCGGTCCAATCACACCGCGACGGTGCTGGCGAACGGAAAAGTGTTGGTTGCGGCAGGCTACAATTCCGGATCGATGTTAACGCCCGGCGGGCCGCTTGCCAGCGTGGAGTCGTATGATCCGGCGGTCGGGACGTGGACGAATTCCGACACGTTGACGAATGCCCGCAGAGGGCACACCGCGACGTTGCTACCCAACGGCAAGGTGTTGGTCGCCGGAGGGCAGGCGGGGGTCTTCCTCGCCAGTGCAGAACTCTATGACCCGGCTGCCGGCACGTTGACGGTATCGGGTTCGTTGAATCAAGCCCGACAAGGGCATACGGCCACGTTATTGCCCAACGGCAACGTGCTGGTCGCGGGTGGGCATAGCGGGCTCGGCACGCTTGACAGTACGGAACTGTATGACCCGGCCAGCGGGAACTGGACGGCATCGGGCACGCTGGCCCAAGCCCGTAACGGCCATACGATGACGCTCCTGTCCAACGGCAAGGTGCTGGTGGTCGGCGGTCATAATGGCGCCTTTCTTGCCAGTGCGGAGCTGTACGACCCGACCAGCGGGGTGTGGACGGCGACGGGCTCACTGTCAAATGCCCGCAATCTGCATACGGCGACGCTGTTGCCCGATGGCAAGGTCTTGGTTGCCGGCGGATACAACGGCAGTTATCTTGCTGACGCGGAGCTTTATGATCCGGACGCGGGCACATGGACGGCCGCCGGCACATTGGGTGCGGCCCGCGCCAATCACTCGGCGACGCTGTTGCCCAACGGCAAGGTGCTGGTCGCGGGGGGACGCGGAGTCAGTGGTCAGCGGGGGGATGCGGAGCTGTACGGGCCTGCCGCTGGCACATGGATGTTAACCGGCATGATGGGTATCGAGCGCGCCTACCATACGGCGACGCTGTTGTCTAACGGCAAGGTGCTGGTTGCGGGCGGCAACACCGCAGGCAACGTGACGCTGGCCAGCGCGGAGCTGTATGAGCCTGCCGACGGAACGTGGACGAAGACCGGAAACCTGAGCAGCAGCCGCTTTTGGCACACGGCAACTTGGTTGCCCGACGGCCAGGTCTTGGTCACGGGGGGATATCGGGATGATTCCTTCGGTTCTGGCGACCTTGCCGGCACGGAGCTGTATGATGTCGGTCTGGCGTTCAATGCGTCTTGGCGGCCACAGGTCGACACGTTCACCCCGCAGCTGAGTTCCGGCGGAAGCTTGGCACTGACCGGTTTGCGCTTCCGCGGCGTCTCTGGCGCATCCGGGGGAGGGGCCCCGGACTCGTCGAGCGATTATCCGGTGGTGCAGCTGCGCAGCATCGAGAGCGGCCAGACTTTGTTTCTGCGCCCCACGAGCTGGGCGACGAACGCCTACACGTCTGCCGCGGCGAGCGGCCTGCCGCTCGGCTGGACGTTGGCGACGGTGTTCGTCAACGGCATTCCCAGCGAGGCCGTTATCCTCGAATATGTGGAGCCACCCCTTGTCATCGTCGCGCTTGACATGCAGCTTGACGGCACTGTGGTCATTTGGTGGAACAGCCTCTCGAATCATCTCTACACCGTACATCAGACCACGAACCTCGAAACGACGGCGTTCGCGCCTCTCCAGGGCGGGCTTCCCGCCATGCCCCCCTTCAACAGCTACACGACCACGACCAACGGGTCGCGAAGCAAGTTCTGGAAAGTGTCGACGCCCTGAGCCGGTGGACGGGGGCAGGGGCGTGCGGTGAAAAGAAAGCACCCGTACGTACGCTCAGACCCCCGTCAGGGCGTGCGGGTCTCCGGGGCCTTCGCTTGCGAGCGTAAAACCGCCGTTTTTTAAAAGTCCGGGTTGACAGATCCGAAGCCATCGGTTACAATGCAGCTGAAGGTTGGAGATGGAGGACTGACCTTCAGGATACAAGGTTCAGCTACAGGCCATTCAGGCTATGCCTTTTCAAAGCTCCGTAGCCCAGATGCAGGCCGTCAGATGAAAATCTTGATAATGGCCATGGGCGTGTGAAAGGCGACTGACCAGGCGATTGACGCCTACATAGACGAGGAGGGGCATGCCGAGCTGAGCAAGCGACCGTGTAACCGTCTGGCGCTTTACGCCAACAAGGGTTGCGCGGCGATTCTTAGCGGAAGCCGGCGTGAGCGATTACTCCTTGCTAACTGGAAATGTCAGAAGGTTTTCACCGGTACACGCGAAAAGGTAACGGACAGGCTGCTCAGAGTTTGGGACGTCGCAACGATGGACCGGCTGTGAGTGGAAAGTAAAACAGAAGGGAGTTTCAGGTGACGATCAACAGAATATGCGGTAACGCATAGAGGGTTCCCTCGATGAAGCGAGGGGGCCCTTTTTTTATGCCCGAAAGCGCCGCGACCGGACAAGAAAACCGGCTGCCGTGTTCGCCTTGCGCGGTTATTCGATAAATGCTATTTTGGACACGATTGAATGATCATTAAAGGGGACCCATGACAACTTCACGTAGAAACTTTCTGAAGGGCGCCTCGCTGGCCAGCGCTCCTTTTATTCTGCCTTCCAGCCTCTGGGCGCAGGCGACGATGTCGAACGATAAGCCGAGCATGGCCTTTATCGGGTTGGGCATTCAGGCCCGCGGCCTTTTGGGGAATTTCCTCCACCAGGATGTCAACGTCGTCGCGATCTGCGACGTCGACAGGACCCGCCGCGAAGACGGCGTGAAACGCGTGGATGAGTTCTACAAAGGCAACCCGGACAAGGGCACGCCGGGCAACTGCAAGGCCTACAGCGACTTCCGCGAGGTGATCGCGCGCAAAGACATCGACCTCGTCTGTGTCGCCACACCCGACCACTGGCACGCCTACATCACCATCGCGGCCCTGCGCTCCGGCAAGGATGTCTACTGCGAGAAGCCGCTGACCTACACCATCCACGAGGCCGTGGCGGTCATGGAGGCGACCAAGAAGTACAACCGGATTCTGCAGACCGGCGCCATGCAGCGCTCCAGCTTTGAATTTCTCACAGCCGCCGAGCTCGTCCGCAACGGGTGCATCGGCAAGGTCACCCGTGTGGACTGCAACTTCGGCGGCCCGTCCCGCCCGCACGCCGACCCGAAAGAGGAGATCCCGATGGAGCCGGGCCTGGACTTCGACATGTGGTGCGGCGGCGCGCCGCTCGTGAAGTACAACGACAAGCTCGCCCCGCGGGGCGTCCACACCTTCTTCCCGATGGTCTGGCGCATGGACGATCTCTTCGGTTCCGGCTACTGCGGCGACTGGGGTGCGCACCACCTTGACATCGCCCAGTGGGGCCTCGACATGGACAACAGCGGGCCGGTCAAGGTCATCAAGGCCGAGCGCACCGACAAGGACAAGGCCAATGCCGAGCTCGGGGGGCGTGCCCAGTCCGGCGTGGTGCTCGAGTTCGCGAACGGCGTCCAGCTGAAGCACAATCCCTTCTCCACCTTCGGCACCGTGTTCTACGGCACCGAGGGTACCGTCTCCGTGAACCGCGGCAAGTTCGAGATGCAGCACGGCAAGGAGCTGATTTGCAGTTATGTGAAGAAGGAGGACAGCGGCTCCCTCGAGGGCGCGCTCGCCAAGGCCCGCAAGGCCTTCCTGACCGACAGCGCCTACAAGACCAAGCTGTACAAGACCAAGGGCGGTCATCCGGCCGACTTCGTCGCCTGCGCCAAGTCCCGGCAGCGCGCGTGTTCCAACGAGGACATCGGCGGCCGCTCAGCCGTCCTCTGCCATCTCTGCAACATGTCCTATGTCCGGGACGCCGGCTTCGGCTGGGACCCGGTCAAAAACACCTTCGCGGCGGGCACGGGCAATCCGGGGTGGCTGGTCCGCGAGGGCGGCTATCGGAACAAGTGGGACGTCGACGCGCTCAAGAGCTGAACGGCCTTCGGGACGGTTTTGGATGCGGGGCCGTCGTTGACGGCCGAGCCAAGCGAAAAGGCACACAGGCAAGATTGCACGTGTGCCTTTTCGTTTTCAGGGGAGCCTGGCAGGGGGAGGGGATGCGCGCGAAGCCCCAGGCAGAAAAGCCGCCAGACGCAGGTTTTATGGGGCTTTCGGATGGTAGGCCTGGCGGGAGTCGAACCCGCGACCCTCAGATTAGGAATCTACATGCATGACCAGTAAACAGAGGCTGTTAATAAAATCTGTAACCAAGTTGTTGCCACAAACGGGTTTTGGATGGTATCCTCACGCCATTCTATTGACACCTAGTGAAAGACGGTGCAATCATGGCTAGAGAACTAAAAGAGGATACCGACCACAAGAACCTGCTCAAGCGCGGTGCAGTATGGTACATCAAGCGCATGGTTGACGGCAAGATGCTTGTCCAGTCCACCGGCGAGACCGACCTTGGCAAAGCGCGGTTGAAACGCGACAAGGTTCTGAACCCTTACAACCTCCTTGATGAGAAAGACCGCGTTCAAGCGGTTCTTGCTAGGGTGGCGACGGTTGACCAGCAGCTAGCCAAAATTGAGGACGAAAAACCAGCGACCACCATTGCGCACGGCTGGCAAGCGTACCTTGACCAACACAACCGACCGGATACGGGACCGGAGACGCTTGCCGTTTACGAGGGGCAGTACGAAGCCTTTTCCAAGTGGTTCAAGGGTGCCTATCCCAAAGCGCCAGAGTTGCGTCATGTCACCCAAGAACAGGCCGACCGTTACGCCGGGCACCTGTTGAAGCAAGTCGGCGCGTCTACCTTCAACCGCCACATGAACCTGCTGGCGCTCGTTTGGAAGGTTTTGGGCAAGACGGCACGTATTGACGCGAACCCGTGGAAGCAGATCGGCCGTAAACGGTTTGTCGCTCATTCCCGCCGTGAGTTAACCATTGAAGAACTGGGCGCGGTGTTCAACACGGCAAAAGGTGAAATGCGTACATTGTTGGCGTTGGGTACATTCTGCGGGTTGCGGCTGGGCGACGCGGCTAGTCTTGAATGGGGCAGTGTGGACATGGTTAGGGGCATCATTACGTTTATTCCCCGGAAGGGGGCGGGGCGGGAAAACAAGCGCGTAACCCTGCCGATACATCGGACGCTTTACGACATGCTTGCAGAGATCCCCAAAGGGGCGCGGCGCGGGTCCGTTCTGCCGACTATGGCGGCGCGTTACAACGCCTTTGACGGTGCGCTTGCGAAAGACGTTGCACGGGTCTTTCTCTCGTGCGACATCAAAACCGGTGCGAACAAATTGACCAAGACCGAGCGCGAGGCGCTAGAGCAATCCAAGACCGAAGCCCTTGCCGAGGGCAGGGAACTGCCGACAATCAAGCACACGGAGAAACGTGCCAGCGCCGACGTTGGCTTTCATTCCCTGCGCCATACCTTTGTTTCCTTGTGCGCGGCGGGTGGCGTCAGTCAATCAGTGGTACAGTCCCTTGTCGGTCACGGTTCGCCCGCGATGACCCAGCATTACACGCACATCGGCATTGAGACCGCACAGAAAGCCATTGCCTTGATTCCCGACGTGACCCATACGAACACCCCAGCCGAACATGCGGACGCAACAGACGCGAAACTGGCCGCAGTCGTGGCGCAACTGGACGGGTTAACGGACGGACAACTCAAGACGGCGGCGAAGAAGATTCGTGAAATCGTTGAAAAACGAAAATCGACTAAGTGACTGAAATTCGGGGTTGAAGTAGAATAAGTCTCAGTTATGGACCCTGCCCTCTGATAGGTAAGCGAGACCGGCTGCTGAAAGGGGAAGCAGCGCGGGGCTCCGCGAACCGGAAACCCCGCGCCCTTGACCTAGCCTACGCCGCGATGCGCCTGCCACTGGTCTCTGCAACAGCACCCGACGCCGCCGCCATCCGGCACCGACCCTGAGCCCACTTCCGCAGGCCTTGGATCTGCTCGCCCATGAGCTTGGACAGCGGCACCGATTCCGAGACCGCCGCCAGCATATCGCCGGTCCTCGGTTCCCTTGTTTCCGCGAACGCCCTGTACAGCGCATCCGTGACCGCCTGTTCGATCTCCGCGCCCGTGTGTCCCTCGCTGGCCAACGCCAAGCCCTCGACATCGAATGCTTCCGGCTTACGCCCACAGCGTCCGATCTGGATCCTCCAGATCTGCTCACGCTCACTGGCGCTGGGTAGGTCGGTGAAGAACAGCTCGTCCCACCGGCCCTTGCGCAAAAGCTCAGGCGGCAACTGCGACACGTCATTCGCAGTCGCCACCACGAACACCGGCGCCGTCTTCTCCTGCAGCCAGGAGATGAAGCTGCCGAAGACACGGGACCCTGTGCCACCATCAGCGGCCCCCGAACTCTTGGACCCCGCGAACCCTTTCTCCAGCTCATCGATCCAGAGCACGCACGGGGCCACGGCCTCAGCGACCTGAATCACGGAGCGCATGTTGGCCTCGGACTGACCCACGAGGGATCCGAAGAGCCGGCCCGCGTCGAGCCTCAGCAAGGGCCTTCCGAAGACCGAAGCCGTGGCCTTGGCCGTGAGACTCTTACCGGTGCCGGGCACGCCCACGATCAGCAGGCCCTTGGCACAGGGGAGCCGGTACTCGGCGGCCCTGCTGCCAAAGGCCTCTCTGCGCCTCAGCAGCCACTGCTTCAAGTGGTCCAGTCCGCCTATGCCCTCAAGGCCAGCGGACGCTTCCGCGACCTCCAGGAGGCCGCTGCGCTTGACCGTGGCAGCCTTCTCCCTGGCCACAGCCACGGCCACAACGGACCGGCTCTGGACCACGGACAAGGCCATTGCGTTCTCGGCTTCGGAGCAGGTCATGCCCGAGGCCGCATCCAGTATGGCCTCGCGCTCGTCGGCTTTAGGTTTCTTCAACTTCGCGGACTCGCAGATCCCGTCCAGCACCTGTCCCAGAGCCGCCTTGTCCGGCAGCGCGAAGTCGAGTACAACGAACTCCCGCTCCAGCTCCGGCGGCAGCTGGCTCCTGCAGCCCAGCAGCACTAGGCACTTGCCCGTGGTTTTGGCATGGGCCAAGGCGTCCTTTAGGGCTCGCACCAGCACGGGGTTACTGTCAGCGAGGAACATGTGCAGATCCCGAAGCAGGACCACGGTGTTCTCCGGCAAGCTGGCGATGGCCGTGACGGCTTCCATCGGGTCCTCCGCGCCCAGTGCGCGGCCGTCACCGGTGTCGATGAGTCCGGTGGTGGCGGACCAGGCCACGAGGTTGTGACTGGTGGTTTCGGACACGGCCTTGAGTTCGGCCTCTGCCCTTGTCTCCTCCGGCGTTACCAGGCAGATGCCGGGATATCCGGCTCTGATGTAGTTTGTGAGCTTCTCTCTCATTGTCTTCTCCTTTTGGGTTGGGTTTGAAAAGTGGGGGAGTCTGAGTCCTATTGTGGGTATCCGATCTATGATGGTGAAGACAACGATTTGGAACACATGAATATGCAGGCACCATTGACGTTTGGAGAGGGAGCTGTCACACTTAAACAAACGTTGGATTAAGAACGTGTTGGGGCAGTATCCCCAAGTATTACGAATGGGCTTCAATATTAGGCGGGGCCGTAAACCACAGCCTGACACAAGGAGACAACGATGCATGAAGTAGCAGAAGTCACTATGGCACTGTACAGCGGGCTGTACCTGCGCGAAGAAGTGAAGCTCAAGACGATTGAAGCCGACGTCATCAATCTCATGTTGGAACATGGTGATAGCCGTCGCCCCTTCTGGGTAAGCAGGGCTAATACAGAAGGTCGCTTTTTGCAACTACAGGTTAAGGGGGCGCAAAACCCGGAGACCTTGCTTGAGTTGCCTGAAGAGGAACTTGAGAACCTGTCAGGGACCGATCTGCTCTTACGACTGCGGAAAAACATGGCTAAGAGCGAGAAGAACTAAGGTCAACCACCGTCTCTCGCGGACAAGTGCAGGTTGAACTTCGCAGGCACAGACTCGAATGATAGGTGGGTGCGTCAAAATAAGGCCGAAAATAAGGGAGTAAGTATGCCAGCATTCAATTTCTTCAGGTTATATCCCCATCTCAAGGATGATCTCATAAGACATTTGACGGTAAAGGGTTTTGTGCTGGTCGATGCCAAAACCGAACAGGACAACGGGGTATCGTTTCTTTATGAACTGTTCTTCACTCAACCCCCAAAGAATATGCCGGTGAAGTGGATTAAGGAGCTCCAGAAACAATTTGCGCTGGATGACCACGAAGTCGATGTATATTCGGCAGTGGTGCTCGTCAGTTTTGAGAGCAAGCTCTACGCAATAAGCTATGGTGCATCCCATTTTTATGTTTCGCGCTATTCTGACTTTGAGTTTGGCATAAACATCGCCTCGAGACTTGTTTCAGCCTACAAGACGAAAAACTCAAGAGAATTCGGAGGGATAAAGACTAAAAGTATAGAAACGTATCTATCTCCTGACGAGTTGGCTTTTGAAGCAGGCGAGGCCGTGAACTATATCAAAGGAACTCCTGTTAATACTAGTGTTTGGGGAAAAACTATCAGCTGTGGACAATCCGTACAGCTGAGAAGAAGTGATCTCTCTGTTAAAGGTATTCATACAACATGCCAGAGGCTTGAGGCTGCATTGTCGCTGCCTGTAACAAAAGAAATACCTCGATCAATACAGGTCAAGGACAGTGCACAGAATCTGGCTCTTACGCAACAATTGATCAGTGATATGCAGCAGGGTCACTATATGGTCTCGATTTCACCGTTGCAATTGTCGGGGGTTGCCTTTCTTTTCGCCGATCATCATGAGTTCACATGTGTCGCAAATGGGATTAGAATTGAAATCGATGAGAACAGTTCTCTAAGCGAGATCGATGCACTTGTGTCGACACATTTTGCCGGTGACTACCAGAAGCTTCTTGAAGCAACTATAGAAGCTCACGAAGATGGAATTGTCGCTTACCAGAAATCATTTATCTGCTTCATCGACTATGTAGATACTCAGAATAATTATTATCTTGAAGAAGGGAAATGGTACCAATTCGACAAAAATTATCTCAGCAATGTCAGAAATGAGGTAAACCGAATCAAAATTGATTCAACATCTGAGATTGTTAGATTCGACGAAGCGGCATATACGTTATGGCAAGCTCAGCAACTTCCTGCCCAACGACATTACAGGGAGCGGTACCTAAACGAGTTACTCGCGGCTAACCACGGATACGTAAACTTCGACCGAGACTGTGAATTATTTGAGGGGGCAGCTGCTGAGATAACTGACTTGTACCGACAAAACACGATATATATAGTAAAAATCGGAAAGCCGCAGAAATTAAATTATGCCGTTGACCAAGCTACAGCCGCCATAAGAATCCTTGAACGCAGAGCCTTCATACTAAATGTTGGTGGAGTTCCAGAGAAAGTTCAGAAAGTTTGCCTTTGGTTGTTCTTCGAAAGGGAAACCCCGATTTCACTGCTGAGCGAGGTTAATTCTTTGATCTTTCTCATGAAGCTTGCAAACTGGAGAAAGACCGTCCTAATGGCAGGACTCCAAGCAGAAGTTAGAGTAAGTTACAGATAGCACCTTACGACGATTTCGAACCTTGTCCAAGGTCAAACTCTCTTTTCTAATCAAAGCAATTCAGGACAAGCACGACCCTCACGAGCTCACAATCCTCGCTGGAAATGAAGTACGACGCTGATAGGAATGCTCTCTTCATGATATCCAAGTTTGACCTCTTAACGGGATGTGAGCCACGCGGTGCATGCTCGGTACGGCTTGCAAGTACGCCGTCCGAGATCGAGAACGTTAATCTATGACGCGGCGGGATCACAAACAACGGTTGACAGGCCCGCCCCCTTTGCGGGAACGGGCCTCCAGTCCTCACGCATACCTGCATGCCCTGCGCTCGCGGTATGCCCGCATGCCACCTTCCCAAGTGGTTTCTCGCACGCAGTCCGCTAGCACAGAAGATCCGAGCGATTCCCGCAGCCTGACGCCGATCTCGCGCTTCCTCTGGCTGACCCGCGCAGGGGTGACGCCGTAGCGCAGCCCCAGATCCAGACCCGGCGTGCCCATCGCCGTCGCCAGCACGATGTCCAGATCCGTATGCTCAAGCCCCTCCAGCGCCGTGTCCCAGTCCAGTTCACGAGAGCCCTGCGCCGCCGGGTCTTCGCTGGATGCAGCCAGGCAGTTGTGCATGTTGACCTCGTCGCCGTCGTCATCGTCGTCGCCGATGGGCTCGTCCATCGACATGACCGTCACGTAACCGTCAAGCTGGGCGGCCGGCGACATCACGTCGGTGCGACCGGCATAGCCTGCCCTGCGGCCGCTGCGGAGCGATTGCAGCACGTAGAAGGCGACGCTGTTGGGTGACACCTCCTTGCCCGCGGTTTCGGCGCTGTCCAGGATCTTGGCAGCCTGCGCCATGGCGTCCTGTTCCAGTTCCTGCAGATCCTCCGCACCCACCGTCTTGACCGCGCCCTTGGCCAAAGCAGCCCTGATGATCGGACGCACTTGCCTCAGCAGCATTTCGCCAGCTTTCGGACTCATTGTAGCCTCCTTCTGTTGAAGGTGGCTGGAGACGGCAAAGCGCCGCCCGCAGCCACCAATGGTTTGGTAGCCGCGAACGGCCGCAATTGAATTCACGTGAGCGACGCCGTGTGACCGGTAGCTTGCCCTACACCTGTTATAGCGCGTTCTGCGTCGGAATTAAGCGGGGCCGGTGTGTCTGGCGTCAGACAGGGCGGGGGTACCGGAACCATTGGATTCTGTACTGGCATCAGGTTGGGCGGTACGCGAAACCGGCCGCCGTTACTCGTTTCCAAGGGGCAATATCCGATACCCAAGAGGCAGTTTCCCGTACCATTTGAATTAAAACCGGTACAAGAAGGGGCAGGCTGTCATCCAATGGGGCTGTTGTCATAAAGCCCAGGCCGTTGTGCCTGCCCCTCACTCGTCATGCCTTGTATGGCATCCGTTTCCGAGTCCATTTTCGCCTAATATGGCAGCCCAATATTGTATGATTCAGCGTTTGTCTTATACTTACAGCGTACTTTAGAGCCATTGCACTTACGAGATATAGCCATTAAAAAGTCAGCTTTCCACCGATTGATTATTTTTTTACTATGGTGTCTAATAACAAACATCGTATCCATAGGGCGCACAATCAACCGAGTGTATCCTGACCTGCATTTAAACGTGACTTCAGGAACGAACAGCCCAGAGTTAAAAGGAGAATGCATAATGAACCGCAACAAAATCCAAAAAGCAATCAGCAGTGCAGTCAAAGATCTGAAAGTTCAGGACCTTTCGGATTCTGATCTTGGTCTGGACGTTATTGAAGATATTGTCCGCAAGGGAGAGGATCTTCATGCGCAAGCGTTGGCCGCATTGACCGGAGAACCTGCGACCGCACGTGAAAAGAGAACGTTCCTGTTCAAGACAATGGGGAAAGGCAAGCTGGCTGGTTGGCTCAAGGAAAAAATCGGAAAGAGGGCCAAGGAGTTGATCTGCGGTCCGCTATACGGACAGATTGACACGGCAGAGGAACGCAAGCAAGTCGTGGACAAGTATGACGATATCATTACCGACGCCATCATATCAGCATACCCTCCGCTCGCCTTGGCAAGGCCGCTCATCAAACCCGTGGTCAGGTTGATTCTTGCCCAGGCCTTGGCAAAGGCCGCCAAAGATCTCGGTGGTTACTGCGCGGTCACGGCATAGCGACTACTCTGATATGTATGGTGTGTCCGGCGCATTATTGAACGATATCATCGCCGCATACAATACAGTGATCAATGTGAGTATGCATCAACTCTCGTTCATTTAGGTTGCCATACATCATGGTTGTTCTCTTGGATTGAGAGCCGGAATGTTCCGAGAGAGTTAGATGCCGAATTGCAAAGCGTTTCGCATGCACCGGTTATGTATTTGTCGGAGTCTTAGAAAGGCGGTCAGGATTCCTTTTTGGATGAAAAGGACTTTGCATGTACGCCCCCATGCCTTTTATGTGAAACGCTGATTACCAGTACGAAACGAGTTTTGTTGCAGTTGAGAGTATAACAGTCCCGGAGGTTCTCTAATGTGTCAGGTACGTTTTATCGATTGCCATTGTCACTTGTTCAACATTGCCGACATACCGCTCTATGCGACGGTTGAGGCGGCGGAGTTGGGTATTAATTCGCTGAACGCTCTTGCAGTCGCGTTGGCATCACGTAAGGCGGGTAGCGAATTGTATCAGCGGAAGGAAATAATCCTCTTTTTCGAGCGGAGCATCGAAGAGAATATTGAGTTTTTGGTTCAGCAGGTTGAGGAAGCGTTGGCAGAAGACGCTAACATTGATGTTGGGTTAACAGTACTTACGCCCTTGGTTATGGACTTCGATCTAATTCGGCCAACGTTTCTCGATCAACTCCACGCGGGTGATGGGTTGGTTGAGAGAGACCACGCAGCGGGATGGAGCGGCCTCGATGCGCAACTGAAAGATAGAAAAGGACAACCGTTCCGTCTCATGATGCCTGAGCGAGCGGTCTTGAAGCAGATTACCCGCTTGCGCGACGCGGTTACGAACAAGGATCAGTGGTTATTAGATCGTCAGTTCAAGATACTTCCTTTCCTTGGCTATGATCCGCGAAAGCTTTTGGACACGGGACTCGATGGATTTAAAACCCTGTGGAATACTGTTGGTGGTGTCACAGACAAGGTGAAGCGCAGTGACCCCGGAAACCTCAGGAATGGTGATGTGATCGGAGTCAAACTCTATCCGCCGATGGGTTTTAATCCATGTGGAAGCAGCCCTGCCGAACAAAAGCTATTCCTTGAGTTCTACGCATGGCTTTCCGAAAACGAAATCCCCATTACTGTGCACTGTCAAAAAGGATCATATTCAACCCAGACGAATAAGATTGCGGAACGAACCAACCCCAGCAACTGGGCTAATATATTGGGAACAGAATATAAGTGGAAGCACGGTCCGCTTGAGGGCCAGACGACGGAGTTGGGGCGTCTGATGCGGATCAACTTCGCGCATTTCGCTGGCGAGGAAGACATGGACGATATGGTCGACTGGACACAAAAAGGCGGTATCGACCAAAACACATGGGCATGGACCATTGTAAAAATGCTTAAGCAGTATCCGAACACATATTCGGACCTTGCAGCCTTTGACTTTTCTCCCCATCAGGTTGGAGGCATCGATATTTACAATGGTGCAGTCAACGCGCTGTTCGGATTGCTCGACAAAGATGCGGGAGGGGTACTTCCCGATGTTGGCACGCATATGGTTTGCGACAAGATGCTTTGGGGTTCAGACGTGCCTATGATCATCTCGGGCAACTGGCTTCGAAAAGAGTGCTGTGATAACAACGAAAGCCACTACAAGTACCTCCATGGGCTGTTTTGTGAGACGGTCCAGCGATGCAAAAATTATAATGATGATGGGAAGCGGGGACTGATTAGAAAAATCACGGTCAATAACGCGATGAAATTTCTTTTCCAGTAGTGCGCACTTGGTTTGCCGCGAGCGGAGGGAAAGATGGCCCCAATAACGTAACTGATGAGAGTATTTGTTAGTGTTTGGTTTTGGACGCGGGTAGGAACGCGATAACATCATCTTTTCAATCAAGCATGTGTACGGATGGTCATCACGATATGCGTTGATGCTGTATAAGTCCAACTGATTCAAACCGCTCAATAGGAAACGACTGCTGAGAATCAACCGGGTCTCCAGAGTGAACCATTTCACGGGAGTTGTTTGTAATGAGCAATACCACATGCGAGACAGGGTTGGCACTAGAGGCCGCCGCCGCAACCGGCAATTCCGTAAGTTCGGAGGGAAACAGAAAGTATCCTGATGACTTGCGCGAATGTGAGGCCAAGGCGCTTGCTGTGAGACGGCAAGCCGCCATGATGGACGACGGCGCGGCGGATCTTTCTGATACCGTGGGTGTAGCGCTCTCTGGCGGTGGCATCCGGAGCGCCACCTTCTGTCTCGGTATTTTCCAAGCGCTAGCGCGACAGGGGCTCATCGGGAGGATTGATTACCTGTCCACAGTTTCCGGCGGGGGTTATTTCGGTGGTTTCCTTGGACGGCTATTTACTCGGCCATGGATCAGCGAGAGTTGCCAGAAACCAAAGCAAGACGAGTCTCAGGCTAGTCGGTGTTCTTGGCCAGAAGAGTTCTTGGGTGCAGATAAGAACGTGCTCCGTTTGAATCCTGGTGTTCCTCGGGTTGAAAATGTTCTGAAGACGCCCGATTCGGCCCCCATGCGTTGGCTTCGCGATCACGGTCGCTATCTTTCTCCGAATGGCGCTGGCGATTTCCTGCTGCTGCTGGCAACGCATCTTAGAAATTGGGCGACTGTGACGTTGGTTTGGGTGATTGCAGTGTTGGCCTTATTTCTGTTGGGCAATTCAGTCCGTGCGGCACTTTGGATGCTGCCGAAGTGGCTTGAGGCATGGGAATGGCCGTTCTTGCGGTGGACCGATAGGGGGTTGTGGTGGAGTCCTTGGGTGTGCTTGCCGCTTTGGGTTTTCCTATATGTGGTCCTGCCGTGCGGTCTCGCTTTCTGGATCACACCTCCGGACAAGAAGGACGTGCCTAAATGGTATCATAGGTTGTTATTATTGTTTTCGGCGATGGGGACTGTGTTGTTCGCGTTCCTCGTTGCATATCGGTGCGGCCAACTTGACTTTCGTCCTAATTTAGTCACCTTTTTGCTAGGGCTCCCAGCTACTCCGCATCACGTTCAAATTGCTCTCCAGATCGGTATCATTGCCTTATTGTCGGCTATAATGTGGGGCTTAGCATGGCGTCGTGCGTTGAAGGAGTACGGAAATCAGGCCAATCCTGCAGTTCCGATCGGTGCCATTCGAGTCCGTAAGACTCGTAATCACCTGAATCATTGGTTTACCAGAGCCGGTTGCGTCGCTTTAACGCTCCTAGGGTTAGCTTTTGTGGATACCCTCGGTCAAACCCTTTATGCTGTGACACAGTATCGGGGATGGACCTTGATGTCCTTCAAGACGCTGGCAACCGTGTCGGGGGTCGCTGGATTTGTCGCCTTGGCACAGAAGTTCAAGTTTCTTTTAGACTTTGTTCCGGCTAAGTCTCGGTCTTTGCAGCTATCAGTGGGCGTGTTGGCTCCCCTCCTTGCGTTCAGTATTTTAGTACCAACGCTTGTGGCGCTTTCAGCTGTGGGTCACGGTTTTCTTTGGCATTGGGGTACACCTACTCCAATTGTTCAAGGAACGCATGTAAACCCAGGAAAGCGTATAGTCGCCCAGTTCGCACTGCGGTCTGCGGTCTCCTTGAGCGAAGAACGGCACATCCGGGTGGATGACCTGCCGCTGAAAATAAAGTCAAAGCTTCGTTCACCGGCGGTTGATTTTCTCTTTGTGTGCTGGGCCTCCGCCGTCGCTGTGCTATTGTGCTTTGTTTTTGGGCAGACCCTCGTTTTCCTGAACCTGTCGTCCCATCATGCTATATATGCGTCCAGGCTCGCTGAAGCCTATCTGGGTGCCTCGAATCCGAATCGATGGCGAGACCAGCGTGGTGGATGGATTGTCGATTGTGACGATGTGCCCCTACGTGATTATCGCCCACATGAACACGGCGGACCATTGCATCTGATCAACATGACATTGAACGAGACCGTCAGCGGTAGGACCCGACTGGAGTACCGCGACCGCAAGGGTCTTGGCATGGTCGTAGGGCCGTGTGGCGTCACAGTCGGCACACATGACAATGCGGTGTGGATGGAGGCAAAAACATCCGAAGAGCCCCGGTGTCTTCAGCCAGTAGGCTACACAAAGGGCGCTTTTCACATATTTGTCGAAAGTAAGAGAAGTGCTAAAAATCAAGGGGAGGCTCCAAATAATGTTACCCCCGAATCCCTGTCACTGCGTCAGTGGCTTGCGGTCTCTGGCGCAGCCTTTACCACGGGGATGGGATCACAAACCAGCCTAGGCAAGAGCTTGCTGTTTGGTCTAACGAACCTCAGGCTCGGGTATTGGTGGAACAGCGGAGTATCGCCCCGCAGGCGCGTTGAGCGGACCAAGACCGGACTATGCGGACTAATTGCGGACGGGCTTTTTTTCCTGTTCCCCGTACAGATGTCTCTGTTCGACGAGTTATTGGGTCGTTTCGGTGGTCCAGGTCGTAAACGCTGGTATCTCTCCGACGGCGGCCACTTTGAAAACACTGGATGTTACGAACTGATCCGGCGCCGTGTGCCGTTCATTATTGTTTGTGATAACGGACAGGATTCTGACAGTTCATTCGAGAACTTAGCCGGTCTTGTACGCAAGGCTAGAATCGACTTCAATGCCGACATTCGTTTCTTCACCACCGAGGAGATTGACCAGTACGTTCGCCGTGATTTACAGCAGTCGATCGGAACACTGGACGAGTTGAAGGCGGTGCCGAAGGGGGATCGGTCGGACGGGGTGCCGGTTCGTGCCACTAGGCATGCGACGCTTGCATGGGTGGACTATGCGGACGGTCCGAACGGTGGGAAGGCCGGCTCCGTTATCCTGTTCATCAAGCCGACGCTAACAGGTGACGAGCCGTGTGATGTTCTCCAATACCAGTTCGACAACCCCGACTTTCCGCAGCAATCGACTATTGATCAGTACTTTGATGAGGCTCAGTGGGAAAGCTATCGCCGGCTCGGACAGCATATCGGGGACATGCTTTTCTGCGATTCGCCAGACTCGAGTCTGATGGGGGAAGTATCCGGCGTCGCAGAGCCTGTTAAGGCTGGTGCAAGAACGAAGTGGACGCCGCGCTGCATGTCACGAATTGAAGCATAGGTGAGGATAGTAGGTGCGTCATCGTATGCGGTACCACATATCTATCAGTGTCTGGCGTCAGACTCAGGCCTCGGTGCCGAAACCACTTGGTTCTGTACTGATTTCGGAGCACTGGGGACGTGATCACAGGCACTGGAACCGGTCCCTTGGCCCCGTTTCTGGTACAGATGGGCATGAAACTGGTACAAACGACCCCATCACCTCTAAACATGGCAGAGAGGTTACACCATACAAATGTCGTACTCATTCTGTGGCAACAGGGCGCCAGGGAATAGGATTGCACTTCACGGAGTAACAGCCGTGTCCATAAGACCGAGGACTCCCAACCAGAGTCTGGTGGGTATTCTCGCCCCGCTCGAAACCCACAGACTCGACGCTGGGCGTGAACGATAATGAAGTTCGCCGCAGAGTGAGGGAGTGGGCTCATTATGTTCATTTGGCCGACCAACACGCGGACGGAGGTAGCGAATAATGGCTAAACGCGACTTGTTTGAGCACATCAGGAAGACGTCACCCCAAGTCGTGTTGCTCGGCGGCGTCATACTCGGAGCCATTCTGGTTGGTGCCTCGATTCTCCTCGGCATCGCGTCTGTGACACTCACACCAGCGGGCGGCGCGCGGCAGGTGGGCTATGCAGCAGCACCAAATTGGTCGATCGCGTTCACATTGGTGTTCCCTTTGTTCGTCTACTTCGCGATGGGAGCCATCCGTGCAACCGATCGGGCCTTTTCGTCGTTGGCGCAAATGCTAGTCGATCATGACGGAAACCCGGCAACTGACGCTGCGAACACTATTGAGCGCCGATACAGGAGGATGCTCGGAAAGAGCAGTCAGATCGCCACAGTTCTTGCGTGCTTGGCTTTGGCTGCCAGTCTCATCGAATGGGTTCTCTGCTCTGTAATGCCTCTCCTATTCGGCTCGCCGAGTCCCGAGCAGGAGGTAGACTGGGCCGTTGCCAAGCTGGGTCAGGGCATCTGTGTCCGAATGCTAAATGTCGTGTTCACGTTCGTGGCATACTCAACACAAGGCGTCTACGCCGCTACGCTTCTTGTCTTCCTCGTATACCTAGTTGTCTTTGCCGACGTTGTGCGTCAACTTACCGACGCTACGACGCCTCCTATTCTTGTACCCGACGTACAATCGACCGACCCACGTCGTGGGTTTCAGCACCTCGGACGAGTCGTTGAGGAGGTGGTCTTCGCCTGCGGGTGCGTATTCCTGGTCTTCTGGTTGTCCCGTCTACAGAACCTCTATCTCCACTCCAGTACATCAACCCTCTGGGCGTTCCTGACAGCCGATCTGTTCGAGACTGTTCTGCAGTTCGATGCGAAGGCATTCTTTCGGGCCATCACCGACACCGGGGGGCTGGAATATAGTTCCACCGTTGTGATGATAGGAGCGGTCGTTGTTCTTAGCGCATGCGTCGGGGTTCCGCTTCACACCCTCCGACGGGCAGCAGTGCTGGGTCGCGATGCGGCACGCGCGCTCACTTCAAGGCACCCGAGACTGTTCGCGCGTCACTGCTCCGACGAGGCAGTGGATAAGGGCCTAAACGAGATGGTTGTCTGGCCCATCGCGTATCCCCAGTTGAACGAACTCCTTTTCTGGATTGCGTTCGCGCTCCTGTCGATCTGTTTCTACCGGCTGGGGGTCGCATTCGTCATGGCGTGGATTTGGCGCGTCGCGAAGCGAGCAATCGGATCGAAATGAAACAGCTGAAGGCACAATAACCGGGAACGGGCCATACTGCCTCACCCATACCTGCACGCCCGCTTCTCGCGGTACGCCCGCATGCCGCCTTCCCAAGCGGTTTCCCGCACGCAGTCCGCGAGCACGGTATCGCCAAGCAAAGACCGCATCCTGCCGCCGATCTCGCGCTTTCGCTGGCTCACGCGGGCCGATGTGACGCAGTAGCGTGCGCCCAACTCGATGCCCTGCCGGGGTCAGGGGGTTACGTGTGCGCGTTGCGGCCTCCGCGGAGGGCGTAGCCCGTGTCGCGTATGCCGTTGGGCTTTGGGGGTGGTGGGATGGATTCGCAACCGCGTCCATGTGGCACAGACGGTGTGACACTAAAACCCCCCTGTCTACAATAAGAAGGCCTTCTTACTGTAGTGGGGGGGCTTTTCGTGGCATAGGCTCAGGAGGGGGTCTAGGAGCAGGGGCATCCAGCATCTCTGTGACTCTTGGACGCGGTTGCGAACGAACCACTCATTCTCATAGGCTAAGCGTCAAGGCCGAAGGCGGAGTGGGCTCCGCCCCCCGCCAAGGCCGCAGACGCGCACAGTAACCAATGATCTCTTCTGCGATGCGAAACGCGAGGTGTCAGTGGTAAGCAGCTCTCAGTCCATAGTTTTGGTTCCAACCCGTAAGCGGAAAGTTTGGCACATTCGCAGGAAGCGAGTGAGGATTTAGGAGTCGGAAAGACGCGTAACTGCATGAAAACTGAAACGGGCTTGAAGTGGGATTGAGTGTTATTTGAGGCATGTCTGTGATGCATGTCAACCCAGCTAAGCCTCTGTAACCCATTGTGGCCTGCTGAGTGCCAACGTGACCGAGGATGGTTTGAATCTGCTGTGATGCTATAGCGCCTGCCATTTTTGATCCTCATTAGCATTTTCGACCGACCGGATAACCTGAGCGCTGGGCGGCGCGGCAGGGCCGTCGAGATCGGTTCCCACAAAAAGGACGCAACTTAGGCTTTCCCAATTGCGTTTAACACGGTACAGTCACATCAATTTGGTCGACGTTCGATTTAGTGAAAGGTAAGCTAAAAAAATGATCCCAAACATCTTCATCAGCTCAACGATTAGTGACCTTCATTACCTTCGGGATGGACTTCGTGAAACGATTGAAGAGCTGTCTTATCATCCTGTGATGAGCGACTACGCCGAAGTCGGATATCTTGTCCCGACAACGGCTGCCGAGTCCTGTTACAGAAGCATTAAGGATTGTCACCTTGTTGTGTTAATCATTGGGAGACGCTACGGCGAACCAGGAAAAGATGGGCTAAGTGTAACTCACAAGGAATTATTGACGGCAATTGAAGAAGGACTGCCTTTGATCACCTTTGTAGAACCGCAAATCATAAACTATAAGGAAGTCCATGATGCAGATCCAACCTCAAACACGTGGGATTTGTTTAAAGGAATGGATCATGCAAGAAAAACGTTCGCACTGTTGAATGAAGTCACCCGTGCTTCAGCATATAACGGGGTTATTCCAATTATTTCAGTCTCTGATGCAAAAAGAAAATTGAAACTTCAAATTGCAAACTTTGTGGGCGAAAGATTAGGTTCAGCAGCGCAGCCGATTAGGCGTGAAATGCAAGAAGTACTCGCACAGGTGACTGCAATAAGGACTCAATTGGCAGGTAAGGCTGGCTTTTCCGACAAATCTAAGCGTCACTTAGTGGCGATGCGATTCTTATTAGATGATCGCAATTCTGAGTATCGCAAATTGTTGGAGACGCTATTTGGCGATCTTGATCCTGCTATCGAAGCACTTACAAATGTGGTCACTTTTGAAGAGGTCATAAGTCTTTCAGGTCATAAGCTTGATTCAATTCCTGACGACAATGTTCGTAAACTTATGGTTGAATTCGTTGAAGCTGATGCAAGTAGATCCCCAATGGTAAAATCAGTAAGCATTGGCGTAGATGGAGGTTGCGCTATATTTACTGACGGGACAATCAAAATGAACAAGTCAAAGATAGAAAAGTTTGAATCACTTCACAAGGCGTTATCTGCAAAACTTAAACAGATATAGCGCGCTATGAAAAGGCGATCCAACAAGGGTAATGAAAGAGCAACAAGACGGCGAACAAGGGAATACATCCCATTGAGTGCAAGGGATGATTCTCGACGTTCGACAAAACGAAAAGGAGAATGCAATGGCACTGACACGAACGAATCAGCACACTGAGGAGTTGATGGTATAAATGCCCTTCGCGGAGGCTCTTCCCCTCGTTCTTGCTGCATCCAAGAAGGTAGGAACAGTTCAGAGTGTGCAAGAGAAATTCGGGCGAATCGAGGGGAAGATGGGCAGTGGCACTTTCAACATGAACCGGGCGGATGTGACGGTCCAAGTACAGGCATACGGTGCATCTCAGCCCAAACTGGTCATAATAGCCACTGCCCAAGAAGGCCTGATTTCGGCGAACACGGCTGCCAAAGCAATCTCGCGGTTGTTGGAAGCAATCTGAACAGCACGGAGTCGCCACCTTGCTTTATGCGTTGCGTGACAGTTGATGTACGACCAAAGAGGAGTAGCGAATGTGTAACAACAAATTGTACTACAAGTGCGAAGTGATCCAAGGCCGTGTCGTATATGATCCTGGACAACGGACTCAACATAATGGCCCAGAGTATTATTATTCGGCCGTCATCCGGTTCTCCAATGATCCCGCATGGTATACTTTCAAACAGGCGACCTCCGGTTGTCTGTCGGTGCTGAAAGGGAATCGGAATTCATTGTTGGCAAATAGTCCAGAATCCAGTTGCGAGATCAACGATCTGAACCAGATTATTGCTCGCCTTGAGGTGACGAGTGAGCACGATCTCGAACTCTTATCCGCTACAGGGAAAACAGAGGTTAAAATATAGGAAGCCGAACCATATTCGAAACCATACCGTTGACGCGCGGCGGGTCAACGTCCGGTTCGCCTCGACATCCGGTGAAGGAGACATTGGAAATCAGAACGAAGACCGACAGCAACGACTTCGTTGCGTACCTCGCGGAGACGACACCACCTGGCACCACTGTGAAACCAGAACGACTGTTTGGTATGTTCACGCTGCACGCCATGACCCACGTCGGGCACTTCATTGTCTCATGGGGTCCGGGTATTGCACAGAGCGTGAAGCGCAGGCCATGGATGCGCAGAAGTGATCTCAACCCCTGTGTCTGGCGCCAGACACGGGGCCTCGGTACTGAAAACCATGGGTTCTGTACCGGTTCCAAGGGCGCGTGTACTGGAATCAAGGGCTCGGGACCCGTGCCAAGGACAGAGAATCGGTTCACGTGAGGCAGTTTCCGGTACCGATTGGCTTTAATCCGGTACGGAGCCTGTGCGCAGTGTGGCCTTGGCGTGGGGGCGTAGCCCGTGTCGCGTGTGCCTGTCGCTTGCGGGGGCGAGGTAGGGGTGGGTTCGCAACCACGTTCAAGGGGCACCGGTGACCGCCCGCAATGAAACGGGGTTCGCCGCGCCGTGTGCGTTGACAGACACGTCAATCGGGGGTGGCGCCGGAACCCGGGACCATGGCGGTCATGGCGGCAATAGCGGCACTTTCAAAACTTTATCCACGAAGGGAAAGCTGGAAAAAGATTGCGGAATGGTGTCCCGGGCGCCATGTCCGCCATGCCAGGAGCGGCCCCCGACCTACGCGGAGGTGATGGACATGAAGAGGCAGGCCCAGAAACACAGCGAAGCCATTCCCGCCTATGCTCCGTCTAATGATCCACCTAATAAAACCCTTATTCTTCCTGATCTGCCTGAAACTCCCGTATCCGCACGGAGAGGTCACGGCTCTGGCTTGAACCTCGGGTTGTTGGCGTCGGCCCACAGCAAGGCCTCTTCAAGTGCAGCAGGCGGGGCTGCTTCGTGCTTCATGCCCGGGACGTCAAACAGCTTGGCCGTGAAGCCGCTCTTCTTTAAGTTGGGCACATCTTTCTTGATATACTCGTAATTCATGTCTCCTGCACCGGTGATGAGCGCAAGCGGTTGGCCATACTTGGCGGATTTTCGGATGTCTGCCGGCTTGGCGAAGGGGAGGCACATGTCGGAGAACGGATCGAAGCCCCGAACGGCGTCGAGCGCCCCTCTGAAGTCGTCGGGGTAACTCAGCGTGATGAACACCGATTCCGCTCCGCCGCCGCTGAGCCCCCCGACATAGATCCGGGTTTCGTCAAGCGGATAATCTTTTCGCAGCTGGGCCAGCGTGTCAAGCGCCAAGGCCATGCGCCGCATGTCGGCCTGATCGTTGCCGGCGGCATTCGGTGAAGCGAAAACGAGGCGATGCTCATCCATGATTCTCTTGTACCCTTCCGAAGGGTTCATGGCCGAATCGGTCGGCTGGATGTGGATATAGACGCCCAGCTTCGTTTTGCCGTCGTACGTCGGGGGACAATAAACCGTCATGCTGGGCGCATAGTCGGGCGGCCGCACCGCTTGCTCCGCCGAGACGAAGAGGCCGCGCTTCACCACATCGGTGATGCTGCGCTCGGTGTTGAAGAAGTCGAGCATGGCTTTGCCGAAATGCGATTTGAAGTAATAGTCTTGCCACTTGCTCCAGCGGCGCTCGGTGATGGGGACCTCTTGCCTCAAGCCCAGCAGGCCGGACAGTTTTTCCATGGCTTGCTTCGCCTGTTCCGCCTCTTTGGCCTGCTGTACTTGCTGGAGGTACTCGCGGTCCGCAGGCGAAAGCTTCTTAATTTCTGCGGTGATCTGTTTGGAGCCGGACCGCAGGACCACCGTGCTCCCCTTGACTTCGACAAGCTCAGCTTTGAGGGTGGCGCCTCCACTGCTTGTCCAGGTCCGCTCTTCGGCGCGGACGGAGATTCCGACTGAGAGGAGTATGCTGGCTAAAATGACCGCGGACTGTTTCATTATTCATTCTTTCGCTACTGTTATCCAAGAGGAAGCATGACGGAGCAACGGGGTTGGGGCGAGAACGTGACGGGCACGTAATAGGCGGCGACGGCGTGCTTGGTGGCCAAGGCGAGGACGCGTGCGTGTTCGTCCGTGGTCGGTTCGGCGGCGTCAGCCCGCACGAAATAGATGGCGAGTTCACCGTGCACATCCGACCCTCCGTTGTTCTCTGGGCAGGCATACCCGCTCCCGCTCACCCACGCGGTTTTTGCTGTCAGCCAGAAAACGGCCTCATCATACGGCTTTTGGTTTCCACCGTCAACGGTGGGCGGCAAAGAACCAAGAATGCGTGGCTATGTAACCGATCGCACTGTTGAGCCGCTCTTCACGGCACTTAAAAACAGTGGCGCCGGTACTGAAACCCGCGGGATCTGTACCGGTTCCAAGGGCTATTTGTACTGGAATCGAGGGCTCGGGTTCTGTGCCCGGGGGCAAAGAATCGGTTCACTGGGGACAGTTTTCGGTATCGTTGAGTGAGAATACGGTACGAGGCCTGTGCGCGTGCGCGCTGCGGCTGAGGCGAAGGGGCGTAGCCCGTTTCGCGTATGCCGTTGGGCCTGGCCGCTTCCATGGTGGACCAGTCGTCAGGCAGCGCTGCGCATACTTTGCCGTTCTTGCTGAACCGCCTAGCGCCCTTGCGGGTGTTGGCCGACCGCTACCGAGACCGTCCAAGGGCTAGGTTGTAATACGGGTCTCGCTTTCTCATGAACGACCTCAGGCGTGGGGTGTCTGGCGTCAGACACAGGCCCCGGTACCGAAACCATGTGGTTCTGCACCTGTTTCTAGGTCTTCGGGACTTGGTTCTAGGCACAGAAGCCAGTCCCTTGGCCCTGTTTCCTGTACAGATGTGTTTGAAGCCGGTACAAGTCCGCGATCATGGCTGTCCTCGGCGACTTCTTTGAGGAGGGGGTCCACTAACCGCTTGCTGAGGCGCAAGGGCACGCCCGCGCTGCCGGCAGAGGTTCTGAAGCAGGTGCTGGGGGTCGAGCCCAAGCCGAAGCCGAAGCGGGTACGGCGCAAGGTCTAGGGGCTATGTGGTCGCGTCTTCGGCCTTGGCGTCGGGGCTTGTGCCCACTCCGCCTCAGGCCTTGACGCTTCCTCTGGGGATGTGGATTCGCAATCGCGTCCATGTGGCACAGACGGTGTGACACTAAAACCCCCCTGTCTACAATAAGAAGGCCTTCTTACTGTAGTGGGGGGGCTTTTCGTGGCATAGGCTCAGGAGGGGGTCTAGGAGCAGGGGCATCCAGCATCTCTGTGACTTCCTGACGCGGTTGCGAACTACACCACCCCCTATGGGCAAGCGTCGAGGCCGAAGGCGGAGAGGGCTCCGCCCCCCGCCAAGGCCGAAGACGCGCACAGTAACAACTGATTCCGCACCGGTTTCACCCGTAACTGTACCTCGCTGAGCGATCGAACGTGGGTGAGTCTTAGGGGAGATGGCTTGAGGGGGTGTCGGGCAATGTGGTATCGTTAAAATTAAGTTTGAAGAGTGATTGTTGCGGCGGGTGCTGCTCATAGCGCGAGAAAGCGCTGCCGCCACTGAACAAAAGGAGCCGATTTGAAATGGGACAAGCTGTGCTAAAAAGAGTTGGGGTCTTATCCACGGCATGGCTATTTGCTGCCCTTTGGTTTGCAGTCTATTTCATCCCCCTTTGCGTCTATCAATTTTGGGGAAAGGATTGCGGCATAGAGATCTACTCTCCGTTCATCAGGATTCAGCCCTCGCCGTCCATTGCGCTCGTTTATCTGATAGTCGTTGTTCCACTTCTGGGTTTTCTTACGGGGATCGTTACTGCAATCGTCTGTAACCTCACGTTGAGGATATGCGGTGGCATAAAGTTGGAGATCGTGATTGTCAAGACCGAGCCAGAGCCAGCCAACGTTAATGCGGGTGTCTGAGGCCTGAACGTAAGGAATCGAATCAAGGCTTAATGCGGCAGGGTTGGAAAGCGTAAACCGGTAGTGCCCGTATATTACGACTGTCCCTCCACAAGGTGTTGGCAAGATGAGGAGTATAAAATGATGACACTTCGTTTGGCGGTTTTCGGGTTGATGGTTGGGTTTGCAGCCGTTGCAAATGCGGGCGGACGCGTCAGGATAACCGAGCACATTGACGCCGACAATAAGTCAACGTATTGGTTCATTACTCAAGAAGCGCTCACGAACATTCCCGAATGGAAGGTCGATGGTCCCTTGCCGCTGCCCGTCGAGAAGGCTGTGGCTAAGGCGATGGAGTGGATCAAGAAACGAAACGCAAAGTTTACGGAATGGGCCGTCGCCTCAATCAGCCTCGGAAAGATATGGGACTCGGACCTAAAGAACAGATGGTATTACTCGGTCTCAGTGAACGGGACCGTGGATGTGGATGGAATCAAGGCGAACTCCTACCTCAGCGTCATCATTCTGATGGATGGCACTATCGTTGAGCCGACAGACAAGGAGTAGGGCTGTCAACAAGTCGCCGATCGGTACGACTGACAAGCTCGCCGTCTGTTGGCGGCGGCATCGGAAAACGGAATGCTGGAGTCAGGATAGTGAAAGGAAAAAGATGAACGTACACACATGGTGCTTAGCCATAGCTCTATCCCTTCTTGCATGTGGGTGTAAAACCACGTCCGACATCCCCAAGATGACTGCAAAACAGACGCAAATAGAGATTAATGATGTGACCACAAAGGGAGTTGTCGTCACCAGATTCGACGGTAAGTCGATACATTATCAAAAGAAGTGTGACTTTTGCGGTTTTGTGTCGCCACAAACAATTGGGACCTCTTGCCCAGAGGCACCTTGGAATTGCAGATCTACCTTTGTCTGTCCCAAGTGTGACAAAACCACTGATGTCTTGATACGAAGAGCACGCTAACCAGCCCTTTCATGCAACGGTATGCCGTGTACGGATGGCAATGTTTGGTGAGGCAAAATGATGAATACACAAGTCACATTCAGGTCACACAAGTTCCCGCCATATGACGGCGAGCAGGAACAGATAAACCCAGGACTGTGGGGCAAGCGTCTGGCCGAGCACTTCGTCGAAAAGCTGAAGGGAACGGGAATCGAGACAGAGGAGATCATCCCGGAAGATTGGGGGTGGTATATCCCGATCAAGAATGACGGTTTTCGGTTGGCCATCTGTTGCGGGCACCAGTGCGGCGATGACGACGAGTTTCTGTGTTTCACAGAACCGGCCACGCCGACCATCAAAAAGTTGTTCAAGAAGATCGACGCGACCGAGCAACTCGGGCGCCTTGTGGCGGCCATGGAGAAGATCATCGCTGCAGACCCTGAAATCCGAGAAGTGGAGTGGTCGGACGGGAACAAATAACACCGATGCCCTTCCTCGGTACGTCGCTGATGCACCGCCCGAGGAAGGGCATCGCTCACACAATAAATGAACTTCAAAAGCCAAATTCCATTTCTTACGGTGCCGCTCGCACTAGTAGTACTGAGCACTCTCTTGGTGGGTGCGGTGTACGGTAGATTCGACCCCTCCACGGACATCGCCAGATACGCAATTTTGGGTCTCGGGGGAAGCTACTGGCTTATTTCCGGGCTAATCCGCTGGAACAAGCCCTACGTTACAGCTGATGACAAAGGGCTAACAGTTTATGGCCGGCAATTTTCAAATCAGCCTACAATAGAGATACCGTGGGACTTGATGCGGGGCCATATCGGCAGATCGTTTTGGGATATTAGACTTGAGATGGCAGATGGAGAGACGATCAAGATTCCAATCAACGGCATGTCTGGAAAGGCAGTTGCCGAGTTGCTCATATTGATTGACGAAAGCGGACGAGGAAGTGGAACGTCAGCGCTCACCTGACCGGGATTCGGCAGTTCCGGCAGGATCGGCTGGGCGGTTTCGAGGATATTTTCCTGTCGGGGTCGGCCTAAGATCAAAGACAAATTTGGACCGGAAGAGACCCCAAACGGTGAGGTATGGCCTATATAGACGAGCCACAGGCCACCCCTTGAGCTCGTCCCGATGGCAACACGGTCAGGGGTTGTTCCGCTTGATCAGACGCCCGGTTCTGTATTTCATGGGCGAGACTATGCGCGCAGGTAAAGAGGGATTTAATCTCTAAAGCTATCCAACACCCAGTGTCTGGCGTCAGACACGGGCTGGGTAAGGGAACCTCGGGGTTCTGTACCGGTATCTAGGTGCTTGACCATGTGCGGCGTCAGACACGGGCGCTGTGTCTGTTGACAGACATGTCGGGTGTGCGGCGTCAGACACGGCAGCATCCGCACTGCAAATCAACGTACCTGTACCGGTTTCTGGGAGTTGGGTACGGAAAAATGGAGGCCAGTACTCGGTTCTAAGAGGCATGAACCAGTTCAGAGGTGGCGTTTTCCGGTACGAATGGGCAAGAGATCGGTATAGGGCCGAGGCGATTGGACATGTCTGGCGTCAGACATGGGCGCCCGTTGCGTCAATTAGAAATGACCCCCAAATGATCTGAGGGCTCCGCCGGCTGTTGCGTCATAATCATGACCCCCAACGTGTTTCTGTTTTGCAGCCTTCGCGGCTGGTTTGTTGAGAGGTTTGCGTGCTTGCGGGTGGTGTCCGGTGTGGCGGTCTGCGCCCGCCGGGCGCGGCCCCGTTCCCGCAGGGCCTCAGGCAGGCGCCGGTCGCGCGGGACGGCTGGCAGAAGGCCAATCCGTCATGACGGGCCAGCGATTTCTTGTCTAGGTGTGGCACACGCCGGCTGAAGCGCAGACGCGCTTCAGCCGATGCGTTGTCTGAGCAGGCGACTCACCATACGCGCAAGGGGATGACTTCCGTCAGGAGGTTCCGTTCGCCGGCGTTCGCGCCGACAATGATTTCAAACACCCCGAAGATGCTGCGGTACAAACTTCTCGTGCCGGGGAACGTCCCGTAGACCACAACCACAAAACGGTCAGGCGGCGTTTCACGGCGTTGGACGAGCAGCAGTGTACCTGAGGACAGAACCGGGGTGCCACCCGGCAGCATTCCCGTAAGTCGGACAGCGCCGTCCGATGAGACCGCGAGCGTCACCAAGCCTCCGCCGGAGGACACCGATCGCGTGGATGTGATTTCCGGCACCTCAACCGGGTAAACGCCCGCAACCTGATTCAACACCTCTGCCCTGCCGGAGGCTTTCCAGCTGTTGCGGACAAACACCAGTTCAGCCTCGGGTTCGTCAACGAAGCCTGCCGTCACCGCCCCGCTCTTGTCGATGCTGAACTGTATCGGTATGGCGGTCTTGGCGCCATGGCTCGCAACGGTCTTAACGGTGCAGCATCCGTTTGTCATCGCGTTGAAGTTGGACGCTTTAAACGTGTAATTAGTGCCCCGCATGGACAGTTTGCCGGTGATGTGGCCCAGGGGGGTAACCGAGAGTCTCGCTGAGCCCTCGCCGTAGATGCTGCCGTCGGCCCAGCCGTCGAAGTCGCCGGCCGCGTTTTCAAGGGCTGTGACGACGATGTCCAGAAGAAGCGATGTGCCCCTGACCGTCTTCGTGTTGCTGCGGAGTGTGAGTTGCAACATCGCCTGATAGTGACCCGCGCGCGTCGGCACGCCGGACACGCCGACGGCTCCGCTCTGTACGGACAGGCGCAAGCCGGGAGGGAGTGCACCGGTGTCGACCCGGCATGCCATCTGGCCTTCAAGTCCGCGGTCCACCACAAGCGGGCCCACATCGCATTGCACGCCGACCGTCAGTTCCGCATTGGCAAACCGACCGGCTTCGAATTCGGGAACGCCCTGCGGCAATACCGCGACTTTCCATACCGATCCGCGCTTGACCGCTTCGACGCCGAACGTGTCACACCGCACGGCGTCGATCCGCCAATAGATCGGGTTGCCAAAGGCTTCAGCGGTCAGAGCCTCCAGCGCCGCGGCCGGGATGGGCACATTCACGAAAACGCCGGTTCCGACGGGTTTCATGGCCGAGGGCGTCAACCCCGCATAGGCCTTGTAGTAATCACACTCTCCGCTCCAGGCGAGTCCCGCGAAATTCCGCCTTAAGATCGTCTGTCCGTTTGCCGGTACAGGTTCTGACGCTTCCGCGAGCGGCGTCCACCGGATGTTACGGATGATCCCCGTGACTTCGGGCGACTTCGCGCCGCGCTGGACTAACCATTGGATACGTTGAGGACCGGCGGGTATGGCGAGCGAGACGTTCTGCGCGGTGCGGGTGAAGGTCAGGTCATGCGTCTGACTTCCGGCCATGCAGAGGATCGCGTTGGTCCCATCCGCTCCCGAGAGCTCCGCCTCAAACGATACGAGTCCTGGGCCGTTTACTGAAATCTGGAACGCGGCTCCAGATTTATTGGCGGGGGAGTCGCAGGTCAGACCGCCGAGCTCGTTCGAGTATCTCCAGAGACCGGAAAGCTGTTTGTATTTAAGCGCCAGATTCCCAGGTTGGGCGGCAAACTCAGCGAAAGTCATGTTGATGACTTTTATAAACAGGGCTTGGATCGAACGCGCTCGCGTCATCGGCACCGTGATCGTTTGGCCTTGCAGAACGCAATCCCCGGCATCGCCTTCCCATCCCGCAAAGAACCAGCCTGGACCTGCTGTTGCTGTCAGGGCCACGCGAGCCCCTTCATTTTGCCACCCGTCCGCGGCGGAAACAGCGCCCTCGCCCTCCGTCTGCGTCGTGAGCCGGTACTGCGTCTGCCAGTTCCAAGTCAGCGTCGCGTTGTTGGTGAGCGTCAGCGTGACGTTCGTCGCGCCGGCTTGCGTGCAGGCGTTGCCTTCCACGGTCGCGCCGGTGCAGAGGCGGCGCATGTTCTCTTGTGTTACGGGAGAAGCGACGCTAGAGTCAATACTCATTCCATTCACATAGACATGTACCCCATTGCTGGGGACCGCGGGTCCTTCCGCCCCTCGCACGGTGAGCGTCTTCGTATAGCCGTCGTATAGATCGCTGATTTCAGACGGACTTAGCGCCCGATTGTAGAACCGGATGTCATCCATGAGTCCTACAAACTTTTCTATCTCAGGATTTGACGCGTAAGCGCCGAATGTAAGGGTATGTGGGCACACGGCGATCAATCCACTCGCGTCGTTCTCACGCATCAGTTGGTTGTTCACGTAGAACTGCAGTTTCGATCCCGTGTATTGAACGACGATGAAATCCCACTTCGTGTAGGACGGTTCGATGGACCCTTCATTGGGTGAGTCCAGGTCAAATGAAACGTTTCCGATGCTCCACTCTACACCGTACTTGCCGTTCAGGTCGCGTCGGACCAGAAGTTGTGTGTCCAGCGGATTGCCGTGCTTGGAGATCAGGTCCTGCGGCGCCAAGAGAGGGCCCTTCAAGTCGGGCTTCGCCCACACGCAGGCCGCGAAGGTGCCCCTGCTCTGTTGGAAGCTTGCCACACGCACATACGAGGTTGAGCCGCTGAAACGCAATGCCATATCCGCCTGGCCGAAGCGGTCGACGGCGGGTGTTACGCCGGGCGTCATCGTGCCATGCGCCTTTCCTCCGCTCGTATCGGTTGCGCTGCCGTTCAACGGGTAATACGCAAGGAGTCCATCAGCCAAAGACGGCGGAAAGTTTGACGAGAAGACCGCCTGAATGCTCAGGGCTCCTGTCATCGGCACGGTGATCGAACTGCCGCTCATCGCGCAACCGTTCGTGTCGCCCGTCCAGCCAGAGAAGAACCAGCCGGTTGCAGCGGTGGCGGTCAGTTCAACGGTGGTTCCTTCATTTTGCCACGGTTCAACGAGGGTGATCGTGCCGTTGCCCAACACTCCGGCGCTCAAGTGGTATTGCGTTTGCCAGTTCCAGGTGAGCGTCGCATTGTTGGTCAGCGTCATTGTGACGTTCGTCAGGCTGACCTGCATGTATTCGTTGTCCTGCACAGTCCCTCCGGTGCAAATGTAGCGAGTTGCACCTTCAGTGACAGGAGAAGACACACTGGCGAAGACAGTTGTACCGGTAGTAATTGAGTGCACTCCGTTGCCCGGTTCAGCGGTGCCATGCGCTCCGGCTACAGTAAGCGATGAGAGCCGAGCGGGATTGTCGTTATACAGTTCGCTAATCTCGCTTGGACTCAGAGAACGGTTGTAGAAGCGGATATCGTCCAGTAATCCGACAAAACTTTCGGACACTGGATTTGACGCATAAGCTCCAAACGTAAGGGTGTGTGTGCATCCGGCGATTTGTCCGATAGCGTCTATCTCCCGCACCAGTTGATTGTTGACGTAGAATTGGAGCTT
Source organism: Verrucomicrobiota bacterium (assembly GCA_023269675.1). GTDB lineage: Bacteria > Verrucomicrobiota > Kiritimatiellia > RFP12 > UBA1067 > JAHFSX01. The sequence continues at coordinate 86,522 of JAHFSX010000027.1, forward strand.
CGATCCCGTATATTGAACGACGATGAAATCCCAGTTCGTGTAGGAAGGTTCGATGGCCCCCACATTGGGTGAATCTAAGTCAAAGGAAACGTTTCCGATCGTCCATTCTACGCCATATTTGCCATTCCGGTCGCGTCGGACCAGAAGTTGTGTGTCCAGCGGATTGCCGTGCTTGGAGATCAGGTCCTGCGGCACCAAGAGAGGGCCCTTCAAGTCGGGCTTCGCCCACACGCAGGCCGCGAAAGCGCTTCGGTTGGGCGCGAAGTCGGCAACTCGCACGTACGTCGAGGTGCCGTTGAAACGCAGCGCCATATCCGCTTTCCCAAAACGGTCTGCGGAGGGAGTAACGGTGGTTGACATCGTGCCATGTAGACCTTCTCCGCTAGTGTCCGTGGCATTTCCGTTCAGCGGATAGCACGCATAAAGGCCGTTCGTCACGGTAGACGCCTGCAAGTTCGCCATAGGGTTGAAGCAAAATGATGCACATAGCAGGCTCAAGTGGACTGGTAATGCTGATACGCGTGACATACATGCGTGCATGCGATTAGGTCTTTCTTTCATTATAAAAATCTCCCCAAAGCGTTTCTATGGTTAGAAACATAACAAGCTGCGCTCTTCTTGAAATAGAAATAACAATCGGTAATATACAAATGATCATTATCGAAATCAACTAAAATACAATAAAACACAATCAAAATACTCGTGTTTCATTTATATAAACGACATTACGGTCTTGCGTGAACCTCCTCGTTTAAGTCCCGCTCTAATAAAAGGGATACCTTGTATCATAATAAAAGGCCATAGCAGTGTGTCAGACTTTACGAGAGATGTAGATTTCGTTGAAGACAGGCTCGATACCGCGCCAGAAGTCGCAGAGTCGTACGATCTCGGTTTCCATGCCGCTCGTGGATCGTATGACGGACGGAAGGTCACGGCCCCAATCGCGGAATACCAGCGATCCTTTTTGGTCGATCGGGTTTCCGTGGTAGACAGCGGGCAGATGGTGAATCAGTTCGCCTGTCGGAGTGACCGATGCCCGGATGAGGGTATCAGCGCTGAAATCGCACGGCACGGTGAAGATATGAGCGCCGCCCGGTTTCAGGGTACGTGCAATTTCACGGAAGGCCTGTTCCGGAAACGGGAGGTGTTCAAAGACATCCATGGTGACGACTAGATCGAAGGAGGCGTCGGGGAAAGTCATGTGTTGGAGGTCTTCATTACGCGTGCGGCCGCAGGGCGCGCCGAGGGGCTGGTCGGAGTGGTAATCTGAGGCGATGTAGGCGGGGCAGAGGTTGGCTAACTTTTCGGACATAGCCCCGCCGGGCGACGATTCGTGGATCACGAGGTTACGCCAGTCGGGGAAACGGTCCTGAAGTACAAGATTGAAAGCGCGGTAGCGGGGTGTGGCCCGGCACCAGACGCAACGGTAGTACTCGCGCATCAGATATGAGTAGGGGAAAGGTCGAAAAAAGAAAGTGGGTTTCTCGCAAACAGGACAAAAACCGGGATGAAAGAAACCTTTTCTCAAAATCGCCAGATTTTGTCGGTTCAGATACCGTAAAACGCTCATATGTGTACTTGTCCTTTTCGAGTCAAAACCATATCCCCTCAAACAATTGCCGAGAATCGTAAAGATATTACACTAATTCTTTTTTATGGCAAAGGAAATCAAAGGTTAATAAATGACCTTATTAGGACCATGGCCGCAGAAGATAATTCCTCAACATTCAGGATAACTTGTCCGTGTGTCGGACGTGACGAATGTGACCGCCAGAGGCGATTTTTTGGGATGACGCACAGCTCAACTCTTATTTTACGCGCTCGAAAGTGCGTTTCGACTCGCAACGTGTGCATGGGTCCCCCTGCCTGATTCCGTGTTCGCTTTGCGCGGTTACGGCAACCGTGTGCTTTGACAGATATACAGGTAGTGTCTGTTGACAGACACGTCGGTTGTGTGACTTCAGACACGGTGGCTGAGGTACCTAGAACGAGGCCGCTTGTATCGGTTCCGAGGGTTTATGCACCGGTTCGATGGTATGGAAATACGGTTTCCTAAAGCGGGAATCAGCTCGGTTCTTGGGTTTTTCGGTACGCATGGGCAAGAGATCGGTACAGGGCCGAGGCGATTGGACATGTCTGGCGTCAGACAAGGGCTCCGCACGCAGTCCGTCAAATAGAAAAGACACCGTAGGTTTTTCTTGGGGACGGTCGATCCGTCAAATGCTGGACACTGAGAGAGGCTGGCGGAGATGGGGTGTGCCCCTTGGTGTGGAGGTCTGCCTTGTCCCGCGCCCTGCCCCGGCGGTATTCCGGCGGGGCAGGGCGCGGGACAAGGGTGTGCTCCCCTTGCGCCTCGCGTCTGGCGACCCCGGCCTGCTTTCGAAGGATCAGGGCATGCCGGCGGCGGATATCCTCGAGGAGGATGATTGGGTTGGTCCTCTGGCGCAGCGCGGTGAGACGCCGGATCGCGGCGGGGGCCGCGCATTCCGACGCGGCCGCCCTGTCGAGCGGCGTGGCGGGTTTGTCGTACCGCTTGGCGAACCCGTGCGCGTCCGGCCTCTTCGCCTTCGAGACGATTCGCTTGCAGGGGCGGAAGAG
>JAHFSX010000062.1 GCA_023269675.1 Verrucomicrobiota bacterium
GTCGTGGACGGCGCTGGGGACGAAGACCATCGGCATGGGCCCCGCGCCGTACATCGGGCTCGGGGTGACCAGCCACAAGGGCGGCACGCTGTGCACGGCCGTGTTCGACAATATCACGGCGACGCCGTAAGGCCCGCCGCGGGAACGGCGCGCGGCATGCGTCTGCGAGCTGCGAGAGGTTGATGTAAGATACGGAGCGGCCCCCGGCCTGAAAAACCGGGGGCCGCTTGTCGCATATTCGTTTGCGGTTAGCGCACCGTCGCGGTGACCGCACTGGAGTAGGCCGAAGCCGCGCCGGCTGTGCTGTTGACGGCGCGCACGCGGTAGCAGTAGGTGCCGCTGGTGGCGGTGTCGATGAATTTCCTCACATTCGCGCCGACGGTTCCCGCCAGGGCGTACGTGCCGACCCCGCTCGCGGATTTCACCGCGCGTTCGATCTGGAAGCCCGTTTCGTTGCTCGACTTGTCCGTCCAGGTCAGCGTCACGGTTGGGCTCCTCACACTGGCCTTCAGTCCGGTCGGCGCATTGATGACCATCGTGACCACCGGAGCGGGATTGGCCGTAACCGTCAGCGTGGTTGAATTCTGGAGGCCGGTGTTGTCTGTCACGGTCAGTGTCACCGTGTACGTCCCGCTCTGGCCGTAGGTGTGCTGCACGCTCACACCTGAACCGCTCGTGCCATCCCCGAAGTTCCATGCATACGCGGTGATGGACCCGTCGGGATCGTGCGAGGACGCCGCGCCGAACGACACCGGCAGGGGAACGGTCCCGGACGTCGGCGTGGCGCTGGCCACGGCCACGGGGGGCACCGAAACGGCGTTGACCGTGACCGTCAGGGTGGTTGAGTCCTGCAGGCCCGCGTTGTCTGTCACGGTCAGCGTCGCCGTGTACGTCCCGCTCTGGCCGTAGGTGTGCTGGGGACCCGAACCCGATCCGGTGGAGCCGTCCCCGAAGTCCCACGTGTACCCGGCGACCGACCCGTCGGGGTCGTACGAGGTGCGGGCGTCGAACGTCACCGGCAGCGGGGCCGTGCCGGCCAGCGGCGCCGCCGTCGCCAGGGCTACAGGGACGATCGGGGTGTTGACCATGTCGTAATCGAGGCTCACGTACGCCTGGGACGCATCCGCAACCGCAGGAACGGCGACGCACGAGAGGGCTTGGTTATGCACTAGGTCGATCAGCGTGAAGTCCTTCAACGTGGAGAAGACCCCCGTCGTCTTGTCGCGCATCCCCAGGTAGTAACGCGTGTTCCCTGCCGTGGTCGGCACCAGATCGGTGAGGTCCAGGCAGAATGTGCCGTCCACGCCGGCCGTGCCGCCGACAAAATCAAAAGCACCGCCTGAATACGAAAGGAGCTTGTTAGGAGTCCAGATGACAGTAGGCGCGGTCGAGCCGGTTCCTGACGTGCCTAGCGTCATCTGGAGCTGATTGCGGCTGGCATGGTTCACCGTGAACTCCGCCAGCAACTTCGGACTGTAGGCGGGGCGCGCCGTGACCCACATCGCCTCGTCCCACCAGAGTGCGCCTTCGGAGGGCAAAGCGGGGTTTGGCGTGCGCAGCGCGGCATAGGAGATCCAGCCGAAGCCGCCATTATTGAACTCCGGTCCCCAGGAGTTGGCGTAACGCAGCGCCCCCTTCTCGTCGGGGGTCAGCACGCCGTCCCCGTTGGCGTCGGTCCAGACGTCGTCATTGAACCCGACGACGGTCAGGGCATGTCCCCCGTCAATTCCGTTCACCAGAGTGATGCTGGGTTGGCCGACAGCGGCATCGTCTGCCGTGGTGGAGGGATCGTCGCTGATAAGCCTGCCGTCGGCCGATAAGAAGAATATCGCGACATTAAGGACATAGCCGTTGACCAGCAATTGCTTGAGGTTGGCCAGGCCGGTGTCGGTGTTCAAATCGGTGACCTTGCCGTATTTGTCGGCCCGCATGCCAATGGCATGACGCCAGACCTCCGGATTCATGCACCAGCTGCGATAATCGCTGTCGTAGGGGAGTTCAGCCCACGTGGCCAAGCCGTGTTTCTGGGCGATGGCATAGGCGTCGCCATACCAAGAGCCGCCGTCGTTGCCGTTGTTTACCATGTTGTAGGTCCACTTGGGCGAGAAACGGTACTGGTCGCCGCCGTTCTTCGCGTCCCAGTCGCGGGCCATGGCGGTCATGTACGTCAGCGTGTAGTAGACCGCCGCGAACTGGGCGCACGATCCTAAGGATCCTTGGCTGCGGATGGGCGGGAAGTACTTGAGCGTGCTGTTGTCGACCGACGTGGGAAGTCCGGCGGTCGCCGCGAGCGTACGGGTGTCCTCCGTCACGCCGACCACTTCGGAGCCCAGTGGTGCCAGCGGAACCTCAAAGGCATCCAGCTCTCGCTCCCCGCGCGCCTTCTTCGCACGGTTGACACGTTCGAGCCCAAGCTTGTTCAGTTTCACCGCTTTGGCTTTGACCATGTGTTTATCGCTCAGCGTCCACTGCTCTGCCGTGGGCCGTCGTGCCCCTGTACCCAGCAGCTCACCGTTCCAGGGAGCACGGAAGACCGTATTTTCGTCCCGGCCGACCGCGTCGGGGGCGCCATCCTGAGCCATCACCAGACCTGACGCAAGGCCGGCAACGATTGCCAACCAACGCATTCCTGCCACATACCTCGCCACTCCGTTATAGTTCACTATGGTCTCCTTTTCGTTCCCCCTTATTTGATTCAGAGGAAACGTATGTTAACTTTCTAACAAGCTGTTAAAGCAAAAGGCGCGCCAAGCCATCCGTAAAAAACAGTTGAAGATTAGCGCAAATGTACTATGTAGATGCATAACCTTATGCACTAACTACACTTAAGGGTTTGTCCTATGCCGAATTAAAAACGGTATTTTGCTGCTCGACTTTCGCATGGAGCCGTCAACTGCACAGAGCGGTCTTGACCGTGCGCTCAATAGTGACACGGTGTTCTCAGATCTGAGAATTACGTGGCGGGGCTGTGGAAATGACCCGCCGGCCATTTTTTTTGCTTGCGATGTGGAAAGGAGGCGACTAATCTGAAAGCCACTTGATAATGGGAATGGACAGGATGCGGGGGGGTGCTAATGAAGCAGACTGTATTCTTGACGTTTGCCGCTCTGGCTCTGTGTTTCGGGGTTTATGTGCGGTATGCCGGCTGCTCGGTAGACGGATTGCCAACGTTCGTGCAACCGCATGTGCGTACGGCTCTGTCCACTTGTACGCGCGGTTACGCGTACGTCGGAGCGAAGCTGTCCGCAATTCCTGAAGCCGCTCAGCCGCAGGTCAGCAGGACACGGGCCGCCTGTGCGCGTGGTAGCGGCTACGTTGGCTCGAAATTTGATGTCCTGGGGTGTAAGCTGGATCGCTGCTATCAGTGGGTGGCATCGAAGATCAGCGGTTTTTTTCCGGCGGCCGCTGTTCTGCAAGGTGCGTCTACCCCTCCGCAGCTGGCGGCAAAAACACGGGCGGTCACAGTCGACGCCATGGTCTCGGGGACCGGTTCCGTGATCAGCGTGCTGCCCGATGACAACGTGGGGGGCCGTCACCAGAGGTTCATCATCCGGCTTGCTTCGGGGCAAACCTTGCTGGTCGCGCACAATGTTGACCTCGCGCCGCGCATCACGTCACTCAAAGTGGGAGACACGGTTTCTTACTGCGGAGAGTACGAGCCGACTCCCAAGGGCGGGATGATCCACTGGACGCACCGAGACCCGCGGGGAAGGCATGCTGCGGGATGGCTGAAACATAATGGCCATCTGTATCAGTAATGAGGCGTGCTTGTCAGAAGGCTTCGAGCACGAAGCGCCACGCATGGGTGCCGGATCCGGGGATCGTGTAGGGTGTGTGGACCGGCAACCCCCAGCTGTTGTCGCCGCCGACACCCATCTGGAGCAGGTCGAGGTTCACGGTCAGCAGTTCGCGTTGCGGCAGCGCGGCGGCGTGCTTCGCGGCGGCCAGGTCGGCCTGCGTGTACGGCCACGCCGCTACCATCAGCGGCTGGCCGCCCGCCGTCGCCCGCACGCCCGTGTTGTCCGGCCGTCTGAACTCCATCCAGCGCACCCCGCACCGGTTTGCGTTCTCCTGCGGCCGGATATAGGGCGTCACGAAGTCGTTCACGGCCAGCGTGTGGATGCCTAGCCAGGCGGCGTCTTGACGGTCCCAATAGTTCTCGCGGGGACCTTTGCCGAACCAGCGCACTGTGCTGTAGCCGCCCGCCAGTGCAGTCTGGAAACCGATCTTGGGCACAAGAGGGAGCGGCTTCTTGTCAGCGCCGGCGCTCAGCGTGACATTGGCGCTGACTGCGAGTCGCCCGTCGGCAAAGCAGGTGTAGGTGATCTGCGCCGTGCTGCTGCCCGCCGCCAGCGCGAGGTTGGCGGTGAGTTCGCCTGGCCTGGTGGGATTCGGCGTGAGCTCGCGCAGGGTCGCTCGGGCGGCCGCATCTTTCCAGACTTTGGATTTCTCGTGCAGCTTGAATCCCTCGTCGTTATCGGTGGGAACGCGCCAGAAACTGAGTGTGAGCGGCGCGGCCAGCAGGTCGCGTCCCTTGACCTGCCAGCGGGTGAGGCAGCCGCTATCGCCGGAGAAGGTGAACGCGCAGTCGCTGCCGCTGACGAGCGTGTCGCCGTCGGGCAGCTGTTTCATGGTGACCGGCAGCCGCGCGATGGCGACGGGTGCCGGCGGGGCGTCGGGCGCGGGACAGTCACCGAGAATGAGCTGGTCCCACGCCACGGTGTGGCCCGCCTCGGCCCATGCGGTGCGTCCGATGAGGCGGAACGCGACAAACAGGGTGTCGCAGGTCCCTCTGGACGCGGGCGGGATGCCGCGCACGGGCAGGCAGATCTCGCGGGCCGAACCGGCGGGCACGTCGGGCGCGCCCGTGCCTTCAGCGAGGATCACGCCGTCGCGCTCCACGCGCCAGACCATCTGGTAGTCGTTGGCGTTGAGCACCTCATGCCTGTTGGTGACGATCACTGTGTAGGCTGACGGACCGGGCAACACGCGCAGGGGCTGCTGGGTCTTGGCCGCCTGCCAGTAGTGCGGGTGGGGGGCGCGCAGGGGATCGACCAGGCCGTTGATGCAGAAGTTGCTGTTGTTGGGTTGGTCGCCGAAGTCGCCGCCATAGGCCAGGACGCGCGCGCCGTCGGGCTGCGTTTTCCAGAGGCTCTGGTCGACCCAGTCCCAGATGAAGCCGCCGATCAGCATCGGGTTGGCCTCGATCAGGTCCCAATATTCCTGGAAATTGCCGAGGCTGTTGCCCATGGCGTGGCAGTATTCGTTCATGAGGAAGGGCTTGCCGGACGGGTAGGGGCCGTGCTGCTCGAAGAGGGCGCGTTCCCCGTGCTCGCCTTTGCGAACCGCTTGCCCCTGCAGGTGCTGATTCAGCCACTCGGGTGTGGGGTAGGTCTGGCTGTCCATGTCGCCAGCGACGTTCATGTCGGCGTATTGGATCGGCCGCTTCTCAGGATCGGCCGCGCGGATCGCGGCGCGCATGGCAGGGAAGGCCGAGCCGTAGCCGGACTCGTTGCCGAGCGACCACATCACGACCGAGGCGTGACCGCGGTCGCGCAGGGCCATGCGCTCCCCGCGGGTCACGGTGGGCGCTCGCCACTCGGGCCGGTCGCCGGGCAGCACCTTCTTGTGGTAGCTGAGTCCGTGGCTCTCGACGTTGGCCTCGTCCATGACATAGAGCCCGAGCCGGTCGCAGGCCTCGTAGAAGCGCGGGTCGCAGGGGTAGTGGGCCGTGCGGACGAAGTTGAAGTTGGCCTGCTTCATCAGGCGGAGGTCCTGCTCGATCAGGGCTCGGTTCTGCACGTAACCGGCAGCGGGGTCGGTTTCGTGTCGGTTCACGCCCTTGACCTTGATCTTGTGCCCATTGACCGCGAATTCGCCGCCGATGAAACCGACCGTGCGGAAACCGAGCATGGTCTTGCGGACATCGATGACGCGCGTCTGTTGTTTCAGAATGAAGAGCAGCGTGTAGAGGTTGGGCGTTTCGGCGCACCACTTGGCGGGGGTGCTGACCATGAGCGGGCCGACGGCGACGGCGGTGAGGCCCGTGGCGGGCGAGGGTAGGAGCAATTCGGTGGCGCCGGTCAACGGCACGGCCTGCCCGGCGGGATCGAGAAGTTCAATGCGGAGGGCGAGCCCGCCGGATGGGGCGCCCTGCGTATTGCGGAGGGTCACGTGCGCCGTCAGCGCGGCGTCCGCGCAGGCGCCGTCGAGTTCGGCTCGCCCGTAGCAGTCCCATAGGGCTGTCCCGGCTGTGGAGTAGACGAACACGTCGCGGAAAATGCCGCTCAACCGCCAGAAGTCCTGATCCTCCAAATACGAGCCGTCGCTGTATTTATAGACCTCCACTGCCAGCAGGTTCTCGCCGCTCTTTACGAGTGCGGTCACGTCAAATTCGGAGGGCAGGCGCGCGTCTTCGGCGTAGCCGGCCTGCACGCCGTTAACCCAGACGAAATAGGCGGAACTCACGCCGCCGAAATGCAGGATGACGCGGCGGCCCTGCCATGCGGACGGGACCGTGAACGTGCGGCGGTAGGAGCCGACGGGGTTGCGTTCCTTGAAGGTGGTGTACTCCTTCGGCGGCTCCCCCATGACACGCGGAGGGTCACTTTTGAAAGGATACGTATAGTTTACGTAAAGCGGGGTGCCGTGGCCGTACAGCTCCCAGCAAGAAGGCACGGGGAGGGTGTCCCAAGCCGATGCGTCGAAGTCCGGTTTGTAGAAGTCGGCGGGGCGAGCGGACGGGGCGGGCGAAAAACGGAAGGCCCACGGGCCGTCGAGGCGCAGGAGGCCTGGCGCGGACTCGTAGCTCGAGACCAGCGCGGAGTCCACATCCGGGCATGGCCATGTCTGGGCGCGGAGCGGCAGGCGGTTGATCTCGTAAACGGCGGGATCTTGCCAAGGCTCTTCTGCCGCGCGGGTGTTCTGCAGGGCTAAAGCCAAGATCGTGACCATCAACTTGCTGGTGCTTTTCATCGGACCTCTTCTCTTTTCAGGCTGCCTCTCGCAGGTTTCAGCGGCGCGATTCAATGAAAGAATCAGTGTGCCGGAAACGGTTGGCACGTTCTGTGGGGGCTTGGGGGGCGAGCGTCTGCGCGAGCCGGTCCGTCGAGTTTCACGGCGCGACCGGGTCTCGCCCTCCATCCGGTCCGCAACGTCGACCGCGCGGCGCTTGCTGAATGCGGCCGGTAGCATAGCAAGAGCGCCGAATCCGGAAAAGCCGTTCCTGCTCGAATTAGCCATTTTCCATTTGGAACTGATCGCGCTATAATAGTGCCGTTGAGAGGAGGTGCATATTTATGGCATCCCAGACTGGCAAGAGTGTACGGTGCGGACTGTGTCCGAAGGCGTGTCTGATTCCGCCTGGACACAGCGGCGAATGCCGCGTGAGGGTGAATCTGGATGGCAAGCTCCAGGCGTTGACCTATGGGCACCCCTGCGCGGTTCATGTGGACCCCATGGAGAAGAAACCGTTGTTTCACTTTTTCCCTGGGGCACCCGTCCTTTCGCTTGGCGCCGCCGGTTGCAACTTCCACTGCAAACACTGTCAGAATGCCGACATTTCGCAGGCCAATCCCGAGGATATCCCGGGCTTTGACCTGATGCCCAGCGACCTGCCCGCGTTGGCTGGGAAGCACGGCTGCCGTCATGTGGCCTACACCTACAATGAGCCCCTGGTGGGGTACGAGTATCTGCTCGACTGTTGCCTCGCCGCGCGTGGGGCGGGGCTGCGCAACGTCCTGGTCTCGAACGGCTACATCAATCCGAAGCCGCTGGCCGCGCTGGCGCCTTATCTCGATGCGGCGAACATCGACATCAAGGGCTTCAGCGACGCGTTTTACCGCGAGGTGTGCGACGGCACGCTGGCGCCGGTCCTGCGGACGGTGACGCAGTTGAAGGCTGCGGGCGTGCATGTGGAGGTCACCAATCTCGTGATCCCGACGCTCAACGACAGCGACGCGATGCTCGACGAGCTGTGCGCGTGGATGCGCGACCAGGCGGGCCCTGAGACACCGTTGCATTTTTCGCGCTTCTTCCCGCAGTTCCGCATGATCCATCTGCCGCCCACGCCGATCGAGACGTTGTTGCGCGCGCGTGAGCGTGCCAGGCTGGCCGGTCTCAAGCATGTCTATGTCGGCAACGCCGAGGTTCCGGATGGGGAGAACACCTTCTGCGCCGGCTGCGGCAAACGGTTGGTGGTGCGGCAGCGCTACCTCGTCACCGAGAACCATGTGACGCACGGAGGGACCTGCCCGGCCTGCGGCAAACGCGTGTTCGGGGTGTGGCCATGACGGAAGGAAGAGCCAGAGGCGTGTCGCGACGCGCTTTTTTTTTCACCTTGGTCGCGGTGTTTCTTGCGCGGGGGCGGGGGCGTATCCCTTTCAGGGCTCTGGATGACGCGTGTGTCCGGCGCATGGCGGTGTGGGCCGGGTAGGTAATCAGAACCCAAGCGACGCCCTCCCCGAGACGTTTAAACGGTGATGAAGTATACGGCAACGTGAGCAGCGGACGTGAAGTGCCGAGCGAGGGGTCCGGTTGTGGCAGCTGTGGGAGCGATGGCAATGCGGTCCTTTTTTTCATTCGTGGTGATATGTGCGTGCGGGCTAATCGGCTGTTCCGCTGAGAAACCCGTGCGGGAGGAGGCTCCTATGGTCAAGAAAGTCATGGTCTCGCCGCTGGCGGGGCAGTGGTTTCCGGCGAGCGAGCGCGCGTTGCGCGAGGAGATCGCCGAGCGCAGCAAAGGCGTCATGTCGGTGCGCAAAAAAAACGTCTGCGCGGCGGTGGTGCCGCATGCCGGGTACCGCTACTCCGGCGGGGTTGCGGCGGGGGTGTACCTGCGGATCGACCCTGCGCGTTTCGGACGCGTGGTGGTGATGGGGCCGAGCCATTACGTCGGTATGCACAATCAGATGAGCGTGGCCGACGCGACCCACTTCGCGACGCCGCTGGGTGAGTTGCGCGTGGACACGGAGTTTGTGGCGCGCCTGCGCACGTTGCCGTTCGTGACCTGTCTGCCAGAGGCGCATGCGCGCGAGCACAGCGACCAGATCCAGTTGCCGCTGATCCAGGCGTGCCTCTCGACCAACCTGCCGGTGGTCTGCATCGTATGCGGCCAGTTCGATGCGACCAATCTGGTGGCAGCAGCCGCGTCGTTCAAGCGTCTGCTGGACGACCGCACGCTGGTGGTTGCGAGTTCGGACTTCACCCATTACGGCGCGAACTACGGTTACGTGCCGTTTGACAAAGACGTGTTCAAGAATCTGGCGTCGCTGGATCTGGGAATATTCGACCTCTTTATGAAGAAAGATGTGGCCGGATTCATGAAGCGGCTCGATGAGACAGGCGCGACGGTTTGCGGCCGAGACCCTCTGGCGTTTCTGCTCGCGATGATGCCCCAGGACGCCAAGGTCGAGCGCACCGCGTACGAGACTTCGGGACAGATGATGCATGACACCCACAACTCGGTCAGCTATATCGGAGCTCTGGTGACAGGTTCGTGGGGGTTGTCGTCGAAAGAGAAAGAGGCTGGCGCCAATAACAGCGAGATGCTGTCGGATGACGACTGCGCGCGGCTGTTGGGACTTGCCCGCGAAACGATCGCTCAGACGTTGCGTTCGGGCCCGTCGCATGTGCCGGGAGCGGAACCAAAAGAACTGACCGAGGGCATGAAGGCTGTGCGAGGCGGCTTCGTGACCCTGAACAAGCACGGCGAGTTGCGCGGGTGCATCGGTGAGATTGCGCCGCGCCGTGAAATTTGGAAGGTGGTGCGCGAGCAGGCGCTAAACGCCGCATTTCATGATCCGCGCTTCACTCCGGTGCAGGCCGTTGAACTCGATGCGCTCGCGATCGAGATTTCGATTCTGACGCCGCCGCGTCCCGTTGGTTCGTGGCAGGAGATCGAGTTAGGGCGGCACGGCATGGTGATCAGTAAAGGAGGGCATAGTGCGGTCTTCCTGCCGCAGGTCGCGCCGGAGCAGGGGTGGGATATCGCGGAGACCCTCTCGCACCTGGCGATGAAGGCTGGATTGCCGCAGGACGCGTGGAAGTCCGGTGCGGATTTTCTGGTTTTCGAGGCGCAGGTAATCCGCGAGAAAAAGTGAGGGGAGGGGGCTTAGCGGTCCATCCGGCCAAACATGCGCCTAGACCGACTCGGTCCTGCGCTAAATTTTCAGCGATTCTTTGCTATTTGCCCTTGCCACCTGCGGGGGGGATCGTATATAGTCCCACACGTTTTTCCGCTCGTATGGTGGAATTGGCAGACACGCTACCTTGAGGTGGTAGTGCCGAAAGGCCTGGGGGTTCGAGTCCCTCTACGAGCACCATTCTCTGAACCGCGCAATCAGTTGGTAATCAACGGTTGCGCGGTTCTTTTTTTGATGGATTTGGTTTAACGTATGCGCCGAGCGCCGTCGTTTCCGGCCGCGGGCGCGAATGATCCGGGGGCCGTGGGCATCTGTCGTCTAACCCCTGCGCATCGCGCCACATGGAGCCGATACTCGCGTGATACCTGATGACGCTTCAGGTTGGCCAATGTTGTCGCCGGAACGTCGCAGGGATTAGGAATCCTGGAAGACCCCGGTCTCCGCTGTCGGTTCTGATGCTTTTCGTGCCGATACGGCCTTCAATCCGCTAGTCGTACCTTCAATCCGCCAGTCGTAGAGGGGGCATGTCCCCTGCGGCGCCACATTTCGGAAGGTCTTGCTTGATCGCGATGCTCCTATCGGGCATACTACATTCAAACATGGTCCTGGAGTGCGCTGCAGGGCAGATCCCTGTTCGGGCTACCGGATCCGTGAAAGAGGGGATTCGAAAGATGAAAACAGCGACGTGGATATGCGACACATGTGGCGGCGAGATCTCGGATGTCTCGCAGGGGTGGGTCGAGTGGCTGACGAGGGTTGACGGGGATGAAAGGGCGGGGCGGGGGCTGCGCCTGGTCCACCATTGGCCGGCCAGTCCGAAGCAAGGCAAATACCGCTGCCAGTACAACACCGAGGATGAACACAAGAAGGACGGCTCAACGTTGCTGGATTCTCCGCTTGAGCATTTTTGGGGAGCCGACGGTCTGATGCGGTTACTGGGCCTGTTATCCGAGGACGAACTGCCTAAGGCGGATGTCATCGAGATGATCAAAAGGCTGCACATCGGCGGCTATGAGCTCGCCCGCAGACATTTTGAAGGCGCCATCGCCGATGGCGCGTTTGACACGAACACGAAGCCCGGTTTCCATACGCAAGCGCAGATTAAGACGACGCTGGACTGGTTGAGGAAGAACAACGCGTGATCCGTGTCAGCCGTGCGAGTGCAACGGAACGCCGTGAAAGCCGCACGGAAGGGATGCCACGTGAACAGGGCTTGCCTATGTAGACCAGGCGAGCGTAAGGGCGGAGGTGCTGAAGGGGCGCGCTTCGGCGATAAGTCCGGCCCCGCGGACCGACACATGGTTGACCCGTGTGCCGGTCCTTTTTTTGAGTGCGCGCCTGCAGCCTTGCATAGGAATAGTTCCTAGTTCATGAATGTATAAAATCCTATATAAACCTGGAATGTATGGTCGCGCGCGGTCGTGCTTTCAGGACAGGCAATCACAGGCTTTACAAGCCTAGCCGCTTCTGCGACATTGTCGAAAAGTGTGATTAGTTGACGGTGTAAAGCTGACGGGCATGGGCCGCAGGCTGCAGCGAGAGGAGGTGCCAGATGGAAAGTCAATCCGTCACCGCTCACTGCACGCCAGGACTGCACCCGCGTGTCAGCAAGGGGCGGGGCTGGATGTTCGGGGTTGACCGGCTTGCACGGGCTATAAGCGCTTGAGCAGTTCCATCACGATCCGGCCGGTCGTCAGAAGGCTGTCGGCGGACAATTTGTCCGGTGTGTCACGTGTCGTGTGCCAGTAATCGTTCTCTCCGGGGCGGCTCCCGTAGACGAGGTCGATCAGGTCTATCGCGGGGTATCCCTGATCCAGGAACGCCTGATGGTCATCGTAGATGATGCCGTCGAAGAGCCCGATCTTGGCGCGGTCGCCTGTGGCTTCAGCCGCCTCCAAAGCGAGCACGCGCAGGGCCGCCGTGCCGTTGTGCGGGAGGGTCAGTTTGAGGTCACGATCACCGACCATATCCATGAGGATGACGGCTTTGACCTTTTTGCCCTCCCGCTTCATGGCTTTCGCGAGATGTCGGCTGCCGTGGAAACCGTCCCGGTCACTGTAGCCCAGCCGGCACTCTTCTCCGTCGAGAAAGGCGCACAGCACATTGAGGCGGTGGGGTGCGGTGGCTTGGAGCGCGGCGGCGAGCTCCAGCAGCAGTCCGGTTGACGACCCCCCGTCATTCGCGCCTTGAAACTCGTTCGCGATTCGGCACTTGGTGTCGAAGTGCGAAAGCAGCACGACCCACTCGTCCCCGGTGCCGGGGATTGTGGCCAGCACATTGGCGAACGGCCGCGGCCCCTCGGGCGTGTAATCGGTGAAGCGGTCAATGGCGGCGGTCACGCCGCGATGGGCCAGGCGCGCCTGCAGCCAGACGGCGGCACGGTCTGAACCGGGGGTGCCGCCGTCGCGCGGCGTGCACTCGGAAACGAACGCGACGACGTTCGACAGCGCGACGCCGGCCTGCGCGGTCGTGAAGGTCAGAGGCGAGGGGACGGCTTTCGCGTCCGGCTGCGTTTTTTCGCCGCATCCGGCGAGGATGCTGACGGCGCTTAAGAAGGGCAGGAGTATGTTCATTCGGGTCGTGCGCATAGGTCGCCAGAGGGCTATTTGTAAGAAACGCTGAACGTTTAATGCGCACCGCTCAAGAAAACAAAACGCATGTTGCGAGTGCAGTGCTCGGCGTTCGATACCTGTTCCGCCGGGGTTGAGAAATAAACGCACTAGTCCAGCGTGATCCCGAGCAGGCTCAAGATCCGGTCGAGGTCGTCGTTGTCGTAGAAATCGATTTCCAGCATGCCCTTGGTGTGCTTGCCGTTCGCGTGGGTGACTCCCGGGGTCAGTCGCACGGCGGTTCCGAAGTGCTTGTGCAGGCGGTCGCTGAGGTCGCGCACATAACTTTCCGGCAGGTCGGGTTTGCCGGGGCGGTGCGTGTCGGGGTTTGCTTCAGCTTTCCGGCGCTGGATGATCTTTTCCAAAGTGCGGACCGTCAGGTCTTCAGTGACGCATTTGCGTCCGAGGATCGTCTGTTCGGTCGTGTCCGTCAGGCTGAGCAACACCTTGGCGTGGCCGGTGGAAAGCAGGCCGCTGCCGATGAGCTGCTTGACCTCGTCGGGCAGGTCGAGCAGGCGGACGGCGTTGGCGACGCTGGCGCGGGCTTTGCCCACGCGGTCGGCCACGTCCTGCTGCGTGAGGCTGAAGGCTTCCGCCAGCGTGCGGTAGCCCTCCGCCTCCTCGATCACGTTCAGGTCTTGGCGCTGGATATTCTCGATGATCGCCATTTCGGCGGCGCGGCGGTCTTCGGCATCCACGAGGATCACCGGCACCTTGGGGAGTTGGGCCTCGATCGAGGCCCGCAGGCGGCGTTCGCCCGCGATCAACTCGTAACGGCCTTCGGCGTTTTTGCGACAAATGAGCGGCTGGATCACGCCGTTGGCCTTGATGGATTCGGCCAGCTCGTGCATCGCGGTTTCGTCGAAGGTCTGGCGCGGCTGCCACGGCGAACGCGCGATTTCAGCGACCGGCACATCGAAGACCGAGTGGCCGTTGGCCACGGGTGCCGGTGAAGCCGGCGCGACCGGCGTCACGGCCGGTGCCGGCTGGGCCGTTGCCGCGGCGGCGGGTTTCGAATGCGCGTGCGAGCCGATGAGCGCGCCCAGACCGCGTCCGAGACCCGGCTTGGGATGCTTGACGGCGGCGGGCGCGGGCTGCGGCTTGACTTCGGTTTTGGCCGGCTGCTTGTGGGCGGCCTTTTTGCTCTTGGTGCTCATGGATAGATCCCCGGTCTGTTGAGTCCTGTGTTTTCGGGCAGACCAAACATGAGGTTCATGTTTTGGAGAGCCGAGCCGGCTTGGCCTTTCATGAGATTGTCGATGTGGGCGACGATGCGCAGGCGGTTGACGCGCGCGTCGACGCTGACGACCAGATTGCAGAAATTGGTGCCGCGCACGTTGAGCGTGCCGATGGAGGCGTCGCTGCCGTAGATGCGGATGAACGGGCTGTCCTTGAAGAAGTCGCGGTAGAGCGCCACGGCCTCGGCTTCCGTCATCGGACGTGTCAGCGTGCCGTAGAGCGTGGAGAGGATGCCGCGGCAGACCGGGACGACTTGCGCGGTAAAGGTGATCTTGATGTCGGTGCCGGCCTGGAGGCTGAGCTCGCGCTCGACCTCGCACACGTGCTGATGGCCCGACAGCTTGTACGCGTTCATCTGCTCGTAGCGGGCGGGATAGTGGTAGGCGGCGTTCACTTTTTTGCCCGCGCCGGACACGCCGGTTTTGCAGTCGCAGATGATGCTGTAGGGTTCCACGAGACTCGCCTGCGCGGCGGGTGCCAAACCGAGGATGCAGCTGCACGCGAAGCACCCGGGGTTGCCCACGATGTCGGCCTGGCGGATCTCGTCGCGGTGCAGTTCGGCCAGCCCGTACGCGTTGCGGCCCAGCAGATCGGGGCATGCGTGCGAGGGGTCTTTGCCGATGCGCATCGCATAGTCGGCGTAGGCCTCGGCCGTGGTGAAGCGGAAATCGCCGCTGTAGTCGACCACCTTGGCGCCTTTGGCGAGTTCGTCACGCGCGGCGGCCATGCCCACTTTGTCCGGCGTGGCAAAAAACACGACATCGGCCGGCGCGGCGGCGCGCGGGTCATCCGAGGCCAGAACGGGCAGGTCGCAGAACCCCTCCAGATGAGGGTAGACCTTGGAAATGGGGAGGCCCACGTCTTCGCGCGCGATCAGGGAAACCAGTTTGGCTTCGGGGTGCTGCAACACCAGTTCGGTGATGCCGACGCCGCCATACCCGGTGGCGCCGACCACTTTGACTCGGATCATAGCAAACCTTTCGTGATGAAAATGGAAAGGCACTATACTAAAAAACCGCTCCTGATTCAAAAGGTGTCTTTAACGAAATTACGAAGCGTGCTACCATGGGCACCGATTTTGAACGAACTCCGGATGCGTGACACGGGAGACGAAACGAGATGGGTATGCGCGTTGAATCGTGTGATTTCTTTGTGGTGGGAAGCGGCATCGGCGGGCTGATGAGCGCGCTGTACCTGGCGCCGCACGGGCGGGTCCTGCTGGTGACGAAGAAGAAACTGGATGACTGCAACACCAATCGCGCGCAGGGCGGCATCGCCTGCGTGATGGAGGCGGGCGACAGTTTTGAACAGCATGTGTCCGACACGCTGATTGCCGGCGCGGGACTGTGCAACGAGCAGGTGGTCCGCGCCATCGTGTCGGGCGGACCCGCGCGGATCGCCGATTTGGAGGCGATGGGCGTGCGTTTCAACCCTCGCGCCGACGGCGAGCCGGGTTACGACCTGGGCCGCGAGGGCGGTCATTCGCAGCGCCGCGTCCTGCACGCGGGCGACATTACCGGGCAGCGCGTGGAATCGGTCCTCGTGGAGCGCGTGCTCAACCACCCGAACATCCAGACGCTGGAGCACACGGTGGTGATCGACCTGATCACCACAGGCTGGCTGAAGCAGCCGGGCGAGAACCGCTGCGTGGGCGCCTACGTGCTGGACCAGCCTTCGGGCGAGATCTACGCCGTGCGCACGCCTTGCACGGTGCTGGCGACCGGCGGGTGCGGCAAGGTCTATCTCTATACCTCCAATCCGGACATTGCAACCGGCGACGGCGTCGCGCTGGCGTGGCGGGCGGGCGCGGCGATCGCCAACATGGAGTTCATCCAGTTCCATCCCACCTGCCTCTACCACCCGCAGGCCAAGCGCTTCCTCATCAGCGAAGCCGTGCGCGGCGAGGGGGCGGAGCTGGTCGATGCCGAGGGGCACCCGTTCATGAAGAAATACGACCCGCGCGGCGCGCTCGCGCCGCGCGACATCGTGGCGCGTGCGATCGACTCGGAAATGAAGCGCACGGGCGCGGCTTACTGCTGTCTCGACATCCGCCACAAGTCCAAGGAATTCCTCCGCGAGCGGTTCCCGGACATCTTCGACACCTGCTACAAGTTCGGCATCGATATGTCCAAGGATCTCATTCCGATCGTGCCTTCGGCGCACTACTGCTGCGGCGGCGTTCAGGCGACCGTGGACGGGGTCACGTCGCTGCCGGGCCTTTGCGCGGTGGGCGAGACGGCCTGCACGGGGCTGCACGGCGCGAACCGGCTGGCCAGCAATTCGTTGCTGGAGGCGCTGGTGTGCGCCTACGAGACTGCCGGGCGTCTGGCCAGCCACCCGCAGCACCTGCCCGAGCCGCTGCGCATTCCCGACTGGCAATACGGCACGGCGGTGGCCAGCGACGAGGCCGTGATGGTGGCGCATAACTGGATGGAGATCCGCACCTGCATGTGGGACTACGTGGGCATCGTCCGGACCGACAACCGGCTGGAACGCGCGCGCCGCCGTATCCGCAACCTGCGCCGTGAGATCCGCGAGTATTATTTCGACTACCTGGTCACGCCCGACACCTTGGAGCTGCGCAATCTCGCGCTGGTCGCCGAGCTGATCGTGCGCAGCGCGTTGCGACGCAAAGAGAGCCGGGGCCTGCACTACACGCTGGATTATCCCTCCATGAAACGGTTGGCCAAAGACACGGTGCTTCCCGGACGCAAAAGATGACGTTATGCTGACAAGCGAATTCGATTATGAGTTGCCGCCCGAACTGATCGCCCAGGAGCCTCCGGCCGAGCGCGGAACGTCACGCATGATGGTGTTGCACCGTGCCGACGGACGGCTCGAGCACCGGCGGGTGACCGATCTGCCGGAGTATCTGAACGCCGCCGATCTGCTGGTCCTCAACGATACGCGCGTCTTTCCCGCGCGGCTTCAGGGCCTGTGGTCGGACACGCGCGGCGCGTTGGAGCTGCTGCTGCTGGAACCGCTGCCGCTGCCGGAAGGTACAACGGGAGCCGCGGAGATCGCGTGCTGGAAATGTCTCAGCGGGTCGGGCCGGCGCGTGCGGGCGGGGCAGCGTGCGCTGTTCGCGGACGAGCGGCTGGAGGCCGAGATCATTGAGACGTCCGGCGCGGGGATCTGCACCGTACGGTTCCGTTCCGCCGAGCCGTTGATGGCGCTTTTGGAGATCTACGGGCTGATACCGGTGCCGCCCTACATCCGGCGCGACGGCGACGCGCGCCAAACGCTCATCGACCGGGAACGGTATCAGACGATTTACGCGCGAGAGACCGGCGCGGTGGCCGCGCCCACCGCCGGGCTGCATTTCGGCGAAGGTTTGTTGGCGGCGCTGGACGCGAAGGGGGTTCGCCGCGCGTATGTGACGCTGCACGTGGGGCCGGGGACGTTCAAGCCGGTCAAGTGTGACGTGGTGGAAGAGCACCGCATGGATGCCGAGCGTTACACCGTGCCGCAGGAGACGGCGGACGCGATCGCGGCCTGCCGCGCACGCGGCGGACGCGTGCTCGCGGTCGGCAGCACCAGCGTCAGGACGCTGGAGACTGTGGCCGCGGCACACGGCGGCCAGGTGGTGGCCGCGTCAGGAGCCAGTTCGATTTTCATCTATCCGCCGTACCGCTTCAGCGCGACGGATCTGATGCTGACGAACTTCCACCTGCCGCGGTCGACGCTGATCATGATGGTCGCGGCGCTGGTCGGACGCGAACGCATCCTGGCCGCCTATCGCGAGGCGGTCGCCGAACGTTACCGCTTTTTCAGTTACGGCGACTGCATGCTGATCGTGTGAGGGCCGTTAATCGTCCAGGCCGATGCTGGCCGTCTTCGTCTTGACACGCGCCCTGCGTCGCAGGGCGGTCAGGGGCAGCGGCCCGGTAAAACCCGGCGTGTTGCCCGGCAACGCATGAAAACGAGTTTGCGGAGGGCCTCCACCGCCGGCTCGCAAGGGCGTTCAGCCAGACCTCGCGATGTTCGACGTCGTCGTTGAGAATTGACGGCGCCTGCGCGAGATCGGTGCGGTGGAAGATGCGGTTGGTCACGGCTTGAAACATTTGGATTCGCGGATCGCCATGACTTTAACGCCTGGCTTTGTTGGACCGCGCGGCAAAATCGATGTTTTCTTGGCATATCGCGGCCATGTCAGTCAAGAGGGCGTTGTAATTGTTTCGCACGTTGCCGCTCTGCTTGAGTAATGTCCCGACACCCTTGCATGTGGGGCAAGTTGTGCTCAGGCTTTGTTGCCCGTTGCACATACCGCAGGTTCCTCGTAGCTCGCATGCCCGGCAACGCACGAAACCGTCGCCAGCCGCTTGTTTCCCTGTGCCGTTGCACGCTTTACATGTGCGGGGGCCCATGCACGAGGGACAGGGCGTGTCCTTCATCCCTATTCCCTTGCAGACGTCACAGGTGGCGGTGTAGTCCTCCGGAGTGATCGTGAGCAGCGGGGGCAGTTCAGGAAAAACGGTCTTCTGCATCTGGGCGGCACGGGCGAAGGCGTTGGTGTTCCCCTGCATGAGGAGCGCTAAGGCGTAAGCCGCCATGGCGCGACTGCGTAAGGCCGGACTATTCGTCGCAAACCGCGAAATTTCCGTGAGAACTACCAGGTCCGGCACACTCAGCGGCTCTTGCCGCAAAGTCACGCAAGCCTGCTGCAGGCGTTCCTCGGAAAGCTTCGGCGCCGCATCAGCATGTGCGGCCGCCATTCCGCTGTGAGCGACGTCGCCCGCGACCGCAACAAAATCGTTGGTCCGCAAGGGGGGGCGCAATGGGTCGTCCGGATTCGTGCTTTTGGAAACCGGATCGCCTTGCACCAATGATAATGCGCGGTTGCTGACTTTTTCGCTTTCGCGTAAAAAAGCGCGCTGCACATTGGCGGCGATGTGTATGGCGCGCCTAAGCAACCTGTTCTTATTGATTGTCGCTATCGTGACCTTGACGGTGTTCTGAAACATGTTCGGATCCGCAGCAAAATCGATAATCGTGAAATGACCGCCGCAGGTCTGGCACGTAAACGTGCGATTGCCAGCGCCAGCACATGTCTTGCACTTTCCGGAACCTTGGCAAACCGGACAGTTATGATGTACTATGACGGGATCTTCACCATGCTTTTTCACGGCATGACTTGCGTTGCCGCCGGTGCCACCAAGCTTAGCCGTCAACGGAAAAGCGGACTTTGCGGCGGGTACCGTTACCGAGCCCTGACCGTCACATCGCTTGCAACTGCCTTTTCCGTCACAAGCCAGGCATTTTTCCTCAATCTTGCCATTCTTGCATCGGGTACATGTTCTAATTGCCTGATCTGTGCTAGGCAAATCGGGCAAAGAACTTAGCCCCGTTCGTTCTTTCAGCCGATCGAGCTCACTGATGCCGCGAGATACGGCGCCCTGCTTAATGCTGCCTAACGCCAGTACCTGAATGATCTCATAACAAGCGTCATAACGGTTGCGCTGAACATATTGATACCATTTTTCAGGGCGTGTGCCGCTTGGTTGATTCCACAGCAGACCTGCATCCTGCGCGGCGGCTATAACCTGCTTCAAATGCGGCAGCGAATCCGGCTGCTCTTCGAGGTGGACTAATGCATCCTGAATTTGGCGCCAGATGACGTAATCATCCTTGCTCCGGAAAGGGATAACCAGAAATGCCGACAGGGCAACAGCGACGAGGAGGATCATACGTCCATACCGCTTGGCGCCTTCGCCTAAGCGCTGCAGCGCCGAGGGGGGCTTCGGTTGGGCATATCGCTTTTGAACCCAGTCCATCGCTGTGTTCTCACTGGGTGGCTGCTCTTTGAGTCTGAGCTTGGGTTTATCCATGGCTGATTCTCCTCGCATGCATGTCTCTCACACACCATCGCCTGAATCGAAACCGGCCGCGCGGCGCGCAGCCTTGTCGTAAACTTGAACTGTTCGCAACCGGCTTATTATTATGCAGGGGGATAATTACAATAGTCAATTCCCGATTCAGTCCGTTCCGGTGGCATTTAAAGATCGTGTTCCAATCCTTTGATGACTTCGTCAAACCCGGGGGGCTTGCGGTGCGGCGGAAGGGCTGCGAGCAGGCGCCGATACATCTGTTGCGCAAGGTCCGGATGGCCCTCTTGGCTCAGGTATTGCGTCGCCGTGGCGAGGAATCGGAGGAAGACGGTGGTCATGGTACGGGAGGGATATTCTTTGTTCGTTTCCATGAGGAAGTCGGCGGTGGTGAGCGCTAGCGCCGGGTTGCCGTCGGTCTGCCACTGGTTCTTTATGAGATCGCCAGTGAAGCGTCCGCGGAACACGCACAGCATGAGCGGCTGGTAGACGCCGCGGCGGCACATCAGACGTTCGGTGCCGGTGGCATACTCTAACCCCAGGCTCGCCCAATACACGGCGTGCGCGTCAGCCACGCGCCAGTCGAACGGGCCGAAGCGCCGCTCCAAGGCGGCCATGCGGTCGGCGTCGAGACGGAGCGCTGCAAGCTTCGAACGGCTCTCGGGGGTCACGTTTACGGTGCCGTTGGTGTTGACGAACGGTGCCATGGTTTGAGCCAGCGCCAGCTTGTAGCTCAGATGTGCGGAATCGAGCGAGTCGCCGACCTTGTTCTGATAGAGCCAGGCCAGCTCCCGGTAGAGGCGGGCCTCGCGCGGGTTGAAGCGCAGCCCGACGTCGCGCAGCAGAGAGATGCCGCTCTGCACCCAGCGCAGGCGGTCCTCGTCACGGACCATCATGATGCTGACGTTGTACGCCAGGTTCCAGGCGTTGTAAATCCAGGCCTCGGCGGCGTGCGGGTCGAGCAGGGTGACCCAATCGGCGAGCTGCACGAGTTCGAGATAACGGCCTTCCTCTTGCAGCCGGTTGACGCGGAACCAGAGCACTTCGGAGACGATGCCGCGGAAGCCGCCGAGCCCCACCATGACAAACGTGAGGGCGGGCGGCACATCGGACGTGTACCCCGCGTAGGCTTCCGGCAAACCGGCCCGCCTGCTCACCGCCAGGCGGCGGCTCTGCCACGAGGCCAGCAGGACCAGAAGCGGCAACGCAACCAGGGCGACTTTGAAGACTCGCAAACGCATGGCACTTTCTTATCAAAAACGGTACGGAAAGGGAAACGGATTCAATATTTGGTTTTTAGCGCGCGAAGTGCAAAATGAAACGCACGCTTCCGAAAAAATGGAAAAGTTGGGGAAGGAGGCGAGGAAGCCCCGGGACCCGGAGAGCCCGAAGGGCTTTCCGGGAGGGCTGACGCAGCGCCCCTAGGGGCGGCCGTCCGAGAAAAAGGAGTGCCCCACGGGCCGGATTCTG
>JAHFSX010000028.1:0-73630 GCA_023269675.1 Verrucomicrobiota bacterium
GGAAGTGAAGGGCCCCATCGCCGAGGGTACTGCAGGACGCGCCTGTGGGAGAGTAGGACGCCGCCGGGTTTTTTTTCAGGGGGCCGCCGACCGCAAGGTCGGCGGCCCCCTTCTTTTTTTGTATCAGGCGCGCTTGGCGAATACAGAAACATTGTTATTTCGCGCGAAAACCATTACATTGGCGCGGTTTCATTTTTTTGAACCGCGTTTGGATTTAACCCGACTACCTGGAGGAATGGAATGCGCACTCGCCCGTTGTTCACCTTACTGCTCGCGGCCGGTTTCTCGGCGACGCTCGGCGCCGAAACGATTGCGCTGAAATCGCCGGACGGCAAAAATGAGATTCAGCTCACGACCGAGGCCTCACTGCAGTATTCGGTCATCCGCAACGGTCAGGTGCGTGTCGCGCCGACTCCGATCAGCCTGACGGTCGAAGGCCGGGGTGTGCTCGGCGCCAACCCCAAAGTGAACGGCAAGCAGACGCGCGCCGTTACGGGTGTCCTCAAAACGCCGGTCTATAAGAAGTCTGAAATCAAGGAGAACGGCAACGAGGCCGCGGTTTCTTTTGAGGGCGGGTATCAGGTGATCCTGCGCGCCTACAACGACGGCGTGGCCTACCGCTTCGTGACCGCTTTCGACGGCACGGTCAGAGTGACCGACGAGATGGCGGCTCTCAATTTCCCGACGCCGGATCTGACCGCGTATGTCGGCTACAATTGGGCGAACCGCGACGATCCGAAGCAGGACAAGCTTCAGAACAGCTGGGAGTCGATTTACGAGAAGACCAAGGTCTCCCAAATCGCGCCGGACAAGAGCCGGTTGATCTATCTCCCGCTGCTGCTCGAATACGCGGACGGCGTCTGCATGTGCGTCACGGAGTCTGACCTGCTTGACTATCCGGGGTGGAACCTCTATCGCGATGGCAAAGACAGCGCGCGCCTTTCGCCCTGGCTGGCTCCGTACCCGGTCAGTAAGACGGTCGTTGACACCCAGCGCCAGCGCATCATCAAGGGCCGCGAGCCTTGGTTGGCGGAGACCGCCGGCAGCCGCAGCTTCCCGTGGCGCGTTTTCATCCTGGCCGACCAGCCGATCAAGCTGGTTGAATCCGATCTCGTGTATGAGTTGGCGACACCGCAGAAACTCAAAGGCGATTTCGGCTGGGTCAAGCCGGGCAAGGTCGCCTGGGACTGGTGGAACGACTGGAACATTTCCGGCGTGAATTTCCGCGCGGGCTGCAACACGCAGACCTACAAGTACTATATCGACTTCGCGCAGAAGAACGGCATCGAATACGTCATCTTCGATGAGGGGTGGTCGGTCAGCCTGAAGATCATGGAGATCCACCCGGATGTGGATGTCCCCGCGCTGGTCAAGTATGCGAACGCTCGCGGCGTCGGCATCATCCTGTGGTGCTCGTGGCCGCAGCTCGTCGGCCGTCAGCACGAGGTCTTCAAGCGCTATGGGGACATGGGGGTCAAGGGCTTCAAGATCGACTTCATGGACCGCGATGACCAGTTCGTCGTGAAGTATCTGGAGGAGACGGCGGCGATCGCGGCGGAGTACAAGCTGATGGTGGACTACCACGGCATGTTCAAGCCCACGGGCATGCAGCGCACCTGCCCCAACATCATCAACTTCGAGGGCGTGCACGGGCTCGAGCAGCTCAAATGGGAGAACGGTTCCGATTTCATGTCGCACGACTGCAAGATCGTCTTTACCCGCATGGTCGCGGGCCCGCTGGACTACACGCCCGGCTCGATGCTCAACCAGACGAAGAAAGGCTTCAAGGCCAACTACGCGCTGCCGACCACGCAGGGCACGCGCGTCCACCAGATGGCGCTGATGTCGCTCTTCGAGGCTCCGCTGCAGATGCTGTGCGACACGCCGACGCAGTACATGCGCAACCAGGAGTGCACGGATTTCATGGTCAAGGTGCCGACGGTCTGGGACGAGACGGTCGGCGTGGCCGGTTCAGCCGAATCTTACGCTGCTGTCGCTCGCCGCAAGGGCGACGTCTGGTACCTCTCCGCAATCGGCAACTGGGAACCGCGCGAACTGAAGCTCGATCTCGGTTTCCTGAAGGGTAAGTACAGGGCTGAGGTTTTCGCGGACGGCATCAACGCGGACCGCGACGCCACCGACTACACGCGCGCCACGCAGGTGATCGAGGGCGGTGCGCCGCTCACCGTCAAGCTGGCGCCGGGCGGCGGCTGGACGGCGCGCCTGGAGCCGGTGAAATAATCGCCGCAGGACGCTGACGTTTTTTTCAAGGGCCGCGGACCGCAGGGTCAGCGGCCCTTTGCTTTTTAATTCTCTGTTCCCCGCACCGCCAAACGTTGGACGTTGAGGGTTGTCCCCCTCGGGCGGGCATGGTACTATCACCAAGATCTTGTTAACGGATGCGAGGGGGGGATCCGATGAAGAAGACGACACTGATCGGTGCGCTGGTTTTGGCGGCATGCTGCGCGGGCAACGCCGCGGCTGCCGCGAAGTATCCGCAATTTCCGGGACGCGCCTCGCAAACGCTTGACGGCTCCTGGAGTTTTGCGTGGCTCGGCGATGCCGACCTTGACCGTCTTGATCCCGTATCCATAGAGTGCAGTGACACCGTTGCCGTGCCCGGCGTCTTCGACACCAGCCTCGACAACTTCGGCAAACGAGGGACCGGCCTCTATCGACGTGCCGTCATTGCCGCGGCCGGACCCCAGCGCCTCAAGATCGGCGGGCTCGGCCTCTACGCCAAGGTCTGGTGGGACCGCACGCTCATCGGCGAGATCAAGCTTCCCTATGCGTCGGTCGACCTGGATTTCACCAATCCGGCCGATGGCGACCACACGCTGACGCTGGCCGTCGACAACCGTTTTTCAGAGGTCACGGCCCCGCTCTTCAAACCCTCTTACGATTTTTACGCTTACGGCGGCATCTACCGGAGCGTGGCGCTCCAGGCTCTGCCCGTCAAACGCATCGAGCGCATCCGGGTCACCACGCTCGACCACAAGGCCGGACGCGTCCGGGTCCGTCTCGCGCTGGCGGGGCTGCCGGACGGACCGGCTTCGGTCGCGTTGGCGTTCGACCGCGCTGAAGCTGCGGCGCAGAGCGTCACGGTCGCGGGCGGCTCAGCCGAGTTTGAGGCCACGGTTCCGAATGCTAAGCCGTGGACGCCGCAGGCGCCTAACCTGCACACCGTGAGCGTGTCCCTCGGCACTGACCGCGTGGTCGACCGCTTCGGCATCCGCACGCTCAAGGCGGTCGGACGCCAGATTCTGCTGAACGATGTTCCGCTCCGGCTCAAGGGGGTCAACCGCCATGAGTCCCACCCCGAGTTCGGGCCCGTGCAGAACACCCACCTCATGCTGGAGGACATCCGTCTGGTGCGGACGCTCGGCGGCAACTTCATCCGCTGCGTCCACTACCAGCACGATCCCGAGTTCTACGAGCTCTGCGACGAGACCGGCATGCTGGCCTGGGCCGAGAGCCTCGGCTGGGGCTTGAGCGAGAAGGCGCTGCTGTCGCTGGAGGCGCTGCTGGTGGAAGAGACGCGCATCTTGGGCGAGGTCGTGGCAAACCATCCCGCCGTGATCATCGCGGGCTTTCTCAACGAGGGCGCCTCGGACAAGCCGGGGAGCCTGCCCCTCTACCGGAAGCTTGCGGCCACGCTGCGGCAGACCGCGCCCGGCACGCTCGTGTCCTATGCCTCCAACCGGCTGAAGAGCGATGTCTGCTTCGGGGTCTGCGATGTGGTCTCGATCAACTACTACCCCGGCTGGATCAGCCCGGTCTCGTGGACGCAGCCCTCCAGCGCGCAGGTGAAGCCCTTCATCGACGAGCTCGCGCTGTGGTTCGACAAGCCGGAGAACAAGGATGTGTTCGACAAGCCGCTCCTTACGGCCGAGACCGGCTGTTGCGGCGTCTACGGCGTGCGGGACCGCGCGTTGGCCCAGTGGTCGGAGGAGTATCAGGCCGATTATTTCACGACCTCGATCCGGGCCTCGATGGGCAACCCGCGCTTCTGCGGCGTGACCCTCTGGCAGATGTTCGACACGCGCTCGTTTGTCAACTCGGGCGAGGTGCGCGGCAAGTTCAGGGGCTTCAATTGCGCGGGGCTGCTCGACGAGTACCGCCGCCCCAAGCTCGCCTACGATGAGGTCCAGAAGCTTTTCCATGAGCTGAAGTAGGCCGGGGGGTTGAGAAATAGACAGGGGGTGCAGAAATGAAAACACGCGTCACGCGCCGGGAGGCGCTGAAGGGGATGGGCTATGCCGGCCTGGGCCTGCTGGCCGGGTGCCGGTCGGCCGGGCACGTCACGAGGGGCGGGGCCGTTGCCGCGGGCGGAAAATGGTACCGGGGCAACCTGCACATGCACACCTACTGGTCGGACGGCCGGATTTTTCCGGAGCAGGCGATCGACATCTATAAGAAGCTCGGCTACGATTTCATCGGCCTCAGCGACCACAACGTTTTCGCAGCCGACGCCAACCGCTGGAAGACGGTGGAGGAGAAGGAGGGCAAGTGGCCGCCGGCCGTGACCCCCCCCCTGTTCGACGCCTATGTGAAGGCGTTCGGCAACGAGGTGGAAACCCGCCGAGAGGGTGACAAGACCGCCGTGCGGCTCAAGACGCACGCCGAGATGCAGGCCAAGTTTCAGGAGCCCGGCAAGTTCCTGCTGCTGCCGGCGGTGGAAGTCACGCAGGTCCTGAACGGGATCAACGTCCACCTGAATTACGTGAACCTGCCGGATACGGTCCCGTGTGTCAAAGACGGGGCGCAGAGCAAGCAGATCAGGGATGCCGCCCTCAGCGTGAGCGCGCTGATCCGCCAGAACGCGGCGGAGGTCGCTCAGCTGTCCGTGCAGATGCGGCGTCCGTCCCTCCTGACGCTGAACCATCCCCAATGGGTCTACTGGGACATCGCGCCTCAGAACCTGATCGACAACCCGGAGGTGCGGTTCTTCGAGGTCTGCAACGGCGGGTCCGCCTTCGCGCCGCACCCGGACGCGGCGGCCGTTTCGTGCGACACGTTCTGGGACGCGGTCAACGCGTTCCGCAGCCTGAAGGGGCAGCCGCTCCTGTACGGCATCGGATCGGACGACACGCATTATTACCTCAACCGCACGCCGGAGCAGCGTCTGGCGGACGCGTGGGTCATGGTGCGCAGCGCGGCCCTGACGCCGGAGGCGCTGATCGGGGCGATGCAGGCGGGCGACTTCTACGCCACAACCGGCGTGTCGCTGGAGGACGTGGCGTTCGGCGCGGCGGACCGGACCCTGCGCGTCAAGGTCAAGGCGGAGCCGGGCGTGACGTGCCGCATCCGCTTCATCACCACCAAAAAGGGTTTCGACCAGACGGTCCGCACCGTGGAGAGCCCCGCCGAAAAGGGCCGCGGCGCGCGCACGCTCCCGGTCTACTCCGCCGATATCGGCAAGACGGTTCAGGTGGTTGAATCCGCCGAGGCGTCGTACCGGATGGCGGCCGACGACTTGTATGTTCGCGCCAGGATCGAGTCGAGTGTCCCCAGCGGGTACACGCGTCACTTCCATCCTGACGTGCAGGTGGCCTGGACGCAACCTTACGGCTCCGCCTAGTGGCCAACAGGGTCAGAGCAGCAAACCGGCAAACCGCCTGGGCCTAAGAAACAGACGCGTGATCGACATCCGGGCGCCGGAGGATCAAACAGGGTGCTTATCGCGGCGTGCCGCGGGCCATGGTTCTGGAAACGCTGGGGGATTGGTCATGACCGACGTGATCGTCATCGGGGCAGGCGTGATCGGCTGTGCGGTCGCGCGCGAACTCGCGCGCTTCTCCCTGCGTGTCGTGGTGCTGGAGAAGGCGCGCGACGTGGCCGAGGGCGCGACCAAATCCAACAGCGCGATCGTTCACGCGGGCCACGACGCCCCGCCGGACACGCACAAGGCCCGCTTCAACGTGATGGGCAACGCGTTGTTCGAAGCGCTGTGCCGCGAGCTGGACGTGCCGTTCCGGCGCAACACCTCTCTGGTGGCCGCGTTTTCGCCCGCCGACCTGCACGCCCTTGAGGAGCTGAAGGCACGCGGCGATAAAAGCGGAGTGCCGGGTCTGCATATCGCGAAGCGCAGCGAGGTGCGCGCGCTGGAGCCGGCCATCGGCCGCGAGGTCTGCGCCGCCCTGGTCGCGCCCACCGGCGCCATCTGCTGTCCCTACGAGCTCACGTTCCGTCTGGCCGAAAACGCCGCCGCGAACGGGGTGGCGTTCCATTTCAGTTGCGGTGTGCGCACGGTCGCGCGCGAGGACGGCGGGTGGCGCGTTGAAACCAAGGAGGGCCGCAGCTTTAAGGCGCGCGCAGTGGTGAACGCCGCCGGACTTTACGCCGATGTGCTGAACAACCAGGTCAGCGCTGAGAAGCTGACCATCACGCCGCGCCGCGGCGAATACCTGATGATCGACAAAGCCTATGCGGGATCGTTCCGCGCCACGGTCTTTCAGGTGCCGACGCCCATGGGCAAGGGTATTTTGGTGACGCCGACCGTGGACGGCACGCTGATGGTCGGGCCGACGGCTGAAAACATCGCGGACAAGACCGACACGCGGACCACCGCCGAAGGCTTGGCGAAAATCCGCCAGGCGGCGTCCCGCCTGTGGAACGGTTTCCCGGTCAACGGCGTGATCGCGACCTTCGCGGGGCTGCGTGCGCACGGGGACCGCGGCGATTTTGTGATCGGCGAACCGCCCGACGCGCCAGGGTTTTTCAACGCGGCGGCCATGGATTCTCCGGGGCTGACCGCCGCGCCCGCGGTCGGCGCGTATCTCGCGGAACAGATCGCCGGGAAACTGGGTGCGGAGAAGAGGTCGGATTTCGTGGCCGCGCCGACGCATTGGCCGGTGTTCCGCTCCATGAGTATGGAGGGGCGGGTGGCCGCGCTTGCGCTAGATCCGGCCCATGGCCATATCGTCTGCCGTTGCGAAAACGTGTCCGAGGCGGAAATCCGGGCGTCGATCCGCTGCCGGATCGGGGCCCGCACCTTGGACGGCGTCAAGCGGCGCACGCGTGCGGGCATGGGCCGGTGTCAGGGCGGGTTCTGCACGACGCGCATCCTCGCGATCCTGTGCGAGGAATTGGGGCTGGCACCGGAGGAGGTGACCAAATTCGGCGGCGGGTCGCATGTGCTGTTTTCGTGCGGAAAAGAGCTGCCGCTGCCATGAGAATTTTTAACCGCCAAGGCACGGAGGACACGAAGGGCACAGAGAGATTCTTGGCGTCCTTGGAGCGCTTGGTGTCTTGGTGGTTATAAAGAGAGCGTTGAGATGACCGACATTGACATAGTGATCATTGGCGGCGGGCCGGCGGGCTTGGCGGCGGCGGTCGCGGCACGCGAGGCGGGCTGCGACAGACTGCTGTTGTTCGAACGCGACGAGGTTTTGGGCGGCATACTGCCGCAGTGCATCCACACCGGGTTCGGCCTGCACGTGTTTCAGGAGGAGCTGACCGGGCCTGAATACGCGCAGCGCTTCATCGACAGGGTGCATGCGCTCGAGATCCCCGTGCAGTGCGGCACGACGGTGCTCGATGTGACGCGCGACCGCGTGGTGACGGCGGTGAGCCCGATGTGCGGGCTCCGGCAGTTCCGCGCCAAAGCGATCGTGTTGGCGATGGGCTGCCGCGAGCGGACGCGCGGCGCGCTGATGATTCCGGGGTGGCGTCCGGCGGGCGTCTACACGGCGGGTCTGGCGCAGCGGTGGGTGAATCGCGAAGGTTGGATGCCGGGGCGGCGCGTGGTGATTCTCGGCTCGGGTGATATCGGTCTGATCATGGCGCGGCGCATGATGTTCGAAGGCGCGAAGGTTTTGGCGTGTGTGGAGCTGATGCCTTATTCCAGCGGGCTCACGCGCAATGTGGTGCAGTGCCTGGATGACTACGACATTCCGCTGATGCTCAGTCATACGGTGACTGACATTCACGGACGCGAACGGGTGGAGGGCGTCACGGTCGCGCAGGTGGACGCGCAGCGCATGCCCGTGCCCGGCACGGAGCAGCGCTTCGACTGCGACACCCTGCTGCTTTCGGTCGGACTGATCCCGGAGAACGAACTTTCCAAGGCGGCGGGTGTCGAACTCGCGGAGGCCACGGCGGGCCCGGTGGTGGACGAATCGTTGCAGACCAGCGTGTCCGGCATCTTCGCCTGCGGCAATGTGCTGCATGTGCACGATCTGGTGGATGAGGTCACGCGCGAGTCCGCCCAGGCCGGAAGAGCGGCGGCGGCGTTCGCGCGCTCGGCGGCGGGGCTCCCGCCCCCGGCCCTGCGCGTGCGGGACGGCGCGGGCGTGCGCGGCGTTGTGCCGCAAGCCATCTGCGCGGAGCGCGTGGCGGAGGACGTGTCGCTGATGTTCCGGCCGACGGCGGTGTTTAAGGACGCGACGGCGGCTGTGAAGATCGACCGCGTGGAGGTCGCGCGCCAGAGGTTCCGGATCCTCACGCCGGGCGAAATGGTGAAGCTGACCTTGCCGAAAGGGCTTTTTGCCAGGTTCAAGGGGGCCTGCGAGCTGACGGTGGAGGTGACGGAATGAGCGCGCAAACGATCACCTGCATCGGGTGCCCCATGGGCTGCCGTCTGCGCGTCCTGATCGCGGGGGGACAGGTGGCGTCGGTGGACGGCGCGGGGTGCGGGCGCGGGGCGGTCTATGCGCGGCAGGAGTGCGTTTGCCCCACTCGCATGGTGACTTCGCTGGTGCGCGTGCAAGGCCGCCACGCGCCGCTGAGCGTGAAGACGGCGCGGCCGGTGCCGAAAGAGAAGATCTTCGCCTGCCTGCAAAGCATCCGCGCGGCGCGGGTGACGCCGCCCGTGCGGATCGGGGACGTCATCGTGGCGGACGTTTGCGGAACGGGGGTGGACGTCGTGGCGACCATGGCGTGCACTGAAGGGGATTCCTGATCGTATTGCCTTCTTTCAGACCTGCCTGGTATCGGCCGAGGCCAACGCCGGCATGATCAAAACCGACCTGGAGGTCAAAGCCGAATACCTGTCGGCGCAGCTCGAGCAGACGAACGCGCGGCCGGAGGGCTGGTGCGTACTCATGAAAGGTGCACCGCTATGCCTTATGAAGCAGCTGATCGCCAACCCGTCGGAGCGCGGTCGCGCCTGGATGCGGACACGCTGGACGCGCTCCGCGCGTTTCTCGCCGAGCGGCGGGAGCCGGCGGCGGATCAAACCGATGACCGCGTGTGCGAGCCGCCCGCAGGACTGGCCGCCTATCTCGCGCGGGCGGGGGTCCCGTTCTCCCGGCTGCTGCTGGAGCATATCCGGTCAAGCGGCAGCAGCGAGGTGGAGATCTACAAGCGCGCGCACGTCGATCGCAAGCTCTTCTCCAAGATCCGGAGCGACCCCGGCTATCAGCCCAAGAAAGTCACCGTGATCGCTTTTGCGCTGGCTTTGCGCCTCTCGCTGGAGCAGACGCGGGATCTGTTGGCCTCTGCGGGTTACGCGCTTTCCGGCAGCGCGCCTTTCGATCTGATCATCCGGTTCTTCGTTGAACGGGAGGTGTTCGACCTTTTCCAGATCAACGATGCGCTGGACACGTTCGGTCAGCCGATTCTCATGGTGTGAGCGACAGAATAATGTCGCTTGGCAAGCGACACGTAGATTCGCCGCGTGTGCTAAGGTAACGCTGTTTTCACGAACAGATCGTGAGACGCAAACCGGTTGAGGCTCTTGCAAAACCCCTGTCACAAGGAGCGTGCTCGGCGAGCCCGCGCCACCCAGGTGGCCCGCGACCTCCAGGCGCGGATGGTTTTGCAGGATCCTCGGCTAAGACACGAGGAGGCGGATATGAATATCAGCGCAATTACCCCTGACACGGCACAGAAGGCATCCGATATCGGCGCGTCGGCACGTAACTATCGGCCGCGACTCTCTTTCTATCACGCCAGCGGCAAGGGCTCGGGCAGCGCGGCACGGTTCGAGGTCGTCCCGACCTGCGGCGACCGGGAGGGAGCGGTCTTCCTGACGCTCGCCCAGCAGAAGAGCGTGGCCACGGGATCCGCGGAACTGGGCAACCGCCAGTACGCCACATTCGACTGGACGAACCGCGTCACCGTGAAACTCAATTTCAGCGACCTCTGCCAGATGCTGCCGGTCTTCAAGGGGCAGGCAGCGACCATCGCTGACGGGAAGGGGCTGTACCATGACAGCGGCCATACGACCACGCTCATCAACCTGACCCGCCAGCCCGACCCCCACATCGGCCTGGCGCTGGAGGTGTCGCGGCGGGGCAAAGCTGAGTCTGAAGCTGCGGTCCGCACGCGCATCGTGTTCAACAGTGCGGAGGCCTTCGGGCTCGGCGCGGTATTGGAACAGGTCTTGGGGCTGCTGGCGTTCGGGATACCGAGTGACGCCTTCTACACCCCAAGTCCGGCACCTGTCGAAGCCGAGCCGGCCGCGCGGTGATTATTACGGGAGGCGCTCAAAAAAAGAGATGCCTGCAAAACCCCTGCGGACGGCGAGGGCGCCGTCCCTCCAGTACAATATACGGCGGTTTTCCGCAGTCCATGGAGGGGCGGCGTCCCCGCCGCCCGCGCTCGACAAAGGTTCTGCAAGAGCCTCATTGGATCGCGTCGACGAGCTTCGAGGCGATGCCGGTGTACGCGGCGGGCGTCAGCTTCAGCAGGCGCTGCTTGTCGTCCGCGGGGATATCCAGCCCTTCGACGAAGGTCTGCATGATCTCCGCGGTGATCTTGCGGCCGCGCGTCAGCTCCTTGAGCTGCTCGTAGGGGTTGGGCTTGCCCAGTTTGCGCATGACCGTCTGGATCGGCTCGGCCAGCACCTCCCACGCCTCGTCCAGGTCCGCGGCCAGGCGCGTGGCATTGAGCTTGATCTTGCCGAGACCTTTGATCGTGGCCTGATAGGCGGTCATCGAATAACCGAAGCCCACGCCCATGTTGCGCAGCACGGTGGAGTCGGTCAGGTCGCGCTGCAGGCGCGAGACCGGCAGCTTGCGCGCCATGTGCTCCAGCACCGCGTTGGCCAGGCCGAGGTTGCCCTCGCTGTTTTCGAAGTCGATGGGGTTGACCTTGTGCGGCATGGTCGAGGAGCCGACCTCGCCCTTGACCGTCTTCTGGCCCAGGTAGCCGAGCGAGATGTAGGCCCAGATGTCGCGGTCGAGGTCGAGCAGCACCGTGTTCCAGCGCGCCAGCGCGTCGAACAGCTCGGCCATGCCGTCGTGCGATTCGATCTGGGTGGTGAGCACGTTCTGGCTCAGGCCGAAGCGGCCTTCGATGACCGAGCGCGCCAGCGCCTCCCAGTCGACGTCGGGGTAGGCCGAGAGGTGGGCGTTGAAGTTGCCGACCGCGCCGTTGAGTTTGGCGGGCAGGACGATCGCGTCGAGCTGCTGGGCCTGGCGGCGCAGGCGGTGCACAAACACCGCCAGCTCCTTGCCCAGCGTGGTGGGCGAGGCGGGCTGGCCGTGCGTGCGGGCGAGCATCGCGGAGTCGCGGGTCTCTACCGCGAAGGAGGCCAGGGTGTCGGTCAGCTTGTCTTGGGCGGCGCGCAGCACGCGCAGCCCGTCGCGCAGCATCAGCGCGTGCGCCAGGTTGTTGATGTCTTCCGAGGTGCAGGCGAAATGGACGAACTCGCCGAGCGCCTCGAGCGGGGTGCCCGCGAGTTTCTCTTTGATGAAATATTCCACGGCTTTGACATCGTGGTTGGTGACCGACTCGATGGATTTCACCCGCCGCGCGTCCTCCACGGAAAAGCCGTCGGCGAGCTGCTGCAAGAAGGCCCGCTCGTCGGCGCTGAGGCCGCGCGCCTCGGGGATGGCCGGGGAGTCGCAGAGCGCGCCGAGCCAGGCGATCTCCACGGCGACGCGGCGCTGGATCAGGCCGAACTCGGAAAAGATCGGGCGCAGGGCGTCGAGTTTGGCGGCGTAGCGGCCGTCGAGCGGCGACAGGGCGGTCAGAGAGTCGATCGGTAACATGGGCAAAGCTCCTGAGAGGCTGTTAGATTGAAAGGCTGTTAGACTGTTAGGCAGAGCAAGCATAAGGAATGGCGCGGAGGTTGTTCTGGAGGGCCGGGCTCCGTCCCGGCCGCGCACAACCGTTGCCACTCACATCCATCGGGATTTCCTCAGCCTAGCAACCCAAAAACGCGTGAATCATAGCGTTTTCCGTGCGGCGCGGCAAACAGACAAATCAGACTACGCGGCGACAGTGACGCGGGTCATGCCGCGCACGGAGTTGATCAGGAAGACGCGCGGGCTGTGAAGCAGCTCGTCGATGGCGATGACGCGCTCGGTGAGGACGCCGTCCTCGAGCAGCTGCGCGCGGCAGGTGCCGGCCAGCAGGCCGCAGGCGACGGGCGGCGTGCACAGCACGCCGCCGATCTCCGCCGCCACGTTCGCGCGCGTGGATTCGGTGACCTCGCCCTCGGCGTTGAAAAGGATCACGTCCTCGAAGCCGGGACGCGAAGCCAACGCCTCCGCATACACCTTGCGGTGGGTGGTCTTGTGGTAAAGGAAGGCGTCCGAACGGTCCACGGGGGTGTGCGCCAACGCGACCGGGCGCGGAAGGTCAGCCGAGGGAATGGCGATCGGCTCGGCATCGAGCGTGACCGCGCCGTCCCGCGCGGCAAGCAGCCGGACTTTGTGAGGGCGTGCGGTTAGTGTGCGGGCGAGATCGGCCAGGCGTTGCCGCACGGCCGCGGGGTCGAGTGGATAATCGAAATATTCGGCGGATGCTTCAAGGCGCGCCACGTGTCTTTCAAGGAGCGTGTAGCCCTCGGCGGGTGTCCAGAGCAGGGTTTCGAGCAGCGCGAACGGGGGCGTGAAGGTGTCCAGGATGCGGGTCTTGGTGCGGCATTCCGCCTGTTCCTGTGCGCGGTCGGAATCCCACACGATGCCGCCGCCCACGCCGTATTCGGCCCGGTTTTGCGTGTGGTCGACCAGCAGGGTCCGGATCGCCACGTTGAATTGCGCGCGTCGGCCGGGCGCGATGAACCCGACACAGCCGGTGTAGATGTGGCGCGGGGTCGTCTCGACCTCGGCGATCAGCTGCATGGTGCGGGCTTTGGGCGCGCCGGTGATGGAGGCCGGCGGGAACAGGGCGCCGAAGATTTCGGAGACCGGCGCGCGCGTTTCCGCGCAGACCGTGGAGGTCAGCTGCCAGAGGGTCGGAAATTTCTCGAGGGCGAAGAGGCTGGGGACGGTCACGCTGCCGGGCTCGGC
The DNA here is from genome assembly GCA_023269675.1 of Verrucomicrobiota bacterium. Taxonomy (GTDB): domain Bacteria; phylum Verrucomicrobiota; class Kiritimatiellia; order RFP12; family UBA1067; genus JAHFSX01. The sequence continues at coordinate 13,185 of JAHFSX010000028.1, forward strand.
GACGCGCCCCAGGTCGTTGCGGACCATGTCGACGATCATCAGGTTCTCCGCCCGGTTTTTCTCGGAGGCGTGCAGCGCCGCGGCCTGCCCGCGGTCCTGCGCCAGGGTCAGGCCGCGCGGCGCGGTGCCCTTCATGGGGCGGGACTCGAGACGGTTCCCGTCGAGGCGGAAGAAGAGTTCGGGCGAGGCGCTGCAGACGGTCCACTCGCGCGTGGCGACGTACGCGCCGCAGGTCGGACCCTGGGCGGACACGAGGCGGACAAAGACGGGCCACGGGTCCTCCGCGAACGCGCGCCGCAGGCGGTAGGTGAGATTGACCTGGTAGGTGTCGCCCTCGCGGATCCGTTGCTTGATGTGCTCAAAGGCCGACGCGTACTCTTCCGGCGTGAACGAGGCGTCCCAGGGATCGGCCGAGGGCGCCGGCGCGCCCGTGAAGCGGGGCAGCTCCACCGCGCGCGGCGCGTCATAAAGCCCGAACCAGAGCAGCGGGAAGGTGTTGTCCGGGCGCACGGCCAAGGCCGGGTCGAAGCCGGGGGCGGCCTCGTAGGCGAGCAAGCCGGCGGCGTGGAGGCCGCGGTCGGCGACCGCCGTCTCCACGGCGCGCAGCCGCTCCGCCACCTCCTCCGGCCGGAAGGCCCGGATGATCTCGCGCGGCCGCTCGAACAGCAGCCAGCGGTCGGTGCCGGCGTCGCGCAGGATGACGGTGTCGGCGGATGGAGAAGCGTTTAACACGCGGTAAAGTATGCCCAAACTGGCCAGGAATGCAATTTCGAACGGCAGGAAGGTGCCGAAGCGCGTGCGGCCACGAATTCATCGTGTACAATCGGACGGATTCTGCGATAATTCTCTCACCTCTTTTTAAGGGGGCGACTTGGTATCGACGGGGCAGTCGAAATTCTAGTGGCGCGCCGAGGACTCCTGTTGGCCTCGTAAAAAAACGGGAAAAAACCTAACTGCGAACAACAACTTCGCACTCGCTGCCTAATTAATTAGGCACGACGCGGAACCGCCAATGTCTGTTAAGCGGGGAAGCGACGACTAGCAGATCCTGCCGGGGGCCGAGTAGCCGGGCGCCCGTGTCTTGACGAATCGTGGTTGCTGGTCTTCAGGTGAGCCTGTCTGTCGGCATTCCTGATGACGAGACTTAATGGCAGAACACGCGCGTAGAAACTAGAAGGAAACTGCTTCGGACGGGAGTTCGATTCTCCCCGCCTCCACCACTTCCGCACGTTGCTGTATAACAGCGACGTGCGGTCTTTTTTTGCGTGTGTGCCCGCCGGAAGTAATAACCGGGGAACATAATCGGCCCGCGGGGCAGCAAAATGCAGCGCAACCGCCGTCCGGACCGGGAGGATCACACGAATAACGCTGTTGTACGTCAATCGCCTGTCATGCAATAATGATTCGGGCTGTGGCACAACGTGCCGCGACGAAAAGAAACGCGCGCCTTGGGCTGCAACGAAACCGCTCGTTCTGTTACGACCGCGATCTCAGCATCATGTCCGAAGGAACGGCACCCTTGTCATGAGCGATCCCGTCCCTATCCCGTCCACCGAGGACCCCGTGATCTGCAAGCCCTCTTGCGGGCTGACCCGCGCGGGCGGCTCCTTTCCTGTCAACCCAGACCGTTCATGCAAAACCCCTTGCGGACACGCGGGAATCCATTGCGTATGAAGAAGAGAATCCTATTCATTTGCGGTTCGATGAACCAGACCACGCAGATGCACCAGATATCGAAGCATCTCTCTGAGTACGATCACGCCTTCTCGCCCTTCTACTGCGACGGCGTGGACGAGCTGCTCCGCAGGCTGGGGCTGATGGAGTTCACGATCATCGGCAGCCGGCTCGCGGGACGCTGCCGGCGCTATCTCGAGGAGCAGGGACTCCCCGTCGACTACCAGGGAAAGAACGGACCCTACGACCTGGTGGTCACCTGCACGGACGTGTACCTCCAGAAAAACATCCGGAACAGCCGGATCGTCCTGGTTCAGGAAGGCATTACGGACCCGGTCACTTTCGCCTATCGTCTCGTCACGCGCTTCCGCTTCCTCCCGCGGTGGCTGGCGGGCACGGCCGCCACGGGGCTTAGCAACGGCTACCGGCGCTTCTGCGTCGCCAGCGAGGGCTACCGGGACCTGTTCGTCCGCCGCGGCGCATGCGCGGACAAGCTCGTCGTCACGGGGATCCCCAACTTCGATGATTGCGCGCGCTATCGCGCCAACACCTTTCCGCACAGCCACTACGTGCTGGTCTGCACGTCGCCTCTGCGGGAGATCTTCCGGGGCGAGGACCGCAAGACGTTCATCCTCAAAGCCGTGGCGCTCGCCGGAGGCCGGCCGCTCCTCTTCAAGCTGCACCCGCTCGAGAAGGTCACGCGCGCGACGCGGGAAATAGCCAAGTACGCTCCCGGCGCCCACGTGTTTGCCACGGGCAACGCGGAAGAGATGATCGCGAATTGCGATGTTCTGATCACGCGGTATTCGTCGACGGCTTTCGTCGGCCTGGCGCTCGGCAAGGAGACCCACTCGGACTTCGACATGGACGAGCTGCGCCGGCTGACGCCGGTGCAGAACGGCACGGCGGCGCTCAACATCGCGGAGGTCTGCCGCCGGGTGCTCGAGGAGGCGTGAGGGTCGGCCCGGGGCGATGCGCCGGTGACGGTCACACGCCCCGCCGGCAAACCCAGTCGCAGGACCGGCAGGCCGGATAGGCCTCGTACCGGAACTTGCTGAAGTCGTCCCTCACGCCGGCCAGCACCGGCCCCGTCCACACCTCCTGGACGGTCTGGGAGTTGAGGTCCCCGAGGACCTGGACGCCATTGGAGTCCATGCAGCAGGTCACGGCCCGGCCATCCCAGAGCACCGACAGGCTCGTCCAGGGGAAGTAGCAGACGGACACGATCTTCTGCCCCGTCCGGTTGTAGTCCCGCCCTCCCCCGTAGTTGTGCAAGGCGGCGATGTTCAGGCGGTCGCCCGCCCGCTTGTCGATCAAGGGCTCCCACAGGGCCCGGAACGCGTCCGCCTGGTTGCGGTTGGTCGCGGTCGGAAGGTATTGCAGGATGAGGCGCGGGTTGCCGCGCTTCATCTCCTTCCTGATCCGCAGGAAGTCTTTGATGTTCTGAAGGGTGACCTTGAAGTCCAGCCGCCGCATGGTGCTGTTGTACGACTCCTCATCGGTCCCGTAGAAGCTGATCTTCATCTTGTCCAGCCCCGCGGCGATGATCTGCCGGGACATCTCGGGCGTCAGCAGGGACGCGTTCGACACGATGTACGTGTGCCTGATCCCGTACGCCTTGGCGAGCCTGATCCGCTCGGGCAACAGCGGGTCCAGCAGCGGCTCCCCGAACCCGTGCAGGTGCACGGAGGGCTTGCGCCGCGGGGCGGACGCTTCCCGGATGATCTTCTCGAACAGGCCGAGATCCATGAAGCCGCGCTTGCGCGCGAGCAGCTCGCGGGGGCACATGACGCACTCGGCGTTGCAGTGGTTCGTGTTCTCGATCATCAGCACGGAGGGCAGCGGAAGGTGATAGCGGTAATGCGGGTAGAAGAGCAGGGGCGTCTTGGCCAGCGCCAGAAGCAGCCGGGTCGTCTTGTCGCCGATGTTGAGTGGCATGCCGTTCTTCCTTCCAAAACGCTCAGAGCCAGCCGGCCTGGCGATACCACTGGGCCGTCTCGCGCAGACGTTCGGCCAGCGTGGCCGCCGGGGCCCACCCCAACTGCGCGCGCGCCTTGGCGGATGAGCACGTCCATGAGCCGGCCAGCGCGTCGGCGACTTTGTCGCTGTTCAGCCAGCCGGGACGTTGCCGCGCGCGGCCCAGCGCGTCGCCGCAACGCCCAGTCAGCCGCAGGAGAGGCTCGGGCAGGGGCACGATGGCCGCACGGTCCTTTCCCAGGGCGTTCGCCAGCGCCTGGCCGAGTTCCGCATAGGTCGGGCACTCGGCGTCCGCGAAGGAGTAGAGGCCTTGGCCCGGCGCTCCCCGGGGGTCCAGACGCTCTCCCCGGGCCGCGGCCAGGAGCAGCCCTTCGACCAGATCGGCCACGTGGACCAGCGAGAGCCGCCGCGGGTGCCGGCCGGGCGTGACGTGGACCCCCCAGCGCGCGACGGGACGGAACAGTTCAAGCACGCCCCGGTCGCCGGGGCCGAAGACGATCGGCGGACGCACGAGGGTGATCTGCAGGTCGCCGGCCAGCCTGGACGCGGCCAACTCGCCGGCCAGCTTGCTGCGCCCGTATGCGGATACCGGTGCAGGCGCATCGCCTTCCACGCGGGGGCGGTCAATGGCGCCAGGCCCCGCCGCGGCCAGCGAGGAGACCACGAGCAGCACCGGACGCTCGGCGCGGCCGGCGCAGGCGGCCGCGACGCATGCGACTCCACCCGCGTTCACGCGGTCGAAGTCCGCCGCCCGCACCGCCCTCACCAGACCCGCCAGATGGTACACGACGCCGGGCTGCGACTCCGCCAGCGCGTGGTCCATGCTGTCCCGGTCGGTCGCCTCGCCCACGATGAGCCGGGCGCCCGTGTGTCGCAGCTCCTCGACAGGCGACGCGGCCCGCACCAGGCACGACACGCGGGCACCGCGTTCGATCAGCCGGCGCACCAGGTGCCGTCCGATAAAACCACTGGCCCCGGTGACCAGCACTGGGGGTTTGTCCCTAGTAGTCATCAGCGTAATTGGCCTTGTATCGCGGCGAGCAATAGAGATATGCTTACGAAGCGTTTAGTAGATACGCAATACGAGGCGAAGACATGGTACAGGTGACATGCTGCTTTGCGCAAGTGTCAATGTCCCCTTCTGCTCGCGAGTTGAGTGTCTTATGGAAAAACCCGACTCAAACGGAACGCTTGTGGCCGGCATCGAGATCGTGGTTGTTGAACGAGGTTCGGAGCTGACGGACTTCATCGACTTGCCTTGGCGCCTTTATGCCGCGTACCCGAAATGGGTGCCACCGCTTAAGAAGGATGTCCGAAGGTTGCTGGATCCCAGCCGGCATCCTTTCTGGGCCTCTGCCGAGCGTCAGCTCTTTCTGGCCAGGCGCGGTTCGCGTACGGTCGGCCGGATCGCGGGCATCATCGATCACCGCTCGAATGAATTCCACGGCGAGCAGATGGGCATCTGGGGCTTCTTCGAATGCGAGGACGATCCGGCGGCGGCGGAGGCCCTCTTTTCCGCCGTGGAGACCTGGGCGCGGCGGAAGGGCATGACGTTCGTCAGGGGGCCGCTCAACCCGTCTACCAATTACGAGTGCGGGCTGCTCGTCGAGGGTTTCGAATATCTGCCTGCGGTCATGATGACGTACAACCCGCCGTATTATTCCGGCTTGGTCGAGGCGTGCGGTTTCGCCAAAGAGAAGGACCTGTTCGCCTTCCTGATCGAGGGCGACTACCGCCTTCCCGAGTGGATGGACAGCCTGGCCGGGCGGATCGCCCGGAAAAAAGGCATCGCCATCCGGACCTTTCGCTTAAAGGACGCGGACACGGAGTTTGCCCTGGTCAAAGAGATCTACAATGACTCCTGGGCCGCCAACTGGGGCTTCGTTCCCTTGAGCGCGGAGGAGATGCGGGACTTCCAGAAGAGCGTGATGTCCTTCGCGGATCCCGATCTGGCGTTCTTCATCGAGTACGAGGGCGAGCCTGTGGCGACCTGCGTGATCTTCCCCGACGTCAACCCCTTGCTCAAACGTCTCAACGGCCGGGTCGGGCTGCTGGGGGTTTTGAAGGCGCTCTTCTATCGCCGCGAGATCACCGGCCTGCGCTGCCTGATGTTCGGGGTCAAGGACAAGTACCGGCAAATGGGAATTCCGATGTTGGCCTTTCACCACATTTTCGAGGTGGTGCGGCAAAAGAAGAAGTATCGTTCCCTGGAAATGGGTTGGACCCTGGAGGACAACGAGGCCATCAACGCCTTAGCCGTGGAGGCGGGCGCAAGACCCTATAAAAGATACCGCATCTTCAGGAAGTCTTTGTGATGCGGATAACATTGAAACGGAGGTCTGTGCATGTTGGCTGAGAATGAGATTCCGATCCTGGCTTTTGTCTGGCGGCCGGGCGACCTGCGCCGGCCGGTGAGCGGGATGGCGCAACGCACCGGCACCCGGGCGATCTTCGATCTTTCGGAGATGAGCGCGGCAGCCTTGCCTGCTTTTCTGAAGACGGCCGCCCCCGCCGGCCAGGTCAGCGATATCAAGCTGTCCGCCGCCGCACTGATGGATCCGTCCGTCGGCCGGATTCTGAAGGAGTCAGGCGTCCGCAACATCTGGGTGGAATGTCATCCCCAGCTCTTCACGGGGGAGCTCTCGGCCCTGCTCCGGCGACTGCGGGACGTGTCGGCAGAGTTCCGTTGCTTTCCCATTGTCGGCGACGTGTCGTTCCTGGCCGCCCTTCTCCAGGAGGGCGCGGGGATCGGGCGCGTCGTCCTCAAGGGCTGCGAGGCCTCCGGCTTCGTGAGCGGCGAGACGACCCTGGTCCTCTATGGCGCCGCCAAGCAGATGCGGCTGGCCTCTTCGACGTCTCCGGACATTCTCATCTGGGGCGGCGTCGCCACGCCCGAGGCGGCGGCGGCCTTCCTGTCCACCGGAGCCGCCGGCATCGTCTTCGAAAGCCTCCACTGGCTGACGGACCTGGTGACACTGGACGATCTCCAACGCCAGCAGCTCGTCCGTTTGCGCATGGAGTCAACGACGCTCGTGGGCTTGGACCTGCAGGTGCCGTGTCGCCTGTTCAACAAGGGGAATTCGGTGGCCTTCAAGCAAGTCCGGGCTCTCGAGGACTCGCTGTGCGCCGCCGGGATCACTGATGCAAGCCGCCGTGCCTTTGTTGACCAGATACAGGCTGGCGCCGTCCACCCCCTGGACAGCCATTTCTCCCCGGGCGAGGTCATCCCGCTGGGCGTGGAGGCGGCCTTCGCGGCGTCGTTCGCCGAACGTTTCGGCGCCGGCACCGAGCAGGCCGTGAAGGCCTTCACGGGCGAGGTGCGGAAGGTGTGTGGCGCCGCCGAGACAAAGAAGGGGTGCTTTCTGGACAGCCCCGTTGCCCGGGAGCTGGGCATCAAATACCCCTTTATCCAGGGGGCCATGTCCTCGATCACCGACAGCCCGGAGTTTGCCGCCGCGATTGCCGACGCCGGCGGGCTGCCCACCCTCGCCCTTGGCCTGATGGATGCCCAGACCCTTGACCGCAGGCTGGGGCGCTTGCCCGAGATCATGGGCGCACGTCCGTATGCGGTGAATGTCATCTCCTTGGCCGAGAACCCGTTCAGGGAAACGCAGCTGGCTTGGATCAAGCGGCACCGGCCCCGCTTTGTCTGGATCGCCGGCGGCGATCTCTCCCCCGTCAGGGAGTTGCTGCAGTGCGGCATCGGCGTTGTCTACATCGCCCCGGACGAGGCCCTGCTGAAGCTCGCCCTGGAAACAGGCGTCCGCTACGTGGTCTGCGAGGGCTACGAGGCCGGCGGCCACGTGGGGCAGCACAGCACGCTCTCCCTGGCGCAAATGGCATTGGAGCTCAAACGCCGCCAGCCCGCTCTGTTCGAGGGCTGTCGCGTGATCTTGGCCGGAGGCATCTTCAACCGGGAGACCGCCTTCATGGCCGGACTGCTCGGCGCCGACGCCGTGCAGATGGGCACGGCCTACCTGGCCACGCGGGAGATCGTTGAAACGGGCACACTCGCGGCCCTCTATCAGCGGATGATCGTGGAAGCGCAGCCGGGAGGAACGGTCGTCTCGGGCCAAAGCACCGGACTTCGCGTGCGCTCCTTGAGGACGCCGAGAGTGGCCGCCATCTCGGCGCTCGAGCGGGCGTTTGCGGCGGGGCACCAGGACGAGCAGTCTTTCCGCGCGAAAATCGAGGAGATGACCGCCGGCAGCCTCTGCGTCGCGGCCCGCGGCGTGGACCGCCAGAGCGGGCAGTCGCTGGATGAGCGGACGTGTCTGGAGCGCGGTCAATTCATGAGCGGCTCCTGCGCCGGACTGATCGGCCAGACCCGGTCGCTGGAAGCCTTTCACCGTGAGTTGGCCGAGGGCCCGCTCGCGCTCCGTCCGCCGTTTGCGGCGGCGAGCGTCACCGTCGCGGCGCCCTTGCCCGACGCGACACAGCGCAAAGAGCATCCGGTTCCGGCGATTGGGCGGAGACCGGGCGGCACCGTCCCGAGGGGCGATAGCGACCGGGTGGCCATCACCGGGATGAGCGTCATCAATGCCCTCGGGAAAAGCCCGGAAGAGGTCTGGGCAGCCTGCGTCGCCCTGAAGAGCGGCGTGACCCTGGTGTCGCCTTCCAGGTGGGATCACGACCTCTATTATGATCCGCGGCCGCGCATGGCGGACAAGACCTACTGCCGGGTGGGCGCCTTCATGGATTTTCATGTCTCGCGCAATGAGCTCGGGATTCCGCCGCAGGATTTCCGGACCATGACCACCGCCACCCGGAACACGATGTGGCTGGCGCAGAACGCCATCCGGGACGCCGGCCTCCTGGAGTCCGGCATCCCGCGGGAGCGCATCGCGGTGATCATCTCCCAGAACTCAGGCGAGGCGGCGCATACCCTCACCGATCTGATCATGAGGGGGCGCGTGCACGAAACGATCGCCGCCATCAAGCGGGTGATGCCCCTCACCCCGGAGCAGGAAAGCGCCATCGTGCGGGAGGTGAAGTCCGAACGCATGGCTCCGGACGACACCACGCTGCTGGGCCGGCTCAACTGCACCGCCGCCGGCTTCGTCTGCAACCGCTACGGCTTCATGGGGCCCAGCTATGCGGTCTCGGCCGCCTGCGCCACCTCCCTGGTCGCGCTCTACAGCGCCTTGCAGATGATCCGCAACGGCGTGATCGACGCCGCGGTCGTCGGCGGAAGCGAGGAAACGCTCACCCATCTGCATTTTATTGAATTCTCCGCCCTGGGCGCGCTTTACGGGCTGTCGGGACGGCCGCGGCCGCCTCAGGAAGCCTCCCGCCCGTTCGACGCCGAGCGCGACGGGCTGGTCCTCGGCGAGGGCGGGGGCATGATCGTGATCGAGCGGGAAAGCCTGGCTCGCGCGCGAGGTGCACCGGTCCACGCGGTCATCACCGGCATGGGCGCGAGCAACAACCATCTCGGCATGGTCGAGTCCTCCCGCGTCACCCAGGAGATCGCCATGCGCGCCTCGTTCCGCGGCCTGCCCTATGGGCCCGAGGCCGTGGATCTGGTGGAGTGCCACGGCACCAGCACGCGGCAGGGCGACGGCGAGGAGGTCCGTGCCCTGAGCGCGCTCTACGACCCTTCCAAGCGCACGGTGCTCACGTCGTTCAAGTCTCAGATCGGACACACGCTGGGGGCCTCGGGCATCAACAACCTCATTCGCGGCACCCTGGCGATGAAGGCCGGACTCTTCCCGCCGACCCTCAACTACAGCCATCCCGACCCGGAGATCGACTTGGAGGGAGCGGGATTCCGCATCGCCCCCGAGCCGTGTGACTGGCAGCGCAGGGCCGGCCAGCCCAGAAGATTCCAGGTCAACGCCTTCGGGTTCGGAGGTTCCAACTACGTGGTCCAGGTGGAGCAGTCGCTGGAGGGCGAGGGCGCGGTTCCGCTCTCCACGGGCAGCGAGGCCGGGCGCGTTGCGGAGACGGCCGAGGACCCTGCGGCGCCCCGGGGCGTCTCGTTCTTCCGGACGGCGACGGCCGGACGCACGTGCCGGATGGCCGTTGTCGCACCGTCGGCCGAAGAGGCCCTCGCGGCGCTCGAGCGCTCCGCCGCCTTGGCCGAAGAAGCCGTGGCCTCCCCGAAAGCGGCGCGTGCCCTGGCGCAGCAGGGGCTCTTCATCAGCCCCGAAGATGCGCCCGCGCCGCCGCTCGCCTGGGTCTTTCCCGGACAAGGCGCCCACTATGCCGGCATGGGCCGTGCGCTCTATGAAGCCTTTCCCGTCATCAGGGAGTGGATGGACCGGGCGGCGGCGGCGGCGGACTTCGACCTGCTGCACTTGCTGTTTCATGACCGCGAGGAGAACCTTCAGAAAACCCGCTGGCAACAGCCGGCCCTGTTTACCTTGGAAAACGCCGTGGCCCGCTACCTCCTCGCGCTGGGCATCCGCCCGGTGGCGCTGGCCGGGCACAGTTTGGGCGAGCTGACCGCCTTGTGCCTGGCGGGTGTCTATTCTGTGGAGGACGGCTTCCGGATCGTGAACAAGCGGGCGCTCTGCATGGACAAGGCCGCGTCCATGCACGCGGACCCCGGCGTGATGGCGGCCACGGACACGCCCTTGGTTCTGCTGAAAGAGCTGATCCAAGGAGTGAAGGATGTCCACATCGGCAATATCAATTCGCCGGGCCAGGTCGTCCTGAGTGGCAACACCGACGCGGTCAAAAAGCTGGGCGCCGGTCTGAAGGCGAAAGGCTACCGGTTCACCCTCTTGCGGGTCAGCATGGCCTTCCACTCTCCGATCATGAGGGTCATCCATGACGAGCTCGAGGCGTTCGTCGCGGCCATCCCCTTCCATGCTCCGCAGATCCCTGTCATCTCCAACACCACCAAGATGCCGTATCCGTCGGATCCCGCCGAGATCAGGCGCATCCTGATGGCCCACCTGGAGTCACCTGTCCATTGGGTGGATAATGTTCAGACGCTCTGGAATGACTACGGCATCCGGCACTTCGTGGAGGTGGGGCCCGGCGACGTCCTGAGCGGCCTCATCGCCGACACGCTCCCCGAGCCGCTCTGCATCCAGACCTGCATGTCCGCCGCCGAGAGCGACACGTTCCGGACCGCGTTGGCGCGGCTCTTCGTACACGGTCACTTGCAGGTTCGGAAAGAGCCGCGGTTCGTGGCTCTCCCGACATCCCGGCCGGCGCCCGTGGCCCACCGCCTTCCGGACACCCCGACCGCCCCCGCCGACCCGGCCCTTGCCGAGACGACGGAGCATGTGGAGAACCTGGAGGCGGTGATCAGCATCATCATGGAGGCGACCGGCTTCAACCGGGACGAGATCCAGCCCGGCATGGATCTCCGCAGAGACCTCTCGGTCCGCTCCAGCCGTCTGCCGATCATCATGGACGCTGCGGAACGTCAGTTCAAGATCACCATCGAGCTCGAGGATTTCATCAATGTCCGCACCGTAAGAGACATCGCCCAGCGGGTCTCCGCGATCATCGCCCGGAAGGAAAGTCCCGACGGTCGACCTGTCGCCGCGACGCCAGCCCCGGGCGCGGCCCCCGCCGCCACCTCGGAAGCGTCCGCCGCTGAAGCGCCGCTGAAGCGCCTCATTTTCAGTCTCGCGCCGGTAGTGGCGGGAGCGCCGGTGCCGCTGGCGTTAAGCCCCGGCGAGACCGTGCTCCTGCTCGCGCCTGACATGGGCGACACGCTGGCCAAGCGTGCGGGAGAGGCGCTTCGCCGGGCTTACGGCGTCGCTGCGGTTCAGATGCCGCTTATGCCCGAACGCGCGGGACCGGCCGAAGAGCGTCCCGCGGCGGGGGTGGTCATCACCCTGCCTCAAGGCAGCTCGAAACAGGTGGCCACCATGGCGGATGTTTCGCGGCTGCTAGCCGGGCTCGCTGAACGCCTGAAGGGTTTTCTCCAATCACCCGCGCGGAAATTTGTCATCCTGATGCATGACCGCGAGGAGGCCGACACGCCTGTCGGGCTGCTGGCGGAGGGGCTGCTCGGACTGTTTCTGAGCGCCGCCCAGGAATACCCCGCGGTCCTGTTCCGCACGCTGGAGATCGGCCGGGACACCGACCTGCCGCAGGCCCTGAGCGCGGCGCTGGACAAGGGTTGCGCCACGGTGGAGCTCCTTTGCCGCGGAGGCCAGCTCTATACCTCGCAGGCGCACCTGGCCCCCGCGGCCGTTGACGGGCCTTCCCGTCTGGAGTTGAATCCCGACGACGTGATCGTCATGTCGGGAGGCGCCGCGGGGATCAGCGCCCACCTGGCCCGCAGTCTGGCGCCCTTCGCGCCGCGCCTGGTCTTCCTCGGCCGGACCCGGCTGGAGCCGCATTCCGAGCCCTCCCGCGCGGACGAGATCGCCCGAACCCTGGCGGATCTGCACGCCGCGGGCATCGAGGCCACGTACCTGACCTGCGATGTCGCCGACCCCGAGGCGGTGCGGGTGGCCTTGGGCGAGGTGGTCGGCCGCTACGGCCGGATCGACGGCATCATTCACGGCGCCGGCGTGCTCCGGGACGGCTTCCTCGACCAGATGACGCCCGAGGATTTCGCCCTCGTCGTGGACGTCAAATTCACGGGCGCCTGGAATCTGTTCTCGGCGGCGAAGGGGGCGGGCTTGCGGTTCTTCGCCGGCCTTTCCTCGGTGGCTGCCATCCAGGGGAATCCAGGCCAGACCAATTACGCGGCCGCCAACCGCATGATGTCGGCGCTGCTCCGGCAACTCCGCCACAAGCACGGCGCCATCCGCTTCAAGGCGCTGATGCTGCCGCCGGTCGAGGGGGCGGGCATGGCCGAGGCCCCCGAAGTCAGGGACATGCTCAGGCGCCGGGGCGTGGCCTACGTCCACGTCAAGGAGCTGGCCGGCCTGTTTTGCAGGGAGCTCTTCGCGGCCCCGGCCGACGACGACTGGGTCATGTTCATCAGGACCCTGCCCTCCGTCAAGACGGCGCCGCTCGGCGACGTCAGCCAGCCTGCGACCGGCGGGCTGCTGGAGGGCGGCCCCGCGGCCTTCAGCCCGCAGGAGTTCCCGATGATCGACGGCATCACCTCCTTGGACCTCCGCCAAGAACAGGTGGCGGCCACCCGCTCCTTCTCCCGGCAGAACGACCTGTGGCTCGAGGATCACCGGCCGCTCAAGTCCCTCGCCCATCCCCTGGTCTCCGCCGTCATGATGGTGGAGACCTTCATGGAGTCCGCCCGCCTCCTGTATCCCCATCTCCAGGTGCGGGGCGTGCGCCAGGTGCGGTTCATGGACATGATCGCCTGCCCGCCTGAGGTTCCCCGGCCTGCAAGAGTCTCGTGCCGCCGAGCCGGGGCCGACCTGCGGGAGGTGGTCTGCGAAGCCTCCCTCTCCGTGAAGGAGATCTCCCCTGCGGGCCGGTTGGCCGAGCGCTTTGTCCCGCACTGCACGGGACAGGTGATCCTCGGCGGAAGCCGCGGCGAGCTCCCCGGATGGTTCCAGGATTTTCCTGTCCGCCCGGATGAGCTGTGCACGCCGCCCGTGACTCACGCGCAGGTGCTCGAATGGTACGGGGAGCGCACCGGGCTCGCCGGCCGGTACCGGGTGCTGCAGTGCATTGACGGTACCGGTCCGGGGGTGATACGGGGCCGAACCGTTTACCCGGCGACCCGGGATTTCGCACACCTGGCAGCCGCGCGCTACCAATACTCGCCTTACCTGTTCGAGGCCCTGATGCAGCTGGCTGGCTTCCACATGCTGGCCATGAGTCCGCAGGACCGACGCTCGATGCTGCCCATGGAGGTCGGCGAGCTGCGGTTTCTGCGCCCGTGCCAGCCGGGTGAAGCGATCACCCTGGAAGCCCGCCTGCGGAGCCAGGACCAAGACGCGCTCGTCTGGGACGCCCAGGGGCTCGACGCCCAGGGCCGCACGATCATGCAGGTCCGCGCGATGCGCATGCACTGGATCTCGTCGTAACGCGTTTTAAACAAAGGGGGATCGCCGTGGCACAGGATCGCCTGGAGGGTGTCGTTCAGGCCATGCGGCCCGCGCCGGGCGGCGGTCTCGTCTTCTATGCCTCCTTACCGGAGAGCGCCGCAGCCGGCAGCGCTGGCGCGGTCCGCCAGGCGGAAAACCGTTGCCGGCTTGCCGCGCTGCTCTGGGAACATCTGCGGGCGCAGGAACCGCCGCTTTGGAACAATCACCCATTCTCCGAAAGCGTCGAGCGCCCGCTGCAGGTCACCCATGACGCGCTGGGCTGTCCCCGGCTCGTGCGGGAAGAGCACGCCGGGCCGTCGGTCTCTTTCAGCCGGGCGGGCGAAGAGGTCTGGGCCGCGCTCGCTGGCGACGGGTCGGAGATCGGCATCGACGTGGCGGGAAGCGCCGAGTTCCGCGGGGGCTACCCGGTGCGGCGGGCCTTCCGCGCTCAGGAGATAGAGCAGGTGCTTGAGCATTTTCGGAAGTTGTATGGCCGATCTGCGGCTCGACAGAGGCTAGACCTCCATGCGGAAAATGGGCGATTTCATGGAGGGCGAGCGTCCTCGCGAGCCGTATCGCACGACGATGCCGGCTGCAGAACAGTTGAAACGGCTCTAAACGTGGCGGACGGGGACGTGGCCAGCGCCTTGGCGCTGCTCTGGTCGGTCAAGGAGGCCGTGGCCAAGGCACTGGGATGCGCTTTCCATCTTGCGGACCCGCTGGACATCCAGGTTCAGCCCTCGGCCGTCGAGGGGGATTGGCACGCCTTCCGCGCGAGCCTCTCCGGCAAAGCGCTCGCGCGCTTTGCCGCGGAAGGCCGCCAGCCCATCTCCGTATGCTCCGTGCCTCAGGCCGACGCGTGGCTTTCCATCGCCGCCGTCCGCAGGCGCCCTGCCGGTTGACCGGCGGCAGCCATCCGCATTGTGTCGCAGACCGCCATGAAAGCATGCCCTTACGGGCACACTACAAACGAGCTCCCCCGAGGTGTCTCGGGTTTGTAGTGACGCCGTGAGGCGTTGCCCTCACGTGTTTTCTTCCCAGCGGGTGACTCTGACGCCCACAATGAACACTCCGGCCGCGACGCCGGCGATGACCGCGGTGTAGCCGAGCGTGGCGCCGTGATCGACGAAGATCATGGCTGCCCGCAGGGCCTCGTTCACGTAATACAAAGGCAGGAGCCGGGCAAACGTCTGCAGGAAGCCCGGCATCATCTCGATCGGGAAGAAGCTTCCCGAGAGGAACATCATCGGGAACATGATGGCGTTTGCGGCGGCGGCGGCGCTCTGCGCCTCTTTCACGAAGCGGGTGAGGATCATGCCGATGCCGGCGAACGCGAAGACCTCCAGCACGATGATCAGCGGCAGCCAGGCGTTCAGCTGCAGGCTGACGCTGAACACGGCGTAGCTCACGGCCAGCATCGCAACCGTGCACAGGACCGCGAGGATGAACTGGTACAGGATGTTCGACAAGATCCAGTCGCTGTGGGTGATGGGCGTGGTGGCGAGCTTCCGGATGACACCCTTCTGGCGCAGTTCCGTGTTCAAGTTCACGGTGCCGAACAGGCTGGCCGTCATGACGGCCATGGCGATGATGCCGGGAATGAAGAACTCGATGAACCGGTATTTCTTCGCGAGTATGGAGGTTGCTTCCGTGCGGATGAACGGCGGCTTCCCGGACATGCGCTGGTTGATCTCGGCGAACACCGCGCTCAAGAGCTGCATCTTCGCGTCCACCGACGTGGAGCTGGGGTCGTAGATGTAAGTGAGGGTGGCAAAGGCGGCGAGGTCGTCGAGCGACATGCGTTCCGTGAGGGAACGGTCATAGTTCTTGGGGATGATGAGGACCAGGTTCAGCTTGTGGCTCTTGGCATACTGCGCGGCGGCGACGGCGGGGTCGACCGGAACGATCGTGAACCGCCCGGTCTGCGTGAGGCTCTTGATGAGCTGCGCCGAGAGCTCGGTGCGGTCGAGGTCCTGCACGTGCAGCGTGAAACTTAAGGAATCCTGATCCTTGAAAATGGTGCCGAACACCAGGATCAGGATGACGGGGAAGGCCAGCGTGAAGAACATCGCCGTCTTCTCGCGGCAGAAGCTCAGGATGTTGACGACGAGTGTCGCGCCGACGACGCGCAGGTTCATGTCGTTGTCCTTTCCGCGGCGGGGCTTTCGCGGGGAGCCTCGCCGGTGAGTTTCAGGAAGACCTCCTCGAGGTTGGGCTTGCGAACGTCCAGGCCGAGCAAGGGCGTCCCCGCGTCTTTGAGCGACGCCAGAATCTTCTGGACCTCGTTGGCGTCTTTGACCCTGACCGTGAGGGTGTTGGGAGGGGTGCGGACCGGCGCGAAGCCCATCTTCGACAGGGCGCCGAAGGCGGTGTCATCCGCGACCTGCAGGGTGAGGGCCAGGTAATTCGCGTTGCTTTCGATGAGCTCCCTGGGGGAGCCCATCGCGATGAGCTTGCCTTTCGAGATGATCGCGACCGTGTCCGCAAGGAGCTCCGCCTCCTCCATGTAGTGCGTGGTGAGAAACACGGTCTTGCCCTTCTGCTTGAGCCCCTGCAGAACATCCCACACCTCGCGCCGGGCGCGGGGGTCGAGCCCGGTCGTCGGCTCGTCGAGGAACACGACCTCGGGATTGTTCACAAGCGCAATCGCAATGCCCAGGCGCTGCCGCAAGCCCCCCGAGAGGTTCTTGTAGTATTCGCCGGCCTTGTCCTTGAGGTTCACGAGGTCGATCAGCCCGTCAATGTCGGGGTTCCGGCAGCTGAAGAGCCGCGAGTAGTACTGCAGGGTCTCCCTGACCGTGAGGCGGTCGTACGAATTGAACGACTGCGGCAGGACCCCGATGCGGGGGACGATGCCGTACTTCTTCTTCGTCACGTCCATCCCCAGAACGCGCACCGAGCCCGACGTGGGCTTGCGGATGGTCACGATGATCTCCACGGTGGTGGTCTTCCCGGCGCCGTTGGGCCCCAAGAACGAGAACACCTCGCCTTTCCTGACGGTGAACGACACGCCATCGACCGCCAGCAAGCTGCCGTAACGTTTCGTCAGCCGGTCGACCGCGATTGCGTGTTCAGCGGGGTTCGTCATGGGAGGGCGGCTCGCTTCCGGTGCGTTGCTGTTTGGCCAGCTCGTCGGCCACGGCGCTGACGGTGGCGCGGATTTGCGCCTCGCTGTGATTCGTGGTGATGAAGAAGCGCAGGCGGGCGGAGCGGTCGGGCACGGCCGGCGGCAGAATCGGGTGGACATTGATGCCGCGGTCGAACAGGGCGCGCGACAGGCGCAGGGCCTTGATCGAGCTCCCGACGATGATCGGGACCACGGGCGTGCCGGCCGAAGGACCCGTGTCCAAGCCGTGCTCGCGGGTCAGTTTCAGGAACAGCGCCGCCCGCTCGCGCAGCCGGGTCACGCGCTGCGGCTCGCGCCGGAGGACCGTCAGGGCGGTCAGGGCCGCGGCGGCGGCGGTGGGCGCGAGGCCCACGCTGTAGACAAACCCGGGGGCGGTGTACTTGAGATACTTGACGAGGTCAGCCGAGCCGGCGATGTACCCGCCGCAGCTGGCCAGGGACTTGGAGAGCGTGCCCATCCACAGGTCGATCTCGCCGCGGTCCACGTCCCAGTGCTCGCCGATGCCCCTGCCGGTCGCACCCATGGTGCCCAGCGAGTGCGCCTCGTCGACCAGCAGCAGGGTCTTGTGCTTGCGCCGGAGCTCCAGGAAGCGCGGCAGCTCGGGGAAGTCGCCGTCCATGCTGTACACGCCCTCGATGGCGATCAGCACGCGGCGGTAGTGGCTGCGCACTTCGGACAGCAGGGCGTCGAGGGCCTGCCAGTCGTTATGGGCAAACGAGCGGCGCGTGGCGCCGGCAAGCATGGCGCCCTGCACGATGGAGTTGTGGGCCAGAATGTCGTGGAGGATCAGGTCGTCCTTGCCGAACAGGTGGCCGATGGTGGTGACGTTGGTGGCGTGGCCGGAGACGAAGGCGATCGCGGCCGGGGTGCCCAGAAAGTCCGCCAGGGCCTGTTCCAGGTCACAATGCACCTGCTTCTCGCCGGCGACCAGGCGGCTGGCGCCGGCGCTGGTGCCATAGAGGTCGATCGCGGCTTTGGCGGCCGCGGCGACTTCGGGGTCGTGGGCCAGGCCGACGTAGTCGTAGACGCTGAAGTTCACGAGCGGGCGCCCCTCGATGCAGGCCGCGCTGCCGGCGCCTCCCTGGTCGACGCGGAAATAAGGGTTGTCGCCGATCGCCAGCAACCGGCGCTCTTGACGCTTCATTTCGCCATATTCCGGAAAGCGTGCCAACTCGTAGTTCTCCGGCGGGATCTGGTTGGCGGGCGCCACGGGCGTGGGGCCCTCGACCAGGTGTTCCTGCACGGCCCAGACCAGATCCTCCAGCGTCTGGGATTGGCTGAACACCGTGCCGGGCAGTCGGCGTCCAAAGGTCTTCTCCAGCTTGGCCACGAGCTCCATGCGCTGCATCGAATCCAGGCCGAGGGCGGTCAGGGGGGTGTCCGGCTGCCAGTCGGGCAGCGCGGCGCCGGCCAAGGCTTTGGCATGCTGGCGGACCGCGTCCAGGGCGGCCTGCCAGGCGTGCGGGACGAGCGGCGCCTTGGAAGTCCCCGCGTCGGCGGCGTCAGGGCGGACGGCGGCGCTCGGACCGGCGGGATCGGGCGGCGCGCCGCCGTATTCGGCGAGCGCCTTGAGCTTGCCGGCCAGAAAGGCCGCGCGGCAGGCATGGCGCTGGATCTTGCCGCTGGTGGTCCTGGAAATCGTGCCGCTGCGCACGAGCACGACCGCATCCAGGGCCAGTCCGTGCTCATCGAGCACGGCCACGCGGATCGCTTCCAGCACGGACGCGAGGTCAACCCCTTCTTTGCGCGCGACCTCCTGCACCAGAACCAGACGTTGGCGCTCATGTTCGCCCGCGCCGAACGCGGCCCCGTAGCCGGTTTCCAGCAGCGGGTGGCTGCCGCGCGCGGTGGCCTCGATATCCTGGGGATACCGGTTCAAGCCGCGGACGATGATCAGGTCGTCCAGCCGGCCGGTGACGTAGAGCTGGCCCTCGCGCATGAAGCCCAGGTCGCCGGTCCGCAGGAAAGGGCCTGCCCCTGTGCCGCTCAGCCGGGCGTCGAAGGCTCGGCGGCTCTCCTCGGGCTGGCGCCAGTAGCCCTGGCCGACCGACGCGCCGGCAATCCAGATCTCGCCCACGCACCCGGGGGCGCTCTCCGCGTGGCTGAGCGGATCGACGATGGCCAGGCTCAGAGCGCCGACGGGGCCGCCGCAGGCCACCAGACGGCGGGCCTGTGGCGCATCTTCAGACAAGGGCTCAAAGCGATTCTCGGCCAAAGCCGTGTCAGAGAAGGTCCCGACGGTCACGCCGCTGTCGCGCTTCGGGCCGCTGACCATCAGCGTCGCCTCGGCCAACCCGTAGCAGGGATAGAACGCGCTGGCTTTGAAGCCGCAGGGGGCGAACGCGGCGGCAAAGCGTTCGAGCGTTCCCGGATCGATGGGCTCGGCGCCTGAGAAGGCCAGAGCCCAGGAGGACAGGTCGAGGGCGGCACGCTGCTCTTCGGTGACCTTGCGAATACAGAGATCATAGGCGAAACTGGGCCCGCCGGAGATCGTCACGCGGTATTTGCTGATGGCGGCCAACCAGGTGATGGGGTTCTGAAGGAACGTGGCCGGCGAGAGCAAAACGTTCGTTATGCCGGTGAACACCGGAACCAGGACGCCGCCCACCAGCCCCATGTCATGGTACATGGGCAGCCAGAACGCGCCATGGTCATCGTTCTGGACACCGAAAGCCTGGCTGATGGCGCGGACGTTGGCCGTGATGTTCGCGTGACTCAGCATGACGCCCTTGGGCCGGCGGGTCGAGCCGGAGGTATACTGGAGCATGGCCAGCGCGTCGGGAGCGATGGCCTGTTCCTGCCAGCGCCCGGCATCGGCGTCGGGAATCGTGTCGGTGGCGAGCCATGACAGTTTGGGAAAAGCGGACGACTCGCCTTTCACCGCCTCCTGCATGGCCTGGAACTGGGCCGCGCCCGCTCCCGTACTCAGGGCGACGAGGGCCCCTGAATCGGCAGCGACGGACTGAAAGCGCTCGAGCATGCGGTGGCGATGCGGCGGATAGGTCGGCACCGCGACGCAACCGGCGTACAAGCAGCCGAAGAAGGCCGCAATGAAATCGAGTCCGGGCGGGTAAACCAGCAGCACGCACTGGCCGGCCGCGTGCATTTCCTGAAGCTGTGCCGCGATGGCCCGGGCACGCCGGTCGAGCTGGGCATAGCTGAGAGAGGCGCGCTCGTCCTGGCCGTCGAGCAGATGGACGAAAGCGGATTGAAACGGACGTTCGATGGCGTGCTGCCGCAACACGTCGACGAGGAGGTCGTCGGGTTGGCTTGAACTCACGTGGGGTTGGGCAAGAACCGACATGGTTGGGTATCCCTCTCGCTATCGGCTGGCACGCCGGTCTCACTTCGCTGCGGCGTACTGAAGGCCAGAATATTGGCGCGGCCCGTGCCGCGATACGACGACATTCAGGAGTATGGCACTTAGCAACGAACTTGTCTATTGTTAGGGTTTGTTGTGAACCGTGGTTTTGGACTCTTGTGTCTTGGTCACTGTGCTGCCGTCAGCCGCCCGGGTAACGGTCTTTTCCTGTGACCTAACCGTGCCGTCGCTGCTGACACGGCTGCTCTTGGTGCTGGAAATCTCGCGGGCACACCCGACTTGCACAAAAGCCAACGCCACGGCGGATAGCGCCGCGCAAATGATAGCCATATGATTCTTCATTGTCATTTTCCATTCTCCGGTTTCCGGTCAATTCTTTTGATCCGGCGGTTTCACCAACTGGACCCGCCAGCTCATCCGGTGCAGGCCTTTTTCGCTTGGGTGTTACACCACCTCTTCTAAGTGTGGACTTCTGCCTCTTTTTACAAATAGGGTACCCGATGGGCCACCGCAAATATATGGGGTAAAACCCTAACTCGGATGAGGCGAGGTTCAGAGGGCTCGCCCGGACTCCGCCGCGGTCGGCCCCCTCATCCGTCTCCGCAAAAACCCAAGGGAAGCGCTTGCACTTGCCACAATGCCGGACTTACACTTGCGTCGATTCGGGAGCATGCCCCCGCGTTACGGCTCCAAGTCACGACCGGGCCCGCCCGCTGGCGCATGCCGCAATGCCGCAAGGGAAGGGAGTCGATCCTGGCTGACGCCATGCGCCTCAGCCGGCGTGAATCCTCAGACGCGTCATAACGATTGAGCACCATGAGACACATGAACCAGACGTTTGTCGGCATCGATGTGGGTGGAGCCCGCAAAGGGTTCCACGCGGTCCTGGTGTGCGACGGGCGGATTCTCGGCAAAAAGGCGGAGCGCGATCCGGATGCGATGGCCACGTGGTGTCTCGAGAACGAGGCCAGCGTGGTGGCCGTGGACGCGCCGTGCCGCTGGAGTGTGGCCGGGAAGTCCCGCGAGGCCGAGCGTGAGCTGAACCGGCAGCGCCTGCATTGCTATTACACGCCGACGCGTGCAGGAGCCCTAAACCGCAGTTTCTACCAGTGGGTGTTCAACGGCGAAAAACTCTATCGCGCTTTAGGGTGCCGGTACCCCCTCTTCAGCGGTCCGCACGGCGGGGGACGGGTCTGTTTCGAAACGTTTCCGCACGCCGTCGTGTGCGCGCTCGAGGGGCGGGTGGTCCCGGCTCGCCCAAAAAACATCACGCGCCGAACGGTGCTGCAGCGCAGGGGGTTTGACGTCAGTATGCTTTCCTGCATCGACTTTGTGGATGCCGCCCTGTGCGCCCTCGCCGCCGAGGCCTTTCACAAAAACAACTTCAAGGTCTACGGCGACAGCGCCGAAGGCCTGATCGTCGTGCCGAGCTGAGCGGACGCGGGGCGATTCCGCTCCGGCCCGCCGGACGGCTTCTTCCCCGACGGCGTGCACGGGCCGTGCGCGCGACCCGGACCGTTTTCTGTTTTCGGGTGACCCGGCAGGGGCCGCCGCGCTCCATCAAGCCTAAGGCTGGGACATTGCCCGCGCCTCTGTGACGTCAGCGGTTAACCCGGTCAACCTCCCGGCCCGATGCGGCGCGGCTTTCCGCGTGGGGAGGAGTTGAAGACGGGTTTGAGGTGCGGGCACAGGGCTTGAGGCTTCTTCGCCTTCGAAACATCAAATTTTAAGAACAATCTTCTAGAATTCGCGAAAACCGCATTCACGCGCACGCCACACCGGATCCGCGCAAATGATTTTCCCCGGTGGACGGGGAAGGGGGGGTCACGCATTCGCGGAATCCGAAACATAGCCAATATGCTGACAGCCGGAAGCGTTCGGCGCACGACCTGTGAAAGGATGTGCCGCGGCACGCGCCGACAAGGCAATGGGTGGCACAGAGAATGCTATACCATAAAGGCGGGCTGATCGGAAATCGGCTGCGGGTTGCGCTGAAAAAGATGGTCATGAACGATCGGGACGGAGCCCGACCCTCCAGAATGCGAGGCAAGCACGCCGCTGTGCGCGTGGAGGGGCGACCTCCGTGTCGGCCACCGATTGTTTCAGAGCAACCAACTGAGGACTTCCGAATTTGTCCCCCAAGGGGTGATAAAGGCATGGCTAAAATCTTAATCGTCGATGATGAACATGACGTCGTCCTGATGATCCGACTCTTATTGAAAGAGCACGGCTACGAGGTCTGCGATGCCCCGAACGGCTTAGCGGCGCTCAGATTGTTCCAAGCCCATTTTTTCGACCTGATCATCACCGATCTGAGAATGCCCTGTATGGACGGCATGTCTTTTTTGCACGAGGTCAAAAAACTGGACCCTGCGATTCCTGTTGTCATCCTGACGGCCTACGACTCCCCCGCAACCGCTGTCGAAGCGATGAAAGGCGGCGCGTCCGTTTATTTGGCGAAGCCTTTTGAAATCGACCAGCTGCTGAATGTGGTCAGCCGAATGCTGGCTAACAGTAAAGGCCGTTAATCTGCGGCAGCCGTGTCCCGGCGCTCTGACCTTCTTCCCCCCTCCAGCGCTGAACGCAGCCGTCTTCCGCATGATTGGAGGGGCGGGCTCCGCCCGACCGCGGGAGTTTGCCTTGATCAGCAGAATCCGAGGTTCGAGAGCGACCTTCGCGGACACACGCAGGCAGCGCCGCACGCTCCGGTCTCAACGCGCCACATCAGTTCTCGTTTACGGGAGGGCCTCCTGTTCAGGGGCCGGCGTCTCCTCGTATGGGCGCACCTTCCGGCCGGTTGCGAGCTGAGCGCAATGCAGGTGTGCTGTGGAGTGCGGCGGCAAGCGGTATCCCGCGCGACGCCGCCTTGCTTGGACGGGCCAGAACGCGGTGCCGCGCTAAGCTTGTCACCGCAATCCCCCAAAAACAGGACATCCAGCCTCTATTTTTTCCACTTAACCTTCAACACTTTCCAGCCGCACCCGGTGGCAGGGACGGAGCGAATTAGGGCAAGCGCACATGCGCAGGGAAATGCTATCATTTGCCCATTCTTAGACGAGGAGAGCTTGCAAGTGATAAAGAGACTGATTTCATGTCTGCCGTTGTTGGCCTTGATCACGGCGTGCGCGCCGACGGAACCGAAGGGCCCGGCGCTGCCGGACCCGGAGCCGATTTTCAAGGCCAGCGAAACCGGCCGCGCCGACCCGAAGTTCAGCGTCGTGGAGTTTCCGGAAAAGGACTCCGAGATGGTGGCCCGCCCGGTTTATCAGGTCGGCCACATGATGGTCACCACGCGCCTGGCCGACAACCGCCAGATGAGGGATCAGGCCCAGGCCGTGAAGGTCTACGCCGCGGACAAGGAGCTCTGCTCCTTCATGTGGTGGGGGTCGCTCAAGGACCACGGCTTCGGCTGGCCGTTCCAGCCGCTCGCGGGCGATCCGGACAGCCTGCGGATGGATCCGCAGACCGGCGTCACGACCTACACCAAGCCGTATCTCGGCGCGGACGGCAAACGCGCGCTCTTCACCTATCGGCTGAAGCCGTTGGGCAACAGCCGCGTCGAGCTCACGTGGGACACGGGCTCGGCGGCGGGCGCGAGCCTGTGGGTCAACTTCGGCACGCGCTACCGCGGCAAGCGGATCACCATCGGCGGCCAGGAGTTCATCGAGAACAGCTTCGAGGAGCTGCAGAACAAGACCGCCAAGTTCCAGTCCTTCGCCGGCGGCGATCTGGTCTATGACGCGAACGATCCGGTCAACGGCTTCACCCTCGAGATGGGCGAGCTGTCGGGCGGGATCAACGAGGGCGTCGCGCTACACGACAAGGGGCAGGTCAAGCACTTCAGCTTCAGCTACCGCACCACGGACAAGAGCGGGAACCTCAAAGGCCGGGTGGTCATCGACTTGGGCGAGGTCGAGCTGATGAGCAGGGCGCTGCCGCCGCCGGTGGGCGGCATCGATTTCTGGAAGGACGACGCGACCCATGTGCCGCTCTCGCCGACGCGCAACGTCATGCACAACCCGAGCTTCGAGCAGGGCTTGCGCGGCTGGTACTGGATCGGGGGCGGCGCGCAGTACACGCCGACGAACGTCCCGAAATTCGAGATCGTCCCGGAGGGCCTTTTCGGCAAGGGCGCCTTGCGCATCAACCGCGTGCAGATGGCCTCGCCGAATATCCGCTCCATGCCGCTTCCGCTGGAAAAGGGTAAGGCCTACGTGGTGAGCTTCTACGCCAGGTCGCTGGCCGAGAAGAAGAGCCATTTCCGCCTGACCCTCGGCAGCGCCGCGCGCGGCGGAACCCTGTCGGGCCTGCCCTGGGGCGATGCGGACAACAAAGAGTCGAGCTTCCAGATCACCGATGAGTGGAAGCGCTATTTCCGGACCTTTACCAGCGATGCCGCCGGCGTGGCGCTGCATCTCTCAGGCTCCGGCGTTCTGGTGGACGGACTGCAGGTCGAGCTCGGCACCGAGCCGACGGAATTCGTCTGCGATCCGCTCGACGTCAACTTCGTGACCTCCGATCCTGACAACGACCTGCGCCCGGGCGACGCCATGGACGTCGCGCTGACCGTGGTCGGCAAGGACGGGACGAAGGGCAAGGTCGAGCTCGAGATCCGCAACGCCTTCCGCGAAATCCTCTTCCAGCGGGAGGTCGACGCATCGATTGTCTCCAACGGAGCAGCGCGCATTCCGCTGAACCTCGCCACGGCGCGGTTCGGCACGGGCGTCTTCGTGGTCCAGGCGAAGGTCACGGCCGGCGGGTTCCCGCCCTATTTCGACTACTACCGGTTTGCGGTGATGGCTCCGCTGAGCAACACGCACAAGACCAGCCGCCTGATGGCGACGCTGGTGGGCGACGCCTGGCGCATCTCGCGCGGCGAGGAACTCGCCCGCAAATTCATGGAGTGGGGCTGGGGCGGCACCTCGTGGATGGGCATCCACGACATGCTCCAGACGAACAGCTGCGCGGTCGAGCTGGTGCGGCGCTACCGCATCGTGAACGCGCAGACCACGATTCTGGATCAGCTCTGGAGGGCGCGCGACCCCAAAGAAACGCCGTGGGCCAAGACGGCGCGCGACTTCTACGATGTTCCTGAAATCACGCCGGAGTTCGTCAAGTACGTGGAAGAGAAGTCATATGAGATTTTGAGGCAGGTGCCGAAAGATCTGCTCCCGTACACCGCGTACGGCAACGAGGAGGAGAGCTCCAAGTATCCGGCGGGCGGCAAGTTCGACGAGTACTTCAAGCTGCAGTCGGCCGTCGGCCGCGCGGCCCGGCGCGCGGGCATCGGCTGCACGCCGACCAGCGGCACCTCCGGCTACAATCTGCTGCGCGGCTTCGAGCCGTACGAAGGCTATCTGAAGGCCGCGCATGACCAAGGCTTTAAGTACGACGCCTTGGCGGTGCATCCCTACGGCAGCATCGACAAGGGCTCGCTCTCGACCACGGACCTGGACGACGAGGCCGCGCGCCTGATCGAGCAGGGCCAGCGCTACGGCTACGGCGACGAGACGCCGATCCTCTTTACGGAACTGTTCAACATTCCGGAAACATATGTGCCGGAGTGGGGCGCGGGGCCCTCGTATGACGCGTACCCGAGCGGCAAGCCGACGTACGATCTCGGCAACCGCGAGTTCGTGCAGGCCGCCTCGGCCATGCGCCTCTACATCATCTGCATGAAGTACTGGCCGCGGATCCGCTGCGCGAACATCTGGTGCTCGCGCCCGTACATGGACCTGCACCTGACGCCGATCCTGCTCTGCAAGGCGGTCAACACCCTCGGCCACCTCATGGGCGACGTGGCCTACACGGAGGATATCCGCCCGGCGGCGGGCATCCGCGGCTATGCGTTCCGGCTCCCGGACGGGACCGGCCTCGCGCCGGTCTGGTGCACGAGCGCGGACGTCGAGAACGGCCTGAAGCGTTGCCCGGTGCTGGCGGTCAGGTTCGGCCAGCCGGTGGCGTTCGTCGACTTCATGGGCAACCGCCGCTACGCCCAGCCGGACAAGCAGGGCTACATCCGGATGCCGGTGACCCCGGCGCCGCTCTTCGTCCAAGCGAAGGATGTCGCGATGCTGGCAAAGGCGTTGCAGAACGCCGAGCCGGACGATTCGGCCTCCTCGCTGGCGGTGTCGTTCCGCCCGGCCGCCGATGGCCGCATCGTGGCGACCCTGAAGAACCTGACCGGCCGCGCGCAGAAGGGCACACTGGATGTGCGCGGTCAGAAGGTTCCGTACGGTATCCCAGGCAACGGCGAAGCTAAGCTGGCGATTCCCACGGCGGGTGACGGTGCGGCGGCGAGTGTCATGCACCGGTGGAATATTCCCTACAAGCTGATCCCTGAAACCGGCGAGCCTTTTTCCGGCGAGTGGAAGATGGACTATTTCTTTGTCGCTCAGACCCAGGGGGCGCCGAATTGGTCGACCGTTCCGGCGATTGACATCAACAACCGCTGTTTTGGCAAGGAGCCGTATGCCGTCAAGCCGGGCGATCACGACGCGACATACAAGATGGCGTGGGATCAAAAGAACCTCTACCTGCGCGTAGAGGTCGCGGACGACAAACTGCTGCCGGACCCAGAATTTTGGAAGCGTCCGGACGCGGAGAAGATGCTCTGGAACGCCGACGGCGCGCTGGAGGTCTATTTCGACACCGGCGCCAACGGCCGCTCGAACGCGGCGAAGACCTTCGACAACGACGACTACCGCTACGACTTCGCGCCGGCCCGGGACGGCAAGGACGGCGCGGGTCTGGTCTACCGTTTCCGCGAGGTCTATCACCAGCTCGCGGACGGCGTCAACATGGCGTCCAAGGAAGAGGCCTCCAAGAAGATCCAATGTCAGTACGAGCGGACGCAGAGCGGGTACGCCATGACCGTCACCTTCGCGCAGCGCTACCTTGAGCCGATTGTCCTGAAGCCGGGCTTCATCGCCGGCTGCGGGCTCTATCTGCACGACCACGATGCGCCGGAGTGGAAGGCCAGCAAGGGGCTGAGCACCTCAACTGAAGAGGGCAAGCCCTGCGACGGCCATCCCGAGCTCTGGCCGCTGATGGTGCTGCGTTGACGCCGCGCGGAGCGCGGGGTCAACGACGGAGGAGCTAGGAGTTGAAGAGCCGGGCTCGTCGTCAGGCAACAGGTCAGACGAGGTTGGGGGTGTGCCGGTGGACTGAGAACTGCACCAACGAACACCGTGTTTCCCGCCAACGTAAGCGACGGCCCGCACGGAGGCGGGCCCTCCAGAATGCGGCCTTGGAGGGCCGACCCATATGCCGCCCATGCAGGAGTTCGCGTAATGAGGCGGGCCCTCCAGAAGACGGCATTGGAGGGCCGACCTCCGTGTCGGCCGCAGGCGTGAGCGGAGTCCGGTCAGATTACACATGGATCATGTGTGCTCAGACGGGCGGAATGTTGCGGGATGGTAATATCTCGCCTCTGAAGACGGCAGCAAAGATCACGTTGTTTCCCGCCAAGACGCCAAGCGACGGCCCGCACGGAGGCGGGCCCTCCAGAATGCGGCCTTGGAGGGCCGACCCACATGCCGCCCATGCAGGAGTTCGCGTAATGAGGCGGGCCCTCCAGAATGCGGCCTTGGAGGGCCGACCTCCGTGTCGGCCGCAGGCGTTAGCTGACCGATACTTGTTTATAGCGGCGTCCATCTGGAGGGCGAGCGTCCGCGCGAGCCGCGGACGGCGTGGCAGCCGTCCCTCCCGATGCGGTCAGCAACAAGTAACACGTTGCTTCCCGCCAAGACGCGAAGACGCAAAGTTTGAGAAAGGAACCTGGCGACTCAGCGCGTCTTCGCGGGCCCCGCGTCAGTCGCCCAGCGCTTGAATCCAGATGTTGCGGAATTCGAGGGGGTCGTTGTGGTACTGGAGCTTAATGGGCTGCTTCACGGGGTGCGGGCTCAGCGTGGCGGTGCGCTTGAGCGTTGAACCGTCGATCTCCACGGCGTCTTGCACGGTCACGCCGTTGAAGACCACGGTGAAGGTCGGCTTGCGCTCGACCGTGCCGTCCGCCTTGAATTTCGGCGCGAGGAACGTGATGTCGTAGCTCTGCCACTCGCCCTTGGGCAGGGCGGGGTTGCACGCGGGCGTGGAGCGCTGGTAGATCGCGCCGGCCATGCCGTCGGAGTAGGTGTTGGTGAGGTTGCTGTGCGACTCGAGGATCTGCACTTCGTACCAGCCCTTCTTCGGCATGAAGATGATGCCGCTGTTCGCGCCCTTCTGGCCGGCGGCCACGCGGTCCTGCGGAACGCGCCACTCCAGGTGCAGCTTCACCGAGCCGTACTCTTTCTTCGTGAGCAGGTCCGTCGCGGTGTCGATCCAG
This sequence comes from Verrucomicrobiota bacterium, assembly GCA_023269675.1. Classification (GTDB taxonomy): domain Bacteria; phylum Verrucomicrobiota; class Kiritimatiellia; order RFP12; family UBA1067; genus JAHFSX01. The sequence goes on from JAHFSX010000028.1 coordinate 41,525, forward strand.
ACGCCGTCCTTGACCGGCCAGATCTGCCCGCCCTTCTCTTTCGGCTTCTCGGCCACCCAGTTCGCCTCGGCGGAGGCTGGCGTGCCGTCGAACAGCACCTCCGCGCCGGCCGGCGGCTTGGCGAAGTTCGGCGTCCCCGCCACCCTCTTCACGCCGAACATGTCCCCCTCGGCCTTCGGGTTCGGAGGATTCGCAAACGCCGCGCCCGCCGTCACTGCCGCCGCCATCACCGCTGCCATCAATTTCATGTTTCTCCCTTTCAAATGCCGGTTTCTTCCGATCGCGCAATACCGTACCACCGGCGGCCAGAAACGTCCAGCGCAAGAAGAGAGGCGCGATAAGCGCGTTAAGCGGGACAAGCCGGGGAGGCGCGATAAGAACGCTGAACGTTCAACATTCAACACTGAACGCTCAAGTTGAGATACGGTAGGGCGTGCGCTCCTGCGCCGCCGCTGTTCGATCCCTAGCGGCGGCACGGAGTGCGCGCCAAACCTTTGCGTTACGACATTTGTTTTTCCAAATACGTTCCGCTTCTGGCATGAGGCGTGTTGTCACGTTGGACCTTGGCCCGCCCGGATCGGTCTTTTTGAAGCGCTCCATTTTTTCGGGGTGGGGATTCCACTTTCATTACCCTCTTTTACTTCTGTTCGCTATACTGCATTAAGTTCTTGCGGGTAGTTTCCCGCTGGGGCTCAACCAAGAAGGAGAAGCGAATGAAAGTTCGGGGCGTATCAAGGCGTTCTTTTTTGGCGACAAGCGCGATGGCGGGATTTTTCATCCCGGCGAGCAAGGTTTACGGGCAGGCCGTGAAGGAGAGCCCCGGGCAGCAGCTCAGGTTCTTGAAGGTGGGCGTCGGCGGCATGGGCGGCGCGGACCTCAATTCGCTGACCGGCAACGGGGCCATCTGCACCGGCCTGTGCGATGTCAACCCCGCCACCCTCGACAACGCGGCGAAGAAATTCCCGGGCATCCCGACCTTCACGGACTACCGCCAGATGCTGGACAAGATCGCCAAGGAGTGCGATGCCGTCTGCGTCTCCACGGCCGACCATACGCACGCGGCCATCGCGCTGGCCGCGATGCGCCTCGGCAAGCACGTCTACGTGCAGAAGCCTCTGGCCCATTCGTACGAGGAGTGCGAAATGCTGATGGAAGCGGCCAAGAAATACGGCGTCGTGACGCAGATGGGCAACCAGGGGCACCCCGGCGTCTTCCGCTATGAGAAGCTCATGGAGAGCCAGTTCTGGGGCGACATCCAGGAGGTGCACTCGTGGACGGACCGCGCTGGTGGCAGGTGGTGGCCACAAGGCATGTCCGCCCTTCCGCCGGAAGAGAAAGTCCCGGAAGGTTTCAACTGGGATTGCTGGCTCGGGCCGGCCAAGATGCGCCCCTACGGAAAAGGCTACCAGCCCTTCGCTTGGCGCGGCTGGTGCGACTTCGGCTGCGGCGCCATCGGCGACATGGCCGTGCACAATTTCGACCCCGCGTTCTTCGTGTTGAAGCTGGGCCTGCCCGAGACCATCAAGGCGTGGTGCGATAAGCCCGCCAACCTCGCCTATTCCACGTACTCGACCATCGATTTCCATTTCGGTCCGTCGCCGGCCTGTCCGAAAGGCGTCAACGTCTACTGGTACGAGAGCGGCATTCTTCCCAAGCGTCCGGTCGGCTCGCATCCGAAGCTGGACGTGGGCGACAATGGGTGCATGATTGTCGGTTCCAAGGCGACCACCCTCGGCGGTTCGCACGCCAGCAAGCCGCACGCCATCGCGGTCGGCGGTCAGCCGTTCGGTCCCGAAACAAAGGAAGCCGAGCGCGCCTGCAACAAGCTGATCGAAGATCCCGGCAAGTGGCAGTACAACCATTACAAGGAGTGGGTCGACGCCTGCAAGGCGCACACCCCCGACGCCACGGGCAGCCGCTTCGAATACGCCGCCCGCCTGACCGAGGCGCTCCTGTTCGGGTGCATCGCGCAGCGTTTCCCCGGAAAAGAGCTGGTCTGGGACAATGACAAGCACGTCTTCAGCAACAGCCCCGAAGCGACCGCGCTCCTGCAGGGCTTCAAGCGCGAAGGCTTCGAACCGAAGGTGTAGAAGCGGTTGGCACATCCCCTTTCGCCGCGCCCGGGTTCATGGGCGCGGCGAAGTTTTTTAGAGATCGCCGCAAGGATCACTCCCCGATGATCTTCACCAGCACGCGCTTCTCGCGCTTCCCGTCGAACTCGCCGTAGAAGATCTGCTCCCAAGGCCCGAAGTCGAGCTTGCCCGCGGTGATGGCGGCCACGACCTCGCGGCCCATGATCTGGCGCTTGAGGTGCGCGTCCGCGTTATCTTCAAAGCCGTTGTGGCGGTACTGCGCGTGCGGCTTTTCGGGGGCCAGCTTTTCCAGCCAGACCTCGAAGTCCTGATGCAGCCCGCTTTCATCGTCGTTGACGAAGACGCTGCTGGTGATGTGCATGGCGTTGACCAGGCACAGGCCCTCGCGGATCCCCGACTCGGCCAGGCACGCTTCAACTTGAGGCGTGAGGTTGATGAACTCCCGCCGACGCGCCGTATGCAGCCACAGCTCCTTGCGATAACTTTTCACGACCAACCCTCCTTGTGGCGGGAAGCGTAGCGAAAGCGGATCGGGCGTGTCAAGGTGGCCGCAGGGCACACCAGCGGTCTCGAACGGGCGAGGGCCGTATCGGGACATTGAGACATTTCAGGTTTTCCTCGGGACCCCCGCACAGGTTTGCTGTAGCTTTGTCCGGCCGGGTTTTGTTATGGTCTTGTCGATATGGGGGTCGGAAAAACAGGGGGATATCCATGCGGGCAATCATGAATCGTACAGCGGTTTTCACTCTTTCTGTGGCGCTCGTGGCTGGCGCCGCTTTGTGCACATGGGCTTCGGAGAACGCGGATCCGGCCGGCAAGCCGGTCTTCGCGCTCGACCGGCAGGACAAGCGCCTGCCGTCCGGCAAACCCGTCGAGTTCGCCGACCGTCCGGAGCTGCGTCTGTGCCCGGGTCTGGAAATCGATTGCCGGTTCCGTCTCGACGCGCTTAAGAAAGGGTGCCAGAACCTGGCCTCAAAGGACGGCGAGTACCTGCTCCGCGTGAACGAGCCGAGCGATGGCGGGTACCTGGCCTTCTTCGTCCAGATCGAAGGCAAATGGGAAGGCCGGCTGCGCGGCCCCGCCGTGCAGACGAACACGTGGTACGATGTGCGCGCGGTGTGGACGGGGCAGAGCATGACCCTGACCGTCAACGGCGAGAGCTTCAGCCAGCCGCGCTTCGGCCGGATCAATCCGGGAGCGAAACCCTTGCAGGTCGGCGCGGTCGCCGGAGAGCTCGCGCGGCTCGAAATTTTCAATCCGAGCCGGGAACGGGCGGCCCTTTTGGCAAGCCTGCCTGCCGCAGCGGCGGCACCGGCCAAGGCCGGTCCCGGCTTTTTCCGCTCCGTGTGGAGCGCGCTCTTCTGCCGCCACGCCGACCGCGCCGGTGCGCCGTGCGTGCTGGGCGGCCCCTCGGCGTGGAACGGCTGGCAACCCCGGAACGGTGCCGTCTGCAAAGAGGAACGCGCCTCGCTCGTCACCGACTTTCCTGGCGCCACGGCCATGCTGGTGAGCCCGGCGCTAGCGGTCGACCTCGCTCCTTATCCCTTCCTCTGCCTCGACGTGGACGCCGGCGGCCGCGGGGTGACGGGCACGCTCGACTTCACGACCGACGCCGGGTCGGGGTCGATCAGCTTCCAGCCGCAGTCGGGCGGACGGCCCACGGTCATCTCCGGCGCGATGTCCGACGCCTGGACAGGACAGCTCCGCCGCCTTGCGGTGAGTTTCGCCGGCGTGACAGGCCCGGTCCGTGTCCGCAAGCTGGTCTTGGCGGACCGGCCCATCGGGACGCCGGTCTTTTTTATCCGCTCGCTCGCCGCCGGCCGGGCCAAGCTGCGCCCCGGCCGCGAGGAGACCGTGGTGGCCGGCATCCAGAACGTCGGCGGCGAAGCCGAAGGGATCGCCGCCCGGCTTGAAGTGCCCGCGGGTCTCAAGGTCATCGGCGGGACCAAGCGGACCTTTTCCTGGCTGGGCATGGACGATTTTGACCTGGTGACCTGGCGTATCCAAGCCGCCCGTCCCGGCACCTACACCGTACGCGTGGCGGTCTCCTCCAAGGGGTCGGAGACCAGCACGCAGGAGCTCGCGCTGACGGTCGAGCCGTGGCCCGAGGTGCCCAAGACCGGCTACGTGCCGCAGCCGCAGCCGGCCAAGACCGACTACATCAGCCTCATGCACTACTGCGCACTCTGGAAAGAGGGCACGCACTGGGGCTGGAAGCGGATCGAGCCGTGGCCGGAGAAACGCCCGGCCATCGGCTGGTACGACGAGGGGACTCCCGAAGTGGCCGACTGGCACATCAAATACGCGCTCGACCACGGCATCAACGGCTTCATCTACTGCTGGTACCGCGCCGATTTGGAGCCGAAGATCGAGCAGCGGCTCGGCCACGCGATTCACGAGGGCCTCCTCAACGCCAAATATCGCGACCAGTTCACCTTCACCATCATGTGGGAGAACGGCTGCGCCAAGGGCGTGAAGAACGAGGCCGACCTGCTCGACAACGTGCTGCCGTTCTGGATCAAGAACTACTTCGCCCAGCCCTCGTACCTCAAGATCGAGAACAAGCCGGTCCTCTTCGTGTGGCAGCCGCGCGTCCTGCTCGCCCAGCTGGGCGGACCCGAGAAGACGAAGGTCGCGCTCGACAAGATGCGCGAGCAGTGCCGCAAGGCCGGCTTCGGCGGCCTGCGCGTGATCGCGTGCATGGACGCGGCGCAGGGCAAGCTCGGCGCGGACATCGCCGCCAGCGGGTGGGACGCGGTCTCCGGCTACGGGGTCGAGCCCTCCGGCGTGAAGACGGTCGGCGAGGACCCGGCGGGGCTCTCCTACCGCGACCACGCGGACGTGCTCAGCCGCTACAAGCAGGCGTGGATCGACCGCGCCGCCAGCACGGCCCCTGTGCCGGACATCCCGAACGTGATGATGGGCCGCGACGACCGCCCGTGGGGCCGCGTCAAGCGCGGCAGCGGCAACTACATCAAAGACCCCAAGGCCGAGAACTTCGAGGCCGCCTGCCGCGACGCCAAGGCGCTCGTCGACGCCAAGCCGGCGGGGCGCTGGGACAGCAAGATCGTGGTCTTCGACAACTGGACCGAGTTCGGCGAGGGCCACTACATCGAGCCGACCACCGGCACGGGCTTCACCTTCGTCAACGCCATCAAGCGCGTCTTCTGCACCGCGTGGGCGCCGGAAGCGGTGACCGACATCATCCCCGAAGACGTGGGGCTGCCTCCCCCGCAGCGGCGCTACGAGGCGGTCCGCGCCGGCTTCGGCAGCCGCATGCCGTGGCAGTCGGTCCGCATCACCGGCGACCTGCTGGCCGACTGGACCTTCGAGGGCACGGCCGCCGACGGCACCCTCGCGGACGCTTCGCCGAACGGTTGCAGCCTCAAGGGTGAGGGCGTCACGCTGGAAGCCGGCCGCGGCGGCCAGGTGCTGCGCTGCGGAGCGGGCGGCGCCTCCGCGACGGTCCCCGCGCCGTTCTTCAGCCCCGGCGGCGTCACCGTGTCCCTCTGGTGCAAGCCTTCCGAGAACGGGGAGAGCGACCGCTGGGTGCTTAACACGGTGGCGACCGGCACGGACGGCTATCGTCTCGGGCTCAGCGGCGGACGGCCTGACTGGCAGGTGCCGCGCGAGAACTGGAGCCATTCGCTGATCGGTCCGAGACCGCTGCCCGTCGACGAATGGTCGCACGTGGCCGCCACCTTCGACAACAAAGTCATGCGCCTCTACGTGAACGGCATAGAGGTCGGCACGCTGGAGCGCCGCGGCTTCATCAACCCGGGCAACGCCATCACCGTCGGCGCGCACAGCGCCGACATGGACCGCGCCCGCTTCCGCGGCGGACTCGACGACGTGCGCGTCTATCGGCGCGTGCTGGCGGCCGACGAGATCGCACGGCTGGCCGGCGGTCAACAGTGCGCTAGAGCGGATTAAGTTAAAGTATGGCCGTTGGCCGATGCCAGGTAGGGCGGGGTCCCCGAACCCGCCGCGGACGCCTCGGGGAGGCGTCCCTACCAGAAACGGCTACACTATAAATAAAAAAGCGCTATGCGCGAATTCAACGGATACGAGTGGGTGAGCAGACGCTCGCCCGGTCATTAGGGAGGGCCGCGCGTCTGCGCGTCCGTTCTTCACTGCGGGTCGGGCGTGCGTAAATTTGCGATTGGCTACGGGTGCGCTAGGCGGGTTCCCAGTTCCTCCGGCGACAGCGCGCTCTCCGCGTAGCGCATTGTGCCGGGAAGCGCGGCGGAAGCGGTCATGGGGTTTCCGAAGAGATCGGTCCACCGGATGGCGGGATCTTGGATGAACGGCAGCCGGGCGTCGCGTCCGCCGCAGAGAACCGCGCAGGTCCCGTTCCGTCCCGCGAAGAGATAGGCGAAACGGTTTTCGCCCAGCGCGACTTTCCGCGCGAACGGCTTTCCCTCCAGCGCATGGGTGAGGTGGGCGTAGGCGGCCAGGCCCGGATGCGGATAGCCGTCCGCGCCCAGCAGCACCGTGAAGCTCGGCGCCTGGGCGAGGGAGGAATAGCCGTGCGCCGTGTAAAGGAACACCTTGGAGACCTTCTGCGCCAGGAGGCTGACCGTGTAGCGGCAGTTTTTCTCCGCCAAGCCGGCCAGATCCTCTTCCGGCTGCCAGGTGATGGTCCGCTTGTAAAGCCCCGTCATGCGGCATCCGACACCCGAAGAGCCTGTGCTGCCGCCCTGACCCTCGCTCATGTAGACCGGCTTGCCGCCCGCGTAAGGAACCTTTGAAAAAATCTCGCCGACCGCGTCGCTATAAGCCTGCTGCACGCAGTCATCGTCGAGAGCTGTGGCGTTTTTGGTGTAAAGGTGAAAGTCGATCATGTCGCAGTTCGCCATTCCCCCGGCGGCGTAGACGCCCGCCGTCCACTGCCTGCCGCTCCCGCCGCTCGTGGTGTTGAAGCCGGCGACCTTGACGGACGGGTCGACCGCTTTCGCGGTCCGGTAGGCGCCACGGCAGAGTTCCGCGAAATCGCGCTTCGCGTCATCCTTTCCGAAAAACCGCGCGTCCTGCCCCGATTGCCACCAGTTGCCCCAGGGCTCGTTCCAGACGAAGTATTCGTCGATCACGCCTTTGTAGCGCGCGACGAACGTCTTCACGTAGATGTTGAACTCCTCGTTGTTTTTCGGGCGGAGGAATTTCTCGAAGTATCCCATGTGTTTGCAGCCCAGATCGGCGTAGTGCGAGGCCCACGCGGGCGTGGTCCCTAATTGCGCGAAAATCTTGATCTTGTTTTTGCGGTAGCGCAAAAGATCGTCGTCCATGAACGTCCACTGGCCCTTTTCCGGCTCCAGGTTCCACCAGCCGCAATACTCCGTGCCGGCGTCGTGCAGGCGCGCCCAGTTGATGCCGCAGGCTTTCATCATGCGGATGGTCGGCTCCGAGGCGAGAAAGTGACAGCCGAAAGCGGAGTCCGGCGCGTCTTGGTTCCAGAAGACCGGACGCTCCAGGCGCGTCATCACGATTTCGGTGTACGGTGAGAGGCGCTGGCCGTCGCGCTCCACCCACGACTCGATCCGGAACTGCCCGAGGGGCCGGGCGGGAAAGACGTCGAACCGCAGCTCGCCTTCAAACCGCCCCTTGCCGGCGGGGACGGGGCGGTCGGCAAGCGCCACGCTTTCACCGTAAAGATCCGCCACGCGGCTTTTCAGAACCGCGCCGCCCGCCTCGCCTGTCACGCAGAAGCGCACCTCGGCCCGTTCGTCCGCGAACTGGATACGCGTCTCGGCGATCTCGGAACGCCCCGGCGCCAGCGCCACCTCGCACGTGCGGTCCGCATAAGCGGCGTCCGCCGCACCGGCAAACGCGCGCAGGGCATCCAGCCGGAAGGTCCCGGTTCCGGTGAACCGCAGGCAGAAGCACAGCGCCTCGCCGGGCGGCACAAAAGCCAGCGTTGCCGTCTGCCAGCCGTTCGAAGGGGCGAGCGTCTTAGCGGCAAGGGGCCGGCCTTCGCACAGCACGTCCACGCGGCACTGGCCCGCGCCCTGGTACGCGAACGCGACGGTATGGGGTTTGTCAGGCTGGTTGGACTGAAAGGGCTCGGAATACAGCGCGAATCCCTTTTCAGCTTTCACCTCCAGCGAGGGGATCCCCCCCTCGCCGGGGTGGCCGGCGTCCGCGCCGCAGGTGGCTGTCCGGCTGTCGCGGTCGATGTTCCAGCCGCAGGGAAGCCCCAGCGGGAAGCGGCTGTTGCGGAAGAAGTTTTTTACCGAGGCGTCCGGCCGCGGCACCGTTGCGGCGAGCTCCTCATTGCCGAGGCGCGCCAGCTCCACGCAGGCGATGTCCGTGTCGCCGCCGCCCGTGTAGAAATAGAGCGCCACCTTTGAATCGCAGTGCTCCCGCGTCTGGATGAGGAACCGCCGCTCCTTCCACTCGCCGGAGGCGGGGAAGTCCGCGTCCCCGAAACCGCGGTAGGGCGCGCCGATCTGGCGCAAGCCGAACTGAAGGGTGGCGGCCTGCGGACGCGCCGTCACGACCAGCTCGAACACGCCGGGCAGGGCGATGTCCCCGCCGTCGATCCAGAACTGCGTGGCCGAGTCGACCTTGTCCGCATGGATCCGCAGAAACGCGCGCCCGTTCTCGTTGAGGCGTTCCGCCCGCGCCACGGAGGCGTTCCATGCGGCGTAATTCTCGTGCACTTTCGGCGGCAGCGACCCTTGAAAACGTCCGATCTTCTCGAACGGGCACGGCGATCCCGCCTGCCCGAAATCCACGCGGAACAGCGTTTCCCTTGCGTCGGCCAGCAGCGCCCATCCCGCGCAGAAAAAAACGCGGAACAGCGCGCGGGCGACGCGTCCGGTAATCAGGCTTGTTGAGTGACTCGACATGGCGCTCCCCTTCCAGATCAATACTTGTAAAGCCTTAAGCATACGGCGATGACGCGTGTTTCTTCAATGACATCTTTCCTCCCGCGTGAAAATAAACGAAAGGACAAGCTCAGGAAGATTAGAATTACGATTAAGAATGAACTAAGGGACAGACAAGAATGGCGCTGAAATAAGCTCTGTTAACGATCTTAATCCGATTGTCCGGGCGGAAGGCGAAGAGATTACGATTAAGATTAGGATTACGATTATGAACGAGAGAGTGGCAACTGGTCAGGCGATGCGAGGGGTGGACGATCGCCGTCGAAAGAGAAGTGGGCCTTATTGCGCGGACGACACGGAGGTCGTCCCTCCAGAGCGAGCCCATCCGACACAGCTTTTCTCGCGGTGGAGGGCCCGCCTCCGTGCGGGCCGCCTGTCGATGTGCAGAGGCATTTTTGTCCGAAGCGCTTTCGGCAGTGGTGTGACGTGCGCGATGCTGTGATGCCCGTTGCGCGGCTCGAGCGGGCCATCTGTCTAATCCAGGGACAGAAGGTCTTGCTGGACAGGGATCTCGTGGCCCTTTATGGGGTTGAGACTCGTGGCTTGAATCAGGCGGTAAGCGCAAGCCGAGCGGCTTCACCGTGAAAGAGCGGCGGGCGAGATGTTCGGCGCAAAAATCCTAATCCTAATCTTAATCGTAATCTTAATCTTCCCCCTCAAGCATTTCCATAGGGGCGGTTATGACAAGTCGCCGGGCGGGGTGAGCTCAAAAAACAACCTTGGGGGATGTCGGGGACATAATAATTCGGTACAATGCAACATCGCGTGAAGCCATGAAGGTCGGCGGCGGGGCAAATCGCCGCAACGCCGTGGCACTCACGAGAAAAAAATGGGGGAAGCGCTGCGATGAAAAAACCGTTGGTTCTTGGTTGTTGGTTATGGGTCGCCGTTCTGACGTTCGCCGGGGAGCGGGTCGCGCTGTGGCCGGAAGGAAAGATTCCGGATTGCCAGGCCCAGCAGATCGCGGCGACCACCCAAGAGGTGAAGGCGCCGGGTTTCAAGGCGGCGGAACATGCGATGCCGTATCTTGACTGGTACGAGGCGCCGGCCGTGAAAAATGGCGGATGCATGTTGCTCATTTCCGGCGGCGGTTATCAGAGTTGCTGCGACGGGGTGTGGATTGACCGGGCCGCGAAGAAGTTCACCGAACTCGGGTTCGTCTGCGCGAGCCTCACCTACCGTACGCCGCGTCCGCAAGGGTTGCCGATCTACCAGAGCGCGTGGGAGGACGGGCAGCGCGCCGTCCGTCTCGTCCGCAGCGATGCGAAGAAGCGCGGCTTCGACCCGGAGAAGATCGGCGCGTTCGGGTTCTCCGCAGGCTCGCACCTGACGGTCTTGCTCGCGACGAGCGCGCTCACGCCGGCGTACGGGCCGGTCGACGGGCTCGACCAGCTTCCGTGCCACGTCAACTGGGCGGTGCCGGTCTACACCGCCTACGCGCTCACGGACGGACTCGTCGGTCCCAACACGCGCGAGGGCGACGCGATCGACGCCAAGCTCTCGGACGTGTTCAAGTTCGACGCGAAGACGTGTCCGATGGCGCTCTTCCACGGCGGAGCGGACGTCTATTCGCCGAACGGCTCCACGCAGATCTACCGCCAGCTCCGCAGGATGAAAATCCCGGCCGAGATCCACCTCTTCGCGGACCGTCCCCACGGCTTCATGGGCGACCCGAGCAAAGGTGAAGACGGCACCGCCTACGACCACTGGTTCGACCGTATCGCCGAATACGTCCGCCAGATGAATTTCGACGGGCGTCTCGGCGCGGAAGAGGACCTGATGGCCCGCTATCCGAACGACGACGCGCGCGGCGAAACCCGCAAGGAGCCGGTCTGGCCGGAAGGCAAGATGCCGGATGTGCAGACGAACCAGTGCCTGCCTTATCTCGAGTGGCACATGCCGAAGGAGCTCAAGACGAAGGCGATCCAGATCATCTACTCGGGCGGCGGCTACGGGGGCAACAGTCCGGAGGGATTCGAAGTCGCGCCGGCGCGGCGTTACCTCAACGAAAAGGGCATGACGGTCGTGACGATGAAATACCGCACGCCGCGTCCGCTGGGCGGGCTGGCCAAGCACACGACGGCGTGGCAGGACCTGCAGCGCGCCGTCCGAGTCGTCCGCAGCGAGGCCGCGGCAAAGGGGCTCGACCCCGACCGCATCGGCATCATGGGCTCCTCGGCCGGCGGGCACCTGACGCTCATGGGCGCGACCAGCTCGAAACGCCGTGCCTATGGCCCGATCGACGACCTTGACAAGCTTCCCTGCAGCGTGCAGTGGGCGGTCGCGATCTATCCGGCGTACGCGCTCACGGACGGCGCGGAGGCCCCGAATGCCAAGGGCGGCAACGAGGACGACGCGCGGCTCGTCCCCGAGTTCTCGTTCGACCTCGCGACGTGTCCGATCCTGTTCATCCACGGCGACGCGGACGGCTGGGCGGCGATGAATTCGGTGAAATGCTGGGAGCAGCTCCGCCGGATGGGGATCCAGTCCGATCTCCACACGCTGGTCGGACGCAATCACTGCTTCCAGCGGAAGGCCGCCCCGGGCACGGGCAGCTATACCTGGATGGATCGTATTTGGGAATTCATGAACCACAAGGGGTTCAACAAGTAGAAAGCAAACGGGGAAAACCAGATGAAGAAACTGATGCTCATTATCGGCGCGGCGATTGTCTCGGGATGGTGCATGGCCGGCAACGGACCGAAGAGTTCGGGAACGACGTTCGCGAGGGACCAGCTCGCGCCTTACGTCGAAAACGGACAGCTTCCGGGCGCGATCAACGTCTTTTACAAGGACGGTCTGCAGGAGGTCGCCTGCGTCGGTTACGCCGACGTCGCGGCGAAGCGTCCGATCACGATGGACGACGTCTACATGCAGTGCTCGCAGACAAAGGGCTTCTGCGGCGTGACGATCGCCCTCCTCGTCGAGGAAGGCAAGATCTCGCTCGACGATCCCGTTTCGAAAGTCCTGCCGGAATTCAAGGAGCTCTGGGTCCTCGAATCCAACACGAACGGCGTGAAGAAACTCGTCCGGGCGAAAAACGTGCTCACCGTCCGCATGGCCATGAACCACACCGGCGGATTCCCGTTCGAGACCTGCGCGAAGCAGGGCAACCTCAAGGGCGGCGGCTGGTCCGGCGGCGCCCCGCTCCGGCAGACCGCGGCGATCGCGGCGGCGTGTCCGCTGCTCTTCGAGCCCGGCACGAAGGTCCAGTATTCCAACACCGGCATCGACATCGGCGCGGCCATCGTCGAGGAGGTGACCGGCAAGCGCTGGGAGGACTTCCTCAAGGAGCGCGTCCTCGATCCGCTCGGCATGGCCTCCAGCTCGTTCCGGCCGACCGACCAGCAGCTCAAGACGCAGGTGGAGATGTACGACTGCGTGAAGGATGCGCCCGCGAAATACCGCCTGCAGAACGAGATGGAGCAGCGCCCCTACAACGACGCCCACGTCTTCGCGTCGGCGGGCGCGGGGCTCTGGACGACCGCGAACGACCAGCTCAAGTTCTACAAGATGCTCATGAATCTCGGCGTGGGCGAGAACGGCGTGCGGATCCTCAAGGAGGAAACCGTGAAGGAGATTCTCGCGAAGTCGTCGCGTCCGAAAGGCTTGGGCGGTTATTCGCTCGGGCTTTCCGCGCCGGAAGAAGACGCGGAAGACGCCTGGTTCGGACACGGCGGCGCGTGGGGCACGAACTGCATGGTCAACTGGCACCGCAAGGAGCTGAAGCTTTGGGCCGTGCAGCTCTGCGGCAGTCCCCGTCCCTGGGACAAGGCCCGCACGGCGGCGGAGGACAAGTTCTTCAAGGCCGCGATCGACAACTCCGGCGCCGACGCCTACACCGGCCGCGTCAAGTAGTAAGCCCACTGGTCATACAGATGGACAGGTATTTATGTTATACATGAACGAATCTGTATCTAGAGGCGTGGCGGCTGGATTCGCCGCGTGGGTCTGTCTGTCCGCGTCCGCGGAGGTGAGCCTCACCTCGATGGTGGGGCCGGATCCGGCGGCGACGGTGAAGCGCTTCCGCGAGATGACGGACGCGCGCATCGCCGAGATCCGCGCGACGCCGAACCTGAAGGTGCCCGCGGGATGTGACGTCTACTATCTGTCGAATGCCGGCGATGACGCCAAGGACGGCCGGACGCCCGCGACGGCGTGGCTGACCGTTCCGCGTCTGAACCGCGCGACCGGCATCCGGCCCGGTTCCTTCGTGCTCTTTGAACGTGGCGGGACCTGGCGCACGTCGCTGGATTTAGCGGACCATCCCGCCGACAAGCCGTTCGTCGGCTACGCGGGCGGGCTCAAAGGGCTCAAGGGCGTCACCTATTCCGCTTACGGCGCTGGCCCGAAACCGCGATTGGTTGCCTCGCCGTTCAACGGCGCGGATCCAGCCCGTTGGCGGACGACGGACGCACCGAATGTTTGGTCCTGTCCGTTGGGGCGTACGGACGTCGGGTTGGTTGTCTTCGACGAGGGCACGGCGCACGCGATCAAGATCCTTCCCGTCTACCACAAGGACGGCCACACGACGGCGCAGTACACGGGGCGGCCGTTCGCGGATTACCGCAGTCTCGATACGGATCTGCACTTCTACCACGATTACTCCACGAACGGCATCGGCCGAGGGACGGGCCTGCTGTATCTCTATTCCAAGGAGAATCCGGGTACACGGTTCAAATCGATCGAATTCGGCCTGCGCCATAATATCATCACGGCGCATGGCCAGGAGGGAACGACCTTCGACAACCTGTGCCTGATGTACGGCGGGGCGCACGGAATCCATCAAGGCGGCTCCAAGAGCCTCCTCGTCAAAAACTGCGAATTCGGCTGGATCGGCGGCGGCATCCAGGGCGAGGGCCTCTTCGGCCGTGCGTGGGGCGTGCGTTACGGCAACGCGGTGGAAGTGGGCGGGTGCGACGGCTACACGGTCACGAACTGCTACGTGTACCAGATTTACGACGCCGGCGTCACGCACCAGGCCGACGCCGTGTCGCGCTTCAACGGCAAGGAAACGGTCCTTTATCAGAAGGGTATCCGTTATGTGGGGAACGTGTTCGAGAAATGCAATTACTCGATCGAGTATTTCCTCTCGCGCTGCCCCCCGAACAACCCCAGCCGCATGGAGGATTACGTGATCGCCGACAATTTGATGTGGGACGCGGGGACGGGCCTCTGCGAGCAGCGTCCGGACCGCGATCAGGACGCCCACATCAAGAGCTGGGCCCATTCCAACCGCGCGGCGGGATACGTGATCCGCAACAACCTCTTCGCCGGCGCGCACAAACAGCTGGTCGAGATCTGCTCGGACCTGACGAATCCCGACGGCAGCGCGTCGATGCCGCGCATGGACGGAAACGTCTTCGTGGGGACGTCCGCGACCCGCGTGGGAACGGTCGAGCAGTTGCCCTCGGGCGCGGCGCGGCCGACGTATGTGCCGTTGGACGACAAGGCCGAGTCCTACCTGAACGCGCGTGGCGGCGGGAACCGCGTGATCGTGCGGTAGTTTTCTACTCGAAGCGCATCCACTTGATGTCCACGTACGCGGCATCGAGGTTCACCGGATCGAACCAGACTTCGTTCACCTTGCCCATCCAGTGCGGGTTGGCGGTGAGGGAAACCGAATACGCGTGCCACTCGCCGTCCGGTCGGATCGGGAGCGCGGCCGTGCTCGCGTCAGACACCACGAAGTCTTTCGAAAACAGCGCCGTTGTCTCCGTTCCCCAGAGGAGTTTCATCCGCTCGGCGCCTTTCGCGGGCACGCGGACCGAAGGCGTCACGCGCATCCGCACCGTGAACGTTTTGAATTTCGCGGCTTCGAACGGCTGGACGCGCGTGCGGATCGCAGGCTTGCTTCCGCCGCCGGAGCGGAAGAAGCGCATCGCGCCGTCGACGGTTTTCATGTACGCCGTTCCGTAGGGATTGCGGTACCAGCCCTGCATGTCCTTCGAGAAATCCCAGCCCGTCCGCGCGAGGTGCGGCATCGGCGGGTAGTCGTAGGGACCGAGCCCGACGTCGGACGGGACGAGGTTCTTCGGCCACCCGCCCGCCGGCTTTTCGCAGAAGGTGTCGCGCAAAGCGTCGTACATCCCGAAGCCGAATTCCTTGTTCGGCTCGATATAGCTGCCTTCCTGCCACTCGTTCAGCGGCGCGATGACGACGCGGTTGAAACCTTTCTGCTCGCAGAACCGGCGGCACTCCTCGCACACCTTCTTGAACTTCTCCGGCGTGCGGCCGTAAATGACGCGCGCGGCCTGGAACGATCGGGGAATGTCGTTCCAGCCCGTGGGGATGATCGGCCACAGCGGGAATTTCGGATCGAGCGAGGTCGTCTCCCACCAGCTCGGCACGGCGGCCATCACAGTGTCGTAGGAGAAACGGTCCTGCCGGTCTTCCGGCTTGCGGGCCTCGGGCGCCATGAACCAGGAGATCGTGTCGAAATTGTAGATCATCTGCGCTTCGTAACCGGCCGCTTTCGCGCGGTCAACCTTTGACGGGTCATATTTCCATCCGTGGTACATGTCGATGAAGTAAACGCCGGGAATCCCGGCCTCCTTCACGAGCTTTTCCGTGATGGCGAGCGCCCGCTGCACGCCTTCGCCGGGTTTTAGCGTTTCGCCCTTCTTGGCCGCCTCGCCGATGAAGTCGCGGTCGAGATTGCCGTAGTCCCAGTAGACGACGACGGGTTTCCCGCCGATCGTGTAGTATTCGGGCGTCTTGAAGTAGTTGTCGATCCAGAACCGCGTCACGCGGATCTGGTCCTCCGTCGAGTGCGCGCCCGGCTCGTTGTGGTTCGCGTACATCATGTACCACTTCAAGTATTTGCGCCAGCGGGCGTTGTAGTAGCCCTTCACCCAGTGGTCGAGCCGCTGGACGCCCTGGTTCCAGTACCAGTCCACGCAGAAGCTCGAAATCCCGTGTTCGACGGCCCACTTGATCTGCCAGTCGATGACCTCAGGGTTGCCTTCATCGTACCAGCCCAGAAGCGGCTTGATCCCGGGCAGGGTCTGCTCCACCTGGTCCCATTCGGCCATCTGTTCCGTGCCCGGATAGTAAAGCGCGGTGATTTCGATCGCGCTTTTCACGGGCTTCGGCTCAGGCACGTACGCCTTTTTCTCTGGAATCGAACACCCCGCCGACAAGCCCATCGCCGCAATCGCCAGCGCACGGACTGCAACCAAACATGTGCCCATAAAATGAACCCCTAATTCCCCTGAGCCACAACCCTTCACGCTCAACGAACGTATCCCCACGGGTTGCTCGAATGCTTTTATCTTAGGGGGCGCGGTCCTTTCTGTCGATAGCTGTTTTACGTATCTTATTTCGGCTTTTTACACAGGCTCCCCCTGGCCACGCGCCGGAGTGCCGTTTGGAGGATTGCATTAACCGCCAACCGGCACATTCCGCGTGAAGGGCGGATAGAACGCACAATCTGCGTTTTCAGGCGGGCGCTATGACAGCCATTCATATTATGACCAGGCGCGCACTGTGAGGAGGCCCTTACGGGCCCACTACAAACGAATTCGCCCAGATTGCACTGTGCTTGTAGTGGCGCCGTGAGGCGCTTCTTGGCCATAATTGGAAGTGCTGACATTATGATGCCCACGTTGACGGCAGCCCTTAAACGCCGTAGGATAGCGCCGTTCCCCGATCGGTGAGGTTAAGCCAGTCGTGCGGGCGCGGGGCGCCTGCACGGGGAACAGCGGAGGGCCGGATATGCACGGTCCCGCAGGAATCCAAGGAAGGAGTCGTCCCAATGAACAGGCGCGAATTCGTGAAATCGGCGGCGTTGTCGGCCGCGGCCGTCGGCTTGGGGGGCGTCGCGCGGGGAGCCGGCCGGGCCTTTGCGCCCGCCACGGCCCCCGAGGTCATCAGGGCGGTGCTTTTGCACCTCGGCCACAACATGTGGTGCGATTGGTTCCCGCCGGACATCGACCTGTCCAAGTTCGAGAAGGGGTTGCCGGACACGACGCTCCGCTGCAAGGACGACCTGTGGCGCAAAGTCACGGACCATGCCGCCGCGAAGGGGATGAACATGGTCGTTATCGACCTCGGGGAGGGCGTCGTCTACCCCAGCCACCCCGAGCTGGCCATCGCCGGTTCCTGGAGCGTGGACAAACTTCGCGCGGAACTCGCCCGCTTGCGGGGCATGGGCCTTGAGCCGATCCCGAAGCTGAACTTCTCCACCACGCACAACGGGTGGCTGAAGCACTACCGCCGCATGCTGTCCACGCCCGTCTACTACAAGGTGTGCGAGGACGTGCTGCGCGACGCATACGAGATCTTCGGTCACCCGCGGTTCATCCATATCGGGTGCGACGAGGAGACGGCCCGGCACCAGGACGAAAGCGGCCGCACTTATTACATCTCTGTCCGAGTCGGCGAGTTCTGGATGCACGACTTCGAGCACATCGTGCGGACGGTGGAGAGGCTCGGCGCGCGTCCGTGGGCGTGGAGCGATTACGGGTGGAGCCATCCCGAGTTCATGCAGCGGTGCCCCAAGAGCGTCGTCCTTTCCAACTGGTATTATGACGAGAGCTACGGCGGTTTCGATCCGGCCACGAACAAGACGGACGACCACAAGCGCCTGATCAACTTCTGGGACCTTGAAAAGGCCGGTTACGACCAGATCCCGTGCGGCACGAACTGGGTCGGCTGGAAGCGCAAACAGGTCAACGCCGGTGCGGAGGATGTGATCGGGAAGCTCGTGAAACTCGGCCGGCAGGTCGTGGCTCCCGAACGCCTGCTGGGATTCCTGATGGCGCCGTGGGCCTCCACGGACGACGACGCGAACACCGCGTTCAACATCCGCGGCATCGATCTCTTCGCCGAGGCCCTTCGCCAACCCCGCGGGTGAGCATATCGGCGCAAGAATCCTAATCCTAATCGTAATCTTTCCCCCTCAGCCCTAACCCAGTTTGGATTACGATTAAGATTAGGATTACGATTACGATCATGAAAGCGACCACAATCTGGAGGGCGAGCGTCCCCGCGAGCCGCTGACGGTGTGGTAGCCTTCCCTTCTGATGTGGTCAACAACAACAAAAGTTTTTCCCGCCAAGACGCTAAGACGCAAAGTTGGGGGCTGAGTGCCGATACGAAGAAGCCACACCACGCAACCCCGTCTTCTTGGCGTCTTTGCGCCTTTGCGGGAGAAGGACTCGGTCGTGTTGTCACGATGGAATGAAAGGGGCGCCCTGAGGTTCCGTCGACTTTAAAAACAAGACTGTGGTTCGACTCGTGTCTTGATACGATATGAACATGGATGCGGGAAGCGCGTGCGATATCAAAGTTGAAGAACCGCGATCATCGACAGGCAACAGGTCAGACGATTTTGGAGGTGTGACATGAGCGATAACGTGATACCCCTTGAGCGGATCGAACGGGCCATCTACCTGATTCGCGGACAGAAGGTCATGCTGGACCGGGATCTCGCGGTTCTTTATGGTGTTGAGACGCGGGTGCTCAATCAGGCCGTGACCCGGAATATCCGCCGCTTTCCGGCCGACTTCATGTTCGAGCTGACGCGCGAGGAGATCATGAGGATATCACAAATTGTGACATCCTCCGGTGACCTCAAGTTCTCGAAGAGCGTGCGGGGTTTCACCGAGCAAGGCGTGGCCATGCTCTCGACCGTGCTTCGCAGCGACCGCGCCATCGACGTTAACATCGCGATCATGCGCACCTTCGTGAAGCTGCGCCAGATGCTTGAAAGTCACGCCAAGCTGGCTCAGAAACTGGCCGAGCTGGAGTCCAAATATGATGAGCAGTTCCGCGTGGTCTTCGAGGTCCTGAACGAACTCATGGCCGCGCCCGAGCCGAAGCGCAAGCCGATCGGTTTCAGCGTGAAAGAGCGGCCGACGAGATATTCAGTGAAATAATCCTAATCGCAATCTTGCTCTTAATCTTAATCTTTCCCCTCAGCGGCAGGGTGTGAGCCATCAGCTGGGAGAAAACCGCTGAACGTCACGCGTCTCTGCTGGCCGTCCAATCGATCCCCTACGGCAGGAAGGCGCTGCGGCAGGTGGCTTTGAGCCATGTGTGTCGTGTGTCCCGGAACGATCTTCTGCGGCCGCCGCGCTCACTCGGCCGTCACGGTGATCGCCTGCGCCACCTCCGGGTTGGCGCAGACGCGCGGCGGCTTACCGCTGGCTGTCTTGAGCCCGCGGACGCTCAGCATCTTCGTCAGGGCGTAGGGATAGGGGCGCTCTTTCTTCGGCGCGCCGAGCAGATCGGTGAAGAATGTCAGGCCCTCGTAATCCGGCGGGTGGCGGGCGTCGTCCACGAACAGCCCGTCGATGCGTATCTCCCGCGGCATCGAGCAGGGGTAGCCGAAATCGTGCGTGCCGTCGTTGCTCATGTTGAAAAGAACAGGCCGCGCGGAGGCGCCTGCGTCGGGCATCCATCGGCAGTTGCGGATCAAGACCTCGCCATCCCACGACGAGCCGTAATCCGAGCGGAACGTGATTAGGTGGCTGCCGTGCAGGGTGGAATCTTCAAGGACGAGCCGCCCGCGCCCGACGGCGTTGAGCCCGGCGTAACCGAGCGTGCAGCGGCGGATGACATACGAGCCGGAGACACCCTGGTGCACGTCCATCCGTGAGAGCACGCAGTCCTCCAGCAGGATGTTCTTCATGAAGTTGCTGCCGATCACGCCCCAGCGGCTGCGGTCGTCGATCCTGTCCATGCGGCAGCCGAGCATGCGGAAGTTCACGACGAGCCCCGCGCTGTACC
This sequence comes from Verrucomicrobiota bacterium, assembly GCA_023269675.1. Taxonomy (GTDB): domain Bacteria; phylum Verrucomicrobiota; class Kiritimatiellia; order RFP12; family UBA1067; genus JAHFSX01. The sequence goes on from JAHFSX010000028.1 coordinate 61,239, forward strand.
CGTAGGTGCCCATGGAGACCGGCTTGCCTGCCGAGCCGATGGTGCGGTAGGTCTTGTGCCCGTCGATCGCGCAGTTGCGCAGTGTGATGTTGGCGCACTGCTGGACGTTCAGAAAACCGTCGTACGGGTGCCCGACGTCGGTCTCGCCGGTGACGTGGCAGGTCAGGCCGTCGACTTCGGTGTTCGACCGGGTGATGCGGATGTTGCGGCTCCAGTAATTGTAGCCCTTCTCCTGCCGCATACGGTTGGCCACGAGGGTGAAGACGCCGCCGCGCAAGACCAGCGGTTGCGGGTCGATCGGCCGGGCCTCGCTGCGGGTGACAGCGTCGTACTCCCAGTCGATACCCCCCTCCAGCGAGCCGTCGCGGCGCAAGATAAAAACCTCCTTCTGCGGGGTACCGTCGTTCCGGTTGAGGCCGCGCCGGATGAAGAGCTTGCGGCGCGCGTTCTCCACGAGGACCAGGCAGTCGCTGGCCGGGCGGAGGTCGAGCCGCGTCTGGCCCCGCGCCAGCCGCTCGATCTTGGCCGGCTCCGGCTTCAGCAGGGAAACGACCTGAAACAGCGGCGCCCGGTGGTTCTCGACGCCCTGGCTGTCGTCGATCAGGAAGCGCGAAGTGCTCCAGTCGGTGTCGGTGGCGATGACGGCGGTGAGCGCCCGGCGGCCGAGCTGGTAGGTGGCCTGGGGGTTCGACCGCACCCGCAGCCCGTGCCGGTTGGCGTGGGCGTGGGCTTCGCGGATCGCCGGCAGATCGTCGGCCACGCCATCGCCCATAGCCCCGAACGCCTCGTAGGTCACAACGCCCTCGCCCGCGTCCGCGCGGCTCCCTGCAGGCGCGTCCGCGCGCGTCGAACCCGTGCAGCCAGCCAAGAGCACCCCCAGCATCCCCCGCGTCCAAATTGTTTTCATAATGAGGCCAAGCGTGCAGAAACCGGCCGGGAATGTCAATCCCGGCTTTCAGCCAACCCATGGGCCTCTGGCATACGGCATCACCCAGTTCGGATTACGATTACGAGTAGGATTACGATCACAACAGCGGTCACAATCTGGAGGGCGAGCGCTTGTCAGCCGGAGCCTTGGCGAAGGCTGGTCCCCGCGAGCCGCCGGTCCTGGCGTGGCCATGCCCGCTTTCCGGTCCATGCGCAAAAGCGGCGTCGCGCGGGATGCCGCTTGCCGCACGCGAAGGGGCCGTGTCATGCGGCCGCCTTAGAGCTGCGGCATCCTTTTGGGTATGATTCAACTTTGTTGAATCCGCACCCGATTTAGGAGTTAGAATTTAGGATTTAGGAGTTTCAATACCTTGAAAACGAACAGCTTATGCGATCCGATAAGTGGCTGTTTTCGTGTCTTCATGTGGAGGACACACGTTTTCCTGTGCCAAGACCAAGCCCGTGAAGGTACCCACCACAAAAGAACGGTTTGTTTTTGCGGGTTCTTACGTGTTCAACTCCTAACTCCTAAATCCTAACTCCTCCTTTGGTGCGATTCAGTTTCAACTAAACTGAATCGCACCCATCCTTCTGGTAGTCCAGTGATCCGCTGGACAAACGGCTGCAGGGCGGTGTACACTTACGACATCGGTATTGGGTTGTGCGGTCTCGCGCGCCTTGGTTCTTGATAGGCCTGTAGGCTACAGGTGCCAATCATGGGTTTCATCCTGGCGCAGAAAAAGCGTACGGGATGCTCGTGGTGTTAATTCTATCCCGTGAACACACATATGAATCGGTTCCAAACACTACTTTTGGCCGCGTTGTTAGCAGGCGCCAACGTCGCTCGCAGCGCGACGCCGGTGTTGCGTTACGCTTTTGACGAAGCGGCCAGCGGCACGACCGCCGCGCTCGACTCGGGAAGAGGCACGCTTGCCAGCAGCACGTTTGTCGGCGCCGCCACGCGCACGAACAACACCCCCGGCGGTCTTTCCGCGGCCGCGCTCAACGCGAACGGCGCGAACGGCAGCCAGCACTATCTTTCCGGCGGTGATGCCGACAAGCTCGACGGGCTGAGCAACCTTACCGTCACCTGCTGGGTTAATTTCCAGGGCACGCCTGCGGTCAGCGACCGCCTCGTGAGCAAGCTGTACTCCGACGGCACGCGCGCGACAGGTTTCGATCTGCGTGTCGTCACTCCGCCCAGCGGCGCTTTGGCGGCGACAAACTTCGGCCTCGGCTTCGCGCAGATCAACGCGCAGTTGATTTCCGGACTGCCTACGGTGAACGCCTCGGCAGCCTTCAGCGCCGGCAACGCGTGGACGTTCTTGGCGGTCACGTACGACGGTGCGAACGTGCGTTTCTGGCGCGGGGCAACCCAGACCGCCGTCACCCAAGCCGGCGGAGCCCTTGCGAAACCGGCCACGTTCGGCACGCCCGCCGACACAGCGGCCGACTTCCGCATCGGCAGCACCGCGGCCACCTCCAGCGACCGTACGCCGCCGGGCTGGTTTGACGACCTGCGCATCTACGACGCGGCGCTTTCCTCCGACGAGCTCGAAGCCGTCCGCACCGAGAATGTGCCCGCGCCGCCGCTCATCGCGCAGCAGCCGCAGAGCCAGACCGGCTATCTCGGCACCAGTGCCACGTTCAGCGTGGTCGCTTCGGGCAGCGCGCCGCTGGCCTACCAGTGGTATTTCGCCTCCGACGCCCTCCAGGGTGCCACGAACGCCTCGCTGACGCTGACGAGCCTTTCCGCGACCCACGCGGGCAGCTACTTCGTCGTGGTCACCAATCTTTACGGCAGCGCGACCAGCAGCGAGGCCACGCTCACGATCAGCACGCCCGCACCGCCGGAGCTGCTGAGCGCGGCGTCGTCTCCCACGCGGCAGGCGGTGCTGCTGACCTTCGCTCATCCCGTGGCGGACACAGCGACCAACGCCGGCAACTTCGGCCTGAGCGGCGGAGTTGAAGCGCTGGGCGGCACGCTGAACAGCGACTTCACCCAGCTCACCCTCGCCACCACGCCGCAGGCGCCCAACACGACCTACACCGTCACGCTGAGCGGCATTCGCGACCGCACCCCGGAGGCCACGCTGGCGCCGTCGACGAATGTGAACGTCCTGTCGTCGCCGCTTTACGGGCCGGCCTACAATGCGCCCCAGTCCGCAGCCTGGACGCTGCTGGCCTCGCTGAACCTTCCTGGCACGGCGAACTTCAACGCCGACGGTACGCCCTACACCATCGACCATCGGTTGTGGGTCACGAACTTCTCCCGCGTGGCCTACTATCTGGAGCTGCAGCAGGGCAACGGCCCGCTTCAGTTTGTCTGGGCGGCGATGGACGCCTTCACCGGCGACGCCATGCGGCTGGGCGTGCCAAGCCTCGACACGGGCGCGGTGTTCCAGCAGCCGGTCACGAATCTGGAAATCGGCACCAGCGTGCCGGGCCTCGTCGCCGGCTCGGGCCTGGACGGGGGACGGATACGCTTCTTTCCCGGCGACGCCGCTTCGCCCGCCACGGCCGGCGCGGGACTGATGGAGCTGACCAACAGCGTCTCCGGGCAGCTGATCTTCACGTTGAGCAACTGGGGCGCGGGCGGCGCGCCGACGCTGGGCATCGGCACGAACCTCGCCGGCGCCTCGGCGTGGTCCGTCAAGCGCCTCCTCATTTACGCGCTGCCGCAAGCCGCCGCACCGGCCGACGCCGATATCGTGGTCTATGGCGGCACCTCCGGCGGCGTGGCCGCGGCGGTGCAGGCCGCGCGCCTGGGCAAGCGCGCGGTGTTGCTCTGCACCGACAACCATCTCGGAGGCCTGAGCAGCGGCGGGCTGGGCTGGACGGACATCGGCAGCAACGGCGGCGGCTACATCGGCGGCGTGGCGCTGGAGTTCTACCGGCGCAACGGCGCGCGTTACAACCAGGGCGTGCGCTGGAACCTCGAGCCGCACGTCGCGGAGCAGATCTTCGCGGAGATGCTCGCCGAGGCCGGCGTGCCGGTCGTGTTCAACCAGCGGCTGGCGGCCCTGCAGAAGTCCGGCCCGCGCATCACCCAAGTCACGATGGCCGACGGCTCCGTGTACCGCGGAAAGATGTTCATCGACACGACCTACGAAGGCGACCTGATGGCCATGGCCGGCGTTTCCTTCACGGTGGGGAGGGAAGGCACGAACACGTACAACGAGACGTTCGCGGGCGTGCTCAACCCCGGCAACGGCGGCTACGCCTACGATCCCTACGTCGCGCCGGGAAACCCCGCCAGCGGGCTGCTGCCGCTGGCCCATAACGTCACGCTCGGCCCGCGCGGCGGCGCCGACAACGGTGTGCAGGCTTATAACTTCCGCATGTGCTTCACGAAAACCGCCGCCAACCTCCTCCCGGTCACCGCGCCCGTCCAGTACAGCGACGCCCGGTTCGAGCTGCTGGCCCGCTACCTCGAAGCCGTCGTGGCCAAGGACGGCTCGGTCGCGCTGGGCGATCTGATGACGCTGGACCGTCCGCCCGCCACCGGCAAGTACGACATCAACAACAACGGCAGCATCTCCACCGACTTCGTGGGGGAGAGCTGGACCTGGCACACGAACACATTCGCCGCCCGCGCCGCGCTCTGGCAGGCGCACGAGGACTACATGCGCGGCTTTTTTGTCTTCCTCGCCAGCAACCCGCGCGTCCCGGACAATGTCCGGTCGGCCATGCAAAGCTGGGGCATGTGCAAGGACGAGTTCCTCGACACCGGCGGCTGGCCGCACGCGCTCTACGTGCGCGAGGCGCGGCGCATGGTCGGCGACTATGTGATGACTCAGCAGAACTGCCAGGGTAGCCGCACGGCCCCGGACGCCATCGGCCTGGGCGCGTATGCGATGGATTCGCACTTGATCTGGCGCCTGGCCAGCGGCGGGGTGTCCGTCAATGAAGGCGGCATGTTCAACAGCACGCCCTCGCCGTTTCCCATCAGCTACCGCTCGATCATCCCGCGCGCCGGCGAATGCGAAAACGTTTTCTGCACCTTCGCGCTTTCAGCCAGCCACGTGGCCTTCGGCAGCTGCCGCATGGAGCCGGTCTTCATGATCACCAGCCAAAGCGCCGCCACCGCCGCCGCCTTCGCCATCGACGACGACGTCCCGGTCCAGCAGGTGAGTTACGACAAGCTCGCCCTTCAGCTGCGGGCGGATGGCCAGGTGATCCCCGCCGTCATCAGCGCCGACGGCGGCATCGTCGTGGACGACGCGGGCGTGACGGGCGTCACCATCGCGGGCCCGTGGTCGGGCAGCGCCGCTGTCGCGGGTTTCTGGGGCTCGGACTACCTGACCGACGGCAACACCAACAAGGGCGCCTGTTCCGTGACCTTCGCGCCCACGCTGCCCGCCGACGACACGTATGAAGTCTATCTCCGCTGGACAGCCAACGCGAATCGCGCCGCCAACGTGCCGGTCGACATCATATATCCCGGCGGCACCAACACCGTCTTCGTGAACCAGCAGGTCAACGGCGGCTCGTGGGAGCTGCTGCTCACGACCAACTTCACGGCCGGCACCGGCGGCAAGGTCGTGATCCGCACCGAAGGCACAACCGGGTACGTCATTGCCGACGCCGTGAAGTTCGCCTCGTCGAACGTGCCGCCCGCCACCGTGCAGATCGTCGCCTCCGACGCCCAAGCCGGCGAAACCACCGACCCCGCGGCCCGCGTGACGTTCTTCCGCTCCGGCGACGCCGATCTCCCCCTCACGCTCAACTACGCGCTCAGCGGCAGCGCCAGCAACGGCGTGGACTACGCCGCGCTGCCGGGCCTCCTCACGCTGCCGGCCGGGCTGACGTCCACCAGCCTGGTCATCACGGTGTTCAACGACGCGCTGGCGGAAGGCGACGAGCGTGTGACCCTCACGCTCCAAGCCGGCGCCGGCTACAGCGTGGGCGCGTTGAGCAACGCCACCGTGACGATCTTCGACACCCCCGCGCCCAACCGTCCGCCCGTGGCCGCGAACACGGCCGCTGTCATCCGCCAAGGCCGCGCTTTGGTTCTTCCGGCCGAGACCGTGCTCCAGCAGTGCCGCGACCCCGACTGCGACACGCTGGTCATCGGTTCCGTCAGCCCCGCCAGCACCGGCGGCGCTCCGGTCCTGCTCGCCGGCGGCACCCTCACGTGCACGCCGGCGGCGGACTTCTTGGGCCAAGACCGTATCACCTACACCGTGAGCGACGGCCGCGGCGGCGTGGCGGAGGGCACGGTCGACTTCACCGTGCTGTCCGACGCCCAAGTCACGCCGAGCCTGCTCCCGCTCGCTCTGTCGGCCGGCGGAGTCGGCGTCACCTTTGCCGGCGCGCCGGGCTTCCGCTACCAAGTCGAGCGTGCCGCCGAAGTGGCCGGGCCGTGGTTTCTTCTCACCAACATCGTTTGCGACCCGTCGGGTTTTGCCACCTTGCCGGACCCTGACCCGCCCGCCGGCCGGGCCTTCTACCGCGCCGTCGCGCCGTGACCTGCCGCCCCGCGGCGGGCGGGAGTGAACACTCAACGGTCAACGCCAAACGCTCCACGCTCAAGTTGGGGCCGTCCTCTCTGCGGTGAACGTAGTCGAATCGTGAAGCGCCTGGCATAACGAGAATCAAATGCCAAGATGCCTTGAAGGTGCCAAACCTTCATAAAGGCTCAGACGCCCCTTCACCGGACCTGGAGGGCGAGCGCTTGTCATCCGAAGCCTCGGCGAAGGCTGGTCCCCGCGAGCCGCCGGTGCTAGCGCTCAGCTTAGGAGTTCTCGCCTTCATAATCCTAATCGTAATCTTAATCGCCCCGACGAGAGGATTATGATTAAGAGCAAGATTATGATTACGACTGGAAAAAGCGCGCATCGTGTGTTCCGGTTCGGGTTGGGCCATGGAGGGCGAGGCCGCGCCGAGCCGCACTGACACGTGCGCCCTTGCGACCTTGCGTTAAGAATCCGGTGTCCCACTTGGAGTGCGGTGACAACCAACGGGCGGCACCGCTTTCCGGTCCCCGCGAAAAGCGGCGTCGCGCGGGATACCGCTTGCCGCACGCACTCCAAGACCGCGGTCGCTTGCGAGCCCGCCGAGCATCATGACGAACAGGGGTCTCTTGTCTCTCGGCCGGCTCGTAGCGCCGGCCGTACCATCGCAAGCGAAATGCCAGGCGCCTGTATGGCCGAGGGTGCGAAGAAAAGAGGGAGGAAAACGCTCAGCGCTGAACGCCGAAGTGGAAATGCGAGGTCAGCGGGGTGTCGGCGGACGAGAGGCTGTGACGAGGCGCTTTGCCCACCCGTTGCAGGCGAGGCAGGATTCGCGCGTGGCGGCGGTTATGTCTGCCGGATAGGGCGACAGCCAGAGCGCGCGGGCGCGGAGGAGGGCGGGACCCCATTTGACGGGCACCTGGCCGGGCATGCCCATCGGCAGAATCCAGATCAGGCGGCTCGTGTCGTTCGCGAGCAGCTCGTCCAAGAGGCGCTGCTCGCCGGGCGAGAAGAAGGTGCTCGCCACGACGCCGTGGAAGCGGCTCAGCTCCGCGCTCAGCTTCGCGAGTTCCGCCTCCGTGGCTTTCCGGGAGACCCGCAGCGCGAGCTTCGGCTCCGAATCCAGCAGGGACAGATTCCCGAGGTAGGCGCTGCGCTTGACCCTGCCGCGCGGGACCTTCTTCAGCGCCAGGCGCTGCGGGTTGGCCCGGATGTAGGCCTCCTTGATCGCCAACTCGTCAGCGTCGAAGCAGATCACGTCGTAGTAGTTCTCTTGGAAGATGGGGCCAAAAGATGTTTTGGCCCGGCAGGCCTTGGTGACGCCGATCTTGAAGCCCTTGATGATGCTGCCGAGCGAGCCCCGGCGCGTGCCCGTCTTCTTGCGCCCTTCTCCCTGATCGGCCAAAACACCTTTTGGCCGTTGCCACCGCGTGATCCGAACGATCCCGTGCACATGGTCGGGCATCACGACGAACGCGCCCAGTTCCACATCCGGAAAGTGCTCGGGGATCGCGTGCCAGCACGCTTCGGCCGCCTGGCCGACGACGCTCAGCTCGATGGCTTCGCCGACCAGCCTGCCGAAGATGCGCCGCCGCTCGTCCGCGCACAACGTCACGAAATAGTAGCCCGGGGCGTCGTAGTCCTTGCCCTCCATCCGCAGTTTCGAGGAGATGCTCATGGCTTGCAGCCTTGTTTCCGTGTTGCGCGGACCTGATGAACGACATCCATAGCGAAATTATGGCGCGATCGGCAGTTGGCCGTCAAACGCGAAAAAGGCGAGCGTGTCAAGGCGTCGAGTCCTTTGTCCAGCCGGTGAACCGGGGGATTGGGAAGCGAGTTAAGCGCGATAAGCGGGGGGCAGTTGGCAATAGGCAGTGTGGGGAAGCACGATAAGCGCGATAAGCCGGGGAAGCGCGATAAGCGGGGAGCAGTTGGCAATAGGCAATCGGCAATAGGCAGAGGGAGAAAACGTCGAACGCCGAACGCCGAAGTGAGAGGAAGCGCCGTTCCGCCGATGTCCGTGCGGGAGCGGAAGAGGATTTCGGACGCCCGCCGTTGTCGGCCGCCATCAAAAGACGTATGATGGGGGACATATGCCGGTCGGGCCAGAAGAGACGGCCCGGGCGCTCGGGAAAGAAAACCATGAAGAATTGTCTGTTGCCGTTGTTGCTCTCACTCTTCGCGCTGTCCTGCCGTGCGGTGGAGCCTTCACCGTCCGCGATGAACACGCCGGAGACGTCCAAGCTCTTCCGTAAGCACGTTGAACCCGCCTCGGGCGTCGTTTCCTACATCCTCGAAACCCGGGTGGCGGCAAATCAGCAGAGCCTCTATTTCACGCAGAAGTCGATGACGGAGGACGGCCGCTTCATCGTGTTCGACGTGTCCGGCGGCGAGCGTGGCAATCAGAAATCCTTCGCGGTGGCCGATCTGCTCAAGGACGAAGTCCGGCCGCTGGAGATCCGCGGCAGCATTCCCTTTCTCGATACGGAGTCGGCCCTCCTGTACTGGTTCGAGCCCGGCGGATTTTACAAGCTGAACCTGCGGTCCGCCGCGCCCGCGAAGGAAAAGCTGTGCGAGATCCCGCCGCAGCTCAAGGCCGAAGGCGCGTGCGTGTTGAGCTACGCGACCCATGTGACCTTGACCCCCGACCGCGCCAAGGTGTTCATGGACGCCCGCGTGGACGACCGCTTCATTCAAGGCCTGCTGGACATCAAAACCGGTCAGTTCGAAAAGTGGGGCGAAGAGTCCGTCTGCGTGAACCACGGGCAGATCAATCCCGTGAACGGCCGGCTCGCCCTGTGCGCCCACGAAACCCGGTGGGCGGGCACCAACAAAGTCGAGCACAGCATCCAGAATGTCGACGGCGTCTATCCCCGCCTGCTGCTGGTCGAACCCGACGGCAAACGGCGCATGGTTCCGCCGATGAACAACTACGCCACCCACGAGTACTGGGCCGCCGACGGACTGGGCTTCTATTACTGCAGCAGCGGCAAGGAATACGGCGTCATCACCTGCGACTTGGCCACCGGCCAGCAGCGGCGGGCCGCCCCCGTCCACGCGGCCCACGCCACGATGACGAGAGACCGGCGCTATTTCACCTACGACTTTAGCGTCGGCCCGTGGTATCGCGGCTGTTCGTGGCGGGTCGGCTTCTACAACGCGGAGATGAAGAAGGAGGTCTCGCTCTACGCCGAACGGCCGGCCTTCAACACCCAGGACAAACCCAGCAAGCTCCATCCCGATCCCCACCCGCAGTTTGTCTGCGGGGACAAGTACATCATCTGCACGATCAACCGCGGCGATGGCCGCATGGACCTGTCGCTCACGCCGGTCGCGCCTTTGGTGGAGATGACCCGCTGAGGCACGGACAGGGGGAGAGAGGGGAAGCGCGATAAGCGGGGAGCAGTTGGCAATAGGCAATGGGCAATTGGCTGTGCGGGGGAGCACGATAAGCGCGATAAGCCGGGGAAGCGAGTTAAGCGGGGGGCAGTTGGCAATAGGCAATGAGCAATCGGCAGTGCGGGGGAAGCGCGATAAGCGGGAGAGAAAAACGCTGAACGCTGAACGTTCAACTCTCAACGCTCAAGGAGGTAGGGGGGCAGTAGGCAATCGGCAGTGGGAAGAGGGGAAAGCATCGAACGCCGAACGTCCAACGCTGAAGTGAACTCTGAACGTGTTTCAACTAGAATGTTGAGAGTTCTGCGTTCTTTAGTCCGACGGAACGTTGACTGCGAAAGAAAAGGGAACTATGATCTACGATTTAAGGAGCGTGAAAGAATGAAACGAATGATGATCCCCGCGATCGCGGTTTTTGCGGCACTTGTCGCGTCCGCCGAAGTTTCGAAGGAGCAGCCGCGGTCTTCCGCCGAGGATTCCGGGAAGACCCGGCCGCCGGCCGCCGGCAACATCGGCGACGTGCGGCTTAAGGGTTATCTCGGCGAGCGGCTCGATGCGATGATCCAGCGCCACGTGATCGGGACGGACGTCGACTACATCACCGCGCCGTTCCTGGAAAAGACGGAGACCAAGGGCTGGTGGCAGACGGAGTTCTGGGGCAAGTACATGCACTCCGCCATGCCGTATCTGCAGTACACCGGTTCCGCGAAGCTGAAGTCGGATGTCGACCGCGGCATCGCGCGCATGCTCGCTTCGCAGGAGGCGTGCGGATACATCGGCAACTACCCGGATGAGCTCCGCTGCGGCGAAGGGTGGGACGTCTGGGGCATGAAGTACACGATGATGGGGCTCATGCACTACTACGATGCGACGAAGGCCCCGGAGGTCCTGGAGGCGTGCAAACGGCTTTGCGATTACGTGATCGCGGAGCTGGGGCCCGGCGGCAAGCGCGGCAAGCATCTGTACCAGTCCGGCAACTGGTCCGGCTATGCGAGCTCGTCGATCCTGGAGCCCGTGATGTGGCTCTACAAGCGGACCGATGACAAGAAGTATCTCGATTTCGCGACGTATCTCGTCAAGGACATGACCGAAGCGGAGGACGGCCCGCGGCTTCTCGACCTCGCCTTGAAAGGCGTTTCCGTCGCGGACCGCAACGGCTACGGCAACACGCCGGAGACCAGCGGCGCATACGTGGCGAAACACAACCGCTGGAAATCCTACGAGATGATGAGCTGCTATCAGGGCATGCTCGACTACTTCGAGGTTACGGGGCGCAAGGACCTTTTCGACGCGGCGGTCGTGACCGGCAACGACATCATCAAAGAGGAGATCAATCTCGCCGGCGGCTGCGCGTGTTCGGAAGCGTGGTTTCACGGCGCGCGGAAGCAGCACCTGCCCTATTTGCGGCTTCAGGAGACGTGCGTCACGACGACATGGATGCGCTTTTGCGAGAAGCTGCTCGACTTGACGGGTGACCCGAAGTGGGCGGATGAGATCGAGCGCACGTTTTACAATGTCTATCTCGGCGCGATGAAGGCGGACGGTTCGGAGTTCGCCGGTTACACGCCGCTTTCCGGCAACCGCTATCACGGCCAGCATCACTGCTACATGCATACGGACTGCTGCACGGCGAACGGTCCGCGGGGATTCCTCTGCTTTCTCAAAGAGCTCTTCCGCACGAAGGACGACGCGGTGGTTTTCAACTTCTATGCGTCCGCGCTTGTGAAGGGCGTCATTCCCAAGACCGGCAAGAAGGTCGCCTTCGACATGTATTCCCTTTATCCGCGCTCGAACGCCGCCCGGATCGTCAGCCACACCGAAAACGCGGGCGTCGTTCCGCTTAAGCTGCGCATTCCGAAGTGGAGCGAAACGACGGTTGTGAAAGTGAACGGCCAGGAGCAGAAGGGCGCCGTGTCCGGGGCCTATTTCACGGTCGAGCGCGAATGGAAGCTCGGCGATATCGTCGAAATCAAGTTCGATATGCCTGTCATTGCCCACACGCTTGTGCACAACATCGCCTTTACGCGCGGTCCGGTCCTCCTGGCTCGCGACAGCCGTTTCAGCGACGGTGATTTCACCGAGCCGTTCCGGCGGGGCATCAAGGACGGACAGCGCATGCCTGGTTTCGCAGACGTGCGCACGCCTTCGGATGACATGTGGATGGCGTTTTCCGCGACGCTTCCGATCGGATCGCACCACGAGAACCCGGAAGGCGCGCTGCCGCAAACCGTTTTCTTCTGCGATTATGCGTCCGCCGGCAACACCTGGCATCGCGACAACACCTACCGTACCTGGTTCCCGGAAGAGTACGGGCCAACGGAATAAGAATCGGTCTCGGGGTCGTATCGGGACATCGGTTGTGCTGAAAAAGTCGGCGGACGACACGGAGGTCGTCCCTCCATTGAAGAAAAGCGGCCGTTATTGCACGTTCTGGAGGGTCGGGCTCCGTCCCGACCGCGCCGGTCGGGCTTATTCAGCGGCATCGACATCGGGACGTTTCCCGCTTGCCTCGCCACTGTGTCTGTCTGCTAAGAGAGGAAACGCGAGGTCAATGTGCGGTCGGCGGGCGAGGGGCGGTGGCGAGGCGCTGCGCCCACTCGTCGCAGGCGAGGC
>JAHFSX010000028.1:73730-86323 GCA_023269675.1 Verrucomicrobiota bacterium
CGGGCCGGCAAAAGTGAGTGGCCGTTAGAACGCCACTGACGACAGGAATTTCAAGCTGTTCGGGATCTGCTGCAGTACGACGGGGCTTTCATCCTCGATGAAGAAGTGTTTGACGCCGACTTCCTGCGCGGCTTTCAGAATGGCCGCATAGTCGGCCTGCCCGCTGCCGAGCGCCACGTCGTTGTCCAGCGAGGTGCCGCCGCTGAAATCGCCCTTGACCCCTTTGCGCAGGTCTTTCAAGTGCATCAGCGCCCAGCGGTTCGGATATTTCTTCAGCAGGGTGACCGGGTCTTGGCCGGGATGAAGCACCCAGAGGACATCCATCTCGAATTTGACGAGGTCGGGGTCGGTCTTCTGCACGAGCAGGTCGAACAGGGTCCCGTCCTTGTAAGGCTGGAACTCGAAGCCATGGTTGTGGTAGAAGAACTGGAGGCCGTGCGCTTTGAGCAGCTTCCCGGCCTGGTTAAAGCCCTCGGCGATTTTCAGAACCTGCTGTTCGTCCAAGGGGTTCTTGTGCGGGGCCCAGGCGACGCCGACATACTGAAGGCCGAAACGCTTGGCCTCGGCGACGGCTTTGTCGGTCTGGTTCAGGATGAAGTCGAGGCTGGCGTGGGCGGCGATCGGCTTCAGGCCGCGCGCGTCAAGGGCCGCCTTCATCGCCTCCGCGGTCAGGCCGTAATGGCTTTCGAGGCCGATCTCGACCTCGACGAAACCCTGCGCTTTGGCAAAGTCCAGCGCAGTCGCGCCCTGCTGCTTGATCTGATCCCGCAGGGAGTAGAGCTGCAGCCCAACGGGGCCCTTGAACGACGGGCTGGTCCCGACAGATTGCGCCACCGAACACAGCGGCGCGGTGCATGACAGAAGCGCGGACAAGACAAACAGACAACGTTTCATGTGAACTCCTCCGTTAGATTGCTGACAGCTTACCTGACATGCGCGCGTCGGTCAACGCAAGTGAATGGGGACGGGGGAAGCGAGTTAAGCCGGGGAAGCGCGATAAGCGCGATAAGCCGGGAAGCGGGAGAAGCGGGGGAGCAGTTGGCAATCGGCAATCGGCAGAAGCGGGAGAAGCAAGTTAAGCGCGATAAGCCGGGGAAGCGGGGGAGCAGTTGGCAATCGGCAATGGGCAGAAGCGGGATAAGCTGGGGAAGCGCGATAAGCGGGAGCGAAAAACCCTCAACGCTGAACGTTCAACGCTCAACTCTCAAGTGGAGAGGGTGAGAAACGCCGAACGTCCAACGCTGAAGTGACCTTTAACCCCACGCAGGTCAGGGGGTCACGGCAGAACCAGCACGAGGAGCTGGGCCTGGCTGACGTCCTTCGCGCTGGAGGTGAAGGTCCAGTCGCGCGTCTTGCCCTCGGAGTTTCCGAGGCCAAGGTCGCAGGTGCGTCCGCCGCCAAACTTGTTGAAGCAGAGGACCGTTTGCTTGGCTTTCCAGTTGTGGATCTGCATCGCGCCGTAACCCGCGCCGCCCTTCACGTCCATGGCGTCGCCGAAATCGTACACGCTGTCTTCCGCGCCGGGGATCTTGGCCGCATTCTGCGATCCGAAGTTGCAGGGGTAGAACTCGATGTTGCAGCCCTCGGCGAACTCGCCGGCCGAAACGCCCTTGGCGTTGCTCTTCACGAGGACGCCGGTGACCTGCTGCTGGAACTTCGCGCCGCTGGCGACGCACGGCACGCCGAGCTTCGCGACGTCGGGCGTGAACGGGTCCATGGCGACGAACGCGTAGGCCGTTGCGCCCGCCTTGTCCCGCAGCGCGAGGAAGTAGGCGACCTTCTTGAACGGTCCCTTGAGCTGCTCGGAGTTGTCCACGTCATAGACGAAACGCGTGCCGCCGTCGGTCAGCTTGCCCGCGAGCGGATCGCAGGCGTAGAGCAGCTTGTAGGCTTTGGCTTCGTCCGGAAGCAGCTTGGAGAACACGTCGAACTTCGGCATCTCGCCGAAGCGGAACGGGGAGGCGGGCAGGCCCTCCGCGTTCGCGAGGTTGACGCCGACCGGGTTGTTGGCCCACGCATAGTGGACCACGGCCGGCTGCGGGACCTTGGGCGAGGAGACGACCACGGTGTCCTTGCCTTCGATGACGGCATCGGCATGCACCGTCAGCCCGTCGTCGCCGGTCAGAGCGAAGCCGAAGAGCTTGCCGCCGCCCTTGACCGCGAGCGGCGCGCCGCCGTTATCGAAGCGGATCACGGCTTTGCCGTCCGCAAACTTGCACGACTCCGCCACCGGCCCGCTCCAGGCAAAGCCCTTCAAGCCATACGTCTTGTGCAGCGCGACGCGCCCGAGGCGGTCGCCGACGTCCTGCTTGTTCTTCGGATGGATATCGAGCTCTTCGCCGATATCGATCGTGATGGCCATGCCGGTGTTCGGCACTTCCTTGGCGGTCTTCGCGAACGACTCGCGGATTTGCGGCCAGCCGCCGTCTTCCACGGGGCTCTGCCACGGCGCCATGAAATTAGGAAGCTGCACGAAGTAGAACGGAAATTCATAGCCCCATAGCGTGCGCCAGTTGACGATCAGGCGTTCCATCTGGCCGCGGTATTCCTTGCCGCGCCCGCTGTTGCCTTCGCCCTGATACCAGATCGCGCCCTTGATCGCGAACGGCACGAGCGGGTTGATCATCGCGTTGAACAAGTTCGCCGGATAGTTCTGGCTCTTGAGCGGCTGGCCCTGCAAGCGCGGGCGCGGCGCCTTCGCTTTCTTGTCGCCCTTGTTCCAGGCGGCCAGCGCCTGCTTGTCGGCTTCGAACTGCTTCTGATCCGCTTCCGGCGTGTAGGTCTTGTCGCGTTCGTCCCAGCTCTTCTTGAGCGCCTGCATCGCGGGATCGTCCTTCTGCACCTCCCATGACGTCCACGCCTCGATGCACGTGCCGCCCCACGACGAGTTGATCAGTCCGATCGGAACTTTCAGGTCCTTGTGGAGCTTGCGGCCGAAGAAATAGCCCGCTGCCGTGAACGCGCCGACGTTGTTGCTGGCGCAGATTTCCCAGCCGCGCACCTTGCATTCCTTCTGCGGCTCGTTCGCCGTCGTCAGGTTCACGGAGAGCAGGCGGATCTGCGGAAAGTTCGCCGCCGCGATCTCGGACTGCGCGTTGGTCACGCCGCCGACCGTCATGCCCATGTTCGACTGGCCCGAGCAGAGCCAGACTTCGCCGGAGAGGACATTCTTGAGCTCGATGGTGTTCTGGCCCTTGACCGTGATGGTGAACGGGCCGCCCGCCGCGGGCGTCTTGAGCTTCAGCCTCCAGGTGCCATCGGCCGCCGCCGTGGCCGCCGCGGTCGCGCCCCACGAACCGGTGACGGCAATCTTCTCGCCGGGCTGTGCCCAGCCCCAGAACTCCGCGGAGGTCTCGCGCTGCACGACCATGTTGTCGCTGAACAGCGACGCCAGCCGCACATCGGCCCGCGCGCCGCCCACCAGGATCACTGCCACCAGTAGCGCCAGTATTCTCTTCATAGAACATCCCCTTTGTTATTCACACACGCCGATGTTACGCCGGACACAGCCGACCCTCCGGGCGGTTTTGCCTATCCGACCGGAAAACGGCCCCAGCATACGGATTTTGATGACCGCCGTCAACGCCGGGCGTCAAGGGAAGCTGGGCACTCTTAATCCTAATCGTAATCATAATCTTAATCTTCACCCTAATCTCACGCACCATGAGAGGATTATGATTAAGAGTAAGATTATGATTAAGACTGAAAACAGAGTTTGCAATCTGTCATTTCGTGGGCGTTAAGGGGTCGCCCGGATGGCGTAGCAGAGCAACCGGGCCGGAGTGTCCTGGCCGGGGCGGTTCTGGTTGATGTAGAGCAGCCCCTTGCTCAGCACTGGCGCCGTCCACGTCTGGTCCGCGGAAAAGAGCCTGTGCGAGGAGATCACGCGGCAGCCCTTGGGCGAAAGGTCGAGCCACGCGAGCAGCCCCGTCTCACCCAGGCAGATGAAGCGGCCGTCGGCCCAGATGAGCGAGCTGAACCCGAAGCCCTGGCTGCCGGGCGGCTCCCGGTACTGCTCAGCGCCCGTCTTCCTGCCGGCCGGAGCGTTCCGGCCGTCGCTTTCGGCCCCGCCCTGATCCAGCTTGAGCGCCTGCTTCCAAACCAGGTTCCCGCTCGCCCACTCCATGCAGACCAGCAGATTGTTGAAGAACCCGTACAGGTGCCCGTCGCGGAGGATGGGGGTCGCCCAGTGCGAGGCATACGCCCGCGTGGCGTAGGCCAGCGAGTGGGTGAGGTCCGGCCGGACCTCGACCATCGCGCCGTACACGTCGTACGAGGAGGAGAGGAAGACCCGGTCGCCGGACACGACCGGGGACGAGGCGTTGACGGAAAAATAGCGCGGGCTCCGCCACGGGAAGCGGAAATGGATCCGTCCCGTCTCGGGCTCCAGCCCGAGCAGGCCGCCGACGGGAGGGTCGGACATGCCTCCGGCAAACACGAACAGGACGCGTCGGCCGTGCATCGTCGCGACGACGGGCGTCGCGTAGCTTCGACCCCAATGATCGTCCGAAAGCCACTTGAGCGTGCCCCTGTATTTGTCGAACGCGGCGACCGAGCCTCCGCGCGCCCCGCCCAGATTCAGGATCAGCAGGTCCTTTTCGATGATCGGCGACGGGGTGAAGCCGAAGAAGCCCTCGTCGAGGCCGAACTCCTGCGCGAGATTCCGCCGCCAGTAGAGGTGCCCCGTTTTGAGGTCAAAGCAATGGAGCATGCCCTGGGCGCCGCACGTGTAAGCGCGGTCCCCGTCGAGCGTAGGCGTGGCGCGCGGTCCGTTCAGATAGCGGTAACGGTCGCGGTAGGTCGTCGGGTACTCGAAGGACCAGCAGAGGCCGCCCGTCTCCGCATCCAGGCACTCGACCACCTCGTTCGTCCCGAGGCGGTGAAAGAGGAGGAGCAGACCGTCCTTGATAGAAGGAGCCGAGTAGCTCTCGCCTTTGCTCACGCTCCACAACGGGCGTGGGCTCGCTTCGCCTTCCGGCGGCGGGCCCAGGCCGCATGCGAGGCCTGTTTCAGGAGAGATGCCGTCCTGAGTCGGCCCGAGAAACCCCGGCCAGTCGCTGGTTACCGCGGCGGGCGCGAGCGGGCGCGGCTTCCCGAAGCAGGCGCCTCTCGGGTGCCTTGCAGGGGCGGGCTGCCGGAGGCCGACCGGCTTTTCGAAGAACGCGGGCGCCGCAGGGTCGAGTTGCAACGGGCCGCCGTCTGCGTTACACACCGAAGCCCCGAAGACGGCCAGGACGAAGCACACGTTAGAAAAATGGAAGCGCGTCATGGCCAAAAGAGTAGAGACGAATGCCGGCCGCGTCAAGAGAGAGCGCGAGGCTCAAGTGGAAACAGGGTTACGCTGAAATAGTCCACTCCTCTACGGCCGGGACGGAGCCCGGCCCTCCAAAACTTCGGGAAACGATTTTTATGCACTGGAGGGACGACCTCCGTGTCGTCCGTCCCGAATTTTTCAGTGCAACCGAAATAGGGGGAAGAACGTCGAACGTCCAACGCTGAAGTGCGGGCGGAGCGAATTAGGAGGCGCTTGCCGCCAAGCAGGAGTCGCGCTATTATTTCGCCTATGAAACATGCCATTTATGCCTTGTTCGCCGCGGCCGCATGCTTTTGCCCGGCGACATGGGGTGACACCATCATCAACGCCCATCCCGACCCGAAGTACGGAAAGCCGATTCCGTTCAGAAAAGTCCCGGGGAGTGCGGGAACGATGTCGCTTGAAATCGCCAACGGCAAACTCTACGCGCTTGAAGACAACGGCCTTTCTATATTCGACATTTCAGACCCGAAGAACCCCAAGCGGCTTGGGCATGTCGGCGGCATGGGAAACGTCCGCCAGTTGAGTGTCAGCGGGAAGACGGCGTTTCTCTCGTCCCGCCAGTGCGGCCTTTGGGCGGTCGATGTATCCGACGGCTCAAACCCGAAAATCATTTCTAACTTCGACGGGGTCGAAATGGCTACGGGTCTCGATGTCGCGGGCAACGTCGCGTTTTTGGGCAACCGCGTGTACGGCATTCAGTGCGTCGACGTTTCCGATCCCGCCAAGATGAAGCATCTTTCATCGCTTCGGACGGACGAGTCGCAGTCTGTCTACTACCGCAACGGCCTGCTCATGAGCGGCGACTGGGCGGGCGGCGAAGTGACCGTCATCGACGTGTCGAACCTGCTCGCCCCGAAGGCGGTCTCAACACTCGCGCTCGACGGCTACGGCGACGGAGTGTGCATGAAGGGCGACATTCTCTTCGCCTCGACCGGGCAGCACAAAAAGAGCGGCCCCCAAGAACTGCGCCAAGGCGCGGGGCACGGCCTCGACATCTTCGACGTCTCAAACCCCGGCAAGCCCGTCAAGCTTTCGCGGGTCGACTTTCCCGCCATCTACTTCGGTCCCTGCGACTATTGGACGCCCCGCGTTTCGGGCCATCACTGCTTTGCTGCCGACACCGTCAATGGACTGTTCCTCGTCGACGTGTCAGACCTCAAGAGCCCGAGGATTGTCGGCAACCTCGTGCTGCCCAAACGTGATCCCGAGAACCCGAAAATCGCCGTTCCGTACAAGCAGATCACAGACCCCGGCATTCCGCAGGGCGACCCGGTTTCGTCGATTGCCGTAGGCGACGGCGTCCTGTATATTTCGGGCACCTTCACGGGGCTTTACATCGCCGAACTCCCCGGCATCGCCAAGCCGGAGCCGCGCGACTTCGGTACGCTCACCCCGCTGCCCGCCAAGCCGTTCGACCACCGTGAAAAGGGGTTCCTGTCCTCGGGGCCGCAGCTCTCGAACCCGACGCGGGCCGTCGCCTTAAACGGCGACATCGCGTACGCCGCGAACGTCTGGGAGGGCATTAAAATCTACAGGCTATCGGAGGGAAAAATCGAGCCCATCGGCCGCGCGAACATCCCGTACGCGGCCGACGTCAAACGCGCGGGCGACCGGCTGTATGTCGCCGAAGGGCCCAACGGCATAGGCGTCTACACGATCGTGTCGGACACCGAGCTCAAGGAAATTGCCAGGTGTAAAAAATTGGACACGCCTGCCCATTTCGCGCAGTTTGTCTGGGCTTTCGACGGACACGACGTGATCGCGGCAAGCAGCGGCTCAACCCGCGTTCTGTTTATCGACTTTTCAGATTTGGCAAATCCGAAGACTCTTCTCAGCCAACATGGAGGCAGCCTTGTTTACAACAACTACGGCGGTCAGAGCCTCGTCAAAAACAAGTATTTCGGCTTCTCGCGCACGTTCGGCGGCATTCAGCTTTTCGAAATCGGCGCGGGCTCGGCAAAGCTCGTCTGGGAAGATACGTTCCCGATGTGTTCGCAGACGGGAACGCTTGCGGCTTTCGGTGGGGAGTTCCTCGTCATGCGCGGCGGCGGCTACGCGTTCGTAGACCCGGAGAAGCCCGTCGGCGTGCGCGACCTCAAACGCTATCCGTTCCCGACGGGCGCGGGCCTTCCCGCCGACATCCCCGACGATTCGGCCATCAGCCGCGCCCTCTTCCCGAAGTCCGAATTCGAGGGGCAGGTGAACATCGACGAGCCGGCGCGCAGAGTGGCGATCGCCAACCGAATGTTCAAGAATATCAGCGTGTACGATTTTTCAGACAGAGAAAAGCCGAAGCTTCTGAAGTCGGTGGAGCTCAACGCAAACCCGAATGTTCCCGCCTTCTGGAAGGGGCGCGTCGTGCTGCCCGGCGGCTATTCGGGTCTGCTGCTTGAGCGTTGAACGTTCCCGTCTTCAGGCCTCATACCGCCGCCGAAAAGTATTTGGCCTGAATCACAAGGACGACACGGAGGGCGTCCCTCCAGTGCGAGGTGTTTCGTCACGACTATTCTCGCGTTGGAGGGCCCGCCTCCGTGCGGGCCGTCTATTGATGGACAGTGCCTTTCCGTCAAAGGACTTCTCGGCGGTGGTGTCACTCGCCGAGGATCTGCAGATCGAAGAGGGACCACCAGTTGAATTCGGTGCTGCCGGTCTGGACGATCTTGACGTGCCGCGCCTGGAGCGGGAGCACGGGGATCGTTGTGAGCGCGCCCTCGCCCTTGCCAATCCCCACTGGGCCGTACCAGGTGGAGCCGTCCATGGAGGTGAAGATCTGGCACTCGCGCGGATAGTCGCCGCCGGACGGGGCCGCGTTCATCACGACCGCGCGCACCGTGTGCGGCGCGCCCAGATCCACCGCAAACCACTCCCCCGGCTTCATGGCCCCGCCCGTGCCCCAGCGCGTGGCCGGGTCCGCGTCGATCGCGAACTCGGGGTGCTGGCCGCCTGAGCCGTTGAAGGCGGTCGCCTTCCACGCGCTCCGGTCCAGCGGCGCAGAGCGCTTCACGTCCGGCACGCCGTTGACGCGGATCTCGTTGATGGACCAGAACGAGCCGTCCCGGCCGGTCTGCACGATCTTCACAAAGCGGCCGGTTGTCGGCGGCACCGTGATGGTGAACACGCGCGCTTTGGGATCGCCGCCCTTCGCCACCGGTTCGCCCCAGCGCTCGCCGTCCGGCGACACATAGACCTCGTATCCGCGCGGGTAGTCGCTCCCGGTCGGGCCGGCATCGAGCAGGATCGTCCGGATCTCGCCCTCGTAGCCGAGGTCGACCATGAACCACTCGCCGCCGCGCATCGAGGCGCCGGTCGTCCAGCGCGTCTTTGGATCGTTGTCGAGCGCGTTGCGCTCCTGACCGCGCACGCTGCCGGTCAGCACAAAGGCTCCGCCGTTCAGACCCTCGCTGATCTTCAGCGCCGCCCGGCAGGCGTCGGCCGAGAGCTGGCCCTCCTGCATGAAGGGCTTCACAAAGGCCAGCGCGTCCGGGTGCACCAGCGCGCCCAGCCCCTCGATCAGCACCCGCTTCTCCTTGGTGTCTTTGGCCAGGTCCAGCGCCTCGCGGTAGAGGGCGAGCTTCTCCTTCACCGGCAGCTTGCCGGGCATCGCCAGCAGGCGGGCGTAGCCGCCGAGGGCCGCGACGCGGCACGCCTCGTCCGGATCCTTGAGGCTCGCCTCCCGCAGCGCCTGCAGCGGCTCGGCGTTCGGCCAGTACTCGGCCACGGCCTGGACGGCCGCCCGGCGCACCGCCACGTCGTCCGCCTTGGCCGCGGCGAGCAGCTCCGGCAGCGTCGCGGGCACGGCCAGCTGCGCCAGCGCCGACAGGAGCGCGCCCCGGGCAGGTGCGGGCGCCTTGCCCCGCAGCGCCTTCGACAGGGCGTCGGTCTGGACTTTCTGATCGCCGGTCGTCTTGGCCGCCTTCACCGCGATGCGCTCCATCTCCCGCAGCCCCGCGGCATCGCCGGTGTCGACGAGCAGCGTCACGGCTTCGGGCAGATCCTCCGCCCGCACCATGAGGCTGATCGCCTTGCGGGCCTCTTCCGCCAAGCCGGCGTCCGCGCTGCGGGCGGCAGCAAACAGCTCCTTCAGCGCGCCGCGCGCCTGCCGGGCGCCCAGCACCTTGACGCAGGCCGCCTGCACCTTGACATCCGCCGACCGCATCTGCTCCACGATCTCCTTTTCGACGCCGGGTCCGCTCATTACGCCGAGCGTCTTGCCGGCCGCCTTGCGCACCTCGCGGTCCGCCTCAGGAGCCGCGGCCACAGCCATCACGGCCTTCACGGCCCGCCCGTCGCCCAGCGTCTCCAAGGCCTGCAGCGCCGCCAGCGAGACCTCGACGCCCGGCCCCAACAACGCCTTCAGCACGCCCTCCTGCGCGGCCCGGTCGCCGCGCGCGGCCAGTGCCCCGAGCGCCATGATGCGGTTCGGCTCCGGCATGGCCGGCAGCGCCGCGGCGGCCGCTGTCACGACCGCCTGGTCCGGCAGGTCGCGGACCAGCCACGCCCCGGCGCGCGCTCTCTCCAGATCCGCGCTTTTGAGAGCCTCGACAGCCGCATCCACGCCCCTGGCGCCGGCCGAGAGGTTGAGGCCGTAGAAAGCCGCCGCCCGCACATGCTCAGCCGTCTCGGCGCCCGACAGGCGCGCATAGGCCTCCTGCGCCGCCTTCGCGCTGCCGTCCGTTCGCGCGCGGTCGGCGCAGGCCAGCAACGCCCGGTCGACGGCCGCGCGGGCCGGCCCCTTGACGTTGCCCTGCAGGGCCGCCAGCGCCCCCGCCGCCTCTTTGCCGCCGATGCGTCCCATCGCCTCCGCGGCGACAACCGCAGCGGCCTCGCCCGTCGCCGCAAGCTCGGCCAGGGCCGGCAGCGCCGCCGGCAGACGGCGCGCGCCAATGAGGGCGGCGACCGCCAGGCGGTCCGCCCCGCCGGTCCGCTTCAGCGCCTCCACCAGCGCCTCGTCCGCGGCCTTGCCCGGCATGCGGGCGAGCGCGTAGCGCGACCAGTTGCCGAGCGCCGGGTCGTCGATCAGTTTCGCCAGCGCGGGCACGGCGCTGTCGGTGCCCGCCAGGCTCAGCTTGCGGAAGGCCAGCGCGCGCCCGTCCGCCGTCGCCTGCGGGTCGGCCGCCACCCGCGCCAGCCCTTGGGAGAGCGCCTCGCGGCTGGCCTGCGGGTCGCGCAGGTGCTCGTCGACAAAGGCGTCGACCTGCTTGGCCACCGCGTCGTTCACGCTCAGCTTGTAGGTGGCCAGCTCGGCCAGCATGCGCTCCATCCCGGCCGCGAAGGCCGCCGCGCGCGACTGCTTCAGATAGCCCTCCGTCAGCCGGGAGCTGGGCGTCGCGTCGGCGGGCAGGTCGCCCAGCGCGTACTGGATGCCGTCGAGGTAGCACTGCAGAACCGCGGGGTTCCAGAAGATCTCGTGCCGGTGCCCGAGCGAGAAGTAAAAGACGCGCCCCTTGCCGTACTCGTGAACCCAGGCGACGGCGAAATCATTGTCCTTGCGCTTGATGTTCGGCTTGTTCATGTTGGCCTTCGTCACGTCCAGGCTCATCAGCACGTGCAGGGCGTCGCGGGAGTTATTCCGGAAGGCGTAGATCTCATCGTTTACCGTGAAATCCAGCCCCTTGAAGGCGGCCAGCAGCGGGTGGCCGGGATCCTCCAGCTTGACGCCCACCTCCTCGCTCCAGGGGTGGCCGTCGAAATAGCCGCCGATCAGCTCGCCGTATTCCGGCCACGTGTAGAGGCAGTCGGTCGCCGCATGCACGCCGACCAGCCCCTTGCCGCCGCGCACGAAGTCGAGGAAGCGCTGCTCCGCCCGCGCCTCCCGCGCCGCGTCGGCGTTGTCCAGGAGCGGCTGCCGGAGGGTCGTGTTGTTCATGATGATCGCGTCGAAGCTGTCGAACTCCGGCTTCTCGAGGATCGAGAGATCGCTCACGGCGGTGACGGAGAACGCCCCGGTCTTGCGCCCCATGATTTCAAACGCCAGGGCGGCGTAAGGGATGGAGGTGTGGACGAAGCCCTCGCACTGGTTGACGACCAGCACGCGGCGCTCGCGCTTCGGCTTGGCCGTCGCGTGCGAAGGCGCGGCCTGCTCGATGCGGGCCGCTTCCTCGGCTGACGGCGGCTTGAGTTCGGTGGCCGCCCGCGCGCTCAGCGCGAGCGCGAAGGCGCAGACGGAAAGGGAAAGGGTCTGTTTCATGACGGAGATTCTTTCTGGGGCAAGCCCACGTTAGTGCCTTACGGCCAAAGAACAGTGATAAAAAACACGCCGTTTTGCACCTGAACTAACCGCAGATTGACGATTGACGATTTTCGAATCATGAAGGAAAGAATTTCAACTGCGTAGCGGTGTTTACTTCGGCGAGCTGCGGTTCAGTATTCGGCAAGCTGCGGTTCAATTGGGTTGCGGGCTTTGCCCGCATTAGACGGTGAGTGACCAGGGGGCGCGCATGCCGCGCGACAGGAGGCGCCCGGCGGACGGGTTGTCGACGAAATCCATGGCCTTGGGGTTCCACTTGAGCGGCTCGTTCAGCCGGTAGGCGATGGAGGCCAGCGAGCAGACCGTGATCGTGCTCAGGCCGACGTCGGCCGTGCAGATGCAGGGGCGGCGCGTGCGCACGCCCTCGAGCCAGTTGGTCAGGTGGTTGGGCGAATCGTAGAGGCGGATGTCGTTGGCCCCCCACTTGTGGCGGATCAGCTCGGCGGGGTCGGTTTCCAGAAAGCCCCGGTTGACCCGGACGCTCCCGCTGGCTCCGACGAACTCGATCGCCGCCTGGCCGCTGGCGCCGCCGTGGGTCATGGGCGTGCCGTCGGCGTAGACGAACGTCAGCAGCTTGTGCTCGCTGAAGGCGGGCGGGCGGATCTCGACCGGGCCGCTGCCGTCCATCCCCAGCCCCCACTGGGCGATGTCGAAATGGTGGGCGCCGAAGTCGTAGAGGCCGCCGTTGCAGTAATCGCGGTAGTGCCGCCAGTTGGGAAAGACCGCGTAGTTGTCCTGCGGCGCCAGCTCGGCGTTGTAGGGCCGCATGGGCGCGGGCCCCAGCCACATGTCCCAGTCGAGCGACTCCGGCACCGGCTGCGCCGGCAGGTAGCACTCCTCGGCGGGGCCGCCGACGTTGACGTGCACCACTTTCAGCTTGCCGATGGCGCCGTTGCGCACCAGCTCGCAGGCAAAGCGGAAGTTGTTGTCGGAGCGCTGCTGGCTGCCCACCTGAAAGATGCGTCCATAGCGGCGGGCCGCCTCGGCGACCGCCTGGGCCTCGCGGATGGTCAGCGCGAGCGGCTTCTC
>JAHFSX010000029.1 GCA_023269675.1 Verrucomicrobiota bacterium
AACCATCACCGGAGCGACGTGGAGCGACACTTCAGACTTCCCCTTCATTACATCAATCCGATCGTGGGTGTCCTCCGCAGGCGGCAACTGGTCAGCAACCGGCAACTGGCTGAACGCAGCCCCAGCCCAAGGCTCCGCCGCTGCCGCCTTTTTCACCAACAACCCGCCTGCCGCGATCACCGTGACAAACGACATGCCCAGCCTCACGCTCGCGACGCTGACGGTGAACGGCACCAACAGCCACACCTTTACAGGTAATTCCCTCTCCTTCACCAACCGCTCACTCTCCGCCTCAATCGCAACAACCACTGGCAGCCACTTCTTTGAGTTACCCGTTCAAGCGTCTGCAAGAAGCCTCATCCTGTCGGCCACGACACCTGGCATGCTGACGTTTTCCAAAACCATAAGCGGGAGCGGCGGCCTCAACGTCAACCCGACGGCCAGCGGCGGCGGTACCGTCACACTGTCGGGCACCAACACGTACGTCGGCTCCACCACGGTGGGCTGTGGAACGCTCAGCGCAATGTCGCTTGCTGACGGCGGACTCCAGAGCGCGATTGGCGCGTCGTCATCTTCCGTCACCAATCTCGTGATCGGCCCCGGCACGTTCCGCTACACAGGTCCCTCCGCCACAATCAACCGCGGTTTCACCGCGAACGCCGGCACCCAGAAGGCCGCTCTATTCTCGCTGGACTCTGACCTCACGCTGACCGGACCCATCACCAATGTCACCGGCGCCCTCATCAAGACCGGTTCGGGCACACTCACCTACGCCGCCCCGGTCGCCTCGCTGATCGGCCGTCAGCAGTCAGCCGCCATCACGGCGCCAGTCCCGTATCCCTCCAACGGCGATTCCCCAGCCAACGGCTTTGGCTGCTTCACGGTCGCCCGCGGCAAGGTCGTCCTCGGCGCACACCCGGCACAGACCAACCTGTTCAACGAAGAGGTCACGGTCGGCGCCTACACCACTGACCAGCCCGGACAGGAGGTCGCCGCAGAGTTGGAATTTGTCGGAGGATACACACGCTTCAACGCCTATTTCGACATCGGTTACTACAATGGCAACACCGTCACCGCTCCAACTCCGCTCCAGCCCACGGTAACCGTCTCGGGCGGCACGGTCTCCGCCGACAAACTCATCATCGCCTTCGGTTACCAGACCAACCTAAACACCCGCCCTGTCCTGAACATCGCGGGCGGCACGATGATTGTGGACGGCGAGGTTCGCTTCGGTGACCAGCGCGGCGCAGCAGAATCCCCCATGCACGCCACCATGAACGTCTACAGCGGCGCATTCAGGCATCCCCATCCGTCCGCAAATCTCACAATGGGCTGGCGCAGTCCGGCCGCCAACGGCACGATCAACCTCTACGGTGGCCTCATTGACGAAGCGGCTGATATCAGCATGGGGCAGAACAGTTCAGTCTCGCGCCTCAACCTCCATGGCGGAACCTTGCGGATGAGGAACCTCACCGCCAGTTCCGGCGAGGAGTACCTCTACTTGAACGGCTGTGTCCTCCAGCCACGTGTAACCGGCTACACGCTCTCCGGCCTCACCTCCGCCACCGTCTCCACCAACGGAGCGATTATCGACACTTCTCTCGCATCCTATACGGTCGCCCAGAACCTGCTGACCGATCCGGGTCTCGGCGGCGCAACCGACGGCGGGCTCCTCAAACTCGGCACCAACACGCTCACTTTCATCTCGTACGGCTCGACCTATAAAGGTGCTACGGTCGTTTCCAATGGCACCCTCTGTATCGCAGGCGTCCTGCCGGCCAACAACGCGCTCCTCATCGCCACGACTGGTGAAGCCCTCATCGGCGGCAGCGCCACGCAAACGGTCACGGCGGCCAGCCTCGCGCTGAACGGCGGCACGCTCGGTTTCGCCATCGCCCTCGACGGCAGCACCAACGACCGCCTGATTGTGTCGACTTCGCCCGTCATCGGCACCAACAGCCGCATCTCCCTGTATCAGCCCAACTCCCGCCTGCCCTTCACCAAGAACGGCACCTATACGATCCTTACCTACTCGGGTGCCGACCCCGCCTCAGCCAACCTCGCATGCGCCAACGCCGTCTATGGCAAGACCTACACCTTTGCGGCATCGGGCGGCAACCTGACGGTCACCCTTGGCACCGACGCTTCAACCGCCTCGGTGTGGAAAACAGACGGAAGCGGCAACTGGTCGGACGCGAGCAACTGGACCGTCGCGCCCGCATCTCAAGCTGCCGTACGCTTCGACGACGCCATCACCGCTCCCGCCACCGTCACCGTCGCGGGCCAGACAGTTGGCGACATATTTCTCAACAACGCTGCGCCGTACACGTTCGCGGGCAGCGGGCTGACCCTCGGGAGCGGTGCGGCCGTCAACGTCGAGTCCGGCTCGCACACCATCGCCGCCCCTCTGACGCTCGCCGGCAACACCACGGTCAATCTCTCCTCCGGCACCGGCATCTGCCTCGGCACGGTCAACGGCGGAGCTTCCGCGCTGACGATCCAAGGCATCGGAACACTCTCGCTGGCCGGAACGCCTAACGTTGCCACGCTCTCGCTGACTGTTCCTTCCGTGGTCTTCTCGAACTCCATGACGATTGCAGCTCCCGTCGCCCTCGGCCGCACGACGACAATGGCCCAGCCTACGAATGTAGCCGTCACGCTGTCGAAAACCGTCACTGGCGCCGCCGGGCTCACGAAAACAGGTGCCGGATCGCTCGCCCTCATTGCCACGAACACCTACTCGGGCGTCACGACGGTCAGCGGCGGCACGCTGGCAGTCTCCTCCCTCGCCAACGGTGGCCAACCCTGTGCCATCGGCACGTCGTCCTCCGCGGCGGCCAACCTCGTTCTCGCGGGCGGCACACTCCGCTATACCGGCCCAGCCGCCACCATCAACCGCGGCCTCACCGTCAATCCCGGCAGCAGCAAAGCCGCCATCCTGCGCCTCGACAGCGACCTCACGGTCTCAGGACCGATCAACAACGCCGCCGGCGGGTTTATCAAAACCGGTCCCGGCACGCTCCGCTACATCTGCACGAACGCCGCCTCCACCATCGGCGCTAACCAAAGCGGCGTCATGGGTACCCAAGGCCCCTATCCCGCCAACGGCGACGCGCCCGCCAATGGTTTCGGCTGTCTCACCGTCGCCCAAGGCAAGGTCGTCTTAGGGGCTTCCGGCCAGACCAACGTTTTCAATCAAGAGGTCACCGTCGGCGCCTACACCACCAGCCAAGCAGGACAGGAGACAACTGGCGAACTCGAATTCGTCGACGGCTACTCAACCTTCAATGGCCTCCTCGACATCGGTTACTACAACGGCACCACCCTCACCGCGACGGTCCCGCTTCAGCCCACCGTGACCGTCTCGGGCGGAACGGTCTCCGCCGTAGGCATGATCATCGCCTTCGGCTACGACTACTTCGGCTATCCGAACACCCACGCCGTCCTGAACATCGCAGGCGGCACGCTGACCATAACCGGCACCGACTTCCGTTTCGGAGACCAGACCGGCAGCGGCATGCTGGCCACCATCAACGTCACATCCGGCGCGCTGATCCACACCTCCACGACGACGGGTATGGGCAGCTTCCGGGGCGGCAACAACACGCTTAACCTCTACGGCGGACTGGTCGATGAATACGCGGACCTCAAGATGGGCGCGAACAGCAGCACCTCCCGCGTCAATCTCAACGGCGGCATCCTGCGCGTCCGCACCATAACCGGCAGTACCGGCAGCGAATACCTCACCTTCAACGGCGGCACCCTCCAACCCCGGTCCGCCGGACAGACGATGGCGGACAACCTGCTCTCGGCCCTCGTCTCCACCAACGGCGCAGTCATCGACACCTCGCTCGCCTCCTATACGATCTCCCAGAAGCTGACGCATGATCCCCTTCTGGGCGGCACACCCGACGGTGGCCTCGGCAAACTCGGCACCAATACGCTGAGTGTCACCGGCACGAACACCTTCAGCGGCCTGATCGACGTGCGGGCGGGAACGCTTGCGGCGCGGGTCTCCTCCACCAACGACCTGCTCGTCGCGACCAACGCATACTTCGACGCGCTGAGCCTGCGCGCCACGATCCACAACCTCACCGGCAGCGGCACGCTCACCAACGGCGTGATCGCCCTCACCGGCGCGCTCGACGCAGGCACCAACAACGCCCCGGCCGGTGCCCGGATGACGGTCGAGAACCTGAGCCTCGTGCCGGGTTCCACCTTTGTCTGCACGTGGTCCACAAATGCCCTCGGCAAGGTCACCAACGACTTCGTGACTGTCACCGGCGCCCTCGCGCCTGAAGGGACTGGCTTCATCGACCTGGGCCGCAGCGAGGCGAACCCGATCCCCGTGCCGTTCAAAACGACCATCATGTCCTACGGCACCCTGACAGGCTCCTTCGCCGGCTGGAAAGCCAAGAACACCGGCATCGCCAAGAACATCGCCACCGTGATCACGACCGCCAACAACCTCGTGTCACTTGAGGTCCGATACGGCGGCACCTTGATCCTGATCAAATAACGCCACATAGAGGCAGGGGCTTTCATGCCCCTGCCCTCACAGCCCTCATGCGCCAACACCTTCTTATGACAAAAACGCTATTCCTATACGCCCTCATGCTTGTCACCTTTGGCATGGCGGTCAACGCTCAGCAGGCCCCCGCGCTCGTGGCTGAGGAGGGCGAAGCAGACGCTTTCACCCTTGGCGCTCGGCTGTTTTCAGACCGTGACTTTACCGTCCTCGCCGTGCCGTCCGCACTCGAAGGCGCGAGCTTCATCAGGGCGTTGATAGAATGTGACCAGACGCTTGTCTGCACGCGCGCCGGCACACTTTACGCCGTCACGCCTGCGTCGCATCCCGAGAACAGCCTCGCCGCCGACCTGCTCCAACAAGGGTTCGTGCAACTCCCCGGCAAGCCCTTCCAGCTTTTCGGCTCCGCGCCCGGCGACAAGGCCCTGGTCTTCCGCAAGCTCCTGGCGGCCGGCGAGACGCTCCAGACCCGCAAGTGGGTCGTGCTCCTCGCGCAGGGCGACCTGAGCCTGACGCGTCCGAAACGTGACCGCCACTGGCAGTCCAACGACGGCGAGACGCTCTACAACGGCATCCGCCTGCCGCGCGTCTGGCCGCCGCGCTACAACGACCCCGCTTCCGCCGAGCCCATGGAGACGCCGTACCTCGATGCGCCGCCGGCGATCCTTCCGATCGACACCGGCCGCCAGCTCTTCGTGGACGATTTCCTGATCGCCGGCACCGATCTCACCCGTACCTTCCACACCGCCGAGAAGTACGCGGGCAACCCCGTCTTCACGCCGACCACGCCCGATGAGCTCGCCGCGAGCCGGACCGGCGAGCGCGGCCAGAAGGCGGTCTGCTACCTCGGCCACGGCGGCGTCTTCTTCGACCCTGCGGAAGCCCTGTACAAAATGTGGTACACCGCCGGCTGGCGAGGTCCGCTGGCCTATGCCAGCAGCAAGGACGCGATCCGCTGGGAGCGACCCCTCGTCACTCCCACCAACAACGTCGTCTTGCCCGCCAGCCGCGCGGGCGGCGACAACTGCGTGTGGTTCGACGCCCTCACCACCAACTCCGCCGAGCGCGTCAAGTACCTCGCCGAAAAAGGCGCGCGCGGACATGTGCTGATGGTCTCGCCCGACAACCGCATGTGGTCGCCGGATCTGCCGGCCGGCCGCGCGGGCGACTACTGCTCGTTCTTCTTCAACCCCTTCCGCGACGTCTGGGTCTACAGCGTCAAGCGCGGCGGCGCGCGCGGCCGCAACCGCTATTACGCCGAAAGCCCCTTTTTCCTGACCGAAGGCGCGTTCAACAGCTCCGTCTACTGGTGCAACGCCGACCGCCTCGACGAGCAGGACCCCGACGCCCGTTGCGCCCCACAGCTCTACAGTCTCAGCGCCGTGGCCTACGAGAGCCTGATGCTCGGCATCTTCCAGATCCACCTCGGCCCGCCCAACGAGCTCTGCGACAAAGGCCAGTTCCCCAAGATCACGGAGCTCAAGCTCGGCTTCAGCCGCGACGGCTTCCACTGGCAGCGCCCGGACCGCCGCGCCTTCATCCCGGCCGCGCGCAAGGAGGGGGCGTGGGACCGCGCCTACCTGCACAGCACCGCCGGCGTCTGCCTCGTCGACGGCGACCGGCTCCTCTTCCCCTACTGCGCCTACTCGGGGCTCGCGCCCGACGGCAGCCGCGGCATGTACACCGGCGCCAGCGTGGGCCTCGCCACGCTGCGGCGCGACGGCTTCGCCTCCATGGACGCGGGTGAAACGGCGGGCACGCTCACCACGCGGCCCGTCACCTTCAGCGGCAACCACCTGTTCGTCAACGTCGCCTGCCCGCGGGGCGAACTGCGCGCCGAGATTCTCGACGCCGCCGGCAACGCGCTTCCGCCCTACACCGCCGCCGCCTGCAAGCCGGTCTCCGCCGACCGCACGCTCCAGCGCGTCGAGTGGGCCGGCGCGGCCGACCTCTCCGCGCTTTCGGGCAAGCCCGTGCGCTTCCGCTTCCATCTCACGAACGGCCAGCTCTACGCCTTCTGGGTCAGCCCCTCGTCCGGCGGGGCCAGCCGCGGCTACCTCGCGGCGGGCGGCCCCGGCCACACCGGAGTCATCGACACGCCATGAGAAAAATCCTGCCCACACTTCTGGCCCTCGCCGCTTGCGGGGCTCTCGCGGACGGCCCCGTCCTCGAGGTGCTCCTGCGCGGCACCAACGCCTGCGAGACCGCGGCGTTTGAGCGGGGCGCCCGCCTCTTCGCGGACCGCCCTTACACGCTGGCGGAAACGCCGGGGGTCCTCAAAGGCCAGCCCTTTCTTCGCGCGGGCATCGACGGCGTGCGCGTGCGCTGCGTGAAAGGCGGAATCCTCACCGCCCTCACGCCGCCGGACGTGCCGCGCGCGACCTCCGCTGCGGCCACGCTCGACGCCTGCGGCTTCGCGCGCGTGGCGGAACCCGCCTCGTTCCCGCTCTTTTCCACCAACGCGCACGAACGCGTCCAGATCTACAGCAAGCGGCTGTCCGCAGGCGAGGTCCTCAAGCTCGGCAAGTGGTGCATCCTCCTCGGCTTCGAATCCGCCGCCGCCAGACCCATGGTCAGCAAGCCCTGGCCTGAGAACAGCGGCGAGCGGCTCTACAACGGCATCGTGCTGCCCGAGGAGTGGCCGCCCCAGGATGTCGACATGAAGTCGGACGACCCCATGCCGGTGCCGTATCTCGACCACCCGCCCGCCGTCATCTCCATCGACGCCGGCCGCCAGCTTTTCGTGGACGGGTTCCTGATCGACACGACCGACCTGCTGCAGGTTTATCACCTCCCTGAAAAATTCGCTGGCAACCCGGTCCTGAAGTGCGAGACCGCGCTTGAACGCCAGACCGGCATCGTGGGCGGCACCTGCCGCCCCTGCGTCTGGTGGAACCCCGAAAAGCAACTTTTCTACCTGTGGTACCAGGCCGGAACGTATTTCCGCGGAACCGTCGCCCTCGCCACCAGCAAGGACGGCATCACGTGGAGCCGCCCGGCCTTCGACGTCAATCCGGGGTCGAACCAGGTCCTGCCCCCCGGCTTCCAGCCGGACTCTTACGGCGTCGTCGCCGATTGGGATGCGAAGGATGCGCAGCAGCGCTTCAAACTGTTCGCGACCAACCCCGGCGGCACGCAGCCGGCGCACAGCTTCACCTCGCCGGACGGCATTCACTGGGGCAACAAGACCCAGACCGGCCCGACCGGCGACCGCAGCTCCATGTTCTACAACCCCTTCCGCAAGAAGTGGGTCTACAGTCTCCGCTCCTCCTTCCGCGGCCGCTCGCGCCACTACCGGGAGTCGGACGATTTTCTGGCCGGCGCGAAGTGGAGTCCCGCCGATCCCGTGGCCTGGACCGCGGCCGACCGGCTGGACGCCCCCGAACCGGGCTATCAGCACAAGACGCAGCTCTACAACCTCGACGCGGTCGCCTACGAGAGCGTCATGCTCGGCTTCTTCGAATTGCACCGCGGGCCGGAAAACGGCCGGTGCGAACGCATGGGCCTGCCGAAACTGAACGAGATCTCGTTCGGGTACAGCCGCGACGGCTTCCACTGGGCGCGTCCGGACCGACGCGCGCACCTGCC
Organism: Verrucomicrobiota bacterium; assembly: GCA_023269675.1. GTDB lineage: Bacteria > Verrucomicrobiota > Kiritimatiellia > RFP12 > UBA1067 > JAHFSX01. Next base: position 8,117 of record JAHFSX010000029.1, read on the forward strand.
CGCCAGCCGCAAGGACACGTGGGACCGCGGCTTCGTCGAGGGCGGGGGCAACCTCTGCGCGGTCGTCGGCGACACGCTCTACTTCTACCACTCGGGATGCCGCGGCGACATGGACGGGGCCATCAGAAAGGACGGTTCGGTCAATTTCGGCAGCATGTATGACCCGAACTGCATCGGATTGTCCACGCTGCGCCGCGACGGCTTCGCGTCCCTCGACGCGGGCGCCTCGGTCGGCACGCTCACCACGCGCCTGCTGCGCTTCTCCGGCCAGCGTCTCTTCGTGAACGCCGACTGCCCGCAGGGCGAACTCAGGGCCGAGGCGCTGGGCGAAGACGGCAAGGCCATCGAACCCTTCACGCTCGCCAACTGTGTCCCGGTGTCCGCCGACAAAACCCTGGCACCCGTCACGTGGAAGGGCGGCGCCGAGCTCTCCGCGCTCGCCGGCAAACCCGTCCGCTTGCGCTTCTCGCTGCGCCGCGGCAGCCTCTACGCCTTCTGGGTCAGCCGCGACGCCACCGGCCGCAGTGACGGCTATGTCGCCGGCGGCGGCCCCGGCTACACAGGAGCAACAGACACGGTCGGCATAAACGCAATGCGGTAGGGCGGTTTCACAGGAACCGCCGCGGACGGCTCGGGAAGCCGTCCCTACCCTCAACTCAAAAACCAAGCCAAATGAAAACAAACATCCTCTCCGTCTTATCCATCCTCTCCCTCAGCGCGCTCGCGCAGACCCCCGCGCCCGAGGCCCGCTTCGCCGCCATGACCCCCGCCGAGGTCCGCGCCTTCGAGATCGAGACCATGGAGCGGATCGCCGACCTCGCGCTCATTCCGCCCAAGCTCAACACCCATCCCCTGCCGCAGTACGATTACGACCAGCTCGACTACGGCATGACCATCGGCATCGCGCGCACGCCCGCGGGGCGCCTGTGGGCCGCCTGGGTCGCGGGCGAAGACGGGCCCAAGGCCTTCTTCGTGCTCGCCACCAGCGACGACGACGGCGAGACCTGGTCCAAGCCCCGCCTCGTGATCGACCCGCACTCCAAGAACCTGCCGATGGACCGCAGCGTGCTGGTCGGCAACCTCTGGACCGATCCGAACGGCAAGCTCTGGCTCTTCTTCAACCAGTCGATGATGCAGTTCGATGGGCGTTCCGGCGTCTGGTCCGCGACCTGCGAGAACCCCGACGCGGAAGCGCCCGTGTGGTCGGCGCCCCGCCGCATCTGGCACGGTTTCACCCTCAACAAGCCCACGGTCCTCTCGACCGGCGAGTGGCTCCTGCCCGTCTCGCTCAACCGCAGCGGCGGGATCGGCCCCTTCCGCGGCGCGTTCAAGGAGCTCGACCCGCTGCGCGGCGCCAACGTCTTCTGCTCGACCGACCAGGGCGCGACCTGGCTGCGCCAAGGCTGCGTCGCCTACCCCAGCCCCTGCTGGGACGAGCACATGACCGTCGAGCGCAAGGACGGCACGCTCTGGATGCTCGCGCGCACCGGCAAAGGCATCATGCAGAGCACATCGTCCGACCGCGGCAAGACGTGGGCCGAACCCTCGGCGCCGGCCGGCATCAGCCAGCCCGTGGCGCGCTTCCACGTGCGCAAGCTGGCCTCGGGACGCATCCTGCTGGTGAAACACGGCGACACCGTGGACGCGCACGAAGGCAAGCGCAACAAGCTGAAGGCCTTCCTCTCCGAAGATGACGGCCTGACCTGGAAAGGCGGCCTCATGCTGGACGAGCGCAACGGGGTCTCCTACCCCGACGGCTTCCAGGCGCCCGACGGCACCCTCTACGTCTCCTACGACCACAACCGCAGCAGCGCCGGCGAAATCCTGCTGGCACGCTTCACCGAGGAGGACATCCTCGCCGGAAAACTCACCGGACCCAAATCGAAGCTCCAGATGCTCATCAGCAAACCCCTCAAGAACCGCAAGCCGGCCGTGCCCCAGCCCCCGGCCCCAACTCCTAACTCCTAACTCCTAACTCCTAACTCCTAACTCCTAACTCCTAACTTTTTAATCTTATGCGTTTCATCACCCTCTTCGTCAATCTCTACCCCGTGTGGATCATCCTCTCCTCCGCGCTCGGCATCCTTTATCCGCCCGCGTTCCTCTGGTTCTCGGGACGATGGGTCGAGAGCGCCATCGCGCTGGTGATGCTCGGCATGGGCTTCACGCTGACGATCGAGGATTTCAAGCGGCTCCTCAAGATCCCGGGATCCTTCGCGCTCGGCTTCGCCTGCCAGTACACCGTGATGCCGCTGCTCGGCTGGGGCATCGGGCGCGTGCTGCACCTGGAACCTGGTTTTGCGGCCGGCCTGATCCTCGTCGCGGCCTGTCCCGGCGGCGTGGCCTCGAACCTGATCTCCTATCTGGCGCGCGCCAATGTCGCGCTCTCGGTGGTGCTCACCATGGCCTCCACGCTCACGGCCTTCGTCATGACGCCGCTCTGGTGTAAGACGCTGGCAGGCGCCTACGTCGAGGTCGACGCCCTCGGCATCTGCCTCTCGACGCTGCGCGCCGTGGTCGCCCCCGTGCTCATCGGCGTCTTCTGCAACTGGCGGTTCCCGCGCGAGGTCGCCAAGGCCTCCGTCTACGGGCCGCTGGTCTCCGTGCTCGCCATCATCATGATCGCCGGCAGCATCGTCGCGCCCAACGCCAGCAAGGTCATCGCCAACGCCGGACGCCTGACGCTCGCGCTGACGCTGCTGCACGGGCTCGGCTTCGTGATCGGCTACTGGATCACACGCCTGCTGCGTTTCCATGACGACATCGCCCGCACGGTCGCCATCGAGGTCGGCATGCAGAACGGCGGCATGGCCGCCATGCTCGCCAAGAACCACTTCGCCGCCAACCCGCTGGTCGGCGTGCCCGCCGTCTTCTGCAGCGTCGTGCAGACCCTGCTCGGCAGCCTCCTGGCCGCCTACTGGCGCTTCCGTCCTTTGCACCCGTCGGACGCGTCTGACGCGTCCGTCACGTCCGGCTCTCACTCATGACCACACCTACCCATACCTCCTACGACCGCACCGGCATCTACTACTGGAAGTGCGACCGCGCGGCCGCCTTCCACGGCACGGAAGCGGTGCGCCCCGACCATCCGCTGCTCGAGCCGCAACTGCTGGGCGCGCTGCAGGCGCGCTTTCCCGGCACGCCTCTCACGCTGCGCCCCGCCGACGGCCAAGGCAACCACCGCACCTTCCGCCTCGCGCTGGGCGACCGCGAGGCGTTCGTGCGCACCGAGGACGGGCCGGAGCGCGACAACTACTTCGACGTCGAAACGCTGGTCATCGCCGAGCTGCACGCGCGCGGCCTCCCCGCGCCGCGCGTGCTCGCCTGTGACTGCGACCGCACCGACACCCCTTTCGCGTGGCAGGTGCTGGAGTACATTCCCTATCCGGACCTCAATCAGCACGCCAAACAGGGCACGCTCGCGCTGGAGCCGATCGCCGAAACCATCGGCGAGTCCGTCGCGCGCTGGCAGGACCTCCAGCCGCCCGGGTTCGGCCCCTTCAGCGCCCGGAAGGCCCACGCCTCCGGCTCACTGAGCGGCCTGCATGCGTCCTACCGGTCGTATTACCTGTTGAATCTGCAGAAGCACCTCGACTTCCTCGTCGCCCACACTTTTTTCACGGAGGCCCAGGCCGCCGCCATCCTGGAAACCATCTCCCGCCATCAGGATTTGCTTGGCATCGGACAAGGCTGTCTGGTACACAAGGATCTTGCGCTCTGGAACATCCTCGGGCCGCCGCAGGGCATCGCCGCCTTCATCGACTGGGACGACGCCATCTCCGGCGACCCCATGGACGACCTCTCGCTGCTGGGTTGCTTCTACGGCGCGCCGGTGATCGGGCGCGCGCTGGCCGGGTATGCGCGCGCGCGGCCGCTGCCGGACAACCACGTGCCGCGCTTCTGGCTGCACCTGTTGCGCAACATGCTGGTCAAGGCCGTGATCCGCGTCGGCGCGGGGTACTTCAAGCGCAGCGACAGCTTCTTCCTGATCGGCTCCGGCAGCACCGGCGCGGATCTGGAGACCGTGACCCGCGCCCGCATCGACACCGCGGCGCGCGGCCTGAACGAAAATCTGGACCTTTCCGTCCTCTCATAGTCGAATGAACCGAAGGAATCGACTCAATCGATTGATTCGAATCCTTCGATTCTTTCGATAAAACAAGAAGGCCCCCATGAGCATCTCCACCATCGCCCGCCTCCGCGAATCCCGCTTCCACCTCGGCACCTGGCTCTCCATCGGCTCGCCGGTCATCGCCGAGCTGGCGGGCCTGTGCGGCTTCGACTGGCTGCTTTTCGATCTCGAGCACGGCTGCGGCGGCGAGGCCGCGCTATTCCAGAACCTCCAGGCCCTGCGCGGCAGCCGGTCCGCCGCGATCGTGCGCGTGGGCGCGCCGCACCCGGACCTGATCCAGCGCGTGCTCGACTGGGGCGCGGACGGCGTGATGGTGCCGCATGTGGACACGGTCGAGATCGCCCGGGCCTGCGTGCGCGCGGCGCGTTTCCCGCCGCACGGCACGCGCGGCTACTCGCGCTCGGTGCGCGCCTGCGGATACGGGATGGAGGTGCCTGACGCGGAGGTGCCGCCGCTCGTCCTCGCCCAGATCGAGAGCGCCGAGGCGGTCGCCAACGTCGACGCGATCGCGGCCGTGGACGGCATCGACGTGCTGTTCGTGGGTCCGGCGGACCTCGCCTTCGACCTCAAGGCCTCCGGCTCCAGCCTGACCTATGACGCCTGCCTGGATGCCGTCGTCGCGGCGGCCCGCGCGAGCGGCCGGCAGGCGGGGATTCTCAACCGCAACGAGAGCGATGTGCCGGGGCTCACCGCGCGGGGGTTCACCTTCCAGGCCGTCGACTCCGATATCGCCATCGTGCGCCAGCGCTACCGCGATCTAATCGCGCGGCTCGGTCCGGCCGCTCCCGCCGTCTGAACCGCCCCCCCCGGACTGCTTCCGCACATCCTCGACCCACGCCGTGTAACCGTTCCGGAAGAGCCACTCGGCCGCCGCGACATGTCCGTGCAGCGCGGCCTGCTTGCAGAGCTCCACCGCCCGGCTGTGGCTCAGGTTCACGCCTTTGCCGTACTCGTGCAGCATCGCCAGATTGTAGGCCGCATCCGGGCTGCCCTGCTGCGCGGCCTTGATGAACCACTCGGCCGCGCGGTCATGGTCCTGCGGCACGCCTTCGCCACGCAGGTAGAGCATCCCCAGATTGTTCTGCGCGACAGATAAGCCCGTCAGCGCCGCGCGCCGGTAATGCGCCTCGGCCTGCGCATAATCTTTCTCGACCGCTTTTCCCCGGTAATAGAAGGTGCCGAGCGCGTTGAGCGCCCGCGGATTGTCCTGCGCCGCGGCCTTCTGATACCAGCGGCACGCCCGCTCGTCGTCCTGGGGGACGCCGCGGCCCTGCTCGTACATCTGGCCGATGAAGAACTGCGCCATGGCGTGTTTCTGTTCCGCCGCTTTCGCGAACCAGGCCAGCGCCTTGCGGTCGTCTTGCTTGAGGCCCAGACCGTCGCGGTAGAAGATGCCGATATTCACCTGCGCCTCGACGTACTCCTGCCCTGCCGCACGCCAATACCACACCGCCGCCTCGCGGTAGTCCTGCGGCACGCCCAGTCCCCGGGCGCGGGCGAAGCCGTAATTGAACTGCCCGCAGGCGTTGCCGGTCTCGGCCGCCTTGCGGTACCAGAGGGCCGCCTGCTCCGGGCTCCTCGCGACGCCCCGGCCCTCCTGATAGAGCCACCCCAGATTGTTCATCGCGTTGGAGTGACCCTTTTCCGCCGCCCGCCGGTACAGCTGGAACGCCATCTCGTCGTCCTTCGGCACGCCCTGCCCCTGGGCATAGAGCGTTCCGAGATTGTACTCGCCGTTCATGTCGGCCTGCAGCGCGGCCTGGCGGAAGTACTCGCTGGCCTTGTCGGCGTCCTGCGCCACCCCTTGCCCCAGGTAATACATCATCCCCAGGCTGTTCTGCGCCAGCGCCTGGCCATGCTCCGCGGCACGCTCGAACCAGCGGCGCGCGTCCTCGGGCTTGTGCAGATTAAGGGCGCAGTCCATCCCGACCAGATACTGCGCCAGCGCGTTGCCTTCCTCAGCGTGCGTCAGCATCAGAGGGCGACCCTCGGACAGATACCGCAGCCGCGTCTTCTCGGGCAAGGCGCACAGCGGCTCCTGCCCGGAATACACGGCCAGCAGAAAACAGAAGAAGGCCTGCCCCGCGTCGGCCAGCGTTTTGACCTTCGCGACCGCCACCATGAACTCGTCTACGCTGCCGGCCGTGCGCGCATTGACGAACAACTCGACGGCCGCCTTCACATCCCCGACCGCCGCCGCGGCCTCCTCGCCTGCGCCCGCCCGTTGCGCCGCTGACACGCACAGCGCGCACGCCGCCACCCGCAACCACACTCTTTTGCTCATCCTCATTTGAACCGCGCCAGAGAGACGTGCCGGCCTTCGCGGCGCGGGTCGGAAAGCATCGCGTCCGACACCGGCGTGCTGCTCGCCAGCACCCGCGAATGTTTCTCGCGCCACCCTTTACGACGGCCATACACCGTCATCTGATAGCCCTTGGTCAACACCAGCGGCATATCCAGCACCAGCGCCACCCCGTACAGAAACCGCAGCCAGACGTTGGCCGTGCCGTTCACGTGAGAGGCGCGCCGACGGTCAACCCACTGGCGCACCAACTGCACCCAGAACCGGCAGGTGAAGCGGAAACCCAGCACGTCAAACCCGTCCTTCAACAATTGGAAAATCTCGGCCTCGTTATAATAGCCGCCCGCCCCGGACACCACGCGCTGCTGGTTCAACGCGCACGCCAGACCGAAGCGCTTGCGGAACTCCACCGTGAGGATGAAGTGCCCGCCCGTCTTCAACACCCGGTGGCACTCTTTGACCATGGGCCCCGCCTCCGCGCTCCCCGGCAACACGCCGTGCGCCATCACCACCGCGTCGAACTGCTTATCCTCGAACGGCAATTCACCATCCTCGCCCGAACACAGAACCGTATCATTCCCGAGCGCCACAGCCACCAAGTCCCGACGCTGCGGCGTCGGCTCCACGCTCATCCAGTAGCCGCCCGTATGCCTCAGGATCTGGCTCACTCCCGCGTTCGTAAAACCGATGTCCAGCCCCACCTTGACGCTCCGCGCCTGCGCATGCAGAAAATGCAGCACCGAGCTGAGCTCGCGCCGCAAGGGCAAAGAGTAAACGTTCGTGCCCAGCAGATTATCCGGTTTGTCTCGCATAGCAGTTTTCAAGAGTCCGCTTAGCTTACCACGATCGCGACGCCACCGTCAACAAATCCAAACACCCGCTAAACTGACGTTTTTCGATTGCGCAGCTGCCCCGTTATTTGGTAATTTCTACCCACACACAACCCGAAATTACATATAAACACCACACAGTTTCCTGCCAGGGCAACCTGGCAGGAAACTTCTTTTATGCCTGCCGTCACCGGCACAAAAAGGCGTGGGGCACTTGCGCACCCCACGCTTTTCTTTTCCTGGTCTCGCGACGCGCGCGTCTGGACTACCGGCCGATCCGGCGCACAGACTTGGCCTTCGCGGCGGCCTTGGCGGCGGCCTTGGCGGCGGCGGCGGCTTTGGCCTTGGCGGCCTTAGCGGCGGCCGGCGTGCACGTGCTGCCGCCCGACGGACAGATCGCCGTCGCACAACCTGTGGCGGTCATGCAACTGGCCGTAGCGCAAGCGCTCCCCGAGTCTGAACACTTAGCCTGCGCGGTCGGAACCAGAATCCCGGCGGCGAAAGCCAACATGATGACTGCTTTCTGCATATGATGCCCTTTCTCTACCACTTCAGTCCAACTTGGACAAAGTGATTCGGTAGACAATGTACCTGAGACTCTCGCTTTCGTCAAGTCCGTTCAAAAAATCGAAAGGCGCAGAGCGCCCGTGCACTCCACGCCCGTTCTCTGTCCGAAAACGCACACCTCTTACTTGGCGCAGCAGCCCTTCTTGGAGTCCGCCATACAACCGCACGCCTCGCATGTGCAGGCCGCCTTCTTCTCGCCCTGCGCGGGACACTACGCCACCGCCGTCGAGACCATCATCGCCGCTGCGAGCGCCATCACACTCAGAAACTTCCGCATGTTACGTGTTCCGTTCGCGAATGTCACCGAGGCCCGAAATCTGAACCCCTATGGTTCTGTAACGTAATGCCCTTCCGCAGGAGCATCGTCAAGCCCGGCGCGGCGAATCCGGTCACGACCGGGCTTGCTCCCCGGCGGTTCGTCCCGCACACGTACGGTCCGGGCTGTTCAGCTGCCAGAGCGGATCATCGGACTCACTCGGTCCGGACAATCTTGAAGAACGCCTGTTTGCGGCCGTTCACCGGCACGCGAACCTGCGTCTGCGTGCCGGTCCCTGCCGTGAACGGCGTATCCACATAAGCCGACCAACCGTCGGCCGTCGGATGGCTCAGGTATGCGTTCGACCAATGCACCAGGTCCGTGCTGACAGCGACCACATAGGAGCGGCCGGACTCGGTGTTGAACGTCAGGGTCAGAGTCTGCAGGTCCAGCCGCACGGCCGCGACCCGCATGGCTTGAACGGTCACAGGCGCGGAGGAATAATGCACGTGCCCGGCCTCGTCGACGATCTTAAGGGAGTACGCGTTCCCCGCCGTGAGCCCGCTGGCCAGGACCCGATACGGGTTCGCTCCCTCGCCCACGATCTCCCCAGCCGGCACGCGCCCGACCTCGACCCACGTGTCGCCGATCCAGGCATAGATCACGATGTCGTCGCAACCGGATTCGTTCACCGTCCAGAGTCTGATGAAAATGCCAGCCACTTCCGCGTCGAGGCTGACGTCCATCGCCGTGGAAAGCGCCACTGGCTTGACGATGAACCCGAAGTTGAGCGTTTCGGCGGCGGGCCCGCCGGACACTCCCTGCGCGGAGGCCACGGCCGAGCTGATGACCGCATCGGCGCCGGCGCTCGTCGCGCGGTTGCGAGTCACGTCGTTGGTCGCAGCCCCGCCAGTCGGCACACCGGTCAGGGTGCCGCTGTCGAGGGTGATTTTCAGCGCGACGTTTGTTCCGGGCGGCACGCCGGTGAACTCGTAGAAGCCCGTATTTACGGATACGCAGTTCGTGACGTAAACGGCGTTCACATAGAGCCTGACAACGGCACCCGTGATCGCCGAGTCGCCCGCGCCAAACAACATGTCAGGCGTTTCGCCCTTATCGTTAAACACGTACCCGTGAACGGTCCCGGGCAGGTAAAGGATGACCTCCGCAGCGCCATAGTGAATGCAGTAGGTTTTGTCCGCAACCGCGACGGGCGCGCCCTCCGGGTAGCCTGAAAAGGTTCCCGTCACGCTGCCGGCGGTGATGATCGTATAGCTGATCGCGGTCGGACTCACACCCGAGACACTCAGCAAGGCGCCGCTCGCGATGGTGCACGTCCCGGTCACCGCGGCCAAATCGTTAGAGACTCCATTGATCTCGACCGCGAAGGTGGACCCGGCCTCCAGCACCAGATTCGTGTAGATCGTGATTGTGCCGGGGCTGTTGCCCGGCGACAGCGTGCCTCCGGTCTTCAGTTCGGTTATCCCGCCGATAAAACCGCTGCCGGCCAGCGTGCCGCCGCTGCTGACGGTCACCCAGCCGGTGCCGGTGCCTGATCCGGTCGTGTTATTGACCTTCAGGGTACCGGCATCCACGATGGTTCCGCCGGTATAGGTGCTCGCACCCGTCACGGTCAGCGTGCCCGTGCCAGCCTTCTTCAAGCAACCGGTGGCGCTGGTGCTGTTGGTTATGATGCCCGCGTAGGTGACCGTTTTATTCGCAGCGACATTTACGGTTCCGGTTCCTGACCCCAAAACGGGCCCCAGCGCGATCCCGCGTTTTACACCGAGGGTAAAGGTTTCGCTGCAGAGGAGCGTTCCGCCGCTGAGCACAATCCGACCCGGCGCAGTTTTTGTAATCACACCCAAGTTGCCGTCGGCACCAACAGAGATGACCCCGCTGTTCACGATCGTCCGGCCCGAGTAAGTATTGCCGCCTGAAAGCGTCAGCGTGCCGGTACCGTCCATAACCACATCCCCATGCCCCAAAATATATGCATTTTCGACTTCATTCATACCCAGCCCATTGATCGATCCGGTGATATCGATGTCCCCGGCACCCTCCAGATAAAGATTTTCCAACTGGTTGACTGGAGAAACAATATAGTCGGTGTTTACATAGATGGAAGCATTTATCGTAAGCTTGGTCCCGGCTTCAGCTCTAATCACTGATTTTCCGCTTGGATTTATCAAGGTGTGGATTTCTCCGGCCCAACTATTGTTGCCCGACAGATTGACCAAATTCGCAAGGTCTAATTTCAAAGTCCTGTTAAATGCCACGCCTCCCGTCAGTTGCAATGTGGAGAGATTGTTAACTAGCACGGTTGATTCAGAAAGGGTTCCACTGCCCAGTGCTTTTGCATTTGAAATCCTCACATAGAGGGCAAAAATTGTGGTGTTTCCCATATACGTGTTTTCGCCAGAAAGCGCGATCGTGCCCTCTCCATCCAACCACAATCCATAGGTATAACTAGTATTCACCGCTCCAATTACTCCGTCGTACGTCAGAGTAACCCCGCTGTCCGCCCATAAACCAGTGGAGGTACTGTTAATGGTGATTCTGATCAGTCGATTGCTGTTAATTGTGAAGGAGGCAGAAGCCTGCAGGTAACCACCGTTCAGTTTGATGTTCAACGTGGGTTCGCCGGGTACCGTGCCCAAATTGTTATCCGAACTAACTGCAAGGTACCCCTTCGAAAGCGTGGTAAAGCCGCTATAAGTATTGTCTCGGGTCAACGTCACCGTGCCGGTACCCTCTTTGGTCACACCTCCCTCACCCGAAACGATGCCGGCCACCAAGATCGGTCCGTCGACCCCAATGCCATAATTTGCTTTAAATGTCACGGTGTTACCGGCCGTGTCGAGATCGCCACTTATTGTCAGCGTGCCGTTAAGGCTTTCGAAAAGGTGACCGGTCGCCGTCAGGGTGAGCGGGATTGACCAACTGTTGACGCCCGTACTTCCGAACGTTCCGTTAATCGTGAGCGCGGCGCCGGAAATAGCAAATCCCGCCCGTACGATTACAATGTTTCCAACGGAGGTCAGAAGGTCGTTGGCATTGCTCTGCCGAACCGTGCCGTCGAAAGTGAGGTTGTCCCCGTCAACGGGCAGCCCCAAATCCCAGTTAGCCGCGTCGCTCCAGTTATCGCTCGTTCCCAAACCGGTCCACGTGTGCGTGTCGGCCAGCGCCGAGGCAAAGGCCGAGCAGATGACGGACACCGCGAGCATACGCTTCAGGAGGCGGGACCGGGACGCGAGAAAAAGGCTCACTCTGAACGATAGAGGATAAGAGACTCGGTCTTTAAGCATAGTAGTTGCCCTGTGGTGTCCATGCATAGGCCTTGGCTCTGAACCGATAGGACGAAGTCATGGAGGATGACGCTTACGATTTGATCGCATAGAATTATCATTTTAACCGCCTGACTGACTATTATTATTTTCAACTAAATTTTAGTTTTCGCCATTTTGTCAATAAGACCAAGTACCTATCACCTAACTTTAAAACTCATAAAGATCCGCCCAAACTTGCTTATGTGGTCGCGGCCGGATTTGTTTGAAAGTAAACGGCGGCGGCGTATCAGGGAGCGTGCAAAATGATGACACGTGGAGAAAAGGGCACAGAAGGGAACAAGGCAGACGACGCAATTCCTTCCTCGAGGGCGTCGGCGGCATGCGGAAGCCGAGGGGGTCCTGGCGGACAGCCTCGACGGGAAGCGTTTCGAGGAGGCGCGGGGGCCTTGCCGCTCAAACGTCAGCGGGTGACTGCCGATCCCGGTGCGGATGAGCGTCGGCGTGCATGATCTGCAGCAACTGTCGGGGTTGCGCGGGGAGGAGGTGCGTGCCGCCGCGCCTCTGTCCGGCAAACGCGGCGGCAACCATCAAGACCGGCTCCAACAAGTTGGCCGGCCGGTCAACCTCAGGCACCCAGCTCCAGCTCCAGCACCTTCTGGGCGAGCCGCTCAAGCGGCACAGGGCCGTCCGGCAAACGCGCGGACAGCCGCGGCTCGCCGTGCTCGCCCAGCCCCGCGCCCGCGAACAGGGAGCAGACCGTCTTGAGCTCCTCGCCCTCCCGCCGCCGCATCCCTTCGATGCCGAGCTTCGCGGCCGGATGTCCCGCGCACGCGTTGGGACATCCCGAGATACGCAGGTCGTCCGCCACGCTCTTCAGCAGCTTCAGCTTTTCAGGCGTGTCGGGCGGCAGGTGGCGGTCCAGTTCGGCCGCGATCGTGTCGGCCACCGCCGGCGAATCGGCGATGCCGATTTTGCAGACCGTCGCGCCGACGCAGGTGACGATATGCCCCTTATACGAGGTGAAGGTGAGATCGATCTCCGCCAAGTCCTCCCGCAGCCGCTTATACAGGCCGGGCAGCGCCGAGCGATGGACAATCGGAAGCAGGATGTCCTGCGTCACCAGCAGGCGCACGGCCGGCGAACCATATTCGGACGCCAGCGCGGCGATCTTGCGGAGTTGTCCCGCGTTGAGGTTGCCGTAAGGCACAAAGAGACGCACCGACTTGACCGCATCGCCGAAACGCGTCGCCGAAACCGCGATCTGCTCCCACAGCGCAAAGCCCTCGGCCGGCTGAACCGTACGGCCGCGCTTCAACTCCTGAACCAGCGGCGACAAGTGGTCATCCGCGGGCACATGCACAAGCGGCGCCTCGGTCCGCGCGAAGTACTCCAGATAGAGCCGTTGAAACGCCTCCGCACCCAGCCGCTTGAGCAGAAAGCGCAGACGCGCCTGGTGCCGGTTGGCGCGGTCGCCGTGGTCATAGAACAGCTCCGTCAACGCCACCGCGGCCCGCACAGCCTGCGACGCGGGAAGGAAGGCGATGAGTTCGAGGCCGACCGAACTCTCGCGGCCCAGGCCGCCCGCCGCAAAAACGGTGAACCCCTCCTGACCGTCGCGGCGCTGCGCGATAAAACCCAAGTCCTGCACCGCGGCCCTGAGCCGGTCGCGACCGCTCGCGAAGAACCCGATCTTGAGTTTGCGCGGCAGGGCGAAGGCCTTCTCGCAGCCCTGCATCGCGCGGTTGAGCGCGTGGGCATACGGATAGACGTCGAACGCGGCATCCTCCGCGAGCCCGCTTTCCGAACTCACCAGAATGTTACGGTACGTGTTGCCGCCTCCGCCCTTGAACGGCAGCCCCAGATGGTCGCTCGCCACGACCGCGTCCACGACGCGTTCCGCGGGGATGTCATGCAACTGGATGTCCTGCCGCGACGTCAGGTGCGCATGCCCGCCCGTGGCGTCGAGGATGTCGGCCAGGCCGGCGAGCCTCGCGCAGGGGATTTCGCCGCCGTTGACCCGCACGCGCGCCATGAACGCGCCGTTGCGCTGCTGGTAGATGCCGGGCTGCGCGGCGACGGGCTTGAGCGCTTCGGGTGTCACTGCACCCGCCGCAAATCCGTCGAACGCCTCTTTTAAAACGCTGTACTTATTCTTCATTGTTTTCCTTGATGGATGGTCAGTATCGCACAGATCCGCCCGGGTCTCAACCGGGTATCGGCGAACGTGATTCGACTGGGCGCACCCAGCGTGAGCCCTCAGCGCCGAGGCGGATCGCTCCATGACCGGGGCCGGCTAAAGCCGGTACAACATGCCCGAGCGTCCGTATGTTGTACCGGCTTTTGCCTGCCCAGAGCACCCGTCGACGCCGTGTTACACATCAGATGCAGTACTCGGGGATCACGCGCTGCTCGGCCAACAGCCCCAGCACGGCCGCCACGCTCTGGCCGACATCCGCGGCCTCGTCGATCGTGATCGCGGGCGCCACCGCGTGCTCCGCCGGCGCGCCGAGCGCGACCACCAGCAGCTCGTTCGGCTGGTTCAGAACCTTGAGCCGTTCGATCGTGTAGGCGTCCGCGGCCGGCAGCGTCGTGATGAAGATGAGCCCCGCATCGGTGAGGATGCGCGCCAGCTCACCCAGGCGCTGGATCTGGGCGTCGTGCTCGGAGCGGTTGTCCTGCACATCCGAAGCCAGGCCGCGCGAAAGGCTTGAGAACCCGAGGTAATAGGAGTTCAGGTTCAGCTTGAAGAGCCGCTGCTCCAGCTCCTTGCCGAACGTCTGCACCGCGTGGGCGGACGCGCCGGTGACGATCACGGTCTTGCCGACATGCCGGTTGCGGACGAGGCGGTCCTTGGGTGAAACCAGGCCCGTCTCCCAGTGGAACTCGCGCCGCTCCACATGGTCGCGCAGCAGCGTGGCCGCGTCGCTCACGATGCGGGGGGTTCCCGCGTCCACGAAGACGCTGTCGGTGATCATCGCCGCACCGGCCGTGACGTTGCTGACCGGGTCGACGAAGACCAGGCTGCCCGTGGCGTGGTTTTCCGCGTACGGGTCGAAATAGAGCGGCTGCGTCGTCTCGACAACGACCCTTCCGATGCCGTTCAGCGGCAGCTCGCTCACGGCCGACTGCGCCATGGTGTTGACGTCGATGGCGTAGAGCAGCGCTTCGATGCGCGCCTTCACGAACCGCCCGGCATGCCGCACCAGCAGCTGCGAGCCCGCCTGCAAGGGCTTCTCGGACATCCAGATCACCACCGCCTCGAAACGGTCTTTGACGCGCGGCAGGTTGTTGTCGCGCACGATCATGTCGCCGCTGCTGATGTCCACCTCGTCCTCCAGTTCCAAGGTCACCGCCAGCGGGGCCGCGGCCTCCAGCAGGTCGCCGTCCGCGGTCACGATGCGTTTGATCACGGAGGTCTTGTTGGAGGGCAGGACGCGGATCCGCTCGCCGGGCTTGATCACGCCGGAAACCACGGTGCCCGCGAAGCCGCGGAAGTTCAGGTGCGGGCGGATCACCACCTGCACCGGGAAACGGAAGTCGCGCGTGTTGAGGTCCTGCGAGAGGTCGACGGTCTCGAGCAGCTCCAGCAGGGAGGGGCCGGCGTACCAGGGCGTCAGCTCGGGCGAGCGCGCCGCCACATTCGCGCCTTTCAGCGCGGAGATGGGCACGAACCGGATGTCCGGGATATCGAGCTTCTGGGCGAAATCGCTGAAGGCCTGGCGGATCGTGTGGAACGTCTCCTCACTGTAGCCGCCGATGTCCATCTTGTTGACCGCGACCAGCAGGTGCTTGATCCCCAACAGCGACGCGATGAAAGCGTGGCGGCAGGTCTGCGTCACCACGCCGTAGCGCGCGTCGATCAGGATGATCGCCAGGTTGGCGGTCGACGCGCCCGTGGCCATGTTGCGCGTGTACTGCTCGTGCCCCGGGGTGTCGGCGATGATGAACTTCCGCTGCGGCGTCGAGAAGTAGCGGTACGCGACATCGATGGTGATGCCCTGCTCGCGCTCCGCCTTCAGGCCGTCCAGCAGCAGCGCGTAGTCGATCTCGCCCGCGCCCGTGGTGCCGTTCTTCTCGCTCGCGTCCTGCAGCGAGCTGAGCTGATCGTCATAGATCAGCTTGCTGTCGTAGAGCAGCCGGCCGATCAGGGTCGACTTGCCGTCGTCAACCGAGCCGCAGGTGATGAAACGCAGCAGGTTCTTGTTCTCGTGCTCATCCAAATAGGTGTCAATCGTGTTCATAAATGCCTCCTGTTCCGGACGACACGGAGGTCGTCCCTCCAGATGCGCGTCCTGGAGGGTCGGGCTCCGTCCCGACCGCAATACTTAGAAATAGCCTTCGCGCTTCTTCTGCTCCATCGACGAATCGCTGTCGTGGTCGATCACGCGCGTCGAGCGCTCGCTCACGCGCACCTGCAGCGTCTCGGCCACGATCTCCTCCACGGTCGTCGCCGTCGACTCGATCGCGCCGGTCAGCGGATAGCACCCCAGCGTCCGGAAGCGGACCATCTTTTCGACGGGGCGCTCGCCGGGATGCAGCCGCATCCGCTCGTCGTCCACCATGATCCACTGCCCGTCCCGCTCCACCACCGGGCGCGGCGCGGCGAAATAGAGGGGCACGATCGGGATGCGCTCGACCCGGATGTATTGCCAGATGTCGGTCTCGGTCCAGTTCGAGAGCGGGAAGACGCGCACGCTCTCGTCGGGGTTGACGCGGGCGTTGTAGATGTTCCATAGCTCGGGCCGCTGGTTCTTGGGGTCCCACTGCTGGTGCTTGTCGCGGAAAGAAAAGACCCGCTCCTTGGCGCGGGACTTCTCCTCGTCGCGGCGCGCCCCGCCGAAGGCCAGATCGTATTTGCCGGCGCGCAGCGCCTGCAGCAGCGCCTGCGTCTTCATGGTGTCGGTGTATTTGCGGCTGCCGTAGTCGAACGGGTTCACCCCCGCCGCGCGGCCCTCCTCGTTGGAATGCACGATCAGGTCCAGCCCCTGCTCCGCGCAGAAGCGGTCGCGGAAGGCGATCATCTCGCGGAACTTCCAGGTGGAGTCGATGTGCAGGAGCTTGAAGGGCAGCCGGCCCGGATAAAAGGCCTTTTGCGCCAGCCGCACCAGCACGGAGGAGTCCTTGCCGATGGAGTAGAGCAGGATGGGGTTCTGCGCCTGGCTCACCGCATCGCGGAAGATGTGGATGCTCTCGGCCTCAAGCTGTTTCAACTGGCTCAACGTTTGGTCACTCATGATTAGATCCTTTCTGATATCCGGGCTCGCCTCTCCGTAGGGCCGGACGTCTCGGACGGCCCATCGTGCGTCCGGAACGTCCGCACGTACTCGTTACACTCAAAACCCACTCACCTTCATCTCCCGTGCAGCCCGCACTCCTTGTGCTCCGGCTGTTCCCACCACCACCGCCCGGAGCGGACATCCTCGGTCCGCTTGACCGCGCGCGTGCAGCCCGCGCAGCCGATGCTGGGGAAGCCCTGGTCGTGCAGCGGATTATAGGGCACCTGCCGCGCGGCGATGTAGCCCCACACCTGCGGCTCGCTCCACGCCGCCAGCGGATTGATTTTTACCTTCCCGTTGGCCGCGTCATCCTCGACGGTCTGAATCGCGGCGCGCGTCACGGACTGCTCGCGCCGCAGGCCGCAGAGCCACGCGCGGTAGGGCGCCAGCGCCCGCTGCAGCGGCTCGATCTTCCTCACGTGGCAGCAGCGCTTGCGGTTCTCGATGCTTTCGTAGAACAGGTTGATCCCTTTCTCGGCCACCATCGCCTCGACCGCGGCGCGGTCGGGAAAGAAAACCTGGATCCTGATCCCGTAGCGCTTCTCAGTCTCGGCCAGCAGGGCGTAGGTTTCGGGAAAGAGCCTGCCCGTGTCGAGCGTGACGAACGGGATCGGCCACTTGTTCCGGGCGATGATGTCCGTGATCACCTGGTCCTCGGCCGCCAGCGAGGTGGCGAAGACCAGCCCGGGGCCGAAGGTCTCCCACGCCCGCCGGATGATGCTTTCGGCATCCTTGCCCTCAAGTTCCGTGTTCAGTTGTTCCGTGTTCATCGTGTCACCTCGATTCGTGCCTTCTGCCTGATACCACTGCCGAACATGATCTGGACTCTGTCCGGTAGGGCGAGCGCTCCTGCGCCGCCGTTGATTGTCCGAGAAGGGCGGCACGGAGTGCTCGCCCTACCCCCTCAAACGATAAGCCGTTTCGTCTAAATCCTTTTCGTGCGTGCGATACTCACTTCCCTAAATCACATACTCGATCCGCTCGTTGCCGTTGCCGTAGAGGCGGGACTCTTTGGGCACCAGATAGACCTGCTGCCCCGGCTTCACGGGCATCGCCTGATACACGTCGTGCGGGATATGCACCTGCACCAGGTTGTTCTGGCTGTTCAGCAGCTCGATCTTCACCAGCGGGCCCGCCGTCAACACGCGGTAGACCTGGGCCGGAAGACTGATGCCCGTGCCGGGATAGAGCTGCACGGTCAGGTCATGCGGCCGCACCAGCAGGCGCACGCCGTTCGCGTCTTTCAGCTCATCGGTGAAGACCGGGGCGTCATTGTGAATGCGCCCGTGGAAGACGTTCACGTCGCCCAGAAACTTCATCACGAACTCCGTGGCGGGGTTCTGGAAAACCTCGTTCGGCGCACCCACCTGCTCGATGCCGCCCTTGTTCATCACCACGATGCTGTCTGCCACCTCCAGCGCCTCCTCCTGGTCATGGGTCACGAAGATGCTGGTCACGTGGATCGTGTCGTGCAGGTGCCGCAGCCAGCGGCGCAGCTCGGCGCGCACCTGCGCGTCCAAGGCGCCGAACGGCTCGTCCAGCAGGAGCACCTTGGGCTGGATCGCCAAGGCGCGCGCCAAGGCGATGCGCTGCCGCTGCCCGCCCGAAAGCTGCGCCGGGAAGCGCTGCGCCAGTTGCTCGAGCTGCACCAGCTTCAGCAGCTCCGTCACGCGCTCCCTGATCGCGTCGCGCGACAGCCGCTCGGCACGCGGCTTCACCCGCAGGCCGAAGGCGATGTTCTCGAACACCGTCAGGTGGCGGAAGAGCGCGTAGTGCTGGAACACGAAGCCCACCTGGCGCCGGTTGACCGGATTGTCCGTCACGGGAAGGCCGTCGAAGAGGATCTTTCCGCCCGTGCCCGCGTCCGCGCTTTCGAGTCCCGCGACGATCCGCAGCAGGGTGGTCTTGCCGGAGCCCGAAGGCCCCAGCAGCGCGGTCAGCCCGCCCGAGGGGACCTCCAGGCTGACGTTGTTCAGCGCCTGAAAGGAACCGAACGTCTTGCTGATGTTCTGAATCGTAATGCTCATGGCTCACCTTCCGTCCTTCCCTCACGCACGCCCAAGGGCGGGCGTGCCACATTCCCGGATGTGCCATGCGCATTCCTGCGCATGGGTCTTTGCGGCCCCCGCCCGCTACGCGGCGTCGCGCGCGCCCTTCAGCTCCACAATCGTCTTCAGGACCAGCGTCACGATCGCCAGCCCCGACAGCAGCGACGCGCAGGCGAACGCCGCGGTGAAACTGTACTCGTTGTACAGCACCTCGACGTGCAGCGGCAGCGTGCTGGTCTCGCCGCGGATATGACCCGAAACCACGGAGACCGCTCCGAACTCGCCCATGGCACGCGCGTTGCAGAGGATGATCCCGTACAGCAGGCCCCACTTGATGTTGGGCAGGGTCACCTTCGCGAACGTCTGCCAGCCGGTGGCGCCCAGGCTCAGCGCCGCCTGCTCCTCTTCCGAGCCCTGCTCCGTCATCAGCGGGATCAGCTCGCGCGCCACAAACGGGAAGGTCACGAAGAGCGTGGCCAGGATGATGCCCGGCAGGGCGAACACGACGCGCAGGTGGTGTTCCGACAGCCATGTGCCGAGCCACCCGTGCCGGCCGAACAACAGGATGAAAATCAGCCCCGCGACCACCGGCGAGACCGCGAAAGGCAGGTCCACCAGCGAGAGCAGCAGGCTGCGTCCTTTGAAACGGAATTTGGCGATCGCCCAAGCCGCCGCCACGCCGAAAACCGTGTTCAGGGGCACCACCACCGCCGTGACGCCCAAGGTCAACCAGATCGCCGAAAGCGCGTCCTGATCGGTGACGCTGGCCAGCCAGAGCCTCACGCCGCCCGCGAAGGCCTCTTTCAGAACGACCAGCAGCGGCAGCACAATCAGCAGCCCCATGATCGCCAGGGCCGCCGCGCACAGGGCGAGGTTGCCCCAGAAGCCGCCCGTCTGTTTTGGATGCTCTTTCATGCTGTTTCCCTCAAGGTTGGGACGCCTCCCCGAGGCGTCCGCTGGGCATAGCGAACATGGACCTGCGGACGGTTCAGGGAACCGTCCCTTCCAAATAAAACACCGTCACGCATTTCCCAGATAGCGGGTGGCCCGCGTCTGGATCAGGTTGATCAGCAGGATCGCCAGCAGGGAGAGCGACAGCAGCGCGACGGCGATCGCCGTGGCACCCGCGTAGTCGAACTGCTCCAGCTTGGTGATGATCAGCAGCGACGCGACCTCGGTCTTCATCGGCATGTTGCCCGCGATGAACACCACGGAGCCGTACTCGCCCAGCGCCCGCGAAAAAGCCAGCGTGAAGCCGCTCAGGATCGGCGGCGCCAGCAGCGGCAGGACCACGCGCCACAAGGTCTGGAAACGCGACGCGCCCAGACTCAGGGCCGCCTCCTCCAGCTCCGTGTTCAGATCCGCCAGCGCCGGC
Source organism: Verrucomicrobiota bacterium (assembly GCA_023269675.1). Lineage (GTDB taxonomy): Bacteria > Verrucomicrobiota > Kiritimatiellia > RFP12 > UBA1067 > JAHFSX01. The sequence goes on from JAHFSX010000029.1 coordinate 28,193, forward strand.
TGCACGCTGCGGATCACGAAGGGCAGGCCGATGAAGATCATCGCGACCGTGATGCCCGTGGGGGTGAAGGCCACCTTGACGCCCAGACCGGCCAACGCCCCGCCCATCGTGCTGTTCGGCGCGAAGAGCGCGGTCAGCGCGATGCCGCTCACCGCGGTCGGCAGCGCGAAAGGCAGGTCCACCAGCGCGTCCACCAGCCGCTTCAGGGGAAAGCGCCCGCGCACCAGGAACCACGCCACCGTCACGCCGAACACGACGCTGACCAGCGCCGCCTTAAAGGCCGACAGGAAGGTCACCTGGAACGAGGCCAGCACGCGCGGATGCCGGATGGTTTCGAAAAAGCCCGAGAAGCCGAGTTCGCTGCTGCGGAACACCAGCGCGCTCAGCGGCACCAGCACGATCAGCGACAGGTAGAAGACCGTGTAGCCGAGCGACAGCCCGAACCCGGGCAACGCGCTGGTCTCTTTCAGTTTCAGTTTCATGCCTCTCCTTCCGCGTTCCGCTTTCATTGAACAGTGGTCTACCTGTTCGTAGTACCGGCTTCAGCCGGCCGCGCGTCCCTGCTTCATTCCGCCTGAAGGCGGTACAACAAACGCAACACACCCAAGCCACGCCTCTTTCCCTCGCCGTCTTCCTCACTTGCCCGGCAGGTAGATCTGGTCGAAGATGCCGCCGTCCGCGAAGTGCTCCTTCTGCGCCTTCTGCCAGCCGCCGAAAACCCCGTCGATGGTGATCAGCTTGAGCGCCGGGAAGCGCGCGATGTCGGCCGGGTCGGCCATTTCGGGGGTGCGGGGACGGTAGTAGTGCTTGGCTGCGAGCCTTTGCCCTTCCGCGCTGTAGAGGTGCTTGAGGTAGGCCTCGGCCAGCACGCGCGACCCGCGCCGGTCCACCACCTTGTCCACCACCGCCACGGCCGGCTCCGCGAGGATGCTGATCGGCGGGACCACGATGTCGAACGTGCCCTTGCCCAGCTCGTTGACCGCCAGAAACGCCTCGTTCTCCCAGGCCAGCAGCACGTCGCCGATGCCGCGCTGCACAAAGGTCGTCGCCGCCCCGCGCGCCCCGGAGTCGAGCACCGGCACGTGTTTATAGAGGTCGGCGATGTAGGCCCGCGCCCGGGCCTGCGCGGCCGCGGCCTGCGCCGCGAACTCGGGGTTGCTCAGCTTGGTGAGGTCGCCTCCCAGCTCGCGGTCCAGGACATAGCCCCAGGCCGCCAGATGGTTCCAGCGCGCGCCCCCCGAGGTCTTGGGGTTGGGGGTGATCACCTCGACGCCCGGCTTGACCAGGTCATCCCAGTTCTTGATCCCCTTGGGATTGCCTTTACGGACGAGGAAGACGATCGTCGACGTGTACGGGGCGCTGTTGTGAGGCAGCTTGGACTGCCAGTCGGCACCCAGCAGCCCCGCCTTAGCCGCCACCTCGTCGATGTCGTAGGCCAGAGCCAGGGTCAGCACGTCCGCATCCAGCCCGTCGATCACGGCGCGGGCCTGTTTGCCCGAGCCGCCGTGCGACTGTTTGACGGCGATCCTCTTGCCCCCGTGCTCCTTTTCGTACCATTGCCCGAACGCCTGATTGTACGCCTTGTAGAATTCCCGGGTGGGGTCGTACGAGACGTTCAGCAGGTCGGCGGCCGCGGCCGCCCAAAGGCTGGTGGCGGTGAAGGCGAGAAAAGTCGCGTGTTTCAGGATTCTGGTCAAAGGGTTCATCTCGGCTCCTTTTCATCTGGCGTTTCCGCCAGAATTTGCTACTTTGCCGCCGCCTTTGCGGCTTGAGAAGGCGACAGAGTAACAGCATGAGTAAAGTATGTCAATAGACTTTATAGACATACATGCTTTTTTCTCGTCTTGATCGCCCATAAGCCGCGATCCCCTTCCTACCAGCGGTAATACCGGTACGGGTCGTCCCCCGCTTCCGGGACATCGAGATAGTAGCTCTTGAGCCACGCCTGCGCGACCGGCGCCGCGAAGCGCTCGCCCAGCGGCGTGGGGCCGAACTCCGCCCCCAGATTCCCCAGCAGCCGCGCAGCCAGCGCGTCCGCGCGGCGCTTGCTCGTGCGCAGGTACGGTTTGGCCTGCGCGTCTATCATCCACGGCGGCACCTGCCAAATCACCACGCGGCCCTTCCCGTAACGCACCACGCGCAAAGCGGCATTCGAGACGTCCTTCTCGCCTTCCGGCACCGTGAGGGCGTCAAAGCGCATGCGTCCGTGCCAGGCCCAGTCGGCGTTGCAGAGCCCGTTGAGCTCCGGCGGCGGCTTCCCGATGCGCGTGAAACAGGCATTGGTCCTCACCGTCGCGAGCGGCACCGGCGACCACGCCTTCAGCTCGTCTCCGGTCATCCCCATGCACACGACGTCCATGCCCCGCTCCACGGCCTGCGCGAGTCCCGGCGGCGCCGGCGTGCCGGACTCCGCCACCAGCAGCGTGCCCGGACCGTACAGAGCCTCCGATCCCGCCCTCGTCGCCACGCCCAGCGCATGCAAGAGGGACTCGCACGCGCCGCCGGGCGCGCAGACGACGGTGCTGCGCGCCTCGGGCCGTGCGCCGCCGAGATATCCCAAAAGGTTCACCACCAGCCTATCGGACACGGGGCTGCTCTCCGTGCGCCCCGTCACATCCAACTGGCAGAAGAGAACCCGGCCGCGTCCCTCGACCGTCTCCAGCAGGGCCGCGTACTGCAGGTCGAACTCGCCGTCCACCAGGGCGCGCCAATCGCCGCGCGCCGGCTTCTCGATCAGCACCGAGGCCACGTTGCCGCGGCTGCCGCAGCGCCACACGCGTGTGTTCTGGAACCCGCACCACCTCCAGAGCGGATCATGCGTCTCGGCCGCGGGCAAACCCTCCAGATGCGGCGGCAGGAGCGTGGCCGAACCCGACCAGTCGCGGAAGCACGACGCGTCGAACCCCCGCGTCGCCGGATGCGCGAAGCGCGGGAAGAGCGCGCGCGACCCGCGTTCCGAGATGCGGAACCCGAGCAGGCCCTCCAGCACCGCCGCGCGCTGCTCGAACACCAGCACGCGCAGGCCCTCGTCCACCTTCGCCAGCCACGGCAGCCCTTTCTCGTCCAGCGCCTCGCGGCCGATCACCACGATCTCATCCGCGCCCGGCGCGCGCCCGCCGTCGAACACCGTGTAGGGCACCCGCAACCGGTCGAACAGCTTCGCCGTCAGGCCGGGCGGATCATAGAGCAACACCGGCTTGGCCAGGGCCGGTTTCAGCGGCGCCTTCACTGCCCGCAGGGCCAACTCGTCCACCTGCGTCACCCCGTCCTCGAACTCGAACACCGCCGTCAGCCGGTACGTTTCGCCCTCCTTCGCCCGCTTCGGGAACACGAACGCCACCGGCAACACCGCCTTGCCGCCCGCGGCCACCTCGACGCGGCCGCGCTGCTCGAGCAGCTTGTCGCCTTTCTGCCACAGCCGCCACGTCCACCCCACCGTCTGGCCGCGCCGCCGGTCGTTGAGCACCACCAGACTCTTCTGCACCTCCACGCCCGGCGCGAACAGGTGGTCTTTCGACGTGAACGCCTCGGACGGCCCGCCGATGAACCCGCAGTCGGGCAGGTTCCAGCGCAGCAGGGTCCTGCCTGCCGCCGAGGGCGCGAAGGCTTCCGGCGCGCCCTGATCCTGAATGAACTGTCCGCCCGCGAGCAGCCGGTCCGGCGCGATGCCGGGGCGCTTGAGACCTTTCAGCGAGTCCCGCACCTCCGCCGCCGGAGTCTCTGCCACGCGTTTCCAGAAACCCTCCTGATCCCACGGCAGCATGGCCGATACGCCCCAGGTCCGATGCGAACGCCAGTTGTCGTCCGCGAAGTGCGCCTGCACCGCCGAATAGTTCTGCGCCAGCTCGCGCAGCGGCTGGTTGAGCGTGCTCCAGGCGAAGGGCTTGCCCTTGGCCCACAGCGCCTCTTCGTGATCCAGCGCCTTGACCGCCGCCGCGTCGTCGCGGTAGGCCGCGTCACCCCAGAACTGCGCCGCGTATTCCGCCGCCCACAGGCTCTGGAACGCCTCGCAGCGCCAGATGAACTGCGGCCCGCGGTAACTCGACCAGCTCGAAATGTGCGGCAGCCCCCACTCCACGAAGAAGAGCGGCTTCACGCCCTGCGTGGCCCAGTGCTCCGTCCAGTCGCTGCGCTCCTGGACCGGGGCCCAGTTGAGGTAGCAGTTCACCGTGTGCATGTCGCCCAGATTGCCGGACTGGTGATGGTACACCGGCCGCGTGGCATCGATCGACTTGGCGATGGCGTCGGTGATGCGCGCCTGCTTGCGGTTGCGCTCCCACCAGGCGCTCTTGGACGACTCGACCTCGGGGATCTCGTACACGCCGTCGATCTTCATGGGGTTCTGGTCGCCGTAATACCCGGTGGCGTTGTGGTTCATCGCGTAGAAGATGACCGACGGATGGTTGCGCGCCCGGCGGATCAGCCACGCGGTCTGCGCGCGGTAACGCTCCGCCATCACCGGGTCCTGCAGCTTGTTGCCGAAATCCTTCATGTGCGGCAGCGAAAAGGCCATCAGCATGCCCGTCGCGTCGCAGGCCTCCAGGAGCCCGTCCAGATAGCCCACCGACCCGGGCGTGAAGTCGTAGTTGCCGGCGATGAGGGCGTTGAAGCCGTACTCGGACATGCGGCGGCACAGTTCGCGCGCCGCGGCCGCAGTGGCCTTGTCCGCGCTGCCGTTCGCCGAGTTGTTGAACAGCGCGCGCAGATGCACGGGCGTGCCGTTCAGCACGAAATCGCGGCCCGCGATGCGGATCTCGCGGAAACCGAAAGCCACCGGCGTCAGCGTGTCGAGCGGCGCGCCCGCCTCGTCGGTCAGCGTCAGCGCCGCCGCGTAGCGGTTCTGCGGCGTGTCGGTGTCCCATTGTTTGGCATCGGCCCACGGCGCCGTGAAGCGCAGCCCGCCCGCCGCGTCCGGCGTCAGGGCCCCGGACGCGAACGCGCGGTCCGCCTCGCCGCACCCCGTCACCGCCGCGCTCAGACGGTACGGCCCCTTGCCCAGGCCCGCGGTCTCGACCGCAAAAGTCACCGTTTTGTCGCGCACCGAGGTGATGACCTGCGCATCCTCCAGCCGGGCCGACGCGGGCATGGCGCACAGGAAGAGGTCGCCCGTGATCCCCTTGAGCTTGACGCTCGCCTTGTCGGTGACGATCCGGTCCGGCGCCATGAAGGCGTTGCGATCGGCGGTCAGCGGGCGCGCGGTCACCAGCAGCGCCAGCTCCTGTTCGGCGCCCGGCTTCAGCTTGCCGGTCAGCTCCAGCTCGCCGCCCGGATACCACAGCTCGCCGCACTCCTCGCCGTCCACGAACGCCCGCACGTGTGCCTGCAGCAGCGTGAAGTCGAGCGCGATCCGCCGGCCATTCCAGGTTTTGGGCAGCGTGACGCGCCGCTTGTACCACGCCTGGTCGAAGACGTTGGCCCCGCCCCGTTCCTCGAGCCACGGAGCGAGACGGACCTGCTGCGCGCCTTCCGTGAATTCCAAGGAACTGTTGGGCCAGATGCCGGGGACCTTGAACCACCCCCAGCAGTCGCCGGCCGCAGGCACGCCGCCCGCGGCCTCGTCCTTCATGACCGGCCGGAAGCCCCACAGTCCGTTGAGGCAGACCTTCTCGCGCGTGGGCGTGGTCTGACGCCACGCGTCGCCCAGACCCCACGGATCTGTTTCGGCGCCGGGCGGCAGCGGCGCGTCGGCCTTGACCAGCGCGCGCACGCGGCAGACGGTCAGCGAGATGCCGCGGAACTCGACCGTTCCCGACGCGCCTAAATTGCACGGACTCAAGGCAAGCGAGACCGCCTCGGGAGGCAGCGGGTAGACCCGTTCGCAGTCCGACCACTCCGTGGTGCCGGTCATGCCGAAAACGTTAGGCCAGTCACCCACGCGCTGGCCTGCGGCGTTGTAATAGGCCATGGTGAGGCGCCCGGTCTGGTGGCTCTCCTTACCAAGGGTGACGCCGGTCACCTTCATCTTCATGGCAAGTTTGAGCTGGCCGTACTCCGGCTTCAGCGGAATTTTAAAATTCACGCCCGCGCCCGCGCCTTCGAGCACCAGACGGTTGCCGGACGCGTCCTGCTCAATGCGCGCGTTCTTGCCGTGTGGCCACCCGACCGCCCATCCTTTGTCATCGAGTTTCGCCAAATCCCCGTTGGCGATCAGCTCCGTTCCCAGTTGCGCCACAGCCGTCAAGGCCGCAGAGCACACCCCCGCGAGAAACAAACAGGTCCGTTTCATGCGGGCATTTTAGCACACAGCCCGTTTTCCGCAACCCTGCCTTCCGCCGTTTGCCGGCCTTTTTACGGCGCGCGGTCAAGGATCACGATCAGGAAGGTGGCGACGGGGCCGAGAAACAGGGACAGAATCCACCACAGCATCCCGCTGCGGCCTTTGCTTTGCGCCAGTCCCGCATTAATGAGGCTGAGCGTCCCCCATCCCGCGGCGAATTGTGTCGGTTCGTTCATGCCGATTCCTCCTTTTGAATCTTGTCTTTACTCTTGCAGAAGTGCGGACCCGCGTCAACAGTCGCGGATGCGGGACTCATGGATACTCGAGGGGGCCTGAGCCTACTTGGCTTTACCGCCCCCAAGCGTATTTTTTCCGTTATTCTCAGCCCATCCCGGCACGCGTTCATACCTTCGGACGAGCATAAATTGTGGCCTTGCACCGAAAGGCCTTGCACGGGCTTTTATCACACCTTTGAATGTGTGATAATGCATTTTACAAGCGGCCTGTCTGACGATTCTGCGGTTTACGCTGTCAGCCAGCGATGTCGACCAGCCCAGCGGGCGGGCCCTCACCAAACGTACAAAAACGGTCTCGGGGTTCAGATCAGGGGCTCGGGTGGATCACGGGACCGACCGTTAAGGAAATTGAAAATTTACGGGTTAAGCCGCCATGCCTGATCTCTTGCGCCTTCAGGTTCTGTTTGACTCCCGACCCTCAGCAACGTACAGTCTCTCTCATTCAATTCTCGCCCTGGAGCCCAACCCATGCCTGTTATGCCTAGCTGCGCTCATGATGCCGGAGAGGCCGCCACGCCTGTCACCGGACACGGCCTGAACGTTCACGTGTTACAGCACGTCCCTTTCGAGGATATCGGCAGCATGGCCCCTTGGCTGGCCGCGCGCGGCGCGGCCGTCGGCTACACGCGTTTTTACGAAGCCCCTGCGCACCTGCCCCCGATCGGAAACCTGGACCTCGTCATCGCCATGGGCGGGCCCATGAGCGTGAACGATGAGCCGCAGCACCCGTGGCTGAAAGAGGAGAAGCGCTTCATCCGCGAAGCCGTGCGGCGCGGCACCCCGTTCGTCGGCATCTGCCTCGGCGCGCAACTCCTGGCGAGCGCCTTCGGCGCGCGCGTCTATCCCAACCGCGAACGCGAGATCGGCTGGTTCCCGGTCGCGTCCGCCCCCTCCGGCGACGACGTGTTCCGCTTTCCCGCTAGCGAGTCGGTTTTCCATTGGCACGGCGAAACCTTCGACCTGCCCGACGGCGCCACGCGGCTGGCCGTGAGCGCGGCCTGCGCGAACCAGGCCTTCCAGATCGGACCGCGCGCCCTCGGACTCCAGTTCCACCTCGAAACCACGCCCGCGAGCGCGGCCGACCTCATCGGGATGTGCCGCCAGGAACTGACCCCCGGCGCTTTCGTCCAGTCCGAAGCGACCCTGCGCGCGGCTCCGCCGGACGCGTACGCGCGCATCAACCGTCTCATGGGCGAGGTGCTCGCCTATGTCACAAGAACCTGACCGCAGAGGGAGGCCCGCATGAACCGACGCGACTTTCTGAGAATGACCGCTGGGGGCGCGCTGGCCTGCGCGGGGCTCGCGCGCGCGGCCAGCCCCGCGCGCAAGCCCAACGTGCTCTTCATCGCGGTCGACGATCTCAACGACTGGGTCGGGTGCCTCGGCGGCCACCCGCAGGCGCACACGCCGAACATGGACCGGCTCGCCGCGCGCGGCACGGTCTTCCGGAACGCGCACTGCCAAGCGCCGCTGTGCAACCCCTCGCGCAGCAGCCTGCTCACGGGGCTGCGCCCCTCGACCACCGGCATCTACGGGCTCGAGCCGGGCATCCGCGACGCGTCCGCCACCCGGGCATGCGTCACGCTGCCGCAACACTTCGCCGCGAACGGCTATTTCACGGCCAGCTTCGGCAAGATCTTCCACGACGGCTCGATCCCGCCCCGCCTCCGCCCCGGCGAGTTCGACGTCTGGGGGCCCGCGCCGGGCATGCCGCTGCCGCCGAAGAAGTTCGTGCAGACCCCTTCCGAGCTGCGGGCGATGGACTGGGGCGTGTATCCGCAGGACGACCGCGAACAGGCGGACTGGAAGATCGCCGACGCCGCCATCGCGCAGCTGAAGGCGCTGCCCCCCGACAAGCCCTTCTTCGTCGCCGCCGGCTTCCGCCTGCCGCACGTGCCGTGCTTCGCCTCGCAGAAATGGTTCGATCTCCTCCCTCCGGAGAGCGAGATCACGCTGCCGCCCGTCAAGGCGCACGAGCGCGACGGCCTGCCGCCCTTCTCGTGGTATCTGCACTGGAAGCTGCCGGAGCCGCGGCTCTCGTGGCTCGAGCGCAACAGCCAGTGGCGTCCGCTCGTCCGCGCCTACCTCGCGAGCACGGCCTTCATGGACAGCCAGATCGGCCGCCTGCTCGATGCCCTCGACGCCATCGGCGCCACGGACAACACCGTGGTCGTGCTCTGGTCCGACAACGCCTGGCACCTCGGCGAGAAAGCCATCACCGGCAAGAACTCGCTCTGGGAGCGCTCCACGCGCGTGCCGCTGATCTTCGCCGGGCCGGGCGTCACGCCGCAAGGCCGCTGCCAGCGCCCCGCCGAACTTCTGGACATCTACCCGTCGCTGGTCGAGCTCTGCGGCCTGACCGCGAAGAGCGGGCTCGAAGGCCACAGCCTCGTGCCGCAGCTGCGCGACGCCGCCGCGCCGCGGGCCTGGCCCGCGATCACCACGCAAAGTTGCGGGAACCACGCCGTCCGCTCGGAGCAGTGGCGCTACATCCGCTACGCCGACGGCTCGGAAGAGCTCTACGACTTGCACGCCGACCCGCACGAATGGAACAACCGGATCCGGGATCCCGCCTGCTCCGGGATTGTCCGCGAACACGCCCGCTGGCTACCCGCCGTGAACGCGCCGGCCACGCCCGGTAGCGTCAGCCGCGTGCTGGAGAAAAAGGGCGGGGCGTGGCTCTGGGAAGGCCAGCCGATCGATCCCGCCCAGCTGGAGGAGTGAGTCTTTCCCCGTTCACGGGGCGGTCGCACCCATGCGCAAGACCGGCAAGATCTCCTGCCGCAGGGTCGTGTCCAGATCGAACAGCGCGAAACCGGGGCACCCCGCGCGCCGCGCGGCCTGAATCTGGTCGATCACCTGGGCCGCGTCCAGCCGGCTCTCCGCCGCCGTCACGCCGATCCCCGGCACGATCTTCATCGCCTGTTTGCGCGTGCGGGTCTGCTGCGCAAGCCACTGGTTGAAGACCCCCATGTCCTCGGTGTAGTCCATGGGCGTCACGTAGTCCACCAGCCCGATGTTGATCCACGACTCCCAGTCCTGCCCCACCGCATCCAGGCACGAGGGGTATTTGCCGAACACGGCCGCGGTCAGCAGCTTGCCCGGCGCGTCGCGCTTGAGGGTCTTGCGCGCCGACTGGACGAAATCGGAGACCTGCTCCGCGCGCCAGCGCATGAACTCCGCCCGCAAGGCCCCGCTCTTCACGTCCTCAGGCCAGTCCGCCGCGCGCCTCCCCGAGGCCTTCTCGAACCGCGCTTTAACCGTCGGCCCGAGGCTCGACAGGAAATCGGGATAACGCACGAAATCGAGGTGGACGCCGTCGATCTTGTAGTTCACCGCCATCTCGCGCACGGCGTTCAAGAGGTACGCCCGCACCTCCGGCACCGCCGGGTCGAGCCAGTTGCGCGGCGAGCCGTCCAGGTTCGTCAAGAGCCAGCCGCGCTTGCGGAAAATCTCCAGCCGATCCGCCGACGCCTGCTCGGTCGCGAAGCAGAGCAGCCACGCGTGCACGCGCAACCCGAGCGGCTTGGCCGCCGCCACGCACGCCGCGAGCTGGTCGCCCTGTTCATCGAAGACGCGCGAGCGCGGCAGCACCGCGCTGGCATAATGCGCGAAACCCGCGCCCGCCACATTGACGTAGAGATCCGAGAAGCCGGCGTCCTTGAGCAGCTTGCAGGTCCGCCCCCAGTCGCCCGGATAGAGTCCCCGGCCCGAGTGGTCCCACACCGCGCGGATCTCGCCCTTGCGCGCGGGCTGCAGCAGCCCGTATACCTCATACATGCGCTCGCGCAGGTCATTGGCCGCCTGCCACGCCTCGTACCCCTTGCCCGCCGCCAGCAACTGCGCGGCTTCATGCTCTTTCTGCAGCGCGCTGTGCGCCGCGCCGGCCGCCCGCTTCCGGCGCGCGGGATCCGCTTCCTTGCCGGCCAGCGCCACCATGCCCGCCGCATCGGCCACGCCGCCGACGCGCTTGGCGTTCTGCAGCACGCGCGCCGCAGCCGGCTGCCACAAGGCGGGGTCATGCGCCGCCGCCAGCGCCAACAGCAGCCGCCCCTTGGACTCCGCCTCGCCGTCCGCCAACAGCACATGGGTCATCCAGTAGCCGGCCGGGGAGGAGACCCACGCCGGCTCCTCCGTCTGCCGCCCATGGCGGTCATGCCACCACGCCAGGACCTGCGAGCGACCCGCGATCGGCTGCACCAGAAAAAGGTTCTGCGAGGTCTGCAGGATGGCGTCCGGCACGCCGCGCGGCCGCTCGCCCACAAAGCGCATCTGCGACCAGCGGCCGTCCGTCGAACCCTTCTGGTACCCGATGGCCTGCACGCCCATGAGCGCGGCCAGCGCGGGGGAGGAGGAGTAGCACACGATCAGCCGGCCGCCGCGCCCCACAAACGCCGTCAGGGCGGCCATCTGCGCCGCGCCCGGCTGCGCGAGATAGACCAGCACCGCGACTTTCTTGCCCGCCAACGCGGTTTTCAGGTCCGCGTCATCGGTCAGCGTGGCCTCAACCCCGGCCTCGTGATACCAGCGCTCCACATGGCGCGCCAACGCCTGCGCAAACCGGCGCTCGCCCGCGGCCACCGACTCGCTCCCCTGGATCACCGCCACGGGCGCGGCCCGCGCCAGCAACGCCGCCAGCACAAAGATACCTGTCAGCCATCGTTTCATCAGCCTCCCCTGTCCTTGAAAAAAGCGTATCTTAACCGTTCCGCCGGTCCCTTGCCACCTTGGATATTGGACAGTGCTTGCCCGGACCTGGCTATTCAGCCTTTATTTGCCTTCCCCGCATTCGCTATTGCCGATGGCCGATGGCGGAAGGTATCATGTCGCCCGTATGCAAAACTGGAAAGTGCTCTTCGTCAAACCGCGCACCGAGAAAAAGGTCACGGAGTACTGCGCCCTTTACGGCATCCCGTTCTACCTGCCGCTGCGCGCGAACACGCGCGCCGTGCAGCGTCGCAAAGTCACGTTCCTGCTGCCGGTCTTCCCCGGCTACGTCTTCGCCAAGTTCCCGGCCTCGCAGCGCCTGCTCCTGCAGCAGACCAACCTCCTGGTCCGCATCCTGGAGCCCATCGACCCGCGCCGCATGCTGCGCGACCTGATCATGGTCCGCCGGGCGCTCAAGGCCGACCCCGAGCTCAAGCCCTCCAAGCCGCTGACCCAAGGCCGCCTGGTGCGCATCATCGGGGGCCCCTTCATGGGCGTCGAAGGCCGCGTCGCGCGCATGGCGGGCACGATGAAAGTCGTGCTGAACATCGACATGATCGGACGGGCGGTCTCGGTCACGGCCGAAACCGGACAGGTCGAAGTCCTGTAAACCGTTGCCGCCCGTGTCCCGTTTTGTTATAAATTGAAGCGTGTTTCTCCTGTTCAGGCCGAGCACCGTTCGCCGAGCCCCGAACCCTGAGCCGCGAGACCTCATCACTGGAAGGCTGGATGCTATGGACGCGTTACTTGACTTGCTGAAGAAAAACGCGCGGGAATCCGACGAGATTCTCGCGAAAGAGCTGAACACGACGGCGGAGGATATCCGCGCGCGTATCGCGGCCTATGAGCAAGAGGGCGTGATCCGCGGCTTCCAGGCCGTGCTGAACACCGACCGCCTCGAATCCTCCGACGTGCGCGCGGTCATCGAGCTGCGCATCCGCCCCGAGCGCGAGGGCGGCTTCGACCGCATCGCGACGCGCATCAGCAAGTTTCCCCAGGTGGAATCCATGTTCCTGATGTCCGGGGGCTATGACCTGCTGCTCTTCGTCAAGGGCCGCAGCCTGCAGGAGGTCGCCAACTTCGTCAGCGCCCGCCTGGCCCCGCTCGACGGCGTGCTCTCGACCGCCACCCACTTCATGCTCAAAACGTACAAGGACCAGAGCGTCCTGATGGAAAGTGAACCCCATGACGACCGCCTCCAAGTCTGCCCGTGATTTCATCGCCCCGCACGTGCGCGGCCTGCCGAAATCCGGCATCCGCGATTTCTTCGATATCGTCGCCGGCCGCAAGGACGTGATCTCCCTCGGCATCGGCGAGCCCGATTTCCAGACCCCGTGGCATATCCGCGAGAAGGCCATCGAGTCCATCGAGCGCGGCGTCACGCGCTACACCTCGAACCTCGGCACGCCCGAACTGCGCCGGGCGCTCGCTGATTACATGCGCACCTCCTTCCGCGCGGAGTACGACTGGAAAACCGAAATTCTCGTGACCGTCGGCGTCAGCGAGGCGTTCGACATCGCGATCCGCGCCATCCTCTCGCCCGGCGACGAGGTGCTCTACCACGAGCCCTGCTTCGTCTCCTACGCCCCGCTCATCCGCATGGCGCACGGCGTGCCCGTGGCCGTCGAGACCTTCCGCAAGGACGAGTTCCGGCTGACCGTGGCCGAGTTGGAGAAGAAGGTCACGCCCAAAACGCGCGCCCTGCTGCTGAGCTTCCCGAACAACCCGACCGGCGCCACGCTGGATCAGGCGGACGTGGAGGCCTTGGCCGACTTCGCGGTCAGGCACGACCTGCTGGTCATCACCGACGAGGTTTATTCGGAACTCACCTACGAGGGCGGACGCGCCACCTTCGCCGCGGTGCCGCGCCTGCGCGACCGCCTGATCTTCCTCAACGGCTTCTCGAAGGCCTGGTCCATGACCGGCTTCCGCCTTGGTTACGTCTGCGCCCCCGCGCCGCTGACCGACGCCATGATGAAGATCCACCAGTACTGCATGATGTGCGCCTCCTCGACCGGCCAGATCGCCGGCCTCGAAGCGCTCAAGCACGGCGACGCCGACATCGCGGAGATGCGCGACTCCTACCATCTGCGCCGCAACTTCGTTGTCGCCTCGCTCAACGAGATGGGGCTCGACTGCTTCATGCCGCGCGGCGCGTTCTACGTCTTCCCGTCGATCCAGTCCACCGGCCTCACCTCGCAGGAGTTCGCCCTGCGCCTGCTCAACGAGTGCAACGTGGCCTGCGTGCCCGGCACCGCGTTCGGCGCGTGCGGCGCGGGCTTCCTGCGGTGCGCCTACGCCACCGGCATGGACCAGCTCAAAGAGGCCATGGAGCGCATGTCCGCCTTCGTCAAGCGCCTCTGAGCCGGAACGGCGAGCCTCCGCAGGGGGGCGTTCGGGGTGCGGCGCTCCAAACGGAGCGGCCAGCCCCGGCAATCGGCTGGACGCGCCGCCTGAGAGTGGTGTACGCTATGTACGGGCCTTGGAGCTGCTCCAAGCCCGTAGCCGGAGCACACCCTATGAAACGTGAATCGGCGACACCCCTGTCCCGCGGCAAACGCTCGCGCCTCCCGGGCGCGTCTCTCTATGCCCGTTTCCGGACGCTTTCCCTGCTTGCCGCGCTGATCCTGACCGGCGCGTGGCGCGTGCACGCGGCGAACGGCCTCACCGGGCAATACTACGACACGGCGGCCTTCGGCACGCTGAAGACCGCGCGCACGGACGCGACGGTGAACTTCGACTGGGGCACCGCGATCCCCGCGGGCACGGCGCTCACCAGCGCCGACACGTTCTCCGTGGCGTGGACCGGACAGCTCGAGCCCGAATTCTCGCAGCTCTACACGTTTTATGTCACGGCGGACGACGGGGCGCGCCTGTGGGTGAACGATCGGCTGGCCGTCACGCGCACGTACGCCGCGGCGTCGCCGGAGATGCGGGGACAGGTGCTTCTCCAGGCGGGCGGACGGGTCAACCTCCGCCTCGAATACATGGAGCAGACGGGCAGCGCGAAAGTGAAGCTGGAATGGTCGTGCGCATCGCGGGCGCGCGAAGTGATCCCGACGGAGCGACTGTATCCGGCGCGGGTGGAGAAGGCCGGAGGCGCGCTGCTGAAGGAACACTGGAACGGCATCGCGGGCGGCGCACTCGCGTCGCTCACCTCGAACACGAACTACCCGAACAAGCCGAGCGGACGCGAGTTCATCACGTCGTTCGAATGTCTGGCGCAAGATTGGGCGGATGCGTACGGCACGCGCGTCACGGGCTTCCTCGTGCCGCCAGCGACAGGCAGCTACACCTTTGCGGTGAGCGGGGATGACGCGGTGGAGCTTTACCTGAGCACGGACGCGACGACCAACAGCAAGACGCTCATCGCGAGCGTCTCGGGCGCCACGGGCTACCGCGTGTGGGACGCGCAGCCGTCGCAGCAGTCCGCGGCGCGCACGTTGGTTCAGGGACAGCGGTATTACGTGGAGCTGCTGCACAAAGAAAGCACCGGCTCCGACCACTGGAGCGTGGGCTGGATGCCGCCGGGCGACTCGGCCTTCAGCGTGGTGCCCGGCAGCGCTTTGGTGCAGCCGGGCCTGACGACCGTGCAGCCCGCGGAGACGTCGCTGCTCAACACCCTGGCGCAGGAGCACCCGCGCATCTTCGCCACGGCGGAGCGCTTTGCGAAGCTGCGCGCCGTGTGGCAGAGCGCCACGCCGAGCCAGCCGAAGACCTGGGCGCAGGCCGCGGTCACCGGCGCCAACGCGATCCTCACCCAGGATCCCGTCGCCTACAACCAGGATGTGCGCGGCACCATCCTCGACCAGTCGCGCACCGCGAAGGACCGCCTGTACAAGCTCGGCGTCGCGTGGCAGCTGACCGGCGACAGCCAGTACGCCGAGCGCGCGTGGGAGGAGCTGAGCACGGTCGCGGCGTTCCCGGACTGGCACCCCGCGCACTTCCTCGACACCGCCGAGATGACCCACGCCTGCGCCATCGGCTACGACTGGTTCTACGCCTACTGGACGCAGGCGCGGCGCGACACGATCCGCAGCGCCATCATCACGCTCGGCCTCAACGCGGGCCTCTCGCAATACACGTCGAACGTCGGCTGGTCGCAGAGCACGGGCAACAACTGGAACATGGTCTGCAACGGCGGCCTGAGCATGGGCGCGCTCGCCGTGGGTGCCGAGAGCGAGGCGCTGACGGAGAACATCCTCAACCGCGCCCTCAACTCCACGCGCCCCGTCTGGAAGCATTTCACGACGGACTGCGGCGCCTGGTACGAGGGCCCGGGCTACTGGGGCTACACGACGGAGTACGGCATCCGGATGTTCGCCGCGCTGGAGTGGGTGCTGGGCAGCGACTTCGGCATCAGCGGCACGCCGGGCGTTTCGGAAAGCGGCTTGGCGGCCGTCGAGAGCACGGGGCCGTCGAACATCATCTTCAATTTCGCGGACGCGGGCGCGGGCGGCCCGCCGCGGGGCCCTGTCTTCCAGTGGATGGCGCGGCGCTACGGCGTGCCGCTCTACGACTGGTGGGAGAATCAGGGCAGCGGCGGCGCGCTCGATGCGCTGTGGTGGAACGACAGCACCGCCTCGCTGCTCGCGGCGGCGACGCCGTCCGACATGGCCTTTCACGGCGACGCCGGCACCGCCTTCCTGCCGCAGGAGATGGTGACGATGCGGGGCCGCTGGAACGACAGCCGCACGACCTTCATCGGCTGCAAAGGCGGGCAGGCGGGCGCTTCCCACGGCGATCTGGATGCCGGAACCTTCGTGCTCGATGCCCTGGGCAAACGCTGGTTCCACGATCTCGGCGGCGACGACTATGCGCTCCCCGGCTACTTCAGCGACACGCCCAGCACGGGCACGGACCGCTGGGACTACTACCGCATGCGGCCGGAGGGCCAGAACACGCTCACGATCAATCCCAGCGCGAACGCCGACATGGTGCTCGGTGCCGTCGCGCCGCTGGTCGCCTATCAGAGCGAACCCGGCGGCAGCGGCAGCTTCGCCATCCACGACCTCACGGCCGTCTACAGCGGCATGACGCGCGTCTGGCGCGGGACGCGGCTGACCGGGGCGCGCGACGAGCTGCTGGTGCAGGACGAAATCCAGGCGTCCGCGGGCAAGACGGTGTGGTGGTTCGCGCACTTCACCTATCCGGCAACCGCGGTCGTGATCGAACCCGACGGCACCTCGGCGATGATGACCCAGGGCGCGGAGCGTCTGTGGTGCAAGATCCTCAGCGGGGGCGGGACCTTCCAGCTCATGGACGCCGTGCCGCTGCCCACGTCGCCGAATCCGGCCGGCCAGAACGCCAACGCCGGCTACAAGAAACTGGCGATCAAGCTGACCGGCGTGACCAATACCACGCTCGCCGTGTGGTTCGTGCCGCTGAGCGGCGGAGAGTCGATTCCGGCCGCGCGGCCGACCCTCGAGGCGCTGAGCACGTGGAATCTCGCAGCAGCCAACGATGCGCCCGTCGTCTCGAACGGCGGGGCGACAGGTGACGGCGACAACGCCGTGGACATCGACTTGCGCAACTACGTCACGGACGACGCCACGCCGCCGGAATGGATGCGCTTCGGCGTGGGCGGCGGCGTCAACGGCTCCGTCGTCCTGCTCGCCGACGGCCACACCGCGCGCTTCACGCCGACCGCCGGCACCACCGGCGTGCCGACCTTCAGCTTTACGGCCACCGACACCGCCGCCGCTCCGAATACGATCCTGGCCTACGACTTCGAACCGCCCGAAGCCTCGGTCACGAACATCGTCCCCGACGTCTCCGGCCTCGGCCGCGACGGCGCGCTCGACGCCATCGGCACCGGAGCGGCCACATTGCAAACCGACGTCGCCGCCGCTTTCGCCCGGGAGGGCCGCAGCCTCGACCTCGCCGAGAACGGCGGCGCGAACGCCGCCCGGCTGAGCCGCGTCATCACCCCCGGCGAACTCAATTTCAATACCGGCGACTGGACCGTCGCCGGCTGGTTCAAGCGCCGGGACGCCGCGAACGAGGACATGATCTGGCATCTGAACAACGGCGACGGCTACGGCTCCAACGAGGAGCTTTACCTGATAGCGGACGGCCCCTCGTCCCTCGCGCTGCACCACTTCCCGGGACCGGACGTGAGCATCGTCACCAACGCCGCGCCCGGCGTCTGGCACCATTTCGCCGTCGTGCGCAGCGGCACCAAGATGAGCCTTTACCTGAACGGCGCGCTGGCCGGCGAGGACTCCGCCTTTACGCTCGCCATCAATCAAACCTACCCGCTCATCTTCGGCGGCCATACAGACACCAACGCGGCCTACGCCCAGCGCTGGTTCGACGGGAAGCTCGATGAACTCGCGGTCTTTAGCGCCGCGCTGGCACCCGCCGAGGTCACCGCGCTCGCCGGCGGCATGACGGTGCGCCATTTCGGCGGCCTGAGCGCCACGGGGACGATCACACTCTCCGCCGCGGCGGTGACGTACGCGTGGACCAACGCGATGGCCGGCAGCGCGCAACCTTGGAGCGCCGGCGCCAACTGGTCCGGCGGCCACGCGCCGAACAGCGGCCGCGGCACGCTGCTGCAGTTCTTCCCCGGACAGACGCTGCCGGGCGGCGCGGTCACCTCGCGAAACGACCTCGCCGGCGGGTTCGTCGTGAACGGCCTCACCCTCGCCGGCACCGCGGGCGCCGCGACGACGGCCACGGTGGCGGGCGGCGGCCTGAGCTTTCTCGGCAACGGCCTGATCAACCCCGCGGTGACGCTGACCGCGACTGCGGGAGCCGGCTTCACCTACGACATCGCCACGCCGGTCACGCTCGGCGACGACACGACCTTCAGCGGCAACAGCACCGCGAGCGTGCGCGTCAGCGGAGTCATCGACGGCGCGGGCGCTCTCATCAAAACGGGCAGTGGCACGCTCGCATTGTCCGGCCCCAACACCTATTCCGGCAACAGCCTCATCAGCGCCGGCACCCTGCAGATCGGCGCCGACGGCCCGGCGGGGTCGCTCGGCACCGGCGCGGTCATAAACAACGGCCAGCTCCGTTTCGACCGCACGGGCACGCTCGAGGTGTCCAACACCATCAGCGGCACAGGCAGCGTGTATGTGGATTGCCCGATCAACGCGGGAACCGTCGTTCTGAGCGGCACGAACAGCTTCACGGGCGGCGTCACAGTGAACTCCGGCGCGCTGCGCATCACCTCCGGCTCCGCCCTGGGCGGCGGCACCAAGACCGTCACGCTGAACAACGGCACAGCCGGCGCGCCGCAGCTGCGGCTGGACGGCGGCAACGCTCCCGTCATCCTGCCCCGCACGATCAGCTACACGACCAGCAGCGCCACGGGCGCGATCATCAACGAAGCCGGCAGCAACACCGTCAACGGCGACATCACGCTCACCGGCGGCGGCGGCGACACGAAAATCCTCGTCGCGGCAGGCACCCTCACCTTAACCGGCGCGCTCGCACCCAACACCACGAGCAGGACGCTCCAGCTCTCCGGCGCGGGCTACGGCATCATCACGGGCGCCATCACAAACGGCGGGGGCGTCAACGTGCTCAACGTGTCCAAGAATGACGCAGGCACGTGGCTGCTCGCCGGGACGAACACATACACCGGCATCACAACCATCAACGCCGGCACCCTCGTGCTCGGCAGCTCCGGCGCCTTGGGTAACGGCGGCGCGAACATCGGCACCGCCAGCGGCGGCTGTTCCGTCATCGCCGGCGCCACGCTCGACCTCAACGGGCAACAGGGAATCAACGAAATTCTCACCGTGCGGGGCACTGGCGTCGGCGGATTCGGCGCGCTGGTGAACAGCAGCGGCACCCCCGCCAGCATCGCCGGCGGAGTCGTCTCCTCGGTGTCCGTCACCGCCGGCGGCGCGCACAGCACGGCGCCCGCCGTGCTCTTCACCGGCGGAGGCGGCAGCGGCGCGGCGGCGACGGCAGTCCTTACCAACGGCGTGGTCTGCGGCATCACGGTGACGGATCCCGGCAGCGGCTATGCCAGCGCGCCGACGGTCACCTTCGGCAGCGGGACGGGAACCGCCGCCGCCGCGAATCTCTCCAGCGTCATCATGGCCGCCAACACCAGCGCGGGCGGCACAGGCGACATCCGGATCGACGCTCCGGTCTGCGGCGCGTTCGCCCTGACCAAAATCGGCACAGGCACCCTGACGCTCAACGGCACCAACACCTTCACCGGCGGGACCACCATCGGCGCGGGTTCGCTCGCCCTCGGCGGTTGCCTGTCGAATAACGTGACCGTTGCCACGGGCACGCTCGCCCCCTCCGGCACCCCGCTCGTCACGGGCAGCCTCGTCATCAACAGCGGCGGACGACTGGCCGTCCGGCTTGACGGACCGGCCGCAGACACGCAGTACGACCCGCTCACCGTGGGCGGCACCGTCACGCTTGCGGGCGCGCTCGACATCGCCGCAGGCCCTGGGATCCAGCCCAGCAGCACCTTCACCCTCATCAACAACATGGGGGCCGGCGCCGTGAACGGCAGCTTCACCAACCTGCCGGTCAACAGCACCTTCGTCGCCAGCGGCTACCACTGGCGCATCAGCTACACCGGCGGAACCGGCAACGACGTGGTGCTCTCGCTCATCAACGTGCCCACGATCAGCGACGTGCCGGATCAGACCGTCAGCCACAACACCGCCACGGAAGCGCTGCCCTTCACCGTCGGCGATGTCGAAACCGACGCCGCCGCACTCACCGTCAGCGGAGCCTCGTCGAACCCCGCGCTCGTGCCGGACGCCAATATCGTTTTCGGCGGCAGCGGCTCCAACCGCACCGTGACCGTCACGCCGTCACTGAACCAGACAGGCACCGCGACCATCACGCTCACCGTCAGCGACGGCACCGATACCGCGACCGTCACCTTCACACTCACCGTCATCGCCATGAACGTCTGGAGCAACGCGGCCACGGACAACACGCTCGCCTGGACGGCGGGCGCAAACTGGCAGGCCGGCACGCCCGCACTCTCGGCGGTCGGCGGCACCGTCGAATTCCTCACCGGCCAGACGCTCGCCGCCGGCACGGTAGCCGCGAGCAACGACACCGCCGGCACGTTCCAGCTCGCCACCCTGCGCCTCGCCGGCTCCGGCCCGGCTTCCGGCGCCGCGGCCGTCGCACTGAGCGGCAACGGGTTCAACCTCATCGGAGGCGACGTCACCCCCGCAATCAGGCTCGACGCCGACGCCGGCGCCGGCGGCCTGACCTATTCGCTCTCGAACGCCGTCACACTCTCCGAGAACACGACGGTTCAAGGCACGGGCACAGCCGCTTTCATCTTAGGCGGCGCGATCGCGGGCACAGGCGGCCTCACCAAGTCCGGCACGGCCGCCCTCACCCTCACCGGCACCAACACCTTCAGCGGCGGCACCGCCCTCGGCATCAATTCAGGCCTCGTGAAGGCGACGGTGAGCACGGCCCATAATGGTCTCGGCACCGGCCCGGTCGTGATCGGCTCCGGCGCCACGCTGGTTTTGGACAACATCAACACGTCCGCCGCGGCCGTTGCCAAAGCCAACCTGTTCGCAGGGTCAGGCCTGCTCAAGTTGACCTTTGCGACGAACGCCACCGCCCGCGCGACCGCGCTGCCCGGCCTGTCCGGCTTTGCCGGCACGGTTCAATTGGCCGGCGCCGGCGGCACCGGAGACAAATGGGACGCCGGCGGCGTGAATGCCCCCGGCGCCGCCGTGCAGATTGACAGCGGGAACACGCTTTTGGCCAGCGCGGCCGCCAGTTTCGGCAGCCTGTCTGTCAAGGGCGTCGGCAATGCCGAAGGCCGCGGCGCCATCCGCATGGGCACGGGCGCCACCACCCTCTCCGGGGCGATCACCCTGCTGGGCGACACCACGCTTGCGAGCGACCAGGCGAACGCGGTCCTCAGCGGCAACATCACGGGGACGGCCAGCGCCGGCGCGTCCAACACCCTGACCCAGGGGACCGCCGCCTCCGCCGCCGGCTGTATCCTGAGCGGCGTGATCAGCGACGGCGTGAATAGCGGCAAGGTCGCGCTGATGCAGGCCAGGGGCACCCTGACCCTGGCCGCCGCGAACATCTACAGCGGCGCGACGACCGTCAGCGGCGGCACGCTGCAGATCGGGGCGCCCGACGCCCTGCCCGTCGCCGGAGCCGTCACCCTCGGCAACGCGGGCGGCGCGGGCAACCTCGCCCTCAACAGCTTCAGCCAGACCCTCGCCAGCCTCACGGCGGCCAGCACCAACGCGGCCTTGACCAACGTCGTCTCCATCGCACCCGGCCAGACGCTGACCGTCAACGGGTCCGGCGGACTCCTCGTGGGCGCCGACTCCGGCACCAACAGCTTCACCCACGTCCGGATGACGGGCGGTGGCGCCTTGGTCGTCGCTAACGCCGCCGCGAACGTCACCATCGGCAAAGCCCAGGCCAGCCAAAATTACGGCAGCGCCGGCACGCTTGACCTCTCCGGGCTTGCCAGCGTGACGCTCGGCAGCGCGGCCAACGCGCTCAACGAATTGCGCGTCGGGTTCGGCCTGACCGCCACAGGCCTGCTGACGCTTTCCAACACCAGCAACACGATCACCGCCACAACCATACAGATCGGCCACTCCAACGGCGGCAATCCCGGCCTGGGCACGGTCATCCTCGGCGCCGGCACCAACGTCATCTCGGCGAACGCGGTCAATATCGGCCTGTCCAAAACAAGCGGAACCCTCAAGTTCGCCTCGCAGGCCGCCGGCAGCCCCGGCAGCGTGACCATCGGTGGCAAGGCCGGGCCGGCGGCCGACTTCCTCATCGGCGGCAAAACCGGCACCGGCACCGCCGGCACGCCCACCGGCACCCTCGACCTGCGGGGTCATGCGGCCGCCGTCACCGCAGGCACGGTGACTCTCGGCAAGGAGGACAGCACCACCACGGCCTATGCCGGAGGCACCATCGGCCGCCTCTATTTCGACAGCGGAACCTTTCACGCGAGCAACGTCACGATGGCGGCCAAGAGCGGCATCAGCACCGGGGCGGCCACGGCCACGCTGACGGTCAGCGGCGGCGTGTTCACCGTGCTCTCCGGAGGCTCCTTCACGCTCGCCTCCCAGGCCGGAGGCGGTTCCGCCAGCGGCACCCTCAATCTGAACGGCGGCACCTTCAGCTCCAACGCCGACATCCGCGACGCCGGCAGCAACAGCACCAGCACCATCACCCTTGACGGAGGCACGCTGGACATGACCGGCCATGCGATCGGCCCGGCGACCCAGCGCATCGATGTCCTCAGCGCGCGGTCCGGCACGCTGATGAATCTGGGCCAGTTCAACGGCGGCGCGCCGCTGGTCAAAACCGGCGGCGGCACGCTGGTCCTTGCCGGCACAAACACCTACACCGGCGCGACCGTCGTGAGCAACGGCACGCTGCGGCTGACAGGCGCGACCAGCCTCTCCCCGGCAGCCGATCTCTACCTGGCGGCCGGCGCCACCAACCAGCTCGACTTCACCGGCACCCAGACGGTCCATGCCGTCTACATCAACGGCAAGCCCAAGGCGGCGGGCGTCTATGGCCAGGGCAACCTCTCGCCCTACCTGTCCGGCGCCGGCTACCTGAAGAGCGCGTGGCCCCCCTCCGCCGCGACGGTGATCATGCTGCGCTAGCCGGAACGTAAGGGCCTGACCGCGACCCACGCCGGCGCGCGTGTGCCGCGCGCCTCCTCGAAGGTCGGCACTCTTCTGAAATCCGGCGCATCCTTGTGGCTCAGGTCGCGGCGGCCCCAATAGCTGCCGTAATACTGGCAGTTGGTGTCGATCCAGTTCATGAGCGGCAGCATCTCTTCGTCCTTCAGCTGAGCGACCACGTCCGCATGCTTTCTGGCCAGCCGCTCCGCCCGCGCCTGCTGCGCGGGATCGGCCAGCGCGATCTTGCCGCGGCTGAGCATCGCGCCCAGCACGCTGGAGCGGGCGCCCAGCGCATAGGCCGGAAGGTATTCCACGTGGCCGGTCTTGGGATGGTTCTCGCCAACCACCAGCCCCAGCAGTCCGCGGTCATGAAACCCCTTGCGCCGCTCGGGCACCAACGCCTCGTAGGAGACGCTGAACTTCTGCGTCGGCGTGCCGCGCAGATCGAGCCCTCCCGCGGCCTTCTCGCCGCCGCCGTGACACGACACGCAGTGGCGGTCGAAAAGCGGCTGCACGTCTACCGGATAATGCAGCGGCCTCTGGCCGAGGGCCTCGCCCGGCTGCGGCCCGGGGCGCGAGGGCGCGCGGCCGAAAGCCAGCCGGTTCTCGCGCGCCGCGCCGCTCGGCCGCATCGCGCTCTCGGGCGTCTCGTGGCAGCCGATGCACGCGCGGACCTCGCCGGGACGGTAGTTGACGAAGGTGCGCTCGGTCTGGACCGCCAGGCAGTTCCCGTCCAGCGCCTGCAGGATGATGTTGGCGTCGGCGGGTACCACGAAATGCGCCGACCCGTCCGCCTCCACCGGCACGATGCCGTGCTGGACCTTGAGCCCCAGGTGCGTGTCTTTGGTGATCACGATGTGCTGCTGGTCATACTCGTCGCTGTCGCCTTTGAACTTCGCGGCCCACGGGCGCGGCACCTGCTCGAGGATGCGCAGGTACTTGACTGTGCCGCGCGGCACGCCCTCCAGGCCGTGATAGACGTCCGCCACCATGCAGGCCGCCTCGTTGCGGGCGGCCAGCTCCGGATTCACGGGCGAGACCGGCACCGGCGGCACCGGTCGCGGCCGGAGCGGCATCGGGCGCCAGCAGGAGATCGCGGGATCGCGGTAGAGCTCTTGAACCGCGCCGGCTCCGACGAGCAGGTACAGGCCGTAACCTGCGGGATCGTTCCACGGCGGACCCGCCGGCTTGTGCGCGACGAGAAAGAGCTCGGCGGAAAGCGGATACGCGTCCGCGAAAAGCGACCCTTGACCCTTCGCGTCCTTGTGCCAGGCGCCGCCTTGCCCTTCGAAATCAAATCCGCCCTCACCCCGGATATCGACGTACGGCGTCATCCAGGTCATCGGCTCGCGCGTGCGGATCGGCTTGGACAGATCCAGCCGGATCACGGTTCCCACGTTGTTCTGCGGATAATGCGGCACGCCCATGACCACATAGCCGTGCGGCTGGCCCGGGATCACGCGCCCGAAGTTGAGGGTCGGCGGCAGCGCGACGTCGTTGCCGTAGATCTCGGCCGACGCCGTGCCGTCAGGCCGCATGGCCCACAGCCCCTTCACGCTGACCGCCCCCTTGTCGACGTATTCCCAGCGCGTGTAGAGCACACGGCCGTCAGGCAGCAGGGAGGGGCCGGTCTCGCTGACCGAACTGTTGCTGAGCTTGGCAAGCCCCTTCCCGTCGCCGTCCATCCGGTAGAGCACCGTGGTCGTGAAGTTGTCCGCCCCGTCGCAGAGGATGCCGTACTGGCAGCGCGTGGAGATGAAGACGATCCCGCCGTCCGGCAGATAGCACGGGCACAGGTCGTCCGTGCCGTGGGGGTAGCCGGGTTCCACCCGGTAGGCGCGCTCCAGCTCGGCCTCGTCCGCCTGCGGGAAGGTCATCTGCCGCAGCCCCGTGCCGTCGACGTTGACCTCGTAGATGCGGTAGCCGTCCTGCGGCCCCCGCTTCCAGGCGAAGACCACGCGCTTCGCGTCGAAGGAAAGGTCGTAACGCTCGAAGACGCCCGTGGCCATCTCCGGCACCAGTTCGCGCACCTGCCGCGTCTTCAGATCCAACACGCACAGGTTCCCTCCCGGCAGCCACCGGCTGTTGATGAATTCGGTGTAGTAGTGGTTCGAGCTGTAGGTGAACCGCTTGACGAAGATCACCTGCTCCACGTCCGCCGGCATCCGCAGTCCGTCCACAGCCGCGGCCGCAGCCACGGCCCCTAGCGCCCAGAACATCGTCAGCATCCGCAGGTTCATTCAAAGGCCTCCCCGCTGCCGTCCCGTCACTTCGCCAGCGTGCCGACGATCAGGAACTGTCCCAGATAAAACGACTGCCCCGCCGGGAGCGTCTTCACGGTGAACGTGACGGTGTGCTTTCCCGGCGCCTGCTCCGGCAGATACCAGAAGCGCGCGTGCCGGGTTTTCTCTTTCTGCGCGCGCTCCGCGACAATGGGGGCGCCGCCATCCACCACCGCCTCCAGCACGCTCGTCCCGCCGTACGGGATGTCGCTGACGCCGACGACCGTGCCGTTCCAGGTGACCGTGACGCTCGCGCCCGCCTGGCCGCACTTCACCGCGCCGCGCAGCATCGCGTGCGTGCGGCCGCGGCTCTCGGTGTAGACGGGATCCTTGTCCACATCGACCGGCGTCCAGCCCGCGCTCAGCAGCGCGTTCGTGACCGGCAGCAGCGTCGCGACCTCCCAATTCGCGGCCTCCAGCGGCGGCGGCAGCGCATGTGCCTGGGCCGCGCCGAGCGCCGCCATCTTCAGCATCGAGCGCGCGATGACCTCGCAGTAGACCGCGTGGCCCTCGTCGCCGGGGTGCACGCCGTCCTTCGAGAAGACCAGCTTGCCCTCCACCGGCGCGTCGCCCTTGAAAATCAGCGTGCCCGCCTTTTCGCGCTGCGCGATCTCGACGCCGAGGTCGATGCTCGGAAGGCCGTACGCGTTGGCGACCTTCTCCATGACCGACCCGAAGGCGGGGGGCTTCCCCGCCTGCAGATCCTTCAGCATCCAGTGGCCGACGGTGTAGACGAAGCAGATGTCCGTCTTGGGGTTGTCTTTCCAGACGTGCCTCACGACGCCCTCCACCGACTTCGCCTCGTAGCCTCCGCCGCCGTTGACGCGGCACTCGAGGAAGACCAGGTCCGGCTTCTGAACCAGCACGTCGCTCTGCAGGCGGCAGGCGCTGTAGTCGGAACCGGTGCCGGAGATGGCCGGATTAATCTCGATGACCTCCGCCTTGGGATACTGCGCCTTGAACCACGCCAGCGTCTTCGGCCGCCACCCCGCCGCCGCGGTGATGCTGCCGCCCAGATAGGCGACGCGCACCGGCTCGCCGGCCTTCAGCTTCGCGAAGACATTCGGCAGCCCGTCGCGCGCACGGAACTCCTCGGCCACATTGACATCGTGAGTGTACGTCGCCGCGCAAAGGCTCGCTGCGCAGAGACCAATGGCCATCATCATCGTTTTCTTCATTTGCTACCTTTTCTGCTGAACAAAACCGTTTTATCGACTCCGGTTCCGCTCTGCTTCACCCTCGTCCTTTTCAAACCTGATATGGTGCCCCAGCCGCTCGCGCAGCAGGCCCTGAAGATCCGCCTTTTCATGGCGATAGAAAGACGCCAGCCGCTTGCCTGCCTGCTGGTAGAGCTTCTTCTTTTCGAGCATGCCGATCTGGTAGTCGAGATTGTCCTCCATGCCCCAGTACTCGATATAGAGGTCGGCCTCCGGAAGATAGAAATCCGGTCTGATCGCGTAGCCCTTGATGATTCGGAATCGGTTGTCGTAGCGGTACGGGATGCCGTGCCTCGCCAGAAACTCTGCGATGATCCGCTCGCCATCCGACTGCACGACCGTACCGTCCGCCGCCTGAATCGTCTTATGCAGTTCGACCTGCGTCTCCCAGTTGCGCCGTGCCAGAAAGACCTCATCAAAGCAATGGTCACAGTATATCCGCTGAAAAGCCTTTTGGGCACGAGCCGCCTCGTCTGGCAAAACCTCGCGCCCGCACTTCTGGCAGGCCGGCGTCGTGGCTGCTGCCACGTTTGTAAGCGCTTCTTGAATAATGCCCAGCGCCTTCGCGGCATCGCGCCGGTTGTAATCGGTCTCTTCCGCGTTCTGCGTCATGTCGAGCAGGTCCGTGAGTGCCGCTTCCGCCTTTGTGCCATAGGCGGACAGTGCCTTAACGGCGTACTGCCGCACCTGCGGGTGAGCGTCGCACAGACATGCCTGCAGCAACACAACCGCCTGTCCGGCATCCGCTTTCCCCGCCAGCTTGCCGATGGCTGAGGCTGCAAGACGACGCACGTTCGGCGAAGGGTGCTTGAGCAACGACCCAAGCGCGTCCACTGCCTTTGGATCGCCTGTTTCACCCAACCGGACCGCCTCGTCCGCCGCCTCTTTGTCCCCCGCGAACCGCATGCTTTCCAGCCTCCGTCAGTGTTCCCTGTAAAGTCGCATAACCGATCGCGGAGATCAAGCGTTTCCTGAACACCCCCCACGGATCTTCACGTCTTCTCGTGACATGGAGCATAGCGGAATTGAACCAACTGCTGACTCCTAATCCGTACCTCATGCCCTGAGGCCTCCGTCAGCGACGCCCCGGATCCATCCTTTCCCGTCAGGAACGCCCTTGACACTCGGACCTGCCCGTCCTAGAGTGTCTCCCATCCTCGCGAAGGCGCAACACACCCCTGAAATACCCGTATGAAAAAAACGTTACTCACGGCACTGATCGGCCTGTCGACCGTCTGGCACGCCCTTGGACAAGCCGCGCCCGTCGACATGCGGCAGCGGGCGGAGGAGCTGAAAAGCCTCAAGTGGGGCCTGTTCGTCTGCTGGTCGTTCAGCACCTTCTCAGGCAAGGAGTGGACGCCCGGCGTCAGCGACGTCGCGTTCTTCAGGGCCACGGATTGCGACACCGACCAGTGGGCGCGCACCGCCCGTGAGGCGGGCATGGGCTACATCCTCTTCCTCGCTAAACACCATGACGGCTTCTGCCTGTGGGACACGAAGACCACCGACCGCAAAGTCACTAAAGCCCCGCTCGGCCGGGATGTGCTGGCGGAACTCCGCAAGTCCTGCGACAAGCAAGGCGTCAAGCTCGCGCTCTACTTCTCCGAAGGGGACTGGGCCTGGCCAGGCGCGAAGGACGGCAAAGGCGGCGGCTCGGGACTGGATGCCGAGAAGGAGAAGGCCCAGCTGACGGAACTGCTGACGGGCTACGGCACCGTCGAATACCTCTGGATCGACCATGCCGCCGGCACCGGCGGCCTGTCGCACGCGGAGTTCCTCTCCCTCTGCAAGTCGCTCCAGCCCGGCTGCTTCGTGGGCTTCAACCACGGCGACCAGCAGGGCGCGGACATCCGCATCGGCGAGATGGGCCGGCCCGGCCCCCTCGCCGACCACGCGGCGGCCGGCCCGCACATGCGCGACGCGCCCGCCCAGAGCTATCTGCTCGCCGAGTTCACCTACCCGATCCTCCCGCCCCACAAAGGCGGCGCGATGTGGTTCTACTCGCTGCCCGAGCACGACGGGCTCTGCCTCCCGCCGGAGAAACTCTACAGCGACTACCTCGGCGCGGTCCAGTACGGCAATATCTTCTCCATCGACGTCGGCCCTAACTACGCCGGCAAATTACGCGACATCGACGTGCAGACCCTGCGCAGGGTCGGCGCGATGATCCGCACCCCGCCGCAGGCTCCCCTCTGACGACCGGATTCCGGCTCCGGATACGGGAATCGTTAGAGCGTCTCGCCATAGCGCCAGCCCTCGCGGGCGGGCTCGCGGATCAGGGCGTCGAGCTCGGGCATGCCCTTGACCTTCATGGCCGCGGCGTCCCACTCGAGGGTCTGGCCGGTGCGCTGCGCCAGCGCGCCCAGGAGCACCATCTCGGTCAGCGGCGCGGCGTATTCGAAATGCGAGCCGGGCATCGGCCCCTCGCCCTTGATCGCGCGGGTCCACTCCTCGATCGGTCCGTTGCCGACATCCGGCAGGCGCGCGATCTTGGTCAGCGCCGGCTTCAGCTCCATGAAGCGCGCGTTGGGCTTGAGCTGCGGGCTGGTCGGGCGCATGCCGGCCGCGTAAAGCGTCTCCTTCGTGCCCTCCATGTACATGCCGCCCTCCTTGTCGAGCGCGCTCCCCTCGTCCCAGCGCTTCGGCTTGGGCACTTCGCGCTCCCGCTCGTACCACTTCAGCACCACCGGCGGCTTCGCCCCGCGCGCGGGGAAATGATAGGTCACGACCGAGCTCATGGAGATGAAGCCCGGGCAGGGCGGCTCCCTGCGTTCCACTTCGACCTTGTCTGGCGCGCCCAGCCCCAACGCCCAGAACGGCGCGTCGAACGTGTGGCAGCCGATGTCGCCCAGCGGCCCGCAGCCGTAGTCCCACCAGCCGCGCCACTTCACCGGCACATACTCCGCGCTGTAGGGACGCGCCGCCGTCGGGCCCTGCCACACGTCCCAATCGAGCGTCGCGGGCGCGGGCCCCGTCGCGATGGGATAAGCCTTAGGCGGAATGAACCACGGCGGGTTCGGGCGGTCCGTCCAGGTGATCACCTCGCGGACCTCGCCGATCACGTCCGCGTCGACCCACTCCTTGATGCGGCGCATGCCGGGAAAGGTGTGGCCCTGGTTGCCCATCTGCGTGATGACCCCGTAATGCTTGGCCGCCTTGGCGAGGGTGCGCACCTGCCAGATGTTGTGCGCCAGCGGCTTCTGCACGAACACGTGCTTGCCGCGCTCCATGGCGGCCATGGCCGCGGCGAAGTGCGTGTGGTCCGGCGTGGAGACCGAAACCGCGTCGATCTCCTTGCCCAGCTTGTCCAGCATCACACGAAAATCCTTGAAGCGCGGCACGTCGGGATACTTCTTGAAGGCCCCCGCGGCCCGCACGTCGTCCACGTCGCACAGCGCGACCATGTGCTCCTTGGCGGCCTGGTCCGTCGCGTAGCCGCCCATGCCGCTCACCCCCACCACCGCCACGTTCAGCCGCCGGCTGCCCGCGGTCTCGGGATTCCCGATCGCGAAGCGCGGCAGCACATAAGCCCCCGCCGCCACACCCGCCGAACCGAGGAACCCGCGCCGACTGATCTTCGCCATACTCATTCTCCCTTGTCTGCCCCTTTGCGGCTCGTGAGAACACTCGCCCTCCATCGCCCGCACCCGTTCAGGTGGAACGGGAGAGCCGAGACTCTGTCGAGCCGCCGCGGCTGCTGCCGATCACTTGTAAAAAGCGCTGACCGTCTTGACCCACTCGTCCGCCATGAGCTGATGGCCGGAATAAGTCGGATGCACGCTGTCCCAAATCCAGTATTCGGCGGGCGCGCGCAGGCAGGCCTCGTCGAAGACGTGCTGGAAACGCACCAGCGCCGCATGATGCTTCTCCGCCAGCCGCGCCACGATCGCCTGGCGCTGCTTGACGTCCTGATCGCGCGCGTCGCCCTCCCGGTGTCCGCCCCTGGGCAGATAAAAGGGCTCGCAGAGCACGAACCTGACCTCCGGCTGCGCGGCCTTCGTCTCCGTCAGCAGCCGGTCATACACCTGTTCGTACTGCGCCAGCGGCACGCGGCTGCCGTCGTTGATACCGATCAGGATGCTGAGCACGTCCGGCTTGAGCTCCAGCGTGTCCTTCTGCCAGCGCGCCTGCAGGTTGGAGACGGTATTGCCGCTGACGCCCCGGTTCATGAACGTCAGCGCCCGCTCCGGAAACCGCGCCCCGTATTGCGCGGCGATGATGAAGCAGTAGCCGTGCCCGAGGATGTGGTTGGGGTCCGCGCTGCGACCGCGGTTGCCGTCGGTGATCGAGTCGCCCTGGAACAGGATCCGGGCGTTCGCGCCGAACGCCGGCATCTCCGGGATTTCCGCCGCCCAGGCACCCCCGCCCGCCAGCAGCCCTGCGCCAACCAGCGCCATTTGAAAAGACGATATTAAACGCGTGTTCATGTGCTTTAAGCTCCGCATGTTGACCCTCAGAATCGCCAAGATGAGTCCCCTCTTGCCCCGGGTCTTCGCGCGCGCCCAAGGATGGGCGTGCCACACTCCGGGAATGTGCCATGCGCATCCGTGCGCATGGGGAACGGCCCCTTACGCCCCCGTCCCGCCCTGCCGCGCCCGCAGCGCGAGCAGCTGCCGCACCGCTTTCGGGGGAAGCGGTCTCACGTCACGGCCGGACGCGAGCAGGATCTGGCACGCCAATTCAAAGAACTCGGCGTTCTGGATGGCGTGGTCGAAATCGCGCGCCGCCGTGACCTGCCCGTGGTTCATCATCATCGCCAGGTCGTGGCCGGTCATGGCCTCGGTCACCGCGTCCGCGAGCTCGGCCGAGCCCGGCGGCAGGTACGGCACCTGTCCGACCGGCCCGATGTAGAGCGGGATCTCCGCGATCACGTCATAGTTCAAGTTGCGCCGCTTCCGGCACGCCAGCGCGGTGGCGCAGGGCGACTGGTAGTGAAACACCACGTTCACGTCGGGCCGCGCCCGCAGGATGCCCGCGTGGAAACGCACCTCCACGGTCGGCCGCACGCCGTTGAGCGAGGTGCCGTCCGCGATCGCACAGACCGCGATGTCGGCGTCGGTCAGCCGTCCCAGCCAGCTGCGCGTGCGCGTGACGAGCATGCGCCCGTCGCCGACGCGCCACGACAGGTTGCCGCTGCTGCAGCGCAGCAGTCCGCGCTCCGCCGCCGCGTGGCAGGCCGCGATGAAGTCGTTCCTCTGTTCCCGTGCGACCGGTTTCACGTGGGTGTCCTCCGAATACGATCAGCTCATACGCACGCCCAAGGATGGGCGTGCCACATTCCGGCTACTTGAGCATGATCAGCGTGCCGTCGACATAGACGAGCTTCACCGTGCCGTCGGCCCCGCACAGGACATGCCAGCGGCTGTCCGGAAGATTGGCGGAAACAAATGTGCCGGTCCGCGAGCCCGTGCCCGACACGATCGTGTACGTCAGGCTGCTGTTCAGCAGCGCGGGGTTCACGAGCTGCAAGGTCAGGTTGGACAGGTCAAGGTTACCCTGCACGCTGAGGAGGTCGGAAGAGCCGTCCGCGGCTACATCGGCCAGATAGGTGCCTTTCAAGGTTGAGCTTTTCAGGGTGAAGGTGTCGGTGCCGATGACATTCGTGCCCGCCGGCGAGATCTCAGCCAGCAAGGTGCCATTCGTAATGATACCGTTTCCGGTGACCGCGTTCGTGACGGTGAACCCGTTCAGGTCAAGGGTGCCGCCGGCAAGGACGACCTGCGTGTTCGAGGGCAGCGCCAACGCGTTGCCCAGCTTCAGGATGCCGTTGCTGATCGTCGTCGTTCCGCCGTAGGTGTTGGTGCCGCCCAGCGTCAGCGTGCCGGTGCCCTGCTTGGTGAGGCCGCCGCCCGTGTTGGGCGCGAGGGTGATGCCCGTGACGGCGGTCTGGAGGTTGGTCCCGCCGCCGGAGAGGGTCACGGACGGCAAACTCGTGTAACCGAACCCGTGACTGGTCATGATGACGCCGGTGACGGTCCCGTTGGCCGAGTCGAACTGCGCGACGGCGGTCGCGCCTGTGCCGTCGCCGCCCGCGATGGTGACGAAAGGAGGCCCGATGTAACCGCCGCGCGGCGTGATCGAGATGCCGGCCACTCCGTTGCCGGCCGGGGCGAGCAGGTTCGCGTTCGCCGTGCACGCGAGGTTGGTGGTGTCGAAGGTCGCGCCTCCCGGGTAGATGTTGACGAAGTCCAGGGTGCTCGCGCCAGCACCGAACAGGTTGCCGGCCTGACGGGCACGGAAGGTGCCGCCGTCGAAGTTAACGAGCGCGAGCGATCCGGCGCGGGCATTTCTCGTCAGCGTGTTGGCGGTGAGCGTGCCGCCGTTGAGGTTGACAGTCGCAAACATGTTGGTGCGGTCGGCGATGTTGAGGTTTCCGGTCACCAGCGCGTCGCCTGTGCCGGCCACCGTGAACTCGGCAAAGCCGCGCAGGTAGCCGCTGCCCGATAACTCGCCGACGTTTACGGTAATGAAGGATTCGAACCTGCCGCCCGCCACGTAGACGACACCGGTTCCGCCGCGGCTGATGCCGAGCGCGCCGCCGTACCTGTTGCTCATCCGGAAGGTGCCTCCGGATTGCGACAGGACGCCGACGCTCGCGGGATTGACGCCCAACTGGAAATAGCCGTTGTTCGTCATGGTGCCGCCGCTTTGCTCATAGTAGCCGTACCCGTTCTCGCCAATCCTGCCGTCATTGCTCTGGCCGCCCCAGTTTTGCACGAAACCGTTGCCGCGCTGGTAGACGGCGCCGTGGCTAGTCGTCGCGTACCCTAAGATGAGCTTGTTGGTGAGGATGGCGTTGTCTTGGACAGTGAGGACGCCGCGGCCGTTGTAGCCGACGTACATCGTCCCTGAAGCGACGGTCTGAGTCCCGAGGAACGAGGACCAGGCTGCGTTGCCCGCCAGGGTCAGCCGGCCGAAATCGGAGGCGCCATTGCCGACATAGGTGTTGTTGTTCGTGACATACACGTAAAGGGCGGCGTCGTTGGTCAGCAGCAGCGAGGCGTTGCCGATCGTGACGGCGCCGATCGCGTGGTTGGCCGAACCGTTCATGACGAGCTCGCCGCCGTTGACGGTGAGCGCGCCTGTGAAGGTGTTGGTGCCGGCGAGCGTGAGCGTGTTGGCGCCCTGCTTCAGCAGCGCCATGGGCTTGGCCAAGCTGTCGGCATAGGTGAGCCCAGTCAGCGCGGTGTCGATGCCCAGTGTGGCGGTGTTGGTCGTGAAGGCGTTCGCGTCGTACAGCGCATGTATCTGGTCAGAGGTCCACCCCGACAGGGTGCCGTCCCCGGCCGGCACCATCAGCGTGCCTCCACCGGCCACAGTGACACTGCCCGAATTGGAACCGGGCAGCGAGCTGGGGACCCGGGCGTAGAGCACGCCGTTGCTGATGATCGTACCGCCGCTGTAGGTGTTGTTGGTGCCCATCAGCCACAGGGTCGCGCCGCTGTTGCCCGCTTTGACGAGCGTGCCGGTACCGGATATGTCGCCGGTGACGGTCCAGTTGACGGGAGACTGATTGCCGTTGAAATAAGCGCGGCCATTCAGCGTCACCGGTCCGGCCCAGACGTTTAAATTGGTGGCGGGCTTGTTGGCCCCTGCCGAGCCGCGGAAGAACGCGCCCTCGTTGAGGATGAGCGAGTACATGGGCACGGACGGGAAGAATTCGTAAAGTTCGAAAATCCCGCCGCTGTTGACCGTGACCGTATTGGCCGCCGTTCCGTTGGCGATGGTGGTCGTCTCGAAGCGCAGCAGCCCCTGGTTGACCACAAAATGGCCCGCGCCGGGAGTGATGGCCTCGTTGACGATCGCGATCTCGTTGACGCCGGTCTTCGTGAGGGTGTTGCCGTTCAAGGCCAGTGGCCCGTTGCGGAGGTCCCACCTTTGGGTGCCGCCCACCGTCGCGTTGCCGGAGAGAGCGATCTTGCTCATGGCGTTCATCTGCGTCGTCGTGGAGACGTTGATGATCGCGCCGGAGCCGTCATAGCCGGCGCCGCTAATGGTGAAGAGTTCGGCACTCAGGTTGAGTCCTTCCTTATTGCGCGTGCCTCCCACATCGGGAGTGCACCCCAGATTGAGCGTGGCGCCGTCGGCGATGAAGACACCGCCGGCAGCCGTGCCGAAGGTGGTGTTCTCGTTCACTCGCAGGATGCCCTGATTGATGTAGGTGGGCCCGGTGTAAGTGTTGACGGCCATCAGGTGGAGCAGGTTTGTGCCGCTCTTGGTGAGCGTCCCTGCGCCGCTGATCGCGCCGCTTAACCTCTGGGCAGAACTGCTTCCGAACTCCAGAACGCCTTCATTGATCGCCGTCACTCCCGAGTAGGTATTGGAGCCCGTGAGCAGGACTTTGCCGACACCCAGTTTTGTGAGAGCGAGCGCAATGCTGTTGGTGATCGGGGCGTTGACGGTCAGGACGGAACCGGCGCTGTTGTTGGCCAGAATCAGCTCGCTGTCACCGGCGCGCGCGGAGAGAGCTCCGTCGCCTTCGGCCGAACCGATGTTGAGAGACGCCTTGCCCGCGCCGATCAGGACGGCTGAAGCCCGCATCAGCGTGCCGGTGGTGGTGACTTCGGCGGCCGTGTCCGTGTTCTGCAGCAGGGTGTTCATGCTGCTCACCGGCGAGGTCGCAAGCGTGATCGGGCCGCTGTCGCCAGGCACGTTAATGCGGTTGTTGAGCGCCGCGTTGTCGGGAATGATCGAGTCCGGACCTCCGGTTCCACGGGCGGCGAGGTCGTTGTAGTTCGTAAAGACCGTGACGCCATAGGTGCCATAGCCGGCGAGATCGGTGCCGTTGACGGTCGCCCAAGGGCCGATGAGTCCGTTGACCAGGGGAGGAATCGCGGCAAAGCGGATCTGGTTACGTTCGTTCAGGCCGAGCTCCGTGCCCGCGAAGCTGACCGTCGCTGCCGCGCTGCGCGTCAGCGAGGCAAAGGTCACGGCGGAGGTGTAACCTTCGGCGGCCTGCGACGCGCTGACGGCGTTGGAGGCGCTGCCGAGTGTGAGCGCGCCAACGGTCTCGCCGTAATGCGACGCGTCCGCCGTGTGCGAGAAGTTCAGGACACCGCCGTTGAGGGCGACCGGCACGGCATCGCCGATGCGGTTGCTGTTATTGGTGAGCGCGCTGTTATCCAGCACGAGCGCCGCGTTGAGCGAGACCGTGATGCCGCTTGAGCCGAGCAGCGCGCCGTTGGTGCCCGCCAGCACGAGTTTGCCGCCGTTGACGGCGGTCGCGCCGGTGAAGATGTTCGAGCCGTAGAGCGTCCAGGTGCTGGTGTTGGATTTGGTCAGGGAGACCGTGTTCAAGCCGTTGCTGACCGGCCCCGTGATCGCGTTGCCGCTGCTGGTGCCGTCGAGCTGGACCGATTTGGCGTTGCCCCCGCTGGACAGGATCGCGACCGTACCGAGCGAGAGGTTGGCGGTCGTCGGAACCAGGATGGTGGCGCCACCGCCGCCCGCGCTGAGATTCAGCGAATCCGCCGTGACGGAGGGCGTGCCGCTGGTCACGTTCGCGCCGTTGGTGATGTTCAGGGTGACCGTGCTGAGTGCCATCGCTCCCAGTCTGTGGTTGATGGCCTCGCCGCCGGTGGCGCGGCCGGACGCGACCGCAGCCACCGAACCCGCGCCCATCGTGAGGGGATAGGCGGTTTCGCCGACGCCGCCGTCGTTCGACAGGTCCAGGGTGCTGATGTTGTTGCCGGCGATCGACACCATGCCGGTGCCCAGCGCGTTGGGATGGGCCGCCACCAGCCGGCCGCCGTTGATCGTCGTGCCGCCGCTGAAGGTGTTGGCGTTGGAGAGCGTCCAGGTGCCCGAGCCGTTCTTGACCAGGGCGTTGGTTCTGCCGCTGCCGCCGTTATCCAGCACGCCGGCCAGCTCTCCGCTGCCCGCCGAGGAGCCTTGCAGGGTGAGGGACTTGACTCCCGTGCCGGATGTGGTCAGGGCGCTGGTGAACTTGAGCAGACCGCTGCCGGCGATGTCGAGCGTCGCGCCGCCGCTGGTGCCCGACAGCTCGATCACGCGCTCGGAAACATCGCCCGCGCCGAAGTAGGAGAGCGTCGCGCCGGTGCCGCCGTCGCCGATCTTGAGGGTGCCGTCGGCGAGCGTGGTTGGGGCGCCCAGCGCGCTGGCCTGGCCCAGATCCTTGATGGAGTTGGCGGCCAGGGTTCCGGCGCGGATCCAGGTCTGGCCCTTATAGGTGTTGGTGTTGGAGAAGACGAGAATGCCGCCGCCGAGCTTGCCGACGGGGCGCGCGCTGTCGAGATCGCTGATGACGCCGGCGACCGTACCCGTGCCCGTCGTGCTGCCGAACAGCCCGTCGCCGGTGGTCGTGATGGGGCCGGCGATGGTGACGGGGCCGGCCCACGTGGCGTTGGCCTCGAGGCGGAGCTGCCCGTAACCCTCGCCGGTGTCGCCGCCCTTGAGGACGAGCGCGGCGTTATGCGTGCCGAGACTGTTGCACATCAGCGTCGCGTTGGACAGGACGTTGATGGTCGCCGCGCCGTTGTCCAGCCCGTTCATCTGGGCTTTGCCCGCGCCGTTGGCCGCGCCGATGCCGAGATTCCAGATGCCGGTGAAACCGGAGTAATTGCCGTTGAACGAGGCCTGCCCGCTTCCCGTGCCGAGCGTCACATTGACCGTGCCCGCGCCGCTCAGGCTGTTCGAGAGACCGGTGTAGGTGACCGCGCCCGCGGTCAGGTTGAGCGTGCCGTTGTTGACGACAGGGCCCCAGCCGAGGCCGCAGTTGTTGCTGGTTATCAGCGTGCCCGCACTCACCGTCAGACCGCCGAGGAACGCGTTGGTGCCGGAAAGCGTCAGTGTGCCGCTGCCGATCTTGGTCAGGCTGCCGCCGCCGGTGAGGTTGCCGATGTGGGTGGTGCTGGCGTTGTTTTTACCGACCGCGAGCGCCACCGGGGCCGCCGCGCTATCGTTGAGCGCGGCATCGAAGGCGCCCGAAAGTCCTCCCAGCGTGAAGGCGTGGCTGGCGACCGCGTTGTCAAAGCCCACATTGCCCGTCAGGACGGTCAGCGTGCTGTTCTGCAGCGCGTCGCTGTTGGCCAGCGTCAGCAGCCCGTCGTTGACCAGGGTCGCGCCGGAGAAGGTGTTCGATCCCGCGAGGATGACCGTGCCGCTGCCGGACTTGGCGAGCGACGACGCCGGACCGTTGTCGGCGATCACGGCGTTGACCGTCAGGCTGCCGTTCCCGCTGTTGGCCAGACCCAGCGCGCCGCCGGAAGCCGCGGCCGAAAGCGTGCCGTCATTCGCGGCCGCGCCGATGGCGACCCCCGCCTTGCCCTCAGGGATGTAGATGTCGGAAAGCTGCAGGGTTTTGTCGGCGGTATTCACGGTGGCGTCGGTCTGGGTGTTCTGGCGCAGGGAGCCGATGCGGGTGACCGTGTCGCTCAACTCGATGGCGCCGCTGACGCCGTCGCTGTTGATGCGCACCGCGCTGGTGGCGTTGCTGGCGATGGTCGAGGAGGGCCCGCGGGCGGCGATGTCGGCAAAGGCGGTGTCGCTGGCCGCGTAGACGCCCAGGCTGCTGCTGTAGGCGGCCAGGTTGGTGCCGTTGACCGTGGCCCAGGAGCCGATCAGGCCGTCGGGCTGGGCCGTGATGTAGATGCGGTTGCGGCTGTCCTCACCGAGTCCGGCGCCCGTGAAGTTGACGGTGGCGCCGGGGACGGGGGCGAGCGCGGAGAAGCGGAGGGTCGCGGTTTGGCCGGGGTCGGCCCGGACCGTGGCGACCGTGTTGTTGAACTGGCTGACGGCGAGGGTTCCCGCGTTTTCAACATAGTTCGCCGCGCCCCCGCTGTTGGAGAAGGACAGCGTGCCGCCGGCGAGGGTGACGGTGCTGGCGTCGCGGAGACGGTTGGTGTTGTTGGCAGTCGCGGTGTTGTCCAGCAGGAGCGTGCCGCCGGTGGCGAGGGTGTATCCGGTCGAGGCGTTGGCCGCGCCGTTGCTGTCGGCGAGCGCAAGGGTGCCGCCGTTCACCGTCGTCGTGCCCGCGTAGGCGTTCGCGGCCGTGAGCCGCCAGATGCCGCTGCCGTTTTTCACGAGCGCGGTCGTGGTGCCAGAGCCGACCGGGATGATGCCGGCGATTTCGCCGATGCCGGCGGTCGAGCCCTGCAGCGTGAGGGTCTTGACGTTTGATCCCGCCGCGAGCGGAGCGTTGAGCTTCAGCAGGCCGGTTCCAGCATGCTCGATGATGGCACTGTAGGTCAACACGAGAACACGGTCACTCGTTTCGCCGACGCCGGTGTAGACCAGTTTCGCGCCGGGCACGTTATTCGCGTTAAACGTGATGTTAGTGCCCTGTCCCAGATTGCTGGTCAATGAGCCTTTGTTGCCGATTCTGGCGACGCTGACCGCGCCGGCCGAATTGAGGGTGATGTCCCGGAGGAAGTCGTTGGTTGCGTTCAGCACGAACGTGCCGAAGGTCCCCGTGCCGCCGTAGAACTCGAAGCCCGAGTTGCCGGTGAGCCGCGCGTTGATGACGAGCGTGCGGCCGAAGGCCACGCTGTTGTTCGCGTAGTCGGTGGTGCCGCTGATGCTGAGAATGAGCGCCCCCGAGCCGTTGATAACGGCGTCGTAGGATGCTTTGATGTTGTCACTGCCGGCGTTGGTGAACGTGGTGGTGCCGGCGCCGATATCGACGATGCTGGTCGGTGCGCCGTTCAGGTTGAGCGTGGTGATGAGGTTCGAGCCGGACAAGGTCAGGGTGCCGCTGCTGTTGTCGTTGATCGTCAGCGAGGTGGCGCCGCCGCGGGTGACGTTGCCGAGCAGCGCCGTGTTCCCCACGCCGCTGACGTTCAAGCTTTTGCCGCCGGCTGTGCCGCCGCTCGCCGCGCCGAACACGTTGCCGGCAAAGGTCAGCGCGTTGCTGGGACTGTCGTTCTGGAAATAGTAGTTGTAGCCGGCCGTGTCGGGACCGAGTTGGATGGCGGCGTTGAACAGCTGGGGCTTACCCGCCGAACTGGTGATCTTGTAGTTGCCATCGTTGTCGATGCCCATCGTCTGGCTGTTGACCGCGTTGCTGCCGATCGTGTACGCGGCGACCGCGCCCAGGTCGAAGGTGATGTACTTGATGCGGCTCAGCCCGGTGACGTCGAGCGTGGTCCTCCCGTTGCCGCTATTGTTGAAGGTGGCGGTATCGGTGGTCGCCGGGAACGGCGAGGAGCTCCAGTTGAGACTGTTGGTCCAGTAGGCGTTTGAACCTGCAGCCGTGCTGTTCCACGTGCCGCCCGCCGCCTGCACGCTGCATACGCCCGCCAGCGCCACGGCTGAGGCGACCAATGACCGCTTGAGACCGAATACTGCCTGTTTCATAATCACCACTCCTTGCTTAGCCTGTCTCGTCACATTAAGATCAAACACATCATCTGAAATTTTGGGTTTATTTTACTCGCAAGCGGCATGGGGAGTCAACTGCAACTGCCGGTTCTTTCGAGGATGGCGGCTGACGGGAGGGCGCACCCGAAAGCGATCAGCGGCCAAAATTCGGGGTGCGATACCAAGGCCTGCCCAAACCCAGCCCGAGCGGATCTGCTCTGTGCAGGGAACGCAGTCGGCGAAAAAGAATAAACGGCAGCTAAATTTAACCGCTGGCTTTCACCGCGTTCCGCGAGGGCCCCCTGAACATGAAAGTCCTGCTGGCAATACAAGCACTCTCCCTGCTAAAATCCAGGCAAATGATCACTAATTCATTGTCTGCGATGTTCGAGGATTTCACGCGGTGGCAGGTGGTTGCCTCCGGCCAAGCGGAAGGGAAGCTTTCGCGCATCGAAGCTCCAGACGGGACGCCCGGCCTGCGTCTGGACTACGATTTCCACGAGGGCGGCGGCTTCGTGGCCATCCGGCGCACACTCGCGTTCAAACTGCCCTCCACGTTTGAGATCGGATTCCGCCTGCGCGGCGCGAGCTTGTCGAACCACTTTGAGTTCAAAGTGGCGTCGCCGGGCGG
Organism: Verrucomicrobiota bacterium; assembly: GCA_023269675.1. Classification (GTDB taxonomy): domain Bacteria; phylum Verrucomicrobiota; class Kiritimatiellia; order RFP12; family UBA1067; genus JAHFSX01. The sequence goes on from JAHFSX010000029.1 coordinate 68,499, forward strand.
GGCGAACGTCTGGCGACACCTGTGCCAGGCTTTCACCCCGCCGGTCGCTTGGAGCGCCCACCGCTTCCACGAACGCGACCTTCCCTTCGCCTGGGGGCCCGCCGGCGGTGGCGCGCCTTCGGAAATCGAGGCGGTCGAGTTTGTCATCGCCGCCGGCCCGGGCGGTAAAGGCACGATGCAGTTCGCCTGCCCGTCTTTCGAGGACCAGACGCTTCAAACGCCCGCCGCGGTCCGGGCTTCCAGCCAACAGCCGGGCTGCGCCCCCGAGGCGGCGTTCGCCGAGGACTCCCGATCCGAATGGCGGGCGGCGGCCGATGACGCCCATCCCTGGTGGGAGGTGGACTTTGGGAAGCCCCAACGCTTCGGAGGGCTCGTCATCCGGTGGCCGGAGCCGCTTTCGCCGCGCGCCTGCAAGGTGGAGCTGTCCGATGATGCCACCGTTTGGCGAACCCTCTATCAGGCCGCGTCCGCACGCGGTCCGCTGACCCACATTCCTGCGCCCAACGCCGAAGCGCGCTATCTGAAGGTCACCTTTGAGCAAGCGGCATGCGCAGCGCTGCGCTCCGTCACGCTCCGGCCGGACGCCTTCACCCATACGCCCAACGAGTTCATCCATTCCGTCGCCGCCGACTTCCCGCGCGGGTGGTTTCCCCGCTACTGGTTGCGCGAGCAATCTTACTGGACCCCCGTCGGCAGTCCCGAGGGAAAACGCCGCGCGCTGATCAACGAGGAGGGCCTGGTCGAAACCGACGAGGCCGGATTCTCGCTGGAACCGTTCATCCTGACCCGCGAAGGCCCCGTCACCTGGGCGGATGTGCGCTCGGCGGTCGCGCTGCCCGCAGGCGGCGCGCCCCTGCCGTCCGTCACGTGGGAATCCGACACCATCCGCCTTGAAATCCGCCCGTGGGTCGATGGCCGAGGCGATGATCTCACGCTCCACGTCACCTATCGCCTCGAGTGCCTCATGCCCGCGCCGGAAACCCGCCTGGTCATCGCCATCCGTCCGTTCCAGGTGAATCCGCCGTGGCAGGCCTTCCGCAATCTCGGCGGACGCAGCCCCATCCATCACATCCGCTGCGACGCGAACGGCCTGACCGTGGAAGGCCGCGATGTCACCGCCGCCCCGCACGCGGACGCGCAGGGCGCGGCCGCATTCGAGGAAGGCGGAGTGCCCTCCACCCTGACGACCGGCGATGTTCCGCGCAGCCCTCACATCGATGACCCCTCCGGCCTCGCCTCGGCTGAGATGGCCTGGAGTCTCCCTGCGGGACAATCGACCCTCAAGGTGACCGTTTCAGTCCCCTATTTCGGAAAAAGCAAGGCTCTGGCGAAAGGCGCCCGGGCCAACGCCCTCGCCCGCTGGCGCAGGACGCTGGGATCGGTGAAATGGCAGGTTCCGGCCTGCGCCGCCCCGGCCTTCGACTGCTTCCGCACCGCCGCGGGACACATCCTGATCAACCGCGACGGCCCCGCGATCCAACCCGGCCCCCGGCGCTACACCCGCTCCTGGGTCCGCGACTGCGTGATCATGGGCGCGGCGCTCGCCAAAGCCGCGCAACCAGAAGCTCTGCGCACGTTTCTGAACTGGTATGCGCCGTTCCAGCGCGCTGACGGCTTCATCCCCTGCGTGGTCGACCGCGACGGCATCGACTGGCTGGTCGAGCACGACAGCCACGGCCAGTTTCTCTGGGGCGTCCGCGAGGTTTTCCGCGGCAGCGGCGACAGGACCTTCCTGAAACACATGCTGCCGCATGCCCGCAAAGCCGCCGGCTATCTGATCGCGCTGCGGACTGAGCGCATGACCGCGCATTACCGGTCCGGCGAGCACGCCGCGTGTTTCGGCCTGCTGCCGGAATCCGCCAGCCACGAAGGCTATCTGGCCCATCCCGTGCACTCCTACTGGGACGATTTCTGGGGTGTGCGCGGTCTGGAGGCTGCCGCGGATCTCGCCGAAGTTGCCGGGTTCGCCGAGGAGGCCGGTCGCTGGCGGTCCGAAGCCGCGCGTTTCCAAGCCGACCTGCTCCGCTCCATCGAAAAGGTCATCGCGGACAAGCGGCTCGCCTACATCCCGGGCTCGGTCGAATGGGCGGACTTCGATCCCACCGCGACCTCCAACGCGATCGCCATGCTCGATTTCGCGGACGCCCTGCCGCAAGGGCCGCTGCACGCGATGCTCGAAACCTACCTGGACGGCTTCCGCCGCAAGCACCGCGGGGAGATGCCGTGGAACAACTACACCGCCTACGAGATCCGGATCATCGGCGCCTTTGTCCGCCTCGGGAAGCGCGACATCGCCAATGAGCTGCTGGCGTTCTTCCTGTCGGACCGCCGCCCGCGCGCATGGAACCAATGGCCGGAAATCACCTGGCGTGACCCGCGCTCACCGGGCCACCTCGGCGACGTGCCCCACACGTGGATCGCCGCGGAATACCTGCTGGCGCTGGCCTCGATGGTCGCTGCGGAACGTGAGGCCTCGAGCTCTCTGGTTCTCGCCTCCGGCATGCCGTGGACTTGGATTTCAGAAGAAAACGGCTTTTCCGTGAGCGGTCTTCCCACCCGTTACGGCCCGCTGGATTTCATGATCCGCGCCGACGACGAAGATTCGATCCGCGTGGCAATCGGAGACTCCATCGCCTTGCCGCCCGGCGGACTGACGATCGTGCCGCCGCTGCCGGAGGGCAGGCAAGTCATCGCCGCGGAAACACAGCAAGGAACACACGCGGCTCTCGGCCCGGCAGGAACCGTCATTGCGGTGACCAGTCTGCCCTTCTCCGCTGTGCTTCGTCTCGGCAAACACGCATGACCAGGCGGTAGCGACGTTACCACGACACAAAGGTACAAAGAATCCGAGATCTTCGGATGGTTATGAAAAAGTAAACGCGTGCTAAAGGTGGCGCGCGACCTCGGGGCGCGCCCGGACGGTGCCGACCTCACAGCTAACGAGACTCCCTGAAGACCGAGATGGCCCCGGCTTGAAAGGCTGGCCGGCAAGGCCGCGAAACCGCCTGCGGGCGGTGGCGGCGGAAGCAAGAAACTCACGGCTGACGAATGGCCGGCCAAGTGGCTGAAGAAACAGGCCTAGTAAACCCGTCTGCCCCCCAGACGTCAACCCCGCAAGCCAGAAGGCGGCCCACCGGCCGCCTTTCTGGTTCCTACCGTTCACCGCTGAGGTTCTATCCCGTCGTCAGGGCAATAGATTCCGGCGCCTGATTGATTGGGCGCGTTTTCCTACTTGAGAGCTTCCAGTGCGGGCTCCTTTGTTCCATTCATGAATTCAATGGCATCGGCCTCAACAACGAAACTGATCTTTTCGGGCCCTCTTCGCAGTTTCCCTAACAGAGATGCCCCGTCGGTGGGGCTTGTGGTCATCGAGTCCACGCTCGCGTCGCCGTTATAGGTCGCCCCGCTCTTGAGCCAGCCCTCTTTTGTGGTAAACGTCAGGCTTTTGCCGCCCAGCCTTTCGCCGTGCGCGTCATACAGGTTGAACGCGCCCTGGAAACTCTTGATATCCTTCCCGCAAACATTCTGCAGCCGGTACCGGAACACCCCTCCCGGAATAACCTCCACAAAAGTTGCCGCCACGTAGGATCGTCGGATGCGCTGTGCCTCGGCCATTGGGGGCTGGGGTGTGGCCGCCGTCTCCGGACCCGCTGCCACAGGCGGCTGTGATGTGACAGGAGCCGTATGGACCGCAACCGGAACCGTTGACTCCGTCCGCACCTGTGCCTCTTGTGCGGCCGGGCCGGTTGGCGCCGGGGGCGGTGCTGGGGGCGGTGCTGGGGGCGGTGCTGGGGGCGGCGTCACGGCCGGAACGCTGTGGAGCCGGCATTCCACGACCTTCCCGCCCTCGAGGGTCGCCGTCGAGCCGTCTCGAAACTTCAGGTATTCCTTCGCACCGTTCCTCATCGACATCTTGGGCCCGCCCAGCTCGGCAATGACCTGCTCGCGTGTGCTCCCCACGCCGACTTCGCCGCGAACATCCGTAGCGAGGGTGCCACAGAGTGCGACGAGGATAAGCCATCGAGCGAGTACCGCTTCATTATTCATTGTTTGAACTCCTTGGTGAACTGTCCTAGAGCGCCTTGATTTCTTCGGGGGTCAGGGGCCGTCGGAAGACGCGAATATCGTCCATGAGCCCTTTGAACCGTGCATCGTTTTTCATCTCCGGCCTCGCCCCCACGATGAGGTCGGTCAAGGTAGGCACGGCGCCCATCGGCACGGTGCTCGTGACCTTGAGCTCATGATTCATAAACACGCGGCAGACATGCTGCCTAGCGTCGTAAGTGACCGCCACATGTGACCATCGGTTGGGCTCGGGGTTGGCGGTCGACACCACGTTCTCGGGTCCAGCGCCCGCGATGCATAGGTTTATCCCTGCCGGCCCGTGCTGCCACTGGTAGCCATGGACGTTGAGCCACAGATGCGTGCCCCACCCCTCTTTTTCCCATTCCAATACTGGCAATTGGCGGTCGAATGACTCGACCTTAAGCCACACGCTCAGAGTGAAGCCTTTCTGCAGATCCAAATCCGGCGATTTGGCGATTCGCAAGTAGGCATCGCCGCCACTGAAGCTGAGCACCCGGCCTCGCTCTGCGTCCCAGACTGTCCGCACAGCTTCGGCACCCCCTTGCCGCACGGCGTGTTGCCGTGCCGTGCGGTCGCGGATGGCTTCCCGCGTTTCCTTCTCTTGGTCCAACCGCAACAGGAGATCGCTGTCTCGCGTGCACCCCGCGAGAAGTGCGCTCCCCGCGGCAAGGCACAGAGCCGTGACGACGATCATTGGACGTGTGCGAAGCCGTTCGACAGCCTTCATTCTCATGTTTCCCCAATTTGATTCTGAACGACACGCATGTCAAACACAAGATCGTCCCGGCGGATGCAAAAGCACCAACGGCTAAGTTGAACACCGACGGCTTATAACAGCTTTTTGAAGCCTATTGCCCTTGATGCGCCTCACTGATAGTCGTCCACAGAAAAACGAACACCGTTGTTCCGTGCTCCACCATTGCTCGAAAGTTAGCACACGCCCTACCCCGTTTCAAGCCCGATTCCTTTTCAGCTTTCCGGCAAGTCCCCTTTCCCGTCATCAGGCCTGTGACGGTTTTCATGGCAATCAGGACCGCGCAGCGCCGCAGAGCCGCGGCGGAGGCCACATGCCACCTAACGCCATGAAGGTGGCGCACGAACCGGCCACCGGCCACCTTCACCAGGTTTGCGTGGCCGAATCGATGGTAACGGCCAAGGTGGCCCGCATCCAACCGAACGTGGCTTTCATGAAATCGAAATCAGGTCCAGATGTTATGAAGGCCGCCCGCCCCTTGATCAAAAAGCCGGCTCCGGGGCCGTACAAGCCCTTAACCTTGCTGCTTCCCAGCGTAATCAACACCTGAGGGTCGTGGGCAATGTTAGCCTCTGTCTTATGCATGTAACCGGCAGGAATGAACACGCGTCCGTCGGATGATATTCGGATGTAGCTGTTCCAGGTGTTGACCATATGCGGCCCATCCTTTCCCACCGTCGCAATGGCAACAACCCCATCCTGTTTCATGATTTCCAGCAGCTTTTCCGGTATCATCGTGACCACCTCCTGTTGTTTGCGTCGTTTGTAGTGACACCGTGAGGCGTTGTTTGCACCGATTCGCGCTCCGCAATGGTCTGCCAAAAACAACTTGGCGGTCCTGGTGTCCTTGGTGTCTTAGTGGTTAACTCTTCCGGTTCAACCAAGCCACACGCAGAGGCGGTTCGTGTTTTCGGTCATCACGCCGGTGACGGTTTCCATGGCGATCCGGATCGCTCCGGGCCGGTACGGGTTGGGTTCGCGCGTGAAATCGAGGGCCGCGCCGTTGAGCTCGACAGAAAACGGTCCGCATCCCTTCACCCCGACATGATAGGTAACCTCGAAGGGGCGAGCGGCCAGGCGCAGGCTCACCTTCAATCCATCCAGCGCCGGCGGAATGACAGGGTCGATGACCAGCGACGCGGTTTCCTGACGGAGACCGAGGAAGCCCTGCATGATCAGACGCACGCCGATGCCGGCGCCGCTGGAGTAGACGCGCCAGCCGCCTTCGAGCGTCACCTCGCCGCGGTTCACCCGGTCATAGTGACCGAAGGCCTCGTAGCGGTCGGCGAAGGCCGCATCGGAACTCGAGTAATAACAGTTCGCCTGGCGCAGGCCGGCGGAGGGGACGAGCTCGCGGATGGCGATCGGGTTGAGCTGGCCGAGTGCGCGGAAGAAACCGTCGGCATCGCCGAAGCGGGCGAGTGCCTCGCAGTACCGGAGATGGGCGTGGGTGTACATGAGACCGATTTCGCGCCCGAAGTAGCTGGCGCTCTCGGCCCGCTGGAAATAGGTTTGCAGGCCGCCGTGATAAGCCATCGGCCGGTCGAACAGACGCGCCCCGTCCGGCCCCAGCAGATGCTTGCGGATCAGGCCCAGATGCTTTTTCGCCTGTTTGGGGGAGAACATGTCGTTGATGACGGCGTGGATCATCGGCAGCAGACTGTAGGACAAACCCGTGATGCCATCCCGGGGGTGGAGCAGGTAGTCGGTTTTCCCGCCCTCATGGAAATAGGCGAGGCCCGCAAGGACATTGTCCACGATGAGGATGCGCTGGAACTCCTCGAGGGTTTGGGCGGCCATGATTTCCAATCGGGCGGCACGATCCGCAAGTCCGAGATGCCGGAAGGCGGCCGCCAGGGCGACAAAGGTCTGATAGCTGAGCGTCACAGTCCACGACGAGCAGAGCCGCTCGCGCATGTCGGGCTTGGCCGGCTGCAGGGAGTCGTTCCAGTCGCCGTGGCCGTAGGCGGCCAGCACGGTGCCGGCGATGACCCGGCGCGAAATCAGATCCAGGGCGCCATCGACGTGCTGCAGGATGCTTGCCTTTCCAGCCGCGTCGTCCCCGTCCGGATGGAAATACGGCAGGGCTTCATCCAGCAGACCCGCGTCGCCTGTGGCGGAGAAATATTGGGCGAGGGCGAGCAGCGGCCAGTAGACGATGTCGCCGTGCGAATCGCCCGGGCGGATGTTGCGCTCGCGGTCGAAGAACATGAACCACTGCGGCCAATCGCCGTCGGGGTTCTGCTGGCTGAAAACCCGGCACAGCAGATCCCGGACAGGTTCGAAGCGGCCGAGGGCGAGCAGCAGTTCCACCGGACCCTGACAGACATCGCGGGTGCCCCAGCCGCCGCCGGAGTATTGTTCCAGCCCGCGCGGTGACAGATAGTGCACCAGCGCGTTGTGGATGAACCATGGGGAAATTTCGCCCGCCCGCTCCGCCGCCGGAGCCAGCGGACTCGTCTGGGGCGCGGAGATCCGCAGCCCGGCGTCGATGGAATCCCAAAACGCCCCCGCCTGCCCGGCGGGCGCATCCACCAGCCGCCCGCGGAGGATCAGACCCGCAGACAACGAGGGCGCGGTCACGAAGCACAGAAACGGCTGGCTGCGCGAAACGCCGTCCGTGAACAGCACTTCGTCGCCGCCGGCTTTCTCCACCCGCGTGGTGTCGGTCGGCTCGATGACGAAGCCCCCGTCCGGGAAACGGCGGCCCACGTCGCTGCCGGGCTCGGCGCGCACGAATACGGTGCTGCCCTCCCAGTCACAGAGCACAGGCGCGGCCGAGCTGCCGTCGTCACCGTTGATGGCGATGTGGTGCGATATCAAGAAGCGGACGGGGTCACCTTTCAGGATCGCCAAGGACAGCCGAAGCTCGTGCCTGTCGTCCGGCGCGGTAGCGGTCACTTCGAGCAGACCGCCCCGGTGCTTGTAGATCCAGCGGCAGGCGTCCGGGCGCATTTCAAACGCCGAGGGTATCCCCAGCAGACGCCAGGCGCCGTCGCTTTCGATGAAGGCCCGCTGACCGTGGCTGCGGAAAAGCCCGAGATAGCTGTGACAGGTGGAGAGGAAGCGGTTGATGCTCACATGGCCCTGGGTGACCATCGAGTGGAACACGCCGCCCATCCACGCGGTGGAGGTCAGTGCGGCTTCGTCGGGGGTGAGCGACCCGCCCGAGCGCAGGAGATGTCCGTGCGGCCGGAGCACCTGCAGCTCCTTCGCCTTGAGCACCACATGGCTCTGCCGGCCGGTGAAAAACGACAGGAGCCGCCCCCCCTCCTGTTCCGCGTGGCGCGGCGCGTCGCCAAAGAACCCGCGGATCTCCGCGGCATCGAGCTCCTCCGTTTCCAACAGGGCGGCGGCGGTGAACAGGCTGGGGCAAGGGCGCGCTACAACCGGCTGCGTCAGCCAGAGCGGGCAAGCCGCTTCCGGCAGGGCCAGCGCGGCATCGATCCAAGCGGCATCCGCCGCGGCGGTTGCCGATGGCTTGTCCGCCGCAAACCAGCCGAAGAACCCGCGCTGCGCTTTCGCCCCCGGTTCCAGCGCGACGGGCGCGTCCTGGATGGCAACCATCGAGTGCTCGTGCTGCAGGCGTTTCCCGGGAAGGCCTGTGGTCAAGGCAACGGCTTCCCGCCCCGCGCGCGTGGCGAGACCGTGGAACTGCAGGGCGTCTGTCGAATAGGCCACCGCGCGGCCGAGCGAGCCGATGACGGTCCACGGGCAGCGCCCGTCCATCGCCTGGTTCTGCCGCGAGGCCACCGCCACGCCGGCCAGAGGATGTTCAAGCGGGGTATGGTCCACATAGTGGCTCACATAATACTCATTGAGCCGCACCGCCCCGTAGTGGGCGAGGGCGACATCCTGCGTGTGGATCAGATCGCACACCACCGTTTCTGCGCCCGTGTTTTCCAATTCCACGTGCCAGAACCAGGCGGGGGTGGACTCCGCCAGCACGAGCCGCAGTCGGAAGGTCAGGCTCCCCCACGTTCCACAGGCCTGCAGGCCCCGGTCAAAGGTTTGATAGGAAGCGGGACTGCCGGGGCCCAGCAAGGGGACCGATGCCGCGGTCTCTCCGAGGCGGCGCAGATGGATGTTCACCGGGCCGCCTTCGGCCTCATTGCCGAGAAAAACATTGAGCATGACGTCGCCGCAGTCCATCCTCCGGACAGAGCCGTTGACATTCAGTTCAACGCTCAGGCCGTTGGGGCTGGCGGCGCGGAAGGGGAGTTCAGGAGGTCGTGGTGTCTTCATTGGTGTCTGTCCGTGACGAAGGGCGTTCCTTTTCACACCGTTCCGCATAGTCGGCAAGCTCGTCGAGGCGGGCGACCACCGCGGCGTAGGACGAGATAGCCTGGAACTGGTTGATGATCAGGGAGAAGGCTCCCAACAAGGTGGCGAAGGCCATCGCGGACTGGCCTATGATGCCGAACTCGACCTTCCCCTGGATAAACAGCGGTGCGACAATGAGCACGGGGATGAGCTGGATGAGATAGTTATAGCCGGTGGTGAAAAAATTAAGGTTGCGGTTCACCGCGATGATGCGGCGGATGTTGGAAACCAAGCGGTCGATATGGGAGTTGAGGCGCTCCCGGACTTTCGCCTCCGTGCCCGAGGCGGTGATTTTCTCCCCTTCATCGCGAGTGTGGATGAGTCCGGCTCGGAAGTTGGCCTCGAGGTCGGACTGGAGGTAGTTCATGCGGATCAGCGGTCTCCCCAGCCAGATCGCCAGACCCGAACCGGCCAGCGCATAGGCCACGGCGATCATGAAGAGCTTCGGGCTGATCGCCCACAAAACGCCGGAAAACGAGAGCACGGTCAGCGTCCCGTTAATCATCATCAGCACGAAGGAAAGCGTGGTGGTGGTCAGCTGCTTGATGTCTTCGGTTATCCGCTGATCAGGGTTGCTCGGGGCTTCTTCATGACCCAGGCGCAGATAGAGGCGGCTCTCGATGTAGACTCCGGTGGCGCGGCGGGTGAGCCAGTCGCGCCACAGCAGCCCGAGGCGCTCCTCGGTAAAACGGAACAGCACGCCGGTGAGCGTCGAGCAACCGAAGACGGCGACGTAGAGCCAGGCGAAACGCGCGAAGCCGGCGGAGTCGCGGCTTTCGATGGCCGACATGAAATAGCGGCCAATGTAGCTGTTCACGACGTTCAGGCCGTTAATGCCGAACATCAGGAGCAACAGCGAGACCAGCAGCAAGCGCGCCTTGACACCCACGGGCGATTTCAGAAGATGGCCGACCGCCCGGAAGAGGCGGCCAAGCTTCTGGCGGACGATGGTGATTTTATGCTCTTTCACGGCGGTTAGTTGGAATCGGGTTCAGTTTCCTCGCTGGTTGCCTGTGCGCCACTATACCATCGCGGGGGCGGCGGTGGAAGACCTCGCGGGAAAATATTCCGTGAGCCCTCGAGACTCGTGCGACGGTTGGCCCAGACTGCCTTCTGTTTCAGCAGACTCGCCGCCGCCTCAGAGAAAAGGGTTTTCCTGCGCGCTGTCGTTCTGTCAGTGGGCGGAAATGAAAAAGGCACATGGACGATTAAACGCCACGTGCCTGATAAATCTAGTCAATCGCAATGGCACCCCCTAGG
>JAHFSX010000030.1 GCA_023269675.1 Verrucomicrobiota bacterium
CACGCTGGAACTCTCGGGCGTGGTCTCAAACTCCCTGACCGCCAATGGGGCCAACACTCAAACCCGAGCCCTCTTTCTGGGGGGGCTGGGGTCTGGCATTCTCTCCGGACAAGGCTCGCTCGGGGACATTACCAACGGCTCGAACATTGCCCGTGTGTCGATCTACAAAGCGGGCACGGGGTCATGGACCCTTTCCGGCAGCAACTTCAATTATCAGGGGGAGACGGAAATACGGGCCGGCACCCTGACCCTCGACTATACTTCGTATGACCAGTTCCCCGGAACCACATCCGGCATCGTCCGAACGGACGGCGGCACGCTGACCTTCAAGGGCAAGCCCGTCGGAACGACCCTCGACACGCTGCCGGTGTTACAGATCGGCGCCGACGGGGCCATTAACCGCTCGTCGACGATCGTGTTCGATGCGAACGGCGGAACCGGCTTCAATCTCACCGTCGGCAAGTTAGAGGGCGACACGAAGCCTCAGAAATTCGATTTGATCGATCTGTCCAGCAGCGCGGGAAACTCCGTCACGGTCAACGCGACAGGCACGAACCTGAAGTCCGTCAACGGCGTCCTGATGAACGTTGCCGCCAGCGTCAACCCGCGTTCGCTGCTGGTTGTCAGCACGGCGACCGGCTACGGGTTCGCCGCGCTGAGCGGGGCTACCAGCGGAACGTTGCAGCCGTTGGGCGGGCAAACCGCCCTTCCCGCGACCGGCTACGCCAACACCGCCAACTACATCCTCAACACGGCGGGCACGGTCACACCGACCGCTGACGTCAACTTCTCCACCTTGACTCTGGACACCGGCGCAGGCGCGACCGCCCTCGTGTTGGGCTCAACGAGAAAGATCAATCCCACGGGGAGTGGCCGAGGCGTGCTTCTTTACGGCACGAACAGCGCCAGCATCAGCGGCAGCGGGACCATCACCGCAGGTTCCATCTGGTTCCACAATTACCTCGACACAAATGCCACGCTCGCCGTGAGCGTCAACATTCCCTCAGGGGTGGCCATGTGGGGCGGCCCCGGTTTCACGCTGTATACCGGCACGGGCCTCGGCACGACCTTCTGTCAGGGCGGCGGCATCTTCCGGGTGGCGACCGCGCAAAACCTGAACACCAGCCTGTCGGGTGGCGAGTTCGCGCTCGCGAACAGCAGCGTGTTCGAGATCGGGGCGGATCTCAACGGCGCGGCGGCGGGCGACTTTTCCTATCCGCTGGGGACCGCCACCAGCGGCAAGTTCGCCCTTTACGGCAGCAGCGGCCTCAGCGCGTGGGGTGCGACCCGCGTGGTGAACTTCGGCGGGGCATCGGCCGCCCTCACCTGGGGCAGCAGCGGGTTCCTGACCTACGCCGAATCAGCGGCCGACTATGGATACGCGCTGAGGCTCTCCTCCGTCAAAGCCGATGCCACGCTGGAGATCCAGAACCCCATCAATCTGAACGGGAACAGCGCCTACGGACGCCGCCGCACAGTCGAGGTGGCCGATGGCGGCGCGGCCGTGGACGCGCGGCTGAGCGGCGCGCTCAGCGGCAACGCGGCGCTGGTCAAGAGCGGCGCGGGCACGCTGGATCTCACCGGAGCCCAGTCCTACGACGGCCCGCTGATGGTGATGGGTGGAACGCTGCGCGTGGGAGCGGGCAACATCTTCACAAACACCCTTGCCGTGCAGTTGCGCGGCGGCGGATTGTCCGCGGCCAGCGGCACCAACACCCTCGGGCGGCTGGAGCTCTATGCCGACAGCGTGATCGACACGGGTGACGGCACGGCCTCGCTCGCCTTCGCCGACAGCAGCGCCAGCGTGTGGGGCGGGACACTCACGATCAACGGACGCCTCGGGCCGACCTCGCTGCGTTTCGGCACGGATGCGGACGGCCTCACAGCCGTGCAGATCGCGGGCATCCGTAACCGCGGCGACAAAGTCGCCATCGACGCGAACGGATACCTGCGCCGCATTCCGTCCGGCACGTTCATCTCCGTGCGCTAGGTTGCGTGTCGTAAACAAAAAAGCGGGAAAACAATGAATCGGCGAACCTTTCTGGCGACCTCGGCCGCAGCGGCGGCGACAGGTCTTTGCACACGCAACCTTCGGGCGCAGGCCCCGTCCCCCAACAGCAAGCTCTGCCATGCGTGCATCGGCGTAGGCAACATGGGCGGCAGCGACCTCAGCAATTTCGTATCCCACCCCAAGACGAAGGTTGTCGCGATCTGCGATGTGGACAAGAACATGCTGGCCAAAGCCGCGGCCGGCTTGCCGGGCGTGCGGACCTATACGGACTGGCGCGAGATGCTGGCCAAGGAAGGCGATCGGATCGATTCCGTCAATGTGGCGGTTCCAGATCACTTGCACGCGGCCATTGCCCTATCGGTCATCCAGGCGCGCAAGCACGTCTATTGCCAGAAGCCGATGTGCCACGAAGTCGCCGAGTGCCGCGTCCTGACGCAGGCGGCCAAAGGCGCGGGCCTCGTCACCCAGCTCGGCACGCAGTTCTGCGCCTTGGTCGGCGACCGCATGGCCGTGCAGTATTTGCACAGCCGGGCCTTGGGCGAGATCAAGCGCATCGCCCTCTACTCCACCCGCAAGAGCTTTTCCCGCCTGGCGGGGCCGCGCCCGGACCGGGGCGCGCCTGCGCCGGCCACGCTGGACTGGGACCTCTGGCTGGGGACCGCTCCGACGCGCGATTATGCGCCGGACATCTACCATCCCCGCGTCTGGCGGGCCTGGCAGGACTTCGGCACGGGATGGATGGGCGACAACGCCTGCCACTTCTTCGACTCGTCGTGGAAAGGGCTCGGGCTGACCGCCCCGCTGTCCGTGAGGGCCGAGGTCCAGGAGTCGTGGAAGAGCACACCCGCGCGCCGGGAGCAGACCTGGCCGCAGAGCCAGCACATCGTTTGGAAATTCCCCGGCACCGAACGGTCGGGCGGTAAAGACATCACGGTCGAGTGGTTCGACGGCGACATGCCCCCGACTCCGGACATCCAGAAGTACGCCCGGGACGCCGGTTTTGCCCAGTTCCCGGAGGAAGGGTCGCTCATCATCGGCAGCGAAGGCGCCCTGCTGATGCCGCACGGAACCGCTCCCCGCCTGCTGTCGGACGGCCGGCTGGACAAATACCCCAAGCCCAAGCTGGCTCCGCACGTCAACCACTACCACCACTATTTGAACGCCTGCCTCGGCGGCGACAAGACCGAGTCCGATTTCATTCAGACCGGGCCGATGAACGAGGCGATCCTGCTCGGGACGATTGCCGCGAGGTTCCCGGACTCCGAACTCATGTGGGATGCGGGCGGCATGAAGGTCACAAACGTGGAGGCGGCGAACAAGCTCCTGAGCCGGACGTACCGCCAAGGCTGGAACATCCCGGGCCTCGGCTAGGCAAGAGAAGGACGGTCATGATAAAGGTAGCGATGTTGGCCGCTTGCGCCGGTCTGGTTTTCAAGGGGCTCGCGGCCGAGCCGAACGGCGACGGCTTTGCCTCGGTCTTCAACGGCAAGGATCTCTCTGGCTGGATTGGCGCGACGCAAAGTTATGTCGTCCAGGACAGCGCCCTCTACTCCCTGCCGGACAAGCATGGCAATCTCATGCTTGAGAAGCAGTACTCGGATTTCGTCCTCCGGCTCGAATTCCAGTTGGCCGCGAACGGCAACAACGGCGTGGTGCTGCGCATGAAGGACGTCAACGGCAGCCCGACCCGGAGCGGCATGGAGTTGCAGATCCTCGACGATGGCGGCGACCAGTACAAGTCGCTCAAAGATTATCAATACAACGGCTCCATCTACGGCATTGCGCCGGCGAAACGCGGTTTCCTAAAACCGGCCGGCCAGTGGAATGCCCAGGAGGTGCGCGCCATAGGATCCCGGATCACCATCGTGTTGAACGGCACCGTGATTGTCGACGCGGATCTCAAGGATGTCCGCAAGACGCTCGACGGAATCGAGCATCCGGGTTTGCACAACGCGCAGGGATACCTCGGCCTGATGGCACACTACACGCGGGTCGGCTTCCGGAACATCCGGATCAAAGAAATCAAACAAGGCGACTCGTGCGCGGGCACGTGAACTGGTAAATTTCATGAGGGTTGCGGCTAACGGCCGTTCGGGCTCTTGTTTGGCGGAGGTTTTTCCCATGCGTCATCTCACTCTTGCTCTCGCCGCGGCGGCGATGGTTTCCCAACTGTCCGCCGCCGGTCTGCCCGCGTCTGCGGGGCGCGTTTATGTGGTTGCGGGGCGGCATCCGGCCGCCGACGATACCGCGCCGGGGACAGCCGAGCGGCCGCTGCGCACGCTCTCCCGCGCCGCCGAGCTTGCACAGCCGGGAGACTCGGTATCGGTGCAGCCGGGAATCTACCGCGAGTGGGTGCGTCCCGCGCGCGGCGGGACGAAGGATAAGCCGATTGTCTACCAGGCGGTCGGAGAGGTCATCGTCAAAGGTTCAGAAATCTGGACGCCGCAGTGGACCGCGGATGCCCAGGCCAAGGGGGTCTATCACGCCCCGCTCGATGCGGCGCTGTTTCCCCAAGCCGAGGGTGTTCCCGGCCCGGCCTACGCCAGCGGGAACAATCCGTATCTGGTGGGCATCAGTGTCGAGGGGGGCGACCAGAATATCGTCGCCCGCCCGGCCGGCGCCTTCAGCGACAAATACAAGAAGTGGCAGGAGAAGAACGGCAGGGACCGTCTGCCGCTGACGCTGGGGCAGCTCTTCGCGGACGGGAAGCCCCTGTTTCAGCGCGAGCGGATCGCCGATGTCGAGACGACGCCGGGGACGTGGATCGTCAACGAGGCGGGCGACGGGCTGATCGTCCACTTCGAGGGAGAGCGGACGCCGGGCCAGCGCGCCATCGAGCTGACCGTGCGGAACCGCATCTTCGCCCCGGTCCGCCGCGGCCTGGCGCAAATCCAGGTTCGCGGGTTCGTCTTCGAGCACTGCGCCAACCAGGGGCCGTTCCCGCAGGGCGGCGCGGTGAGCGTCCGCAGCGGGAGAGACTGGGTGGTCGACGGCAACACCATCCGCTATGCGGCGACGATCGGCATCGACGTCGGCAGCGAGTCCTGGGGCGCGGAAACGCTGCGCCAGACCGCCAAGGAGGACCGGCACCTGATCATCGGCGGCGGGCACCTGATCCGCAACAACACCTTCTGCGACAACGGGCTCGCGGGGCTGGCAGGCTGGAATGTCAACGGGCTCAAGATCATCGGCAACGTCGTGACGCGCAACAACACCCGCGGACACGCGGTGGGCGCGCTCTACGGCACCGGCTGGTGGGAACAGAGCGGGATCAAGCTGCACAACGCCGATGCCCTGATCGAGGGCAACCTCGTTTACGACAACGACGCCTTCGGGATCTGGATCGACAACGGCTTCCGCAACGCCCGCATGGTCCGCAACGTGGTGTACGGCAACCGGCTGGCCGGCATTTTCCTGGAGCTGGGCACGGGGCCCTGCTGGATCGAGAACAACGTGATCGTGCAGAACCGGGGCGACGGCATCTATACCCACGACGCCTCGAACGTGATCATCGCCCAGAACCTGATCGCCCAGAACTCGCATTTCGGCGTCTGGATGCACGTGGTGTCCGACCGCAAGATCGGCCAGGACCTCGTGCAGTGCTCGGAGCACCAGATCGTCAACAACCTGATCGTCGGCAACTACCGCGGGGCCATCTGCCTGCCGATGGCGACGCCGCGCTCCAAGAACAACCGGTCGGACGAGAACGTCTTCTTTGACGGCTCGTGGATGGACGCGACCCGGCCGTCCGTTTTTCGTCTCAACCGCAACAACGGCTTCGTCAACCTGGGCGCGAACCAGGGCCAGCCGGCCGGCGAAGCCGATGCGGCCGACCCGCAGCAAAGCGCCATGGCGGAGAAGGACCTGAGCCTGAAGGAGTGGACGGCGCTCACGGGGCGGGACACCCAGAGCGTCGCCGGCGCGGTGTCGCGGCTGGCCTTCATCCCTCAGGAAAAGATGGTGCAGTTTGACCTCGTCCTGAAGAAGCTGTCGAAGGCGGCACGCGTGGCCGAGACGCTGAAGTTCGATTGGAGCGGGCAGAGGATCAACCCCGATGACCCGGTGTGGCCGGGGCCGTGG
This sequence comes from Verrucomicrobiota bacterium, assembly GCA_023269675.1. Lineage (GTDB taxonomy): Bacteria > Verrucomicrobiota > Kiritimatiellia > RFP12 > UBA1067 > JAHFSX01. The sequence goes on from JAHFSX010000030.1 coordinate 6,092, forward strand.
CAGGGCTTGAGCGACGGCCGGAACCAGTTCTCCGTCTGGCCGGTGGCCGAGGTTGACCGCACCCCCCCCGCGCTCTTGGCGGCGTACGACTTTGAGCCCCCGGACGCCGGCGGCGCTGGCGAAAAGGGTCCGGGCACGGTGGTCGTTGACCGGGCGGCCGAGGGCAGGGCCGAGGCAACGGACGGCGTGGTGGACGCCGGCAGCCGGATCGTCTCCAGGGACGGACGGGCGATGCTCAGCGGCAGCGCGACGTTCAGCCCCGCCGTCGAACTCGCCCGCATGGTGCCGACCGCGTACGGCCGTCAGGGCACGGTGTGGAGCCGCGTGCTGATCGCCCAACCGCCTGTCACTGCGGATTGGTGGCAGCTGATCGATCCCGCGAATGCCCCGGCCGGCCTGGAGGCGCGAATCGACGGAGGCGCGATCATACTCCGCCAGCCGAGCGCGAATTACGGCGGAATCAGGCAGGCCTTCACGTTTGTGGCCGGGCACGCGTATGAGCTGGCGGCGTCGTGGTGGGACGCGAACCCCGCAGGCTTCACCTATCGCCGGCTTTTCGTGCGCGACGTCACCGCCGGAGAGCCTTGGAAAACGTTCGAGGGGAGCAGCCCCACACACGCGAGCGGCAAAAACTGGATCCTGCGGGTCCATTCGCTGGGCGAGGGCAACCTGCTGGACGAGATCCGCTTTTATCGCCAGTACTACGGGACGGTGGACGCGGCTCCCTTTAAGCAGGACTAGCTCGCACGCGGTCCTCTGTTCAAAAAGCCTTGTCTTGCTGGGAACCGCCGGCCATAATACGCCGCCGGGTGAGATCATGATGATGACAAAGGTCCCCTATTCAGATCAGACGTCATACTATGTGGACCGTCCCGACCGCCGTGCCGTGGACATGCGGACCGCCGGAGTGAAAGAGTGCGTGGTGCTGGGCGGCTCCTGCTACCGCCACGCCTACCCGCCGCTGCCGGAACACCGCCACTTCGGCGTGGCGGAACTCGCCTTCATGGAGACCGGGCACCAGCCCTACCACGTCGGAGGCCAGCGCTTCACGCTGCTCGGCGGCGAAGGGACCGTGATCCCGCCCGACACGCCGCACAGTTCGGACGGGCACCCCTCCTACCCCGGCAAACGGTACTGGGTCCAACTGCGGCTGCCGCAAAACCCGCGCGCCCGCTGGCTGGGACTTTCACCTTCCGAGGCGGAGCCGCTCTTGGGCATGTTGCGGTCCCCGGTCAACCCGTGTTCCAAATGGCCCGCCGATTTCGCCCGGCGCTTCAGCGCCCTCTTCACCCTGTTCGATCGGCCGGCTTCTCCCCTGCGCACGGCGACGCTGCGCACCGCCTTGCTCACGGTCTTGTTCGACCTGCTCGACCTCAACCGCCCGAACCCCTCGCCCGCCTGTCAGACCCGCGTGCGCAAAGCGATCGACTGGGCCGAGGCGCAGATGTCGAATCCCGTCACGCTGGAGCAACTCGCCGCGGTGGCGGGGCTCTCCGTGTCCAGCTTCAAACACGTTTTCAAAGAGGTTGCCGGAATCCCGCCCCACACCTATCTCCTGCGCAAGCGCATCGACCGCGCGCAGGAGCTGCTCCGCACAGGCGCAGGGACCGTCACGGACATCGCCTTCGCGTGCGGGTTCCCCTCTTCGCAGTATTTCGCCACGGCCTTCAAGCGCATCACGGGGATGACGCCCAACGACGTGCTGCGCAACCGCGTCGAACCGCTCCCGTCCGACGCGGACGGCCAATGACTCGTGTGGGGTCCCTCAGCTAACAGGACGTGTTCATTTTTGTTTGCGGGGGTGAACACGTTCGTAGTACCGCCCTTAGGCGGACTCCCAGGTCAATCAGGCCCCGCTTTGCGCCTAAAGGCGGTACCCCCCACCTCAAATCGAGCCATTTACGAGGCACTGCACTAGCGCGGCGTGGCGGTTTTTTCCGGTAGCTGCGTGTTGTACGTGCCGGTGTCTTCGTAGACCTTCACAGGAATGTCCCAGCCGACCTGGCGCAGGTGCTGTGTGAAGACCAGATTCTCGTGACCCCCGGCAGGCTCGGTCCCCCACGTCGCATGGGCCGCGCGGAAATAGATCTGCTGCATGCCGCTGCCGTACAGATGGTGCCACGTGGTGCAGAGCATCCCCGCCAGCCCCTCCTGCCGCACCAGCGCGCCGAGGCTCCGGTATCCAGCCGCGTTCTCCCACGGGCAGGCCATCACGGGGAAGCCCTTGCTCTTGAAATAGCGCAGCGTGGGCCACGTCTCATTTTTCTTGGGTGCGTCGTACTGCCAATCGCAGATGATCAGGTCCTTCGGAAGCGCGTCTAACAGCGCCTCGGACTGCGCCGACCCGTTGGCCACATAGCCTTTCCACCGCTTGTCACCCGCACTCACGAGCATGTCGTGCCAAACCATCATCTTGCATCCCCGCGCGGCCAGCGCCCCGTGAATGCGCGTGAGGAATTTTTGGACCACCGCCGTGTAATCCGTACGGCGGCACACCGCGCAGGTGCCCATGTCTTCGGCCTCGTCGCACCCCGCATGGAAGTAGGGCGGCCGGCCGAACGCCTCATGCATCTCGACTACCACCTCTTCGATCAGACTGGCGGTCTCGGGGTTGCTCAGGCACCACGTCCACCCGAACGGTTCGAAAAGCGGCTGAAGTTCAGGATGAAGGTCCATCACCACATGTTTGCCCGAGCCGACCCGCGAACCCGCGGCGTGCCCGAACAGGTTGAACTGCGGAATAAGCGTCACGCCCAAGCCGGAGGCGATCTTGACCAGACGCCGCACCTCTTGCACGGTCATGGAACTGCCCGGCCAGGCCAGCTCCGGATGCTTCTCCGAGACGAACGTGCCCCAGGGCTCCAGCACGACCGCGTTCAGCTTGTAATAGGCCGCCAAGCGGATATACCGCTCAATCTGCACCGGCGTGTTCTCGGGGAACCAGCAGATATGCATGCCGCGGAAAGCCATGGCAGGCGCATCATCGATCACCAGCTCGGGCAAGAAATAAGCCTTCACCTCACGCGTGCCCCGCACCGGCTCGGCCAGCTGACGCAACGTGCGCAGGGCGTTGCGCGCGCCGCCCGCGTCGGCGGCTTCGATGGTCAGCGAGCCGCGCGCGGCTATGATCCGGTACGCGTCGGGTTTCTGCGGCACCTGCGCTGCCTTCGCAGGCTTCAGGTCGGGCGAAACACCGAACCAGGCCTTGAAGGTCTCCGCGGTCTGCTCCGCAGCGACCTGCTGATCCCTGGCGCAGGCGAACATCACCTCGAGCGACGCGTCCATCACGATGTCCGGCCCGTCCGTCAGCGTGACGGTCTGGGGCGCAGGCACCAGCCGCGCCTTGATGAGCCGCGACTCGGCCTCGTTCAGCGGTGCGGCCCGCGACACACCGACCACGCAACACGCCCCCGCCATCCACAGGATCATCCGCCTTCTCATCAGCCCAGCCCCTTTCTGAAATCGAACAAGAGTATACACCCTCGGTGTTGCGCCCCAACTCCTAAATCCTCACTTCTCATTCCCGTGTTCCTAGATCCGCAGGAATACCTTGCGGCGGTGCATCCACCAGAGCACGAGCCATTCGGTCAGAAGCACGGCGCAGCCGAGCGTCAGACGCTCATAGGGCGCCCCAGCGAAGGCGAAGAAGGCGCGCCCCAAGTGACGCTGCCACGCCCGCGCGATGAACCCCGTCCACAGGTGCGCGATCAGGTACGCGGCGATGGAGTTCATGCCGACCACGGTCAACGCAAATGCCCACTTGCGGCAGCTCCACACGTCCATGACCTGATAAAAAAACGCGAGAAAGAGGAAGCACCACCCGCCGCTGAAGAGCACAAAACTCGGCGTCCGCGTCTTTTTGATGATCGGACACAGATCCGTCGCGCCCAACGCCCACCCTGCCGCGAGCGCGGCGAGGCCCGCACCGATGAACCATCTGACCTTGGCGGACGGGCTGCGGGCGTCGCGTAAAACACCTCCGGCGATCAAACCGAGGACCATCGTGGCGAACGTGAGGATAAAATTCAGCGTGCAGTAGCCCTCGGCGTTGTTCTTGAACCCTCCTCGCGGCGGGAAGAGGTTCAGGAACCAGCGGTCGAACGCCGCCGCGGGATTCGTGTTGAGGCTCCAGTGCGCGGCGAACCCGCTCAGCATCCCTTCCGGCTTCGCGCCGGCCGCCGCCCAGTCGAAGTCCGGTCCCGGCAAGGGATAAAGCGCAAAAAGCAACCAGTATCCCAGCAGTATGGCCCCCAGGACGAGACTTTGCACGCGCACGGAACGCAGACCCAGCAAATACAGGAAGCCATAGCCCAGACCGATCTGCGCGAGCGTGTCGATGAACGTCCAGCGGGTGTGGTCGTCATTCAGCGAACCGAGAAAAACGCCGAGCAGGACAAGGATCAGGGCGCGTGCGAAGGCATGCAGGGTCAGCCGCCAGTGAGGCTGGCCGATCGACGCGCGCCGCGCGAGCGAGAAGGGCAAAGCCACTCCGACAAGGAACACGAACGAGGGCTGAATCAAGTCATGCAGCGTGCAACCGACCCACTGGGCGTGCGTCTGGTTATACGCCAGAAACTTCCAGAAGCCGCTGGCCGGCAGGGCCTCTGATACGCTGCTGAACGCCAGCACCTCGCCCATCATCAGCAGCATGACGAAACCGCGGTAGGCATCGATCGAGGCCACGCGGGGCGCGGCGTTCGTCACGCCCACTTCCCGGCCTGCGGATCGGGGTCGCGGTAAAGCTCCGCGCAACGGCCTTCCGCAATGCCGGCGGAACACTCTTGACTCGCGGGCGGCAGCGTCCACTGCGGCCGCGGCGCGACCGGCGTCGCGAAGTGCGACTGCTCAATGGCATGCCGCTTCTCCAGACTGTCCATGCACCCCCGGATGCACCCCTGCGCCCCGCAGATCGCGAAGTAACCGACATGCCCCAGAATCTGATGGTAGAAGTCCACGATGTTCCCGTGAGGGAACTCCTCAGAGGCCACCCACGTGCCGGTCGCCAGCGTGTAGGCCATGCGGTAGGCCAGTTCTTCCGAGACGCGGCTCTCGCGCACCTTGAAGTCCACAGTGGGGAAATCCTTCGTCAGGAACGGCGACACCTCGCGGTTGAGCCCGTGGTGCGTCAGCGTGCAGCGCCCCATCGACACGTCACCCCATTCGTACACCTGATCGTCAATCGTGATGCGGACGGGGGGCTTCTCGCCGGCTTTCGGGATCGCACCGCCCGGGCAGGTCCGCACGCACTTCATGCAGCGGTTGCAGAGCGTCCCCGGCTTCATGAGCGGGTCAGGCTCCAACTCGGCGTCGGTCAGGATGGTGCCGATGCGCACGCGCGGCCCCCATTTCTCCGTCAGGAAAACCTTGGACCAGCCCATTTCGCCCAGCCCGGCGGCCACCGCCGCAATGCGCACGTTGATGTTGATCTCGCGGCTCGGGCGCCCCGGCAACACTGGCGCATGCAGCCCGCCGCGCTCCGGCACCGCCGGATAGAGCGGCACCGCCTCCCACCCGTGGTCCTCGATGAAGCACGACAGCGCGTAAGTCAGGCGCGGACGGAACAGGTTGTTCAGCCGGTTGTACGAGTAGTAGGTGTAGTTCGGCCAGTGCGTGCCCTCGGTGATCCCGCGATACGTCCCGCGCGGAAACGGCGCGATGACCGAGATCACCGACTTGCATTCGGGGAAGATGTTGCTCGGATGCATTTGGCGCGGCGCGTCTTTGAACCGCTCGATATTCGCGACCCCCACGAGGCAGGGACGGCCCAGCGTGGCCGCGAACTCCTTGATCATCTGCGTCGTCAGCTTCATATATCTCCTATCCTTCAAACCGTGTCCCGGCATTCACCACCAAGGCTCCAAGGTCACGGAGTTCACCAAGCTTAAACTTCGTGTTCTTGGCGTGCTTGGCGTCTTGGTGGTAAGAGATCCACACTGCCTATTTCGAGAACACCTGCCCCGTCGCGTGCACCGAGACCACGCCGGTGCCCGCGAATTTGTCGCACCCCACATCGATCGCTTTCAACGCGCCCGACTCGTCGCGCGTCATCGGACGCTTGAACGCGTCCAGCTGCCACGGCGCGCGTTTGCGGAAGGTGTTCTCGAAGCGGTTGCCGACCTTGCCCGCCTTCTCTAGGCGCACCAGGCATTCGCGGCCGCAGGCCGCAGCGATGCGGTCCGGCTCGCGGCCGCGGCCGGCCGCCAGAAACGCGCCGTTGGGACAAACCGCGCACAAGGCCGTGTCGATCTCGGCCACCGGCATAACATTTCCCAGCACCTCGACCGCCTGCGTACGGTCGAGGTGGATCGCGCCGAAGGGGCACGCCGTCGCGCAGCCGCCGCAATCGCCGCACAGGCTCTTGCCCGTCACCGGGCCGCCATCCAGCTCGGCATCGGTCAGAATGAAGGAAAAACGCTGGCGCGTGCCGAATTCGGGCGTCAGGATGAATCCGCCCAGACCCACTTCGCCCAGGCCCGCGGCGGTCACCGCATAGCGCGGGTCGATGTAGACGTTCGGCGCGGGCTTGTCCAGCGCGACCGGCACGCCCTTGGGCATGCCCGCCTCGTTATAGGCGAAAAGCGGCACCGCCTCGAAGCCCTGCTCCTCGATCCAGAGCGACAGGTCGTACGAGGTCTGCGACAGGAAATTGTCCTCCACCCACGTGTAGCCGAAGCACTGGTAGGTGCTGCCGAAGTTAGTGCCCTCCTCCACGCCGCGCAGCGAGCCGCGGCAGATCCGCCGCGCCAGCACGATCACCGACCGGCACTCGGGAAAGATCGACGCCGGGTTCCGCTCCGGCAGCACGTCCTTGAAGCGCGCCACGGGCGCGATGCCCACCAGATCCGCACCGCATGCGCGGGCCTTCGCCTTCAATTCTTCTGTATTCATGTTGTTCTTTTTCCTGCGTTTATGTGCCTTTGCGGAAATGATCATTGCAACAGCGCGTTCTCCGGCGGCACCTGCCACTGCGCCACACCCGTGTCGCGGTAGCGTGTGACCGGCATGTCCCAGCCGACCTGCCGCAGGTGCTGGTTGAAGGCGGAACCGGCGTTCCAGCCCGTCCCGTCGTAGCCCCACGCGGCGTGCGCTCCGGTGTAAAGCATGCGGTACATGTCTTGGCTGTGCATGTAGTTCCACGTCGTGCACAACAGGCCGGTCAAGCCTGTTTCACGGACGAGGCGCGCTTGACTCTTGATACCCTCCGTGTCCTTCCACGGGCACGCCAAGACGGGAAACCCTTTCTCATGGAAGTACTGCATGGTCGGCCACGGCGTCGCGCTGCCCTTCGGCACGGTATAATACTGCCAGTCGCAGATCACGATGTCACGCGGCAACGCGTCCAACAGGGCCTCGGTGCCGATCTTCGCGGAGCCCGTCGCGACATACCCCTTCCAGCGCGGATCGCCTGACACGAGCAGCATGTCGTGCCACATCATGATCTTCGCGCCGCGCGCGGCGAAGAGCGATCGGAAATGGAGCAGATGATCCTTCAGCAGCGCCGCGTAGTCCGCCTTGCGGCAGGTCAGGCAGGTCGCCATCGAGTAGGCCTCGTCGCACCCGATGTGGAAATAGGGCGGACACTCGAAGGCCTCGAAAAGTTCGAGGGACATCTCGGTCAGGTAACGCCGGGTCACGGGGTTGCTCAGGCACCACGTCCAGCCGTCCGGCTCAAACAGCGGCTGAAATTCGGGGTGGAAATCCAGCACCGGATGCTTACCCGAGATGTGGCGCGATCCGGACGCGTGTCCGAACAGGTTGAGCTGAGGGATCAGGACCAGACCCTGCTCGCGAGCCAGACGGACCAGGCGGTGGATGGTCTTGGCTTTGACCTTCTTCTCCGCCCACGCGAACTCGGGGTGCGACTTGTAATCGAACACGGCCCAGGGTTCCAGCACCAGATAGTTGAACTTGTAATAGGCCGCCATGCGGATGCACCGCTCGATGAAAGCCTCGTCGCTCTCCGGGAACCAGCAGAGGTGCATCCCGCGGAACGCCATGGACGGCGCGTCTTCCACCGTCATTTCCGGCAGGAAGTAATAGCTCAGCTTTTCGACGCCACGCTCGGGCTCGGCCAACTGCCTCAGGGTCTTCAGCGCATTCAAGAGCCCGCCCTCCGCCGTGGCCTCGATCGTCAGGCCGCCCTCCACAGCGATCTTGAAACGGTAGCCGTCCTGCGGGAGCGCCAGCGTCGCATCGCTCTTGAAGGTCAGCACGGGCGATGCGCCCCAGTAGGACTTGAAAAGCCCCGCCGTCCGCTTGGCGAGTCCGGCGGGCTCGCCCTTGAGCGTGACCGTCACCGCCAGATGCTTATCGATCTTGACCACCGGCCCGTCGGTGATTGACACCTGCTTGGGATAGGGAATCATCCGCGACTTGATGATCTGCGCCTCGTCCCGCTCCATGGGCGGCCCCTCCGCCCTCGCGCCCAGATTCAACGCGATGACCAACCCCGTCGCCAACCACATCCGTTTTTTCATTTTCATTCTCCTGTTAGAGCACGCGTGTAGGGACACGCCATCGAACACGCCTCAAAGTTGCAGGGCCGGTACTTGGGGATCGGCGGCTGCTGACGCAGGGCATTCGCCAAGGTCTCCGCCGTGATCGCCGCAGGCGGCGGCACGTTCAGCGTCCAGCCGACAAACGCGCACCCCTCGTCCGCGATCAGCGAGTAGCGCTTGGCCCAGTCGCACCGCAGCGTCTTAATCTTCAGGAAGGTATCGCGCACACCTTCAGCCTCGACGACGGCTTCCTCTCCGAACGCCTGCGTCGCACACGCGGCCACACAGCGCTCGCCGCAGGCCGCACACTTGTCAGGAACGGTTCCCGCCGGCAGGGCGTCCTCGCGCAGTTCGCGGTCAACCACCACCGCCATATAGCGGACATTCGTGCCGAACTGAGGATTCACGAGAAAGCCCGCTTTCGCAAAGCGTCCTAATCCCGCGGCCCAGGCCTCGAAGCGGTTGGAGAACAAATCCGGGATCGCGCCGCGCGGGCTGGCCGTCATGGAGCCCGTGTCGAGCAGATCCGTGCTGACCCACGCCTTCACGCCCTGCCTCGACAGCCACAGGGACAGCCGCAGCGCGATGCGTCTCAAATAGTTCAAGTTCTCATATAAGGCGAAGGCATACGGCCCCACCGCCTCCGCCGGCGTCCGCGCCGTCACCTCCACCGAGCCGCGCGGCAGCGCCACACCGAAAACCATAACCGACTTGCCGTTTTTCAGCAGCGTCGCCGGGTCGGCCACGTGCCGCTTGCGCGACGTGACGACCGGATCATACGGCGTGAAGATCTGGGAGGCGTCTTTCGCGTCCAGCACCTCCTCGCCTTCGAAAGCGGAAGCCGCTTGTCTCGCCACCCCTTGCAGCCGACTGATCGACGTCACGCCCGTCACATCCGCGCCCAGGCGTTGCGCTTCGGCCTTCACCGCATCCGTGAAATCCTCCACGCGTTCCGCCGCAGGCGCGCGGAACGTCAATCCCTCGGACGGCAATTCCGCGTCGGTCAGCACCGTGTAGGTGAAGAGCATCTGGCCGGCGGGCACACCGCGGATCGCCCGCGCCACCTCGGACTCTTTGATCGCGGTCCCGCCCGTCGCCGCATGGCCGGCACGCTCCAGTTCGCGCGACACGTCGTAGCCGGTCTGCAGCACCAGCTTCTCGGCGGTCTCGCGAAGGCCCCCGGCCACCAGCGTGATTTCGAGCGCCAGCTCCTTGTCCACGTCCGCCGTCTCGCGCACCAGCTCGCTGTCCGCGGCCAGGCAGACGATCACCGCGCTTTTCGCGCCCGGCAGATACGCTTTGGAGTCTTCGACCTTCACACCGGCGGCACGCAGCGTTTCAATCGGCACCGCGAGAATGCACGACGCCCCGTGCGTCCGCGTCAGCGCGCGGAGCCCTTCAAAGAACCCGCGTGACGCCAGCCCCGGCTGAGGAACCACGTCGCGTTTGCGGCGCGGGCTTTTGCAGAAGCTCTTATCAAAATAGCGCCTGGCCTTGGGCACACACGCCTTGAGGCAGCAGCCCATCTCGCCGCCGCGGCGCCCGTACCGTTTCACGTGATCCAGAATCACCGCCTCATCCACCTTCTCGGGAATCTCAAGATCCAGATCGAGGTCGAAGTGCTCGCCCCATGCGCAGCGCCAAAGGTTCTTTTTGGCGTACCTGTAGACGTTTTCGTCAATCGCCACCTCGTTCCAGCCGTCGATCTCTTTGGTGAGAGCGCCTGACGGGCACGCCTTTTTGCAGAGCATACAGTTGTCGCAGACCGTACCCGGCTCGACCAGCGGCGAAGGCGTGAGCACCGCGTCGGTGATGACGGAGACATAGCGCTGGCGCGCGCCGAACTCCGGCGTGATCGACAATCCGGAGAACCCGAACTCCGAGAGCCCGGCCGCCACCGCCGCGTGCAGATGGGACATGTCCGGCGCGAAATGCTCCCGCATCTCCTTGTACCCCTTGTAGCGCCAGATGTTCGAGGAGACGATCGGCACCGCCGTACAGCCCTTCGCCTCGATGAACCGACCCATCCGGTAGCTCATCTCGTCGAGCCGCATGTTCATGGCGTACTGGATGCAGTACGGCCCGATCTTCTGCGGATGTTCCTCGCCGCCGAGCTCGATCGCCGCATCCGGATGGTGCACCGCCATGACGATGACCGACCGCGCCGAGGGCAGGATCCCCTGCGGGCTCATCATGATCGGCGCGTTCTTGAAGCGCCCGATGTTCGCCACGCCCACCAGATCAGCGTTCAGCTCCGTTAAGGCGAACTGCTTGATCAGGGTTGTCAAAGTAGGGTCGGTCCTGTGCTCCATAGTCAGTGTCCCTTTAGCGCTGTCCGCCCTCGGCCGCTACGGCCAACCGTTCCAGCGTCGCACGGTAGGCCTCGCGGGTGCGTAAAGCATGAGGTGTCATCTTATCAAGCGGCTTAGCGTAGAAACCGTCGACGACCGCCTGCATCGGCAGCGGCTTCGAGGGTTTCATCGGCTGCTTCGTGTCGCCACCGGCCAGGCGCGCGTTGACCCAGCCCGTGTAGATCGCCAGCTGCGGCAGATAGTAGTCGTCGAACAGCTCATAAATGTAGGTGCGGCAATACCCGTTCTCCGCGTTGCCTTTGAGCGTCTGCTCAAACACAGGGTTCACCGGATGGACCGCCTGGAGCCTGGCCATGGAGACGTTCAGCGAGTAGTCCTCGTGCAGCGCGAGGATGTCGCGCAACGCCGTCAGAATGGCGGTCACCCTCTTCCCTTCGGCCTCAACGGAAGCGGCACCGGCTCGCCCCTGCAGCCACTCTTCCTGCGCGAGCGCGTACCCGTACAGCGCGTAACTGAAGGTCCGCCCCGCCACGGTCCGCGCGAGATCGACCGCGTCGCGGTCGACAAAGGCGTTGCCCGTCCCGTACGGCAATCCGGCCAAGGTGCGACAGAGTGCGGGGACATCTCGCATACATGGCCCGGTTTTTGAGCGCACACCCCTCATCGCCTCTGCCCGCATGGGCGTCACCTCGCGTTGCGCGAAACCGGCGAGATTGCGGAACTCGGGAGGCAGCTCGCCGTGCAGCTTGATCAGCGGCAGCGCCGCCAGCCAGGCGGCGAGCATCGGCTCCGCCGCCGTCTGATAGCGGTCACGGCAGAAAACGGGCAACAGCGCCTCGGGCGTCAGCGTTTCGGGTTTCCACGCGTTTTTCGTGAAAAACTCCAGCATCAGGCTGTCGCTATGGGAGTTCTCGGGCCAGTAGACAAACCCTTTGCAGGCGGGGTCGGCGGCGGCGACCGGCATCCGCTCGCGGATCACATCGTAATTGCCGCGCAGCTCGTTCTCCCACTCGTACGCGTGGAAAATGCCGAAAATCCAAGGGAATTGGCCGACCACGCCCCAGCTCTGAAAACTCTTGTCCGGCAGGTCCGAGGTGTAATCAAAGATGAGCGTGTTCTGCGGATTCAGGATCTTGAGCAGGCTCGCCACCTCCGCGCCGGTCCAGCCGGGATAATAAAAGTCCCATGAGGCGATCAGCAGGGGCGCCTGCGGATAGTTCTCGCGAAGTTTTTCAATTATCCGCCGATAGGCGTAGAGCTTCATTTCCAGATTCTCGGCGCGGTTGGTGAAGACCTGACGTTCGGCGAGCCCGATGGTGTGAAAGATTTCAGGGGAACCATAGGCCTTGATGTGCGCCTGAGTCAGTTTCCAGTAGTTGTCGAGATTCCGGTCATCGCGGATGTCCCAGACGGCACTGGTCGGGTTGCCCTGGTAGGCCCCGCCCGACTGGGGCATGAAGCGAGGCTTAACCTCTTCAAGGAAGGCCGCGGGCGTGCGGCTATACCAGTGGGTCATGGTGCCGGTGTCTTCCGGCTGCATCAGGCCGCGGTCACGGGCATATTGCAGGACATGTTTGCGGAGTTCGCCGCGATAGGGCAAAGGCCACGCGCTCGTGCGGTCATCGTAAGAGCGCGACACCGCCTCGGGCAGAGGCGCGTTGGTCGGCGGATAGGGCACGATTTCCGGAAACGCCTGCTGATACACATCGTCCATGCCGATGCGCAGCATGACCAGGTTGAGCCGCTTCTTGAGCGCCCAGTCGATCTCCCGCTCCCACTGCGCGGGGCCCCAATGCTCAGCCTGGAACCGGTCGAGACTGCGGTGCGCGAAGTAGCGGATGCCGCGGTAGGCAAAGCGCGGCGACTCGCTCACGTCGAGCCCGCCCATCTGGATCTCCGCCCGCTTCGGAATGATGTCGCCGTCCCAGAAATAGCGGCACCCCGCCTGCCGCTCGAAGAAGTCGTAGACCGCGTAAAGCGTGCCGCGCCCGTTGCCGCCCGCGAGAAAAAGAAACCGGCGCCCCTCTTTGTCGGCGGACCGGATGCGGTAGGCGTCCGTGTCCGCGCCGAGGCCCAACGGGGGAATGATCTTCCGTTCCACCGCGTCCCGGCAGAAACGGTTCACCGCGTCGGGACCGATGACAACCAGGTTCGCGGCGGCCTCCGGCTCAGTGACGATCGCCAGACGCACGCCGGTGACGGCTTGATAATACTGGCCGAACGCTTCCGCCGCCACGGCATACGCCTGCGGCGCGGATACGGGCTTGAGAATCTGCCATCCGGCGGCAGGCGCCGCTAAGGCCGTCCCGGACCCGCATAGGACGCCCAAGATGGCCGCACGCACGTTTAGCATTTTCCTCCCGCATTTCATGACCGCAAGGTTATACCTTAAATGGCTTCCCTGACGTTTGATTTCGTACACGGTCTTTTTTAGAACATCCGGTCAGGGCTTCCGGCTTTTGATTTTTTCGACCGTGTAGGCCGCAGGCGAGGTGATCTTGCGGCGCGGCTCGTCCCACCCCTTCATCTCCTCCAGACTCTCGAACAACGCGACTCAGGCCGTCTCGTAATCCACCCCGCCCAGCTCGACGATCAGGCGCACGCTCCGGTCGATCAGCTTCTTGTTCGAAGCGTCGACGTGCGCCATCCAGTTGCTGTTCAGCCTGCCCAGCTTGCCCATGGTCGCGGTTGAGACGTTGTTCAGCGCGAGTTTGACCGCCAGATGCGAGAAGAGGTTCAGAGGTGTCGCGGGGATGTCCACATCCACATGGATAAGCTTGCCCTGCCAGCCCCGCGGCACAGGCCGGCCCACCGCCAAGGCCATCCGCTCGTCGAACGGCGCGGACGCGGCCAAGAAGGCGAGCCGCCAGGCGTTGTCCGCACCTTCATCCAGAAGCGCGGCCTCTTCGCCGATCAGCACGGCCATGGCCGCGTTGGGCTTCACCTCCGTGCGCGAGGCGTCCGGCTCGTTGCCGATCAGGTACGTGTGCAGCCGCGCCTGATCGATCTGCGGCGGATTCTTGATGATCTTATCGGAGGCCTTCAGTTGCGCGTAGGTCTCGGCTGTCCATTCCAGACATCGGGGCGCATGCTCGACCAGGCGCAGCCACGCGGCAGGGGTGGCCTGGAGAGGATCCTTCACGAACGCCCACGGCGCGGGCGATACGGCGTCGAGGCTGCTCCTGAACGGCGGGATCTTGAAGGTCGGCGAGCGCTCGGTCGTATCCGTGAAGATATCCAGCAAGTAGGCGTCCGCAAAATAGGTGATCCGTCCTTTGCGGCTATAGAGGTCCGCCTCGCCGTCCGCCATCTTCGCCAGCGCGGCGACGTTCTCCGCGGAACGGAGCTGCGCGAGTAGCGTCTCGAACTGTGCCAGCGTCTTTTCCGGCGTGATTTCTCCGATACCCAGCGACGCTCGCTGCGCGGGCGTCAACTTGGGCTTCAGATGATCCGCCTGGGCCGCCTCGAAGGCCATGCCCGCCACGAGCAGCTCGATGGTCGTCGCCTGCATCCGGGTCGAGCCCGCCACAGCCATGGGCCCGGTGCAGAGCACGAGCTTGGTCACGGCTTCGTTCGCGATCACGCGGCGGCAGCGCTCCAGATTCTTGGCCAAGAGCTCGGCCGGATTGTTGAAGAGGAAAAAGACACTCGCCCCCGCGTCCAAGCCGCGCAGCACCGTCCCGATCACCGAGGAGGTTTCGCCGCCTTCGGAGATCGCGACGACCACGTCACCCGCTTTCACGTCCGCCTGCTCCATCTGGTGATAGCCGAAGGTGATATAGTCCTCGAAACTCTCCACCGAACGGATCAGCGCAAAGTCGCCGCCGGTCATCACCGCGCGGGTGCGTGACGCCATATCCCCGCACACGCCTTGGAGTTCGGGATGCTTCTCAAACGTCTCACGCCAATAGCGGCGGTTGGCGGCGTCCAGCAGGATCGCGAGACGGCCGGTGGCGCCGCAGCCGCTGAAATAGACGGTCGCGTGGTTGTCCAGGGCCGTCTTGATCGCCACCCGCAACTTCGCGAATTCCGCCGATGCGATCACCTGCTTGGCGACCGGAGGGATATCGTCGTCCACGCTCAGCAACATGCGCAGGCCCTTGGCCGTATCCGCCTGCACCGCCTGCGAAAGCCCGCGCGTCCGGGGATGCGACTGCTCGGTCGGCAGGTAGCCCAGATGGAACTGCGTCTCGTTCCTGATGAACTGCAGCGCCTGCTCGCGGGGGGTCTCTTGCGCGTGGCCCATACCGAGAAATGCGGCATAGGCAGCGACGGCGAGCGGGAAGGGTGCCAATCGTCTACGCCTTGCCATGGCCCTCGATGCACGCCCAGGGATGGGCGTGCCACATTCGGTGGATGTGCCATGCGTATCCTTGCGCATCGGTGTGACTTTTTTGGAGAAAGGTCTTTTCATCCGAACGTCCTCACTTTCCGTTTAGCTTCGAATATCGCTCCAGCAGCTCCCTCTGATATTTCTTGAACGTTTCCGCTGAAGTCGTTTCGCGGTGCGCCTGGACATTGAAGCGGGCGCAGGTCCCGATCCACGCGCGGCAGGCTTCAAGCGGGTCGGCTGGCCCCTCGAAAGGCTGTCCCCTGCGTTCCGCGTGCCTCTTGAGCGCCTCGAAGTTGATGAGCCAGACATGATCCAAAGGGAGCTTTTCGCGCAGGACCTTGTCGCGCAACCCCCGGTTGCTGACGGGGTCACGCGTCTCCTCCGCCTCCGCCGTCAGAAGCGCCGCGCGCATGAGCCGCGTGGCCTCTAGGATGCCGTCGGGGTCGAGCCACGAGGTGACGTTCTCCTGATAGCAGCCGAGGGTGATGCCCGACGCCTCGGCGCGGTCATGGATGAAGTCCAGATAGCGCTTCAGAACCGCGCCGGTCTGCGCGCCGTAATAGCCGGTCAGAAACGCGTCGATCAACCGGTTCTCGTCCAGGCCGGGATTCCACAGCAGATGCGAGATCACCCAGTGGCGCAGACGCACGAAATCCCCCGCCGCACAGAGCGCGTCACCCTGCTCGAAAAGTCCGGCCGCGCCGTTTTTGACGAAGAAGCGGATATTGGGCGCCAATACGCGCAGGTTCGGATGCGGCAGCATGTAAGAGCTGAAGTCGGTCACGTAGTCCCAGCCGAACAGGTTGCTGCCGGCGATCCGGCTCCACGCCTCCACATCGCTCACAAACGCCCGGTTGGCTTTGTTGGCGCTGTCCAGCGGCTGCAGAAAGGAACACTCGATCGCGCAGAGGCGGATCAGGACGTTGCGGCGGGGCTTGACCCGCGCGGGGGCTTTGCGCGTGTACTGATAGGCGAACGTTTCCACGAAGACGTTCGGGAACTCTTTCTCGATCTCCTCGGCCACGCGGTTGACGAAACGGAGCAGCGGCCCGGAGGCCGTGCCGACGCCGCCCTCCTCCTTCTCGACCTGCAAACAGCGGGCGCAGGTGCAACGGCCCTCGGCGTCGTTCTGGCTGACCTGGATCATGTCCGCACCCGGATCCTCGCGCAGCAGCGCGAGCGCGTTGCGGGTCAGCTCTTCGCGCATCCCGTCGTTCGTCAGGCAGAGCTGCGCCTCCCGGTGGGTGCGCTTGCCCTTGATCTCGCTGTACCACTCGGGGTGTTTCCCGAAATACACCTGGGGCGGCAGCAGCTCGTAGAACGAGTGGTAGGCGGAGTTGCGTCCCTTGAAATAGATGAGCCGGTGGTTGCCCCCGTATGCCTCCGGGATCATCTCCAGGGGGGCCAGCATGTAGCGTGTGCGCGAGCTGGCGTTGCCCTTCAGGCGCGTCTTGAAGCGCGCGTTGAACGAATCGAGGTAGTACGACTCGCGGAACCGCAGCTGCGGCGCGTACCGGATGTCCAGATCGGGAAGCGGCAGGGTCGGCGTATGGGGGATGAAGGTCTCCGACGAGGTCCACCAGCGGACGCCCACGGTGTCCTCAAGATAGGTGTACACCGCATACAGCGCGCCGCGCTGCGGATGCCCTGTCAGGATCAGGTCTTTCCCGGCGGTCTTGAGCACAATCCCGTCATAGGGCAGGGCTTTCGGATCGAAGCCCGGCATGAGCGCGGCGAGGGCCGCGGTGTTGCCGACCAGCATGCGGGAGCCGAGGGGGGCGGCGCTTTCGTTGGTGACGGCAAACCGGCCGCCCGTCACCTGATCGAGGTGCAGCCGCAACTCCTCGGCGGCGCTCCGCTCCACCGGGGTCGCGGCATCGGGAAGCACGATCACGGCCCGGGCCGCGCCGTCCACGGCCAAAAAGCCTGACGGCCGCGTCTCAAACTCCCGCGCGTTCAAAGATATAGCGGCCGCCGCCCACAGCCAACCGGCACTCACCTGATTCAGAACCATGTCCGCATCCCCCTTTACACGACTACAGGGGCATAGGATAAGCCATCGGACATCAGCCGGCCACCCTAATTTTGAGCGGTGAGCGCCTGGCGCACGCTCAGGCGTTGCGGAAGCCGTAACTCTCGCGCGTCAGGCCGCGCGGCAGCTCTTTGATGAAGCGGGAGGGTTTGCAGAAGAACACCCCGCCGTCGCGCGTGCGCCGCATCTCGGGCGCGCACAGCACCAGCTCGTCCTTGGCGCGCGTCACCGCCACGTAGAAAAGGCGGCGCTCCTCTGCGTCGTTCTCCGACTCTCCGACCGAGCGGCTGGACGGGAACATGCCTTCCGACGCCCAGATCACGAAGACCACGGGCCACTCCAGCCCCTTGGCCTGGTGCACGGTGCTCAGGTGCAGCATGTCCGCGTGCTCGCGGCTCATCTTGTCGTACTCGTGATCCACGTTGGTGAGCAGCGCCACCTCTTGCAGGAAGGCCGTCATGCTGCCGCTCTTGGTGATCTGCAACGCCAGCTCGCGGATATCCTCTTCGCGCTTGTCGCCGTTCTCGTACGCGCGCGCCAGATAGGTGTGGAAGAACACGTCGCAGAAGCGCTGCACGACCTCGCCGCCCGCCGCCGCCAGATTCTCGCGGTGATACTCCCCGAAGAGCCGGTCGATCTCCTGCCACTGGCCGCGGGCCGCGGGCTTGAGCGCCGCGCACAGCCGCTCGCGCTGCTCCGGGTCACGCGTGTCGAAGCTACCGCCCAGCTTCACCCAGAGCGCGTCGATCGTCTTCTCGCCCACGCCGGCCAGCATGCCCAGCAGCCGCCCGAAGGCCATGCGGTCCAGCCGGTTCTCGCACACGCGCAGGAAGGCGACCACGTCCTTGACGTGCGCCTGCTCGAACACGCTGATGCCGGAGGTGATGACGTACGGCAGCCGCGCGCGGCCCAGCATCATCTGCAGCTCGATCGAGTGGTAGTGCGCGCGGTAGAGCACCGCCATGTCGCTCAGCTTGTAGCCGTCCTCTTGATAGCGCCGGACCAGCCCCAGCAGGGCCGTGGCCTGCTCGTCCCCGTCGCGCACGTAGAAGACGCGCGGCTTGTTGCGCGCCGTGCGCGTCGGGCGGAGCGTCTTCTGGAACTGCTCGGGGTTGCCCTTGATGCAGGCGTTGGCCAGCTCCAGCACCTCGGGCACGCTGCGGTAGTTCTGCTCCAGCTTGACGATGCGGCAGCCCTCCCAGCGTTTGGGGAACTCCATGATGTTGCGGAAGTCCGCCCCGCGCCACGAGTAGATGCACTGGAAGTCGTCGCCCACCGCCATCACGTTCCGGTTCACGCCCGCCAGGATGTCGACCATCTTGGCCTGCAGGAGGTTCGTGTCCTGGTACTCGTCCACCAGCACGTGCCGGAACTTGTTCTGGTAAAAGTCGCGGACCGGCTCGTGCTCCGTGAGCAGCCGCAGGCCGTTCACCAGCAGGTCGTCGAAGTCCATCGCCCCCATCGTCAGCTTGCGCTCCGCGTAGAGGTTGGCGACCTTGACGATCTCCAAGGGGTCGACCTTGAGCTCGTCGAGCACCTCCTCCAGCGCGTCCTCGATGTCGCACGCGCGGTTGGCCGCCGAGCTGATGAGCGAGCCGATCACATCCTTCTTGGGAAACTCCTTCTTGTTGATCACCGCGTCTTTGATGCAGAGGTCGATCAGCGTGCGCGAGTCGTCGCGGTCGAGGATGGTGAAATCGTTCGGATAGCCGAGCCGGTCGCCGAAGCGGCGCAGGAACCGGTTGCAGACGTGGTGGAAGGTGCCGCTCCAGAGGTTGCCCACCGCCTCGCCGGCCACCTGCCGGGCGCGCTCCAGCATCTCGCGCGCCGCGCGGTTGGTGAAGGTCAGCAGCAGCAGGCTGTCAGGGACCACGCCTTTTTCCACAAGGTAGGCCACGCGGTAGACGAGGGTGCGCGTCTTGCCGGTGCCGGCGGCCGCCAGCACCAGCAGCGGCCCGTCGCCCGCGGTCGCGGCCTCGCACTGCTCAACGTTCAAAAGCTTGGAATAATCTGTCATGTGGGGGCGCATTATACGCAACCCGCCGCAAAATTGCCCGCACGTTTTTCTATTGCACTTTCGGCCTAGGTTTGGCATGTTTCGGACCGACTTCTTTTCGCCGTATCAGCGCGTTGAACGGGGCGCGACTGAGAACCGTCTTCCAATATTCAGAAAGCTTGAGGTAAAGTACCCGAAATGTCACGTAGTCTGCAGGATGCGCTGGATGGCTGGAGCAGTGTGAAGAGCGCTGAACTCTACGGTATCGGGGCCTGGGGCCAAGGTTATTTCAACGTCACGGACGACGGTTTTGTCGCCGTCAACCTCAAGAACGCCAAAGGCACGGTCAAAGTCAAGCTGGCCGACATCGTGGGCGGCATCCACGACCGCGGCATGGGCTTGCCCCTGCTGCTGCGCTTCAGCGACCTGCTGGGCGACCGCATCCGCCTGATCAACGAGTCGTTCCGGAAGGCGATCTCCGATTACAACTACCAGAACGTCTACCGCGGCGTCTTCCCGATCAAGGTCAACCAGCAGCAGCAGGCGGTGCATGACGTCGTGACCTTCGGCGCGCCCTACCACCACGGCCTCGAGGCCGGCTCCAAAGCCGAACTCATCGCCGCCCTGGCCTACATGCGCGACACGGACGCCTTCCTCATCTGCAACGGGTACAAGGACGCGGAGTTCATGGACCTCGCCCTCTCCTCCCTCAAGATGGGACTGCAGACCATCCTCGTGCTGGAGACCGCCGACGAGCTCGAGCTGCTGCTCGAGCGCGCCGCGGCCCTCAAGATCCGGCCGCGCATCGGCATCCGCGTCAAGCTCTCCAGCCGCGTGGGCGGCAAATGGTCGGAGTCCGGCGGCGAGCGCAGCGTCTTCGGCCTCACCCCCTCGCACGTCATCGACGCGGTGGACCGCCTGCGCGACGAGAACATGCTCGACTGCCTGGAGCTTCTCCACTACCACCTCGGCTCGCAGGTGCCCAACATCCGCGAGATCCGCGACGCCGTCAAAGAGGCCTCGCGCTTCTATGTCGGGCTGGTGCGCGAAGGCGCGCGCATGGGCATCTTCGACATCGGCGGCGGCCTGGCCATCGACTACGACGGCTCGCACACCAACTTCGCCAGCTCCGCCAACTATGACGTCTCGGAATATTGCGCCGACGTGATCGAAGGCATCATGACCGCCTGCAACGAAGAGAAGATCCCGCACCCGATCGTCATCAGCGAGTCGGGCCGGTCGCTGATCGGCTACTACTCCGTGCTGCTCATCAACGTCCTCGACACCGCCGTCTACGAGGAGAAGGAGCTCCCCGAGAACGTCCCGGAGCCGCGGCCGGAGGCGCTCGAGAACATGATGTACGTCTCGCGCACGCTGAGCCTCAAGAACCTGCAGGAGTCGTTCAACGACGCCCTCTACTACCGCGAGGAGATCCAGAAGGCCTTCAAGCACGGCGACATCACCCTGCGGCAGCACGCCGCCGCCGACTGCATCTTCTGGTACATCCTCACGCGCATCCGCGAGCTGCTGCCCGGGCTCAAGGTCGTCCCCAAAGACCTGCTCGGCCTCGACGCGCTGCTCGCCGACGTCTACTACTGCAACTTCAGCGTCTTCCAGTCGCTGCCGGACGCCTGGGCCATCGACCAGCTCTTCCCGATCATGCCGATCCACCGCCTGAACGAGAAGCCGACGCGCATGGCCTGCCTCTCGGACATCACCTGCGACTGCGACGGCCGCATCGACAACTTCATCGACCAGCACGACGTCAAGCCCGTCCTGCCGGTCCACACCGTGCACCGCGGCACGCCCTACATGCTCGCGGCCTTCCTCGTGGGCGCGTACCAGGAGACGCTCGGCGACCTCCACAACCTCTTCGGCGACACCAACGTCGTCAGCGTGCAGGTCGACGAGGACGGCGACATCGACTACGTGCAGGAGCTGCACGGCGACTCGGTGGGCGACGTGCTGAGCTACGTCGAGTACCGCCCCGAGCGGCTCATGGAGCAGTTCCGCACCCTCGCGGAGGACGCGGTCAAGGCCAAGCGGATCACCCCGGCCGAGCGCCGCGAAATCCTCGCCGCGTACGACGCCGGCCTGCGCGGCTACACCTACTTCGAACAGTAGCCGAGGCAGCCGTTGCGCAGAACGGCGTCAGCCGTGTCGGCTCACGGGGACGTTCGCCCTCCAGGTGCGGCCAAGCAGGCCGGACACATCATGGAGGGCGAGTGTCCTCACGAGCCGCCGCGTCGCGGCTCAGTGCCGCCGGTCCGCCCGGCGTAGGGCTCGAGACGGTACGGGTGGCGCTTGCCCGTTGCGTCACATGACAACGGCACCGATATTCGGTGCCGTTTTTTTTACGCCGGTTAATTGGGTCTGGAGGGGGCCAGCCTAGGCGGCCATTCGCGCGCGAAGGCGCGGGCTGGTTAAAAAGCGTAGGTGTAGGTCAATGCGGCCAGGTGGCCCTCGAACGCGTACGTATCCTGCTGACTGGCGCCGACGTGGCGCTCGTCGAAGATGCCGATGGCGTAGGCGAGGTCGACGGCGTGGCAGCCCCGCTGATAGCCGAGTCCCACGCTGACCACGGACTGGTCGACATCCAACGCGGTGGGCGCGAAGGTCCCGTCCGGTATCGGGCTCGGAAGATACACGTAGCCGGCGCGCAGGGTCCAGTCGCGGGCGAAGCGCCACTCGGGTCCGATGCCGAACGTCCAGGTGTCGTCCCAGTTCTGCGGCATGTCGGAAAGGCCCAGCGCTCCGGCCACAGGGGCGTTGTCGCCCACGCCAATCTTCATCGTCTTGAAGCGTGAGAACTGGAGCCACTCGACCTTCGCCTCCATGCGGACCGTTTCGGTGAGCCGGATGCCGTATCCGAGCGCCACGATCGTCGGGAACCTGAAGGTGGTGTCGAAATCGCTTTCAGGAACCGCAGGCGGCAAGGGCGGGGACGGCAGGTTTTCCGTCTCCAGGTCGCCGCTGAACTTCAGGTCGAACGGCGATCGGTAGGTCAGGGCCAGGCGTTGATCAGGCGTGATGCGCCACGTGATACCGGCATTGCCGCCCACGGCATACCCGTCCGCATCGGCTTCGACGTGGCTTCCAGGCCCAAAAGGGAGCAGCTGACGGAACTTCAGTTGGCCGTAGTACATGTCGAGCCCGGCCCCGACCGATACGGAGTCCGTGACGCGCCAGGCCAGCTCGGGCGAGGCGTCGATCACCGACATCTCGGTCTTAAGGGGGAGCGGCCCGTCGTTCTCCCAATGGGTCTTGCGGCCGAAGGGCGCGTGCACGCCGAAGCCCAGCGCCAGATCCGTCTCCTGATCCGTCGCGTGCAGCGGGCTGGCGAGGGCGACCGCGGGCAACAGGCTCCACGGATTCTCCGTTTCGGACTGCCCGAGCTGGCCGTTATAGTCGGCGCGGCTGTAACCGACCAATGAGGAGACCTGCAATTGGGATGACGGCACGTCGACCAGATTGGCCGGGTTGTAGAACACGGCCGACGCGTCATCGACCCATACGATGTGATTGCCCGCCTTGCCCAGCGCAGCCGCCGTGTCGGGAGGATTGCGAAACCCGTCCGCCCCCGCCGTTTGCGCCCAAATTCCTGCTGCGGCCCAGGCGACACATCTGATCACGTGCACTTTTTTCAAAGGATAATCTCTCTTGCCCTGTCTCCGTTGGACAGATCTGAACCGATTAGGCCTCTACCTGAAAAAGCACCATCCTTGCCACGGTGTACAAAGACAGGTGAATGGATTGCCGCCAGGCACTATATAACAAACAGACCCCGCACGTGAAGCCTCCACGTGAGTCGACGTGCCCCTAACCACGGCTTACTCCTTTGGACGTGCGCCATACACAAACGGACAGCCCAGCGGTCCGTCCCTACCTTCGAGATGCGCGACGTTGCGAGTGTCGCATGTTTAGGTAGCGCCCGACCGCCGGGCGGGCCGCGCCTGAGGTCAAAGGAATACGCCGTGGCCCTCTAACGCGTGTCCAGAAAAGGACACGTCCGGATCATTCCCCGGCCAGGGGTCTCCCCCGTTGTACGGCGGGGTCTTGTTGACGCCCGGCGTTGACGGCGGGCGTCAAAGGCCGTAAGATGGTGCCGTTTTACGGGCGTGAAGCAACAACCGCCCGGCCGGACAGGCGCGGGTGAGCCTGCCGCCTGCACGGAGAACAGCGGAGGGTCGGATGCACGGGCACGCGTTGCCAACCGGCGTGGGCGCGCCGGGACGGCGGCCGGTGCTGGCTGCGCTCGGGAACGCGCTCTTCGCCGCGGCGGGCCAGCGCGTCCGCGAACTGACGCTGTCGAAGTTGATCTGGATGTACGAATTGAGGAATGCCGAATGCGGATTGCGGATGCGTTGATCGGATGCACAGTTCGGACTGCTGAATAATTCGCCAACGACAATATTCAGCAGTCCTCACTCGACAGCTGAGGCAGTCGATCTTCCTTCCGCAGCCCGCATGCTGAAATGCGAGTATTTCTATGCAACGCACCCTCTTCTGCGTCGTCGTATTGCTGCTCGTCAACATCGAGGCGGCGCAGCCGGCCTCTCCCTCGCTGGCGCCGTCGGGGGCCGCGGCGATCTCTCGATTTCTCGGCGACGTCGTCGCCCGCGGCGACGTGCCCGGCATCGTCGCCATCGTGGTGGCGCCCGACAAGGTGCTGTATCACGAGGCGTTCGGCAGGATGAACGTC
Organism: Verrucomicrobiota bacterium; assembly: GCA_023269675.1. Classification (GTDB taxonomy): domain Bacteria; phylum Verrucomicrobiota; class Kiritimatiellia; order RFP12; family UBA1067; genus JAHFSX01. The sequence continues at coordinate 29,965 of JAHFSX010000030.1, forward strand.
GCGCAGAATGCGCCGATGACCAAGGACGCGATCTTCCGCATCGCGTCGATGACGAAAGCGGTCACCTCGGTGGGTGTGATGCAGCTGGTGGAGCAGGGAAAGGTCGGTCTCGACGACGATGCATCGAAATACATCCCGCGATTGAAGGCTCCGCAGGTGCTGACGAAGGTCGATGCCGCCGCAGGTACGTACGAGACGCGCCCCGCCTCGGGGCCGATCACCATCCGCCGGCTGCTGACGCACATGTCGGGCATCGGCTACTCGTGGTCGGATCCCGGGCTCGCCGTGGCGCAGAAGAAAACCGGCGCCACCAACGACTCCGAGCTGCCGCTGGTCAACGATCCCGGCGCGCAGTGGACCTACGGTGCGAGCACGCGCGTTCTCGGCGACGTCATCGAGAAAGTCTCGGGCGAACGCATCGACGCCTATCTCGAGGCGCACGTCCTCGGTCCGCTCGGCATGCGCGACACGACTTACACGGTTCCAAAGGGCAAGTACGCCCGCGTCGTCACCATAAATCAGAAAGCGAACGGCAAGATCACCGAAACGCAAAACCCCGATCCGCTTCCGGCGACCATTCGCGGCGATGGCGGCCTGTTCTCGACGGCCGCCGACTACAGCCGCTTCGTGCGGATGATTCTCAACAAGGGTGAGTTGGACGGCGTGCGCATCCTGCGCGAGAGCACGGTCGCGGAGATGTCGCAGAACCAGATCGGAACCGTCCGAGTGAGGCTGCAGCCGACGGCCGACGCGCTGCGAACGAAGCCGTATCCGCTCGGCGCCGGCGAAGATCAGTGGGGCTTCGGCTTCCAGATCGCGGCGCCGCAGTCGCCTAGCCGATCGATGCGGAGCCCAGGCAGCATGAGCTGGGCTGGCCTCAACAACACCTTCTACTGGATCGACCCTCACAAGCAGGTGGGTGCGGTCATCCTGATGCAGATGCTCCCGTTCTATGACGACGGAGCCATCCAGGCGCTCCAAGGGTTTGAGGAACGCGTCTACCAGAACCTGAAGTAGCGGTCATTCTGAGGCGCCGAGGCCAGCGACACACCGAGATCAGATTCACGGATGCTGACGACGGCGCACGTGCTCGCCTACGCAAAACCCGTTCAAACAGAAACGCCTTGATGGGGTTGCCCGTCCGATCCTCTTTCGTGTAATATACCGGCCTGTGGATCCAACCTTTTACATCGAAACCCCTTCCCCAACTCCTAAATCTTAACTTCTAACTCTCCAAAGGAGTCCCCATGCCCAAAGTCCTGATCATCGGCGCCGGCGGTGTCGGCGCGGTCGTCGCCCACAAGTGCGCCCAGGTCCCCGAGGTCTTCACCGACATCGTGATCGCCTCGCGCACCAAAGCCAAGTGCGACGCGCTCGCCAAACAGCTCCCGCGCAAGGTCACCACCGCGCAGGTGGACGCGGACAACGTGCCGCAGACGGTCGCGCTCATCAAGAAACACAAGCCCGACCTCGTGCTCAACGTGGCCCTGCCCTACCAGGACCTGCACATCATGGACGCCTGCCTCGAGGCCGGCGTGAACTACATGGACACCGCCAACTACGAGCCGCTCGACACCGCCAAGTTCGAGTACAAGTGGCAGTGGGCCTACCAGCAGAAATTCAAGAAGGCCGGCCTGATGGCCCTGCTCGGCTCGGGCTTCGACCCCGGGGTCACCAGCGTCTTCTGCACCTACATCCAGAAGCACTTCATCCCCGCGATCGACGAAATCGACATCATCGACTGCAACGCGGGCAGCCACGGCCAGCCCTTCGCCACCAACTTCAACCCGGAGATCAACATCCGCGAGGTCACCGCCCAGGGCCGCTACTGGCAGGCGGGAAAATGGATCGAGACCGCGCCGCTCTCCGTCAAGTCGCCCTTCACCATGCCCGACGACCTCGGCACGCTCAACATCTACCTGATGTACCACGAGGAACTGGAGTCGCTCGGCAAGCACATCAAGGGGCTCAAGCGCGCGCGCTTCTGGATGAGCTTCTCGGAGAACTACCTCAAGCACCTCGAGGTGCTAGGCAACGTCGGCATGACGCGCATCGACCCCGTGCGCTTCAACGGCGTGGACATCGTGCCGCTCAAGTTCCTCAAGGCGCTCCTGCCTGACCCCGCCTCGCTCGGCCCGCTGACCAAAGGCAAGACCTGCATCGGCTGCCAGGTCAAGGGCCAGGACGCGGCCGGCAAGGCCAAGACGGTCTTCGTCTACAACGTCTGCGACCACGAGGAGTGCTACAAAGAGGTGCAGTCGCAGGCGATCTCCTACACCACGGGCGTGCCCGCCATGATCGGCGCGAAGATGATGCTCACCGGGAAGTGGGCCGGCAAGGGCGTCTTCAACATGGAGCAGTTCAACCCCGACCCCTTCATGGACGCCCTCACCCAGCACGGCCTGCCGTGGAAGGTGCTAAAGAAGAGCGTGTTCAAGAAGGCGTAAGGTCCAACGTAGCCGCTCAACCCTGAACGCTCAACGAAATTCCCGACACTTGAACGTTGGGCGTTGAGCGTGGGGCGTTCAGAAGTCAGACGCCCGCACGAGACAGCCTCAGCACGCCCAGGGATGGGCGTGCCACATCGGGATGTGCCATGCGCATCCCTGCGCATGGGCCGCAAAGCGAACCGAAAACGGGAAACAGGCGAAGAGCCTGTCCTACGGGACGAGGCGGGCCTCGTCCATGGAAAGCGCGGCCAGGTCCGCGCAGTCAAAATGCCGACACGCCCTCATCTCGATCACGCGGTATTGCTGAAGACAGGCGCTCACAACACTTGAACGTTGAGCGTTCAGAGTTTAGCGTTCGCCTTGGCATTGCACGATAGCGGTGGCGCGCCCGGAGGTCGCAGGCCACCTTCTCTTACAGCGCCGCCAGCAGCGCGTCGGTCTGCGCGTCGGTGCCGACCGTGATGCGCAGATACTCGCCGGTGACCGGGCCCGGGAAGTAGCGCACGAAGATCTTGGCGGCCTTCAGGACGTCGAACACCCGCTGCGCGTTCCCGTCCGGCGGACGCGCAAAGAGGAAGTTCGTCTGCGAGGGGCACACGCTCCAGCCGCGCCGGCTCAGCTCGGCCGTCAGCCGCTCGCGCGTCGCGCGGATCCTGCGCACGTTCTCGCGCATGTAGGGCAGGTCGCTCAAGGCGGCGAGTCCCACCACCTGCGCGAGCATGTCCATGTTGTAGGAGTCTTTGATCTTGTAGAGCGCGCCGATCAGCTCCGCGGGCCCGATCACGTAGCCGAAGCGCATGCCCGCCAGCGAGAAGGACTTCGAGAAGGTGCGCATGACCAGCGTGTTCGCGTTACCCGCCGCCAAGGCGAGGTCCATGCAGTTCGAGTCCGCGAAATCGCCGTAGGCCTCGTCGATCAGCACCACGCCGTCAAACGACTTGCAGAACGCCGTCACCACCGCCTTGTCGTACATCATGCTGGTGGGCGCGTTGGGGTTGGTCATGAAGAAGAGCGACGCGCCGAACCCCTCCGGCATGCGCCAGGTGAAGTCCGCGTTGAGCGCCACGGGCCGCAGCTCGACGCCGCGGCTCTCCGTCAGCACCGGATAGAGCGAATAAGAGGGCTGGAAATAGCCGACGCTGCCGTCGTTCTCCACGAAGGCCCGCGTGCAGAGCGCGAGGATCTCGTCCGAGCCGTTGCCGATGAAGATCTGCTCCACCGCGCAGCCGTGGATCTCCGCGATGCGCTGGCGCACCGCCATGAAGACCGGGTCGGGATAGAGGCGCAGGCGCGCATAGTCGAACGCCCGGAGCGCCTCGGCCACCATCGGACTCGGCGGATACGGGTTCTCGTTGGTGTTGAGCTTGATGATGCCCGGGTCTTTCGGCTGCTCGCCGGGCGTGTAGGCTTCCAGAGCCTGGACGTTTTTGCAGATGTACATGGGTCGGTCTGGGGTTACAGGTTACTCGTTACGGGTTCGAAAATGCGCATTAAATGTACCATATTTCGCCCGTTCCGCGACACCCTTGATAAACAATTTGAACGGGGTGCGCGCGTGCCGTTCCGCCTTTGGCCTGCCCGCCGACTCGAAAGAAACCGCAGATTGACGAATGCTGAGGTCCGCGTTTCGAAATGAGGAATCAGGGATTGCCGGATTTTGCGGTTCGTGATTCGTCAATCTGCGGTTCGCGTGGATTTCAAAAAACAAAAAATAAACGCACTCCCCCCTTGCCAGAGCCTGAACCGGTTTGCTATTGTGTGGCTCACTTTTTCGCGCTCATCGTCTATCGGTTAGGACACAAGGTTTTCATCCTTGGAAGCGGAGTTCGACTCTCCGTGGGCGCGCCAACTTCCGGAAACCGCAAACCGCCTGGTCTTGCGGCTTTTTTGTCTCAGGATCAGTCTGCGGGGCCGACTATGAAAATCCTGCTGCTCACGCCGCCGCTCGTCCAGCTCAACACCCCCTATCCGGCGACGCCCGCGCTGGCGGGCTTCCTGCAAGGCCAAGGCGCCGAGGTGGCCCAGGCCGACCTCTCGCTCGAACTCGCGCTGCGCCTCTTCTCGCGCGACGGTCTCGCCCAGGTCGCCGAAGCCTGCCGCGCGCGCGCCCAGCCCTCCCCGAACGTGCGCTTCTTCCTCGACCATCTCGACGCCTATCGGAACACCGTCGAGGCGGCCATCGCCTTTCTCCAGGGCCGCGACGAGGCCGCGGGCTGGCTCATCGCCCGGCGCGGCTATCTGCCCGAAGGCCCGCGCTTCGCCGCGCTCGCGCCCGAGGGCACGGGGGCGGACGAGGAGGAGACGCTCGCGGAACTCTTCGGCTCCCTGGGCGTCACCGACCGCGCCAAGCATCTCGCCTCGCTCTACCTCGACGACCTCGCCGACATCATCCGCGAGGGCGCGGACCCCGACTTCGGCTTCGCGCGCTACGCCGAGCGCATCGCGGTCAGCGCCCCGACCTTCGACCCGATCCTGGCACGCCTGGGCGCGCCGCCCACGCTGGTCGACCGGCTCATCGACAGCCTCGCCGAAGAGGCCCTGAAGCGGCACGCGCCCGACATCGTCGGACTCACCCTGCCCTTCCCCGGCACGGTCTACGCCGCCTTCCGGATCGCCGCCGCCGTGCGCCGTCTCGCGCCCGCCGCGCGCATCGTCATGGGCGGCGGATACGTCAACACCGAACTCCGCCGCCTCACCGACCCGCGCGTGTTCGACTTCGCCGACGACCTCTGCTTCGACGAGGGCTTCGCGCCGTGGCTCGGCATCCTCGGCAAAGGCCCGCCCACCCGCACCGTAACAGCGGCGTATCCAACATTGAACGTTCAACATTCAACGTTCAACGTTCAACGTTCAATCTTCGCCCCCTCCTACGCCGGACTGGACCTCTCGCGCTACATCAGCCTGGTCGAGATGGCCAACCCCATGCACCGCATCTGGTCGGACGGCAAGTGGATCAAGCTGCAGCTCGCCAACGGCTGCTACTGGCACAAGTGCGCCTTCTGCGATGTCGCGCTGGACTACATCGGGCGCTACGAGCCGCCGGACGCGCGGACGCGCGTCGACGCGCTCGTGCGGCTCAAGCGGGAGACCGGCCAGAGCGGCTTCCACTTCACCGACGAGGCGCTGGCGCCCGCCCTGATCCGGCAGCTCTGCGAAGAGCTCCTGGCGCGCGGCGAAACCCTCACCTGGTGGGGCAACGTCCGCTTCGACACGAGTTTCACGCCCGCGCTCGCGGAGCTCATGGCGCAGGCCGGCTGCATCGCGGTGACCGGCGGACTCGAGTGCGCCCACGACCGGCTGCTGAAGCTGATGAACAAGGGCATCACTCTGGCCAGCGCGGCCCGGGCGTGCCAGGCCTTCTCCGACGCCGGCATCCTCGTCCACGCCTACCTCATGTACGGGTTCCCCACGCAGACCGAGCAGGAGACCTTGGACGCCCTGGAGTATGTGCGGCAGCGCTTTGAGGCCGGCCACATCCAGTCCGCCTACTGGCACCGCTTCGCGCTCACCACCCACAGCCCCATCGCGCAACACCCGGACAAATTCGGCATCGTGCTGTCGCCTCAGCCTGAACCGCCGCGGCGGTTCGCCCTCAACGAGATCCCCTATGCCGAGCCCGGCGCGCCGGATCACGACCGGCTGGGAATCGGCCTCCGTCTCGCGCTTTACAATTACATGCTGGGGCTGGGGCTCGACGCCCCGGTCCGCACGTGGTTCGGCGGACGCGGGAGCCGTTCGCGCAGCGTCCCGTGAATGACGGGGCAGGTTCGTTTTTGTTTGCGGGGGTGAACACGTTCGCAGGACCGCCTTTAGGCGGAATCGCAAGTCACTCCAGCCGCTCTTGCCGCCTGAAGGCGGTACTATAAACCCTAACTCCGACACAGCCTTTTTGGAGGCACTGCATTTGTAATCCAGAATCAGAAGTGAAAACGCTTGGGACACACGCGATTGGCCAAGAGGACCCTAACTCCCAACAGTTTGCTGTTGAGTCCCCGCCTTCCAATGCGCTAGATTACCCCCTGTCGAAAATGATGGCCGGTGCGCTGCGGGGCGCGCGCTCCTGCGCCGCCGCTCAGCGCTCCGAAACGGCGGCTCGGAATGCTCGCCCTGCCTGCCCAAAGCTGAGTTACGTAATCTGAAAAATTTCCATTTGTGAACACGTTCTAAGGGGATGACTAACATGATCCGTGCGACTTGTCTCGCGACCGTCTGCCTGCTCGCGCTTTGCGGCGCTCAGGCGCAGCCCAACCCCCCGCTTGAAGCCGACTGGCTCTTCCAATGCGAGAACGCGCCGACCTTCGCCAAAGCCAGGCAGGAGGTCGTCTGGACCCGCGCGCTGGCAGGCCGCATCGCCGCGCTCAAAGGCGCGCCCGACCTTTCCACTCAGCTCGCCTCCCTGCTCGAGCTTGAAAAGCAACTCGGCTCCACCCCGGAAAACCCCGACACCGCGAAGTCGCTCTACCTCGCGGTGCGCACGGTCAAGCGCGACCTCGCCCTCAAGAACCCGCTGATCGACTTCGACAAGATCGTGCTGATCGACAACCCCTACCCCAAAGGCAAACCCGGCGACGCCACGGACGAGTGGGGCCACGAGGCCCGCCACCGCAACGGCTTCATGGCCGTGGACGGCGGGCGCCTGCTGACCGTCGGACTCACCCCCGGCAGCTCCGTCACCGACGTGCTCACGAACCACATAGGCAGTTTCTGGCGGCCGGACGTCGCCTACAACGGGCAGAAGTTCCTGCTCAGTTTCCGTCCGCAGGGCGAGCGCTCCTTCCACCTCTATGAATGCAACGCGGACGGCACGGGCTTCAAGCAGCTCACGCGCGGCGACTACGACGACCTCGACCCCGTCTATCTGCCCGACGGCAAGATCTCCTTCTGCACCAGCCGCCAGCACAGCTACGTGCGCTGCATGCCCATGACCCACTCGTTCGCGGTCGCGCGCTGCGACGGCGACGGCAAGAACATCTACATCACCTCCGCCAACGGCGAGCCCGAATACCTGCCCTCCGTGCTCAACGACGGCCGCCTGATCTTCACCCGCTGGGAGTACACCGACAAGGCCCTCTGGCGCGTGCAGAGCCTCTGGACCTGCGACCCCGACGGCTGCAACGTGCAGACCTTCTGGGGCAGCCAGAGCGTCTGGCCCGACGTGCTCACCGAGGCGCGCGCCATCCCCGGCTCCTCCAAGGTCATGTTCACCGGCCTCGGCCACCACGCCTGGTGGGACGGCTCGATCGGCATGATCGACCCCGCCGCCGGACTGAACTACCCGGACGGGCTCACCCGCGTCACGCGTGACGCCTCCTGGCCCGAGGTCGGCGACGGCCCGAAGGACCCGCCGCCGCAGGTCGACTACCACGCGGCCGGCAAGTTCTACGCGTACAAGACGCCGTATCCGCTCTCCGAGGAGTACTTCCTGGTCTCAGCGCGCGAAGGCAAGCGCCTCTACAGCGGCCCGGATAACGGCTGGTTCTTCCGGCTCTACCTGATGGACGTCTACGGCAACAAGGAGCTGATCTACCGCGGCCAGTACAACGCCTTCCACGCCATGCCCCTCAAGGCCCGCCAGGCTCCGCCGGCCATGACCGACAAGGTCAAGTGGCCCAAAATCGGCTCCGGCGAGCAGCCCGCCGCCGCGGTCTTCTACAGCAACGACGTCTTCGACAACGCGCCCGCCATCCTGCGCGAAAAGGGCAAGTTCATCCGCGTGATCCAGATGGACCCCAAGACCTACACCACCTGGCACAAGACCGTGCAGCACGACGGCCCGGCGATCAGCGTCTTCCAGGCCGACGGCGTCAAGCGCATCCTCGGCACCGTGCCCATCGAGGAGGACGGCAGCGTCAACTTCGAGATCCCGCCCGGCCAGTCGATCTTCTTCCAGATGCTCGACGCCGAAGGCCAGGCCATCTACGTCATGCGCAGCTTCGCCAACGGCATGCCCGGCGAGCGCCGCGGCTGCTTCGGCTGCCACGAGACCAGCATGAAGAACCGCAGCATCCAGTCCGCGGCCGCCTACAAGATGGGCAAGGCCCTGCAGAAGCCCGCCGTCAAACTCCAGCCGCCTTCATGGGGCGCCGGCGAAAGCGTCGGTTACGCGCGTTTCGTGCAGCCCGTGCTGGACAAGCACTGCGGCGCCTGCCACGAGAAGCCCGGCACCCAGGCGTACAAGGCCCTCAACATGGTCTACCGCCCCTCGACCCACGGCTGGTGGAACTGGGTGTACGACCGCCCGGGCGACATCAGCCCCTTCGCCGAGCCCTACTACACGCTCGTGAACGGCCAATGCAAATGGGGCGGCGACAAGCCCAAGGACGAGCACGGCGTGCCCAAGAACATCGCCGGCCTCTTCATCGTGGAAGGCTACGGGACCACCGACCCCAAGAACCTCGAGACGCTGCCGCCCTACACGGCCTATTCGCCGATGAGCACGCTCGTGCAACATGCCACGAGCGGCAAGCACCACAATGTCAAGGTCACCGGCACGGACCGCGAGCGCCTGATCGCCTGGGTCGACTGCAACGGGCCCTTCCTCGGCGACGAGGAGCTCCGCGCCATGTACGACCCGTGGTCGAAGACCATCGAGGCCATCCCGCCGGTGCGCCCGCGCATCGCGACCGCGCCGCGCATCGAGCGCTTCAACCTGCGCCAGGACGGCGACTCCATGGCCCTGTGCGGCCCGCTCAAGCTCGCACCCGAACACCCGCAGGGCTTCAACCCGAACGCGCTGGTGAGCAAGCTGCGCCGCGAGGAGATGCTCAGGCAGGTCAAGGGGGAGGATTTGAAGGTCGAGCTGGTCGGCGCGAACTACGGCAACAGCGAAGAAAAGAAACGCGTCTCCGTCCTCGAAAAGCTGCGCCCGCTCTTCAGCGGCACGCGCTATCTCCAGGCGGATAACTACAACACGCTGTTCGGCGACCCCCTGCCCGACGTGGTCAAGACGCTGCGCGTCGCGTACAAGATCAACGGCGGCCCCGTGAAGCACGCCCAGTTCAAAGAGAACGAAGACATCCTGCTCCCGCTGTGAGGGGAAGGCTGTTAGCGGTTTAGGCTGTTAGACTGCTAGGTTAAATTGAAACAAATCCGCGATTCCTTCCTGACAGCCTACCGGTCCAGCGGCCTCTTCCTAACAGCCTAACGGTCTAAACTCCTAAACACCTACTTATGAATTGGCAAGGCAAAGCGTTCGGAGGGAGCATCGGCTCCATGTTCGGTCCGTGGGGCGCCTTGGCCGGCGCCGCCGCCGGCCACTTCTTCGTCGACAAAAAAGCCCCCAATCCCGAGAAGCAAGGCCTGCGCCTGCTGGCCGTCACCGCCGGCGCACTCTACGAGCTGGCCGGCATCGACGGACGCTACACGGTCAAAGAGGACAAGGTCATCCGCGCGATCCTGGGCGAGATCAACCAGACCATCGGATCGAAGCTCGCGCCGCATGAACTCGCCTATCTGGTCGATGACGCCGCCCGCATCGACCGCAGCCTGGCGCGCCTCGCCGCGACGGTGCGCGAAAACCCGCCCCTCGCCCGCACCGCCGTAACCTGGCTCTGGCGCGTGGCCGTCAGCGACGGCGACGGGAACAGCGCGGAGACCGATTGCATCACCGCCTTCGCACGCCACGCCGGCCTCGCGGAGGACGACCTGCGCCGCGCCTCGGTGCTCTATACCCGGTCCTTCTCCGCGACCTCGGACAAGGACCGCCGCGACGCCTGCGCCGTGCTCGGGGTGCCCTACCACGCCGACCCCGCCGAACTCAAGGCCGCCTATCGCCAGCTGAGCCAGAAGTATCATCCCGACAAACACGCCGGGCTCGATCCCGACATCCGCGCGTTGACCTCCGAGAAATTCGCGCAGGTCAAGGCCGCGTACGACACCCTGAGTGACCCTGCCGAGCTAGACTGGTTCGCGAAGCAGGCGGACACGGGACGGCTCACGCCCGCCGCCGCCGAATCTGCGGTCTGCTGTTTCGCCTGCGGCCTGAAAAGCCGACTCCCCGCCACACACCTCGCCTCGGCCCGCTGCCCCGCCTGTCAAACGCTGCTCGTCTTCGATCGCGGCCTGGCGGAGCAGCTGGTTTGATGCTTATTCCATAGGGACTCCTTCAAGCAACGCCGCAAGGCCTGAAGGCGGTACAACATGCCTTGGACGCGCTGTACGCATGTTGTACCGGCTTCAGCCGGCAGCGCCGTAATGTCGAGCCTCCGCCACAAAGGTACTCACGATGCCCTTCCTCAAAACCCTGCGCGCGCTCATGATCGCCCTCGCCTGCGGCCTCGCCGCGCTCTTTCTCCTCAGCAGCCTGACCCAGGGCCTGGCCGAGCGGCGTCTCACGCGCAGCCTCAGCGCGCTGCCGGATCATGACTTCACCGCCGAGATCCTCGCGCTCCAGAACCAAGGCCGCGTCAGCGAGGCGCTCGACTGGGCACGCTACGTCACCAACAATCCCGCGCTGCCCGGACAGGCCGCCGCCGGCGGTCTAGTGGTCACGCTGGAGCAGGAGCAGAACTCCGTGTGGCGCCAGGCGGACCGCGCCGCCAAGGGGTTCATCGTCGGCTCAGGCGCCTCGGCCGAAGAGATGGGCGGCGCCATCGCCGCGGACATGGTGGTCTATGGCGACTGCCGCGACCTGCTGATCCAGGGCTACTACAAGGTGACCGGCCACGAGACCGACGCCGTGGTGGCGGCCCTCGCCGGCGTGGGGCTGCTCACCGAGCTGGTCGACGCCGTCGACTGGGCGCCCGCCATGCTCAAGGCCTTCCGCAAGGCCAACGCCCTCTCGCAGCGCTTCGGCGACTGGCTGATCGCCGCCTGCCGCCGCTCCGTCAAAGCCCGCGCGCTCGATCCGGATCTGAACCAGGTGTTCACGGATCTCAAGCGTCTCCACGACCGTCTCGGCCTCGCCAAAACCGCGGCGGTTTTCAAGCACGTCAACGACGGCGCCGATGTGGCCGCGCTGGCCAAATACGCCGAAGCGCACCCCGACGAGGTTTACCGGTTCATGGTGACCGCGGGCGACGGCGGCCTGCCGCTCCTGCGCCGCGTGGGCGACGAGCCGCGCGGTTTCGAGTGGGCCGCACAGGCCACGCGCAAAGGCGCGCCCGGCATCGCCGCCCTGCGCAAAGGCGGCGAGCTGCGCCACGTGACGCTCTTCGTGCGCTACGGCGAGCGTGTCCTGCGCACCCTCCGCCTGGAGCGCCCGCAGCGCTTCCTGCACGCGCTCGCCATGCGCTCCCCCGCCGCGCGCAACGCGCTGTGGGCCGGCGTGGCCCTCTTGGCCCTCGCGGCCCTGTGGCAGGTCCGCGCGGCCTTCCGCCAAAAACCTAGCCCCCGTTACGCGTGAGGCAGGCGTTCAGCACGTGGAAGCAGGCGTCTCTTCGTATGAGGGCACCTTCTGTCAGGTTGAGCGCGGTACGAAACGCAGGCGTGAAGTGGAGCGCGGCGGCAAGCGGTATCCCGCGCGACGCCGCTTTGCTTGGGCGGCCCAGAAAGCGGTGCCGCGCTACGCTTGTCACCGCACTCCATAAAATGCGCGACCGCCAACCTCTTTCTTGCCACTGAACCTTCGACACTTTGCAATCGCACTCTCCCTGCCCTCGCCTGAGCTTTCCATCTTGCATACCGACCTGAAGGTATGTATAGTATGCGCTTCTTTCAACCCGGGAGGCGGATATGGCCAGACGAACCAAGGCGGAGGCGGAGCAGACGCGCCAGCAGATCCTGAAGGCGGCGCTCGACCTGTTTGTCGCGAAGGGCTATGAGCGCACGACCTTCGAAGACGTGGCCGGCCGCATCCGCCTGACCAAAGGCGCGGTCTACTGGCACTTCAAGAGCAAGCCCGACCTGTTCGCCGAGCTCGTCGCGGACATGACGGCCAAGCATAATGAGCACGTGACGCGCGTGTTGCCCGCCCCGGCCTCCCTGGACGGGCTGGTGGCGCACTTCGTCGAACGGACGCGCCTGATGCTCAGCAAGCCGGTCAACCGCAAATATTTCCAGATGATGATGAGCCTGGATTGGCCCGCGGCAAAATTCATACCGATCAAACGCCGTCTCCGCCAGATGGAAACGGGCCCCTTTGTGATCATTGAAACCACGTTGGCCGCTTTGCAGCAGAGCGGCGAGGTCCGTGCGGACGCCGACATCGTCAATACGACCGCGGTGCTGGGCGCGCTGTGGCTGGGGCTGATGAAATTGGAGATCGACCAGTGCCTGGAGATGGATTACCAGAAGGCCATCCGCTTCGGTTTCACCACGGTGGTCGACGCCATCCGGGCGTAATGTTTTTTAGCGAAAAGGAGCGCAGAAACGCAATGACAACGACGCGATCAACACATGACTCTGGGGAATCCGGACGCGGTGACGGGGCCCGGTGCGGCAGGCTTATCAGCTTGCGCTATGCGGCCCTGACGCTGCTGGGCTGCGGATTTTTGCTGACCTCCTGCTATCGCCAGCCCAAGGCGCCGCCGCCGGCGACCCCGGAGGTGGCGACGGTGACGGTGGCCAGGAAGCCCATCGCGCTGACCACGGAGCTGCCCGGGCGCACCTCCCCCTACCTCATCGCGGAAATCCGGCCCCAGGTCAGCGGGCTCATCCAGAAACGGCTATTTACGGAGGGTTCCGACGTCAAAGCCGGCCAGGTGCTCTACGAGATTGATCCCGCGCCGTTCAAAGCGGCGCTGAACAATGCCGAGGCGAACCTCGAGGCGACGCGCAAAGCCGCCGACCAGGCGCGGGCCGCGCTGAACGCCAGTCTCGCGGGCGTCTCCCGCCAGCAGGCCACGGCGGCCTTCGCGCGCACCAACCGGCAGCGCTTCGAAGAGCTGCTCAAGGAAAAAGCCGTCTCCGCCAGCGACAGCGAGCAAGCCGTAACCGGGGCCAACGTGGCGGAGGCGACCCTCAAGGTTACCGAGGCGGACGTGCAGAGCGCCCAGGGGGCCGTGGCCGCGGCCGAAGCGTCCATCCAGCAGGCGGCGGCGGCGCTCGAGACGGTCCGCATCAACCTGGGGTACACGCGGATCACCGCCCCCATTTCCGGCCGCATCGGCAAATCCACGGTGACCGACGGCGCCATCGTGACGGCCTACCAGCCCGCGCCCCTGGCCACCATCCAGCAGATGGACCCCATCTATGTGGACGTGCCGCAGTCCACCGCCGCGCTGCTGCGCCTCAAGCGCCGCCTGGAGGACGGCCGCCTCAACAACGGCGGGGCCGAACCGAACCGGGTGCGGATCATGCAGGAAGACGGCACGGCCTATCCGCTGGCGGGGGCGCTCCAGTTCCGCGACGTGTCGGTGGACCCGACCACGGGCTCCGTGATCCTGCGGATGGTCTTCCCGAATCCGGACGGCGTGCTGCTGCCGGGCATGTTCGTGCGCGCGGTGATCAAGGAGGGCTCCAACGAGCAGGCCATCCTGATTCCCCAGCAGGCGGTGTCGCGCGACCCCAAGGGCAACCCCGTGGCCTTGATCGTGAACGCCGCGGGCCTCGTTGAGCAGAGGATGCTCGCTCTTGACCGGGCGATCGGCGACCAGTGGTTTGTGACCGCGGGCCTGACGCCCGGCGAGCAGGTGATCGCCGAGGGCATGCAGAAAGTGCGGCCCGGCGCCGCGGTGAAGACGGTGCCCTTTGATGACGGGCGCAAACAGCCGCAGGGTGCGGCGCAGCCGGCCTCAGCCGCGAAATAACGGAGACGCGCCATGTTATCGAGATTCTTTTTGGAACGCCCGGTCTTTGCCTGGGTCATCGCCATCATCCTGATGGTGGCGGGCGCGTTGGCGATCTACAACCTGCCCATTTCGCAGTATCCGCCCATCGCGCCCCCCTCCATCGCCATCACCGCCTTTTATCCGGGCGCGTCGGCGGAGACGGTGGAGAACAGCGTGACGCAGATCATCGAGCAGAAGATGACCGGCTTCTACAAGATGCTGTACCTGTCCGCCAGCAGCGATTCGGCCGGCGCGGCCCGCGTGGACCTGACCTTCGCCCCCGGCACCGATCCTGACCTCGCCTGGGCGCAAGTGCAGAACAAGCTCCAGCTCGCCATGGCGAGCCTGCCGGAGGTGGTTCAGAAACAGGGCGTGAAGGTGAGCAAGTCCACGCGCAACTACCTGCTGATCGTGGGACTGACCTCGACGGACGGGAGCATGGACGGGAACGACCTGCGGGACTATGCCCAATCCAACCTGGAGAAGGTGCTCTCGCGGGTGCCGGGCGTAGGTGAGGTGGAGGTTTTCGGCAGCCAATACGCCATGCGCATCTGGCTGAATCCCGACCGGCTGACCGAGTACCAGATGACGGTGCAAGACGTGGTCCTCGGGCTGCGGGCTTACAACGTGGAGGTGTCCGCCGGGCAGTTCGGCGGGACACCGGCCGTGGCCGAACAGCGGCTGAACGCCTCCATCATCGTCCAGAGCATGCTCAAGACCCCCGAGGAGTTTGCCTCCGTCCCCCTGCGCACCAATCCGGACGGCTCTGTCGTGCGGATCAGCGATGTGGGGCGTGCGGAGCTCGGGACAGAGTCCTACGATATCGAAGCTTTCTTCAACAACACGCCCTCCGCCGCCATGGCGATCCGGCAGGCCGCCGGCGCCAACGCCTTGGAGACGGCCAACGCCATCCGGGCCAAGCTGGGCGAGATGAGCCAATTCTTCCCGCCCGGCGTGAAGGTCGTTTATCCCTATGACACCACGCCCTTCGTCAGGGTTGCCATCCATGAGGTGGTCAAGACCCTTTTCGAGGCCATCCTGCTGGTCTTCCTGGTGATGTATCTGTTCATGGGAAACATGCGGGCCACCCTGATCCCGACCATCGCCGTGCCGGTGGTGATCCTGGGAACGTTCGCCGTGCTCGGGCTGTTCGGCTTCTCCATCAACATGCTGACCATGTTCGCCATGGTGCTGTCGATCGGCCTGCTGGTGGACGACGCCATCGTGGTCGTGGAGAACGTGGAACGGATCATGAGCGAGGAGGGGCTCTCGCCCATGGAGGCCACGCGAAAGTCCATGGACCAGATCACCAGCGCGCTGATCGGCATCGGGCTGGTGCTCGCGGCGGTGTTCGGCCCCATGGCCTTTTTCCCCGGCTCCACAGGGGTCATCTACCGTCAGTTCTCTGTGACCATCATGGCCTCGATGCTCCTGTCCGTGGTGGTGGCCCTGATCTTGACGCCCGTGCTGTGCGCCGCGTTCCTCAAGCCGGTGCCCGCGGGACATGAGGCGGCCGAATCCGGCGTCTGGTTCATGCGGCCCTTCTTCCGCTGGTTCGACCGACTCTTCGTTCGGGGCCGTGACCGGTACGTACGGCTGGTCGGGCACGCGCTCGCGCGCAGGAGCCGTTACGTGGTCCTGTTTCTCCTGATCGTGGCGGCGATGGGCGTTCTCTTCAGGCGGATGCCGTCGGCCTATCTTCCGGATGAAGATCAAGGGATCCTCATGGTCCAGGCCCTGCTGCCGGCGAACTCGACCCTCGAGCAGACCAAAAAGGTCATGGAGGGCGTGCGGGACCATTTTCTGATTGTCGAAAAGGAGGCGGTGGAATCGCTCATGACGATTTCCGGCAGCAACTTCTCCGGCCGGGGACAGAACGCGGGGCTGGCTTTCATCAAGCTCCGCGATTGGAAATTGCGCCAGCGCCCGGAGCTGAAAGCAGGCGCCGTGGCAGGGAGAGCGATGGGCGCCTTCACCAAAATCCGTAATGCCATGGTGTTTGCCTTCGCGCCGCCGGCGGTGATCGAACTGGGCATGGCCAAGGGGTTCGACTTTCAACTGCTGGACCGGGGCGGCCAGGGCCACGCCAAACTGATGGAGGCGCGCAACCAGCTCCTGGGCATGGCGGCACAGGCCCCGGCCTTGACCAAAGTCCGTCCGAACGGACTGGAGGACGTGCCCGAGTACCGGGTTGACGTGGACTGGCAGAAGGCCGGAGCCTTGGGCGTGCCCATCAGCTCGATCCACAACACGATCTCGGCAGCCTTCGGCAGCGCGTATGCCAACGACTTCATCCAGGGCGGACGCGTGAAGCGCGTGTATGTCCAGGCTGACGCCCCCTACCGCATGCTGCCCGGCGACCTGGAACGGCTCTACGTGCGCAACACGGTCGGCAAGATGGTGCCCTTCTCCTCCTTCGCGTCCGGCCACTGGAGTTCCGGGTCGCCGAAGCTGGAACGCTTCAACGGGTTCCCGTCCGTGAACATCCAGGGCGAGTCGGCGCCGGGGAGGAGCTCCGGCGAGGCGATGCGGGCCATGGAAGGCTTCGTCAAACAGCTGCCGCAGGGCATCGGTTTCGACTGGACCGGCCTTTCCTACCAGGAGCGGCAGGCCGGCGCACAGTCGGCGCCGCTCTACGCCTTTTCCATTCTGGTCATCTTCCTCTGTCTGGCGGCACTCTACGAAAGCTGGCCCATCCCCATCTCGATTCTGCTGGCCCTCCCCCTGGGAGTCATCGGCGGCGTGATCGGCTCATCGGTCAGGGCCTTGCCCAACGACGTCTATTTCCAGATCGGGCTGTTGACCACCCTCGGCTTGACCACCAAGAACGCCATCCTGATCGTCCAGTTCGCCAAGGCCCGGGTGGACGAGGGGATGGGGATGATCGAGGCCACGCTGGAGGCGGCGAAACTGCGGCTGCGCCCCATCGTCATGACCTCGCTGGCCTTCGGCTTCGGCGTCATGCCGCTGGCGTTCGCGAACGGGGCGGGCGCGGGCGCGCAGAAGGCGATCGGCACCGCGGTGCTGGGCGGCGTGGTGACATCCACCTTTCTGGTAACCCTGTTCGCGCCGCTCTTCTTTGTGATGATCGAGAAGACCTTCGGCAAAAGCGGCAAAAAACTTCAAGCAAAGGGTGTTGAGCCCGCGTCAACCGGGAAGCGCTAAAATGAACAAGACCATACTCCTCCTTTTGCTCGGGGCCGCCAGCCTCCCGACCGGCTGCACGCTGGCCCCGGAATACGCCCGGCCGGCGGCCCCGGTCCCGGCCGCGTGGCCGACGGGCGCGGCCTACGCCGCCACAGAGGCCGCGACAAACGCCACGGCCGCCGCAGACCTCGGGTGGCAGACGTTTTTCACGGATGACAAGCTGCGCCAAGTCATCGGCGCGTCGCTCACGAACAACCTCGACCTGCGGGTGGCCGCTCTGAACGTGGAGCTGGCCCGGGCGATCTACGGCATCCAGCGCGCCGCGCTGCTGCCGACGCTGGACGCGGGCGCGAGCGGGAGCAAAGCGGGAATTCCCGCCGATCTCTCGTCCTCCGGGCAGCGCCAGACCTCCACACGCTACGACGCCAATCTGGGCGTCGCCGCGTGGGAGATCGATTTCTTCGGCCGCATCCGCAGCCTGAAGGACCGCGCCCTGCAGGAGTACCTGGCCACGGAGCAGGCCCGCCGCAGCGCGCAGATCCTGCTGGTCTCGTCGGTCGCGGAAGCCTATCTGGCGCTGGCCGCCGACCGGGAAAGCCTGCGGCTGGCGGAAACCACGCTGGCGGCGCAGCAGGGCGCTTACGACTTGATCAAGCGGCGCTGCGAGATCGGCATCGTGGCCGAACTGGACCTTTACCGCGCGCAGACCCAGGTGGACACCGCCCGCGGCGATGTCGCCCAGTTCAAGCAGCGGACCGCGCAAGGCGAGAACGCGCTGAACCTGCTGGCCGGCGCTCCCGTTCCCGCCGAGCTGCAGCCCGCGCAGCTGACGGATGTCACGCCGCCCCAAGCCCTCCAGGCGGGCCTGTCCTCCGACGTGCTCCTGCGCCGCCCCGACGTGGCCCAGTCCGAGGAGCTGCTCAAAGCCGCCAACGCCGATATCGGCGCCGCGCGCGCGGCGTTTTTCCCGCGCATCTCCCTGACCGCCGCTTTCGGCACCGCCAGCAGCGAACTCGACGGGCTCTTCCAATCCGGCTCGAAGGCCTGGAGCTACGCCCCGCAAATGACCCTGCCGATTTTCGACGCACGCATCTGGTCGGCGTTCAAGGCGGCCAAGGCGCAGCAGAAGATCGCCGTGGCCCAATACGAAAAGTCCATTCAGAGCGCCTTCAGGGAAGTGGCCGACGCGCTGGCCGTGCGCGGCACCGTCAACGCGCGGGTCTCCGCGCAAGCGTCCCTGGTCCAAGCCGTCGCGGCGACCTACCGCTTGTCGACATCCCGTTACGACAAGGGCGTCGACAGCTACCTGAGCGTCCTGGACGCGCAGCGGTCGCTTTACGGCGCGCAGCAGGGACTCGTCCTGCTCCGCTTCGCGGAACAGGCCAACCAGGTGCGCCTGTATGCGGTGCTGGGCGGCGGGTGTGACGCGTCCGTCGAGTGAGCGCGCGGGCCGGCGTCAGCGCTTGAGACTGCCGCGCCCGCCCTGCAAGGGTACACAAAGATTCCTTTTACGCGCGCATCGTCATAAATGACGGCGTAGCCAGCAAGACGCTCAAGCGCCCGTAGCCGCCGCGCCGCCGGTTTTTCGGTCACCCCTACAAAATCGAACCGCTGAGCTGAGGCATGAATCCAAGAGTGAAAAGTGTTCTACGCAGGATGACTATCGACTTGCCCTCATCTTCACCAACGGAGAGCTCGGGGTTTTCGATTGTTCCAGCCTGATGGCTTTAGGCGTCTTCCAGGAACTGAGAGACAAGAATTGCTTCCGGCGGGTGAGGGATTGAATATGGGACCTTCGTTTGGCCACACGAATATGATCTCTGCCCCGACATGCCCTATGCCGACGCCAACAAATTGACCGCGTGCCAGCAACCGAGCTGATGCCACGGAATGCCGCATCCTCAGTCGGAACGTGCGGTTAGTCCAAGGGACGGCATGCGCCCGCAACCCAATTGAACCGCAGATTGCCGAATGCTGAACCGCAGAATGTCGAAGTAAATGCCGCCCCTGCGCAGTCGGAACTCTTTCCTTCGTGATTCGCAACTCATCATTCGTCAATCTGCGGTTTACTTAGATGCATAAACAACTTCTTTTTATTGGCGGGCGTCCCCGCGAGCCGCCAGCGCGCTACACCTTGTCCGGCACGACGTAGGGCGCGCGGTACTCGCGCGTGAGCAGCGCGTTGGCCTCGGCGTCGCCGGGGAAGGTGAGCGTCGCGGGGTCGAAGTTCAGCGACCGCCCCAGGCGGTAGGCGATGTTGCCCAGGTGGATCACCGCGCAGGAGTAGAAGCCGTCCTCGATGCCTTTGTTGAAAGCCACGGGATCGGGCGCCCGCACGGCGTTCACGAAGTTCTCGTAGTGGTTGCCGAGGCCCTCGCCGCTCTCGCCGGGCTCGCGCTTCTCGCCCATGAAGGTCTGCCACTTGGTCACGTCCTTGGCCATATAGCCCTTGGAGCCGAAGAAGAGGTTGCCCGTCACGTTGCCGCCGCTGGTGGCCTTGTAGGCGTTGCCCTGCGACGCGCCCTTGAGCCACATGGCGTCCTCGCCGTTGGCGATCCAGTGGCGCACCTCGAACTGCAGGATCTTCTTCTTGTCCCCGCCGCCCTCGGGGCTGGGGAACTCGTACATCGCCATCAGCACGTTGGGGGTCTGCTGCGCGTCGTCGAACATGACGTGGCCGCCCATCGCCATGATCTTGGTCGGCAGCGTGACGCCCAGCCCCCAGCGCGCGATGTCCATCTCGTGCACGCCCTGGTTGCCCATGTCGCCGCAGCCGTACTCCCAGTTCCAGTGCCAGTTGTAGTGGAAGCGGTTCCTGTTGAACGGCCGCTTCGCCGCAGGCCCCAGCCAGAGGTCGTAATCCACCCCGGCGGGAACCGGCTCGTCGGGATAGCGCCCGATGGTGTTGCGCCACTTGTAGCAGAGGCCCTTGGCCATGTAGACCTCGCCCAGGCCGCCGTCGTGCAGGAACTTGGCCATGCTCTGCGCGCAGGGGTTGCTGCGCTGCTCCGCGCCGTCCTGGACCAGCACCTTGTACTTCTTCGCGGCCTCGACCAGTTTGGAGCCTTCGAAAATGTTGTGGCAGCAGGGCTTCTCGACCGAGACGTGCTTGCCGGCCTGGATCGCCCAGATTGCCGCGAGCGTGTGCCAGTGGTTCGGGGTCACCACCGAGACCGCGTCGATCTCCTTGTCCTCAAACAGCCGGCGCAGGTCGGTATAGGTTTTGGGCGCCTTGAGCCCCTTGTCGGTGAAGTGCTTTTTGATCACGGGCGCGAACTGGCTCTCGTCCACGTCGCACAGCGCCGCCACCTCGACATTCGGCAGCGCGCAGTACTCCTTGATATGGTTCTGGCCCATGCCGTGGATGCCGATCACCGCCACGCGCACGCGGTCGTTCGCCCCCGCCCACGCCCGGCTCGTGCCCCAGAGCATGGCGCCGCCCGTCCCCGCCAAGAACTGCCGTCTCGTCATCGCTGACCTCCGTAATTGAGTTTGCAGGTCGTAGTTTATGCACCCCGCCCCCGGCGCGCAAGCGGATTGCGCGCTTTTTATTGTCTAACCGGCCAAAAGCATGTACGCTATCAGCCAACACTGGAGAGGCACCCGTTTGCTGCAGGCGCGCTGTGCGTCACGCGCGGCGGGTATCGGGATGATTCCATGCTTAAATCAGCACCACCACCGAAAACCAACCTGTCGCTCACCTCGTTCTTCAGCGCGGATGACATCCTGATCCATCAGGAGGAGGTCTCGCGCAACCAGGTCATCCGGCTGCTGCTCGCCCACCTGGCCAACGGCCACGGCATCATGGAGGTGGACGCCTACTACAATGCCATCATCGAGCGCGAGAACGCCAGCGACACCGTCGTCTCCAACGGCATCGCGATCCCGCACGCCCGCCTGGACGACCTCCAGCGGCCCTACGTCGGCGTCGCGACGTCGGCCCAAGGCATCCAGTTTACCGAAGACCAGCCGCCGGTGCACCTGATCCTGCTGGTGCTCATTCCGCGTGACCAGCCGGGGCTCTACCTGCAGATCCTGCGCGCCCTGGCCAACATCCTGCGCGACCGTGACGCGGCCAAGTCCGTCTCGCAGATGAAGACGCCGGACGAGGTCATGCGCTTCTTCGAGCGCGGCGGCATGGTCTTGCCCGATTACGTCTGCGCCGCCGACATCATGAGCGACGAGTTCATCGCCCTGCGCGACAACGACAACCTCAAGACGGTCATCGACTGCTTCATCGCCAAACAGATCACCGAGATCCCCGTGCTGGACCGCGACGGCGACATGAGCGGCATCGTCCGCGCCGGCGCCCTGCTCAAGGTCTGCCTGCCCGAATATCTGCTCTGGATGTCGGACCTCTCGCCGATCGTCAACTTCGAGCCCTTCACCACCATCCTCCGCAACGAGCAGAGCACCTGGCTGTCCGATATCCTTCTCGAGGACTTCGCCGCCGTGCAGATGAAGGCCCCGGCCGTCTCCGTGGCCGCCGAGATGACCCGTCACAACGCATCGAGATGTTATGTCCTCAACGGCAAAAAGCTGATGGGCGTCATCAATCTGCCGCGTTTCCTGAATAAAGTTTTCCGGGAGTAACCCTCAATGTACAGCGAACCTGTCGTCAAGACTTCCCCCCTGCACGCGCTCGGCAAACTCGGCTTCATGGCGGGCATCACGGCCCTCATGGGTTGGAGCGCCTATCATTTTGGCCTCGCCCCGCATGCGCTCTCCGTCGTGGCGGTGTGCACGTTCGTCGCCGTGATCTGCACGACGCTCTTCTTCTGGACGCACCGCGTCGCGGTGGCCTTCCTCGGCGTCGCCGTGCTCATCGGCTCGCGCGCCATGACGTTGCAGGGCCTGCTGCGCGCCACCGAACTGGACATCATCTTGTTCCTGATCGGCATGATGGTCATCGTCGGCGCCCTCAAGGACCTCGGCTTCCTCACGTGGATCATCCAAACGATCATCAACAAGAAGAGGATGACGGGCACGACCTTCACGGTCATCCTCTGCGCGCTTTCCGCCTTGCTGTCCAGCGTCATCGGCGAGATCTCCTCGATTGTCGTCGTGCTGGCGCTGGTCTTTCAGGTCTGCGACACGCTCAAGGTCCGCGCCACCCCGTTCGTGCTGATCGCCGTCCTGTGCACGAACATCGGCTCGGCCGCGACGATGCTGGGCAACCCGGTGGGCATCTTCATCGGCAACAAGGCGGGCTTCACCTTCAGCCAGTTCCTGATCGGCGCCATGCCGGTCGCGCTCGTCGCCCTCGCGGTCACCATCATCGTCGTGTTGCTCTGGTACCGCAAGAGCATCGCCGAAATGTCGCTGAAAATAGAGGAGCACCGCAAGCTGCGCCAGGGCCTGGGCCCCTTGATCCGCATTCCCCACCGCCGCGGCTTTTTCGTGCTGACCGTCACCGTCCTGATCATCGCCTTCCACCACCAGATCGAGAACATCCTCGGGCTCACCGGCGCCGAGAACACCAACGCGTTCCTCATCATCACGCCGCTGATCATCGCCGGGCTGCTGATGATCTACCGTCCGCAGCGGGCGCGCTACTACATCGAACACGAAGTCGAGTGGTGGACGCTGCTTTTCTTCATGCTGCTCTTCGCGGTCGCGGGCGGCCTGCAGGAGCAGGGCGTCACGCGCAGCCTCGCCGACAAACTCGCCGAAATCACCACCGGCGGCCCGCACGCCCTGGTCCCCTTCGTCATCGGCATCACCTCGGTCGGCTCCGCCTTCGTGGACAACATCGTCTTCGTGGCGGCTTTCAAACCGGTCATCCAGTCGCTGATGGAGCACTCGGCTGACTACTCGGTCCTCTGGTGGGCGCTGCTTTTCGGCGCGTGCTTCGGCGGCAACATCACCGTCGTCGGCTCCACCGCCAACATCGTGGCCCTCGGCCTGCTCGAGAAGCGCGGGCACGCCCACATCGCCTTCCTCGAGTGGCTCAAGATCGGACTGGTCATCGGAGCGCTCACCGGCGTCATCGCCTGGGGCATGCTGAACGTCCTGGAGATGCCGCGCCCGGTCGGCTACCCTCCCGGAGCGCAAGCCGTGCCCCCTCCGCCGCACGCGACGACCCCCGTGCCGCTGCCAGCCAAGTGAGCTCATGCGGCCTTCGAACATAACAAGAAACATGCTTGTTAAATGGGGCGGCGAGTCGGTTTTCAGCCAAGCCGAGCAACTCGTCCGTCGCGGGGCCGTGCTCAAGGCCGAGATGAAAGGCGACCTGATCGAAGGCGTCATCGCCCGCGAATCCGGCACGGAACTCTTCACCAAGCTGCGCGTCCGCGAAAACGGCACCATCGACAGCCTCTGCCCCTGCTTCACCAACCGCAACCAAGGCCTCGTCTGCCCGCACGTCGTCGCCCTCGGCATCGCCCTCATGCTGCGTCACGCCGACCCGCTGCGCGAACAGAAATACCAGGAGGACCAGCGGCGCTCCCGCCGCCTCGCCGAAACCGCCGAGACCGCCTACCTCCAGCGCGGGACGTTCGGCACGCCCGCACGCCTCGGCCTCACCGTCCCGCCCTCCTGGACCGCCGACTTCTGGAAAGGCCGCGTCAGCGTCAGCCTGCTGGTCCTCACGGACCGCGCGACGCTGTTGCCCGAAGCCGTCCCCGCCGACGCGCAGTTCTGCCTGTCGCCCGAGGACGACACCCTGCTCTCCGTGCTCGAAGACATCTGCGAGGGCCCTCCGCCGGGCCGCTTCGAAGTCACGCCCGCCGACTTCCTGAACATCCTCGATGTGGCCGGCCACACCCGCCTCGCCGTGGCCGGCCAGCCGGACCTGACCGTCGAGACGATCCCGATGCAGACCAGCCTGAGCATCGAACTGGATCACGAGACCGGCGAACTCATCATCTTTCCGCGCACCGAGCTGCCCTTCGCCATCCCCGGCGAAATCCCGGCCTATCTGGTCCACAACCGCCACGGGCGCGTCTGCGCCAACGGCCACGTCTGGCCGATGAAGAACGTGCTGCCCGTCCCCTACCACGGCATCTACCAGACCGAAGAGATCGTGCCGCGCGAAAGGGTCATCAACTTCCTGCGCCGCGACCTGCCGAGCCTCAAGAGCATCACGCCGGTCGAGATGGAGGAGACGCCCGACCTTTTCACCGCCGTGCCCGGCACGCCCGTCTTCCACCTCGCGCTCCAAGGCAGCAAGGCCTCGCTGCGCGCCTCGCTGAAAGCGGCCTACGGCACGCACGCCTTCTGCGCCGCGGCGCCCGACACGCAGACCGAGTTCGCCCTGCCCGACCCCGAGGACATCCTCAAGTACCACACCCGCAACCCCGCCGCCGAAGCGTCGGCCGTCGCCCTGCTCAAAAGCTGCGGGTTTGACGAGGACCGCTCCGCGACCTCCGCGGAGGCCACCTACACGCTGGTCGGCACGCGCGAGACCCTCAACTTCCTCGGCAGCGGCGTGCCCGCGCTGGGACGCAGCGGATGGAAAATCGCCTTCTCCGACCGGCTCGAAAGCATCGTCGACACGCTGCCGGTCGTCACGCCGGTCGTGCAGATCGCCGAGAAGAGCGGCGGCTGGTTCGACGTCGGCTTCACCTTCGACCTGCCCGGCCAGGCCGCCCTGCCGCCCGCCGAGATCCAGCGCGCCCTGAACCGCGGCGACGCCTTTCTTGAACGCAACGGCCAGACCCTGCTCATCGACCGCGACGCCGTCGAATCCATGCGCGCGATCTTCAACGACTGCCAGAGCCGCGAGAGCAGCGCCCCCGGCCATTTCCAGATGCCGGCGCTCTACGCGCCCTTCGTGCAGGCCTCGCTCAACGCCCTCGACGGCATCGACGTCGAGGACCCGCCCGACTGGCGCGAGAAGGCCGCCGCGCGCAACCGCGCCGGCGCCACGCGCCTCAAGCCCGTGCCCCTCGGCGCGCTGGACAACACCCTGCGCCCCTACCAGAAGGAGGGCGTCTACTGGCTGCGCTTCCTCGAGGAGGCCGGCCTCAACGGACTGCTCGCCGACGAGATGGGCCTCGGTAAAACCCTCCAGACCCTCACCTGGCTCAGCCTGCCGCGCACCGACCCGCAGGCCCGGGGCAAGCCCGCGCTGATCGTCTGCCCCACCAGCCTCGTGGAGAACTGGAACCGCGAGGCCGAAACCTTCGTGCCGCACCTGCGCCGCCTCGTGATCTCCGGCTCCGACCGCGAAGAGCTCTTCACGCAGATCGCCGCCAGCGACCTGGTCATCACCTCCTACGCGCTGCTGCGCCGCGACCTCGACGCCTACCGCGCCTTCCAGTTCTCCGTGGCCGTGCTCGACGAGGCCCAGCACATCAAGAACCGCTCCACCCAGAACGCCGTCGCCGCCAAGCAGATCAACGCCGTCGGCAAGGTGGTGCTCACCGGCACGCCCGTGGAGAACAGCGTGGCCGACCTCTGGTCGATCATGGACTTCCTGATGCCGCAGTACCTCGGCGACTACGAGCTGTTCCGCGGCCGCTACGAGCTGCCCATCGCCGCGGGCGACCGCGAGGGCGAGCTCGCCCAGGCCAAGCTGCGGCGCAAGCTCAACCCCTTCCTGCTGCGCCGCCTGAAAAAAGACGTGGCCAAGGACCTGCCCGACAAGATCGTCAAGGTCTCCTTCTGCCAGCTCACGCTCGACCAGCAGCGCGTCTACAACGACCTGCTGGCCGAGTCGCGCCGCACCATCGGCGACCTGGTCAAGGCCAAGGGCTTCGACCGCGCCCGCTTCGAGATCCTCGCGATCCTCATGCGCCTGCGCCAGGTCTGCTGCCACCTCGACCTGCTCAAGGAGCACCACAAGCCCGGCGCCTACGAGGCGCCCTCCTCCAAAATGGACAGCTTCTTCGAGCTGCTCGACGAGGCCATCGACGGCGGCCACCGCATGCTGGTCTTCAGCCAGTTCGTCTCGATGCTCACCATCCTGCGCACGGAGCTCGAAAGCCGCGGCCTGCCTTACTGCTACCTCGACGGCACCACCAAGAACCGCCTGGAGCAGTGCGAGCGCTTCAACCTGCACCAAGACATCCCCGTCTTCCTCATCAGCCTCAAGGCGGGCGGCACAGGCCTCAACCTGACCGGCGCGGACATGGTCGTCCACATGGACCCCTGGTGGAACCCGGCGGTCGAAGACCAGGCCACCGACCGCGCCCACCGCATCGGACAGAAGCGCACGGTCTACAGCATCAAGCTCATCGCCGAGCACACGGTCGAGGAGAAGGTGCTGGCCATGCAGCAGCGGAAGCAGGCGGTCATCAACGCCACGATCGGCACCACGGACGAGGGCGTCATGCAGAAGCTCTCCTTCGACGACATCCGCGACCTCATCGGCCTGTGACCTCCCAAGGATGGGCGCGCCGCATCCCCGCACGTGCCGTGCGCAACCCTGCGCAGGGGCCGCCCTCAGCAGGGCGGCCGTCCTCACAACCCGACGCGCCGTTCGACGCCGTCCCGCGTGTACACCAGCGCCGGATCCGGCTTCAGAACCAAGCGCGCATGATCCGCCCGCGCCGCGCTCCCGTCCGGCGCGCGGACCACGCAGTCATGCAGCCTCAGTCCGTCTTGCCCCATGCCGCTTTCAGCCAGGCCCGCCGAGAAGATGCATTCGACGCGGTTGGAGACGCATCGGTTGACCGTCAGCCCGTTGATGCGCAAACCGGAAAAACGCCCGGCGGAGAACCCCTGTGAACGCAGGAACGCTTCGGCGAAGACCTCCGCGCCCTTCCCTCCATCCCTTTCGGTTTCCTCCGGCACGACGGGACCGTTCACCACCAGACCGTCCACCACCAACACATTGAAAGCCCCGAAGGTGATCGCCCCTTTGCGCCGCTTCTCCACACGGCAACTTTTGAAGGCGAACCGGTCGAAGCCGAGATGTTGGGTGTCGCGATACCGCACACCCTCGGCGAGCAACCGGGCATAGCTCTTCGGTCTCACCCCCGCCGCCGGTGCCGGCACGCCGTCCGCCCACCGGAAACAGACCCCCACGGCGAGGCCGAGCAGGACCAATGACGCGATCCCCGCCAGCAGGAGCCCGACACGCTTCATGGCAGCTGCACTTTCACGCGGAAGAAACGGCTGGACGCATTCGTCGGCGTCCACGCCGAGCCCGTCAGCGCCGGTTTGCCTTCCACGGCATACACCCGCGCCGGACCGAGGTCAGGCGTCCAGCCGACCACGAGGCGGGGGCCTGCAGACGTGATCGTCGCCAGAAAGACCGATGCGGCGTTCGTCGGATCCGTGCCGGCGGCATACTCTTCCCAGGTGACGTGACCGTCACTGTCCTGATCGGCGAGCGCGGCGGCGGCGTAAGCGCCGCCTTGCACCAGACCGGCGAATCCGTCCAGCCACGCGTAGGGCACGGGCACGGGCGTAGCTGTGGCCGGGGAGGTCCCAGCGGTCCACGACAGACTGTCGAGCATTCCGGCATCCATCCCGTCGGCTGCGCAGTCGTTTTTCACATACGCCCATCGCACCGTATGCGAGCCAGCCGTCAGCTCGATCTGCCGCGGACTCCAGCCGGGTTCCCCCGAGAGGGAGCCCGTCTGCCTGACGCCATCCACATAGACGCTCAGGAAATTCCATTTATCTTTGGAAGAAACCGCCCACGAGAAAGTCAAGGTGCCGGGTCCGGCAAACGATGTCTCAACCCAGGTCGGACTTTCATTCGGCATCACTCCGCTTTGCGCGACGTTCGTGCACCCGGCGGCGTCCGGCATCATACGCCACAACGCGTAACCACCCGTGGTGAACGTCTGGCCGTCCATCGCGAAAGCGCTTTCCACCACCAAAGGTACAGCCCCCAGCAGTTCGTCCTGCCACGCGGCCTGCGTCATGTCCGGGAATATCCCCTTGAATGTCGGATCGGGGAAGGTTCCGCTCACCAGTTCATCGGCATCGGTCAACCGCGGCAGAAAGGCGCGGGTCAGATACGGCGTTTCGAAGAACGCGCCCAAGCAGACATTCACCTGACGGCCCTGAAGGTCGACCTGCTGCGCTGCCGCCATCGAGGCCCGCGCCTCCTGCAGCCTCTGCCGCAACTCGGACTGCGCATTCGTATTCGCCGGATCGTATTCGACAAAGTGCATCAGACCGTCCGTGCGCTCCGCCGCCGCCGCGTCCGCCGCCAACGCCAGCGTCAGCGCCTCGTCGAGCGAGCTCCTCGCCGTGGCCAGCTTGCCTGGATTCCGCACGGAACTCAAACAGGCGGGATGATCCGCGAGGATCTGATTGAGCGGCACAGACCGCCGCTCATAGGAAGCGCCGTCGTGGCCGTACTCCTGAAAAGCCACCCAATCCCACAGATCGTAACCCTCCTCCATCCACCACGCCACGTCGGTTTCACGCAGGTAGAACGAGTCGGCCAAATTCTCGGAGGGAATCGTATAGGAGGCCTCCAACACCGCCCCCTCACAGGTGAACGTTGCACTCCCCATATCCAAATAGAGCCATCTGCCCGAAGACGACCAGACACAAAACCAGAAACTGCTAAGCCCGTCGAAGGTCACCCCGTCCTTCAGGCTCGCCAACACATGAATCTGGTTATTCGACCGCGCGATCTTGGCAAAGTCGATTCTGTCACGCATGCCGCTCAAAGCGACCGGCACATCCGACCACTCGGACGCGTCGCCGTCCTCCGTCACGGCCAACGTCGGGGCCGCCTCAGGGAGGGGATTCTGATAATTGACCCGGACGTTGTCCAAATGGAACGCCGCGCCCTGGTCCGCCGGAGGAATGTCCAGCGACAGCTCCAGCACGTTGCCGCGATAAATCAGAGTCGTGCTCCCGTCCAGATACGTTTGACCTTCCTCCAAATCGTAAAAAGACACCGACAACGTATTCGAGGGCGACCCGATCTCCGCCCCAAAGTAGGTGGCCTGCACACCCTCGGCCAGACGCGCCACCGCATGGATCCGGGTGGCCGACCGCGCGATCTTGGCATACTCCAACTGGCACCGTTCGCCGAACAACGCCGCAGGGACATTCGTCCACTCGGACTCGCCCCCGTCCAGCGTCACCTCCAGCGCGGGCGCTGCCGGCTCGGGCAGGAAGAGGTTGGTCTTGCCATAATCCATTGTCAGGTCATACGCCTGCGCCGTTTCCAGCAGGGCGCGCGCGGCGCCAAACGTGGCGCGGGCATAGAGCACGTCGCCGATATCCAGATAGACCGGCTCATCGACCGGAAAATCGGCGGGCGCGATTTCGACGGTCCCCGGCCAGTTCGTCGGGATGACCGCCAGATCGGCCATCACCGCATCCATCACAGGCAGTGCCTGGGCGGCAATCCGATCCACCGCCGTATTCGGCAAGGGCGACGCGGCCTCCGCAAACGTTCCCGTGAATGTCATGAGTGACTCGTCAAGTGTGTACCCGAAGTCGGCCAGCAGGCCACGCAGTTCCTGATCTTCGGCCAACTTCATGATGGCGGTCACCGAACGGTAAATCCGCGCCTCGAAGTTCGTCCCTTCCGATTGGATGGCCGCCGTGAAATCATCGTGCGCCCCGAACAGGTAATCCGGCTTCCACGCCCCAGCCAAGAGCCCGTCAACCCACACACCCAACTCGTCCCTGCCGGCATCCACCTTGTCAAACGGCTCCCGAACCAGAAACTGGGCAGGCGCGGACCAGTCGCTCCACATCCCGTACCACGTCTGAGCCCGGACGCGCCAGTAATAAACCGTGTCATACTCCAAGGCCGCAGCGACCGGCACGCGGCTGCTGACCAGCGGGCGCAGATCGCCGCTGTACGACCCGACACCGGTCCAATCGCGCGCATCGGAACAGTCCGGCGCCGTCGCGATCTGCCACCGCGCGTTGACAATGTCGCAGTCCAGAACGTCAACCGCGGCCGTCATCACGGGACGTAACGGCCAAACGAAAGCGAAATTCGCCGGACACACTGTCGTCGGTGCCGTCGTGTGATCCGTTTGCCCGTCTGCGAACAGCCTGAAGTACGGGGCCCCATCCCCCTCCTGGATGCCCCACACGTCATCAAAATCCCACCCCTCGAACGTGGCCTGCTGCCGCATCTGCGCCGAGTCCTTGGCCTCGCCGCCATCGGAGTCATTCTGGCCGCTGAGCGCCGTGTCCCAGTATGACCCCGTGACGGTCGCCCCATCCCAATCGGCGTTATAACCCACCAGGCCGCCGACTTGACCTTCGCCCTTCACGACCGATGCCGCGTAACTCTGATCGATCTCGCCCTGGTTATACCCCGCCAAACCGCCGATATCATCATCACCCGACACCGCACCCGTCGCATAGCACTGCGAGGCCGCACTCCCATAGCGGTTATAACCGATCAGCCCGCCGACAGCAGCTCGCCCATCGACCTCGCCGGTCGCGTAACACTGCGTCACCCGACCTGCCGCATAGCCGGCCAAGCCGCCCACATTTTCGTAACCGGCCACAGAGCCTCCGATCAGCCCCAGATTCTGAATGACGGCACCATCACCCACATACCCGAAAAGCCCGACGCAGTCCTGTGTCGGCCGGTTGATCGTCAGCCCGCGGATCACATGCCCTTTGCCATCAATAACACCCGTAAAGAGAGACTCACTCATATCGCCGACCGTCCCGATCGGAAAGAAGCCCTCCAGCACGCTCTCGTCCGTCCACGCGTCGTTCCAGATAGCGGTCTCCGACGCGTCGATGTCGTCCATCAGCAGGTATGCGGCATCCGTGGTCCAGCCGTCCACGCCCGAACCGATCTTCTGCAAGTCCGCCAGCGTGCGGATTTCAAAGCCGATACGGACCCGCGCGATCCGGCTGTAAGCCTCGCCCTGGGCATTAGCAACCAGCACGCCAACAAACACGTCAGCCGTCACCGTCGGCGTGGTATACATGCGGTTAGTGGCATCTGCGACCGGGCCCAGCGTATCCTCGCTGTTCCCCTGCCACCACTGATACACTAACGGCGTCTCTCCGGCGGCAGACACGTTCAGAGTTGCCTGCTCGCCGCTCAACAATACGACATCTTGCGGTTCCCGGATGATGACCGGCAGACCGATGACGACCTGATCCACAACGCAGTCTTTATACCACTCATCCGTCGACCAAATGGCATCCGTCTGAGAGACCCACCTCAGCGTATGTGGGCCGGCGGGCAGAACAAATCTCTTCTGCTCCCAGCTCGTGTACCCGACATCCACCTCTGCCCGTTCAACACCATCAATGTAAAAGCGGAACGACCCCGAAACATTGTAGGCCTGACTCATCCACCAAAAGCTCACCGTCGTCGGTCCGGGCACCGTGGTCTGCAGCCAGCTCTGTTCACCCTCGAGAGCATCTCCCCCCTGCGCCGCGTCCACCCCGTCATACGTGTTCACCGTCTGGCCAAACCACATTGCGTCGCCACCCGTGGTCCACGTCAGAGCTTCCTCATCCACCGCGACGGGGAGGTCGACTGCCCGACCTTGGCAGACGAGCAGTAAAGCGGGAAACAGGAAAGTTACGAAACGTTTCATAGAAGATGCCTTTAGAAATGACTGCCGTTCTGTGCCCCAAGCACACCCATAACCCGACCTGCATCCCACATTCCAAACCTAATACCTCAAAAGTATCTGGCGGAAGCATCAGCAAGTCAATCACATTTGAACATGTAACCATAAGCAAACAACTGACATATCATTAGCATTATTACCTATACCTTGGCAAAACGCGGAACGGCGCTCGCGCCGTCACCAACCGATCTTCACCCGAATAACTTTGTGGCGGCACTATCGACGTTAACAGAGACCTATGCTATATTGGGCCGCATTCTCTTTCATGTTCGGAGTGTTCGTTATGCGGAAGTTGATGACCGTTTTCTTTGTCGTTCTGACCACCGTCGCGGGAGCCAAGGTGCCGCTCAATCCCGCCAGCCCTTATGGCGTCTGCGCGCACCTCGCGCGGGGCGGCGAGTTCAAGACCCAGACCGCGGAACTCGGACTCATGACCCGGGCCGGCTTCGCCTGGGCGCGTTCGGACTTCGACTGGAGCGGCGTGCAGCCCGACGCCGACACCTGGCGTTTCGAACACCTCGACACGGTGCTCTCCAACGCCGAGGCCGCCGGCGTGCAGATGCTGCCGATCCTCGACTACAGCGTCGCCTTCGCCAATCCCGCCCACCAGCACCTCGACCTGTGGGAGAAGTACGTCCGCGCGATGGCCGAACGCTACCACACCCGCCTGCCCGTCTGGGAGGTCTGGAACGAGCAGAACCTCGAAGGTTTCTGGAAGAACTCCAGCCCCGACGACTATCTGACGCTCCTGAAAAAAACCTACGAGACCGTCAAGTCCGTCGACCCGCAGCTCACCGTGGCCGTGGGCGGCTTCGCGGGCGTTCCCACCAATTTCATCGACCGCCTCTATCAGGCCGGCGGCGCGAAGTATTTCGACGTCATGAACGTCCACCCGTACGGCCACCCGTCCGAGCCCGAGTCCTACCTGGAGAATCAGCTTGAGGGGCTCAAGGCGACCATGGCGAAATACGGCGACGCGGCCAAACCCGTCTGGATCACCGAGATCGGCTGGCCCACCCAGAAGCAGCTCGCCGCCGCGCCGGGCCTGATCAAGGCCGGGCTCGCCGCCGCCAAGCCCGGCAAGAAGGGCGCGTGGCGCATCGCCGTGCTCGACGATCCCGCCTTCTCGTCCGACCACTCCGCGCCGTCCGACGCCATCCTCGCGGCCGAACTGCCCGCCGGCGCGCGCGTGCAGCGCCTCTCCGTCGATGCGCTCTACGCCACCCTGGACGCCTACGGCGTCGACGCGGTCGTTCTGCCTTTCAACGAAAACTTTCCGGCGGACGGCTTCGACAAGCTGGTCGATTACGTACGCAGGGGCGGCATCCTGATCGAATGCGGCGGCATGCCGATCTGGAACCCCATGACGCGCGGGGCAGACGCGGGAAAATGGGAGAAGTCCAAACAGTACGGCGAGCCGTTCCGCGACCGGCTCCGCATCGGCGTCGAGGCCTGGTGGTACAAGAAGGGCGTGATCCCCGAAGAGATGCAGGTCACGTTCACCGGCCCCGCGAAGGATGTCCCTCAGCCGAAAGGGGGGTTCACCGCCGAACGCTTCCTGACCCCGCTCAAGTTCAAAGAGGGCGACCGCTTCATCCCGCTGCTCACCGGCGCGCACAACGGCTACACCGGCACCGCCGCCGCCGTCTACGCCTTCAACAGCGACCTCAAGGGCGCGGTCATCGTCTCAACCCTGTTCGAGAAGGGCCAGCGCGGCAGCAGCGAACTCAAGCAGGCCAAGATGGTCCCCCGCGCCAACCTCATCGCCCTGAGGCTCGGCGTGGAGCGCATCTTCTGGTACGAGTTCCAGGCACCCGAGGTCGACGACCTCGACCAGGAGAGCCATTTCGGCATGGTCCACCGCGACCTCTCGCCCAAACCCGCCTACCTCGCCTACCGGACCCTCACCGCGATGCGGCCCGCCGGCTCGACGGTCCTCGACCGGCCGTGGAAATCCGCCGACGGCGCGCTCTATCACCCGCAGTGGAGCCTTCCGGACGGACGCGCCGCCGGCGCGGTGTGGGCCTATCGGCAACCCGGCCTCTACAAGCTGACCTTCTCGTCCCGGGAGGTGACCTTCACCTCGCACACCGGCGCTGCGGTCGGCACCCAGTGGGACGGCAACACCTGCATCCTGCCGCTGACCGACGCGCCCGTCTATTTCACCGGCGGCACGCTCGAAAGCGTCACCGACACCTTCGACCGGACCGAGGCCCTGCGCGCCATGGTCCCCAACGTGTTCGCGGCGGCGGCCGAGCAGTACCGGGGCCTGCTGCAGCGGCTGGAAGGCGCGCAGGACAAGTTCCCGCGCCGCTGGGAGAACAACGCCCTGGTGACGGTGGACCCCAAGGAGTGGACCAGCGGCTTCTTCCCCGGCTCCCTCTGGTACCTCTTCGAGTACACCCGGGCGCCGGAATGGAAAGAGGCGGCGCTGCGCTACACCGCCATGCTGGAGCAGGTCCGCCACTACACCGGCAACCACGACATCGGCTTCATGCTCTATTGCAGCTACGGCAACGGCCTGCGCCTCGCCCAGCCCGACGGCTACAAAGAGGTGCTGCTCGACGGCGCGGCCGCGCTGTGCACGCGCTTCGTGCCGCGCCTGGGCATGATCCGCTCCTGGGACACCTATGCCAACCCGGTCATCATCGACAACATGATGAACCTCGAACTGCTCATGTGGGCCGCGAAACAGAGCGGCGAAAAGCGTTTCAGCGACATCGCGGTCAGCCACGCCGACCAGACGGATCTGCGCCACTTCCGCGCCGAC
Organism: Verrucomicrobiota bacterium; assembly: GCA_023269675.1. Classification (GTDB taxonomy): domain Bacteria; phylum Verrucomicrobiota; class Kiritimatiellia; order RFP12; family UBA1067; genus JAHFSX01. Next base: position 64,526 of record JAHFSX010000030.1, read on the forward strand.
AACAGCGCCTACCACATCGTCGACTACAACCCGCTCAACGGCAAAATCTTCGGTTACTACGCGGGGCAGGGCGCTTCGGCGGACGGCCCGTGGGCGCGCGGCCAGTCCTGGGGCCTCTACGGCTTCACGATGATGTACCGCGAGACCCGCAAGCCCGAGTATCTGGCGCGCGCGGTCAAGAGCGCGGACTTCCTCGTCAGCCACCCCAACCTGCCCGCCGACAAGATCCCGTACTGGGACTACGCGGCCGCCGAGCTCCCCTATGCGCCGCGCGACGCTTCCGCCGCAGCCATCATGTCCAGCGCGCTGCTCGAACTCAGCACGTTCGCCGAGGCGCCCAAGGCAGCGCTCTACCGCGACACCGCCGTCCGGCAGCTGCTCGCCCTCAGCTCTCCCGCCTACCGCGCGCCGGTGGGCGAGAACGGCAACTTCATCCTCCGGCATTCTGTCGGGAACCTGCCCGGCGCCAGCGAGATCGACGTGCCGCTCAACTACGCGGACTATTATTTTCTCGAAGGCCTGCTGCGCTTCCGCAACCTGCAGAAATGAAAGTCAGACGCATAGAGACCCGCCGGAAGGCGGGCGTCCCCGCGAGCCGCGGCGCTCGCGCGTGCCGGTTCGTCCAAGCCTCGACTCCATGAATCCATCGCAGAATAAGAACTCTCAACAACAACCCCAAAAGAAAGGACGATAACCATGCTGTCAGAATTCGTCAAAAGCGCGGACTGGAAAAGCGAGAAGCACGTGCCGGTCATCGAGTGCGCCGCCACGGCCAAGGCCGGCGAGGCTGTGGCCATCACGGTAACGGTAGGCAAAGAGATCGCCCATCCGAACACCACGGGGCACCACATCGCCTGGATCGCGCTGCACTTCGTCGCTGCGGGCGCCAAGGTCTCCACCGAGATCACCCGGTGCGAGTTCAGCGCGCACGGCGCCGCGGCCGAAGGACCGGACAAGGGCCCGGCCTACACGGACAGCTCGCTCGCGATCCGCGCCAAGTTCGCGGTCTCGGGCACGCTGTACGCCACGGCCTACTGCAACATCCACGGCCTCTGGGCTTCGGAGAAGGTTGTCACCGTCGCGTAACGGGCCGCGGTCTAGTGTCGTGTCCCGCAAATAACGAGACGGTTTCTTTTCTTGCTTTGCGGTTTGAACACGTTCGTAGTACCGCCTTCAGGCGGAATCCCAAGGCATCCCGGCACCGGTTTCCGCCTGAAGGCGGTACTACAAACCCTGGACCGGGTAGAGCCATTTAAGGGACACGACACCAGCGAAAAAGCGCCCGCGCGATCACGCGCGGGCGCTTTTTTTGTCTTCCACTTTTGCGCGCTGGTTTGTTGTACCGCCTTCAGGCGGCTGCTTGCCCAGTTGCGTCACCGGCTAAAGCCGGCACTGCAAACAAAGCGTCTCATCTCGCCGTACGGGACGTCACGGCCGCATCCGCGGGCTTCTTTGCGGGAACCGGCTTCTTCTCTTCCCGCGGCGGCAACGGCGCATCCGGGCTGCGCTTGACCGAGCAGTGCACGTGCACGCCCGACTTCCTGGGCTTTTCGTACAGGACAAAATCGAACCCCGCCTGCCACGCCAGCTTGGCCAGTTCCGTCAGGCTCATGGTCTCCGACGTCAGGTCGAGCGCGCGCCCCTCGCAATGCAAAGAGCTGTCGAGATGGATCTTGTTCTTTTCAGCCGCGCGGTAGCCCTCGTGGATCTTGAGTGTGCCGCGCTTCTTCTCCATCAGGTTCACCAGCCGTTTGAGCGGAGTCTCCAGCGCACGATGGATCATGTGGTCATCCTCTTCCGGGATCTTGTCATGATCGCTCTCGAACCAGACGCGCTTGTCCTCGAAACGGACCAGGTCGTTCGTAGGGCTGAAGTGCGCCAAATCGATCGGCCCCGAGGCGTAGACCTCTTTGCCGCGCGGCAGGTTGGAATCCGGCGGAAAGGCGGCGGGCGCCGGCCGCACCGGGTTGTGCACGTCCGGCGGCGGTGCCGGCGGCTTTTTCTCCGCGACCTCCGGAGCCTGCTTTTCGGCCGGCCGCCGCTTGCCGCAGCTTTCGACCGCAGAGAGGAGGAGCAGCGACGCGACGCAGGCCACGGCCGCGAAGATGATCGCACCCCTCATCCAGATCCGGAACGCGTCAGGTTGACTGAAATCCTTAAACTTTTCCGGCCTCGGAATCTTACTCAAAAAAAGCATCGGGCCCTTCGTCCTTCTCCTTCGGGATCCATTCGGCGGTCGTACCTCAAAACTGCACGGCCGGCACGTCCTGCGCGTTCTTACCCGGCGCGCTCTGGAAATAATCGGCGCGTTCAAACCCCTTCGCCAGCAGACTGCCGGGAAAGGTGCGGATCGAGGCGTTGTACGTCTTGACCGCCTCGTTGTAGCGCGTGCGCGCCACCGCGACGCGGTTCTCCGTGCCCGCCAGCTCATCCTGCAAGCGCACGAAGGTCTGGTCGGCCTTGAGGTTCGGATAGTTCTCGGCCACCATCAGGAGCCGCCCGAGCGAGGCGGTCAGCGCCGTGTCCGCCTCGGCCTTCTGCACCGGCGTCCCGGCGTTCATCAAACGGCTGCGGGCCGCGGCGACCTCGGTCATGATCTTCTCCTCGTGCGCCGCATACCCCTTGACCGTGCTGACGAGGTTGGGGATCAGGTCAGCTCGCCGCTGGAGCTGCGTGTCGATCTGGCTCCACTGCTCCTTCACGACCTCCTGTTTGGTGACGATCCCGTTGCGGATCCCCACCACCATCATGGCCAGCCCGGCGACGACGACCGCCATCGCGAGAATGAATCCCAGCATGTACTTCATTGCACTCTCCCTGCCTGTAACTTCAACCGGATCACGATTAAGAACGCGATTAGGATCAGGAGGGCTCTGACACCCATCATAATCTTATTCTTAATCTTAATCCTAATCGTTCAAAAAAAGTTGTCCCGCCGTTTGTTTCCCGCTCCGGGGCGACGGGCTTGCTTACGCCTCATACAACGGTTCGTCATTTTCATCTGCCGGCGCCCCGTCACCCAAAATCTCTTTCACCGCCTCGGACGGCTCCGCCCTCGCACCGCCCCCGGCCGGCGGCTTCTGCTCGAACAGCGTGCCGGTCTCATCCGGCTTGCCCGGCTCGTCCTTTTTCTTCTCTTTCTTGTACACGGCTTTGCGGTCCGCGGACTTCGAGCGCTGCAGCGTGGGGTCCAGCTCGTTCAGCTCGTTGAGGTTGCTCAAGCCGAAATGGTCGAGGAACGTCGAGGTCGTGCCGTACAGGAACGGCCGCCCCGGCAGCTCGCTGCGTCCCACGATGCGGATCAGGTGCAGCTCCATCAGCGCCTTGACGATGTGGTCCACCACCACGCCGCGGATCGACTCGATCTCCGACTTCGCGATCGGCTGCCGGTACGCGATGATCGCCAAGGTCTCCAGCGACGGGCGCGACAGCCGGTTCGGACGGTCGACCTTGAGCAGGTTGCGCACCCACCGCCCGCAGCTCGGCTGCGTCTGGAAGCGGTACCCGCCGTTGACCTGCGTGACCTCGATCCCGAGCTCCATCCGCGACAACTCTTTCGCGATGCTCTCCACCGCGTCGACGATCTCGCGCGACGAGGCCTCCGCGAACAGTTTGACCGTCTCGTTCTGCGCCCCGTCCGCTTCCGCCACGCTCTTCAGACACGCGCGGATCTCCTCGACCGTCAGCGGATGGTCCGACCCGAACAGCAACGCGCCGACCAGCTGCTGCAGGCTCGATGCCATCGGCAGCTTGACCTCATCTGGATTCGCCATGTTCGCCTCCCCCGATCACCGGCGCCTGATACGACTCGCCGGAACCATCCTCCACCGGCAGGATCAGAATCTCGTGAAAAGCCGCATTCTGATGGAGCGAGATCTGCCGCAGGCGCAGCAGCTCCAAGAGCGCCAGGAACGTCACGATCACCTCGGCCCGGTGCGATTCCAGATTGAACAGCGTGGAGAAGGCCACCCGCCCCCCCGCCCGCGTCATCGCGATGATCGCCTCCATCTTGTCCGGCACCGACCAGCGGATCGGCTCCAGATGGCCCAGCGGCTCCATCGGCGTCCGCGTGAAGACCTCCTGAAACGCGCTCAACAGGTCGAACAACCCGATGTCGCCCAAGGCCTGTCCCGCATCCTCCGGCTCTTTGGAGAACACCGGGCCTTCGCCGCCATATGCGAACGCCTCGCTCTGCAGCGTCTCCAGCACCAGCAGCTGCCCGGCGGCGTCTTTGAACTTCTTGTACTCGATGAGCTGCCGCACCAGGTCCAGCCGCGGATCGATCCAGTCCTCGTCCGACTCCTCCACCGCGGCCCGCGACTCCACCGGCAGCAGCATCCGGCTCTTGATCATCATCAGCGTCGCCGCCATCACCAGAAACTCGCCCGCGATGTTCAGGTCCAGCATGCGCATCACATCGAGATACGCCAGATACTGCGTCGTGATCTTCTCGATCGGAATGTCGTAGATGTCGACCTCTTCACGGCGGATCAAATACAGCAGCAGGTCGAGCGGGCCTTCAAAGACCTCCAGATCGACCTTGTAATCGTCCGCCAAAAGCGCTTCGATCGCCATTCCGAATTCCTAACCCGGCCCCGCCGGAACACATGAGCATCCACCACCAAGACACCAAGAACGCCAAGATCACCACGGGACAAGAAACGTGAACGCGCCGTTTCTCTTGGTGTGGCTTGGTGACCTTCGAGTCTTGGTGGTTAAAACAAGGTCCTTTACGCCAGCCCGACCGCCCGCCGCGCCTTGTCCAGGGTCTTCGCGGCCTCGGCCCGCGCGCGCTCGGCCCCCTTGCGCAGCACCGCCTCCACATAGTCCGGATTCGCCTGCAGCTCGGCGCGCTTGGCGCGGAACGGCGCGAACGACTCTTCGAAAATCGCCGCCAGCGCCTTCTTGGCGTGGCCGTAGCCGTAGTTGCCGCCGCGGTAGTTGGCCTCCATCTCGGCCCGCTGCGCCTCGGTCGCGAACAGCTTGTAGAGCGCGAAGATGTTGCAGGTGGCCGGATCCTTCGGCTCTTCCAGCGGCTTGCTGTCGGACACGATCTTCATGATGCGCGCCTTGGTCTCCTTGGGGTCGCCGAACAGCTCGATCGTGTTGCCGTAGCTCTTGGACATCTTCTGGCCGTCCAGCCCCGGCACCACCGCCACGTCCTCCTGGATGGAGGGCTGGGGAATCGTGAACACCTCGCCGAACTCGTTGTTGAACTTGATCGCGATGTCGCGCGTGACCTCCACGTGCTGCTTCTGGTCGCGGCCCACCGGCACGATGTTCGACTGGCACATCAGGATGTCCGCCGCCATCAGCACCGGATAGGCGAACAGCCCGTGCGTCGCCGCGATGCCCTTGGCAATCTTGTCCTTGTACGAGTGGCAGCGCTCCAGCAGGCCCATGGGCGTCACGACCGAAAGCAGCCATGCCAGCTCGTGCACCTCCGGCACGTCGCTCTGGCGGTAAAAAACGGTCCGCTCCGGATCCAGCCCGCACGCCAGAAAATCCAGCGCCACATTCCAGGTCTCCTGCTTGAGCCGCTCGCGGTCATGCAACGAGGTCAGCGCGTGATAATTGGCGATGAAGAGATACGCCTCGCCCTGCTCCTGCAGCCGCAGCGCCGGACGCATCATCCCGAAATAGTTGCCCAAATGCAGTTTGCCGGAGGGCTGAATGCCCGAGAGAATTCTCATGTTTCACAATCCCGCTTGAAGGTTCGAAAAAAGAAGGGTTTATAATACCTCCCCGCGCCCCTTTGCACAAGCCTTGACCCTTGTGTTGAAAGCGTTCCCGAAGACTGCTAAACTTTCGCCTTCAACGCAGAAAACCGGTTAGCCCGCCCCGCAGAAGGACAAGCATGCCCACACCCGCCTTCCGACCCCTGAACCGCCGAGGCTTCCTCCACGCCGCCGGGCTCACCGCCCTCGCCGCCGCGTGGCAACCGGGGGCCCTCGCCGTGCAACCGTCCTCCACTCCGCAACCGCGCCAGCCCCTCGTCCTGGACGCTGCCCAGAAGGCCCGGCTGAACCGCGCCCTCGCGCCGATGCACGCGGACTACGATCCCGCCGCCCACATGCTGCGCGAACCCTTGCACTCGCCCGGCTACCACACCACCCTCACGGGCGGAACCGTCCACAGCACGCGCTCCGCCCTCGGCTATGCGGTCGCCCTGCTCGACACCGGCGACGAACCGCTGCGCCAGCGCGCCTGCGAGATCCTCTCCACCGTCACGGCCCTGCAGGATACGGACCCCTCCAGCAAAACCTACGGCATCTGGTCGTGGTTCCTCGAGGAGCCGCTCGCCAGGATGTCGCCGCCCGACTGGAACTGGGCCGACTTCTGCGGCGTCCAGCTGCTCCAGGTCGCGCTCGACCACCGCGCGCGCCTGCCGCCGGATCTGGCAAGCCGCGTCGACGCGTCCATCCGCCACGCCGCCCGCTCGATCGAACGCCGCAACATCACGCCCAGCTACACCAACATCGCGCTCATGGGCACCTACGTCACCTTTGTCGCCGCGGAACTCTACGGCTGGCCCGACCTCAAGGATTATGCCGCTCAGCGCCTGCGCCGCTTCTACGACTACACCCGGGAACAGGGCGCCTTCAGCGAGTACAACAGCCCGACCTACTCGGCCGTCGCCCTCGAAGAGCTCGGCCGCATGCGCCTGCACATCCAAGACCCTGCGGCGCGGCCTCTCATTGACGAGCTCTACCGCCTGGTGTGGGAGGACATCGCCCGCCACTTCCACGCCCCCTCGCGCCAGTGGGCCGGCCCGCACAGCCGCTGCTACAGCACGCTGCTCAAGCCCTCCACGCTGGCCCTGATCCAGCGGGCCTCCGGCGGCGCGCTCGCCTGGGGAGTCGACGAACCGTCCATCTCGGAGCAGCGCCTGCCGCTGCCCTGCCCGACCGACCTGCTGCCCCTCTTCCAGAAACTCGACGCCCCGCGCGAGGTGGTCAAGACCTATCTGAAAGCCACGCCCCCGGTCATCGGCACCACCTGGCTCGAGCCCGCCTTCACGCTCGGCAGCGCCAGCCGCGGCGAGTGCTGGAACCAGCGCCGCGGCATCGTGGCCTACTGGGGCACGCCCGCGGCCCCCGCCTACCTGCAGGTGCGTTTCCTGCGCGACGATTACGACTTCGCAGACGCGCAGCTCTTCACCGCGCAGCGCCGCGGCGACCTTCTGGCAGCGGTCAACTTCGGCACCGACGGCGGCAACACCCACATCGGGCTCGACCGTATCAAGAACGGGCGCTTCCGCGCCAAAGATCTGCGTTTGCGCTTCGAGTTCGGCGGCAGCGCCGCCGCACAGAGGCCGCCGGTCCCGGCCGCGCGCGAAGGCGTCGCGACCGTGCGCTTCGGCGGCCTCTCCGTCGCCCTCGTTGCGCCGGCCTGCGTCTTCGGCGACCTCGCGCCGCGCTGGTCCAGCGGCCAAGACCAAGAGCACGCGTGGCTCGACCTCGTGCTCTATGCGGGCGACGAACGCGGGTTCGACCTGACGCAGTTCCCGGCCGCGGCCCTCGGTTTCGCGCTCCGACTGACCGCCGCCGGGGAGGCCCCGCCGCCCCGCGTCGCCCAGACGCTCGCAGACGGCCGCCTGACGCTCACGTGGGACACTCTCCGCCTCAGCGTCCCCGTCCGCCCCGACAAGGTCTCCTCCCTCCAGCGTGCCGTCACCTACTGACGCATTCGAAATTGAGCGTTAAAGTTGGGCGTTGCGCGTTTGGACCCTTTCACCCCCACGTCTCCAAATGCACCAAGTTCACCCAGAAATGACTTGGTGTTCTTGGCGCACTTGGCGTCTTGGTGGTGAAATGTTTTCTGGATGCGGGAACGGCCTATTTTCGGGAAAAGGAGTACGGCGCGTCCGCTGGATCAGCCCCGCGCTTCACGTTGGGCTCGGAGGACATCTCGAGGTCGATCCGCGCGCCCGATTTCAGCACGTCGGCGGCCACGAAGTTCCGGGTGTATTTTTTCCCGTTGAGTTTCATGCCCGCGATGTAGCGGTTCGCGGCGCTGTTCTCAGGCGCGTTGATCACGAGCCTCTTGCCGTTTTCGAACGTCACCGTCGCCTTCTTGAAGAGCGGCGCGCCCAGCACGTATTCGCCGCTGCCGGGGCAGACGGGATAGAAACCGAGCGCGGACCACACGTACCACGCCGAGGTCTGGCCGTTGTCCTCGTCGCCGCAATAACCGTCCGGCGCGGGCGTATAGAGGCGGTCCATCACCTCGCGCACCCAGCGCTGCGTCTTCCACGGCTCGCCCGCGTAGCCGTAGAGGTAGACCATGTGCTGGATCGGCTGGTTGCCGTGCGCATACTGGCCGAAGTTCATGATCTGCATCTCGCGGATCTCGTGGATCACCTGACGGTAGTAGCTCTCGTCGAAGACCGGCGGCAGCGCGAATACCTCGTCCAGCTTCGTGGTGAAGGCCTGGTTTCCGCCCATCAGGTCGATCAGTCCCTGCACATCATGGAAGACCGACCAGGAGTAGTGCAGGCTGTTGCCCTCGGTGAAATCGCCGCCCCACTTGTACGGGATGAACTCCTTGTCGAACGAGCCGTCCTTGTTGCGGCCGCTCATGAGCTTCTGCCCGGGATGGAAGAGCTTGCGGTAATTCTGGCAGCGCAGAGCGAAGCGGTCGATCTCCGCCTGCGGGCGCTTGAGGTCGACCGCCAGACGCCAGAGGCACCAGTCGTCGTAGGCGTACTCCAGCGTGCGCGCGGCGCTCTCGTTGATCCCGATGTCCCGCGGTACGTAGCCGAGCTCGAGGTACTCCTTCGCCCCTTTGCGGCCGACCGAGTCAAGGGTCGGATGCGCGTTTTCCGCGCCGTGCACCGCCGCCCCGTAGAGCGTGTCCATGTCGTACCCGCCGCGCGCGCCGCTGAGCCAGGCGTCCGCCACCACCGACGCGGAGTTGTTGCCCACCATGCAGCCGCGGTGCCCGGGGCTGGCCCACTCCGGCAGCCAGCCGCTCTCGCGGTAGCAGTTCTCGAGCCCGGCGGTCATCTTCGCGTTGGCCGAGGGGTAGAGGAAGTTCAGCAGCGGGAAAAGCGAGCGGAAGGTGTCCCAGAAGCCACTGTCCGTGAAGTAGTAGCCCGGCTTCACCTCGCCCGTGTTCGGGGAGTAGTGTGCCGGCCGGCCCGCGGCGTCGATCTCGTAGAACGCGCGCGGGAAGAGCAGCGAGCGGTAGAGGCAGGTGTAGAAGACGCGGTACTGGTCGAGCGTGCCGCCCTCGACCGCGATGCGGCCCAGCGCCTGGTTCCACGCCAGGCGCCCCTTTTCGCAGAGCGCGTCGAACGTGTCGTCGCCGAGCTCCTTCAGGTTCAGCTCCGCCTGCTCCGCGCTGATGAACGACGAGGCCACGCGGAAATGGACGCGCGTCCCGCGCGTGTCGGCCTTGAACCGCACCAGCGCCCCCACATGGTTGTCCCGGAGCTCGACCAGCCCCTCTTTGAGCTCCTTGTCCTTCCAGACGTCCGCCGAAAGGAAGGGCTGGTCGAATATCAGCACGAAGTAGTTCTTGAAGTTCGCGGGCACCCCGCCGCTGTTGCGCGTGGACCAGCCGATGACCTTGCGCTGGTCGGGGATGATCTTGACGTATGAGCCCTTGTCAAAGGCGTCCACCACCACGTAAGCCTGGTCTGTCTTGGGATAGGTCACGCGGAACAGCGCGGCGCGCTCGGTCGGCGTCACCTCCACCGTCGTGTCGTAATCCGCCAGATAGACGCTGTACAGATAGGGCGCGGCCTTCTCGGCCTTGTGCGAGAACCAGCTCAGCCGGTCGTCCTGGTCGAAGACGCGCTTGCCTGTTACGGGCAGCACCGCGAACTGGCCGTAGTCGTTGATCCACGGGCTGGGCTGGTGCGTCTGCTTGATGCCCGCGAGCTTGTTGGCCGCGTAGGTGTAGCCCCAGCCGTCGCCGATCTTGCCGGTCTGCGGCGTCCAGAAGTTCATGCCCCACGGCCGCGCGATCGCGGGATAGACGTTGCCGGAGGAGAGCTTGAAGCTGCTGTCCGTGCCCATCAGCGGCAGCACGTACGCGACCGGATCGCTCACAGGTTCCGCGCGGCACAGCCCCGCGAACCCGACCAGCCCCGCCAACACCGTCCAGAAAAACCGCTTACCCTGCATAGCCGCCCCTCCTTTTGATTTTGCCGACATCTTACCACGCCGCGCCGCCCGGCGGCCACACAATGCGGCGCGCGGGCCCGCGGGTGTGATGCAACTTCGCTGAATCCACACCCGAAGGAGGAGTTTGGATTTAGGAGTTAGGAGCTGCACTGCCATGGCAGCGAACGTGTTCGTACCCTGCTCGAGAGTCCGTGTTCGCGTCTTCAAAATGAGGTCAAACGTATTGGCTCAAGAAACGGTTGTTCGCGGAAGGGTTCCGCCTTGTCGAACGCCCTGTTTTCAGGGTCTTCTGCGCTTCCAACACCTCATTCCTCACTCCTAACTCCTAAAGTCTCCTGGGTGCGACTCAGTTTCAACGAAACCGAATCGCACCCAGGACCCGCCCCCGTGGAGGGCGAGACTCTGTCGAGCCGCACGACAGCCAAAAGCCCGACGGGCACGAAAAAACCCGCCGGTCGCCCGGCGGGTTTTTTTGAAACAGCGTTACGCCAACACTCAGTTCGCGCCGCGGCCCTTGACACCGGCGGCCTTGTCGGCACCGGCCTTGGCCTTCTCGTGGGGACGCAGCGCGCGCACCGCCGCGCCGGCTGTCCACATCTCGGACTCGTGCATCACCTTGAGCTCCGCGTCGAGCTTCTGCTTGTAGTCGTCCGTGCCGCAGACCTTGATGACGTGCTTCGCCTCGCTCTGGTTCTTGACCGCCTTGTAGAGGTCGTTGAACACCGGCAGCGTCGCCTTCTTGAATTTCGGCTTCCAGTCGAGCGCGCCGCGCTGCGCCGTGGCCGAGCAGTTCGAGTACATCCAGTCCATGCCGTTCTCGTCGACCAGGCGCACGAGGCTCTGGGTGAGCTCTTCGACCGTCTCGTTGAAGGCCTCGGACGGGCTGTGGCCGTTCTTGCGGAGCACCTCGTACTGGGCCTCCATGATGCCGGCCAACGCGCCCATCAGCACGCCGCGCTCGCCGACGAGGTCGGAGGTCACCTCATGCTCGAAGGTCGTCGGGAAGAGATAGCCCGACCCCACGCCGATGCCGATGGCCATCGTGCGCTCGCCCGCCCGGCCGGTCGCGTCCTGCGCCACGGCGAAGCTGGAGTTGATGCCCACGCCCGCGAGGAAGTTGCGGCGCACCGAGGTGCCCGAACCCTTCGGGGCGACCATGATCACGTCCACGTCCGCGCTCGGCTTCACGCCCGTCAGCTTGTTGTAGACATAACCGAAACCGTGGGAGAAATAGAGCGCCTTGCCGGCGGTCATGAACGGGGCCACGCGCGGCCACACCTGCTTGATGGCGGCGTCGTTCACGAGCATCATCACGATCGTGGCCTTCTCGCAAGCCTCTTCGATGCCGAACAGGCCGGTACCCGGCTTGAAGCCATCCTTGATCGCGCGCTTCCAGTCATTCGCGAACCGCTTGTCCTGACCGATGATGACATTGATGCCGTTGTCACGCATGTTCAGCGCCTGAGCGGGACCCTGAACGCCATAACCAATGATGGCAATGACCTCGTTCTTGAGGACTTTCTGCGCTCTCTTCAGGGGATATTCTTTACGTGTGACGACGGTTTCCACAACGCCGCCAAAATCGATCTTGGCCATAATCAGTTACTCCTCGTTAACAAAACACTTCCGCAAAGCCCTCGGGCTCGGTGACCACACAGTCAGGCGGAAAAGTGCGTAACATAATACCACCTTGCGCCCGTGACGCAAGTGCTTAGTTTCCGCTCTTGATGTTTCGGACCCGCGTGCGTAAACTAACGGTCGATCTCTGTCGATCGTTTAGCGGTCACGCCGCGCGTGTTTAAGAAAGGCACTTATCCCATGGACAAACAGGCCCTCGCGCTCTTGCAGAACCTCGTCGCCATCCCCACGCCCACCGGCTTCGAACACGACGGCACGGCGCTACTGGCGGACTATCTGAAAGCCGCTTCCGTGCCTGGCCTCCAGATCGACCTTCACGGCAACCTGCGCGCCTGCCTCAATCCCGCCGCGCCGCTGCGCGTGATGATCGAGGGCCACTGCGACGAGATCGGGTTCATGGTGCAGTACATCGACGACGACGGCTTCCTTTACATGTGCCCCCTCGGCGGCGTCACCGTGCCTCTGCTCGCCGCGGAGCGCATCGTGCTCCAGGGCAAGGCGGGGCCGGTCTACGGCGTGTTCGGCGTCCGTCCGCCCCACCTGATGTCCGCCAAGGACCGCGAAAAGGTCGCCCCGCAGGAGATCAAAGATCTCGCGGTCGACATCGGCGCCAAGAACCGCGCGGACGCGCTCGCCCTCGTGGAGCTCGGCAGCCCGGCGGTCGTGCACGCCGGCTGGCTCGCCCTCGCCAACAACCGCATCGCCTGCCGCGGCTTCGACAACCGCGTCGGCGCGTTCGTCGTCACCGAAGCCATGCGCCGCCTCGCCGGCGAAAAGCTGAACGTCGCGCTCCACATGGTCGCCAGCGTGCAGGAGGAGGTCGGCCTGGTCGGCGGCATCACCGCCGCCTACGACATCAACCCCCACATCGGCTTCTGCGTGGATGTGACCTTCGCGACCGACGCCCAGAAAGAGGACCGCAAGGTCGCGGGCGACATCCGCGTCGGCGAGGGTCCGGTCATGGGCATCGGCCCGACCTACCACGCCAAACTCAACAGCCTCGTGCTCGCGGCCGCCGAACAGCAGAAGCTCGCGGTCCAGCGCCAGGTCCGCAGCCGCGGCACCGGCACATGCGCCTGGGCCATGCGCATGTCGCGCTCGGGCGCGGCCGTCGCCCAGCTCAGCATCCCCCTGCGCTACATGCACAGCCCGGTGGAGCTGATCAGCCTGGACGACGCCGACAAGACCATCGACCTGTTGTGCGCCTCCATCCGGGCGATCCCCGCCGACCTGGACCTCCTCCCCAAACAGCCCTAAGCCATGCCCTTCCCCGTCACCTACCTGATCGACCAGCTCTCACCCAGCGAGACCTTCATCCGGCGCGAGCTGGAGCAGCTCCGGCGCCGCAACTGGCCGGTCTTCACGCGGCTTTTGAAAGGCGGCGCCGGTCCGCTCAAGTACTCGCTGACGAGCTGCCCGGACGGCCTGCGCTGGCGCTTCTTCAAAGCCGCCAGCGCCCGCGTCATCGCCGAGTTGGCGCGTGACCCCGGCACCGCGCTGCGCCTCCTCAAGCGCCTGCCCCAAGCGGCCCACCTTGTCAGGAAAGCCTCCGAAGGCGACAGCCAGCTCATTCACGCGCACTTCGCCGGCATCACGGCCGACCTCGCGGCCATCGCCGCACACACGCTGAGCCTTCCGTGGACGTGCAGCGTCCACGCCTACGATGTCTTCACCTGCCCGCCGCCGCTGCTGCACCGCCGCCTGCACACCGCCGCCGGCGTCACCGCCTGCTCGCAGCAGGCCGCGGACGCCGTGACCGCTGCCGGCATCCCGCAGGAAAAGGTCACGGTCATCCATCACGGCGTGTCGCTCAACGAGTTTCCCTTCGATCCCATCCAACCGGACGGGGTCCTCTTTTTCGCCGGGCGGCTGGAGCCGAAGAAGGGGGTCGACACCCTGCTCAAAGCCTGCGCCCTGGTCGTGAACCGCGGCACAAGTTTCACCTGCGTCATCGCGGGAACCGGTTCCTGCCTGGATGACCTCAAAAAACTGAGCGAGCGCCTGGGGCTCGCCCAGACCGTGGTCTTCGTCGGGTGGCAGTCGCAGGAAGAGACGCGCTCGCGCCTCATGGACGCCACGGCGCTCGTGCTGCCCTCGCGCCGCCTGCGCAACGGCGACCGCGACGGCATCCCCAACATCATGGTCGAAGCCCTGGCCCTGGGCACACCGGTCATCACCTCCACCGCCAGCGCCGCGAACGAGGTGATCACCGACGCCGTCAACGGGCTGCTCGTGCCGCCCGACGACCCGGCCAAACTGGCGGACGTGCTCGCCATGGCCCTTTCGACGAAGGAGCTTCTTCTCCGGCTTTCCAAGGCCGGCCGCAAGACCGCCGAGGAGACCTTCGACAGCTCGAAAAACATCGAGCAGATCGAAGCCTTCATCAAGCGGGCGGTGGCGCCTCGGGAGCGCTAGGCGCCCCCGACCACAGCCGGCGCACCAGCCGCAGCGACTCGGCCAGCTCCTCAGGCGTCACTTCCGGCGAAGGCTCAAACACCTTGAG
>JAHFSX010000031.1 GCA_023269675.1 Verrucomicrobiota bacterium
CGTCCTGCGCCGTGAGCTGGAGAAGGTTCACCCCATTACCGATAAGGGCCAGAGCAAGGCTTCTGAGAAGGGCGAGAAGCCGGCGGCGCTGGAACATGGCCGCAAGAAGAAGTCGCTTCGCGACAGCTACGAGGCGATGAAGCAAATCAATCCTGCTCTCGCCGAGCAGCTCCGGCTCCAACTGGAGAGCATGGAGAAGGAAGGCGCTGCGCCTGCGCCTGCGTCTGTGCCGGAGCCCGGCACCGTGCAGCCGGCGACGGCTGAGTCCGCAGAGGCCAAGCCCACGGCCTAAACGGGGCAGGGGTGGGCGCATGGGTCATGGGATCCATGCGTCCGCCCGTCTTCAAAACGATCACGAAAGGATCATGAGATGTCAGAATCACAAGCGGAAGCGGGACCTGCAGCCGTACCGGCCAGTGCCCCGGCAGCGTCCACAGCGTTCAACCCCGATATCGAGTTCGATGACGGAGAGGACGCGGGTGCGGGAGAAGCGGCGGAGTCCGTTGCGGAGCCGCGTGAAAGCGCCGCCCCTGATGGTGGCGGTGACGGCGCCGATGAGGTCGAGCAGCACAAGCAGTTCGGCTACATGCCCTGCTACCGCACGTTCCAGAAGCGCTGGTTCTGGGAGGAGGGGCCCTGGGATATTGCCCACCTCTTCATGGATCTGCTGCTGCGGGCCAACAGGAAGATGCGTCGCGTGAAGGTCGGCCGCGATCTCATCGAAATCGGTCGCGGCATGGTCGCGACGTCGTATTCAAAACTGGCCGAGGTTACGGGGCATGATCGCAAAACCATACGCAAGTGGCTCGAACTGCTGGCCAAAGATGGCGAGGTCAGTGTCCAGAACAAGGGACAGCACGGAGTGCTCATAACAATCTGCAAATACGGCAGTTATGCTCTCGACAACGCCCGTGCTGGCCAGCAGGACGGACAGCGGAGTGGACAGAAGGGTGGACGAAGGTCTCCACAGCGGTAGGGACAGCGGTGTGGACGGCATTGGGACAATGGTATGGCCAGTAGTGCCCCAATGGTATGGACACACTATAAGAATAGAAGAAGTTAAGAAGGATAAGAAGGATAAGAATTGAACAACAGAAGAAGAGGAGAATGGAAGTGAGTTCACCCGCCACCCCTGCTGCTGCTGGAGAGATGAAGGATCTTAAACCTCTTTTCGACTTCAGCCAGTACAGGCTCAAGGTTCCGCTTCATGAGGTTCCGTTTGGAGCCTCCGACAGCGACAAACCCATGTGCATGATCTGCGGGTTCCGCTTCAACCCAAACCCAAGCCTCGGCTGGAACGCGACGGGTCAACATCCCCGCAACCAGTACGGGCTCTGCAACCGCCACTACATCAGCGCGTTCTATGCCGCGGACCCTGGGGGACGCCTGCTGGCAGAGGCCGAGATCCTGGCCAAGGTGCCGCGACCCTACCGAGCCGCCGAGTTCAACACCTTCAGGGCAACGGGAGCATGCGCAGGGCTGCTCCGAGAGGCACGCGCAGCCGTCGCCAGCTGGACCCATGCCGTGGTCGAGGGGTGGGGCCGGATGCTCGGCACAGGCGCTTCCGGCAGCCTCTACGTCTACGGCTGCAAGACCGCCTCAGGCACCGGCAACGGCTGCGGCAAGACCCACCTCGCCTACGCCTCCTTCAAGCATATCGCCAGGCTCACCGCGATCGCCAACACCTCCCGCATCCATAGCGACCCCACCCTTGCGCCGATCCTGTCCTGCGCCTTCATCGACGTCCAGGAGATCGTGGCGGAGTTCTTGAGAAGAAGGGGCAAGAACGAAGGCACCACGGTCTGGTACAACCTCGACAACTGGAACGGGGTGCGCCAGAGCAAGACCTTCGACGAGTACCTTGCGCATCTGGCGGCGGCACCGGTCCTGTTCGTCGACGACATCGGGCACGGCAGGTACTCGGACAAGAACGGTCATCCAAACTTCGCCAGCGCGACGTTTGAGACCATAGCCGACGCCCGCGCCCAGAACATGCTGCCGACCCTGTACACGTCGAACTACGCGCCGGACCGGCTCGGGGATGTCATCGGCACCCGAGCGGCATCTCGGATCTTCAGGAGCGACTGCAGGCTCGTTCAAGTCCTAGGCCCCGACTACTCATTGGCTCAGATCAAGGCCCGAGCGGCTGGCGGCCAAAGCTGAACCGGACCCAACTGGGTAAGGAGGCGCGTATGCCATAGCCTAGGCCTGGGATCAGACTCACAGTTTCTTGCATCCAGGTGCCGCGAGTGCGGCCCCAGATGCCGTATGAATCAAGCCCGGACACGGGCACGAATCAGAGCAGGCCCGAGAGCTGCAGAAGGGAATGATCGAGAATGAATTGGACCTAGCACATGAAGAATTCGACGTTGATTGCGATCAAGGCTGTTTTGGATAGTGACCCGCCTCGGACGAAGACGGAACGCGAGACCCTGCTCCGCACACTGGGACTGGACACCGGTGAGGTCAAAGCGAAAGAGGATGACCGCATCGTTTCCTTCGGCGAGGCGGCGCAAAGGCTGGCCTGCACAAGGCGAACCCTCCACAACATCGTAGATCGCGGCGGGCTGAACAAAGTCCGGTTCCCGGGCTCAACCAAGGCGCGCGGCTTCTTGGCATCCGACATTGACGCACTGCTGACCAATGGACGGGCGGGGAGCGCAGCCTAACGTGGAGGATATGGGATGGGGTGCCAGATGATCCCGGTATGCCGTCAGGGCCTACTCCTGAGGCTGCCGGGATCATCGCCACGCACATGCACAATCAGAACACGCGCACGAGGATGATGACGACTTCAGTCGATGCTTGATGTCCGGCAAGGGCATCAACATGCTGAATGATCCGAATCGTCCCCGTGCGCGTTTTTTACTTTCAGGGGTCAGCTTCCGCATCAGGGACGAAGGGTGATCCTTGGCGTTAATTACAACTTGGCCAAGCCTAATCCTGCGGTGCACGCAGCCATTGACGTGCTGCGGCGTTGATCCCGGACGCTCCCGCAGCGCCTTCGAAGCTGGGTTCGGGGTGGGGATCAAGTGGCGGATTGGTTACAGGTGGTTACAGTCTGGAGGGGGTGTAACCAAACTGTAACCAAAATCGAGGTTGTAGCGGGGTGAAAGTCAGGTAAGTGAGTAAACTGAGGTAAGCGTGCGGGAATAGCCGAAACATGCCAGATGCCCATATTTATTGGGCTTTTTGATGTATTTTCGATGGTAGGCCTGGCGGGAGTCGAACCCGCGACCCTCAGATTAGGAATCTGATGCTCTGTCCTACTGAGCTACAGGCCTTTGAACGGTTGCGAAAATAGCACAGGCGGGTGGGGATGACAAGCCTAAGCGCCTTCGTTAAAGTTCTGTTATAGTCGCGTAATCTTGTTGAACGGGGGGATCGGGTTGCCTATAATTGCCGCCTGATTGGAGTACTAGCGATGTTGAAATGGAATCCGGAATTGTTTGGGCGCTCCCTGTTGCGGTTGGCTGATTTGACCGACGAGGAGATGCTGAACGTGATCGAGCTTTCGGTCGCGTTGAAGGCGCGCCGCCGCGCGGGGATCCGCGGCAACCTGCTGGAGCGGCGCCAGGTCGCGCTGATTTTCGAGAAAAGCTCCACGCGCACGCGCAATGCCGCCTCGGTGGCGATCCGCGACGAGGGCGGCGCGGCGGAGTACCTGACCAAGAACGACATCCACCTCGGCTCCAAGGAGTCGGTGAAGGACACCGCCCGCGTGCTGGGGCGGATGTTCGACGGCATCCTGTTCCGCGGGTTCGCCCAGACGACGGTGGCGACCCTGGCGAAGTATGCCGGCGTGCCGGTGTGGAACGGGCTGACCGACGATTACCACCCGACGCAGATCCTGGCCGACCTGATGACCATCCAGGAGAATTTCGGCCGGCTGAAGGGGCTTAAGGTCGCGTATGTCGGCGACGGGCGCAACAACGTGGCGAATTCGCTGATGCTGGGCTGCGCCAAGGCGGGCGTGCACTACGTGAACTGCACGCCGGTGGAGCTGATGCCCGACCCCGTGCTGGTGAAAGAGGCCTGCGAGACCGCCCGGCGCAACGGGGTGACGGTCGAGATCTGCCACGACCCCAAGACGGGCGTGTCCGGCGCGAACGTGCTCTACACGGACGTCTGGGTCTCGATGGGCGAGGAGGACCAGAAGGAGACGCGCCTGCGGCTGCTGCGCCCCTACCAGATCAACATGGAGCTGGTGAAGGCGACCGGCAACTCGGGCGGCGAGCTGATTTTCCTGCACTGCCTGCCCGCGTTCCACGACTTCGAGACGGTGATGACGGCGGAGTCGGGGGCCCTGGAGGTGACGGACGAGGTGTTCGAGGCGCCGTTCTCTAAGGTGTTCGACGAGGCCGAGAACCGCATGCACACCATCAAGGCGCTGTATGTGTCGGCGTTGAGCGATCTGTCGGCGCTGTAGGCCGCAGCTCTGAGTCTTTGTTAAGGAACGGGCTATGTCAAAACGGATATTCGACATTTCGGTGGAGCGGTTCGAGGCGTTGCCGGTGACGGAGAAGACGCCGTACCTGATGCAGGCGGACGGCGTGCCGTACCACACGCTCTTCGCGCAGCAGTTCGGGCATGATTTGCTGGGGCGGCTCGAGCTGCTGGCGAACGAGATCCGGACCATCGCCAAGACGCGCACGGGCACGGAGTTTCTGCGGTCGCAGGTGGCGCACAAGCGGGCGATGCTCTATTTCTCGCAGCCCAGCTCGCGCACCTTCCTGTCGTTCGCCTCGGCGTGCCAGATTCTCGGCGTCTCGACCGGCGAGGTGCGCGACACCTCGATCTCCTCCGAGTTCAAGGGCGAGTCGCGCGAGGATTCGGTGCGCACGTTCAGCTCGTACTTCGACATGATCATCATGCGCACGCCCGAGAAGGGGCTCGCCGAGCACATGGCGTGGGTGCTGTCGAACTCCGAGCGCCCGATCCCGATCATCAACGCCGGGTCGGGCCAGGACCAGCATCCGACCCAGGCGCTGCTGGACATCTACACGCTGCTGCGCAGCTTCGAGCGCGGCGGCGGGCTGCGCGACCGCACGGTGCTGTTCTGCGGCGACCTTTTGCGCGGGCGCACGGTGCGCTCGCTCTCGTACCTGCTGACGAACTACCCGAACATCCGGCAGGTCTTCGTGGCGCCCGGACCGCTGCAGGTCGGGGAGGACGTGCTCGCGGTGCTGAAGGCCAAGAGCGTCGCCTACGAGCTGACGGACGATTTCCATGCGGCGATCCCGCACGCCGACGCAGTGTACATGACGCGCATCCAGGACGAGTGGGACAAGGACAAGGGCGAGAGCGCGAAGATCGACACCAGCCGGTTCAAGTTCGGCCTCGACGAGTTGAAGCTGCTGCCGCAGCGCGCGGTCATCATGCACCCGCTGCCGCGGCGCGACGAGATCTCGACGGCGGTGGACAGCGATCCGCGGGCGATGTATTGGCGGCAGATGCGTAACGGCATGTGGATCCGCACGGCGTTGATCGCCATGACGTTCGGCTGCGAAAAGCGCATTCATGAGTATTTCCGCCACAACTGTTAGCCGGCCGACCGCCCGGCGCGCGTGCTTGAGCGCGCTGTGCTTGTTGCCGGTTATGCTGTTCGCGGATGTCACGAACCGGACGCCCGACCGTGTCGTCAGCCGGTTCCGTTTCGGGCCGCTCTTCGAGCACCGCGCCACGCGGGACGGCGGCACCTTCTGGGCGGTGCGGCCGTTCTGTTCGCGGGTGACCGATCCGGCGAGCGACACGCGGGTGACCGACGTGGTCTGGCCGCTGGGCACGTTCCACCGCGACCACGAGCAGGCCTGGTGGCGGATGCTGCTGGCGTATGGCGCCGACAACGACGTGAACCGCGAGGACTCGGCGTGGAAGGCGGCGCTCTTCCCGCTTTACTTTCAGGGGCGCACGCGGGAGGGCGAGGACTACTGGGCGCTGTTTCCGGTCTACGGCCACCTGCCGCACGTGCTGCTGATGGACGACATCGATTTCGTGCTCTTCCCGCTGTACCTGAACTACGAGGTCAACCACGTCGGGCGGGAGTATTATCTGTGGCCCGTCTTCTCGCGCATGGGAGATGATCCGGAGGTGAAGCGGACGGGCGTCTTCCCGATCTACGGCGAGACGCAGAAGCGCGACTCGAAGCACGCCTACTGTTTCTGGCCGTTCTGGAGCTCGGCGGTCTACGACGCGCCGCGCAACCCCGGCTCGTCGTGGATGCTCTTTCCTCTGGCCGGGAGCGTGGACCGAGCGAAGGAGCGGCAGTGGCTCTTTTTGCCGCCTTTCTTCTCGCACGCGACGACCGACGCGGCGGAGCGCTGGCGCATGCCGTGGCCGTTCTACGAGACGGTGACCACCAAAACCTCGCGGAAGCGCTCCTACTGGCCCTTCTACGGAGATCTGACGCGCGATGACGAGCAGCGCTGCTATGCGGCGTGGCCGCTGTTCGACAGCTTCACGCTGAAGAAGAAGGACGGGCGCGAGGAGCGCAGCCGTTTTTTTCCGTTTTATCTGAAGGCGAAGGTCTACCGGAACGATCCGGCGGGGGTGGAGCGGCTGCAGGAGACCTATACGCGGGTGTGGCCGTTCTATGCGCGCGAGACCACGCCGGAGGGTTCGCATCTGCGCGCGCTGGAGCTGAGCCTGATCCGGTACAGCGGCGGCATCGAACGCAACTGGGCGCCGTTCTGGACGTTTTACGAAAGGATCGAACAAGCACATGAAGTCGAACACGACGCGCTGTGGGGCCTCCTGCGGCACAGCACAAGGGTGGAGCTCGCACCCGCGGGGGAAGGCGGACCATGATCACGCGTGAACCTACCTACAGCGACGCGGCCGGGAACGCGTGGGTCGGCGTCTGGCGCGCGGCGGTGCTGGAGCTGGGGAGCATCGGGCGCGCCGGCAGCATGACGGCGCAGTCGCTGGTGATGCTCCCGCTGCTGCTCGCCACGCGCCGCTCGCGCCGCGAGCTGGCGCGGCAGCTGTACATCACGGGGATCAAGAGCCTGGCGCTGATCACCATCGTCGGCATGTTCACCGGCATGATCCTCGGCCTGCAGGTCGGCCTGGAGCTGCGCCGGTACAACCAGGAGCTCTACATCGGTTCCGCCGTGATGGTCTCGCTGCTGCGCGAGATGGGGCCCTTCATGACCGGCATCATCCTGGCGGCGTGCGTGGGCTCGTCCATGGCGGCGCAGATCGGCACCATGACGGTGAACGACGAGATCGCGGCGCTGGAGATCATGTCGATCAGCCCGGTGCGGTTCCTGATGGCGCCGCGCATGGCGGCGATGGTGCTGATGACGCCGATCCTCTCCTTCTACACCTGCGTGCTGGGCGTGATCGGCGGCGGCATCGTGGGCCTGACGCAGCTGAACGTGCCGTGGGCGCAGTACATCAATATGGCGATGGACGTCGCCCACCTGCGCGATTTGTACGTGGGGCTGTTCAAGGCGCTGGTGTTCGGCATCGTCGTCACGTCCGTCTCCTGCTACGAGGGTTTCACCACCACGCAGGGCGCGGTCGGGGTGGGGCAGGCGACGCGGCGCTCGGTGATCGTCTCGATCCTGCTGATTCTGGTGCTGGGCTACATCATCACACGGCTGTTCTACGACTTATGATCCGGTTTAAACAAGTAACGAAAAGGCTGGGCGGCCGCAACGTCCTCGACGACCTCTCCTTCGAGATCAAGAAAGGCGAGATCTTCATCATTGTCGGGCCGTCCGGCACGGGCAAGAGCGTGACGCTCAAGCACATGGTCCGGCTGCTGACGCCGACGAGCGGGTCGGTCTGGATCGACGACACGGAGATCAGCGCGGCGAACGGCGGCGAACTGGACCGGGTGCGCGAGCGCTTCGGCTACCTGTTCCAGGGCGGCGCGCTGCTGGGCTGGATCTCGGTGGCGGACAACATCGCGCTGCCCTTGCGCGAGAAGACCAAGGTTTCGGAGGAGGAGATCGCGCAGCGGGTGGCCGACGCCTTGCGCATGGTGGGGCTTGAGAACGACGGCGACAAGTTTCCGAGCGAGATATCCGGCGGCATGCAGAAGCGCGCGGGTCTGGCGCGGGCCATCGTGCGCCGGCCCGAGATCGTGCTCTACGACGAGCCGACCTCGGGTCTCGATCCGGTCACGGCGCGCACGATCGACCGGCTGATCAAGCGGCTCAACGAGGAGCTGGGCATCACGAGCGTGGTGGTCACGCACGATCTGCAGGGGGCTCTGCTGAGCGCGGACCGCATCGCGATGCTCAATGGCGGGCGGTTTGTGGAGGTGAGCGAGCCGAAGACGTTTGTGGCGTCGGACCAGCCCGAAGTGCGCGGCTTTCTGGATGCGCAGTTCATTTCGAAAAAGGGTCTGGCGGGCATGTAGCGCGGGCGCCGGGGTAAGCTGAAAAAGTGTTTCGAGGAGCAAAGCATGAGTCTGAAAACAAACAATGAAGTCTTCACCGAAGTGATCGTGGGCCTGTTCATGACCGCGGTATTGGGCGTGCTGATCTACTTCACGATCATCATTTCGGGAGTCGAAGTGTTCGGCGGCAAGAGCAAGGTCCCGGTGACGGTGCTTTTCCATGATGTCGGCGGGCTGAAAGAGCGCGATTCGGTGGTGCTGCGCGGGATGCCGGTGGGCTCGGTGAACGCGATGCAGCTGCAGAACAGCGGGGTGAGGGTGACGCTGTCGGTGCAGCGCGACGTGGTGTTCAAAGAGGGCTACGTCATCACGGTGTGCTCGGGCTCGCTGCTCGGCGGCAATTACCTGCTGATCGAAGAGGGGGCCGGCGCGGCGCTGCCGGCGGGCACGACGCTGACCGGCCAGTCGCCCAAAAACTGGATGCGCGACCTGGGCGAGATCGTCGGCAAGCTCAAGGAGGCGACCGAGGGCGACCGTATCAAGCAGATTCTGGTCAACGTGGAGGACGCCAGCTCGTCGATCAAGGCGCTGGCCGCGCGCGTCGAGGGCGGCAAGGGCACGCTCGGCAAGCTGTTCGCGGAGGACAACGCGCTGTACAACGACCTTTCCAACACGGTCGCCAACCTCAAGTCCGTCACCGGCAAGATCGATTCGGGCACGAACTCGCTGGGGCGGCTGCTCAACGACGACGGCGGCGTCTACGCGGACCTGAGCGCTTCGATCGCGAACCTGAAGGCGATTTCCGGCCGGCTGGAGAAGGGCGAGGGCACCATGGGCAAGCTGCTCTCGTCGGACGACACGATCTACCGCGACCTGCAGGAGACCATGGCGCGCGTCAAAAGCGTGGCGGTGCGCCTGGACAACGGCGAAGGCTCGCTGGGCAAGCTCATGAAGGACGACAACAAGGTGTACAACGACCTCGACGCCACGGTGGCGAACCTGAAGCAGGTGACCGACCGGCTGGCCAAGGGCGAGGGCACGCTGGGCAAGCTCTCGGCGGACGAGCAGCTCTACAACGATGTGCACGGGCTGGTCAAGGACGTGCGTCAGACGGTCGACAACTTCCGCGACACGACGCCGATCAGCGCGTTCGCGAGCCTGATCATGGGCGGGCTGTGAGCCCGTCGGGGCGTGCCGCGGCCGACGCGGAACTGGACGATGTGTGTCTGGCGCCGCTGCGCGGGGTGACGGTGCGGACCTTCCGCAACCTGCACGCGCTGTGGTTCCGTCCGCCGGACCGCGCGGTGGCGCCGTTCATCCCGACCTTCGCGGGCGCGAAGGTGAAGCCGACGCTGCTGAAGGACATCGACCCGGAGCTCGGGCAGAGCGTGGCGCTGGTGCCGCAGGTGATCGGCAAGGACCCGGAGCAGCTGCGCCCCCTGCTGCGCTCCTTCAAGGCGCTGGGCTACGCCTGCGCGGACCTGAACGCGGGGTGCCCGTGGCCGTTCGTGGCCAAGAAGGGGCGGGGCGCGGGGCTCATGCGCGACGCGGCGGCCTTCGGGCGCATGCTGGAGACCGGGTGCGAAGAGATGCCCGGCGGTTTTTCGGTGAAGGTGCGGCTGGGCATGGACGGGCCGGACCTGCTGCTGCAGCGCATGGAGCTGATCAATTCGTTTCCGCTGCGGGAGGTGGCGATCCACGCGCGCACGGCCAAGCAGATGTATGAGGGTCAAGTTTTGCTGGAGCCGTTCGCGGCCGCGCTGGCGGCCTGCCGGCACCCGGTGGTCTACAACGGCGACCTCCGGACGCGCGGGGATTACCTGCGGCTGAAGGCGCGCTTTCCCGGCGTCACGCGCTGGATGATCGGGCGCGGGCTGGCGATGGATCCTTTCCTGATCGAGCGCCTCCGGCGCGAGGACGCGGCCGAGCGCGAGGTCGCCCGGCTCAAGGGCTTTCTGGACGACTATGTGGCGGCGAGCGCGGAGGAGCTTTACGGGCCCGTCTCGGTGCTGGGCCGGATGAAAGAGCTGTGGGGCTATCTGCACCTCTCGCTGCGCCAGGGCGAGCGCGTGTGGGGCAGCGTGAAGATCTGCCGCACGCTGGAGGAGTACCACCGCGTGGTCGAGGGCGTGTTCGGCGCGTTCCCCGGTTTTGTGGCCGATGGAGAGCTGGACGGGATTGTGGGGTGAGGCTGCGTAACGGCAGGCGATGTGCTTTTCCGGGCGGGTGTTCTATGAGACGTATGGGACGTATACGACACATGATCGCACTGTGCGCCCTGCTGGGCGGCACGGGCCTGCGGGCCAGCAACGCCGCCACGGACGCCTATGCCCTGAAGCTGTGGACGGTGGAGGACCGCTTGCCGGGCAGCCCGGTGGTGGGGGTGGCGCAAGCGTCCGACGGCTACCTCTGGCTGGTGACGCACTCGCAGCTGATCCGGTTCAACGGCTCCGACTTTTCCGAGGTGGCGGTGCCCGAGGGCGTGCGGCAGCAGACCGGCGAGCTGTACGGCGTGTTTTGCGGGCAGGCCAAGGGCGTCTGGGTGTACGGGCCGGCGGGCGTGGCGCGGTATCTCGCGGGCGTATGGCAGGTGTGGCCCGCAACCACGCCCGCGGGCACGGCGGGCCGCATTCTCGGCATGCTGGAGACGCCGGACGGCGTGATCCGGGCGTATGCCGAACGCGGCCTGCTGGAGGCGGTGACCGCGGGCGACGACGTCACCACGCAGTTCAGCGTCAAGTCCTGCCCCGTGCCCTCGGACGACCGGGCGACGCTGGGCGCGGTGACCGACGCGGCGGCGGACGCGGCGGGGCGCATCTGGATGACGGCGTGGAACGGGCTGGTCGAGTACAGCAACGGGCGTTTCGACGACCAGAGCATGCGGCTTCCCGATTTTCTGGTGGAGGCGGCCGACGGCGTGCGCGCGGGACGCTCGGGGCGGCTCTGGGTGCACGGCTCCAACGGGGTCGCGTACCGCGAGAACAACATCTGGACCCCGGTCGGCTTTCCCGAGAACGCGGGCATGGCGACCGTGATGCTGGAGGTCTCGGACGGGTCGCTCTGGATCGGCAATCCGACGGGCATGTTCCGCTGGCAGGCGGGCGTCTGGCAAAGCATCGCCGAGCAGGACACGCCGGGCAGCCTCTCCGTCAACACGCTGATCGAGGACCGCGACGGGACGCTCTGGGCCGCGTGCGACGGCGGCCTGCTGCGCATCCGCAAGAAGACCGTGGGGACGCTGCGGGCGGAGGGCACGGCGACCTCGGGCACCGCCTACGCGCTTTGGCGCACGCCCGAAGGCGGCGCGTGGGTGGGCTACAAGGGGCGCGCCGTGCGCCTGACGGCGGACGAGGGCCGGCTACTGCAGACGGTGTACCTCGATGCCGACGTGCCGGTGAGCGCGCTGCTGCAGGACACCGCGGGGCGCGTGTGGCTGGGCACGCTGGGCGGCGGGCTTTTCATGTATCACGCGGGAAGCCTGACGCTGGTGACGCAGAGCGACTACAGCCTGCCGGTGGTGCACACGGTCTACACGCTGCTGGAGGATGCCGCGCTGGGCATTCTGGTCGGCACGCCGCAGGGGCTGATGCGCATCGCGGCCAGCGGCGAGCTGGAGCCTGCCGACGTTTACGGCACGCGCGTGACCGAGCCCGTCCACGCGCTGCACCGCGACGGGGACGGGGCGCTGTGGGTGTGCAGCGAGCGGCTCGGCGTCCTGCGGCTGCTGCCGGACGGCCATAAGCTGGTGATCGACCGCGAGGCCGGACTCGAGGGGTATCCGCGCGTGATGTGCCGCGACTCGAGGGGCAACCTCTGGGTCGGCACGACCGCCGGGCTTTACGGGGTGACGCCGGACGCGGTGGTGTCGATGGGGCGGCTGGCGGGCGTCTTCAACGACGCGGTGCTGCAGATTTCCGAGGACGGCCTCAAGCGGCTCTGGCTGGGCACGACGCGCGGCTTGCAGTGCGTGTACATCGAGGATCTGGAGCGGGTGGCCCGCGCGGGGCAGGCGGATGCGGCGGTCACGATCCGGATGCTGCACCTGGGCACGTCGGACGGACTGCCCGGCGAGCGCTGCATGGGCGGGGCGGCGACCGCGGCCGGCCCGGAGAAGGGGCGGCTCTGGTTTCCGTTCGAGAACGGCGTCGCGGTGGTGGAGCCGCACCGGGCGGAGTTCTCAGACCGGCCGTGCACGGTGGTGATTGAAAAGGTTCTGGTGAACGGAACCAAGGTGCTGGACAACGCGGAGACGCCGCGCACCAGCACGGTTTTCGCGCCCGGGGCGCGCAACATCGCGTTCCACTTCGCGGCGCTGGCGCCGGGCGCTCCCGACTCGGTCAGGTTCCGCTACCGCGTCGAGGGCCTGCGCAAGGGCTGGTCGCCGGTCCAGGCGGAGCGCGTGGCGGTGTTCGAGTGGCTGCCGCCGGGACGGTACGCGCTCAAGGTCATCGCCGAGGCCGGCGGCATCTGGAATCTGACGGAGACGACGTTCGCGTTCGAGGTGCGGGCGCATTTCTGGCAGACGGCGTGGTTCTACCTGCTGCTGGCGGCCTTGCTGGCCGCGGTGGTGTTCCTCATCGCCCGCTGGATGCTGTGGCACCGCTACCAGCTGCAGATGGCCATGCTCAAGCGCGAGGAGGCGCTGCACTTCGAGCGGGCTCGCATCTCGCGCGACATCCATGACGATCTGGGCAACGGGCTCTCGGTGGTGGCCACGCTCAGCGAGCTGGCGCACAACGACGTGGAGAAGGGGGCGGTGCACAAGCGGCTCGACCAGATCTACGACGTGGCCAACGAGCTCGCGCGCAACGTGGACGAGATCGTGTGGGCGGTGAATCCCGCGAACGACGGGTGGGAGCCGTTCCTCAGCTATTTCGAGCAGTACACCGAGTACTTCCTCGGCAACTCGGGGCTGCGTTTCCACTTCACGCGGCCGGCGGATCTGGTGGAGCAGAGCATCGCCTCCAAGACGCGCCACCACCTGCTGCTGGCGGTGCGCGAGGCGGTCGGGAACGTGCTGAAGCACGCGTCCGCCAAGCAGGTGCAGATCGGCATGCGCGTGGACGGCAGCGTGCTCGAAGTGCGCGTGGACGATGACGGCGTGGGCTTCGACACCTCCAAGCCCGCGGGGGTCGGCCACGACGGCCTCGGCAACATGGCCCGCCGCATGAAAGAGGCGGGAGGCAGCGTCGCGGTCCTCAGCTCGCCCGGCCAGGGCACCCACGTCACCTTCCGCGCGCCGCTCGGGTGAGCGGACGCGCGGAGGGCGCGCCCTGTTTACACGCCGGGGACTTCCCAGCCTTTGCGGTACGTGCGGCGCAGGAGCTTGTTCGCCGCCTCCGAGTTGGAGACCCGCAGCTGGGCGCTGTCCCACTGCAGCACCGTGTCCGGGACGCGGATGGCGACGGTGCCGAGGATGATCGCCTCGGCCATGGGGCCGGTCTGCACGAAGTGCGACTCGGTCTTCTCTCCGCCCAGGCAGGCGTCGAGGAAATGGTGGTAGTGGTTGCGGGCGGCCAGCTTGGGCTTGACCCGGCCCTCGAATTTGCTCTTGGGCAGCAGCACCGGTCCCGAAGTGTGCGGCAGCAGCATGGCGCCGTCGGTGCCGATCACCATCGCCGACTCGGCCGGGTACTCGGTGAAGCCCGCCGCCTTCGCGAGGTCCTGCACCTCGGCGGGCGGGTAGATCAGCCCGTCATACCACTCGACGGTGAAATCCTTGTGGCCGCTCTTCGCGTTGCCGGGGAAGACCCAGGTGATGTGGTCGCTCTGCGGCCACGTGTCGCCGCGCCGCGCCGGCGAGTTCTTCCATGATTCCTGCACCTCGGCCGTGACGGAGAGCGGGGCGGTCAGCCCCAGCCCTTTCCAGACCGCGTCGTAGATGTGGCAGCCGATGTCGCCTGACCAGCCCGTGCCGAAGTCCTGCCAGGCGCGCCACTTGGAGGGGTGGTAGATCTCCGGCGCGAACTCGCGCTCCGGCGCGGTTCCGAGCCACAGGTCCCAGGACAGGTGCGCGGGTGCGGCTTCGCCCTTGGCCGGCCGCGGCCCCATTAGCCGGTAGGCGTCGATGGCGCCGGGCCGGTTGGAGCAGAGGATCACGCGCTTGACCGTGCCCACCGCGCCTTCGCGCAGATACTGCACGCCGATGCGGTCGCCGGCGCCCGACGCGTGCTGCGTGCCGAGCTGGGTCACCAGGCCGGAAGTCCGGGCGGCGTGCGCCAGCGCGCGGCATTCGGCCACGTCGTGGCAGAGCGGCTTCTGGCAGTAGACGTGCTTGCCGGCGCGGAGGGCCGACATCGCGATCAGCGCGTGCATGTGGTCCGGCACCGTGGCGTTGACGGAGTCGATCTTGTCGCCCTCCTGGGCGAGCATCTCGCGCCAGTCGGTGTACTGGCGCGCGTCGGGCACGAGGGCGGACGCCTTGGCGAGATTGTTTTTGTCCACGTCGCAGATCGCGACGATCTGGGTGCGGGCGTGCGAGTGGAAGTTGCTGAGGTCGGTGCCGCCCATCATGCCGCCCACGCCGATGCAGGCATGATGGAGCTTGTCGTTCGGGGAGATGGTGCGCGGCCGCGCCGTCGCGCATCCCGAGATCAGATTGAAGGCCCCCGCCCCCGCGGACGCCGCCAGAAACTGCCGTCTGTTCATTGTGTGCTCCTCACCTGTGCTGTGTCGTTAAACCCCTCTAGGATTGACGATACTGTAGCACAGACAGGCAATGGGCAACCAACGCTTTTTTGGGAGCCCGCGAAAAGCGCGGCGCGCTTCCGGCGGGCCGGCTCGGGGATCACGGGCGGAACTGGCCGTAGAGCGCGAGGCCGCCGGTCACCGCGATGATGCAGGAGAAGACGAAGGCCAGCGCGAGGCCCGCGTTCAGCAGGGGGCCGGCCCTGTGCCGGCCGAGGAGCGCGGTGCGGTTGACCAGCACGAGGATCACGAAGACCGTGAGCGGCAGGACGAAGACGTTTGAGATCTGCGCCATGACGGTGATGGTGATCGGGTTGCGCCCGAGGACCGGCACGATCAGGCCGAGAACGCAGGCGACCAGGCAGATGAGCTTGAAGGAGCGCGTGCGGGTTTCCATGTGGCCCACGCGGTAGTCGGAGATCAGCAGGGGGGCGACCATCAGGATGGGGAAGATGGAGGAGAGCCCCGCGCTGAGCGTGCCGGCCATGAACAGCGCGACCGCGAATTTGCCCGCCACGGGCTCGAGCGTGTGGACCATGTCCAGGATCTTGACGATGCCCTTGCCGTGCGCGTAGAGCGCGCCGGCGGCCACGAACATGATCGCGCCGCTGATGATGAACATGAGCACGACCGACACCAGCGCGTCCAGGCTCTGCGTCCTCAGGTCGGCCGCCGTCAGGCCCTTCTCCTTGAGCAGCAGCGGCCGCGTGACGAAGGTGGGGGCGGCCATGGTGGTGCCGACGAACGCGGCGATCATCAGCAGCGCACCGGGCTCGTTCGGGATGGAGGGGATGACCGCCTGCCTGAGGATCTCGGGCGAGGGCCAGACCACGAACATCGAGATGATGAAGGTGACGCCCATGAGCATGACGAAGAAGGTCAGCACCTTCTCGAAGAAGCTGTAGCGGCCGATCATGAGGAAGCCGTAGATCATGCCGATCAGCAGGACCGCGATGCCCAAGACCGCCCAGTAGTTGGCCTTCGGCAGCGCGGGGAAGAAAAGGCCGAGGGTCTCGTAGATCGCGCTCGAGGAGATCGTCAGAATGCTGCCGAGGCAGGTGTACTGGCCCGTCACCACGCCGATGAAGATCAGGACCGCCAGCAGCTTGCCATGCTTGAAGTGCCGCTTGACGGCGTAGAGCGACGTCTCGCCGGTCACCGCCGCGAGCCGGCCGTACGCCTCCATCAGGACGCCAGAGAAGAGGCAGCTCAGGAAGAGCACCCAGACCAGCTGGAGGCCGTACTGGCTGCCCGCCTTGGCCATGGAGGTGACGCTGCCCGTGCCGATCGTGTAGCCGATGGCGAAGATGCCGGGGCCGAGGATGGACAAGATGCGCTTGAACTTCGCGAGCATCGGTTAGGCCTTGCCCGTCTGTTTGCGGATGGCCTGGACGGTGTCGCGGCAGCCTGTGTAGAAGAGCCCGAGATCGACCGAGTAGGCGATGTACTGGACGCCCGCGTCGATCCAGCGCTGCGTCTGGGTGAGCGAGTCGGCGAACACGCCGATGGTCTTGTGCTTGCGCTTGGCCACCGCGATGATCTTGCGCATCTCCTCGAGCACGCGCGGATGCTCGATCTGGCCCGGGATGCCGAGGGACTGCGAAAGGTCATAGGGCCCGATGAAGAGGATGTCCACTCCCGGGATTTCGGCGATCTTCTCGTATTCGGCCAGATGGGTGCTTTCGAGCTGGAGGATCACGAGCGCCTGGTTGGCCTGCGTGAAATAGTCGGCGCGGTCCAGCGCCGAGAAGTTCGCCGCGCGCACGAAGCGGCAGACGCCGCGGTGGCCGAGGGGCGAGAAGCGGGCCGCGTCCACGACGGCTTCGGCTTCGGCCTTGGAGGAGACCTGGGGCACCTGGATGCCGGCGACGCCCAGGTCCAGCGGCTGCGCGATGCTCTCGAGGCACATGTCCCGCGTGCGCACGATGGGCAGCACGCCCGACACCTCGGCGGCGCGCACCAGGTTCTGGAGCGTCTCGAGGTTGGCCGGACCGTGCTCCATGTCCAGGATGCAGAAATCGAAACCGGCGTGGCCGATGACTTCGATGAACTCCGGCGCAGTGGTCTTGCAGAAGAGGCCGATGAACACCTCCCCGTTGTTCAGTCTCTCGCGCGCTGTCAGAACCGCCTGATTGTTCATGTCCCCACCCTCCGTTTTTGTTGAGCTTCTGAAGGGCTCAGCATAGTAAAACCGCGCGCCGGTTACAACGCGGAAATGACGGGCGGAAGGGAAAGCGAAAGCGTGCGGGGCTTGCGCGCCGCACGCTTTCGCGTTGGCCCTGCTTTCGCGGGGCGGGGCCTACGACAGCGACCAGGGGCCGCGCGGGGTGCGGCCGAGGAGCGCGGCGGCGGTCGGGTCGTTGAGGATCGTTTCCGTGGCGGGATCCCAAGCGATCTTACGGCCGGTGAGCATCGCGATCTGGCCGAGGTGGCCGATGCTGGCGGAACGGTGGGCCACCTCCGCGGGCGTCAGCGTGGTGTCGCGCGTCTTGACGCAGTCGATGAAGTTGCGCTGGTGGCCCGGGCTGCGCAGGCGCAGCTCGCCGGCTTCGATCTTGCTGTCGCGGATCTTCGGCGTGGAGGCGTCGAAGCGGCCGCGGTTGACGTACACCCATTCGCCGCTTTCGCCGTACCACGTCGTGCCGCCCTGCACCTGCGAGCCGTCGGCCACGGTCAGCTCGACGCCGTCGGCGTAGCGGCAGGTGTAGCGGTAAGTCTTGGGCGAGTCGTAAATGCCTTCGGGCTCGAACGGCGCGTAGCCTTCGATCGACGCGGGGCCGGAGGTGTCGCGGCCGAGGCCCCACTGCGCGATGTCAGCGTGGTGGCCGATCCAGTCCATCATCTGGCCGCCGCCCCACTCGAGCACCCAGCGCCAGTCCCAGTCGTAGACGCCCTGGAAGGCGCGCTCGGGCGCCGGGCCGAGCCAGAAGTTCCAATCGAGCTCCGCAGGGACCGCCGCGCCGGGGATGCCGGGCTTGCCGCGGCCGCCGGAGGGCAGGCCGACGTCCACCCGCGCGATCTTGCCGATGCGTCCGTTGCGGACCAGTTCGACGGCGCGGCGCATCTCGCCGGAAGAGCGCTGCCAGCTGCCGGTCTGCCAGACGCGGCCGTGCTGGGCGACGGCGTTGACGAGGGCGCGGCCCTCGAGCAGGTCGTGCGTGAAGGGCTTCTCGCCGTAGATGTCTTTGCCGTGGCGCGCGGCGAAGGTGCCGATGAAGGCGTGCCAGTGGTCGGGCGTGGCGATCATGACCGCGTCGATGTCCTTGCGGACGCAGACTTCGCGGTAGTCCTTGACCATCTGGCAGTCGGCGTTGCCGTACTTGTCATCGACCTTCTTCTTGGCGGCGTCCATCTTCTTGGTGTTGACGTCGCACACGACGCGGACGGCGACATCCTCGAGGCCGAGGAACGAGCCCATGTTGCCGGTGCCCATGCCGCCGACGCCGATCATGGCCATGGCGATCCTGTTGCTGGGTGCGTTCTGGCCGAGGACGCGGGCGGGCACGATGTTGAAGGCGGTGACGGCTGTGGCGGCGGCGCTGCCGCGGAGGAAGTTTCTGCGTGAAAGGTTCATGGTGGGTCTCCAATCTCTGTGCGGAGGGCGGCTCGCGTGGACGCGCGCCCTCCTGGGCGTTTTTTCAGGGGTTAGCGCACACTCTCCGCGACTTTGCGGATCTCGTCGATCTTGGACTGGTCAAGACCGGCCTTCGCATAGATCTCGTGGATCGACCAGTGCAGGCCCTGGCGCCCGCCGGTGGTCACGATCTTGATGTGGCGCGTCTGCGCGGCCAGCGGGATGACGGTCTTCTTCTTGCTCTCGCCGTCGCCCTTCGCCACCGGCCCCGCCCACTCCTTGCCGTCGTTCGAGGTGAAGACCTCGTAGCCGTTCGGGGTGTCGTTGCCCGAGGCCTCGGTGCCCAGCACCACTTCGGACACATAGGTGGTCTCGCCCAGATCGAGCGTGAACCACATGCCCTTGGCCGACGACGCGTTCGACGACCAGCGCGTGCCGGGGTTGCGGTCGATCGCGCGGCCGGCCTCGTTGTTGGCGTGCGAGGCCGCGACCTTCCACTTCGCGTTGCTGATCTCGCGCGAGGGCACCCCGGTCTGCTGTTTGATCTTCTGGTCGAAGACGGTGACGTAGGTCTTCTTGGCCTGCGCCCCGCAGGCGGGGTCGTTGAAGAGCCCCTGCAGGGTCGCGAACAGCTCGATGCCGTCGCTTTTGAACATCGCGTCGGCCACGGCCATGCGGCCCTTCTCCTCGGGGGCGACCTTGTACAGCTCGATGAAGCGCGCGCGCGTGTCTTTGCCGGCGTTGGCGGCGGCGAGCTTCAGGGCGCCGCGCAGGGCCACGGTCTTCAGGCCCGGGTCGGTCTGCGCCGTGACGGCATCTTTCAGCGTGGCGAACGGTTCCATCGTGGGCCAGTCGGCCAGCGCGCGCAGGGCGGTCTCGCGCAGGCCGGCGTCGGCGTCGGACAGCGCGGCGGTCAGCGGCGCGAGGAAGGCGGCGTCGGCGTAGCCGGCCATGAGGCTGGCGAGCGTCTTCTTCGCGGGCAGCGGCGCGGTTTTCCAGGCGCCGGCGAGCGCGGCCGCGCGTGCGGCGGGCTCCACGTTCTTGGAGGCGGCGCGGAGGGCGGCCTCGGCCTGGTTCAGCTCCTCGTCCCGGACCTGCGGCAGCCAGCCGACGAGGCTTTTGAACGTCGTTTCGTCGGCCGTCTTGCCGAGCGCCTTCCAGCTCTCTTTGCGGACGTCCGCCTGCTCCGACTTGAGGAAGGGCGCGAACTGCGGAACGAGGGCGGCTTCGGTGCGCTCGCCGAGAATGGCGAGCACCTTGATCTGCCGGGCCGGGTCTTTCCCGGCGAGGGCGATCAGAGCGGCTCCCGCGCCGGGCGCGCGCAGATCGTTCAGCGACTCGGTCGCCACGCGTCCGACGTCCCCTTCGCGCGCGGTCAGGTCGAACATGGCGGGGATCTGGTCGGCGCCGCCGATTTTGACGAGCGCGCGCAGGGCGTCGCAGACGACCGCCTCGCGGTCGGATTTCAGCAGCGCGGCCACGGCGGCCGCATAGCCCTTGGCGTCGCGGCTGGCGAGCTTGGCGATGATCGCGGACTGGTCGGCGGGGCCGGCGGAAGGCAGCGCTGCGGCGAGCGTCTTGAGCGGCACGGCGTCGGCGGCGCGGACCGCGGTCTGGCGCACCATCGGGTCGGCGTCCTTCAGGGCGGCGCCGAAGAAGTCGTCGTCGGCCAGCAGCAGGCAGCGTGCGGCCGCGGCGCGGATGGCGGACGGCAGCGCGGTGTCCGCGAAGAGCGGCTTGGCGGCGCGCGCGGCCTCCTTGGCTTTGCCCTCGTAGGCGAGCGTGCCGATGCAGGCGGCGAGGGCGGTCAGGCGGTTGTCCTCGAGGGGCGCGGCGGCGGGCTTGGCGAGCGTCAGCAGCGCGTCGGCGGTTCCGGTGCGGCCGAGCGCGGCGAGGGCGGCGGCCGCCACGGCCGGGTCCTTGTCGGCGGCGTAGGGCGCGATGGCGGCGCTGTTCTTGCGGATCGCCAGGGCGTTGAGCAGGGTGCAGCGCAGCCCGGTGTCGGCAGCGGACAGGGCCTGCGTCAGGGCTTGGTCGGCGGCTTTGCCGGGCGTGCCGGCGAGCAGGGTGGCGGCCCAGTCGCGGGTCGCGGGTGCGCTGAGGCAGGCGGCGACCGGCGCGAGCTCCCGGGTTCCTCCGAGGGAGGTCAGCAGCGCGCGCAGCACCGTCCTCTTGCCGAAGGGCGAGGCGGCGGGATCCTTCAGCAGCGCTTCGAGCTTGGCCTTGTTGGCGGCCTCGACCTTGGCGTTGCCGGTATGCGTGGCGATGTCCTGCAGATAGCCGTAGATCTCTTTCTCGTTGATTTCTGTCGCGGTCTTGACGCGCAGCAGGTCGGCGTCCGCGAGACCGGCGGGCGTGTCGTCGGCCTTGAGGTCGCCGAGGGCATACTGCACGCCGTCGAGGATGTGGGCGAGCACGGCCTTGTTGAGGTAGGCGCGCTGGTCATGGCCGAAGGAGGTGTAAAAGACGCGGCCCTCGCCATAGGGGCGGATCCAGGAGACGGCGTAGTCCTTGTCTTCGCGGCGCTGGCTCTGGGTCCCGGCGGTGGCCTTGTCCGCGAAGTCGAGGGAGAGGAGCACGTGCAGCTTGGCGCGGTTGTAGAAGGGCGACTGCTGCTGGTAGATCTCGTCGCTCAGGGAGAAGCCCTTGCCGCCGAAAGCCTGGTTGAGCGGGTGGCCGGGGTCGTCGAGCTTGAAGGCCCAGGTGCCGCCGGAGCCCCAGGGGTGCCCCCAGAAGTGGCCGCCGATCATTTCGGCGGCCTGTCCGGCATTGTTGAAGTTGTCGGCGCCCGCGTGGATCACGGCCAGGCCCTTGCCGGACTTGACGAACGCGACGAGGGCCGGTTCGAGGAAGCGGTTCTCCTGGGTTTTGAGGCCCGTGGTGTTGTTCAGCACGAGCGCGTCGTACTTGGCGAGGTTCGCCGGCTTGAGCGCCTCGTAGTCGCTTGAGAAGTCGACCTTGAAGGCATGGGTCTTGGCCGCGGCCAGCTCGAACGCCTTGTTGCCGTACTCGAGCGCTTTGCCGTGGACGTACCCTTCGCAGCGCCAGAAGACCAGGAGGCTGCGGGTTTTGGCCGGCTTGGCCGTGAGCCGGGGACCGAGCAGGGCGTTGATCTGGTCGATCTGCTCCTGCGGGACGGGCTCCAGAGTCTGCGCTGTGGCGGTGACGAGTGCGCCGCCGACCGCGAGCAGCCCGACGGCCGCGCGGATGATCCTGCTGTGCGATTGCTTCATCAACTTCCCCCTTATACATGACTTGCGCGGATGCCGGACCCGAAGGTGTGGCGGCGGTGAAATTAGGGCGGAGCAAAAGCCGTGTCGACACGACTTTTGTCCGCCCATGGCACACCACAATCCCGCATTACTACCGACACAGTTTCCTGACTCAGAAACCATTCATACGAAACGCGCGTCGCATTTCATAATGTGGGGCAGTATACCTCGCCAGCGCAAGGACCGGTATGGTAAGATTGCGCATATGAGGGGTAAAAACGCGCAAAGGCGGATTGACCATCACCGGGTGGCCCTGCTGATCGAGACCTCGCACGAGTTCGGGCGCGAGGTGCTGCGCGGCATCCGCGATTACGAGAAGGCCCTGGAGAACCACTGGGCGTTCTACCTGCAGCCGGACGGGATGCGGCAGGAGGTGCCGATCATCGGCGCTTGGCGCTGCACGGGTGTGATCGCGCGCCTGTCGGGCGGCGCGGCGTCGCGGATGCTGCTGACCAGCGGCCTGCCTCTGGTGCTGCTGGACCCGCACACGGAGCAGCTGTCCAAAAAGTACGAGCTCGCGCAGGTGCCGTACATCACGACCGACACGGAGGCGATCGTGCGCATGGCGTTCGAGCATCTGCACGCCTGCGGCTGCCGCACCTTCGCGTTTGTCCACAGCGCGGCCGACACGGTCTGGTCGGTCGCGCGCGGACGGGCCTTTGCGGGGCTGGCGGCGCGGCACGGCTTCGCCTGTCACGTCTACGGCACGCAGCCGTCCGCGACGCCCTGGGAGGAGGACATGCGGCAGATGGGCGCGTGGCTCGCGCGGCTGCCGCGCGGGCTGGGGGTGTTCGCGGCGATGGACCAGCGCGGGCGGCATGTGATCGAGGCGTGCCGCGAGGCGGGGCTGCGCGTGCCGGACGACGTGATGGTGCTGAGCGTGGACAACGACCCGCTCTTGTGCGAGCTGTGCGAGCCGTCGCTGAGCAGCATCGCGCTGGACGCGTACCGGGCGGGCTACGAGGCCGCGCAGACGCTGCACGGGCTGATGGGCGGCCAGCCCGCTGCGCCTCACACGCGCATTCTGGTGAAGCCCACGCATGTGTCGCGGCGGCAATCCTCGGCCTCGGGTTTCGACCAGGACCGCGTGGTGGCCGGCGCGCGGCGCTTCATCTTCGACCGCTTTGCCGACGCGCGCGTGCAGGTGGCCGAGATCGCGGCGCACTGCGGGGTGTCGCGGCGCCTGCTGGAGACGCGCTTCGCGCAGGCCATTGGGCGCACGCTGTTGCAGGAGTTGACGGAGGTGCGCATGGAGCGCGCGCGCACGCTGCTGCGCGAGAGCGACGACACGGTCACGCAGGTCGCGGCCGCGAGCGGCTTCGCGGACGCCAACTACTTCACGAAAGCGTTCCGGCAGCGTCACGGCCGCGCGCCGCTTAAATACCGTGTGGAAGCGCACGCGATTTGAGAATGATCGGCCCCGCGGTCCTCAAGCGAGTCGAGGGCTGTCCCCGGCGACTTGTGCGCACTAAGGACTCCGGCGCATCGACAGGATAACCGGGATTTCGTGTCAGGGGTGCGATTCAGTTTCGTTGAAACTGAGCCGCACCAAGGTAAATTTAGGAGTTAGGCGTTGGAAGTTGGCAGCGCATAAAGCCATGAAAAAGAGCGTTTGACAAAGATGACCCCTTCAGCAAAGAACCTGTTTTGGGAGTCATCAGGTGTGGATTCAACAGAGTTGAATCACACCCTCGTGTCAGATGCGCAAACAACCGTTCTTGACTTTATAAAGCGGAATTGATAAAAAATAAACACCATCGTTGGGTTGAAGGGAAACGCTGCCGACGGGTACGGTGGGTGTCCTCCGCAGCGATTCTTGGCTCAGGGACGGAGTCCGGGTATGCGAAAACAAGGGAGTGTAGCCATGGAAACCACACACACCAGCAGTGAGAACATCGCGGAAGCTCTGAAACTTCTTGAAGAGGCGGCCAAACAAAAGAAGGACGAGTTGCGGACGGTCCTCTCGGACAAGTACACGAATCTGAAGGACCTGATCATGGAGAACGAGAGCACGCTCGTCAAATCGCTGGCTGACGCCAAGAAGCACGCGATCGAGGCGGCCGCGCACGCCAAGGAGGTGGGCGTCGAGAAAAGCCGTGAAATCGCCAGCGACGTGGACAAGCGCGTGCATCAGAATCCGTGGCCCTTCATTGGGGGGGCGGCGGTATTCGGGTTGTTGCTCGGCGCCATTCTGGGACGGAGCGCCAAATAACCTCGTCCAACAGGCGGTCCTATGTCTAATCACCTGTTCAAGGGAATACTGGCGTTCATCGCGGTCAAGCTGCTGGACAACTACCGGCAGCTGTCGATCCGGTTGCTCAAGATCGAGGTCGCGAAGTCCTACTTACACGGGGTGCGGCTGGCCCGCCTGTCCGCGATCGGCTTGGTGCGGCTGCTGCTCGTGATCGGCCTCATCTGCATCGGCTTGCTGCTGTTCCACGCGGGGCTGTTCATTCTGCTGCCCTGGTCCGTGAAAGCCAAAGCGGCCTTCGGGCTTTTTTTGGGGGTGGCCTACGTGGCCGCCGGCGCTGTCGTGCTCCGCGCGGCCTTGGATGAAAGGACGTGGATGGAGAAGTCCGGCGCAGCGGAGATGCTGGCCGATGCGACCCGCCCGTCCCAACAGGTGTGACCCGGACACTCGGGTCTATTCACTGATGCGGCGCAGGGCTGCCCAGACCGCCATGTACGCCTGGTCGCGCGAGGTGCCGTCGTGGACGGCGTTCTTGAAGTTGGTGTAGTCGATCTCGTTGGCTTCCCTGCAGACGATCGCTGCCCAAACCGGTTTCAGGAAATCGGCCCGGTAGGGGTAATCGTTCCCGGGGGTGTGCTCGACCGTGATCTCCTTGAGCCCGTTCACCTCGCACAGACGTTCGAGGTCGCCTTCAAAGCGCGCCCGGACGTGGATCAGCTTCGGGTTTTCGGCGTGCCGGACGGCGGAAAAGAATCCGGATTTGCAAAACAGCCACATAGTCACTCCTCCTGCATGCAGTTTTGGCGCGGGCGGCCCCGCGCCTGGATGCGTGTCAAGAGCATAGCCGATCGGGGGTGGTTTTGTCAAAAAATGCATCGAGCGCTTCCCGGCGGCTGGTGTGATTCAACTTCGTTGAATCCACACCCGAAGGAGGAGTTAGGATTCAGGAGTTAGGAGTTGCAATGCCATGGCAGCGAACGTGTTCGTGCCCTGCTCGAGAGTCCGTGTTCGTGTCTTCAAAATGAGGTCAAACGTAGTGCCTCAAGAAACGGTTGTTCGCGGAAGGGTTCCTCCTTGTCGAACGCCCTGTTTTCAGGGTCTTCTGCGCTTCCAACTCCTCAATCCTAACTCCTAAATTTACCTTGGTGCGACTCAGTGTCACCGACACTGAATCGCACCCCCCCTGCGGCCCGCATGCCCGCTGACGCGCGTGCGCCCGCGCCAAACATCCGGCTGAATGCGTTGAACAGGAACCCGACTGAAAGGAGCCCGTCCATGATTAAAGCCTATGCCGCATTTGAACCCAAGGGAGAACTCAAACCCTTCGAGTATGATCCCGGCGAACTGAAGCCTCACGAGGTGGAAATCGCGGTCCGCTTCTGCGGCATCTGCCACAGCGACCTGAGCGTCATCGACAGCGCGTGGGGGAACACGACCTACCCCGTCGTGCCGGGGCATGAAGTGGTGGGCGAAATCGCGAAGAAGGGGGAGCGGGTCGCGCATCTGGCGGTGGGTCAGGTTGTGGGTCTGGGCTGGCATGCCGGCTACTGCAACGCGTGCGCGCAGTGTCATGCGGGCGACCAGAACCTGTGCGCCGGTTCTCAGGCGACGATCATCGGGCATTACGGCGGCTTTGCTGACAAGGTCCGCGCGGCCGCCGACTGCGTGTTCCCCATTCCCGAGGGCATCGACCTGGCGTCAGCCGGCCCCCTGTTTTGCGGAGGGATCACCGTGTTTAACCCGCTGGTGCAGTTCGGGGTCAAACCCACGGACCGCGTGGCGGTGATCGGCATCGGCGGGTTGGGCCACCTGGCGCTGAAGTTCCTCGCCGCCTGGGGCTGCGAGGTGACGGCCTTCACTTCCAGCGACTCCAAACGGGAGGAGGCCTTGAAATTGGGTGCCAGCCACACCTTGAATTCACGCGATCCCAAAGAAGTCGCGGCGGCCGCGGGCCGCTTCGACTTCATCATTTCCACGGTCAACGTGAAACTGGACTGGAATCTCTATCTGAGCGCGCTGCGGCCGCGCGGCCGCCTGCACTTCGTGGGGGCGACGCTGGACCCGCTGGACATCCATGTTTTTTCGCTCATCACGGGACAGCGCTCGATCTCCGGCTCGCCGGTAGGCAGCCCCGGAACCATCGTCAAGATGCTGGAGTTCGTCCGGCGCCACAACCTCCGGCCGGTCGTGGAGACGTTCGCTTTTGACCGCGTCAACGAGGCTGTCGCGCGGCTAAGGAGCGGCCTGGCGCATTATCGCGTGGTGCTGCGCCGCTGAGACCTCGCAGGCGGCACCGGACGTCAAGCGCGGACGGCGCGCCGCGCCGTCCGCGCTTGACGTGTCGGGAAGGTTCACTTCGGGTTGGCGCGGGCCGCGGCGACGATGGCGCGGGCCTCGCGGCAGCGCTGGGCGATCACGTCCCACCGGCCTTCGGCCATTTCTTCCTTCTTGGCGATCCAGGTGCCGCCGACCGCGGCCACGGTGTCGATCTTCAGGTACGACTCCAGGTTGGCGGTCGAGGCGCCGCCGGTGGGCATGAAGCGCACGCCGGTGTGCTTGTAGGGGGCCGAGAGGGCGGAGAGCAGCTTGGTGCCGCCGAGCGCTTCGGCCGGGAAGAACTTGAGCAGCTTGCAGCCGAGTTCGAGTCCGGCCTCGATGTCGGACGGGTTGGCGACGCCGGGCACGAAGGGCAGCCTGAGCTCCTGGGCGGCCTGCACCACGCGCGGGTTGAGCCCCGGCGCGACCGCGAAGCGCGCGCCCGCCGCCAGGGCGATCTGGACGGTCTCGGGGGTCAAGACCGTGCCCGCGCCGACGATCAGGGCGGGGCGCTCTTTGGCGAGGAGGCGGATGACCTCGGCGGCCACGGCGGTGCGGAACGTGATCTCGACCACCGGCAGGCCGCCCGCGATCAGGGCGTCGGCTAGCGGCAGGGCGTAAGCGATGGAATCGATGGCGATCACTGGGACGACGCCGAATTCGGCGACGCGGTCTAAAACGGTCGGCATGGGTGGCTCCTGCTGTAAGGTTTTGGAAAGGACGTTATCGGGCCGCCATCACTTTAAGCGGCGTGATTTTGCTTTGCGCGACCTTCTCCTGCAGGGACAAGGCCCGCGTGTCGAGGCTTTTGGGATAGCGTTGCTGGATGGCCGCGAGGGCGGCCGCCGCGGCTGAGTAAACTTCCCCCGAGCGCGTGGTTTTGAGCAGCTTTTGCAGGGGGTCGACCACCGTCTGCAGGGCGGGGCTCGCCGCCAGGCCCAAGGCCTCGCACGCGACTTCAACGCGGCGCCAGTTGCAGGACGATAACTCGGCCGCCAGCGCATGGACGGCCTCTTCGCTGCCGATCCGTCCGAGGGTCAGATAGGCGTGCCGGCTCTTGCCGAGCTTCGCGATCAAGTGCTGAACGCTCGCCGCGCCGCATTTGACCAGCAGGTTGGCCACGTAATCCGCGCCCCGGTTCGTGTCCGGCTCATCCAGCGCGTGCTCCTTGAAGCCCTCGATCAGGGCGGGAATCACAGACTCCCCCGTCATGATCAAGGCCCTGCCGGCCTGCTCATCGCCTCGGCGCAGTTTTTCGATGAGCTCAGGAATCTGATGCGGCTCCGGTCTTTCGGGCATCGGGGCGGGGGCCGGCTGGGCGGCGGGTGGCGGCGGTCCCCCCGGGACGAGGATGCGCGTGCCGCAGCGTTGGCAGGTGATTTTCTTGCCGGCGGCGCGCTCCGCAATGACAATATGCACGGCGCACGTGGGACACGCGAACTTGAGGTCGTCCCGCTGCTGTTTCAGGCCGACGCCGATGACTCTCAGTGCGGCGGGCGGCGTGGGCTCTGGCGCTTCCGCTTGCGGCTTCTGCAACTCGGGAAGTCGGATGTGGCCCTTGCAGCAGGGGCACGGGATCGTCCTCCCGAAGGCGGCTTCGGGCAGTCCCAGGCGTTGCTGGCAATGTGGACAGTTGAACTTAAGGTCGCTCATCGTGTCGGCTTAAAAGGGCGCAGGTCAGTTGGACCAAGGCATAATGATCCTAGAGAGGGCCTTAAGTATAGAAGATCTGTTCTCTAATTTGAAGAGCAAAGCCAATGATATTTTAGGGCCGCAGGTGCGCCCGGCCCGGGGTGTCCGGACAGGCGCCCGCGCCGCCCGTCCGGACCGGCGGGGGCCCGGCCGTCGCGACCGGCGCGGACACGCGCAAAAAAGACCAAATGGTGGACATGACGGCCGGGGCGTTTTTTGATCTAATGGTCACGTTGAAATGGAAGAAAGGCCCGCGGGGGGCGAATACGAGGGGAGAGCCATGCACATTATCGTTTGTGTCAAACAGGTCCCGGATACGGCGAACGTCCGTATCAATCCCGAGACCAACACCTTGATGCGCGAGGGGGTCGAGAGCATCATGAACCCCTTCGACGAGTACGCGCTGGAAGAGGCGCTGAAGCTGAAGGACGCGCACGGCGCCCGCGTGACGGTCATCTCCATGGGGCCCCCGCAGGCCGAGGTGGTGCTGCGCGAGGCCATGGCCCGCGGGGCGGACGATGTCGTGCTGCTGACGGACCGGGCGTTCGCGGGCGCCGACACCCTGGCGACCTCCTACGCGATCGCGCAGGCGATCAAGAAGGTCAACGCCAAGCCCGACCTGGTGCTCTTCGGCAAGCAGGCGATCGACGGCGACACCGCCCAGGTCGGCCCCGGCGTCTCCGAGTTCCTGAATGTCCCGCTGGTGACCTACGTCAAGTCCATCACGGTCAGCGACGGCACGTTCACGGTCGAGACGCAGATGGACGAGGGCGTCGACGTGATCGAGGGCCGCATGCCCGCCGTGATGACGGTGGTGAAGGAGGCCTCCGCGCCGCGCTTCGCGAGCCTGAGCGGGTGGATGGCGGCCAAGAAGACGGCGATCCCGCGCTGGGGGGCGAAGGACGTGGGCGCGGCGGCGGCGATGTGCGGCCTGGACGGTTCGCCGACCAAGGTGGTCAAGATTTTCGCGCCGCCCACCAAGACGGGCGGCGTGCGGATGGACGGGCGCGAAGAGCCGTCCGCCGCGGTCGAGGCGATTTTGAAGGCGCTGCAAGACAAGGGGGTTGCGTAAGCCATGGCGGATACACCGATCATCATCGATAGCGGGAAGTGCCGCGGATGCAAGAAGTGCATCACCGCGTGCCCGTTCGACGCGTTGTACATGGAGGGCAAGCTGGCGGTGCTGAGGCCGGAAGAGTGCCGCGCCTGCAACGCCTGCGTCAAGGCCTGCCCGTTCTTCGCGATCGCGACGAACGCCAAAGAGGAAGTCAAGCAAGCGGATCTCGGGGATTTCAAAGGCATCTGGGTCTTCGCCGAGCAGCACCACGGCCAGGTGCAGGAGGTGGCCTACGAGCTGCTGTCCACCGGGCGCCGTCTGGCGAACGACCGCGGCTGCGAGCTGGCGGCGGTCGTGCTGGGGCACAACATCACCGACTCGGCGTCGTACCTGATCGCCGCGGGCGCCGACAAGGTCTACGTCGTGGACCAGCCCGAGCTGGCCGAATACGAGGCCAACGTCTACACCGACGCGCTGAACCAGCTCATCGCCAAGTACAAGCCCGAGGTGATCCTGGCGGGCGCCACGGCGGTGGGCCGGGCCTTCTTCGCCAAGGTGGCGGTGCGCTCGCGCACGGGGCTCACGGCGGACTGCACGGCGCTGTCGATCGACAAGGAGAGCCACCTGCTGCACCAGACGCGGCCGGCCTTCGGCGGCAACATCATGGCGACGATCATGACGCCCAACCACCGGCCGCAGATGGCCACGGTGCGCCCCAAGGTGTTCAAGATGATGACGCCCGACTCCAAGCGCAAGGGCGCGACGCTGATGGAGGCGC
This sequence comes from Verrucomicrobiota bacterium, assembly GCA_023269675.1. Taxonomy (GTDB): domain Bacteria; phylum Verrucomicrobiota; class Kiritimatiellia; order RFP12; family UBA1067; genus JAHFSX01. The sequence continues at coordinate 29,918 of JAHFSX010000031.1, forward strand.
TCCAGCTGGTGGCGGCCAGCACCCGGATCGTCCGCACCGAGCGCAACGCGATGAGCGTGAACATCTCCGAGGCGGAGATCATCGTGGCGGGCGGCCGCGGCCTGAAGAAGGCCGAGAACCTGGAGCAGCTCAAAAAGCTGGCGGACCTGATCGGCGGCGTCGTGGGCGTGTCGCGCGCCTGTGTGGACGCGGGCTGGATCTCGGCCGCGCATCAGGTCGGTCAGACCGGCAGGACCGTCTGCCCCAAGATCTATCTGGCGTTCGGCATTTCCGGCGCGATCCAGCACCTGGAGGGCATGCGCGCCTCCGACACCATCATCGCGATCAACAACGATCCGAACGCGCCGATTTTCGGGATCGCGGACCTCGGGATCGTGGGCGACCTTTTTGAAATCCTGCCGATGCTGATCGAGGCGGTCGAGTCGAAAACCAAGCGGCAATAGGCAGTGCGCACGAGGCAGGCAGAAGGCAGTACTATTTTTGGGGGAGCGGGACTTATGGCGAACACGACAAAACAGCCGATTCACACCGATATTCTCTGCGTGGGCGCGGGCATCGCCTCGCTGTCGACGGCGCTGGCGCTGCTGCGCACGCTGAAGGCGCAGGGCAAGTCCGTGCCGCGCGTCACGATCATCGACAAGGGCCGCAGCGTGGGCAGCCACGTGCTCTCCGGCGCGGTGATCGATCCGAGCGGCTTCAAGGGGCTGCTGACCGACGAGGAGTTCAAAAAGATGCCGGTGGAGGCGCGCGTCAGCAAAGAGGCGTTCCACATGCTGTTCGACGCGACGCACGCGATGCGCATCCCGTGGGTCCCGCCGCTGATGCAGGCGCACGGGTACCCGGTCGGCTCGCTGACCAAGCTGACGCAGTACTTCGCGCAGCTGTGCGAGAAAGAGGGCGCGGAGGTTTTCACGGGGTTCGCGGCGACCGAGCTGCTCGAGGACAACAAGGGCCGCGTGATCGGCGTCAAGATCGGCGACAAAGGGGTGGGCCACGACGGCCAGCCCAAATCGACCTACCTGCCGGGCGAGGAGATCTACGCCAAGGTCGTGGTGCTGGGCGAGGGCGCGTGCGGCATCCTGACCGACAAGCTGATCGCCCGCAAAGGCCTCGAAGGGCGGCGCGCGCAGTCCTACGCGGTGGGCATCAAGGAGGTGGTCGAGGTGCCGGCCAACGAGGCGCGGACGGGCGAGATCGCGCACACCTTCGGCTATCCGTCCGACTGGAGCACCTACGGCGGCGGCTTTGTCTATCACGTCTCGCCGACGCAGGTGATGATCTGCTTCGCGTACGCGCTCGACTATGCGCGGCCGGAGATCGATCCGCACCTGCTGTTCCGCAAGTTCAAGGCGCATCCGGTGATGGCGGAGCACATCAAGGGCGGCAAGTCCGTGGCCTACGGCGCGAAGGTGATCCCCGAGGGCGGCTACTACTCGGTGCCGCAGGTGGTCGCGGACGGCGTGCTGATCGTGGGCGACGGCGCGGGCCTGGTGGACACGCTGCGCATCAAGGGCATCCACATCGCGGCGCAGTCGGGCCGCGCGGCGGCCGAGACGCTGGCCGCGTGCTGGAACAGCAACGATTTCTCGCTGGCGGCGCTCAAGCCTTACGGCGACCGGCTCAAGAAGACCGAGGGGTGGAAGCAGCTCAAGCGCGTGAAGAACGTGCGCGCGCCCTTCTCCACCAATCTGATCCTGGGCGTGATGAGCGCGGGGTGCGCGTGGGCGACGTTTGGCGCGCTGCCGTTCTGGCCGGTGCCGATGGAGCCGGACCACGAGACGCTGCTGCCGCTCAAGGGCGGCAAGCTGCCGGCGCCGGAAAGCGTCGACGCGAGCCCGACCTCGCCGGACCGCCTGACGGACGTGTTCATGTCCGGAACGATCCACGACGAGGACCAGCCGTGCCACCTCAAAATTCTTGATCGCGCGACCTGCACGAAATGTATTAAGCTCTACGGCGCACCCTGCCAAAGGTTCTGCCCGGCGGAAGTGTACCGGCTGGAAGAGGGCTTCATCCATGTGGACTTCTCCAACTGTCTGCACTGCAAGACGTGCCAGATCAAGGATCCCTTCAAGAACATCGAGTGGACCTTCCCGCAGGGCGGAGACGGCCCGCGCTACACGCGCATGTGAGAACCGCTTATTCAAACCGCATCAAGGAAATGACCATGGACATGACATTCAATCGCAGAGACTTTCTCAAGACCACCGCGGCGGCTGCCGCCGTGCTGCCGGCCTTCAACATCTTGAGCCAAGAGTCGGGCACCATCGGGCCCAAGGATGACCAGATCAACGTCGCCGTGGTGGGCTACGGCGCCGAGGGCGAGATCCTGACGGACGCCGCCATGAAGATCCCCGGCGTGCGCTTCACGGCCGTGTGCGACATCTGGGAGTACCGCCGCAAGATGGCCAAGGGCCGCCTGAAGTCCCTCGGGCATGAAGTCAACGTGTACGAGGACTACCGCGAGATGTTGACCGCCGAGGACAAGAAGATCGACTGCGTGGTCGTGGCGACGCCGGACTGGATGCACGCCGAGGTCACCAACGCCTGCATGCGGGCGGGCAAGCACGTGTACTGCGAGAAGGAGATGTCCAACCAGCTCGAGAAGGCCAAGACCATGGTGCTGGCCCAGCGCGAGACCGGCAAGATCCTGCAGATCGGCCACCAGCGCCGCTCCAACCCGCGCTACATGCACGCGATCAACCGCGTCATCCGCGAGTCCAAGATGCTGGGCCGCGTGACGCACGCCTACGGCCAGTGGAACCGCGCGGTCGCGCCGTTCCTGTCCGTGCGCGACCGCCTGAACATCCCGACCGCGACGCTGCAGAAGTACGGCTACGAGAACATGGAGCAGTTCCTCAACTGGCGCTGGTTCTCGAAGTACGGCGGCGGCCCGATGGTCGACCTCGGCTCGCACCAGATCGACCTTTTCTTCTGGGCCTGGGACTGCGCGCCGATCTCGGTGACGGCGGTGGGCGGCAACGACTATTTCAACCGTCAGATGAACGACAACGTGATGGCGATCTACGAGTTCAAGACGCACGAGGGCGTGATCAACCGCGCCTATTACCAGGTGCTGACGACCTCCAGCCGCGGCGGCTTCTACGAGCAGTTCATGGGCGAGAACGGCTCGCTCACCATCTCCGAGATCGCGGCGCGCGGCAACGCGGCGCAGCGCGAGGTCCGCGCCGGCGTGCCGACCTGGGACACCTTCGCCAAGATGGGGCTGGTGCTGCAGTCGAAGTCGGCGGTCAAGGCGAGCGTCACCACCAACGCCGCCGTCGACGTGCGCGTGACGGCCGAGGCCGACGCCTGGCCGCTGCCGGTGGACTTGCTCAAGCCCGCCCACATGCCGCACCTCGAGAACTTCTTCGCCGCGGTCCGCCATGGCGAGAAGCTGAACTGCCCGGTCGACCTGGCTTACGAGTCCGCCGTCGCCGTGCTGGCCGCCAACCGCTCGGTGGCCGAACGCAAGACGATCTATTTCAAGCCGGAAGAGTTCAAAGTCTAAGAGGACGGCACAGATCAGACGGATAGGACCTATTATGAAAAGACTTTTGACAGCAGTCATGGCGCTGGCGTCCGGTGTGGCCTGCGCCGCCGGGACTTCCCATTGGGACGGCGGACGGAACACGCCGGTGCACCGCCTCGCGCTGAACGACGAGCTCGGCGACGCGATTGTGCCGGGCGCGTCTGACGCGTTGCCGATGAGCACGCGCAAGACCTGCGGCCAGTGCCACGACTACGACGCCATCGCGTCGGGCTGGCATTTCAACATGTCCGGCACGAACGCGGCCCCCGGCCGCATGTCCGAGCCGTGGTTTATGATCGACCCGCTGTCCGGCTCGCAGATTCCGATGAGCCTGCGCGCGTGGGGCGGGACTTACAAGCCCAAGCAGCTGGGGATGACGGACTGGGAGTGGGTGTACGCCTTCGGCCGCCACCTGCCCGGCGGCGACGTCGCCGATCCGAAAGACATTTACGCCGAAGGCGGAGCGAGTGCCCGCTGGGACGTCTCCGGTCCCGCCGAGATCAACTGTTTCGCCTGCCACAGCCAGAGCAAGGCGTACGACCACAGCGAGTGGACGCGCCTGATCCTGCGTCAGAACTACCGCTGGGCCGCGACCGGCGCGTTGGGCCTGGGGGACATCCGCGGGATGGGCTCGCGCGTGGCCGACTACTGGGGCGTGCTGCGCGGGCTCAACCGCGACGACGCGGTCTATGCCGTGCCGCCTCACGTGGTCTACGACACGCGCCTGTTCGACGCCAAGAACCGCACGGTTCTGGATGTCGGCGAGCCGCGCAGCCAGAATTGCCTGAACTGCCACTCCGTTTCTCAGGCCGGGATGCCGCACATGGACATCGACGGCGACGTGCATCTGCGCGCGGGCATGTCCTGCACGGATTGCCACAAGAACGGCGAGAACCACGCGATTGCGCGCGGTTGCGAGGGGGACACGTCCGGGGCGATGAGCAAGGTCCGCGCGACCGCCAGCTGCGTGGGCTGCCACATGGGCGCGGAGGGGGTGAAGGCCGGACGCCACGGCGCGCCCATGCCCAAGCATGTCGGCATCCCGACCAGCCATTTCAAGGACCTCACCTGCACGGCCTGCCACTCCGGCGTGACCGAAGGCGGCGAGCTCGCTCAGGTGCGCACCTCGCGCGCCAACCGCATGGGCGTGTACGGGCGGGCCCGCTGGGCCACGCCCGCGCCGTTCATCATCGAGCCTGTTTTCGTGCGGAACTCCCAGGGCAAGATCGAGCCGCGCCGCATGTCCTGGCCGGCCTTCTGGGGCACGCGCGACGCCGCGGATGCGGCCAAGGTGACGCCGATGCGGCCCGAGGCGGTTGTTGCCGCCTGCGAAGGCTTGCTGGACGTGCGCGAGCAGGTCGGCGCGTTGCTCGCCACGCTGGCGACCGATCCGAACATCCCCGGCGTGCCGGTGCTGTCGGTCGAAGGCAAGCTCTTCAAGGCCGACGCGGACGGACGGACCGCAGCGGATGGCGAAGTGGCCGGCGCCGCCGGCGTGGAGTGGCTGTATCATCTGGCCGACGGCCAGACGGTCCCGGCGATCCCGCGGTACGTCCCCGGCGCCGACACCGAGAAGATGACCGAGGGGCAGCTCGCCACGAATCAGGCGAACGAGAAGGTTTTCGGCAACCTCCTGCAGACGCTCGACGCGAGCAAGGTGGCGAAGGGCCGCTACGGCGCGATCGCCCTGAACGGCAAGGTCTACTTCCGCGGCGGCGAAAACGACGCCGTGATCGGCACGAACGTGACCGCGCAGGCGGCCAAGCCGGTTGCCGGCTGGTACAACAACGGCACCTTCACGCCGCTCGTCTCCGAGTACGCGGCCCAGAACGTCAAGGCGTTGGCCGGCACGACGTGCACGCTGACCGAGGATATGGTCAAGGCCGGACTCAAGCGCCTGGCCGAGACGGGCGTCACGGGCGCGGTCTACATCGCGCACGGGCAGGTCTGGGAAGCCGGCGCGGACGGCAAGCTGACGGCGAAGGTCGAGAAGGCCGCCGAGGCGGTCTCGTGGGCCTTCGGCCACGACGTGCGTCCGGCGCGCATGGCGCGCGGCGCGAAGCCGGCCAAGTGCGCGGACTGCCACACCGTGGATTCGCGGTTCTTCTTCGCGAAGGTCGAGTCGACCGGCCCGCTGTTGACGGCGCGCACGCTGGTCAAGGCGCAGCACGAGCTCATGGCGCTCAGCGGCAGCTACAACAAGGTGTTCGGCACGACCTTCCTGATGCGGCCCGCCTTCAAGATCTTCCTGTGGGTGGTCTTCGCCTTCGTGCTGCTGGTGGCGGTGGCGTTCGTCGCGGCCGCGATGCCGGTCGTGCTGGCCAAGGGCGAGATCCCGTACGGCAAGCCGGGCGAGAAGCTCATGGTCATGATCGACCGGTTGGCGGCGGTCGGCCTGTGCGCGGCCAGCGTCTATCTGGGCCTGTCCGGGCTCGCGGGCTGGTTCCTGCACCTGATGACCGGCTACGTGCTGATCTTCCACATGGTGGCGGGCGGCCTCTTCGCGACCTGCCTCGTGGCGCTGATCTGGTTCCGCGGCGCGAAGCGCATCGCGAACGCCCGGCGCAACGTGCTGTGGATGCTGATCCTGGTGCTGGGCGTGGGCGTGCTCTTCACGGCCGTGGCGCCGATGATGACCTGGTTCGGCGAAGGCTGGCAGCATGTGATGACCTGGGCGCACCGCTGCACCACGATGGCTTTCCTGGCCGTTTCGGCCTGGATGCTGATCAGCGGCGGGCGCAAGGAGTGAGCCGACTGAATCGAGGGAATCGAGTGATTCGACTCGTTCGACTCACTCGATTCTCTCGACAGATGTCTTTTAAAAATGAATACAGCAGTCCACCGGTTTGAACACAAGGCGATGCACACGGTTTTCGAACTGATGGTCGCCACGGACGACGGGCAGCTCGCCCAGAGCGCGGCGTACACGGTGTTTCAGAAGGTGGACAAGCTGGAGGAGCTCTTCAGCCGCTTTCTGGACGTCAGCGAGGTGGCGATGATCAGCCGCCTCAAGCCGGGGGAGACCTTCCGGATGGCGCCGGAGACGCTGGAGTGCCTCATGACCGCGACCGAGGTGTGCGCGGCCACGCACGGGGCGTTCGACGTGACGGTGGGTCCGGTGATGGACGCGCTGCGCGAGGTGAAGCACCGGTGGCAGGGCCTGACGCCGCAGGAGCGCGAGAGCGCGCTGGCGGCGTGCGGCATGAACCGGCTGATCATCGACCGGCAGAACCTGCTGGTGGCGGTGAAGCCGGACCGCCTGGGGCGGCCCACGCCGCTGGAGCTGGACTTCGGCGGCCTGGCGAAGGGCTACGCGCTGGACGTGGCGTGCGAGATGCTGGAGCAGGACTGGGATTTCACGGACTTCCTGATGCACGGCGGCACCAGCACGGTGGTGGCGCGGGGCTCGATGGGCGACGGCCCGCCCGGCTGGCCGGTGGGCGTGGGCGGCGACTGGCGCGAGCGCGCCGGGCTCGATTCGGTGCGGCTGAGCGCGGGCGCGCTGAGCGGGTCGGGGTTCGAGGTGAAGGGGGCGCACGTCGTGGACGTGAGGCACGGCTCGGCGGCGTCCCGGCACGCGGCGGCGTGGTCCTACGCGCCGTCGGCGGCGGTGGCGGACGCGCTCTCGACCGCGTTCCTCGGCCTGGAGTGGCGGGAGATCGAAGCCGCCTGCGCGGCGCTGCCCGGCAGCGGCGCGTTGGTGGCGCGGGGGCAGCCGGCCTGGATGGACAAGGTGCGACGGCCGGTGCGCATGTGCGGGGCGTTCCCGCTGCAGACGCGATGATTTGGGTGTCGGACGTGTCGGACTGGTCGGACACGTCCGGCAACAGGCAGGAAAGACCAACAGAACACTTCGGCTTCAACAGAAGCCAGACAAGGGAGGTAACACATGAGACTCACAGGGATGATGCTGGCGGCCTTGGTGGCCGGACTTGCCGTGGTGGCAGGCGCTCAGGATGCGGCGAAGGTTCAGCTCAAGATCGCGCTGCCGAAGCCGCAGTTCACGGGCACGCCGAAGGATATCCGCTCGCCGAATCTGGAGCCCGCGCGCAACGGCAAGCCGCGCCCGGCGATCGACGTTCCGGCCGGCGCGGACAAGCTGCTCTCGAAGGACTGCAAGGTCACCTCGAGCGACCCGGAGCCGATCATCGGCGAGCTGGCCTTCATCACCGACGGCGACAAAGAGCATGACGCGGCGACCTATGTCGAGCTCGGCCCAGGCACGCAGTGGGTGCAGGTCGACTTGGGCAAAGAGAGGGAAATCTACGCCGCGTGCGTGTGGCACTACCACGGCGAAGCCCGCGTGTATCGTGACGTGATCTGCCAGATCTCGAACGACCGCGACTTCATCGACGGCGTGGTGACCGTTTTCAACAACGACCACGAAAACACGTCGAAGCTGGGCGAGGGCAAAGAGAAGGAGTACATCGAGACCTTCGAGGGCCGCCCGTTCGCCGTCAACGGCGTGAAGGGGCGCTACGTCCGCTTCTACAGCAAGGGCAACACCTCGAACGAGATGAACCACTACACCGAGATCGAAGTGTACGGCAAAGAGTAGGCTTCGAGCGCTTATTCGCGAACAAAAGGCGGGGTGCGGCAGGGGCCGCATCCCGCCTTTTTTGTGCCGTGCGGCTGAGTTTTGAATTGTGTCAATACGGTCATAAGAGTAACATGCACGCTCTATTTCTTAAAAGGGTTTGCGCCCGCTGAACGAGGAGATTCGGGTGAGTCATACGATTGATGTGGCATACGTGGCCGAGCTGGCCCGCCTGGAGCTTTCGCCGGACGAGAAACGCACGTTCCAGCAGCAGCTGGAGACGATCGTGCGGTATGTCGAGAAGATCGGCGAGTTGGATCTGACGGGGATCGAGCCGACGCTGCACGGCCAGTCGCTGGTGAACGTGTTCCGCGAGGACGTGGTGGTCCCGTCGCTCGACCGCGAGCGCTTTCTGGCGAACGCCCCCGAGCGCAACGGGTCCGAGTTCAAGCTCCCCAAGATCGTCGAGGACGCCTAAGGACTAACGAAGCGTTGGACCTTAGAATTAGGAGTCAGACAGAGATGGATGTTTCGACACTGACAATTTGTGAGGCCGCGTCAGGGCTCAGGGCAAAGGCCTTCTCATCGGTTGAGTTGACGGGCGCGGTATTGGATGCGATCGAAAAGCGGGACGCGGAGCTCAACGCGTATCTGAGCGTGGACGCCGAGGGCGCGCTGCGCCAGGCGGCGGGGGCGGATGCCGCGCGCGCGGCGGGGGCGGACGGCGACCTGCTCGGCGTGCCGGTCGCGATCAAGGATCTGATCAACGTGGAGGGCCAGCCCTGCACCTGCGCCTCCAAGCAGCTGCTGGGGTACGTCTCCCCCTATGACGCCACGGTCTCGGCCAAGCTGCGCCGGGCCGGCGCAATCTTCGCGGGACGCACCAACATGGACGAGTTCGCGATGGGCTCGTCGACCGAGGCGTCGGCCTTCAAGGTCACGCGCAACCCGCACGATCTTTCGCGCGTGCCCGGCGGCTCGAGCGGCGGTTCGGCCGCGGCGGTGGCGGGCGGCGAGGCGATCGCGGCGCTGGGCACGGATACCGGCGGGTCGATCCGTCAGCCCGCCTCCTTCTGCGGGTGCGTGGGGCTCAAGCCCTCGTACGGGCGCGTCTCGCGCTACGGGGTGACGGCCTACGCGTCGTCGCTGGACCAGGTGGGGCCGATGACCCGGACGGTGGAGGACGCGGCGGTGCTGCTGCAGCAGCTGGCCGGGTGCGACGCCCGCGACGGCACCACGCTGGACCTGCCGGTGCCGGATTACCGCGCGGCCCTGCGCGGCGGGCTCAAGGGCCTGAAGATCGGGCTGCCCAAAGAGTACTACATCGACGGCGCGGACCGCGAGGTGATGGCGTGCGTGCGCCGGGCGGTGGACGCGTGCGCGGCGGCGGGCGCGGAGATCGTGGAGGTGAGCCTGCCGCACACCGAGTATGCGATCGCGGTCTACTACATCGTGGCCACGGCCGAGGCCTCGGCCAACCTGGCGCGCTTCGACGGCGTGCGCTACGGGCACCGCGCGGCCAATCCAAGGTCGGTGTTCGAGCTGTACGCCAAGAGCCGTGCGGAAGGGCTCGGCACGGAGGTCAAGCGGCGCATCATTCTGGGCACCTATGTGCTGAGCAGCGGCTATTACGAAGCGTACTACGGCCGCGCGCAGAAGGTGCGCACGCTGGTGCGCAAGGACTACGCGGAAGCGTTCAAGACGTGCGACGTGCTGATGACCCCGGTGGCTCCCACGGCGGCGTACCGCATCGGCGAGGCGTGCGACGACCCGCTCAAGATGTATCTGGGCGACATCTTCACGGTGCCCGCGAACCTGGCCGGGATCTGCGGCATCTCGGTGCCGTGCGGCGCGACGGCGGCGGGGCTGCCGGTGGGCCTGCAGCTGCTGGGGCCGGCGTTCGGCGAGGGCACGATCCTGCGCGCGGCGTACGCGTACGAGCAGGAGGTGCGGGCATGAGCAAGTATCTGATCACGATCGGGCTGGAGACGCACGTCCAGCTCAAGACCAACACCAAGATGTTCTGCGGGTGCGGCATCGCGGTGCTCGACCGGGAGCCCAACACCAACGTGTGTCCGGTCTGTCTCGGCTACCCCGGCGCGCTGCCGGTGATGAACCGCGAGGCGGTCAAGCTGACGGTCATGTCCGGGCTGATGCTCGGCTGCGAGATCAACCACGTCAGCACGTTCGACCGCAAGAACTACTTCTACCCGGACATGTCGAAGGACTATCAGATCACGCAGCAGGCCAAGCCGCTCTGCCAGGGCGGCGGGGTGACGATCCAGACGCCGGCGGGGCCGAAGCGCGTCCGCATCAACCACATCCATCTGGAGGAGGACGCGGCCAAGATCAACCACTACGCGCGCTTCAGCGGCGTGGACTTCAACCGCTGCGGCACGCCGCTGATGGAGATCGTCTCCGAGCCGGACCTCTCTTCGCCGGACGAGGCGATGGCGTACCTGCTGGCCCTGAAGCAGATCCTGGTCTATGCCGGCGTGAGCGACTGCAATCTGGAAGAGGGCAACCTGCGCTGCGACGTGAACATCAGCGTGCGCCCGGAGGGCCAGGCGCAGCTCGGCACGCGGGCCGAAATCAAGAACATGAACACCTTCAAGGGCATTTACGCCGCGCTGGAGTACGAGATCGCGCGGCAGCTCGCGACGGTGGCGCGGGGCGGCGTGATCGTGCAGGAGACGCGGCGCTGGGAGCCGGACCTGGGCGAGACCCAGTCCATGCGCAGCAAGGAGAACGCGCACGACTACCGGTATTTGCCGGAGCCGGACCTGGTGCCCGTGGCCTTGGCCCCCGAGCAGGTTGCGGCGTGGCGGGCGGCGCTGCCCGAAATGCCTGCGGCGCGGCGCGAGCGCATGATGGCGGAGTACGGCATCCCCGAATACGACGCGGGCGTGCTGGCCGACGCGAGGGAGAACGCCGATTTCTTCGAGGCGGCGGCGCGGCTGTGCGGCCAAGGCAAGACGGTCTCCAACTGGTTCATGACCGAAATCATGCGGCTGCTGTCGGAGACGGGCAAGACGATCACCGAGTGCCCGCTGACGCCGGCGGCGCTGGCCGAGCTGGTCGTGCTGGTCGACACGCGCGTGATCAACGGGCCGACGGCCAAGGAGCTGCTGCCCGAGCTGTTCCGCGAGGGCGGCATGCCTGACGCGCTGGTGCGGGCGCGCGGCCTGGGGCAGGTGAGCGACACGTCCGCGCTGGAAGGGTTCGTGGAGCAGGCGCTCGCGGCCAACGCCAAGTCGGTCGAGGACTTCAGGGCCGGCAAGAAGGCGGCGGCGGGATTTCTGGTAGGCCAGGTGATGAAGCTGAGCAAAGGCAAGGCCGATCCGCAACTGGTCGGCAAACTGGTGGCGGAAAAGTTGGCGGGGCTGGCTTAACGCGGGCTGCGGCACGTTTTACAGGAGAACGATTGTGACTTCAAACGATGATTATGTCTTGCAGCTCTTGCTGGAGCAGAGCTATGTGACGCCCGAGCAGGTCGAGACGGTGCTGAGCTCGATCAAGCAGGAGGGCGAGACCACGCTGGACATCCTGATTCAGACCGGCGCCGTGACCGAGGACGACGTGCTGGCGATGATCGCCACGCAGTTCGGCATGGAGTATGTCCACGTCAACGCCGACGCCATCGACCCGGCGGTCAAAGACGTGATCCCCAACGAGGTGGCCCGCAAGTATGGGGTGGTGCCGGTTTACCGCACGGAGGACTCGGTGACCGTGGCGTTGAGCGACCCCATGGGCTACGACACGGTGGACAGCCTGCGCTACGTGCTCAAGATGAACGTCGAGGCGGTGGTGGCGCCGCGCGCCGAGGTCAAGGCGGCGGTCGACAAGCTGTATCCCGAAGAGTTCGAGACCCTGTACGGCGCGGACGACAGCTCGATCGACGTCTCCGAAAAGGCGAAGGGCGATGGCGGATCGGAAGGGTCTGACGCGGACGCGCCGGTGATCCGGCTCGTCAGCATGATCATCATGGAGGCGTGCAAGGTGCGCGCGTCCGACATTCATCTGGAGCCGATGGAGCGCCATTTCCGCGTGCGGTATCGCATCGACGGCGTGCTGCGGCAGATGGAGAGCCCGCCCAAACGGCTGCAGGCGGCCATTCTCAGCCGCGTCAAGATCATGTCCAACATGAAGATCTCGGAAAAGCGGATTCCCCAGGACGGGCGTATCCAGGTCAAGGTGCAGGGGCGCGACCTCGACCTGCGCGTGTCGTCGGTGCCGACCAACCACGGCGAGAGCATCGTCATGCGTATCTTGGACAAGCAGAACCTGACGCTGGGCTTGCCGCAGCTGGGCTTCTTGTCGGACGATCAGAACAAGTTCGAGCGGCTGATCAAGCTGCCGGACGGCGTGTTGCTGGTGACGGGCCCGACCGGTTCCGGCAAGACCACGACGCTGTACGCCTGTCTGGGACAGATCAACCTGCCCGACCGCAAGATCATCACGGTGGAAGACCCGGTCGAATATCAGATGTCCGGTATCAACCAGGTGCAGGTGAACCGCGACGTCGGTCTCGACTTCACGGCCGCGCTCCGTTCGATCCTGCGCCAGGCGCCGAACATCGTGATGATCGGCGAAATTCGTGACCATGAGACGGCCGACATCGCGATGGAGGCCGCGCTCACCGGCCACTTGGTGTTCAGCACGTTGCACACCAACGACGCCCCCAGCGCGGTGACCCGTCTGCTGGATATCGGCGTGAAGCCCTTCCTGGTGGCTTCGGCGGTGCGGGCGGCCATGGCGCAGCGGCTGGTGCGGGCGATCTGTGACAAGTGCCGCGCGGAGTACACGCCGACCGACCGCGAGCTGAAGATGCTCGGCTCGATTTCCAAGAACGTGACGAACGCGAAGATGTACAAGGGCACGGGGTGTCCGGCCTGCAGTCAGGCCGGCTACAAGGGGCGCAAGGGCATCTTCGAGATGTTCCAGATCGATGACAACATCCAGCGCCTGATCTTCGACCACTCGCCCGTGACGGTGCTGCGTGCCCGGGCGCGCGAGACGGGGATGCGGACTTTGCGTGAAGACGGTTTGTTGAAAGTCGCCTCGGGCATGACCACGCTCGAGGAGGTCTTAAGGGCAACGATGGGAGATGCGGACTAATGAGCACCGAAATCAATATGACGGATTTGCTGCAGGCAACGGTTGACGAAGGGTCTTCCGATTTGCACATTCGCGTCGGCGTGCCGCCGATGTTGCGCATTCACGGGCACTTGACGCCGCTGGACAGTCCGGCCCTGACGCCGGAGGATACGGAGGCGCTGGCGCGCGCGATCTCGTCGGAAGACAAGATGCAGGAGCTCGAGCGCTGCGGCGGCTGCGACTTCGCCCTGCCGTTCGGCGACCTCGCGCGCTTCCGCGTCAGCGTGTTCAAGGAGCGCAGCCATTTCGGCATCGTGTTGCGCCAGATCCCCAACAAGCTGCTGACGCTGGCGCAGATCGGCCTGCCGGAGCAGGTGCAGGAGATGCTCTTCAAGCCGCGCGGCCTGATCCTGGTGACCGGGCCGACGGGATCGGGCAAGTCGACCACGCTGGCCAGCATGATCGACATCATCAACAAAGAGCGCGACGTGCACATCATCACGGTGGAGGACCCGATCGAGTATTATCACCCGCATAAAAAGTCGGTGGTGACGCAGCGTGAGGTCGGGCACGACGTGACGTCGTTCGCCGAGGCGATCCGCCGCGCGCTGCGCCAAGACCCGGACGTGATCCTGGTCGGCGAAATGCGCGATCTGGAAACCATGCAGGCGGCGATCACGGCGGCGGAAACCGGCCACTTGGTTTTCGCGACGCTGCACACCACCGGCGCCGCGGCGACCGTCGACCGCATCGTCGACGCCTTCCCGACCGATCAGCAGGAGCAGGTGCGCACGCAGCTCTCCGTGGGGCTGGTGGCGGTGATTTCGCAACTGCTGCTGACCCGCGTGGACAAGCCCGGGCGAGTGGCGGCGTTTGAGATCATGATCTCCACGCCTTCTATCCGGTCGCGCATCCGCGACAACAAGACGTTCCAGATCAATTCCGATATCCAGACGGGCGCGAAGTACGGCATGAAGTCGCTCGACTCCCATCTGTTGGAATTGTATCTCGGCGGTATGATCTCGTATGACGATTTGGTGACCAAGTCGCAGGATCCGGACACGCTGGTCCAGAAGCTGAAGGATGAGCTGCAGACAAGGAGGTAGAAGATGGCCGAGACTTTGAAACTGATTGCGCCCGTGTATGACCCCCTGATTGACTTGGTGGTCAGCAACGGCATTATCGACCAGCAGCAGGCGGACGAGTTGCGCGAGGAGCATACCAATACGGGCAAGCCCGTCCGCAAGCTGATGATCGACATGGGGTATTTGAACGAGGACGACCTGCTGAGCATGATGGCGGCCTATCAGGGGTGCGAGGTGATCGACCTGTCGGTCGTGACGCCCGAGGCGGATGTGATCCAGTGCGTTCCCGCGAGCGTGGCGCGCATGTACAACGTGCTGCCGGTTTACGCCACGGCCGGGACGATCACGCTGGCGACGAGTGACCTGATCGATCCGCACGTCATGGACGAGCTGATGTTCGTGCTGACCAAGGACGTGCAATTCGTTTTGGCGCGTGAGAGCGACGTGCGCAAGCTCGTGGCTGAGTATTACGGCGATGAGAGCTCCACCGTCTCGGACATGCTCAACAGCCTGGAGACGGATCTGGCGCTGGACACGTCGCTGAACATCGACGAGAACCCGGACGACAAGAGCCTGGAGTCGGCCGCCGCCGCGGCCCCCGTGATCCGGTTTGTGAACCTGGTGATGTATCAGGCGGTGACGGACCGGGCGTCGGACATCCACTTTGAGCCGTTTGAAAAAGAGTTCAAGATCCGGTACCGCGTGGACGGCGCGCTCTACGAGATGTCGCCGCCGCCCCGGCGGCTGGCGTTGCCGATCATCTCGCGCATCAAGGTCATGTCCGGGCTGAACATCGCCGAGCGGCGCGTCCCCCAGGACGGGCGCATCTCGCTGACGGTGGCGGGGCATTCGGTGGATTTGCGTGTCTCGTGCCTGCCGACCGCGCACGGCGAGAGCGTGGTGCTGCGCGTGTTGGACCGCAGCGTGGTGTCGCTCGAACTCTCGAACGTCGGGCTGCCCGAGGACGTCTACGAAGACGTGACGATGGACATCGAGAAGCCCAACGGCATTTTCATCGTGACGGGCCCCACGGGCTCCGGCAAGACGACCACGCTCTACTCCTGCCTGCAGCGCATCAACACGATCGACCAAAAACTGTTGACCGCCGAAGAGCCGGTCGAATACGACATTGACGGGATCGTTCAGGTGCAGATCAGCCCGAGCGCCGGCAACACCTTCGGCAAAGTGCTGCGCGCGTTTTTGCGTCAGGATCCGGACGTGATGATGATCGGCGAAATCCGCGACCTGGAAACCGCCGAAATCGCGGTGCAGGCTTCGCTCACCGGTCACTTGGTCTTCAGCACGTTGCACACGAACGACGCCTCGGGCGCGGTGACCCGTCTGATCGACATGAACGTGGCGCCGTATCTGATCGCGTCCACGCTGGAGGCGGTGTTGGGCCAGCGCCTGGTGCGCTCCGTCTGCCTGAACTGCAAAGAGCCTTACATGCCGGATGAGGACACCTTGCAGCGCCTGGATCTCAAGCGGGACAATGTGGGCGACCGGCCCTTCTATTACGGGCGGGGCTGCACGAAATGCAACGGAACCGGGTACAAGGGACGCAAAGGCGTGTTCGAGTACCTGCGCGTGACGGACCCGATCCGCGACATGATCAACGAGCGCCGCCCCACGCTGTTCATCCGGGAGCGGGCGCGGGAACTCGGCATGCGGACCATTCGTGAAGACGCGATCCGCAATGTGCTCGACGGCTATACCACGGTGGACGAGGTCCTGCGGTACACGTAAGGCAAACGTGCAACGCCCAACGCCGAACGCCTAACTCTGAGGAGACTTCAGTGCCGTTTGAACGTTGGGGGTTGCGCGTTGCATGTTGAGAGCTGATTCCGCGTCACTTTTGAATGAGGTTTCAAACATGGAAAATGTGGTGATTATCGGCAGCGGGCCCGCAGGGCTGACGGCGGCCATTTACGCGGCGCGGGCGAACCTGAGCCCGGTCGTGATCGACGGCATGCAGCCGGGCGGCCAGCTGACGCAGACGTCGGACGTGGAAAACTTTCCGGGCTTCGAGCAGGCGGTCGACGGGGCCGAGCTCGTGAGCACCATGCGCAAGCAGGCGGAGCGGTTCGGCGTGCGGTTTATGATGGATGAGGTGACGGGGAGCGACCTGTCGGGCAAGGCCAAGAAGGTGTCGCTGATGATGAACGGCGAGCTGCAGACCCGGACGGTGATCATCGCGACCGGCGCGAGCGCCCGGTATCTGGGCCTGCCTTCGGAACAGCAGCTGATGGGGAAGGGCGTTTCCGCCTGCGCCACCTGCGACGGCTCGTTTTTCAAAGGCGTGCGCGTGGCGGTGATCGGAGGGGGCGACACGGCCATGGAGGATGCGCTCTACCTGTCGCGGCTGGCCTCGCAGGTGACGGTGGTGCACCGCCGCGACGCCTTCCGCGCCTCGAAGATCATGGCGGACCGGGTGTTTGCCGCGACCAATATCGATGTGGTCTGGAACGCGGTGGTCGAGGAGGTGCTCGATCCCGCCAAGGGCGAGGTCTCGGGGCTGCGGCTTAAGAACGTCGTGACGGGCGAAAGCTTCGAGCGGGCGGTGGAGGGCGTGTTCATCGCGATCGGGCACACGCCGAACACGGCGGCCTTTGCCGGACAGATCGATGTGGACGCCGAGGGGTACATCGTGACGACCCACACGCGCAGCTCGCTGCCCGGCGTGTTTGCCGCGGGCGACGTGCAGGACCGCCACTACAAGCAGGCGGTGACGGCGGCCGGCACCGGTTGCATGGCGGCGCTGGAAGCGGAACGGTATTTGACGGCGAACGGATAACTATGGAGTTTTTTGACAGAGAGTATACGGCGAAACAGGCGTACGGCCGGTTGTATCAGTATGCGCGGAAGTACCGCTACCGCCTGCTGGCCGGGCTGCTGGCCGGGTCGGTCACGGCCGGATCGTGGGTGCCGGTGTTTCAGATTGTCGAGCCGGCGCTGAAGCAGTTTCAGACGGCGGGCGCGCAGCGGGCCGCCGCAGGCGCCGCGGCGGTTTCGGAGGGGGCGGCGCGGGAAAAGCCCAAACACGGCGGCGACCTGGACGACAGCCTGAAAGGGCTGATCAAGCAGGACGAGCGCGGCCAGCCGGCCGCGTCCTCCGACGAGTTGCCCAGCTGGTTCCAGAAGGTGGAGAAGTTCGGCAACCGCTGCGGCGTGACCTTCCGTGATGCCGAGGGTCACATGACGGGGCAGCTGCTGCTGATCGGCCTGTTCATCATGCCGCTGATCATGGCCGTCAAAGTGGTGGCCATGTACCTGAACCACTACTTCCTGCGCTGGACAGGCGCCAAGGTGGTGCAGGATTTCCGCATTGACCTGTTCAGCCATCTGCAGAAGCAGTCCCTGTATTTCTTCGGGCGTACGGACGTGGGGCAGCTGATGAGCCGCTGCACGAGCGACCCGCAGCAGGTCGACATGGTGATCGCGCACACCTTGGCGGACCTGTGCCGCGCGCCGTTCGAGATTCTCGTGGCGGTCGGCTTCGTGATCTATTTCGCGATCAAAAACGACATGGTCGAGACCCTGGTCCTGGTTCTGGTCGGCTTTCCCCTGTTTCTCGTGCCGATGGCCGCGCTGGGCAATCTGGTGCGCAAGTGGTCGCGCAAGGCGCTGCACCGCATCTCGTTCATCTCGTCCAAGATGCACGAGAACCTCACCTGCATCCGGGTGGTCAAGGCCTATCACACCGAGGCCTACGAGATCGAGCGCTACCGGCAGGCCAACCAGTTCTATGTGAAGAGCGTCTTGCGCGCCGTGCGGATGGAGCTGCTCATCACGCCGTCGGTCGAGTGCATGGGCATTCTCCTGGTCGGGCTCTTTGTGGTCTACTGCTACTTCCGGCACCTGGCCATCCACGAGATCGCGCCGCTGCTGGTGCCGTTTCTGGTCGCCTACCGCCCGCTGAAACAGCTCGGCAAGGTGCAGGCGCAGGTCGAGCGCGGCCGCGCGGCGCTGACCCGGATCTACTCGCTGCTGGATACCGACCTGAGCCTGCCGGAGGCGGCTGACCCGGTGCGCAAGTCGGGTTTCGAGGACCGCGTGCGGTTTGAACATGTGGCCTTCAAATACAACGCCGGCCCGGACCTGACGATCAAGGACGTTTCGTTCGACATTCCGCGCGGCGGGATCGTGGCGGTGGTCGGCGCGACGGGGTCTGGAAAAACGACGCTGGCCAACCTGCTGGCGCGGTTCTACGATCCCGTTTCCGGGGCGGTGACGATGGACGGCGTCGACCTGAGGCAGATGGACATGGGCGATCTGCGGCGGCTGATCGGCGTGGTGACGCAGGAGACGGTGCTCTTCAACGACACCATCGCCAGCAACATCGCGTACGGTTCGCCGCAGGCGACCCGCGAGCAGGTGGTCGCCGCGGCCCAGATGGCGAACGCGCATGACTTTATCCTGTCGCAGCCCGAAGGTTACGACCGGGTGGTGGGCGAGAAGGGGTTTGCCCTGAGCGGCGGCGAGCGTCAGCGCGTGGCCATCGCGCGGGCGATTCTCAAGAACCCGCCGATCCTGATTCTCGACGAAGCGACCAGCGCGCTGGACACGGTGACGGAGCGGCTGGTGCAGGACGCGATCAACAAGCTGATGGCGAACCGCACCAC
Organism: Verrucomicrobiota bacterium; assembly: GCA_023269675.1. Lineage (GTDB taxonomy): Bacteria > Verrucomicrobiota > Kiritimatiellia > RFP12 > UBA1067 > JAHFSX01. The sequence continues at coordinate 48,791 of JAHFSX010000031.1, forward strand.
CTTCGCGATCGCGCACCGGCTGAGCACGATCCGCAAGGCCGACCAGATCCTGGTGATGGACAAGGGCGCCATCGTCGAACGCGGGACGCATGAGCAGCTTTCTGCGGCGGGCGGGGTTTACCGCAGGCTGTGCGACATGCAGATGATGGAGTAGGGTGCGCCGGATGCCGGGGCGGGGGCGCCGGCGCCGGGGCTGGGGATTGTTTCACCAAGGGGGGACGGATGGGGGAACATAAAACGAGTCTCGAAAAGCGCATTTTCAAGGCGGGCATGCTCGTGCTGATCGCGCATGTGCTGTTCAAGCTGGCGGGCCTGATCCAGGCGATGGTCATGGGGCATTACCTGCCGCGGAGCACCTTCGACAGCGTGTATGTGATCGCCTTCGAGGGCGTCATTTTCATGCTGTTTCTGATCGGCGAGGAGGTGCTGGGGCCCTCCTTCCTGCCGGTCTTCATGCGCGAGCTGGACGTCGAGTCGGAAAAAAGCGCCTGGGCGTTCGCCAACACGGTGCTGACCCTGCAATTCATCGTGCTGGTGATCGTGGCCGGCGTGCTGTGTGTCGCGCCGCACACGATCGTCGACATACTGACTCGCGAGAGCGCGAACGCGTCGCCCGAGAAATATGAGCTGGCGGCAAAGAGCGTGCGGACGCTGGCTCCCGCGGTGATCGGCCTTTCGCTGGGCTCCACGACCTATGTGCTGCTCAACGGCTACAAGCGCTTCTTCCTGGCGGCGTTCGGCGATGCGGTCTGGAAGTTCTGCGTGGTCTTGTTCCTGATCGGCGGCGCGGTTCTCAAAGGCGACAACGCGCAGATGCTGATGTGGGGCCTGGTGGCGGGTTCGGTGTGCAAAGTGGGCACGCATCTGTGCGGCCTGAGGGACAAGCTGCACATGTTCCGTCCCGCGTTCGCGTTTTCGCATCCGGCTTTCAGGCGCCTGTGTTGGCTGGCGCTGCCCCTGCTGGCGGGCATCCTGATGGCCAAAGTCCGCGACGACTACAACAACGTCTATATCTTAAGCGCGCTGGACGAGTCGGGGCTGATGCAGGCCAACTCCATGGGGCGCAAGCTGCAGAACACGCTCTTGTTCCTCGTGCCCTACACGCTTTCGATCGCGGTGTTCCCCTTTTTCTGCGAGCTGGTGGACCAGAACGATCACGCGAGTCTCGGCCGTCTGGTGACCCGCTTCGGACGCATGCTGCTTTCGGTCTTCGCGCCGTTCGCGCTGTTCGTGGCGGTGGCGGCGGTGCCGCTCACGTCCCTGCTCTTCAAGGGCGGCCATTTCGATGCGGTGGCGGTTCAGCGCACGGCGCTTTCGCTTTCGTTCTACACCTTCGTGCTGCCTGCGGCGGCCATCGAAACTTTGGCGATGCAGGCCTTCTTCGCGAACCGGCGCATGGTGACGGTGACCGTGGTCGGGATCGTTTTTTCCACGCTCAGCATCGCGATCAGCTGGATCGGGCTCAAGGTTTGCGGCGGGCACGAGCTGGTGCTGCTCGCCTTCATCGCGGGCGGTTTCACCTTGTCGCGCACCCTGAAGTGCGTCACGCTGGTGGAGATGCTGAAGCAGAGCGCGCCGGTTTTCCCGTTTCTTTCGACCCTCTCGTTCCTGTCGCGGCTGGCGCTGGCCGCCGGCCTGGCGTCCGGCCTGAGCTGGCTGGTCCTGCATCAGGTGGCGCCCGTGGCCGGGCTCTCCGGCCGCGTGGGCGACCTGCTGAAGCTGGGCATCGCGGGAGCGGTGTTCGGCGGCGTCTATCTGGCCGGCGCGTACGGGCTGCGGATCACCGAGCTGCACGAGCTGCTCGCCTTCGCCCTTCAGAAAGTGCGCAAACGGGCTTGAGGCCTGAGGCGGGTTTGTATTAAACTTCGCCTTCGATTAAACCAGAACAGAGTGCGCGCGCGCGCACGCCACAATTTAAGGAGTTGACGTATGGGTATGCTGGATCAAGTGAAGCAGGCGATGCAGATGCGCAAAGAGGCGAAACGCATTCAGGCCGAGATCGAGAAGATCACCTGCGAGTATGCCAACGGCGGCATCACGTGCGTGGCGCGGGGCGATTTCACCATTCTGTCGCTCAAGGTGTCGCAGGAGGCGTTTAAGGAAGTGCTGGCCGGCAAGCCGGAGCGCTTCGAGACCATGCTGAACAACGTGGTCAACGGCGCGCTCAAGGGCGTGAAGAAACAGACCCAGGAAGCCATGGCCAAGATGATGCAGGGCTCCGGCATGGGCGACATGTTCGGAGGGTAGGCGTCCATGGTGCCTGCGGTCGATAATCTGATCCGGTCGCTGGCCAAACTGCCGGGCCTGGGAAGGCGCTCCGCGGAGCGCGCCGCCCTCGCACTGCTCCGCAAGCCGGAGCTGCTGGACACCCTCGTGTCCGCCATGCAGGCGGCGAGGACCTCGGTCTGCTGCTGCTCGGTCTGCGGCGGCTTCACGTCGAAGGAGCACGACCCGTGCAAGCTCTGCACCGGTGCGGCGCGCGACGACACGCTGCTGTGCGTGGTGGAGGAGCCCTCCGACATCTTTTCGATCGAGCGCTCGGGCGGGTTCAACGGCCGCTACCACGCCCTCATGGGCAAGCTCTCGCCCGCGAAGCAGACCGGGCCCTCTGACCTGCGGCTGCGCGCGCTCGCCGCGCGGGTCGCGCACGGCCAGGTCAAGGAAGTGTTGCTGGCGCTGAGCACCGACATGGAGGGCGACGCCACCGCCGGCTACATCGGCGAGCTCCTGAAAGCCTCCGGCGTGCGCGTGACGCGCCTGGCTTTCGGCCTGCCCGCCGACAGCGGCGTGGGCTACTCGGATCCGCTGACCCTCAAGCGCGCGATCAGCGGGCGCACGGCCTGCGACTGATACGGCGCGGCTCGCGAGGACGCTCGCCCTCCAATCAATGGCAGAGCATGGGGGGCGAGACTCTGTCGAGCCGCCGAAAGCAAGGTGCCTTATGAGCGAAACATCCGACATGGCCGAGATTCTGCAAGGCGTGCAGGCGCGGATCGCCGCGGCGTGCGCGAAGGCGGGACGCAAGCCGGACGAGGTCGAGATCATCGGCGTCAGCAAGACGTTCGGGCCGGACGTGGTGCGCGAGGCGTGGGAGGCGGGCATCCGCCGCTTCGGCGAGAACAAGGTCCAGGAGGCCGCCTGGAAGATCCCCGAGTGCGTGGGCGGCCCCGAGTGGCACCTGATCGGCCACCTGCAGCGCAACAAGGTGCGCCCGGCGCTGGACCTCTTCTCGGTGATCCATTCGGTGGACTCCGTGCGCTTGCTGGAGCAGATCGAACGGGTGGCAGACGAGTGCGGACAGCGTCCCGAGATCCTCTTGGAGGTCAACGTGTCGGGCGAGGCGAGCAAGTCGGGGCTCTCGCCCGCGCAGGCGCCGGAGGTCATCGAGTATGCGCTCGGCTGCCGCAACATCACCCTGACCGGGCTGATGACCCTGGCGCCGTTCTGCCCCGACGCGGAGCTGGCGCGGCCGGTCTTCGCCAAACTCCGCGGCTTGCGCGAACGGTGGGCGTCGCAGTTCGGCATCGGCCTGCCCAACCTTTCGATGGGCATGAGCAACGATTATCTCGTCGCCGTGGAGGAGGGGGCGACCTGGGTGCGGCTCGGCACCGTGCTGTTCGGTCACCGCCCCAAATGGAAACCCGGCGCCGAAGAGGCTGAAGAGCGCTGGGAGCCGTAGGCCGCTCCGGGGCGCGGCCTTTTCGCGCGGCGGCCGCCGCGCCGCGCGGGTACGCGCTGAAAAGTCCAAGTCCGCCCTGCCGCGCCCGCTTCGCTTTGGACGGGGATCGCCAGGCGCAAACAACCTTGTTTCGGGCGCAACCCCTTCATTCTGCGCCTTTGTGGCCTCTTCTCATTTTTTGTCACTGCACGTGTGACGTTGGGTGTGACACGGCGCCGGCGAGATTTGCAAACCAGCGCACGCAAGTCGACGAAGCCGGCTGAAGCGCGACCGGTTGAGCCGCATGTTCGGCCCGACCGTGCTAGATGTCGGGCCTGAGCTTACGCTTGCTTGACTATATCGACCGAGATCTCCACCGCCGGAATCGTTCCTTTGTTCTCAAGCCAGTGTGTGGTGTTCCTGTCCTCGGGCCAGCCCACCCCCGGCCCATAGTCCGTAGCGACTCCATTTCGATGGTCAGTGATCGTGCCTTGCAGTATGTAGACGGTGCCTGGTCTGCCTCTATGGTCGTGAAGCGGGCCGAAGACGCCTCCAGGCTCGAAGGTCACCATCCGCATCCGAAGTTGGTGCCCTGTCATGCCCTCGATCTCAGGGCCAAGGTCAACTGTTGCAAGTAGCTTCACCGTAATACCTTTCGTCTCTGGTGCCACCTGTTCGTTGCTCATCGTGCGCTCCTCTCTGTACTTCCGGGGCCTAGCCGTCGTCCGCTAGGCACGGAGTAGCCGTTACTGAAGGGGACTATTTGGAATCTTTCGTTTTGTCAATTCGCTCATTCTCACGGTAAAACCACTCTGGTATTCCAAAATCTGTCATGCCGTGCCTTGGTATTGGCTAACGGGTTGGCTAGGCCTCATGGTTAAACCTCACCTCGCGTTCATTCTCCCTTGCGGGGACGAGTTGGACCCTGTTCGTCGCAAGTGAAAACCTCAACCCGATTTGCTCTTGCTCAGGTCGAGGCCAATGGTACGATGGCCTGCGGCCGCTTCGCAAGTGGAGTGCCCCTTAAATATCTGTACACTTCACGAACACGGCCGGGACGGAGCCCGACCCTCCAAAGAGCAAGCAGACGCGCTTTTCTCTTCTGGAGGGACGACCTCCGTGTCGTCCGCGGGTGATTGCCAGCCGAAGCAGATGTCTGGTTGTTAAAGGGGAATTACCTGGATTCAGGTTTTCAACAGCCCCGGCACGAGCAGGTCGTAGATGACCGGGTCTTTGAGCTTCACCTCGTCGGGCGTCAGGCCGTCCAGCTCGTGCGGGAAGACGATCCAGTCGTCGGTTTCGCGCACGTAGAAATCGGGCTTGCGGGCGGTCTGGTTCCGGTCGGGTTTCCAGTACACGGTCGCGAACCGGACTTCGGCGCCGGACGCGGCCAGCCGCGCCAAGACCGCGCGGGCGGTGTTGCCCGTGTCGAAAACATCGTCGATCACCAGCACGCGCGAGCCGGGCACCACCGAGCCGAAAATGTCGTCCGCGTGTTCGAAGGCCACGTCGTGGTCGCGTTCCGCGATGCCGGTGTAGGACTGGCATTTGAGCACGCGGTGGCGCGGCCGCACCCCGTGGTAGTACAGGAACTCGTGCACCGTGATGCCGACCGGCGCGCCGCCGCGCCACAGGGCGATCAGGTCGTCCGGCAGCCACCCGGAGTCGAGGATCAGGCGGGCGAGCCGGAAGCTGTCCCGGACCAGGTCGTTCGCGGAGAGGTAGCTTTTTTTGACCATGCGGGACTCACCGTTGCATGAGTTTAAGGTACGCCGCGAGCAGGGCCGGGCCCCAGAAGACCCAGATCAGGGCCGCGCCGGAGATGTAGGGGCCGAAGGGTATCCGGCTCTGTAGCTTGACGCCGCCGAAGGCGATGAGCAGGAGGCCGACCACGCTGCCCAGCAGCGATGACACGAAGACCGTGAAGAGCACCGCCTGCCAGCCGAGGAACGCGCCGATCGCGCCCATCAGCTTGACGTCGCCGAAGCCCATCGCCTCTTTCCTGAAGGCCTTGGTGCCGATCCACGCCACGGCCTGGAGCAGGCCGAAGCCGACCGCCAGCCCGATGAGCGAGGTGGCCAGGCCCTGCCACCAGATCGCCTTCCCGTGGAGGGCGGGCACGAGGGCGCTCAGGACCGGGCCGGCCACCATGCCGCCGATGGTCACCGAGTCCGGTATGATGAAGTGCTCGAAGTCCACGAACGTGCCCAAGACCAGGCCGCCGAGGAAAAGCCAGTAGATGGGGACGATGAGCGGGTGCGCGATCGGCAGCATGTGCATGGCCGCCGGCGCGGCCCACTTCATGAAGACCGCCAGAAAGAGCATGGCGGTGAGCAACTCCACGAGCGTGTAGCGGAAGGCGATCGGGCCTTTGCAGGACGCGCACTTGCCGCGCAGCCAGAGCCAGCTCGCGACCGGGACGTTCAGATACCACGGGATCAGCGTGTTGCAGTGCGGACAGTGCGAGCGCGGCGTGACCACCGATTCGTCGCGCGGAATGCGGTAGATGCACACGTTCAGGAAGCTGCCCACGCAGGCGCCGAACCAGGTCGAAAAGAAGGCGAACAGCAGGAAGTAGAAACGGATCTCTGGATCATTCATACGTTGGCACGCTCACAGTCTTAAGTTGCTGGTATGATACCGCTTGCCCGCATGCCCCCGCAACCCGTTTTTCGCGCGAACTTGCGTTCAGTCGTCGACCAGGACGCGGAACCCGACGTCGTAGACCGGCTGCCAGTTCGGATAGGTGACGCGGGCGTCGAACAGCGCTTTCTCGGGGCGGGAGTACCAGGAGCCGCCGCAGGCCGCCGCGAGCCCGGCGCCTGTCGCGTCGGAGGTCCACTCCCAGACGTTGCCCTGGGTGTCGAACAGGCCCCAGGCGTTGGCTTGGAATGAGCCGACCGGGGCCGAGACGCGGAACCCGTCGTTCACGTTGGTGGCGGCCGGCCGGTAAGGCGGAATCGCGCCGGAGGGCAGACCCCAGCCCAGCGTCATGACCGACCGCAGGTTCTGGTCGGCGAGATTGGCCGTCCGGGAGAAGTCGTTGGTCGCGGCGCCCCAGCCCGACGGCGCGGCGGAGCCCGCGCGCGCCGCCCACTCCCACTCGGCCGCGGTCGGCAGGCGGCAGCGCAGGCCGGCCCGGGCGGAGAGCCACGCGCAGAAGGCCGAGGCGCGGACTTGCGCGACGCGGCAGACCGGCTGGTCCGGCAGGTTGCAGGGGCAGCCCCGCTCCCGCTCGCTGAACTGCAGGAACTCGCCCGTCTCGATCCGGCTGTCGTGCGCGGGATCGAAGCGCGCGTAGTCGCGGTTGCGGACCTCGCACGCGCCCATCCAGAACGGCCGCGCGAAGGTGCGGGTTGCGCCGGACGAGGAGGTGAGCGAGCCGGCCGGCACGCGCACGAAACGCAGGACCGCGCCCTCGCCCAGATCCACGCTCTTGGACTCCGGCGTGAAGGCTGCGGGCGCGATTCGCGGAGGGCGAGTCTCGGGCGGGCCGTCTTTAGATGCGTGCGGCTCGCGGGGACGCTCGCCCTCCACGGGTTGTGCCGAGGTCGGTTTTGACGCCCATGACTGACGGTACGCGCCGTCCTCCAGGTCGTCCTCGACGCCCGCGTAGCGCTTGATCAGCTCGCGGCGGCGGGCGGACCACGGGGCCACGCGCGCCTCGCCCGCGTTCTCGGTCCAGGTGCCGTGCGCGGGCGTGTTGAGGTCGATCCAGGTATTGATCCGGTCCCACGCTTCGGCGTCGATCCGCACGCCGTGGTGGCCGGCTTCGAGCAGGCGCGCCAGCTCTGTGGTGGAGGCGTGAAACTCGCAGGGCGTGAGCAGGTGCATGTCGCTCTCGATGGTGTGGCCGCGCACGTAGGTGCGCAAGGCCAGATAGGCGGGCGGGAAGTGGGCGGCCGTGTTGTACGAGGCCGCCGCGGAGCCGGCCCGCGCATCGGGACGGAGGGTGAAGTCCGGCCGCTTCGGATCGGAGCCGTTGTGGCAGGCGATGCACAGGCGGTCCAGGACCGGCTGAACCTCGCGGTTGAAGGAGAAGCCGCGCGCCGGGCCGTACCACGGGGTGATCTGCGCGGGGGGAAGCTCCAGGGCGGCCATGCGTTGGCGCAGGCCGGAGCCGGAGTTCTGCGTCTCGTGGCAGCCGGCGCAGGACTGGAGTTCGCCCGGCATGACTGTGATCCAGCTGCGCATGAGCTGGAGCGCGCGGCCGCCGGCGTCGAGCGGCTGAAAGGCGACGGGCGTGTTGGCGGGCACCTCGAAATAGGCCGAGCCGTCCCGGGCCACCGGCACCGTGCCGAGGATGCGCTTCACGTCCCAGGGGCCGTCGAGGCCGACGCGGTCGACTTGTCCGCCCATGCCGCGGTAGGAGAAGGCGTAGGAGATGACGCGGAGGGCTTTGACCGTGCCGCGCGGGATGCCCGCGAGCCCCGGGCCCTCGTAGACGTCCACGACTTTCACGAGCGCCGGCTTGCCGGGCTCGACTTGCGAGGGGACGACGGGCGGACGGTGCGTCGGCTGCAACAGACAGGGTTCCAGCAGCGCCTGTCCGGGCTCCTCGTAGATCAAGGTGATGTTGTCGAAAAGGTCGACCAGATAGAGGCCCCACGGCGCCTTGGCGTCGGGCTGGCAGGCGGTCAGGATGTAGCTGCCGCCCAGGGGACAGGGGTGGAGGAACTTGGGCCAGGAGTCGCTGACGAGCCGGTCGGCGATGACCGGCTTGACCGGTTGGCCGCGGCCGGGGATGCGCTGCACCACGCCGTCCGCTTCGGAACGGCCGCGGGCCGGATCGAACACGATCAGCTCGCCCATGCGGGTCGTGTCGTGATGGCCGCTGATGACCGCGGCGAAGCGTCGCGGGTCGTCCGGAATCGGGCGCGCGTAGAACATGGAGTTCGGCCAATAGGAGTTGCTGCCGTACAGGGCGCGCTGGCCCGTGCCGTCGGGGTTCATGGTGAAGAGCATGCGCGAGACGAAGTGGGGGATGTCGCTGTACTCCCAGCGCAGGTACATCACCCGCCCGTCGGCCAGCAGGGTGGGGCACCAGTTGTGCTCCTGGTCAAAGGTGAGGCGGCGGATGGAGCCGCCGGACGGCTCGGACTTGTACAGGTGTCCGATGTAGGAGCTGCCGCGGACGCACGGCACGCCGATCATGGTGGCGGTGGAGAGGAAGAGCGCGGCGTCGTCCGCCAGCCAGCAGCCGGCGTAGTTGTCCACATCGTCGTCGGGGATCTGGGTGATCTCGCGCGCGGGTTCGGAGGGCCGCGCCAGATCCAGCTCGTAGACGCGGTAATTGCCTCGGGCGTTGTTGGAGGTGAACATCAGCCGCCGCGCGTCCCAGTGCAGCTGGAGGTCGCCGGCGTAGTCCGCGGCGCGGGGCGGCTGCCACACGGCGGAGAGCTGCGGCGCGCCGCGCAGGGCGGTGAGCGTCACGATCTGGTTGGTGAGGCCCTTGCGGCTGGTTTCGCGGAGGTTGTTCCAGTTGGTCGGCAGGGCCAGATTGTTCGCGCTCCGGCGCACGGCTAGCAGCCGGTCCGCATCCAGGAGCGGCAGGGCCAGCAGCGCGCTGCGCACGCGGGCGACCAGCGCGTCGCCTTCGGCTGCGGCCGGGGCCTCGCCCGCGTCCAGCCGTTTCAGCAGCGCGGCGCGGTCGTCAGGCAGGGTGGCGAGCCAGGCGGGCGCCGCGGAATCTCCGCAACGCTCCGGCCAGAGCTGCGCCATGTCGCGCAGCGCGCCGGCCACGGCGGGCGGGGAGATCAGGGCGACGCGGCGCCGCGTTTCCGTCACTCCGGCCACAGCCGCGCCCGTAACCACAATGAGAAGGCAGGCGATCAGTTTAGTCATGACAGAATCGGTCTCCCCCGGGGCGTTTCTAAAAGGTCAGAAGTTCCAGCGGCGCGGTTTGGCGTCGGACGGACGCTTGACCTCGATCCAGTCGACCTCGACGGGCTGTTTCTGGGCGGGCAGATACACGCGCAGGATGTTGAGCGGGAAGCTCTCGGAAACGTTGACCGTCAGCACCTGCCAGTCGCCGCCCCTGAGTTCGAACGGCGCCGACTGCGAGGCGTCTTGTCCCGCGCCGGACAGGCCTTCGAGCCTGCCGGGGCCCGGGGCAGCGGCGCGCGCCCGGAGGCGCACGGCGGCCGGCCCCCTGGTGAGTCCCGCGGCCAAGCCGAGGAAAGGGGCGTCGCCCGTGCCCCGGACCGTCACGATGCCGTTGGTGAAAGCGACCGTGCAGTTCCGCGCTTTCCAGTCGCTCTGCGCCTCGGGGCCCGGCTTGGGCTGTTCCTTTTGCGGGACGCCCTCCAGATCGGGGCGGTAGGCCGCGGGATCGAACGCGGGATTCGGCAGCGGCACGACCGCGTGGGTGTCGCGCAGGAATGCGTCGATGCGCGCGTCCATGTCCTTCACGCGCTGCGGCTCCTGCGCCGCGAGATCGCGCGTTTCGCCGAGGTCGCTGGCGAGGTTGAAGAGCTTCCAGCGGTGGGCGCCCTGCTCGCCGCCGTGGAAGATCCGGATCAGCTTCCAGTCGCCGCACAGCACGGACACGGCGGGCGGCAGCCACTCGGGCACACGCGGATCGTGCGGGAAAAAGGTGAGGATGGACTCGCGCTGCAGCGGGCGGCCTTCCAAGGCGGGCACGATGCTGATGCCGTCGAAGCGCTGGCCCTCGGCGGGTTTCAGCGCGAGCATCTCCAGCAGGGTGGGATAGAAGTCGCAGCTCTGGATGACCGCGTCGCTGCGCGAGCCTCCGGCCACGGTGCCGGGCCAGCAGACGACGCAGGGCACGCGGACGCCGCCCTCGTAGAGCGTGGCTTTGCCGCCGCGCAGGGGCGCGTTGCTGGTGGGCGTGGTGTTGTCCACCTCGTTGTACATGTTGCCGCCGTTGTCGGAGAAGAAGACGATGAGGGTCTTGTCCGTCAGGCCGAGGCGGTCCAGCGTGCGCATCAGCGTGCCGACCGCGTCGTCCATGGACTCGACCATGGCCGCGTAGGTCGGGCTGCGCTGCGGGTCGGCGGGGTTCACGCGTGACCGGTATTTCTCGATCAGGTTGGTTTTGGCGTTGAATGGCGCGTGGACCGAGAACATCCAGTAGTTGAGGAAGAAGGGGCGCTCCTTGTTTTTTTCCATGAACGCGACCGCCTCCTTGGCCATGCGGTCCTCGAGGTGCTGGTTGGGCTCGCCGGGGTCGGCGTCGAAATCCTTGAACTTCCAGGGCGCGACGTAGCTGCCCGCCGGACCGGGGCCGGCGTAGTGCGGCACGTCCACATCGAAGCCCTGCTGGAGCGGCGAGAAAGGCTCCGGCCCCAGGTGCCATTTGCCGAAGTGCCCCGTGGCGTAGCCGGCGGCTTTGAGCGATTCCGCGAGCGTGACGTACTCGGTTTTGAGGCGCGTGGCCGAGGTGCAGACCGTGGCTTTGTTGCCGGCGGGACCGTTTTTACCGGAAGTGGCTTGGAGTCGTTCCTCGGTTTCGTGGCACACGGGCGAGGTGATGCCGATGCGCGCGGGGTTGAGGCCGGTGAGGATGCTGGCGCGGGTCGGCGAGCAGAGCGGGCTGGCGGAGTAGGCGCGGTTGAAGGTCATGCCGCGCTTCGCGAGCCGTTCGAGGTTGGGCGTGCGGTAGAACTTGGTCTGGCCGTAGAGCGTGGTGTCCGCCCAGCCCAGGTCGTCGGCGAGGATGAAGACGACGTTGGGACGGAGCGGGGTGGCCGCCCGCGCAGGGGAAGAAGCGAGGCAGAGGGGAACGAGCGTTGCGGCGAGCAGGTGTGCGAGCATATTCGGCATGGTCGATTACTCCTATAACGAGGGCGGTGGTTGGACCGAGGTGTCGGCGGTGCGGCTGACCCATTGGAGGAGAGCGGTGAAGAGCCGGTCGCGCGCGGGCCGGGCCGCGCCGCGGTCGGCGAGGTTGACAAGTTCGTCGGGGTCGGTTTGCAGGTCGTAGAGCTCGAGGGCCGGTACGCGTCCGCCCAGGCTCTGGGGGTCCATCTCGGCCAGCACCTGGAAGAGCCACGGGAACTGCTCCTTGACGCGCACGGTCTCGCCGTAGCTGCGGTTGCCCCAGAGTTTCCGCTCTTTGCTGTCGGCGTTGACCTGACGCCAGGGGGGCGTGAGCTTCTCACGGTAGATCAGATGCCAGCGCCCGTCGCAGACGCTGCGTTCCTGCATGCCGCCGTTCGGCAGCACGCCGCGGTCGGAGATCTCGGCGAAAATGAAGTCATGGCCTTTCGCTGCCGGGCAGCCCTCCAACACGGGACGCAGCGAAACACCGTGTGTCTCCGGCAGCGGGGCGAGTCCCAGCAGGTCCAGCAGCGTGGGACCGAGGTCGAGTTCGCTGACCAGCGCGCCGCTACCGATGCCAGCCGCCTGGCCCGGCGCGCGGACGATGAGCGGCACGCGCAGCCCGAGGTCGTGGAGGGTCATCTTGCCGTGCTGGAAGGCCGGCCCGTGGTCGCCCATGAAGACGACGAGGGTATTGGTCTCCTGGCCGGAGGCGCGTAGCGCCTCCAGCGCTTCACCCACCAGACGGTCGGCCTTCTCGATCGCCGCGAGGTATTCCGCCCAGTCTTGGCGCACGGCCGGCGTGGCGGGCAGGAACGCGGGCGGCTTGACGGCGCCGGGGTCCACGCGGATCTTCACCTGGTCGCTGTCGGGGAAGGGCCGGTGGGATTCCGAGATGTTGTAAAACAGGTGCCAGGGCTTACCGGCTTTCGCCGCGCGCCGGAGGAAGCCCTCCATGGCTTCGCGTCCGGTGTGCTGCAGGAATTCATCGTACGGGAATTTCTCGACCGGCGCGACGTGCAGCTTGTGCGTGACGCCCTGATAATACCCGGCGTCCCGTAACCGTTCCACCCAGGTCGGAAGGCCGTCGCGGATGCGGTTGCGGCGGTAGAGCGGGTTGTTCTTCTCGGCCTCCGTAAGGCGCGCCGCGGGCTTGTGGTAGTTGGGCGTGTTGTTGAGCAGGCCGTTCATGTGGCTGTGCAGGCCAGTGTAGAGGGCGGCCTTCGAAGCGGAGCAGACCGGATAGGCCACGAAGGCGTTGCGGAAAAGCATGCCCGAGCGCGCCAGCGCGTCCATGTTCGGCGTCTGCAGCCCGGGGGTGCCCAGGCAGCCGAGATGCGCGCCCTGGTCCTCGGTGAGGATGAACAGGAGGTTGGGTTTTGAAACTGTGTCACCCCTGCCCGGAGTCGTGAGGGCAAAGGCCGTCAAGAGCATGAGCAGGCGGCGCCTGTGTTTCATTTGGCCTTCTGCCTCTTGGGCCGTTGTCCGGGCATGGCCTGTTTCGCGCCCGCATCGGTGAAGGGCGGGTTCTCGAACGGCACGGGGCTGACGGTCACGCGCGGGTCGCCCGCCGTCCGGAGGCGGGTCATGAGTTCCGCGGCGAGGCGGGCTTTCTGCGTGGCGTAGGCGGGGTCGTCGGCCAAGTTCCGCGTCTGGTCGCGGTCGCTGCGCAGGTCGTAGAGCTCCTCGGCGGAGCGCTTGCCGAACGCGCGCTGGAAGTGCCACTGCCACGCGGGGAGGTCGCGGTTCATGATGAGCCACGCCTTGGTCGGGCTGGCGTCCATGTCGGGGAAGGCGTAGAAGGTGTCGTTCTCCAGGCGCTCGGCGGGCAACGCGTCCGAGCCTGCGGCGGCCATGGGTGCGCCCATGGGCCAGCGGTCGGGCGCGAAGTTGCGGATGTAGAGGAAGTCCGGCGTGCGCAGGGCGCGCATGGGATAGGGCAGGTTGCCGTCGCGCGCCGCGGCCACGTGCCGCTCGCGGCCGGTGATGACCCAGGTGCGCTCCGGGTCGACCTGCCCGTCCTTGTCCGAGCGCAGCAGCGGCAGGAGCGAGCGCGCGGTGACGCCGGCGGGCGGTGTCACGCCGCCGATCTCCATGAAGGTCGGCGCGAGGTCGGGCAGGCACACGAAGTCGTCGACCACGCGGCCGGCTTTGCCGCCGGGCCAGCGGACCACCAGGGCGACGGCGGTGCCGTGGTCGTAGAGGTTGCACTTGCCGTCCGGCACGCCGGGGAAGCCGTGGTCGCCGCTGATGACGACGAGCGTGCGCTCGAGCTCGCCGGACTCCTCCAGCCGCTGCATCAGCACGCCGACGCAGGCGTCGACCGACTGGCACTCGCCCAGGTAGTCCGCGGTGTCCTCGCGCACTTCGGGCACGTCGGGCATCGATTTCGGGAGCTTGCCCTTGAGCGCGTCGGGCTCGATGCCCCAGTGCCGCTTGCCGGAGCCCTTCACCCAGGTCCGGTGCGTGGTGGTCGGGCCGAAGAAATAGAGCCACGGCTGATCCGGCTTGCGGGCGGCGAGGAACGCGTCGAAGTTGGCGCGCACCTGGGCGAGGATCTCCTGGCGGGCGGCGGCCACGCCGAGCCCGGCGGCGAGCCGTTTCTCGGTCTCTTCGGAAAAGTTGTTCGGCGCGCGGCCCGCCTTCTCGTACGCGTACTGCTGTTCGCCGAAGGGCGCGTCCGCGGGGGTGCCCGGGCTCCACACCTTGTAGCTCTTGCCGATATGGTACCCGGCGTCGCGCAGCAGCAGCGGGAAGCTCGGGATGGCGGGGTCCCAGACCGCGCCGTTGAGGATGGCGCCGCGGCCGGTGTTGAAGAAGAAGCGGCCCGAGAGCAGCGAGCTGCGGCACGGCGTGCAGCTGGGCGCGTTGACGAAGGCGTTCCGGAAGAGCACCCCTTCGCGCGCCACGCGGTCCACGTGCGGCGTCTTGATCACGTCGTTGGCCGAGGGCGTCTTGTCGACCGCCGCGTACGCGCTGGCGTAGCGGCCCCAGTCGTCGGCGAAGACGAACAGGATGTTGAGGCGCGGCAACGCCGCCGCCCGGGCATGGCCGCAAAAAAGAAAACCGAGCGCGATCAAGGACAACCGTCGTACGTTCATGCCATTTCTCTCCCTGTGCAATGTGGGTTAAATGCAAGAACGTCAAACGGCGGCACTTATTGCCGCCGGATGCGCGCCCGAGCGTTTAACGCAGGCTTTTGACCACGCCGTATCCGCGGCGCGGCAGGACCTCGGCGTTGCCGAAAACCCCGTTCTGGAGCTCCTCGAGCGCGCGGGCGGCTTTCGCGACGATCAGGCAGGTGCCGCCCGGCCGCAGCGTGGCGTGCGCGGTCTGCAGGAACAGCTCCGCGATGCGGAAGTCGGAGTAGTAGGGCGGATTGCCCACGAAGAGGCCGAAGCCGGTTTTGCCGATGCCTTCGTCGGAAAGGATCAGCTCGGTCTTCTCCAGTCCCAGCGCCGTGATGTTGCGGTGGGTGGAGGCCATGGCGCGGGCGTGCGAGTCGACAAAGGTCACGCGGACGTTCGGCTGGCTCTTGGCCAGCAGGATGCCGACGACGCCGCAGCCGCAGCCCATGTCCAGCACGCGCTGGTTGGGCGTGAGTTCGCGCGCCGCGATTTCGGCCAGCGCCAGCCCGCCCGCGTCGGTGCGGCGGTGGGAGAAGACGCCGGGCAGGGAGACGAGCGTGTACTTTTCGCCGCCGGGCAAGGAGGCCGGGAAGGCGGCGCTGAAATCGCGCGCCTCTTGGAGCGGCTCCCTTTTGCGGACGGTCACGCAGGAGAGGCCTTTTTTGTCGTAATGGATCGAGATGTTGCCGAACAGCCCTTTGACCTGTTTGAACAGCAGGCTGCTGTCCGCTTCGCAGGCGATGACGCAGATGCCGCCGACCGCGAGGTTCTGGTGGATGTCCTCCAGCTGGTCGAGGATGAGCTCGCCGGTCATGGTGCCGGGCGTGGCCATGAAAAGCGCGGTGTCGTAGCTGCCCGCCGGGATGGACGCGGTGCAGGCGACGCTGAAACGCGGCTTGGCGTCCTCGACCGTGTTCGTCACTTTGTTCCCGGCGGTGCTGACGAACGGATCGTGCTTGAAGTCGAACGAGAGCCGGTTGGCCGCGAAGTTGCGGAGGATGGCGCGGGCGTGGTGCAGGTCGAAGGCGTGGCAGGCGATCGCGCACTCGGGGAAGAGGGTGGACGCCACCATCGCGGCGGCGCCCGTGCGGTTACCGGCGATCAGGAGCGAGGCGGGCTTGACGGCAAGGTGCGGAAGACGTCCGATGAGCAGCGTTTCGGTGGGGTGCAGCCCGGAGTGCGAGACGACCGCGACGGACCCGTCGAGGAACGTTTCGGTCTTCACGTGGGCTTGGGGCAGGTCGGTGATGTGAAATGTTTGCATGGTTGTTAAGTGCGATAAGGAAGGCAGAATCCAGGAGTCAGCATCCAGAATAACCCGCGGCTCGGGATATTCATAAGGAATATTGAATTCTGACTTCTGGATTCTTTTTCATGAGTCATTATGGTGTTTTGAGTAACCGGTTACAGGAAGGCGCCGAGGTCGAGGACCGCGATGTCGAGCGCGCCGAGACGGCGCGCCGCGGCGCAGAGGTCGTTGTCGTTGCTGACGAGGATCACCAGGGTGTCCGGCGATGAGGATTTGAAGAACCGGAGGTTGTCGAGGATCACGCCGTCGGCGCGGTGGTCGCCCTCGCCGCCCGAGTAGGTGACGCGCACGTTCGGCGAGGCCTGCGTGTCGCTGCGGGTGGGGCCGTCGAACACGACCCAGGCGCGCACGGAGGGGTTGGGCGCGGTGATGCGCACGATGTCGTCGGTCAGCCTCTTGCGCTTATCGGCATCGGGCAGCGAGGTGCCGCGCGCGGGCATGTAGCGCGCGGGCAGGCCGAACAGGACGTTGTGGCCGTCGACCAACAGGATGGCGGGGGCCTGTCCCGCCAGCGCGCGGCCCAGCTGGGTGGAGGCGTTCTGCCGCTCCTCCATGCGCGGGTCGGGCGGCACGCCCACGGCCTGGACCGCGGCCAGACGTTTCTGGAACGCCTGGCGCAGGCGCGCGATGGCCTTGTCGTCGAGCACCTGCAGGGAGGCGAACAGCTCGGGCAGCTCACGCAGGCGCGGCAGGTCGTTGTCGCGTGCGGCGTGGATGCGCGTGAGGAGGGCCTCTTCGAGGGGGGTGGCGGCGGCGTCGGGCTCGAGCAGGCGGGTGAGCCCGCGGATTTCAGCGGCCAGGGCCGTCTCCACGGCTTTGAGCTCGGGGGTCTGGCGCAAGGCGTTGCGGAGCGCGGACTGGACTCGCTTCAGGGAGGCCTCGAGATGTTCGAGCCGTTCGGCGAGCGTGGCGCGGTTGCCGCTGTGGCGGTCGACGGCGCCCTGTTTCTGCAGGGCGGCCTCGGCCTGGGCGAGGAGGTCGGCCTGCGGGGCGGGGTCGGCGGCCGCGAGCTCCACGGCGCGGGCGTTGGCGAGCCAGCCGTGGAACTCGGTGGCCAGCGCCAGGTCCAGCGCGGCCACGAGGCGCTCCTCGCGGCGCGAGGTTTCGCGCGCGAGCTCGGCCGTGGCCTCCTCCAGCTCGCGCGTCTTCTGCCGCGCCGTCTTGTCCGCGGTCTCGGCCTTCTGCCGGGTTTCGGCCAGGTTTTGCTCGCAGGCCTTCAGCAGCGTGGCGACGCGCGTCAGGCGGTCGTCGACGCCCTTGAGCCGGCGGCTCTCGGTCTGCAGATCGTGGAGGCGGTTCTCCAGCTGCTCCTTCTGCCCCTGCCAGGCCTCGCGGGTGAGCGGCGCGCCGGAGGGCGCGGCGCTGCCCAGCAGCTCGCTGAGGCCCGCGAACAGGTCGCGCAAGCGCACGAGCGCCTCGGCTGGATCGACGGCCAGGAAAGGCTGCTGCGCCTGCATCCAGCCTTCGGCCTTGTCGCGCACCTCTTGGCGTTCGTCGAGCAGCAAGGCGACCAGGAGCACGGGGCTGCCCAGCAGCGCCGCGAGCGCGTGGCGGGCTTCGGCGATGGCGTCGGGAGAAAGCAGGCCCGTCAGGGTGCGCGAGCGCGAACGGCGGGCCAGGGTCCGGCGCAGGGTCTCGGAGACCTCCGCCGCGCCGCAGGCTATCTGTTGGAGACGGACGCGCAAAACGGCGACGTTGCCGGCGCGGAAGCCGCCGGCCTGGAAGGCCGGCTCGGTGGCGACGAGCAGCGAAAGGTCAGAGTCCGGGACCAGCGCGATGACACGCTGGAGTTCCTTTTCGCAGGCGGGGGGTAGAGGTGTGGCGCACAGAGACATAACAGATGCGACCCATCATAAGAGAGAAACCGTTTTCAGGCAATGGGTTTATTGGTGCAAGTCCGTCATTTTCAGAGCGGGCTGAGCTGTGTTAGAATCACGCGCATATTGTGGAGGTTGACAATGAATCGCAGGCTTTTTCTTTGCGGCATGGGCATGGCGGCGGCGGGCGCCGCCCTTTCGGGCCGGGCGGCGGAAGGCGGCGCAACCGCGCGTCCGAAGAACATCGTCCTGATCCTGGCGGACGACCTGGGGTGGGGGGATGTCGCCTGTTACGGCGCGCAGGGGGTGGCGACCCCCAACGTCGACCGGCTCGCACGCGAGGGCATGCGCTTCACGGACGCGCACGCCTCGGCCGCGACCTGCACGCCCACGCGCTACTCGCTCTTGACGGGCGAGTACGCCTGGCGCAAGAAAGGCACGGGCATCGCCCCGGGAGACGCCGCGCTGCTCATCGAGCCGGGCCGCGCGACGCTGCCCTCGGTGCTGAAGAAAGCCGGGTACACCACCGGCGTGGTCGGCAAGTGGCATCTGGGCCTCGGGCTCGGCGGCGACCGGATCGACTGGAACCATGAGATCGCGCCCGGGCCGCGCGAGATCGGCTTCGACTACTCCTTCCTGCTGCCGGCGACGGGCGACCGCGCGCCGTGCGTGTATGTCGAGAACCAGCGCGTGGTGGGACTCGACCCCGCCGATCCGATCAAGGTGAGCTATGACCTGCAGGGCGAGAACTTCCCCGGCGAGCTGGACGGCCGGCGCGACCGCGCCGGCTTGAAGCTGGACTGGTCGCACGGCCACCACTACACGGTCGTGAACGGCATCGGCCGCATCGGCTATATGACCGGCGGCAAAAAAGCGCGCTGGGTGGACGAGGACATGGCCGACACGCTGGCGGCCAAGGGCTCGGCCTTTATCGAGCGCAACAAGGACAAGCCGTTCTTCCTCTACTTCGCCACGCATGACATCCATGTGCCGCGCGTGCCGAACCCGCGCTTCGTGGGCAAGACCTCGATGGGCGCGCGCGGCGACGCCATCGTGCAGTTCGACTTTCAGGTCGGCGCGATTCTCGACGCGCTCGACCGCTGCGGCCTGAAGGACGACACGCTGGTCATCCTGAGCAGCGACAACGGCCCCGTGCTGGACGACGGCTACAAAGACCAGGCGGTCGAGCGGCTGGGCGCGCACCGGCCGGCGGGGCTGTTCCGCGGCCACAAGTACAGCGCCTACGAGGGCGGCACCCGCGTGCCGTTCATCGCGCGCTGGCCCAAACAGATCAAGGCGGGCACGGAGAGCTCCGCGCTGGTGAGTCTCGTCGATTGGGTGGCGACCGCGGCGGCGCTGACCGGGCAGGCCCTGTCGCCGGCGGACGCGCCGGACAGCTTCAGTTTCGCGGCGGCGCTGCGCGACGCGAAGGCGCCGGCCCGCGCGTCGTTGATCTCGCAGGACCCTGTGCTCTCCGTGCGCGCAGGCGTGTGGAAGTTCATTCCCGAAAACAATAAGAGGAACGGCCCGCAGCGGCCGGACACGGGGCTGCTGGGCGATCCCGACGCTTTCGTGAAAGGCGGGTCCGACAACGGCAGCTGGAACGTGGCGCAATTGTACGACACCGCGGCCGATCCGCGTGAAGCGAACAATCTGGCCGGCCAGCAGCCTGAGCGCGTCGCCGCCCTGCGGGCGCTGCTGGAAAAGGCCAAGGCTGACGGCCGCACGCGCCCGTGAGGCGGGGACTCCCGCACGCCCAAGGATGGGCGTGCCACATCCGGGGATGTGCCCTGCGCATCCCTGCGCAGGGGAGGCGCGGTCCTTTATTCCTGTCCGGGGACGGTGCGCTTCTGCTCGCGGATCAGGGTGGTGATGCGCGCTTCCGTGAACGCGCGCTGGATCTCCTTGTGCGTGAACCAGACGACGCAGCGGTCGTCAGCGCAGACGTGCCGCAGGGTGATGTACTCGCCGCCGTCGGCCGTCATGGTTTCGGTCCAGCGGAACGAGCCCTCGAGCGGGATGCTTTTGAGCGCCGCGGCCACAAAACGTTCGCGGGCCTGCAGGGCGGCGGTGTAGGCTGCGGAAAGCAAGGGGGCGTAGGTGATAGTCATAGGTGACACATTTACCAAGAGGCGGTGTCGTTTGTCAATGACAGGTATCGGCCGCTCCGATGTGTCGGGCGCCGGAGCGGTTTGACAGGCCTCCGTCAAAAGCGTACATTAATGCGTACATAGGGGGTAAGCCATGACGACACTGACGGCAACGACTGCACGAAAGAACTTCTTCGACCTTGTGAAAGGCGCGGCTGAAGGGCATCAGATCTTCCGTATCCAGCACCGGCAAGGCATGGCGGTCATGATGTCGGAAGCGGATTACGAGGAGATCATGGAGACCGTGGAACTTCTTTCCATTCCCGGATTTCGTGAGAGTATCGCCAAGTCTAAGAAGCAAATGGACAAAGGCGACACCGTCTCCATGAAGGACGTCTTCGGAGGATAACACATGGCGGCCCCCTATGAAATCCGGTTCACGCGGGAGGCGGCCAAGGATGTTCAAAAGCTGACACCCAAACTCAAGGCCAAGCTGAAAGACATTCTCGAACAGGTTATTTCTGCCGATCCCGCGGTTGGCAAGGCTCTCGTGGGTGACCTGAAGGGGTTCTTTTCTTATCGTTTGTCCATCCGCGACCGCATCGTTTATTCCGTGTCGGCGAAAAATCATACGGTGTATGTCCACCGTGCGAGAACCCATTACGGAGAGTAGCCCCGTCGGGTCACGCCTTTTTTCAAGTTATGCGCGGCCTGTTATGGGTGGCCTTGACTTTCACCACACGGGTTGGTATAAGCACGCGAAACGAGGCCTTCGAGGCGCGTTGTCACTTTTGTTGCGGAGTGTGAATATCAAAAGGAGCATCAGATGAAGATCGAGTTGAGGAAGAACTGCAAGTACGCCCTGATTGTGCCGACGAGCATGGGCATCCGGATCACGCCCGCCAACGGGCAGCCGGTGCATTGCGGCGGGACGTTCACGATGCAGGCCACCAGCGCGGAGACGAACGTGGCCAGCGTCGCCTCGTACCTGGGGCTGCCGGTCAAGGTCCTGACGACCTTCGTGAAGGGCAGCCCGATCGCGCAGCTCATCAAGG
Organism: Verrucomicrobiota bacterium; assembly: GCA_023269675.1. Lineage (GTDB taxonomy): Bacteria > Verrucomicrobiota > Kiritimatiellia > RFP12 > UBA1067 > JAHFSX01. The sequence goes on from JAHFSX010000031.1 coordinate 69,630, forward strand.
ACAACCTCCGCAGCCGCAACATGGAGTATGAGGGCGTCGAAGTCGCGCAGGCCGACCCCTGGGGCTACCGTCACCAGATCAACATCGCGGACAGCGGTTTCGGTTCGCGCGGGCCGCGCGTGTGGAACGACCGCGCGGGCGAGGTCGGCCGGACGCTGAACGTGAAGGACTTCGACCTGGAGCGGATCTTCGGCACGGAGGGCGTGCAGATCGTCCACCTGTCGGGCCTGATCGGCGCGCTGTCGCCCGAGACCAGCACCTTCTGCCTGGAGCTGGCGCGCGCCGCCAAGAAGCACGGCACCAAGATCTCGTTCGACCTGAACTACCGCGCCTCGTTCTGGAAGGGCCGCGAGAAGGAGCTCTCCGCCATCTTCGCCGAGATCGCCAGCGTCGCCGACATCCTCGTGGGCAACGAGGAGGACTTCCAGCTCTGCCTCGGCGTCCAGGGTCCGGAGGCGGGCGGCAAGGACATCAAGGCCAAGATCGAAGGCTTCAAGGGCATGATCGAGCGCGTCAAGAAGGCCTATCCGAACGCCTCGACCTACGGCACGACCCTGCGCGAGGTGGTCGACACGAACCACCACCTGTGGGGCGCGCTCATGGCGGCGGGCGACGAGTGGCACGTGGTCGAGCCGCGCGACATCACGGTCATGGACCGCATCGGCGGCGGCGACGGCTTCGTCGGCGGCATGCTCTACGCGATCCTCAAGGGCTGGGAGCCGCAGAAGTGGATCCAGTTCGGCTGGGCGACCGGCGCGCTGGCGACCACCATGATGGTCGACTACGCCCTGCCCGCGGACGAGGAGCAGGTCTGGAGCATCTGGAAGGGCAACGCCCGCGTGCAGCGCTAAGCGCGAGATACCGCGCAACGCCCAACGCTCAACGCTGAAGTGTCGTTTATCAACACTTCAGCGTTGAGTGTTTTTATTTCTGATTGCCAGTGTTCGCGCTGCCGGCTGCGGTTTCCATTGACAACTCCGGTCAGCCCTAACGCGGACCTGCGCCCGCAACCCGAGTGAACCGCAGATCGCCGAATACTGAACCGCAGAAGGTCGAAGTCAATTCCGCTGCGACGCAGTTGAAACTCTTCACTTCAGCATTCGCAACTCGTCATTCGTCAATCTGCGGTTTGCTCCGGTGCTTATCCAGCTTGCAACCGCTCGTCGTCGGCCGCCCGTCCAAAAAATTGGTGTTCTTGGGGTGCTTAGTGACTTGGTGGTTTTGCATTTACCGGATCGGGCCGCGCTCGGGGCTGTAGGCCTCGTCGGTGCGCAGCGCGGTTTCGAGACTCTGCGTCGCGCGGCCGCGGTCCACGAGCGGCACGGCCACGTCATAAAGCGCGGTGCGCAGAAAGAGCGTGTCTGAGGCGCGCTGGCTGACGCCCACGCCGATGCGCGCGCCGAAAACCCCGTTGTTGAGAAAGACGTTGGCCGTGATGCGCGCGGGGCCGTTGGTGGCGCCGCCGGGCTTGAGGCCCAAGTCCATGGGGATCACGCTGATGCCGGCCATCACGTGGTCCCAACCGCCGCCCCAGGTCCAGTTCGCGCCGTACTGCGTGCCGCTGAAGGGCGTGACGCCCTGGACCTCGTTCTCGATGAAGCGGTTCGCGAAGTTCGCCAGCGGCGCGTCGCGCTCCTCCTCCAGCGGGAGGCGGCCGCCCGCGCCGCACAGGATGCCGCCGCCGCCGTGGATGCGGCAGTCGCGGACCAGGTTGAAGAAGTCGGGGGCGGTTTCGCGCTCGGCAGGGTCGGCGCTTTGGCGCTCGTCATGCGTCATGAGCGTGACGCCCATCGTGCGGTCGCAGAGGTGGCGGTCGACGACGCAGTTGACCGCGCCCGCGCCGTAAATGTAAAGCCCCTTGCCGCAGTCGATCTCCTGGTTGTTCACGAAAACCGTGTCGATGAGCCCGTTCATCACGACCACGACGCTGGTGGCGTCCGGCGTGACGCGCCACGGCTTATCGACCTGCAGCTCGCGCGCGGCGGGATCGCAGGCTGCGATGCGGCGCCACTGGCCCAGCCCTCGGCCGCGCGCGATGACCGCGAAGCGTCCGACGCACTCCGCGGCGGCGGCGTCCCTGCCGCGGAGCTGCGGCCAGCGCTCGGTCTTCAGCGAGGTCCCGTTGGCGGAGGCGACGCGGCTCTCGTAGAGGAGCCCCGCGCCTTCGATCAGGAACGTCTCGCCCGCGTTGCCGCCGAGAACCGTGCGCTCGACCGTGTTGCCCGCGATGAAGTTCTGGTAGTTGACGCCGAAGTGCGTCTGCATCACGAGGCCGCGCGTGTCGCCGGTGAGGCGGTTGTCCTCGAAGATCACGTGCTCCGCGCCCCAGAACTTGAAGCCGTGGCCGCGCCAGGCGCGGTCGGTCTGGAAGATGTTCTGCGCGAAGAGGCTCTCCTCGACCTTGCGCTCGCAGCTGGCGCCGCCGGGGCCGTAGGTCTCGCAGCGCACCATGCTGAAGCGGCGGGCCTTGACGATGTTGAGCGGGCGGGCGCAGTAGGGATGGTCTTTGGCGAGGCCGAAGTCCTGCTGGGTTTCCAGGCGCACGCGGTAAAGGGAGACGTCCTCCGACCACTGCGGGTCTTTGCCGACGCACAGCGCCGAGCCGTTGGCGGGCATGAAGCGCAGCGTGAGATCGCGCAGCGCGAACGTGCGCATGCCGCGCAAGAGGTCGCGGCCCTCGAAGGCGCTGCGGGTTTCGGTGAGCGTGCGCGGCTCGATGGTGGGAACCTGCAGGTTGGCGATGACCGTCTGGCGCATGCCCGCGCCTTGGAGCACGATGTCCTCGGGTATTTCAAGCGTCTTGGAGAGGGCGTAGGTGCCGGGCGGCAGGAGCAGGGTGCCGCCGGGCGCGGCCTGCTTGAAGGCGGCCTCCAGCGCGGCGGTGTCGTCCGTGAGGCCGTCGCCCTTCGCGCCGAGGTCGCGGGCGTTCACGACGCGGCGTGCGGCGGGTTTGGCGGCGACGGTCAGCTTGAGCGGATCTGACCAGCCGTATGCGCCGCCGTGGCGTCCGTGGACGATGAGTTCGTAGTCGCCGGGCGCGAGGTCGGGCGGCAGCCAGGCCGAGAGCGACCAGCGCTCGGTGTTGCCGTCCTCATGGTGCTGGGCGGCCAGGCGCAGGGGAATGGCGTTCGTGGTTCCGGCCGGGCGGATGACCGCGAGCGCGGGGGGCAGATGGTAGCCCCACGCGAAGGTGCGGCCGAAGACTCGCACCGGTTCGCCCGGAGCCTGCGTCTGCGGGGAGAGCCATTGGGCCTGCGGGCGGTTCACGAGGTAGGGGCGGCTCCAGGTGGCGCCGTCGCCAACCCAGACCGCCGCGGTGAAGGGCGCGCGGACCCACGGCTGGGGCAGGCAGCGGAACTCGACCTGCAGGAAGCCCTCGCCGGAGCCGAGGAGCTTGCAGTCGCGGGCGTCGGCGGGCGGCGTCGCGGGAAGTTCCGGCACGCGGCCGATGGCGTCGAGCAGCGTGAGCGGATCTTGCGGCCGCTTCGCGTCATACGCGCCGAGGCAGGCGGCCTTCACGAGCGTCTGGCCGCTGACGAACCCATCGCCGGTGATGACGACTACCTCGCCGTTGCAGGCGGGCTCGGTGATCATCGCGATCTCCGGTCCGGCGCAGGCATAGCTGACGGGTATGATACAGGCGAAGGCAAGTAAGCGCATACGCATGGGTTCTATCTCCAGGACATAAAACAATGGTTTCGTGACTTTACAACGACGGGCGCCGGGTGTCAAACTACACGCTTGTCAGGTCCGTCGTTCATTATGACGTTTGGTGAGAGGAAGTGCCCATGTCCGCGCATGACGGGATGCAGAAAAAAAGAAGGCGCGCCGCTGTCGGTTTGCGGCTGTTTGTTTGCAGCCTGCTGTTGGCGGGCGGGGTTGTCGGGTGCCGTGCGATCGACGCGGAAGAGCCTTTCTGTTTTCGGCGCGGCCCGGTTGAGGCGTTGACTTCAGGCGCGTGCAACGACACCGAGGCGGCGTGGGCGCCTGACGGACAGCGCATCGCTTTTCAGACGGACAGAAAAGGCGATCTCGACATCGCGGTTTTGGATCTGAAGAGCCGCAAGGTGACAGGCGTGGTGGAGGGGGCCGGGCACGCGTGCTATCCGGCGTGGACGCCGGAAGGCGCGTTGGTCTACGCGTTTGGCCATCGGCCGGAGACGGCCGTGCAGGCCGCCGCGGCGCGCTCGCTGAACGGTTTCGGGCTGCGGGTGCTCGAGAGGGGCACTTCGCGTGCGCTGACGCAAGGGTACTGGCGCGACTACACGCCTTCCGTCACAGCGGATGGCCGCGCGGTGTACTACGCGTCCACGCGCGACAACACCGAAAACAGCGCCTCGCTTTGGCGGCTGCCGCTCGCGCCGGGCGGCATGCCTGAATGCGTGCTGCATCTGGACGGGCCCTCTTCGGGCGCGGTTCAGCCGTCGCTCGCGCCGGACGGGAAGAGCCTGCTCTGGAGTCAGCTCGACGGTTTCCGCGGCAACTGGAGTCTGCACGCGGGACGGCCGGACGATCCCGCGAACAGCGTGGCGCTGACGACGAACGTGATGAGCGCCTATGCGCCGCGCTGGTCGCCGGATGGCAGGCACATCGCCTTCACTGGTTTTCGCAGGGGAGATCCCGGCTGGGGCGTCTACGTGCTGGAGCCGCGTGCGGGCGCGCTGACACGGCTGGACACGGGCGCCGGAAATTCGCGCGGCCCGGCCTGGTCGCCGGACGGGCGGGAGTTGGTCTTCGAGAACAACCGCACGGGTTTCTATAAGCTCTACCGCATGCGCATTGGCGTGCGCCCGGTTGCGGCGGTCCCGCCGGTTCCCGCCGCACAGGAGGTCACCGCTGTCGCGGCGCGTCTGGCGGTCACGAATGCGTTGGCCTGCCTGGTGGGCGCGCGGGGCGCGGTGCCGGGGACGGTGCAGGGCGATGTGGCGTGGTCGCCGGACGGGTGGCTTGTGCTCGGCGGCAAAGGGTCGGTCGCGTTCGAGAAGCCGTCCGGACTGGACTTCGGCGCGGACGCCTTCTACGTGCGGATGACCCTCGCGGTTTCGGAGGTCGGCGGCGGACCGCGGATCGCGGCGGTCGGCCGGTATGCCGAACATCCGCTCGGCTGGCAGCTCTTTGTCAACGAAGGCGGTCATCTCTGCTTCAGCGCCCGCGATCCCAAGGGACTGTATGTGGGCGTGGCGTCGGACAAGCCCGTGAGGCGCGGCGCCGTGTTCACGGTGGCGGGGCAGCGCGACGCGGCGGGCCGTCTGCGGATGTGGGTGGACGGGGAACTGCAGGCGGGACGCGGCGCGGGGGCGGGCATGGCGTACGGTCCCGCGCAGAGTGTTTGTCTGGGCCGTCCGGGGAGCGGGGGCTTTAAGTTCAGCGGAAATATACGGGCGTTTGAGAGCGGCCGCGGCTTTCCCCCCGGACTCAAGCATGCGCCGACGCGCGCAGAGCTGTTCGCGGAGGTGACGCCATGAAGCGGAGCACGTTGCTTGGACCGAAGGCTGTTCAGTCATTCGTTGCGGGGGGGCTCGCCTTGGCCTGCACGTGGGCCCCGGCGGCGGGACGGTTTGAAGCGGCGGCGCTGGTCGACAGCTTCGACTTCGCAAGGACGGCGACAAAAGAGGGGCGGTTCCTTTTCGACACCGAGACCGCGCAGGGCAATGTCGCGGTGTTGGAGCATGTCTTGCTGACAGGCGCGAACACGATCCTCTGGCGCAATTGCGGCGGCGCGACCCTGCGCTATCAAAGTGCGGAGGAGCGCGATCCGCGGGTGGAGGCGCCGCTCGACAAGCGCCGGCTGCCGGACAACCGTCCGGTGCACGGGTGGCTGCGCTATTACGAGGCGGAGCCCGACATTCTGCGGCACATCCTGGGCGTCTGCCACGAGCGCGGGTTGCAGGCGGGGGTGCACTGGCCGTTCGAAGAGACCCACTGGGCGAGTTGGACCTTCGGCGCATGGAATTTGGAGCATCCGCAGTATTGGGGCGCGACGTCGGACGGACAGGTCTGGGCGGGACGCTGCAGCCTGGCCTATCCCGAGGTCGTGGCCCACAAATTGCGGCTGGCGGATGAACTACTGACGCGGGATGCGGATCACCTCTTCATCGACTCCTGGCGCGGCGGCGCCTGGGGGCCGGCGTACGAGTATGTGGAGCCGGAAATCAAACGGTGGCGCGCAAAGTATCACACGGAGCCGCCTGCGGATGCGAGCGACCCGCGCTGGTGCGCTTTCGTGGCCGAGACCACGCATGCCTATTTCGTCGCGTTGCGTCAGCGCCTCAACGCGTCGGGGCGCAAGGTCAGGCTCATGGTGGGCGTTTCGGAGGTGGGACCGTTGGACGACGCGCCGGATGCGACGCTCTTGAGCAGAGGCCTGGACTGGCGGCGGCTGGTCAATGAGGGCGTGGTGGACACGGTGGTGGTCATGAGTGTGAATTGGGACAAGGCCCGCCCCTTCGAGAGCACGCGCGAGATCTACCGGAGTGTGATCGGTTTCTGTGCGGGAAAGAGTCAGGTGCTGTGTCCTGTGCAGATGTACGACTTCACGAAGCGGGGAATCCCTTCGTATCAGGCGGCTACGAAACAGGGTGCGCCCGAGATCGCGGGCCGGCTGCTTCAGACCGCTTGGGAAGAGGGCGCAGACGGGGTCTGCATGGAGTGTGTCGATTACGGCAACTACACGCCGGCGGTATGCGCCGAGCTGCGCCGGCTGCTGGACGGGCCCTGCCGGCTGAAAAGATGAACGCCGCCGATTGAACGGATCGCAGGGGGGTGTTAGACTGTCGGCATGAAAACGGATTTCTTGTTGGCGGTCCTCTTTGCGTCGGTTGCGGCGTGGCACACCGCCGCGGCGGTGGTTGTCGAAGGGCGGGTCTACGGCGACGCGAACCGCAACGGACGGGCCGATGCCGACGAGAGCGGCATCGCGCGCGTGCTGGTCAGTGACGGACTGCGCGTGGCCGTCACGGATGCTGCGGGCAACTACCGCCTGGAGAACACGAACGCGACCGCGCTGGTCTGGATCAGCGTGCCGCGCGACCATGCCGCAGCCGGGGCTTTCTGGCGCAGCACGGACGGCACGGGCCGGGTGGACTTCGGCCTGGTTCCCCGCGTGCAAGCCGCCGACATCACCTTTATCCAGATCACTGACGGCCACATCGGGCGCGACGATCTGATGAAGCGGTTTGCCGAGCACCTCAAGCAACTGCCGGTGCCGTTCGACTTTGTCGTGAACACGGGCGACCTCGTGAGCGGCGTGGATGTGGTGACGCCGGATAAAGCCCAGGCGCAATATGACCGGTACCTCGGCGCGGCGGCGACATTCACGCCGCCGCTGTTCAATCTGCCGGGCAATCACGAACATGTGTCGCACAACGTCAAAGACGCCGATCAGACGCACCCCTTCTACGGCAAAGGCCTTTACCGGCGGGTGTTCGGTCCGACCTTTTACTCATGGGATTGGGCTGGCGTGCATTTCGTGGCGCTGGACGGCACGACCCTGCCCTATCAGGAAAAACTGGGAAGGGATCAACTGGCGTGGTTGGCGGCGGATTTACAATACCAGCCCGCCGACAAGCCCCTCGTCCTCTTCTGCCACCAGTCGCTCCCTGACCTGCGTGACGCCCGTGAACTGGCGGACGTCCTGCGCGGACGCAAGGTCCTCGGCGCTTTTTGCGGCCACCTGCACCGGACCTTCACCACCCAGCTTGCGGGGTTTCCTGTCTACGTCAGCGGCGCCCTGAGCGGGGCGTGGTGGAGCGGCCCGAACATTGACGGCACGCCCCAAGGGTTCCGCCTGGTAAGGGTGCGGGATGGCGTGCTGAAGACGGTCTACACCAACCGTGAGGGAGACAGCCCCGTCTCCATTGTCGGGCCGCTGGCCACGGCGGTCCAGTCGGGAGCGGTCGAGGTCGAGGTGGCGATCGTCGATTTCGGTCAGCCGGTCGAGGCGGCGGCATCGTTCGCCGGCCAGCCTGTGACGCTGGAGCAGGTCTCCCGCGAGGAACTGTGGTCGATCTGGAAAGGGGCGCTCGATACGCGCCAGGCCTACGACGGAGACCGCGTGTTGAAGGTCACGGCGCGGCGGGGCGGCCAGACGGGCGCGTTCGAGATCCGCTACCTCGTGTCCAACGGACGCACGGAAGCGTATGCGGCGGAAGCGCCGGCAACGATCAAGCTCCAGGTGCGGGGGATCGATGCGGACGATACGGTTCTTTTCAACGGGGAACCTTTAGCTGTGATGCCTGCCGGCACGACCAATGAGAGCCTGCTGTCTGTCGGGATCGCCCGGGAGCGGCTGGGCAAGTTCAACCGGGTGACGCTCCGCGCGGCCGCGCAAGGCGCGGGCAAGGACCAGTTCAGCGTGGGGCCGGTTTGGCTGGAGTACAAGGGCAAGAAGATTCACGACCTGCGTTACGCCTCGTTCGAGCGCCACCTGATTGTCGGCGACGACCCCAAGCGCGCCGAGAAGGCGCTCTACTACTGTTTGCCTTGACACCCGACGAAACCCGATACGGCGTCACCGGACCATGATGACCGACTCGGGGCCGTACAGGACGCGGATGGCGCCTGTGCCTGAAAAATGGACGGCGTCGACGGTCGTCGCGCCGCTCTCGGCAGTCGCGCCATACGTTCCGCGCCGCTGGCGCCGGCCGCCGAGATAGAGCGTGCCCACGGTCTCGGTCATTCCGGAGTTCATGTTGACCTTCGCGCCGCCGCCGTCCGCGATGCGGAGGCTGGCCGAGTCGGCCACGCCGGTTTGGGTTTTCAGGCTTAGCGTTCCGCCGGTCACGGTGATGACGCTGCTGCTGCCGAGACTGGAGGATGAGCTGATGTCCAGCGTGCCTCCGCTGATGGTGGTCGCGCCGCTGTAGGTGTTCGCGCCGGCGAGGGTCAGCGTGTACGCGGGCCCGTTATAGGTCAGGCCCAGCGCGCCGGTCAGCAGGCCGTCATAGGTGGTCGAGGCGGTGCCGTTCACCGTGAGCGTGGCGGGCGCGGCGCTGGTGACGATGCGCGTGCCCGCGCCGGTGGTGCCGCGCTTGAGCTGGCCGACCGTCTGGCTGTT
>JAHFSX010000032.1:0-60975 GCA_023269675.1 Verrucomicrobiota bacterium
CGGGGACGGCCGAGCTGGACCTGTCGCTGTTAACGTGCGACGGCATCACCTTCACCTTCCCGCCCGGCTTCAAGGTCGCGGCCGGCGCGTTCACCGTCCTGGTCCGCAATCCGGTCGCGTTTGCGGCGCGGTATCCCGGCGTGGCCTACGGCGGCGTGTATCTCGGGAAGCTTGGCAACGACGGGGAGAAGGTCCGCGTCCTGCGGCCCGACGGGAGCAGCGTCGTTTCGGTGGAATACGACGACGATCCGCCCTGGGTGCTGGGCCCGGACGGGATGGGGTATTCCCTCGTGAACACGGACACCGACGGCGATCCCGACGACGCGGCCAACTGGCGCGCCAGCGCGGCTCTGTTCGGCTCGCCCGGCGCGGAGGATCCGGCGCCCGCGTACGGCACGTCCGTGGTCTTCAACGAGATCCTGTCCCACACGGACCCGCCGCTGGAGGACGCGATCGAACTGCATAACCTGTCGGGCCAGCCGGCGGCGGTGGGCGGCTGGTTCCTGAGCGACGCGGCCCGCGACCTCCTGGGCAACCTGGATGCGGCGCAGCTCAAGAAATACCGCATCCCGGACGGCACCGTGATACCCGCGCAGGGCTTCAAGGTGTTTTACGAGCAGGCGTTCAACGGCGGTTCCGCGGTGTCGCCGTTTGCCCTGAGCGAGTTCGGCGAGCGGGTCTATCTCTCCGCCGCGGACGCCGCCGGGAACCTGCTCGGACACATCGTGGCGCTCGACATCCCCCCGATGGAGAACGGCGTTTCCTTCGGCCGCGTGCGGACCGGCGACGGGCCGGAGCATGTCGCCCTTTCGGCGCGCACCTTCGGCGTGGACAATCCCGCCAACGTGTCCCAGTTCCGGGCGGGAATCGGGGCCACGAACGCCGCGCCGCGCGTCGGACCTGTGGTCATCAACGAGATCATGTATAACCCGCCGACCAATCTGACGGAGTTCGTCGAGCTGCACAACATCACGGCTGCGCCCGTGGACGTGTCCCTGTGGACACTCAACGGCGCGGGGGGCTTCGCCTTCCCGGACGGGACGGCCATTCCCGCCGGGGGCTTCGCGCTGATCGCGGACACGAACCGCCTGTCGGCGGAGGCTTTCCGGGCGGCGCGGAACGTGCCTGCCGGCTGCGCCGTGTACGCGGGCGCGTTCACGCTCGATAACGACGGGGAGCGCCTGACGCTGCAGAGGCCCAACACCTTGCCCGCCGAGCCCACGTACACGGTTGAGAGCGTGCGCTACAACGACAAGCCGCTCTGGCCGACCGAGGCCGACGGCGGCGGGCCTTCGCTGGAGCGCTACGAGCCCGCCGTCTGCGGCGGCGAGCCGCTGAACTGGCGGACCAGCCGCACGGGCGGCTCGCCGGGCCGCACGAACCTGTTCGACATCGGGTTGACGGTGACGGCCGGTTCGAGCTGGAAATACAGGGCCGTGCCCGCCTCGCTCGGCACGGCGTGGCGCGAAGCCGATTATGCGGACGGCGTCTGGCCGGACGGGGCCGCGCCGCTGGGCTATGGCGAAGCGGGACTGGCGACCGTGGTTCCGTACGGGCCGGATCCCACGAACAAGTACGTCACCACCTACTTCCGCAAGGCGTTCGCGCTGGCGGAGGATCCTGCGGCCCTGACGCGTCTCACGCTCGAAGCGGTGTACGACGACGGTTTCGTCGCCTATCTGAACGGCGTCGAGGTGGCCCGCCGCGCGATGCCCGCGGGAGCCGCGAGTTACGGCACGTTGGCGGACGACCACGAGAGCGGCGCCTTCGAAACGATCGAGCTGGGCACGGCGGGTATCGCCCTCCTGCGCCAGGGGCAGAACCTGCTGGCCGTGGAGCTGCATCAGGCCGAGGCCTCCGGTCAGGATCTCGTCTGGGACGCGCGCGTCACGTACCGGACTTCGGCGACGGTCTTGGCCGCTGAGCCCGTCTGCACGCCCGTCGGAGGGCGTTTCATCGACCCGTTCGCCGCCACGCTGGCCAGTGCCACGGCCGGGGCGCAAATCCGCTACACGCTGGACGGAGGAACGCCGGACGAGACGTCGGCCGTTTACGGCGCGCCGCTGGTGCTGGCGTCGTCGACCGTGCTCAAGGCCCGGACCTACGCGCTCGGATATGGAGCAAGCGGCGTCACGACGGCGTTTTTTGAGCGCATCGAGCAGGACGGCGACGGCGACGGTCTGCCCGACGATTGGGAGCTGACGCATTTCGGCGCGACTGCGGTTGCGGGCGGTGCCGACGACAGCGACCATGACGGCGTGCCCAACGCTGACGAGTATGTCTGCGGGACCGATCCGACGGATGCACGCAGCACGCCCGCCCTGTTCATCGAGAGCGACAGCGGCGTTCTCCGCGTGCGCTTCCTCACGATTCCGACGGACCGGGACAGCCTGGCTTACAGCCATCAGAACCGGTATTACTCGCTGCAATCGGCGAGCTCGCTGGCGGGCGCCGAGGCGGCCTGGAACGCTGTGCCTTCGATGGACGGCGTGCCGGGCGACGGCGGGACGCACGACTACGCGGTGCCGGCGGGGCAACCTGCGGCGTTCTATAAATTGCGCATCTGGCTGGCGCTGCCGTGACAGGTATCAGGCGGCAAGCAGATTGTCGGTTGTGCTGAAATAGTCGGCGGACGACACGGAGGTCGTCCCTCCATTGAAGAAAAGCGGCCGTTATTGCATGTTCTGGAGGGTCGGGCTCCGTCCCGACCTCGCCTGTCGGACTTTTTCAGCGGAATCGATTGTCAGCTCAATCGTCAGATATAATCTTTATCTTTCTCGTAATCTTAATCCCTCTCCCTCCCGCCCCCTCTGTCGATTCGTCCGAATCCCGCACTTTGCGCTGCGCCCATGAACGCGGTGAAGCGCTGCGTTTCGGAAACCGGGGCAGCGCTGAAGACGTGAGATTAAGATTAGGATTAAGATTACGATTTTGATTAAGATGGGGCCTGCTGATTCAGCGCAGGTCGGCTTTGACGCGGAGGAAGCGCGTGCCGACCGGCGGATCGGCGTAGATGAGGGTCTGGCCCGTGCCGAGAATCTCGGTGTAGTCGGGCACGGCCGTCCACCCGCCTGCGGACAGGCTCGTGCGGCTTTCCAGCGTGTAGTAGCGCCGCAGGCCGCCGTACTCGGGTCCGGCCGGGACCGTCTGGCATGAGACGACCGGAGATCCGCTGACCGACGTCAGGTTGATCACGAAGCGGCTGGCTGCGTTGGTCGGCTGCGTGCCCGCCTCGTACTCGGCCCACGTGGCTACGCCGTCGCCGTCGGGGTCGGCGTTTGCCGCCGCGTCGAAGTCGTTCGTCGCGCCCCATTGGGCCAGCCACCAGGTGGGGGTGCCGTGGGCCGCCAGCTCCTGCCCGCCGGGCGTGCCGCCCGGCGCCGCGCTCGCGCGCCAGCTCGCGGGCAGGGCGTTGTCCCAGCGCGGATGGATGAGCGCGAGCGATGAGCCGTCCCCGTCCGCCGCGCCGGGCCACGGGAAGGCGGGCGAGTAGGTGACGCGGTCGATCTCGTTCGACACCGCGTCGATGAGCTCGATCGTGTCGCCGGCGTTGTCGAGCGTGCCGGCCGTCCAGACCTGGGCCGGCGCGTCGTAGGGGACGAAGGGGCTGGAGGCGATCACCAGGCAGGTGCCCGGGTTCAGCAGCGTGCCTTCGGGGAAGGTGTGGGTGAAGCCCTTCGAGAAGCTGTACCCCGTCAGGTCCAGCGGCGCGCCGCCGGGGTTGGTCAGCTCGACATACTCCGCCTGGCCGACCACGGCCGGGTGATAATGGATTTCCGAGATGACCGCGTGGCCCTCGCGCCAGTCGAAGGGTTGCGCGCCCATGTCGGCGCGGCTGCCGTCGGCGTCTTGCGGGGATGCGGGGTCGCCTGAATCGATCGCGGCGGAGCCGGTCTGGAGGCGGAAATTGCCTGCGCCTGGATGTTCGAACTGGGGCTCCGCGAAGAGGTTGCCGGTGCCGGGCACGGGCTCGGTGTCGGAGAGCGTGTACGACACGTCGAGTGTGGAGAGTGAGTCACACAAGAAGGGCGAAATCCTCGCGTGCGAGACGATGCAGTTGCGCACGTCGGCGGAGCCGCCGCCGTCGCCGAGGTTCTTCTCGTAGACGGAGACGGCGTGGCTGAGGTTGCGGAAGGTGTTGTTCTCGATCAGGCCGTGCGAACCGGCGTCCTTGATCCCGAAGCCCATGTCGACGTCCTGAATGACGTTGCGGCGGGCGATGACGGTCGAGTCCTGTCCGATGGAGATGCCTTTGTCGAAGCAATTCTCGATCACGTTGCCTTCGATCAGCAGGTCTTTCGCCTTCTCGCCGATATCCACGCCGTCGCTGTTGAAGCCGACGAAGCCGTAGATGTGGTTGTTGCGGATGATTCCGCCGTGCACGCCGTCGTAGTCCACGGCGTCCGTGTCCGGCTGATCGCAGCCGCGGAAGTCGTTGTTCTCCACGCGGGCATACTGGGCGCGCTTGATGTTGATGATGTCGCCCACGACGCTGATGTGCAGCCGGCTGTTGCACAGGACGGTCGAGTTGCCGTTCTGGACGAAGATCGGGTAATGCACGTCGTCCACGTCCAGGCCGTCCATGTAGAGGTCCGAGCCGAGCGCGTTGATCGCGCCCTTGAAGTTGACCGCATCGGCGTGCGTCAGCGAGGCTCCCCGGACGACCACGTTGGACAGAATGCCCGTATGGTCGGCATGGTTAAAGCCGATGCCGCCCCAGCGCAGCTCACTTTCGGACCCGACGCTGAGCGCCGGGTCCACAAAGAGGCGGGCCCTGGCGTTGTCGTTGGTGTTCGGCAGAATGCGCACAGGCGCCTCGGCCGTGCCGGTCAGGCGCAGGGCCCCTTGCACGTAAAGGCTGGCCGAGTCCGGCATCTGGATCGTCACGCCCGGCTCGGCGGTCAGGCTCGAGTTGGACGGGACATAGATGTCGCCCGCAGCCAGCCACGGCGAGCCGGCCGCCGTGAGCGTGAGGTTGCCGTTCACGACGGAGGGCAGGAGGCTCGCGCCGGTGGGGGTGAACACGGCGGTCACGCTCAGCGGCGTCGCGCTGTCGGGGACGAACGTCAGAACGGGCGAGGTGTTCGTGGTGACGCCGCCGGAAGCGCGGGCGGCCACGGCCTGAAGGTCGAAGCCGAGGTCATTGAAGTTGTCCGATGACTGGTGGATCTCGACCGCGAGGACGTTTGTGCCCTCGACAAAGGTCACGGGAGAAACCGTGAACGCGTTGTAGGCATTTTCGTTTGGAACGCTCGAACCGGTGATGTTCGACGAAGCGAATGTCGCGTAAGTGACGGGCCCTTCCGGCATGTTCGAGCGCAGGATCTCATTGCCGTTGAGGTAGACGATGGCGCCGTCGTCGCGGAGGAGCTGCAGGTCCAGCGAGCTGATCGCGGCGGCGTTGTTGACCACGAGCGTCCTGCGGAAATAGGCGGAGGTGATCAGGTTCGAGGCCGCGCCGATGACAGTGGCCTCGTCGCTGTCGCCATAGCCCAGCTGGCCGGCGCCAGAGGACCACGCGGCGTCATTGAAGGCGGTCTGATTCCAGCCGGCGGTTTCGTTGGTCGGAACTCGGTAGCGCCAAACGGAACCCTTGCTCGACAGGCTGGTGAACCCGTTGCTGACCACCCAGTAGGCGAAGGCTTGCCCGATGGCGGGCACGGCGGTGAACGTGACGGGTATGCCGGACAGCAGGGTGTTCGTGGCACCGTTGGCCAGGGGCACGTAATTGGCCAGCACGCGGCCTGTGCCGCCCACGTCCACCGGCACTTGAGCAGTCAGCCCACCGCTGAAGTAGTTGGCTACCTGCTGCAGGGCAATCGCGGGCCGCTGGCGCGCATAGCTGCGGATCGCCTCGATGTTGGTGTCCCACGCCGTCACGGATGCAATGCCGCCTTTGGCGCTGTATAACTTGGAGTGCTCGATGATCTCCGAGCGGATGCGCTGGGCCTCGAAGTCGATGATGGGAAGGATGCGGTTCGTGCTGAAGGAGCTGTTGAGGTGCGCCATCAGGCGCTGGGCGCAATAGGGCCGGAACTCCGCGTTGTTCAGGAGCTCGCGGAAGACGACCATGGAGGAGCCCATGGTTGGCAAGCGGTTGTCGTTCACGTTGCCGAAGGCGCGGTCAAGATCGACGAAGCACCAGCGCCACTTGCCGCCCGGATTCCGGTCGCGCCACCACTTCCTGTTATGTGCCCACGCGGTGTCGTCCGTAAACACTTGCCCGGCCACATAATCCACAAGGTCCTCGATGTCGACCTGGCTCTTCACATACTCGTAGTTTGCGGGCAGAGCCAGGCTGTTCGCCCCGAGGTACGCGAGCAGCGCGTTCCAGCCGTCCGCGGTGCCGTAGTCGAGCAGCTCTTCGCCGCTGGTGCCGTCATTCTCGAAGAAATCGATGTCGGCCAGATCGGTGCCGTAGTTTTTCGCGCAGTAGACCTCATCCATCTTCTCCTGGATGTTGATCAGCCCGTAGTACGCTCCGTTCAGGTAGCTGGCGCACGGGCGGAATCCCTGCACGGCGTTGTCGATGGCACCCTTGAGCATCTGCTGGCCCAGCGTGTCCCGGAGAAAGGTCACGGCCCAATCGTCGTTGCCGTTGCGCAGCACGAAGCGGTCGAAGAGGCCGATCGGCTTCTCGGGGAAGAGCTGATAGCCGAGCTCCGAGGCGCCGTACTTGCTGTCGAGTTTGACGGTGAACGGCTTCTGCGCCTTCAGGAACGTGTTGAGGCTGAAGAGGCGGAAGCCCGCGCCGACCTGGAACGCCGTGTTCGACGGCGTGGTGCAGAACTGGACCGAGCCCGGCACGTCACGCTCTTTCAGGTAGTTGGTGTAGATGCCGTAGGTCGGGTCGAAGAGCAGCAGGGGATCGATGACGAGCGACACGACGGGCAGCTCGGGCTTGCGCTGGCCCACGAGGAACGTGCGGGTCACGACCGGGCCGGGGTGGAGCCCGTCGGCGAAGGCGCGGGCGCGGACCACGGTGGTGTTCGTGACGACGAAGCCGTTGGTGTAGAGCCGCGACGCCGAGTTCGGCTGGCTGCTGTCGAGCGTGTAGCGGATCGCGTTCACGCCCGCGCCGGCGGCGAGCGTGACGGTCACCGGCCCGTCGACGAAGAGCGGATCGGCGGGCGAGACGGTGACGGCGGGCGCGCGGTGCAGGTTCTGCGGGAGCATCGGCGCGCGGTTGGTCGTGCCGGCGGTGGATTCGCCGAAGTAGCCCCACGTGCCGCCGCCGTCGGGGTAGCGGCCAAGGGAGATGTCGCCCTGCTGGACGCCGAAGGTCACGCCGTCGACGAGCGTGCCGGCAGGGGTAAAGAGGCCGACCTGCTCGCCGTCCGCGGAGAGCTTGAAGTTCGTGTGGTAGGAGCGGGTGACGAAGTTGTAGAAGTTCCAGTAGGGCCGCTTCAGCGCGAGCCCGGGCCGGGAGTCGTACCCGTCCGCCCAGATCCGCAAGTGTCCGCCGGCCGGGATGGTCGCGCCGTCGGGGATGCGCCAGCGGAAAGGCTGCTCCAGGTTGTCGGAGAGGTGGTACCCGCTCAGGTCGATCGCCGAGGGCCCGCCGTTGTAGAGTTCGATCCAGTCGGCGAAGTCCGTGAAGTCCGTGATCTCAGGCGTGGACTCGACATTGCTGGCCATGACCTCGTTGATGCCCAGGAAGGAACGGCGGTAAAAGGCCGAGGTCACCGCGCTGGGAACCAGACCGGTCGCGAAGGCGCGCACGAGCAGCTCGGTTTCGCCGGTGATCGTCAGCGGGCCGGTGTAGAGGGGCGAGGCCGCGGTCGGCACGGTGCCGTCGGTCGTGTAGCGCAGTGTCGCCGAGGCGGAGGCGCAGGTGGCGGTGACCGAAAGCGTTCCGGTGAAGACGCCGCCGGGGTGCGAGAGCTCCGGCGCGGGCGTGAAGCCCTCGAAAGCCGCGTCGTTCTTGGTGCCGGCCGTGGGCTTGGCGAGGTAGCCGGCGACCAGCGCGACCGTGCCGGTCGGCGGTTTCCAAGAGAAGGACAGTTCGCTCATCAGGAGCATGTCGCCGCTGGTCGAGGAGCTGTTGAGCGCCTGGATGGCGAGCACGTTCGTGCCGTCCACCAGCAGGTAGGAGTAGGCGTTCAGGTTGTAATCCAGAAACACCCCGGCGAGCGAATCGCTGCGGCTGGCGGACGCGCGGGAGTTCCAGATGGTCGGGACGGGGACGTTGTTGGAGGCGACGAGGGTGCCGTTGAGCCAGGCGACGAAGCCGTCGTCGAACTTGACGCGCAGCAGGGCATTGAAAATCTCGGCGCTGTCGCGCAGCACGAAGGGGTAGCGCACGAAGGCCGAGCCCTGCTTGCCGTACATCTCGGCGTAGATGTCGGTCTGGATCAGGGGGAGGTAGTCGGGGTCGACGTCGAACCCGATGCCGTTGCCCGCCGGGGTCCACGCGCTGTCGTCGAAGCTCCGCGTGTTCCAGTCTTCCGCCAGTTGCGGCGCGTCCGTCGGCACGAGGTAGCGCCCCGGCGTGCCGAACTGGACCGGGGACGTCGTCGTGACGGCGGGAGCCCAGGCGAGCTTCAGTTCGCTTTGCAGGAGCAGGTCGGAGCTGTTCGTCGCGGAGTTCAGCGACTGCAAAGCGAGCACGTTGGTGCCGTCGACCAGCAGGTGCGCGAAAGCGGCGAGGTCATAATCCGTGAAGGTGACGGCGAGCGCTTCGTCCCGGGTGGAGGTCGCTTTGGCGTTCCAGGCCGGCGAGGCGGGGGCGCTCACGGAGGCCACCTGGACGCCGTTGAGCCAGGCGACGAAGCCGTCCTCGAACTTCAGCCGCAGGAGGACCTGGGTGATTTGGGCGGCGCCGTCGAGGACGAACGGGTAGCGCACAAAGGCCGAGGCCTGCTTGTTGTACATTTCGGAGTAGAGGTCGGTCTGGAACAGCGGGCGGTAGTCCGCGTCGGTGTCGTAGCCGATGCCGTTGCCCGCCGGGGTCCACGCGCTGTCGCTGAAGGTCGGCGTATTCCAGTCCGAGGCCAGCTGCGCCGCGCTGGTCGGCACCAGGTAGCGGCCTGGGGTGCCGAACTTGACGGGCGTCTCGACCCGCGTGCCGAGGGTGTCGAAACCGTAGCTGACGTCGGAGGCCTGCGGCGGATAGCAGGGCTCGAAGGCGTACTCGAGCGTGAGGTCGTCGCGGTAGAGCGCGAGGTACTCTCCGGCGGCGTCCAGCGCGAAGTTGGTGTGGAGTTCGGCGTTCGGGTCCGTGCGGTCCTTCTGCGAGGCGAAGACCACGAGCTGGCCGTAGGCAGGGATCGAAACGTCGGGGAAGGTCCAGAGCGCGGGCGCGCCCGCGTTGTCGGTCAGGTGCCAGCCCTTGAGGGAGACGGTCTGGAAGGTGGTGTTGTGGAGCTCGATCCAGTCCGAGAACTCGCCGTCCGCGTCGCGGAGGGTGCTGCGGTTCGCCGCCATGAATTCGCTGATGACGATGGCGCCGGGCGGCAGGTAGAACGAGTTCGTCGTGCCGGGGGTGGCTGTGCCGGGCGCCGAGTGCCAGTTGCCGGAGGTGTTGCCGTAGGCGAGCGGGTCTGTGCGCTCGAGCGAGCCTCCGAGCCCGTCCGCGGCCAGCGGCCAGGGGAGCCGGTCGCTGTAGGTCACCTCGTCCACCACGTAGCGGCCGAGCGTGCCGTCCGCCTCGACGGTGTTCGGCGCGCGGAGGCGCACCGTGTCGCCCGCGTTGTTGAGGCTCTTCGCCCAAGGCCCGAGAATGACCACGCCGTCGGCAATGCCGTAGCTCGCGCGGAACCCCGCGAGGTCGTTGGTGGCGGTGACCAGCAGGAACTGGCCGGGCTGCATGACCAGGTTGGTGGGGAAGTCGTAACCGATGCCGCCCGTCAGCGACCAGGTGTTGGTGGGCTCCGTCACATTGAAGAGCGCCACCGGCGCGTCGGAGACGTTGAGCAGCTCGATGTATTCGGCGGGCATGCGTCCGAGGCTGTTGGATTCGGCGGCGTGGTACATGAGCTCGTTGATCACCACCGGACCGGTTTTGGGGCCGGTGTTGCGCGCGCCGGTGCCGGTGCGGAACTCCTCCACGCTGGAGGGGTTGCCGACGCCGAAGGTCGGTGCGGCGAGGGTCGTGAAGGCGCCCGTGCCGTCGGGGTAGCGTCCGAAGGAGACGCCGTTCTTTGAGGCCTCGTACTGGTACTGGTCCACGTACCTGACGAGGGTGTCGGTGCCGTCGGCCTCGGAGAGATACAGGTCATCGCCCTTGGCGCCGAGCGAAAAAGGCACCGGCGCGCCGAGCGTCTGGTTCTGGTAAACCGTCAGGTATCCCTGCGGCGGGATCACCGTGCCTTCAGGGAAACGGTATTTCTTGCGCGCGGCGTTGTCGTCGCTCAGATACCAGCCCGCGAGGCTGACGGCGTTGGTGGTGAGGTTCCGCAGCTCGACGGCGTCCTCCTGGGGCGGGTCGGTGTGGGCCAGCACCTCGTTGATCACGACGTCGCGCAGGAAGGCCGTGTCCGGCCCGCCGGGCGAGCCGTTCAGCTGCGCGCTGGCGACCCAGCTGGCGGCGTCATTGGCGGGGGCGTTCGGGTCGGTCAGCACGAGCGAGCTGCCGAGTCCGTCCGCGGCCAGGGGCCAGGGCTCCTTGTCGTCGTAGGTGACCGAGAAGAGCGCGTTGGCCGCGGCATCGACCAGGGTGACGGTTTCGCCGTCGTTGCTCAACTGTCCGGTGTAGACGCCGTCGGAGAGGTTGGTGACGCCCGGGTAAAGGGCCAAAAAGGCGGGGCGGTTGACGGCCACCACCAGGTACCCGTTGGCGCCGATCACCGAGGGCGCGGGGAAGGTGTAGGCGATGCCGGCCGTGAAGGCCCAGCCGCCCACGTCGACCGCGTTGGTGCCCGCGTTGTGGAGCTCGACAAACTCGTTGGTGTTGCCGCCGACGGGGTTGTACATGAGCTCGCTGACGACGATCTGGGCAGAGGCCCGCGGCGCGAGAAAGGCCAGGCAATAGATTAAGGCGGCTAGGGCAAGCCCGGCTTTTCCGCAGGCGCACCTTTTTTCGATGGGGTATCTCCGCACCATCACAACACCTACACTTTCACTTGTGGCCGTTCAAGTGCCTGGTCCTACATTCACACACCGAAGGACCGATTCAACCCTCCGCGCTGTTCCGCAATTCGGTAACAGCTAAGCGGGTCAAAATCGCAAAATAATCAATGAAGTCACTTTATAATAAAAAGGAAGCACGGCGCAACAGGAATCCACCCGTATCCGCTCCGATTAAACGGTAGGAAAATCGCCTAACCGTCAGGCGAGGCCGCGGTCCAAGTTGGCGGAGTGGGTCTGGGGCGGCAACTGGCCCGCGCGGACGGTGTGGATGACCGCGGCGAAGTCGCCCGCGGCGGGCGACCAGGAAAGGTCGATGCGGAAGCGGTTGAGCCCCGCATCGGCGAGGCGGTCGGCGAGGCAGTAGGGCGTGCTTAAGACCGTGATCCAGCGGCCGTCGAGCTTCTGTGTGATGAAGGCGCGACCGCGGCGGTCTGAGAGGGTGAGGGGTTCGTCGTCCGCCATGTGCGGCAGGCAGGGCGCGGTCTCCGAGATGAAGAGCGGGGTGTGCTGATATACGAGCAACTCAGGTGTCGGCCGAGGACCGAGGCCCGAGGGCGGAGGACGGCACGCCAGGTCGCGGATGTTGTCGAGGCTGTTCTCCGGGGAGAGCACGTGCGACGCGATGCCCAGGCTGGCCAGTTCGGCGGCGGCCACGCGGTTGCAGGCGTAGAGGCTCCAGTCGGAGGAGGCCGGCGTGAGGCCCGCCTCGCCGAGCATGTGGCAGCCCGCGAGGTCGGCGCACTCCCAGTTCTTCCAGCCGCCTTGCACGAGGGTGCGGATCGCGGCCTTCAGGCCGGCGAGCTCGGGCTCTCGCGTGATCAGCGGCAGCGCGAGACGGATGCGGCCCGGCTCGATGACGGACCCCCAGGCGGCCAGCTGCGGTTCGAGCGTGGCCAGCGGCGTATGCCCGATGGCGAGCACCAGCGTCTCGATGCCGTCGAGAGCGTCCGGAGGCAGCAGCGGAGAATCGGAGCGGAGCTTGAGCGACCAGGCGGCGGGGGCGTCGCCGGGCATGGGCGCGGCGGCGTCAAGCCCCCACGCGGCGCGGATCGCGGCGCGGCGGCCGGCGCGGGCGGCAGCCCATGCGGAGGAGAGCTTTTCGAGGACGGCGCGGCGGGCCTCGTTGAGCTTGGAGGGCGGCGCGTAGCAGGCGTGCGGGTCATCGAGCGTGAGCGCGCCGAGCAGCCACGTGGTGTCGCCGAGGCGCTCGAAGGCCTTGCGGACCGCGGACGCGGTCTGATCCGGCTGGCGCGAGGGCGTCAGGGTCAGCGGCAGGAGAACGTCGGCCGTGACGTCGCCGGCCGCCTCCAGGGCGGCCGCGGCGCGGACCGTGAGCCCGTCGGGCGCGAGGCTCACGCGGATGTCGACCGGCTGGCCGCAGGGCAGGGCGGATTCGCGGAGGTTCTGGATGTCGTAACGGCGGCGGACCGCCTGGGAGGCGGAGCAGAAGACCGGCGCGCCGCGCGGGATGTTCGGCACGTTTTCCTCGGGCAGCGCCACCTCGACGGTGGAGCCCGCGGGCAGGGTGATGAGCAGCCGCGGGCTGGTGGGGGTGCGCAGCAGGTTCACCGCGCAGCCGAAGGGCTTGCCGCCGTCCGGGAGCTCCACCTGGAGCCCGTCGTGCTTTTCCAGGTCGCGGTTGGTGGTGAAGCGCAGCCAGCGCATGCCGTCCGCGTCGCGGACCACCATGTCCACGCGGCCGATGGGCGCGCCGCGGTGGCCGATCCCCACGGGGTCGATGACGCTGTCGGGGGCGGCGCCGCCGCCCTCGGCGTACAGGCTGGTCCACGGGCGGCTGAAGACGGTCTGCAGATCCTGGATCAGGAGGCGCTCGGCCTCGGGGTCGAGCCGGCCGTCGAGCTTCCGGCGGTAGTAGTCGGTGACGCAGGCCACGTAGAGGGGGTTCTTCATGCGGCCCTCGATCTTGAGCGAGTGCGCGCCGGTGGCGACCACCGCGCCGAGCAGCGGCGCGAGCGCGAGGTCCTTCATGGAGAAGGGATAACAAGAGGACGGCGGACGGAGGGCGGAGGACGGTGTCGGGTCGGCCGGCGGGTCGCCCCGGCGGAACTCGGAGCGGCAGCAGTAGGCGCAGCGCCCGCGGTTGCCGCTGCGTCCGGCGGTGTGGGAGGAGAAGAGGCAGAGGCCGCTGAAACTGTAGCAGAGCGCGCCGTGGACAAAGATCTCGATCTCGACGCCGCTGTCGCGCACGATCCGGGCGATCTCGTCGAGCGTGAGCTCGCGGGCGAGCACCACGCGGGTGAAGCCGAGCGCCTTGAGGGCGAGCACGCCGTCGAGGTTGTGGGCGGCCAGCTGGGTGCTGGCGTGCAGGGCGAGGCGGGGGAAGCGCTCGCGGATGAGGCGGGCCACGCCGAGGTCCTGCACGATGACGCCGTCGGGCGCCAGTTCGTCGAGGGTGTCCAGGGTCTCGACCGCCTGCGGCAGCTCGGCGTCCTGCACGAGGGTGTTGAAGGTGACGTAGACCTTTTTGGCGGGCGTGAAGGAGCGGGCGTAGGCCAGCAGGGTGCGGAGGCGCTCCGGCGTGATGTTGTCCGCGTCGGCGCGGGCCGAGAACTGCGGCAGGCCGAGGTAGACGGCGTCCGCGCCATATTGAAAAGCGGCGAGCGCGGCGTCGAAGCCGCCGGCGGGGGAGAGGATTTCAGGGAGCATAGATAGGGGCGGACCCGCGGGCCCGCCCTCCTTTCAGGGCAGGAATTTCATGTTGCGCAGCCAGCTTTGGAGCGCGGCGGGCCACTGCTCCACGCCGACGACGCCTTTGGCGAGGCCGAGGCCGTGGCGTCCGGGCTGGTAAATGTGCAGCTCGGCGGGGACCTTGGCTTTGCGCAGGGCGAGGTAGAAGGCGACCGCGTTTTCGGCCGGAACCACGGTGTCCGCGTCGGTCTGGAGAAGGAAGGTGGGCGGCGTCTGGGGGGTGACCTGCTTCTCGTTCGAGAGCGAGCGGACCAGCTCCTTATCCGCGTCCTTGCCGAGCAGGTTGTTCTGGGACCCGGTGTGGGTGAAGGGCTCGTCGAACGCGATGACCGGGTAGCAGAGCACCGCGAAGTCCGGGCGGCTGCTGACCTTTTCGACCGCGTCGGTCGCGGCGGGGTTGCCCGCGTCGAAATGGGTGATGACGGTCGAGGCGAGATGGCCGCCGGCCGAGAAGCCGATGATGCCGATCTTGGCGGGGTCGATGCCGAACTCGGCGGAGCGGGCACGGACCGTGCGCACGGCGCGCTGGGCGTCCTGCAGGGGGAAGGGGTGGCGGTAGCCGCCCTTGCTCATGCGGTATTCCACAATGATGCCCGCGACGCCGAAGCTGTTCAGCCACTCGGCGATCTGGCGGCCTTCGTGGTCGATCGCCAGTCCGCCATAACCGCCTCCGGGGCAGATCACTACGGCGACGCCGGTGGCGTTGCTAACGGCCGGATACCAGGTGAGGGAGGGCTGGTGTTCCGGTCCCTCGCCCTTGGCGCCGGGCGCGCCGCCGGGATAGAGCGGTTCGCGAACGGGGGCGGCGGTCACCAGGGCGGCGGCGAGTGACGCCAGGGCGGAAAGCAGGAGCGGGGATGTTTTCATGGGGGCGACTCAGGGTTGGCGGCGCGGCGTGGGGGGGGGCGATTTCAAAGAGAAGACCGGCTTTTGCAAGCCGGTCTTGGGGGGATACTAGGAGTACACTTGGAGAAACAATCGAGAAACAACAAAACTCTTCGAATCACCAGGAATACAGTATCAACAGCTTTGCAAACATGCAAGTGCAAAATGGCGCGGATGAAATAAAAAAGACGGGCGGAAAACCGCCCGTCTTTCGCGTCATTTGGGGTGAAAACGGTTAGATTTTCGTCCAGACGTTGCCTTTTTTGGAGGAGGAAACGACGGCGTTGATAAACTTCATGCCGCGGACGCCGGCTTCGACCCCCGGGAAGTCCAGCTCTTCGGCCGTGGCCTTGCGCTTGTCGCTCTTGGCGCGGATCGTGTCCGCGAAGTTGGCGTAGTTGTTGGCGAAGGCTTCGAGGAAGGCTTCGGGGTGACCGCTCGGGATGCGGGTGCAGCGGCCCGCGGCCTTGCTCTTCTCGGCCACGTAGCCGTTGCCGCGCTTCCAGACCTGCTCCGGGGCGGTCTGGCTGAGCACGTGCAGGTAGTTCGGGTTCTCCTGGTGCCACACGAGGCCCTTCTCCTCGCCGTAGATCCAGATGGCGATGTTGTTCTCCTCGCCGACCGAGATCTGGCTGGCGTGCAGCAGGCCCTTGGCGCCCTTTTCGAAGTGGAGCAGCACGTTGCCGTCATCGTCCAGCAGGCGGCCTTTGACGAAGGTGGTGAGGTCGGCCAGGACTTCGGTGATCTTCAGGCCGGTGATGTACTCGGCCAGGTTGGCGGCGTGCGTGCCGATGTCGCCGATGCAGCCGGCGGCGCCCGAGGTCTTGGGGTTGGTGCGCCACGAGGCCTGCATCTGGCCGCTCTTCTCCAGCAGCTGGTAGAGCCAGCCCTGCGGATACTGGACCACGACCTTGCGGATCTTGCCGAGGTCGCCCTGCTTGACCATGTCCTTGGCCAGCTTGACCATGGGGTAGGCCGTGTAGTTGTGCATCAGGCCGAAGACTTTGCCGGACGCCTTGACGAGCACGGCCAGCTCTTCGGCCTCCTCGACGGTCAGGGTCATGGGCTTTTCGCACATCACGTTGAAGCCGGCTTCCAGACAGGCCTTGGCGATGGGGAAGTGCGTGTGGTTGGGCGTGCAGACGGAGATGAAGTCGACCCGTTCTTCTTTGGGCAGTGCGAGCTCGGCCGCGATCATTTCCGTGTAGGTGCTGTACACGCGCTTGGGGTCGAGCCCGAGGATCTTGCCCTGCTGCAGGCTCTTCTCGGGAACGACGTCGAAAGCCCCCGCCACCAACACGATCCCGCCGTCCATCCGGGACGCCTTGCGGTGCACCTCACCGATGAACGCCCCGATACCGCCACCGACTTGACCCATTTTAAGAATACGCATCGCACTGTTCCTTTTTGGTTTGGATAAACGCTTTCGCGATTTTTGAAGATGGTAGCGGGTCGCTAGGGCAAAAGGAAGCGTAAAAATGAGAAAGTTTTGCGGGTTGACTCAGCTGGACTGATGTTAGTAAATTGTTATTTTAGAAGGCGTATCGAGTGCGGTTTGGAGAAGGTGTAACGGTCATGAGAAGAATTGATTTGTCGGGCGAGTGGAGCGTGCGCAAGGCGGGATCGAAGAAGAGCTTCCCGGCCCAGGTGCCGGGGTGCGTGCATGCGGACCTTTTGGCCTCGCTCGAGATCGAGAACCCCGCCCCGCGCAGGAACCTGGAGGGCGTCGCCTGGGTCGCCGCCAGCGAGTGGATTTACGAAAAGATTTTCGTGTCTGAGGATTTCTCGACCTTCGACCGCGTGATCCTGCGCTTCGACGGCCTCGACACCTGCGCCACGCTCCGCCTGAACGAGACGGAGCTGGGCCAGACCTCGAACCTGTTCGAGACGTTCGAGTACGAGGTCAAGGCCCTGGTCAAACCGGGGAAGAACAAGCTCACGGTCTCCTTTGCCCCGGCGGAGGGCGGCGCGGCGCGTCCGGTTCCGGGGGCCGTCCGGCGGCAGGCCTCCTCGACGCAAGGCGGCACGCAGCCGTTTGCGCCCACGGTCGGCATCTGGCGCGGCGTTTCGGTCTTGGCTTTCACCTGCGTGCGCGTCAAAGACGTGCTGATCCATCAGGATTTTTCCGTCGGCGGGATTGTCGGGGTGGATGTCGCCGTGACCGCGGAGCGGTATGTTCCCGACCAGCACCTGGAGATCCTGGTGCGCGTCTGCTACAAGGGGAGCATCCTGCACGAGGCGCGCGACATCCTCGCGCCGGAACAGACGGCGCTGCACCTCAACATCAAGAATCCGCAGTACTGGTGGCCGGCTGGCCTGGGCGAGCAGCCGCTCTACGAGGTGACCGTCGACATCCTGGCCGGGCGCACCTGCCACGAGCATGTCTCGCGGCGGATCGGGCTGCGCAGCTTCGTCGTGGAGCAGGGGGTGGCGAACGGGATTCCCTTCCGCCGCTTCCTGATCAACAGCCATCCGATTTTCCTGAAGGGCGCCAGCTGGCTGCCGGCCGACCTGTACGTGGCCCGCCTGACGCGCGTGGAGTACGCCCGGCTGGTCAAGGCCGCGGCCGTGGCGAACATGAACATCCTGCGCGTCTGGGGCGGCGGCGTCTATGAGAGCGACGCGTTTTACGACCTGTGCGACGAGTACGGCATCTGCGTGTGGCAGGACCTGATGCTGACCGAGGCCCAGTCCGCGAAGCCGGACGCGGCGGCGCTGGCCGCGTTCGAGCGCGAGGCGCGGCAGAACATCCAGCGCGTGCGGCACCACCCGTGCGTGGCGCTCTGGTGCGGCGGCGACAGCGGCGGACGGGGCATCGCGCCCGCGTACGAGCAGGCGGCCCGCGCCGTGGCGGCGGCGCTCGATCCGGACCGCCCCTACCTGCCCGCGGCCCCGCACGTGCCGTTCTCGCTGGACGGCGACCCGGCGTATGAGCCGCTGCCGTCCTACCCCGAGCCGCGGGTGGTGGCCGGCTACCTGAACGAGGACGAGCGCAACATCTCGCATCCCGTGTGCGCCTTCCATGTGACGCCCGCGGACGGCGCCCGGCGCGTGTACAGCGCGTTTCTGGAGCGCTTCCTGCTGCCTTCCGGCTTTGACAACGCCCTCTGGCTGAGCCAGATCCAGCAGGGGGTCACCGTCCGGGCGCACATGGAGCGGGTCCGCATGGAAGAGGTGCCGCCCACGGGTTTTGTCTATTGGCAGTTCAACGACTGCTGGCCCGGCTGCAGCCCCTCCTCCGTCGATTCCGAGGGCCGCTGGAAGGCGCTGCACTATATGGCCCGGCGCTTCTTCGCGCCGCTGTGGATCTGCGGCGGATACCGCGCCGAGTCGGGGCTGGTTGAGCTTTTCGCGTTCAATGACGGGGTCAAGCCGTTCAAGGGCGAGATCCAGTGGCGCTTGACGCACATGGACGGCACGGTCACCGCCGAGGGCACGAAAAAAGTGACCCTGGCTCCCGCCTCGCGCGAGAAGCCCGCCAGCGTCAAAGTGCAGGAGGCGCTGCGCAAGATCGGCGTGGCGAACCTGCTGCTGTGGTTCTATCTGCTGGACGAGCAGGGCAACCAGGTGGCGTGGAACATGGTGCTGTTCTGCGCGCCGCGCGAGCTGGCCCTGCCGCCGCCGCGCATGCGGGCCGAGATCCGCACCTGGGACGACAACAGCTTCGCGGTGACCCTCACGAGCCACCACCCGGCCATGTGGGTGTGGCTTTCGCTGGACGGGATGGACGCGCGTTACGACGACAACTTCTTCTGCCTCGAGCCCGACAAGCCGTTCCGCGTGCGCATCACGCCCTCGACGCGGATCAAGCTCGACCAGTTCCGCCAGCTCATCCGCATCGGCTCGCTGCGCGACACCTGGCAGGAGAAGCGCAACTTGATCCAGGTCATGGCCCCCGCGAAGAAGTGATCAAGAAGGCGTTCAGGCTGAAGACGGTTAGGCTGTTAGGTGCGGAAAACCGCATGGGACAGCCAAAGCCACAAGAGGGTGGAGGTCGCGCGTCCTCGCGAGCCGTGTCTCTCGTCCAATAACTTCAGAGTTCGGCGTTCAGCGTTCGCGTTACCCTATCGTTCATTCCTGCTCCGCGTACGGCGGTACGGCGTGCTTTCACCAGATCATGCGGACCGGCACGCCCTCGGCGTGCAGCTCCTGCTTGATCTGGCGGATCGTGAAGTCGCCCGTGTGCAGCATGCCGGCCACGATGGCGGCGTCGGCGTGGGCCAGTTCGAAGGCCTCGCGCAGGTGCGCGGCGCAGCCCGCCCCGCCGGAGGCGACCACCGGGATGCGCACGGCTTCGGCGATGAGCCGCGTGATGGTCAGCTCGAACCCCGCGCGCGTGCCGTCCGCGTCCACGGAGTTCACGACGATTTCGCCCGCGCCGTGCTGCTCGGCCTGCCGGGCCCACTCCACCGCGTCGATGCCCGTGCGCTCGCGGAACCCGCGCGTGGTGATCTCGTAGCCGCTGGGGCAGCGCTGCCGGTCGGCGGTGGCCACCGGGTCCATGCCCAGCACGATGCACTGCGCCCCGAAGGCGCGCGCGCCTTCGGCGATGATGGCGGGGTTCTTGACCGCGAGCGAGTTCACCGAGATCTTCTCCGCGCCCGCGAGCAGCACGCGCGACATGTCCTCGAGCGTGGCGATGCCGCCGCCGACCGAGAAGGGGATGCGGATGGCCTGCGCCACCTCGCGCACCATCTCGATGTCGATGGGCCGGCGCTCCGACGAGGCGGTGATGTCGTAGACGACCAGCTCGTCGCACCCCTCGTTGGAGTAGCGGACCGCCATCTCGATCGGGTCGCCCAGATCGACGTTGTTCTGGAACTTCACGCCTTTGGTGACGCGGCGCTTGATGACGTCCAGGCAGGGGATGATGCGTTTCGTGAGCATGGCGTTAGGTCAGCCCTTCCGGCTTCCAGCCGATGAAATTGGCGAGCAGGCGCAGGCCGATGCGCCCCGACTTCTCGGGGTGGAACTGGGTGGCGGCCACGTTGCCGCGCCCGACCATCGAGGCGAAGGTGATGCCGGCGTAGTCGGTGGTGCCGACCGCCAGCGCGGGGTCGGCGGGCGCGGGATAGTAGCTGTGCACGAAGTAGAACTCGCTCCCGTCCGCGATGCCTTCGAGCAGGGGGTGCGGACGCACGATCCTCACCTGGTTCCAGCCCATTTGCGGCACCTTGTCCCAGCGGTCCGCCGGCTGGAAGCGCGGGACGCGTCCGGGCAGGAGGCCGAGGGTCGGCGTGCCGCCGTCCTCTTCGGAGAAATCGAACAGGATCTGGGTGCCGAGGCAGATGCCCAGGAACGGCGTGCCGCGCGCGGCGACCGCCTTCAGCACGGGCAGGAGCTGCAGCTCGGTCAGGTTCCGCATGGCCGACCCGGCGGCGCCGACGCCGGGGAAGACCACGCGGTCGGCGGCGAGGATGACCTGCGGGTCGGAGGTGATCTCGGCGCCGCAGCCGAGCGCGCGGAAGGCGAGCTGCACGCTCGTGAGGTTTCCGGCTTTATAGTCGACGATAGCGATCATAAGAAATCCCGTTTGGGGGGTGCGCAATCAGGTGTCCCATTTTCCTTGAGGCGCTCCGCAATGTCAATCACAAGCGCCACGATTTTTATTGCCGCCGCGCGGCCTGTTCGTTTGGCGTTCCGCTCTGCACGAGCGGACGGCGGGGCGATTAAGGCAAGCGCTATAACCCGTTTCGATCATTGTCGTAATCATAATCTTGCTCTTAATCTTAATCCGCTTTTCGGGGAGACTAAGATCACGATTAGGATTACGATTAGGATTACGATTAGGATTAAGAATACGAGGGATTGCCGCTGGCGCTTCGCGGAAAAACGCGTTGCGGCCCGCGCGGCTTCGTGTACAATGATTCGACAACAAAAGGGGAGGACATATGCGGTTTAAAAAGATGGCGGTCGCGGCCGGGATCATCGCGCTCTGCGGCTTCGCGCGGGCGGAGCCCAAGACCGTGAAGGTGCTGGCGGTGGGGAACAGCTTTTCCAACAACGCGCTGAAGTACTTCAGCAATATCGTGGCCGCCGCGGGCAGCCGGACCGTCGCGAAAAACGCCATGATCGGCGGGTGCGATTTCGAGCGGCACATGCGGCACGCGGACGCCTTCGAGGCCAATCCGAAGGATCCCGAGGGCTCGCCCTACCCCGGCAAAAAGAGCCTCAAGGAGCTGCTGACCCAGGAGAAGTGGGATTTCGTGACCATCCAGCAGGCCAGCCCCAAGAGCTTCAAGCCCGAGACCTTTCACCCGCACGCGGACCGGCTGGTCGCCTACATCAGGAAGTACGCGCCGCAGGCCGAGATCGTGATCCACCAGACCTGGGCCTACCGCGACGACCATCCCTACTGGGGGCTGGCGAACTTCAACCATGACGTGATGTACAAGGGCGTGCGCGCGGCCTACGACGG
The DNA here is from genome assembly GCA_023269675.1 of Verrucomicrobiota bacterium. GTDB lineage: Bacteria > Verrucomicrobiota > Kiritimatiellia > RFP12 > UBA1067 > JAHFSX01. The sequence continues at coordinate 21,083 of JAHFSX010000032.1, forward strand.
CCTGGCCAAGGAGACGGGCTTCCGGCTGATCCCGTGCGGCGACGCCATGGAGGCCGCGCGGTTCGATCCGGCCTGGGGCAAGTTCGTGCCCGATCCTGATTTCAATCCGAAGACCGCGGTCTATCCGGCGCTGCCCAAGAACGAGAAGCGCTCGCTGCACGGCGGCTACAGCTGGAAAAAAGACGCGAAGAGCGGCGAGTTCAAGCTGGGCTGGGACAAGTTCCACGCCAACCCCACGGGCGAATATCTGCTGGGCTGCGTCTGGTACGAGTTCTTCTTCGGCGAGAGCGTGGTGGGCAACACCTTTGTGCCGAAAGGCGTGCCGGCGGCTGACACCGCGATCCTGCAGCGCGTCGCGCACGGGGTGGTGACCGAGAAGAAGCGCCCCGATCCGCTGCCGTAACCGCGGCCCAATGTCCGTCGGGTAGGGACGGTTCCCCGAACCGTCCGCCGGTCCGCGTGCTGCCCTGCGGACGCCTCGGGGAGGCGTCCCTGCCGCGGGTCCGCGACGAAGCGTGTGGCCGTTCATAAGCATCTCTGTCGGGTGGGCAGGGACGGTTCCCCGAACCGTCCGCCGGTCCGAGTGCGCTATCCTGCGGACGCCTCGGGGAGGCGTCCCTACCGCGGGTCCGCGACGAAGCGTGTGGCCGTTCATAAGCATCTCTGTCGGTTGGGTAGGGACGGTTCCCCGAACCGTCCGCCGGTCCGAGTGCGCTATCCTGCGGACGCCTCGGGGAGGCGTCTCTACCGCCAGTCCGCGACGAAGCGTGTGGCCGTTCATAAGCATCTCTGTCGGGTGGGTAGGGACGGTTCCCCGAACCGTCCGCCGGTCCGCGTGCTGCCCTGCGGACGCCTCGGGGACGTCCCTGCCGCGGGTCCAGTTCTCATGCCAAGGGCACGCATGATTTGGACAAAAGGCGTCTCGTCGTGACGGGTAGGGCGAGCACTCCGTGCCGCCGCTCCCGGCCGATCAGCGGCGGCGCAGGCGCGCCCGCCCTGCCGGGTCATTTCCTGATAATTTCATCCGATGGTCTTACTTGAAGGGCACCGTGCTGACCTCGACCCGGCTGATGACGAAGGGCACGGACTGCTCGGGGCGCAAGCTGAAATCGTAACCCCACATCTTGGCGAAGCAGGCGTCCGTGACGTGCCAGGTGTGCGTCTGCCAGCCGGTCTCCTCCGAGACGCTGAACCACTGCTCGCGGTTCCTGTAGGGCGCGCGCCCCTGGCTGTTATTCTTAAACGAGACCTTATTCCGACAGTCAACACCCTCAAGTGCGCTTGGCGGCTCAGCAAGAACGGCAAGGTATGCGCGGCGCTGCCTGACGACTTGTTCACCCGCGCGGCGGGAGTCATCCTTCTCGGTTCATTCTGTCAATAAGCAGCCGAACCGCTAATTACGCGATCCGTACGGTTACGGTTCAATCTCCCCCTTGAAGTATCATTAAAGGCCCCCATAGAGGCCACGTTATAATACCCATGTTAATACTCAGTGGTTCGAAGAACCATTTGTTGTCCTCTTGAAACGCATCGCACCCGGATGTATTGTAACGGACTTCCCTGATTTTCCTCGGATCGAATGTGGCTTGACACATCACTTTTCCAGACTGCGAAAGATCGATTGTCTGCTCTTCGGGCTTTAACAAGATATTGACCTCCCAGTACTCTGAAGCGTCTGGAAACCTCGCAATTAATACGCCACCTTGCCGAACTTCGTCAATGTAGTTGTCAACAACGTTGGTCGCCTGAGTGCCATCGCGGACGATCCTTACGGCAATTCGCCCGTCTTTAACCGCTGGAGTAGTCTTCCATTCGCGATATCGCACTTGCGCACATCCATTGGACAACAAGATTATAAGACCAATTGTGAGGATTCTTCTCATTTGTATAACAGCTTGTGACTGATTCCTGATCCCTGACTGCTTTAATGTGGATCACTGCTAAGGACCAACCGCGCGATTACCGTTTCGCCAATCATCTAACGCTGCCGAAACGTTAGCACACAGAACCATCCGCTCTCAAGACAGGATAATCGAAACCCATATCGTCAGCGAACAATCTGCGCAATCCTGTCCCGGTCCAATCTGACGCTTGTTTGCCGCCGGCAGATCTCGAAAAAGCATCGAATTCCCGATGCGGCCGGGCTCGCTTCTAGCGGCTCCTAAGATCTGGTCGAACGTCAGCGACCATCGGACCCCTGAGCCGAAGGCGAATGGGGGTTCGATGGGTCGCTTGGTTCGGTGTTTCGATTCTCTCGATATTCTCTCCACCAGATCACAGGCAGCCACAACAGGTGCCAATTACCAATATCAATTGCGGGGATTAATCCGATCCATGAGGCAGGTTTGTGGGGGTAGGCGAGATATGCAAGGTAGGCACTGATCAGAGAAAAGAGCGGAACGGTTGAATGGTGCTTGTCTATTCCGTTTCGTCTATTCCTCACGCTTACGATGATGCACCCCCAATTCATGGCAACGATATAGAGGGCCATCAGCATGAATGCAATTGCGAGGATGAGACGTAGTATTGTCATTGTTTCATTTCACCGAACGTCAGCGACCATCGGCCCCCTGAGCCGAAGGCGAATGGGGGTTGGGTGGGCTGCATTGTTGGATCTTGGTTCGTTTTCTTCTCCAGTCGATTATCGTAAGCGCCACACTAGCTAGCAACAGGATAAGGCCAAGAATTGAAGTGATCATTGCGTATAGCTGCCCATGAACATATAGATCCATAATCATTATCTTGCCATCTGGAAGTGTGACTCTTTGCCAGTTGCGTGCAGTGGCATCGCTATAAAGCCAAAGGCCAGAAAGAAGACAAAGTACAGCCGTCTTCTCAATTAGCGAGAATCGCGGACTAAGGAAGAACCACAGGGATATGGCAACAACCAAAGCGATTGTGATATAGACCGGAATCACAACGCAGGTCTTGGTCATGTCGATTATTATGGCAAGCGGCAAGTTCATTTCATGTGATCCAACGTCAGCGACCACCAACACCCAGAGCCGAAGGCGAATGGGGGTTGGGAGTGTCGCCGGGTTGGACTCCTTTTTTGATTTTCAAATTCTGTGCTGCTTCTTCAACCATCATGTTGTAATTGATTCGTTCGAAATGACGGAATTGTTCTTGGAGCTTTGTAAGCTCTTGGTTCACGACTCCGGCTTCACCAGTGTTCAGCCGGTCTTTGATCGCAGAAACCAAGTGATAGGTTGCTGACCCATATGACTTTCTGAATTCAAGTATGGTTCGTATCCGTATAATGAAATAGGAAGAGCCTACACAGCCCAGTATGGTCAAAACACCCAACAAACAACGAGCCATTTTCGATTCGTACAATATCTCTGCTATCAACCAAGAGGTTGGTAAGGCAATGGCAACAAGAATGGGGATTATTAATTCAATTGGCATCGCTTTTCTTTCTTGTCCAACGTCGGTGGTGAGGGACGGCGCGTCAGCGACGTTCCTCACCACCACCTGGTTCGACTTTGCTCCGTTCTCGGTGAGGTGCGAATGGGTCCATCGTCCATTCAACAAACTCATCTTCCCATTTGCCATTTTGCTTTCTTGCTTGGAACATACCGATCATGTCGGCATCTTCTTTAGTGCCGCCAACTTTTTTGTCTTTCCCTAGACTTGTCAACGTTACGGTCCCGTTTGATGAAACAGTATAGTCTATGTCTCTGCCCCAACCATCTCTGAGCGAACTATGGTGTCCGGAACTTGCTTCGGTTTGTGACAGACTTTTAGGCAAATCATTGTGCTTGGCCGCATAGCGCAGTATCCGTCTCTTGGCCATATTCATAGCGACGTTGGTTAAGGGTCGCGGCGGAATCCGGTCAACAAACGAATTTAAAACGGCAATCAAAACAACTGCCGTTACGATACCAAATAGAGCTGTTTTCTTATTTCGAGTCATTTTTGTCGAACATCGGCAATCACCCTCCTGTAATCAAGAGGGTGCATTACCTTGTTCGCCTTTTTCTAGTGGTCACCGCCTTGGTGGCCATCGTTTTGTTTCTGACCTTCACCAGTTGATTTAGGCCAGAGCGTTCGCCGAATAGGGACCAAGCCATTCATGAGCGCCGCATAGTTTGTCAAAGCCGGGTGGTCAAACAACAACCGGGCCGCTCTGGCCTCTTCGGTCATTACCTCCCTCTGTCTTTCAGTGAACCGCGCGTCTGATGCAACATCCGCAAGGCAAGTGTCCATATATAGAAGGTAGGCGAGATTCGTGAATGATTGCGGACGGTTCTCAGCAAGCAAGGAATCCAGTGCCCCGCGTTGTAACTGCGCTTGGCAAACTAGCGACCGCACTTCGGCATCGATAAGCCACCTTTGATGACGCACGGTCTGCCAGAGGTAGATGCTTATACTGCCTATGATCACGCAAATAACCCCAAGTCCTATAGTCAGAGCTTTCATTTTACTCTCCTGCCCAACATCGGTAATCACCCTTGGTACTGTGTACTGTCTACATAAAAGCACGCTCACACTCCAACTCATTAGTAAATCTGCGTTTTTGACCCATGGCGGGGCCGCGCAATGAACCGTATGTTCGGAGCGTATCACCGCGGAAACCTTACCGTCAAGGTGCAATGGCTGGATGGCAGGGGATGCATTCCCTTGTTCGCCTTTTACGTCCATCCATCGTCATCGTGACAGGTTGGAGCCTTTGGGTTTGATCAACTTCAATGCTAGTAATGACACAAGGAATATTCCAAAGCCGCGACCGGCTTGTCTGCAGTCATATTTGCAGCCAGGAATGTCCTTTAGAAGTATCAGGCCTTGGTGCAATGTTACGCTCAGTTGAAGTTTCGTTTCGGCAGGTACAGGCTCTCCTCTTCGATCTTTTTGAACCGAATCAAAACACTCTTTAAGCAATGGCAAAAGAATATCGTTAACGCTATGGCTGTTATTGTATGCCCAAAACAAACCCGAAGATGTGTAGACGGCCGAGACGATCATGAGTGTAAGAAAGATTGCTCGCGCGATTTTTCGAAGTCTTTCTTTTGCTGTCATGTTTGAGTCCTCTTCGCAACACAGTTAGTAATCGCCCTTGGTACTGTCTGCATAAAAGCACGCTCACACTCCAACTCATTAGGAAACTCTGCGTTTTTGACCCATGGCGGGGCCGCGCAATGGACCGTATGTTCGGAGCGTATCACCGCGGAAACCTTACCGTCAAGGTGCAATGGCGTCTGGGATGGCCCGGGATGCGTCGGAAGGCTATACAGGGGCAATGAGCGGTTTGGGAACGGGGCGAAGCGGTAACGGCCTGCCGACCCGCGAGCCAGGTCCCCAATCCGTGTTGCTCTCGAGACGAACTCAAGTGGGTGGCCGATGGCTCGTCATATAGGCCATATCGCACCGGTTGACGCATAACCGCTTTTTTATCGTTTAGGTACCCGAATTTGGCGCATATTACTCTCAATACGTGGTGATGCGGCCAATTAACATCAGAACTATAGTTGCGACAACCATTAATCCTATTATCCCATAGCCCACTTCACTTATGACATGATGGGTCGGCGTTCTTCTCCATCGTTCATTCGTCTGGCGTCTGTATGATGGCACGCATAAGTACTTCATCAAGAGATACGCCAAGTAAAGATAATGGAGCATGTACATTCAAATTGCCCAACATGAAAAAAACGTCCAGTCGCAAAACTCAGGCAATGCGCCCGTCCGCGACATCCTCCCATGTTCAGGCAGAACTTTGACAAGTCCCGCGCGCTCCGTCAAGTCCTGATGCCTGTTAAGCTTAATCAAAACCTTATCCCAATTGTCCGCCACCGCGCCGTTGCGGCGGCCACGCCAAGCCTTCGGGTACTCGAGGCGGGTCTTCCGATCGTGACTTGAAGGATGATGATTACGATCAAGATTAAGATTACGAAAGCTTCGGCCCTCATAAGCCTAAGCGTGCGCTGGTCCATAACTTCAACGTTGAGCGTGGGGCGTTCAGCGTTCGAACTCTCAACTCTCAACTCTCAATTTAAGAAACTTGAAGTGATGGGCGAGGGCCGCCGCCATAAAACAGAAGAGGCCGGGCGGGTGCCCGGCCTCTTCGTGTCTTTAGACTAACCGCCTACTTCGCGTAGATCTTCTTCGCGTGGTAGTGGTTGTGCAGGAGGTGGTGGGCCTTTTCGCTGAGCGGCGCGCCCAGGAACTCGGCGTAGACCTTCTGCACCTGCGGGTTGAGGTGCGACATGCGCAGCACGCTCTTCTCGTCGTCGGTGTAGATGCCGGCGGTGCGGCCTTTGCGGACCTCGTCCGTGGCGCCCGTGGGCTGTCCGCCGCCGCCGATGCAGCCGCCGCGGCAGGCCATGACTTCGATGAAGTCGTAGCGCGGCTTGCGGCCGGCCTTGCGGTCCTCGCGGACGGCGTTGAGCACCTGCTCGACGTTGCCAATCTGGTGGACGACGGCGATCTTGACCAGGGTGCCCTTGATGTCGACCGTCGCCTCTTTGACGCCCTGCATGCCGCGGACGGACTCGAAGTTGATCGAGGGCGGCTGGGCATCGCCGGTGATCAGGCAGTAGGCCGTGCGCAGCGCGGCCTCCATCACGCCGCCGGTGACGCCGAAGATCGTGCCTGCGCCGGTGTACTCGCCGAGGACCGAGTCGGCCTCTTCCTTGTCGAGCTTGGTGAAGTCGATGCCCGTGCTCTTGAACATGCGGGCCAGCTCGCGCGTGGTGAGCACCACGTCGATGTCCTGGTGGCCGCTGGCGAACATGTTCTCGCTGCGCGAGATCTCGTACTTCTTGGCCGTGCAGGGCATGACCGAAACCATGAAGATCTTGGAGGGGTCGATGCCCATCTTCTCGGCGTAGTAGGTCTTGGCCAGCACGCCCAGCATCTGCTGGGGGGACTTGGCGGAGGAGAAGTTGTCGATGAAGTCGGGCGCGTACTTCTCCATCCAGTCGGTCCACGCGGGACAGCAGGACGTGATCAGCGGCAGCGTGCCGCCCTTGGTGAAGCGGTTGATGAACTCAGACCCCTCCTCCATGATGGTCACGTCGGCGCTGTAGTTGGTGTCGAAGACCGCCTTGAAGCCGAGGCGGCGCAGGCCCGCGTAGGTTTCGCCGGTCAGCAGCGTGCCGGGCGGCAGGCCGAAGGCCTCGCCGATGGCGACGCGGACCGCCGGTGCGATCTGGACCACGCAGTACTTGTCGGCGTCGTTCAGCGCGCGCCAGACCTTGAGCGTCTCGTCCTTCTCGTAGATGGCGCCGACCGGGCAGTGCGCCGAGCACTGGCCGCACTTGATGCAGGGCGACTCGTTGAGGGTGACGTCCGCGGCCGGGGCCATGCGGGTCTTCTCGCCGCGCCCGATGAACTCCAGCGCCCAGACGTCCTGCATCTCCTGGCAGACCTGGGTGCAGCGTCCGCACTTGATGCACTTCTCCTGGTTGAGCACGATCGAGGTCGTCGAGTTGTCGACCGGGATGGAGGGCACGTCGGTCTCGAACGGGATGTCGCGGATGCCGAAGTCCGCCGCGATCTTCTGCAGCTCGCAGTTGTTGTTGCGGGGGCACTGCAGGCAGTCGTTCGGGTGGTTGGCGAGAATCAGCTCCAGCACGGTACGGCGCACGCGGACGATGTCCGCGTCATGCGTCGTGATCTTCATGCCGGGAGCGACGTCCGTACAGCAGGCGCGCAGCAGCTTGGGCGAGCCGGCCTGACGCACCACGCAGATGCCGCAGGCCGCCCAGGGCCGGAGGTCCGGGTGGTAGCAGAGCGTGGGGATCTTGACTTGAACCACCTTGGCGGCGTTCAAGATCGAGGTCCCGGCCGGGACTTCGACCGGGATGCCGTTGATTTCGAGTTGAACCATGTTTGACATAGGTAAAGACCTTTCAGATTACGCGCGGTTGACGGCGTTGAACTTGCACACCTCGAAGCACTGGCCGCACTTGATGCAGCGGAGCTCGTCGATGACATGCGGCTTCTTGCGTTCGCCGGAGATGCAGGTGACCGGGCAGACGCGGGCGCAGGCGGTGCACCCGACGCACTTCTCGGGGTTGATGGTGTAGCGCAGCAGGCTCTTGCACTTTCCGGCGCGGCACTTCTTGTCGTCGATGTGCTCCTTGTACTCGTCCATGAAGTAGCGCAGGCTGGACTGGACCGGGTTCGACGCCGTCTGCCCGAGGCCGCACAGGGAGGCGCGGGCCATGGCCTCGCTGATCTCCTTCATGTTCTCGATGTCCTCGTAAGAGCCGGCGCCCTTGCAGATCTTGTCGAGGTAGTTCAGCAGCTTGCGTCCGCCGATCCGGCAGGGGGCGCACTTGCCGCAGGACTCGTCGACCGTGAAGTCGAGGTAGAACTTCGCGATGTCCGGGATGCAGTCGTCCTCGTCCATGACGATCAGGCCGCCGGAGCCCATGATCGAGCCGATCTTGGCCAGGCTCTCGTAGTCGATGGGCACGTCCAGGAACTGCGGGGGGATCATGCCGCCCGACGGGCCGCCGGTCTGGGCCGACTTGAAGGCCTTGCCGTTGCGGATGCCGCCGCCGATGTCGAAGATGATCTCGCGCAGCGTGGTGCCCATCGGCACCTCGATCAGGCCGGAGTTGTTGATCTTGCCGGTGAGGGCGAAGACCTTGGTGCCCTTGGAGGTCGCCGTGCCGATCTTGCTGAACCACAGCCCGCCCTTGAGCAGGATGACGGGGATGTTGGCCAGCGTCTCGACGTTGTTGATCACCGTGGGGCGGCCCCAGAGGCCCTTGACCGCCGGGAAGGGCGGCCGCGGGGTGGGCATGCCGCGCTTGCCCTCGATCGAGGCGAGCAGGGCGGTCTCCTCGCCGCACACGAACGCGCCGGCGCCGAGGCGGAGCTCGATGTCGAACGAGAAGTCGCTGCCGAGGATGTTCTTGCCGAGCAGGCCGTACTCGCGGGCCTGGCCGATGGCGGTCTCGAGGCGCTGGATCGCGAGCGGGTATTCCGCGCGGATGTAGACGTAGCCCATGTTCGCGCCGATGGCGTAGCCGGCGATGGTCATGGCTTCCAGCACGGAGTGGGGGTCGCCCTCCAGCGTCGAGCGGTCCATGTAGGCGCCCGGATCGCCTTCGTCGGCGTTGCAGACCATGTACTTCTGCCCGGCGGGCTGCATGGCCGCGAACGACCACTTCTTGCCCGTGGGGAAGCCCGCGCCGCCGCGGCCGCGCAGGCCGGACTTGGAGACCTCGTCGATCACGTCCTGGGGCTTCATCTCGAACAGCACCTTCTCGAGGGCCTTGTAGCCGTCGCGGGCGATGTATTCGTCGATCTTGTCCGGGTCGATCACGCCGCAGTTGCGCAGCACGATGCGGAACTGCTTCTGATAGAAATCGATGCCTTCGATGCCGACGTTGATCTTGCTCTGGTTCTTGTCATAGAGCAGGCGGGACACGACGCGCCCCTTGATGATGTGCTCCTTGACGATCACGGCGGCGTCTTCCGGCTTCACTTCCACGTAGAAGGTGTCTTGCGGCAGGATCTTGACGATCGGACCCTTTTCGCAGAAACCCAGGCAGCCGGTGCGCACGACCTGGACGTCATTGACCAGACCGTTCTCCTCGACCGCCTTCTTCAGCGCGCTGAACAGCGCGATACCCTGATTGGACTCGCAGGCTGTGCCGCCGCAAACCAAGATGTACTGTTTGTAACCCATGGTGTTTTTTTCCCGCTTAGCGAACAATGTCCATTGCCGGCTTGTCGCAAATGTGGTTGTCGATGAGCTGCTTGTTGACGATGTGGTCGTTCACGATCTTCTTGCCGGTCTCCGCGTTCACGTTGCCGTAAATCACGACGGGCATGTGCGGGACGATCACCTCGACGGTCGGCTCGGAGTGGCAGAGCCCCATGCAGCCGGTCTGGCGCACGAGCACGTGGGTGATGCCGCGGGAGTCGAGCTCCTCGATGATCGCGTTGAAGGTCTCTTTCGCGCCGGCGGCGATGCCGCAGGTGCCCATGCCGACGATGATCTGCGCGTCCTTGTTGGAGGGGTCGCGCTTCTCCATCGCTTTCTGTTTCTCGTCACGCAGGTTGCGTAAATCAGCCAGTGTTAACTTAGCCATGTTCGGTTCCTTCGTCTTCGTTTCCAAATAAACAGGTTTCGGGTTCTCCGTCCCCGGCGGCGTCTCGGCGTCAGGCCAGCTCGGCCTCTTGGGCCTTCAGGTAGTCCCGGGCCAGGATCAGGTTGCCGGCGGTCTCGAGGTCGCCGAGCGTCTCGATCAGCTCGCTCCGCGAGAGCGCGTAGCTGTCGGTCGGCGTCCTCCGCGTCAGGACCAGGTCGTAGGCGCCGGAGAAGGTCATCAGCCCCAGCACGGTCGCCGGCAGGTCGCCCAGCGGCGGCGTGTCCAGGTGCCGCGCGTCGAAGACGAAACCGACCGTCGTGCCTTTGCCGGGGGCCGACTGGATGTCGACCGAGCCGTTGACCGCCTCCGCCGTCTGGTAGAGCAGGGGCAAGCCCAGCCCCACCCGACGGTGATCGTGCTTGCCGGCCTCGCTGTAGAACGGGTCCACAGCCTTGGCCAGCTTCGCCTGATCCATGCCTTTGCCGTTGTCCGCCACGCGCACCTTCACCGTGTCCGGCCCCGTGTACACCTCCAGCTCCACCCGTGACGCGCCCGCTTCGATGGCGTTTTGCACCAGATCGGCGATCGTGTCACAGACGGAGGCGTGCACGGTTCAGGCCTTCCGGATTTTGGCGATGATGCCCTGCAGGTCCGCCGTCTTGACCTTGCCGTACACTTCGCCGTTGACCACCATCACCGGTGCCAGGCCGCAGCAGCCCACGCAGCGCACCGCCTCCGTCGAGAATTCGCCGTCCGGGGTCACGGTGTTGAGGCCGACGCCCAGAATGCCTTCCATCTCCTGGATGATGTCCTCGCCGCCCTTGAGGTAACAGGCGGTTCCCATGCAGACCTGGATCTGGTTCCGGCCCGGCTTCTTCAGCTTGAAGAAGTTGTAGAACGTGATCACGCCGTAGATCTTGGCGAGAGGCACGTCCAGCAGATCGGCCACTTCAAATGCCACTTCGCGGGGAATGTAGCCAAAGCCCTGTTGCACGCGGTGCAACACCATGATCAGATTCCCCGGCTTGTTTTTCCATTCGGCGATAAAGGCCTTCAGCTCTGGCGTCAGTTTCTGAATGGCCGCCGCCTGTGTTGTAGCGGTGCTCACGGTTATTCACCTCCGCGTTGCCCCGTCTTTGTACCGTTCCAAAGCCGGGGTGGTTATAGGTCCGAAAAAGTAAGCGTTCAGTTTCTCAAAAAGCGGGTGCCTGTGCCAAGTCTAAAGACAAGGGATTTTCGGATCGGGATTTTCGGATTGTTCAAACAGGCCCGCTGGTATAATATTTGACCTTTTCATTTTCCAGCAAGCCGACACCGGCAGAATCCCGGCCGCCCGCGGGCGTGGCCAGCGAGACGTTTTTATGACAATGACCGAGATGATCGATTTTCTGAAGGCGGAACTGCTCGTCAAGGGCGAGTGCATTCACCGGCCCATCCGCCACGTGGTCGCGTCCGACCTGATGAGCGACGTGCTGCTCGTGGACGAGGACGACATGCTGCTGCTGACCTCGCTGGCGAGCGACCAGGTGCTGCGCACCGCGCAGATCGTCGGCGCGGCGGGCGTGATCGTGGTCAACGGCAAGCCGTTGCCCTCCTCCATGGTGAACGTCGCCAACGACCTGCGCATGACGCTCGCCACCTGCCGCCTGTCGAAGTACGACGCCTGCGTCGCCGTGCACGCGGCCCTGAAGCCGGCATGAGCGCCGACCCCCAGACGCCTGCCGCTCCCGCCGCGCCGGAGGCTCCCGCTCCTGTGGCCGTTCCCGCGGCCGTGACCGCGCCCGCTCCCGTGACTGTGCCTGCTCCCGCGACCGAGCCCGAGCCCGAGGCCCCGGCCGTGAACGAGCCGCTGGTGCTGCTTGAGCTCATCCAGCGGCTCAAGCTGCGCGACGTGATGACCTCCAAGCTCGTCACCGTCCCGCGCACCGCCACCTTGCGCGAGGTGCAGGAGCTGATGCGCCAGAAGAAGATCAGCGGCGTTCCCGTGGAGGAGAACGGCCGCTTCTTCGGCCTGGTCAGCGTCGACGACATCATCCGCGCCCTCGGCGGCGGCTATATCGACGAGCCCTGCAGCCGCCACATGACCACCAAGCTGGTGGTGCTCGAGGACGACATGCCGCTCTCGTTCGCCCTGCGCTATTTCGACCGCTACCACTACGGCCGCTTCCCCGTGCTCAACCGCGACCGCCGCCTCGTGGGCATCATCTGCCAGCGCGACATCAACCGCGCCCTGCTCGTGGAGCTCACGAACGAGCTCAACCGCATCGAGACCGCCTCCGGCCAGACGCCCGGCCTCGACGGCGCCTACAGCATCTACGTGCTGCGCGAGTTCCCCATCTGCAAATACGACTTCGAGAACGCCGGCAAGGCCGCGAACCAGATCAAGAAGCTCCTGCAGGAAAAGCAGTTTCCGCCCAAGGTCATCCGCCGCATCGCCGTGGCCGCCTACGAGCTGGAGATCAACCTCTGCGTGCACTCCGACGGCGGCGTGCTCTCGTGGCAGGTCTCCAACGGCCGCGCGGAGATCATCGCGCGCGACGCCGGGCCGGGCATCGAGGACGTGGAGTGGGCCTGCGGCGACGGCAACTCCACCGCCAACGAGTGGATCCGCTCGCTCGGCTTCGGCGCGGGCATGGGCCTCGTGAACGTGAAGCGCGTCTCGGACGAGTTCGAGATCACCTCGAAAAAGGGTTCCGGAACCACCGTCAAGTCGGTGATCTACGTGGGCGTGCCCGCTGCGACGTGAGCGTTTTTGTGCACGGGGAAACGGCGAAGTGAATGCGGAGGCGCGAAGGTGTTGAACACGAAGACACGAAGGCACGAAGCAGACCCAGCCGCGTGATTTTTTGATTTCCTCGGGTCTCGGTGTCTTTGTGTTTAATCCGGTTACGCAAGGGGTAGGGCGGGCGCTCCGCGCCGCCGTGCAAAGGGTAGGGCGCGACCACCGGGCGCGCCGTCAGGGGTAGGGCGCGCGCTCCGCGCCGCCGTTTTTTGAGCACGGGAGAGCGAAGGCGATGAACACGAGGCAAGCAGGCCGCCCTCGGGGCGGGAATAAGCGATAGGGGTAACATCGAACGCCGAACATCGAACGTTGAACATCGAACGTTGAACGTTGAGCATCGAACGCCGAACATTGAACGTTGAACACCGGACGCTCCGGTAGGGGTAGGGCGGGCGCTCCGCGCCGCCGGTTGGGGACCGTTTATGACGCTGCAGCAACTCATCGATACCTGCGGGCTGGAGGGCGTGTGCGTGCCCGACGCCGGGACGGCCGTCACGGCCGCCTACACCTCGGATCTTCTGAGCGATGTGATGGCGCACGCTCCCGAAGGCTCCGTGCTGATCACCGTGCAGAACCACAAGAACAGCGTGGCGGTCTGCACGCTGACCGGTTCCGTCGCGATCCTGGTCGTGCACAGCCGCGAGATACCCGCCGACATGCTCGCCGCCGCGCAGCAGGAGGGCGTGGCGCTGCTTCGTACGCCTGACGACCAGTTCGCCGCCTCCTGCAGGATCGGCGCGGCGCTGGCCTCTTGACGATGGAGGGCGGGTGTCCTCAACGAGCCACCCGGTCGCATGCGCGGCGCTGCCCGGCTCAGGCGGGTCTCGCCCCTCATGGACAACCGTTTTTCGCAACGCTACAAAAAAAGGGGAGGAAGACTCATGAAAGTCAAAAACATGTTGGGGTTGGCGCTGCTGCCTGTGCTGGCGCTGGCGCAGTCGGTGGAGATCACCACGGACCATACGAACGCGGTCTATGCCTGCGGCGAGCCCGCGACCTTTTCCATCCGTGTGCTGGGGGCTGACAAGCAGCCCGCCAAAGAGGGGCTCCTGCGGGTCACCCTCACCAATTTCGGCACGCAGCAGGTGGCCCAGGCGGTCCTCAACCTGGCGTCGGCCAATCCGGCGACCTGTACCGGCGCGCTGACGCGGCCGGGCTTCCTGAAGTGCGCGGCGACGGTGAAGCTCGACAAGAAAGAGGTCAAGGGCCTTTACGGCGCCGCCTACGATCCGGAAAAGATCCGGGCGGGCTCGGAGCGCCCCGCCGACTTCGACGCCTTCTGGGACGCCGCCGTCAAGAAGCTCGACGCCGAGGTGCCGGCCGACCCGCGCGTGGAGCGGCTGGCCGCCCAGAGCAACGAGAAGCACGAGTGCTTCAAGGTCAGCTTCGCGACCTTCGACGGGCAGCGCGTGTACGGGTTCCTGAGCGTGCCCAAGGGCCAGGGCGCGGGACCCTTCCCAGTGGAGGTCAACGTGCCGGGCGCGGGGCCGGGCGCGGCCGGGCCCAACGCGGGCATGGCCGACCGGGGCATCCTGTATCTAGTCATGAACGTCCACGGCTACGAGCCGGGGCCGGACGCCGAGACGCAGAAGAAGAAGTACGAGGAGCAGGACAAGCGGCTGACGGCGCAGTACGGCGCACCGCGCTACTGCCAGTCCGGCGCGGCCGGCCGCGAGACCTACTTCTACTACCGCGTGATCGTCGGCATCAACCGGTCGGTCAACTGGCTGGCCGCGCGTCCGGACGCGGACAAGGCGCGCTTCACCTATGGCGGCACGAGCCAGGGCGGCGGCTTCGGCCTGATCCTGTGCGGGCTCAACCGGAACTTCACCAAGGGCGTGATCCACGTGCCCGCGATCACCGACCTCTTGGGCTACACCCAGGGCCGCGACTCGGGCTGGCCCAAGCTGATCGAGAACGTCAGGTCCGAGGACAGGGCGGCCGCGGTCAAGGTCGCGCCCTATTTCGACGGCGCGCACTTCGCGGCCCGCATCACCTGCCCCGTGCGGATGACGGTCGGTTTCATTGACGAGACCTGCCCGCCCGCCGCGGTCTACTCGGCCTACAACGCCCTGCGGGTCAAGGACAAGGCCATCGCCCACGGGCTCGGCATGACGCACAAGGTCTTCCCGCAGTACTACGACCAGTGGGACAACAAGTGGCTGCGGCAAAAATAACCCGATTTTGCGCTTGAAAAGTCGCAGCCTGTTCGCGTATGATGTCGTCCACTTTTGAATCAAACCATTTTCGCACGGAGAGGTGGCCGAGTGGCTGAAGGCAGTGGTTTGCTAAACCGCCGTATCGGATAAAACCGGTACCGGGGGTCCGAATCCCCCCCTCTCCGCCATTACCTGAACCGCGTAGGTTGTTAGACGATAACAATTTACGCGGTTTTTTATTTCCATGACGTGTGGCTAAAATGTGGCTTGATTGCCGGAATTCAAAGGTTTAAAATATTTGATATCAATAAGGAGGGTAACTCCATGTCACTCTATAAACCCGAGACGAGCAGGTTCTGGTGGTTTCAGATCTGGCTGCCGGGGAAGAAGCGCGTGCGGCGGTCCACAGGCACGGACGACATCGACAAGGCCACGTCCATCGAGCATACCTTCGCCATGGCCTACGGGAGGAGGACGACGCCCGAACGGCTGCACGCGATGATCGACGCGGTCTGCGGTTCCGACAAGAAAGGGCTGCCGCTGGGGGAGGTCTGGTCCACCTATTGCCAATGGCTGACCATGTCGGGGAGGGCCATCGCGCCGGAGACGCTCCGGAAAAGGCAGAATTCGCTGAACCGGTTCACCACCTGGGCCAAGGAGAATTGGCCGGCCGCGCCGGTGGTCGAGGCCGTCGACCGCCAGGTCGCGTCGGCCTTCGCCCTTATGCTGGCAACGACGGGCACAAAGGGCAAGACCCGCAGGAACATCTTCGGGGACCTGGGGACCGTCTGGCAGGTGCTCATGCGCGTCAGGGACGACCTGAAAAACCCGTGGCCGCTGGTGCGGCCCGAAGCCAACGACAGCGAGCGGGGCCAGCCCTTCACCCGGGATCAGGAGAAGGCCGTGCTCGAGGAGGCGGCGAAGGGCGCCGCGGACTGGCATCTGGCCTCGATCATCGCGCGGCACACCGGGCTGCGCTACAGTTCGGTGGCGCGGCTCACGTGGAAAGAGGTCGATCTGGAGACGGGCGTGATCCGGCACACGCCGCCGAAGACGGCGCGCCATAACATCGAAGTGCTGCTCCCGCTCGCGCAGCCGCTCAAGGAAGCGCTCGCCAAGGCCTGGGCCGACCGGGAGAAGCCGGAAACGCTCATGCGCAGACCCGGCGCGACGTCGAGCATGAAGCCGCTCGACCCGGCCCACGTGCTGCCGCTGCACGCGGCCTGTTACCCGCGGCCGCACCTCATGGGCGGGCCGGGGCCGTTCGCGGATGTCCTGACCGCGGCGAAGGTCGGGGAGGGGTTCACCTTCCACAGCTGGAGGCACACGTTCCGCACCAGGCTCAGCGAGGCGGGGGTATCGGACGATCTGGCCAAAAGGCTGGGGGGCTGGACCGAGGACGCCACGGCGGCCCGCTACGACCACGCCGAGCGCGTGGAGGAACTGCGGGAGGCGGTCGAGAAGGCATGGGCGCAACCGAAGGCCAAGGCCGGGGGCGAGCCAGCGCGGCAGGAAGACCAAGCGCATGCGAAGGTCGCGGACGGGGCCGCGGCCGACAATGGCTGAACGACGGGGCGAGTCGTACACGTTCCGAACCCGGCTGAGCGAGGCGGGGGTGTCGGACGATCTGGCCAAGCGGCTCGGGGGATGGACCGAGGACGCGACGGCGGCCCGCTATGACCACGCCGAGCGCGTAGGGGCGCTCCGTGCGGCGGGGAGAGTTGATCCTGAGGCCTGATATAAGCGCACGCCACGCGAGGAGAGAAGGGGGGGGGGGCGCTTGAAAATGAGTACCTGCTTTGCTAACCTGAATTCCAACAACGAAACTCTTCAACCCTACGGATAGCCGACCGTCAATGACAGCACACGGCTCACGCCCGCGACCCGAAGGAGAATTGGCGGACAGGAATGTCCGCCCCCCGGCGGGGAGAGGTTCAACGGAGGGCGGGTCTCCAACCCGCCGCGTTGTACGCCTCAAGGGGACCGCGGTCCGGCTAATACGGGTTCGACGGCCACCCGTCAGACCGTGGCGCTTACACGGAGTCGCCGCTTGCGTTGACACCTGACACATTTACGTTTGACGACGTTCACGGATATGTTAACCTTGACGCCATGAAACGGATCACGTTTTACACCTCTGCCAGCGGACGGTGTCCCGTTCAGGAGCATTTCGATACACTTCCTGATAAGACGGTTCAGAAAATCGCTTGGGTGTTGCGTGTGGTTCGTGACCTGGAGCATGTGCCGTCCCAGTATCTCAAGAAACTGGTCAACACGGATGACATTTGGGAAGTCCGGGTCGATGTTGGACGAAACAAGTTCCGGGTGCTGGGTTTCTTCTGCGGGTGCGAGTTGATCGTGTTGACAAACTCGTTCCAGAAGAAGACGCAGAAGACACCTCAAGGCGAGATCAGCCTTGCCGAGGAGAGGAAAGCCGACTACCTGCAACGGAGAAAACATCATGGATGACTTAGAGAAATACATCGATAAACGGAAGCGGCGTTCTTCCGCCTTCGACACAGGGTTCGAGACCGGATACGAGCAGTTCAAGATCGGAGTCATGCTTCGTGCCGCACGTGAGGAGGCGGGACTGACGCAAGAGGATGTCGCCGCCCGGCTGAAGACCAAGAAATCGGCCATCTCCCGCATCGAGAATCATGCGGAGGACATTTGTCTTTCTACGCTTGAGAAGTTCGCCGAGGCCCTCGGTAAGCGTCTCAAACTTCAAATCGCATGAAACTGAAAGTGGGGGGGCGTCCAAGTCCCACCTTCCCGGAAAAACAGTGGGGGCGGAAGTCCCCGCAGAGGGCGATGCTATAGAGGCCGATGTGTGGTGTGTTTCGCTGGAGGGCGGGTTTTCCAACCCGCCGCGCTGTCCTGCCACTGGGAGCATCCGCCTCGACGCCCTGCGGATGAACGGGCGGGGCTTCGGTCAACCCGCGCGAGGCTGTACTTTTTCCATCGTGTCTCAGGTATGCGATGTGGCCGCATTCAGGAATCACAAGCGGGTGACACCGGTTGTCAACCCCTGTCGCGTAAAATTCTTTCTGTGATTGGACGAGGTTCGTTTCGGGCGTCTAAAGACTAGGGCGTGTGTCAAATGCTGTGTCCATGTTTCGGCACTGAAAAGCGACGGCATTTTGCTGATTCCGTCCGCCGTGGGAAGCCCGCCCGCATCCGTGTATATTTTCGCGGTCAGGCGCATTTCGCTGTGCCGCATGATCTCCATGGCCACACGCGCCGACACGCCCGCGGCTTGCGCTGTTCCTTGGACACGCCATGCCACCGGGCCTCGCCGCCTTTGGCGCGCTTGTCGTCGGGCCATTCGTGGCCGCATTTAGGGCACTTATGCATCTGCGCTGCAGACCTCGGTTACTTGGTATCGCTACTTTATCATGTCCTCTAAAACGGCTTTATCGTTCAGGATAAAGATAGCGCTTTTCCCGGAATTGGGGTCAAACGGATTGTCGCCAGGAAATTTGTAGGTCAGGATCTGTTTTCCGGCATCGAGTTTAATATCCTGCGGCACACCCAACGCGGTAACAATCTCGTCACGCGTGGTCTTGCCTTTTGTGAAGTCGGGAATCTTTATCACTTGAGCAGGCGGGGCGACCAAGGCGTAAGGGGACGTTTCAGGGTTCGAGCGCGAAGATGCGTTCATCTTGATATCCGCGGCCTTCCCGGAACTTGAAGCATTAACTTGCGAGACAACGTCGCGCTGGTCGAACATGACGGACACCTGTTGCGTGCCATTGTCATTGCCTGCGGAACTCAAGAAGAACAGATTGACCACCGGCACAAACAGCCACGGGCTAAGACGGCCTTCCATACACATATAGGTGAAGTTTGCTTGACCTCCGTAGCTTCGCTTTGAATAAGGCTCCCCGAGAAGCCGTATAACCTCCGTTTTTGTCGTCACGCCTTCTTGGATTTTGGATACATTCTCGGCATTGAATTTGCGCCCGACTGTCGTGCAACCTGAATTCATGGAGGCAACGGTTAACGCAATAACCAAAAAAACGGAAGATTTCATAGAGATTTCCTTATCCGACCAATTGGAGAAACAGAAAGTGCTCATCTCACGCATCTATGCTTGAGTTTCATAAATATAATTAAGGAACTAAAAAAAGTCAACTATGGTAATGAATATAAAAAAGGACGACGGGATGATGAGCGGGCAGACCGGAGCCGTCATGAAACACACCAACCAAGAACAGAAAGCCATCGAAGCCGCCCGCGCCGCCGCCGACCTGACCGACGCCGAGTATGTCTCGATCCGCAAGACCCCCGCCGGGCAGCGCACCATCCCACAGCGCCGTTCCCTGCTCGAAAGCGACCTGAAGCGCGCGGGGGAGACGTTCGAGAGCCGCGAACGCTCCAACGACCTTTACCACCATTATCTGAAAACCGGAGACACCGCCGAAGCCCGTTGGCACGCGCCGTCCCCGCTCCTGACCTCGACCGCCGCCATCCGCCGCGAACTGGTCGAAGCCTAAAAAGAGCTGGCCGAATTCGACGCCATGCCCTTCGCGCCCCATGTCGGACGCAAACCCAAACGCTGGCTCAAGACCGAACGCTTTCACCGCCTCATGGAGATCCAGCGCGCCATCGAGCGCAACGGCGGCAGAGTGCGTTACGTCCAACGCACCACCCGACAGGAAGCCATCTACGCCCGCATCATCGCGCAGGGCAACCCCGAAAACACCAAACCCGAACCCCGGCAGATGGTGCTGGCACTGTAAGATAGCAAGCCGGTAGGGGCGGTTCGACATGGCCGCCCACTCTCTTTGGCCACAAAATCCGGCGCGCCCACGGAGGGCGCGCCACACCCGCCCGGCCGGCAGACGCCTGACCGGGTCCACGACATTCGAAATTCACAATCCGATCAAGTGATCGTCTGTAAAAAATAGAAAAATAGGGATAGGTGAGGATTTCAAGGCAAAGCAGTAAGAACGTACAAACGAAATTGGCAACAAGACATACCCGATTAGGGGGTTTTACATGTAGCTATTTAATTTGCCTATAACAGATTGTTTTTGTCTAATGTCCATGTTAAACAAATTAAGTATTATTTAGGAAGCGGACTTCCTGCAGAGGAAATTTTCTTAGTGATTGTAGCAGATTAGTATGCACAAACCAAGGAAGGCGGTTATTAATATGCGCACGATGAAAGGGGCCGTTCTTGCAAGTGTTTTATGTATAGCCGCAGAAATGGTTTCCGCTCAGTACCCGGTTCCGAACTTGGCCGGTCCGGCTTACACGAATGGGCCCTTTGCACGGCATGTAGGCGAGTTACTCGTTGGCCAGTGCACATGGTATGTCTACGGGCGCATTCAGGAAACTGGTTTAATTTTGGCATCAACGCTGTCAAATAAAGAAATGTTTATCGGTCATGCCAAAACGTGGCCGGATTCAGCCAGAAGTGTCGGCTTTAAGGTCGGTACAATAGCGCAAACGGGATCAATTGCGGTATGGACTAACGGTACGCATGGCCATGTCGCTTTTGTGGAATCCGTTGTTGGCGGGATCGCCAAGTTTACAGAGTGCAATTCGACTCCGCGAACTTCCAGTCCCAATACGGTCGTTGTTTGCCGGGACAGTCTCGATGCAGGCAATTGGTCGGTAGAGTCAAGGGAGGGGGCCGGGCTCAGTTATTCTGCAAACATCAAGATTTTACCTAAATATTCAACCTTTTCTGTTGTGGATGGACCAAAGTTTGTCGACGGTTACTATTGGTATCGTTTACAGGGAAACGGATATGACGGTTGGTCGAAATTCGAGGAGATTGACAAGGGCATCGCGCAAAACCCATGGTTAGATAATGCGGGCGTTGATAAAGATTTTTGTTGGACATTTACGCGTATCAAACTTCAGGCGTCAAGCACATCGATTTCGATCACCGAGAATAAAATGCCGCAATTTTATATCTATCTGACTCCGCCTGCATTGTCCAGTCAGACAATCACTTTCAAAACGTTGCCGGCCATGGCGTTGGGAAATTCTGACTTCACGCCAGGCGCGACGGCGTCATCTGGTCTGCGGGTGACTTACACTAGTTCCAACGAAGCGGTTGCGCCGGTCATTGAAGGGGGCCTGATCCGCATTACAGGCGCTGGCACGACTGTAATAACGGCCAGCCAATCCGGCAGCACGGACTTCAAGGCCGCGATCCCGGTGACGCAGACGTTGACCGTCAAGGCGCGCCTCACGGCTGAAGTGCCGTCAGGTGGCGGCGCTGTGATCGGGACTGGACTCTATGCTCCGGGAACAAAGGTTGCGATGACTGCCAAACCCTCTGCAGGAAACACATTCCTGCGCTGGGAGGACGGTTCCCAAACAACCGCCCGAAGTTTGACGATGCCCAACGCGAACATGGCGGTAGTTGCGTGGTTTGGGATTACGGCAAACGTGTCGCCACCGGTGATCGCCAATCCCGGAGCGCAGCGGGCGATGGTCGGGGTGCCCTTCGACCTGTCGCTGGGCATAACCTCCGACGGCTTGCCAACGGTGACTGTGACAGGTTTGCCGACGGGCCTGAAGTACGACGCCGCGGCTAGGACCGTGAAAGGTGTGCCGACGGTTTCAGTCACAAACAGACCGGTGACTATCATTGCGAAGAACGTTAGTAAGACGCTTGCATTGCAGCAAAACTTCAACCTGACTGTCGATCCTCTGCCGCATTGGGCGCAGGGGAACTTCAACGGCTGGTTTGGCTCTGAAACAACGGATGTCGGCCAAGTATCTGCAGACGTAACGTCGCAGGGTAAGGTCACTGGCAGACTTTTATCTTTGGGTACAAACTATGTCTTCAGCGCAGTGTCGTATGCGCGGCGCGACGGCGACGGCGCGTTCTGGGTGTCCACTACCGCGCGCGTTGCTAAAGTGGCAGTGCCGCTGACATTTGCGGTGCGGACACCAGTCGGCGTCAATCCGCCGAACCTGTCGGCGGTAGACGGTTGGTTTGCCACTGTGGCCGACAGTGACCCTGTGGCGAAACTATACCGCAACGTATGGAAAGAAGTGGGCATGGCCGCTTTAGTCACGAATTACATTGGATACTACACGGCGACGTTGCCGGGGGGGGGCGAGTACGGCAGCGGCTACCTGGCATTCACTGTAGACAAATCCGGGGGCGTGAAGACCGTGGGTAAACTTGCGGATGGCATGGCGGTTTCGCTGAGCGGGCCGTTGATCATCGACGATACCGGCAGCGTGTTTGCGGTGCTGTACACGTCCCCGACCGCGTATAAAGGCGGAAGATTATTCGGGTTGGCCGAGTTCGTCAAGGTTTCCGAGGGCGCTAAAGTCATTGTGCGACTGTTGGACGACGCGCCATTCTCTTGGGCGAGCCTCAGCCCGACAGCGACGCCGGTCTTCGGTGAGGGCTTCTACCGTGACCTTGACCTGAATGGCGGTTGGTACGACAAACTCGGCAACCTGTACGCCTACTACATGAACAAGAATTCAAGCGTCGGCACGGACGCGGATGCGTTGGCTCCCGGACTCTTGGTTGGTACGAACCGCTATGCTTCGATCTGGTGGGATCCTGATGGAATCGCGTTGTCGGTTGTGACGAATAAATACGGCGTCATGACCACACTTTCGGCACCGAAGGCGGGAGCGCCTGTAGATCCAGAAAAGGACCGTTTGTGGGATTACGGGGTGACCAATGCCGGAGGACTGACAATCGGTCTGACTCGTGCCACCGGCGTGTTCAAAGGCGTGTTCAAGGCCTGGTTCGACTACGCAACCACGCACGCGTCGAAAACCGTATCTTACGAGGGCGTGCTGACGCCGGAGCGTGAAGATAAGAGTGACGGTGTCGAGGGTCGCGGATTCTTCCTTTGGGCTGACAGAACCACGCCACCTGTGCCGCTCAGGCCTTATGGGTTTAACTGGTCATACGACTTCAAAATTCTTCAAGCAAATACCAGTCGCACCATTTTTTTTACTCCGACCTGTAGGGCTCAACAGGCACCAAACCTTTCAAGTATAATTAATAAGGATCAATTAATGAAATGGGTCGTCTCTAATATTGGACAGAGTGGACGCTATACGATTACATGTAAGTCCAACGCTTATCTTGGGTCGATTTTTTCTGGCGGTAGTGTAGTAATCGGAGGGTACGAAGGGACAACAACATTGAACATTACTTCTGGATCATTTGAGTTTCTTAATGTGTATACTTCTGTAGGTATTAAAACGGTGGAGATTCATTTGAGCATGACCGATAATCTTGGAAATACTTACATCGGGACATGTAATGCGGAAACACGAGTTACCGCATCTGGAGGCTCAGGCGGGCAATAGTGTTTAGCGGGTCATATTGCAGTGGTTAAGGGACACGTATCAGAACAAGCGGATAAACGGCTAATCCGACCTCCGCCTTCAGTCTTCCGTCCTCATCACTCTCCATTCCGTCAGACTGATCGACGCCGCGCCAGTCCTCCGTCCACATAACGCAGCACTCATCTGTCGGCGATATCAGCCGGTCTCCGCGCGTCAGGCACATGCCTGCCGGCCACATCGCGCAGCAGGAGCAGAACAGGCCGCACTCGCCGCAGCGCTTCACGCATCACCGTCCTGTCAGATATCCGAGCTTATCCAAGGTGTCTAGAACGTCGTTCATCCGTGTCATGAAATAAGGAAGCAACGCTTCTCCCGTATGCGGTTCGATTGCGAGTGTCGGCAGTCCAAGTCCGCAAGATGCAAGGTTGTCACTTACGGAGGTTTTCAAGATGCGGCGCAGGGACGAGGCCTGTGCCAGCGGCGACTGCTCGTCACGTTCTGGAACCCCGAGAAACAGCCAGATCTGTTCAAGTGCGCTGAACAGGGCAGGCCATGCGATCCAGCGGGGACGCACATCTCCGAGGATCAGGGTTCGCCAGGCATCTGATGCCAGCGAGTACTGGCGCTGCCGGCCTTCCATACGGGAAACGAGGAATCCGGACTCCTCCATTTCCGCAAGGGCCTTGATGACGGTGGCCGGATAATACCCGCAAGAGCGTGCCACGGCTCTGGGCGAACCGTACCCGTTGAGCAACAGGTAGGCCAGAATCTCACACCGTGAGCTGACGCCGATCAAGGCTCGTAACTTCAGGAGCAGGGTGGCACTGTCACGGGTGCCGAATGGCTGCGCAACATTCCGTTTCTCGTACAATTCCCGAACAAGCCCGTGCGATAGAAAAACGGGGTCTGGCGCGTGAAGGATGGGCAGCGGCTTTCCGTCAGGCATGAAGAAAAGCGGCTCGCTTCCCGAGTGGGCCTTCCTGTCCGGAGCTTGTGTGCTGCGTGCCCACTTGACGGCGAATGCAGAGGTGCTTGTCTTTGCAGCCATGGCCGCAAAGACCGCCTCGCCCTTGAAAGATTGGTCCGACACCAGGCGACGGACACGCTGGACATTCAGATAGCGGCCGTTGATGGTGAGCCAGTCGAGAATGGCGTCGAAGAGGCGGGCGTCGTGACGTGCCAGTGTGCAAGACACGAGCAGGAGCGCCTCCGGATCGACGGGCGTCAACCGCCACGGGGAAGCCTGCCCAGTGACGCCCAGAGCCGTCCACTGCCGCCAGAGCAGGTCGAGCAACCGATCCCGGAAACGGGGACTAAAGTCTTTCAGCGACGGTGTCATAGCCGATACTCCGTAAAAGGCGTTTCAGAACAACAACGAAACCCTCCGACACGTCATGGGTCATTGACCAGCGGGCCGCCGACTCGATTTCTTCAGGGGTTGGCTTCAAGGCGATCAGGTCGGTGATGTGAAAACGACCGCAGATCCAGATGTTGTCCGTTGAGAGCGGAGGTAGTCGGTCTATTTGTGGCAGTCATAATGACTACTATAAATAAACGATTGGGCGACGGATGTCAATGACGTCCTGTCCGCCCCCTGTCGCTGTCGGGTGGTCAGTGAGCGATTTAACGGAGGGCGGGTTTTCCAACCCGCCGCGCTGTCCGCCGCTAAGCGCGCGAGGGCGGGAAGGCATCCTTTGCGCCGGCGGCGCCGGTGTGATAATATCGACGCATCGAATGCGATGCCTGCGAGACAGTGGTGCCGATAGGCCGCGCGGCCGGAACGGGCTCAGACGGAATGCCATCCGGCTTTCGCGGGAACCGCCAACCGGCAATGACCGCGCACGGCTGCCGGCCTGCCCGCACCGGGCTCGAATCAAGAGCAGGAACGGGGCCGCATCACGAAGCCGCAAGGGGTTCCGGAATACCGCCGGCATTTCATCAGGGCCGGCCTGAAGCGGGCGACGCTGGGGTTGCAGGTGAGCGGATTTAAAACGAGCGGATACGACCCCGCAGGGAAAGCTTGGCTATGCAGTCCACAAACAGAGCGGTGACTGATACTTTGCAGAACGCCCTATCGCGGCTGACCCAGACGCGGCTGAATTACTGGGCCGAGTTCGCCGTCGATATCCCGTTCGGTGTTGTGCTGATCTTTGCAGGGCTCCGGCGTCAGGCGATCGGGCCCCTCGCAGGCGTGCTTATTGTTCTGCTGGGCCTTCTGCTGTTCAGCCTTTTTGAATACGCGTTTCACCGCTGGCTTTTTCACGGATCGGTGGAGATTTTCGCGCAGGGCCACCGCTCGCATCACGAGAATCCCCAGGGCTATGACTCTTTACCGTTCTTTTTCCCGGCGCTGGTCCTGCTGGCGCTCGCGGGCGTGCTGGTCGCGCTGGTGCCCGCGGCGTACGCGTTGCTGCTGACGGGGGTCGTCACCCTAAGCTACGTGGTCTACGGGGTGAGCCATTTCACCATCCACCACCATCTGTTTCGGCATGCCCTTGCCCGAGACTGGGCCGCCAAACATCACATCCATCACTACCACGCCGACACCAACTTCGGGGTCACGACGGCGCTGTGGGACATTGTGTTTGGAACGCGCTACAAAAGAGCGCCGCGGTAAGCGTCTTGGGGGGCAGCATTCCCCCTTTTTGACTCTGCCCGCTTGGCAGCCGCCGCGGCGCCGCACGCGCCTCTGGGCTGACCGTCACTCCCGGCGCATGAAGCCAGCGAATTCCGGGGAACCGCTCACACGGTGCCCGAATCCGCATGAGGCTCCGGCGCGTCGTCCGCGACCCACGCTTTGAGCAGCGTATAGGTGACCGCAAGAATGACCGGGCCGATGAAGAGGCCGATGATGCCGAAAGCGGTGAGGCCGCCGATGACCCCGGAGAAGATCAGCAGGAGCGGCAAGTCGGCGCCCTTCCGTATCAGGAAAGGCCGGACGACGTTATCGATGGTGCCGGCGATCAGTGACATGACGAGCAGCACCGTCCCCCAGGCCGGATGGCCGGACCAATAGAGCCAAACAGTCGATGGGATCAGCACCAGGAGCGGGCCGAGCTGCGCCAGGCAGAGGATCAACATCACCGCCGTCAGCAGGGCCGCGGCGGGCACGCCAGTGATGAACAGCCCGAGGCCCCCTACGGTCGCCTGGATGAGCGCGGTGACTACAACTCCCAGCACGACTCCCCGCACCGCCTTTGCGGCGAGAATGGCGACCTCCTGCCCCTGATGTCCGGCCAGGCGCCGGGCGAAGCGCAGGATCCCATCGCGGGCGAGCGGGCCTTTCGCGTAGAGGATCGACGCGATGATCACCGTCAGAAGAAAGTAGAGCATCGTCTTGCCGAGGCTTCCCGCCTGCACCACGAACCACTGCGCCGCGGCGCGCGCGTAGGGGAGCAGGGGCGCGGTACGTTCCTCGGTGCTGAGCGAGGCGAACTCACGCCAGCGCTCGACGATCTTTTCGCCAAACAGCGGAATCCGGCTGACCCAGTCCGGCGGTGCCGACAGGGAATGCGCGGACAGGGTCCTGATATGCTCGGTTATGTTGTCGACGTTGCCGATGATCGTGACGACGGCGAGCGTGATGGGAACGAGGATGATCAGCAGGATGGTCAACGCCATGGCCGCAACGGCCAAGCCCCGCCTTCCCGCCATCAGGTGCTCGAGCTTCTCAAAGGCCGGCCAGGTGGCCACGACAATCACGGAGGCCCAGACAAGGGACCCCAGAAAGGGGCGCAGGATCCAGAAGCTGGACAGCATGAGCACCCCGATGAAGATCACCGACAAGGTCGTATGCGTGATGTCGCGGGAAGCCGTTTTTTTTTCGCTCATCGATGGAATCTCCCCTGTTGGTTGATACGTGTTCGAGTGCCGATTTTCGCGATCATGCGTGCGGAAAGCATGGCAGGGTGTGCAGATCCGCGTGCCGTCGACCGCAAGCGTCAAAACCGCCGTGATGTGCGCCCAAGCATAGAACGGAGCGAGTTTAAAAAAGCGGGCTGGATGACCCGGCCCGCCCGGAACATCAGCGAACTAATAACAAGGTGCCGCCGGGATACACGCGCAGAAGCTTGCCTTCCAGAACCACAATCCAGCCGCCGGGAAGGTTGGCGAATGCCGGAACGCCGGTCAGCGTTCCGGCCCCGGTCACCTCGACCACGGTCTGGGCGCCGCCCCTCAGATACTGCGGGTTAATCAGGCGGATCGAGGCTTTCGACAGATCGAGCGAGGCCGAGGTGGTGTAGGGAGCGCAGGTCCCGTTGGCGTTGACCGTCACGGGCAGTTCGCCGGTAAGGACCAGGGTGCCATTGGTGACCGAACCCGAACCGGTCAGCGTGTTCACCGTCTGGGTGGTTCCGCCGAGGTCGAGCACGGCGCCAGCCGCAATGTACAGCGAGTTGGTCGGCAGCAGATTGCTCAGCCCGCCCTTGAGCCATTTCAGATTCAGGTAGCTTTCAATCTTCACCCGTTCGGAGGCGGTCATGGCGCGGTTGAAAATCAGCATTTCATACACGCTGCCGGGATAAGACCGAGTCTGGTTATAATACCACCCGAGCGCTGTCCCGCCCCGCGTTTTCTTTACGGAGGACAGGGCGGAAACGATATGCGGCACATTGGGCGTGAAGGAATAACCCGAGACGCCGTTGATGTACATCGATCCGCCGTCACCGGGGAGGATGAAATCCGTCGGCCCGCCGGACTGCCACGTTGTGGCGCTCGAGAGCCGCAGGCCGTAGTCGCCGTCCGCGCCGAAAAGGCCGCCCAGCCCGTTGTAGCCTTCCACGCGGTTCACGGCGAACAGCGACTGGAGGTTGAGGGTCGAGCTGTTGTAAAGGCGGTTGCTGACCCCGTCGAACTGAACGGCCGGGAGGTGCAGGCTGCCGTCGATAATCTTTCTGGGGGCGGTGGCCGCACCCGGAACCGTGTAACTCGCGCCCGCGGGGGTAGCGGAGGCCCACGCGGTGACGTTGCCGGCGGCATTGGTCTGCGCGTTGGCCGCGTCGAGCGCCACGACAAGGCCGTTGGTCGGCGGCAGGATGTCGATTTTCAGGGTGCCCGATTGAATCGCCGTTCCGCCGAGGTACGCCTGTCTGGCCGAAACGGAGAGGGTGCCGGAGCCGGCCTTGACCAGCGTGTTGGATCCGCCGATCGTGCCGAGGAACTCCGTTGCCGTCTCGGAATTAATCGTCAGGTTGGCGCTGCGGCCGGAGTTGATGATGCGGCCGGTTCCCGAAACGGAGGCGAACGACTGGCTGATGCCGTTCAGGTCCAGCGTGCCGGTATCCGCCAGCGTCAGTGCGGTTGCCGCAGGCAGAATGTTGGTGGCGGTGGCGGACCGAAGCCCCCACTTGCACATCAGGTAGTTTTCAACGAGCTGTCTTTCGGCGGCCGTCAGTTCAACCGGGTAGGCGATGATCTCGCCGATGTTGCCCGTAAAGGCGCGGGGCTGCGTCTGATTTCCCGCATCGTTGACATAGTTGCCGACCGCCCAGGTTTCCGTGCGGAGGTTTCTCGTGACGCCGGAGAGCAGATGCGCGGCACCGATCGTGAATTTGTTGCTGTTGATGCCGTTGATGAAGGTGTTGGTTGAGTCGTCACACAGGAAAAACTGGGAGTTGTTCACATCATACGCGCCCAAACCTGAGGAAACCGACGCGCGGATGCCGAAGTCCGAGTTCCGGGCCGCCGTGCCGAACAGGCCGTCCATGCCGGACACGGCGGTCGGCTGATTAAGGATAAAAAATGTCTTCACCGGCTGGGATACCGTCGCGTTCAGTTTGTTGGTGAGGCTCCCGTTGAACTGGAGCGAGCCCCTTCCGCCGAAGCCGCCCGGGTTGAAGGACGGCAGCGTCAGGCGCGGCGTGCCGGTGTCTTCCTTAAAGCTGGCGGCGTACGAGCTTTGATCGGCCCAGTTGGTGACGGTCGTGCCGTCGCCCGCGAGTTTGAGGGAGCTGGTTTTCGACGCGTCCAGCCAGAGGGAAACCTCGGAAGCGCGGAGCGGCGCCTCTAAAAAAGCCGAGAGCCTGAGCGTTCCGTTGGAGACAATGGTTGCGCCGGCATAGGTTTGCGGGCGGCTGAGGGTCAGGGTGCCCGCGCCGGTTTTGACCAGCGTGACGGGGCCGGTGAGAAAGCCGGCGTAGACATTGGTTGCCGCATTGCCGAGGATGACGGTCGCGGCGGCTGATGACGAGCCGATCGTATAGACGGTATCCGCCGTTCCGAAGGCCGCGACGCCGCCGTTCACGAGGGTGTCGCCGCTGTTGCCCAGAAAATTCGTCGCTGCCACCGGCGCGGTGAAGGTCAAGGTCCCGCTGTTCTTTTTCGCGATGGCTCCCGCGCCGGCAATGGGCGTCGAGATCACCGTATCGTTCGTCGTGCTGACAACGAAGGTCCCCGTATTCGTCAACTGCGTTGCCGAACCGAGGCCGGCGGCATCGCACACCGTCAAAATGCCGCTGTTCTTTACGGTTCCCTGGCCGAGTGTCGCCTGGCGGCGCAGATAGACGTAGCCGCGGGTGACGGTGTCGCCGACATAGGTGGAGGGGGCGTAGAGCGAGAGCCCGTTGGTGTCGGTCAGCCCGGAGTACAGCGTGAGCGCGCCGGCTCCGGTGAGGGGGCCGTAGAGATGCGCGGGCGTTGTGGCCGTGTCGCTGTTCGCGCAGTTGCGGATAATCGTGTCATCCTGCAGGCAGATCTCTCCGCTGAAGCCGCTGCCGGTTCCGGAGACGCGCAGCGAGCAGGGGTTGTTGCCGTCGAAACCGTTGCCGGAAACGTAGAATTTGTTCGTGAGAAGCACGGATGAAGCCGCGATCAGGAGCTCCGAACCGAAGCCGGCGCGCGAGTCGCCGTGAACAAACACTTCGGGGGAGTTGCCGAACGCGCCCGCGCCGTAAACATAGACGCGGCCGCCGAGCAGATGGGTCGGCCCGGAGTAGGTGTTGTTGCTGCCGAGCGTCAGCAGGATGGGGACCCCGCCCGCGGAATTGGCCCGGGCCTGGGCGATCGTCAGCCCGCCGCTGCCGGAAATGGCCGCGTTGACGGCGGCGCCGTTCCCGCCGTACTGCGCTTCGCCCGTGGCGATGATGCCTTCGGAGGTGCCGAAATTGAGGCTCCCGGCGAGATTCGCGACCGGGGTGTACGCGTCGCTGGCGACTTTCTTCGGGTTCAGCAGGAGGACCCCGGGATTGACGCCGTCGCCGAGCGTGAGATTGGCGGAGACCTGCACCCCGTTGATTTCCAGCGCATAGGCTGAAACGGGGGCGGGGAGGAAGTTTGTTGAGGTGGTCGAATCGAGGCGGACGACGTTCGTGTTGCCGCCCGCGAAATCGGAGGCGAACGCGGCGAAGGGGACGACTCCGTTGACGGCGTCATAGGTTGCCAGATGCCGCCACCGGTGGGTATCGGTGGTGACGGTGTCCAGAACAGTCAGCCAGGGGAGGATGCCGTTGGTCAGGTTGCCCGTGCCGCCGGGGAGGAACAGTTTGGTTGAACCGCCGAAATCGGCGGTGCCGCCCGAGGAATAGACGGTGAGCGCGGAAAAGGGCTGGCGGGTGAGGGTGTTTCCGGGCTGGGCCGTCAGCGTTCCGCTCGTGGTCCGGTCCAGGAACAGGGTTGCCGGTCCGGGCTCAAGGGTGTAGGCGGATGCCGTCAGCAGCGCGCCGGAAGGGGCGGTCTGCGGGACAACCTTGACCGTGCCGCCGGCGTGCCGGAGCGGGCTGTCGGGCGACAGGGTGCCGCGCGTGGTGACTTCGCCCTCCAGGACGCGGATGGCGGAAAATCCGGACAGGGGTTGCGTGAACTGGACCGTGGCGCTTCCCGACTTGGTCAGGACGGAGCCGTCGCCGGTGAAGGGCAGATTCACCGCCACCGTTCCGGAGGAGCGCAGGGTCGGATTGTTGATGAGCGCCAGTGCCGTGCCGTTGAGGGTGATGGTGCCGGCGGTGTTATAAATGCCGCCCAGGGAGGCGTTCGTAATGTTGTTGACCGTTGCGGCCGCATTAAAGGTGGCGATTCCGGAGGCGCCCGGAACCGTTTGATTGAGCCAGTTCAGCCGGTTGGTGTAGTCGCCGGTTGAGCCGGTCCAGGTGCCGTTTTGCGCGAGGAGGGCAAGCGGGAAAAGGAGAACCGCGCCGAAGCGCCGGAGAATGTTCATGTCCATGACAGATACCCTTCAACTGATAAGAAATCGCGGCCCGGCTGACGCCGGCGCGCGATTGCGGGAAGCGAGGCCAAGCCGGCCTGCGACGGCAAAAGTGGCGAACTCAAGCTGGATACTTTGCCAGAAACCGTGGTTAACGGCAAGAATATCGCAGGCCAGGTTGCGGGCGGCACGTTCGTGACGCTGAAAAAATACGCCTGTCTCAGCGCGGACGGTTATCCCAGTTGCCCCTGCGCCCTTTCGGACACATGCCAGGCGGGGTGAGGATCGCCGCGGTCCTGGCCCCACATGCGCACGAGCTCGTCGCCTTTCCATTGGGCGAAGACGACGGCGCGGGTGTCCGCGTCGCCGACCGCCAGAATCGAGGCGCCGGGCTGGCCGGCGTAGGAAAAGAGCGTTTTCGAGCCCCGTTCGACCGCCAGCATCCGGGCTGCGGCTTGCCCGAAATAAGAGGACAGCCGGACGGCCAGGTCGTCCACGCGCCGGGCCAGGTCCGCGACGCAGTGCCGGGCGTTTTTCCGGTCCTCCTCTCCGAAGGGCGCGTCCGCGCAGATGATCTCCACCCTCAGGCAACCGGACGGCAGGCGCTGATGGGAAAAGGGGATCAGCGCCACAAAATGCTCGCCGCCCTTTTCGGCTTCCCAGGCGGTAGCGTCGGTCAGGTCGATGTTCATCATGGCGTTGCGCTGTCCTTTCCCTTCTGCGCCTGTTTGCGGCAGCGGCAGGGCCTTCATGCCCAAACGCAGGATTGCCGCATAGAGTCGCATAAAGACTCAATTGCGCCAAGACGGCGGATTTCCTAAAAAAGGTTCAGCATCTCTCCTAAGGCCGGCGGGCCCTCGCGCAGCGCCCTGCGCACCGCGAGGAGACGCTCGCGAAGCGCGGCCACGTGAGGCACGCCGGTCTGCGGTCATTGAGCTGAGATTAACCACCAAGACGCCAAGAACACCAAGAGCACGAAGTTTTAGCATCTTGGTGCCCCTTGGCGTTCTCCGTGCCTTGGTGGTGGAAACTGAATTGAGGGATTTACCACCAAGACACCAAGGGCACAAAGAGCACGAAGTTTGATTCTTGGTGAGGCTTGGTGCCCTTTGTGGCTTGGTGGTGGATGTTGAATTGAGAGATTTACCACCAAGACACCAAGAACACCAAGAAACACCAAGTTTTTGAAAGGTGGAGACCTTGGTGCTATATGTGGCTTGGCGGTGGATGTTGAGTTGAGAGATATAACACGAAGACGCGAAGACACAGAAGAAACACGAAGTTTTAAATCTTGGAGACCTTGGCGCTCTCCGTGCCTTGGTGGTGAAAACTGAGTTGAGAGGTTTAACACGAAGACGCGAAGACACAGAAGGAACACGAAGGGGACTTTTAGCTGAGAATCAGGTCTTGAAGTCTTCTTAGAGTCTTCGTGCCTTTGTGTTGGGTATTGGATGTTGAGTTGAGAGATTAACCACCAAGACACCAAGAACACCAAGAAACACTAAGTTTTAAATCTTGGAGACCTTGGCGCTCTCCGTGCCTTGGTGGTGAAAACTGAGTTGAGAGGTTTAACACGAAGACACGAAGACACAAAGAACACGAAGGGGGGCAAAACGGATCAGATTGAACCGAACAGAGGGAATTGCTATGATGCCGACACGCTGAAGCGGTGCGTGATGGCGAACGGTGTTACCGGAACGCGTTGGATATGGGCAATGTGCAAAGTAGATTGCGCTGAAAAAGTCGGTGGACGACACGGAGGTCATCCCTCCACGCGCGCTGAGGCGTGCTTTACTCGCATTCTGGAGGGTCGGGCTCCGTCCCGACCGTTCTCGACCGACTTTTTCAGCGCAACCCGAGTACAATCACGATCCCGATACCATCGTAAGAATCTTAAAACTCAATCAGCAAGTGGTGACAGATGAAGAAAGCTATATGGACGGGCATACTTGCAGGCATCATGATCCTTTTCAGCGGATGCTTTGACAACAGTGAGTATGACAAGTTGGCAACGGAATCCAATGTGGTTGTCCTGTGCAAGAATCACGTGATGAACGGTATGGTCTGGGTGCAAATTGTAGACGCTTGGAGGGACGAAAGCAGCGGAGCTTTCACAAACAAAGTGGCAGACATGATAGAGCTGCATATTCCAGTTAATTCACCTGATTCGTGTGGCGAAACCTCCATCATGTTTTTTGGAAACATGAAAGGAATCCCCTATCATTACCACACTGTTTTTGTGCATGCCGGGAAAGTCAGCGGAGGGCTGACCGTCGAACGGTTTAAGTCGATGATCGAAAACTCTCACTATTCGGGAAAAGAACTTGAAATTCCATGCAGAACCGACGGGAGAGAAAAGGGGGTCGTGATTGGACATTAGGCAAATAGCGGTTATGCGTGACGTGGCGTCGGCACAACATCGGGCAGAAGGTCTAATGTCGAAATACGACCCCAAACGGATAAGAACGTGCGCGATATGCAGTTGACGTGCGCCTGAGCAAAAAAACTGTTACGAGGAAAAGAGGTATATCCCTATGCAGCGTTTGACAAACAACGCCATGTGTCATCTCCGGAACGCTCTGCGCCGAAGCGCGGGCATCGTGCGGGCTTTGCCTGCGGTCGTTTACGGAGCGTGGATCGCCGGTTGCTTTTGCGGGTGCGGTCCGGCCGGGGACGATCCGGAGAGCCGTCCTGGAACGGCTCAAACGAGAGTGATCCGGGAAGACGCCGTCTTGAAGGAGATCGGCGCGTTCCGCAACGAGACCCGCTCCTGGTACAACTCGAGCCGCTTTGACGATTTGGAGAAACGTGCGGCCGAGCTTCGCGCTTCCAAGGCGATCTTCGGGAACGGACGATGGAAGATCCAGCGGTTCTATGATTCGCTGGAGTGCTCCGACGAAGAGCAGGAAAGCATGTGGCAGCTGCATGAGCGGATTCACTTGGACTGGATCGCCAAGAAACCTGCGTCGATCACAGCCCGGGTTGCGTATGCGGATTTCCTGGTGAGCTATGCGTGGCATGCGCGCGGCGAGGATGTTGCGGACAAGGTGACGCCCGAAGGCTGGAAACTTTTCCGCGCGCGGTTGGCGGCGGCTCACGCGGGCATCGACGAGGCCCGCAAGATGCCGGAGAAGGATCCTTACGTGTGGACGGTCGCGCTTGCGATCGCGCTCGGCGAAGGGCCGGAGAGGTCGGAATACGATGCGCTCGTCGAGCAGGCGCACGCCAGTGAACCGATGTTCTGGAGCTATGACACGGCAAGGGCCTTTTCTCTGCTTCCCAGGTGGTATGGTAAACCTGGCGACTGGGAGCACTATGCGTTAGCCGCCTCGGCCCGCGGCGACGGCGTGGGCGTCGAGACGTACACGCGCATTGTGATGTATCTTATGGGGCGCTACGGCAATATCTTTACGGAGACACAGGCCTCCTGGCCCAAGACGCGCGAAGGGTTTGAACAGATGCTCAAGAAGTATCCCGAGTCGGAGGAGGTCGTGCAGTTCGCGGCCATCCTGTCGTCGTTCGCCGGCGACCGCGAGTTCGCCCAACCCCTGTTCAAGCGAATGGGCGACACCTGTCTCTTGAACGTCTGGGGGTCCCAGAAGCGGTTCGAGTATTGGCGGAAATGGGCCGCCGGACCTCAGGGAAAGATGGGGCCGTGATTGGACATGAGGCAAATAACGGTTTGCGTGACGTGGTGTCGGCGCAACATCGGGCAGAACGTCTAAGGCCGGTTGCGCTGAAAAAATGGATCAGGAACGATCGGGACGGAGCCCGACCTTCCAGAATGCGAGTAAAGCACGCCTCTGTGCGCGTGGAGGGACGACCTCCGTGTCGTCCACCGACTTTTTCACCGCAACCTCATGTCGAGATACGACCTCATATGTTAAGTTTGGAGAACGGGGATGGGAGCGGGAAGGGGTTGCTTGAAAAGGGGCGGGGCGTGTGCTAGTGTTCTAGCCTGTTGGTGTACGGCACATGTGGTATCGAAAGGAAAAGTGGTAGCGTGCAATTTCTATTTCTTGGAGCAGAGCAAGTCTGTTTGTCCCTATGTCCCGCCCCCTTTGCCGTTTGTTATGAAAAACAATGGCAAGCGCGAAAGCATTAAATGTCCTGTGTCCAAATAAGCCCCCTTGACCTCTTGAGTTCAACCGCCCGCATCCACGCATCACTTTTTTTCGCATGTATCGCCCTGTCCTTGGCGCCCACCACTTCCCGCGCCTTGGCCCAAGGCGACTATACCTATACCATCAACGTTGCGGGGCAGGCCACCATCACCCGCTTCAATCAATTTTACGGTGGTGCTTTGTCCATCACCAACGCACTGGATGGATACCCCGTCACCTCCATCGGTGCCGGGGCCTTTTCCTCTTGCCTCTATCTAACCGCAGTCACCATCCCCGCTAGTGTCACCGCAATTGGCGACGACGCGTTCTTTAACTGCACCCGACTGACCTCCGTCGCCATCCCCGGTAGCGTTACCGCCATCGGCTACGAAGCGTTCCGTTCCTGTTCCGGCCTGAAGAATCTGACCATCGGCATCGGCGTGACCTCCATCGGCAGCAGCGCGTTCCGCGAATGCACCAAGCTGACCGCCGTCACCATCCCCGACAACGTCACATTCATCGGCGGCAACGCGTTCCAGGATTGCACCAGCCTGACCACCGTCACCATCCCCGGCAGCGTCACAGCAATTAGCAATTTTGCCTTCAACAGGTGCACCGGTCTTAAGAATCTGACCATCGGCACCGGCGTGACCTCCATCGGCAACTCCGCGTTCGCCAACTGTACCGGCCTGACCACCGTCACCATCCCCGGTAGCGTCACCATCATTAACCCCTGGGCTTTTTACTCTTGCGAATACATGACCACCGTCACTATCCCCGCCAGCGTCACATTCATCGACTCCTCCGCTTTCGTCAACTGCATCCGCTTGACCTCTGCCTTTTTTAAAGGCGACGCCCCTGGTCTCGGCTCAACTGTATTCGGTATTACCACCCCCGCGACGGTCTACTACCTGCCCGGCACCAGCGGCTGGGGGCCGACGTTCGGTGATCGTCCAACCGCTTTCTGGCGCCTTCTGTACCCCCTGATCCTGAATGCCAGCAATAGCTTTGGTGTGCAAACCAACGGGTTCGGGTTCACCATCTCCTGGGCCTCAAACAAGCCTGTCGTGGTCGAAGTCTGCACTAACTTATGCAGTGACGCATGGATCCCCCTGCAGACCAATACCCTCGACAACGGCGTGATCTTTTTTCGCGACCCCTCTTGGACCAACTACCCCGCCCGCCTCTACCGGCTCGCCTGGCCGTGAGCGCCCGCCCGGCTGCGACATCGTGCAGCGTCAGCAGGAACTTCGTGCCTGACGGGGTTTTCAGAAACTGCAGGAGCTGTTTCCGGTCCGCGTCTTTCCAGGGTTCGGGCGCCTCGTACCGCGCCTTCGGCAGCGGCAGCTTGCGGCCTGTGGTGTCGCATTGGTTCATTGGTTTTGTCCTTTATTTTTTCAACAGGATGACAGGATGAAACAGGATGGGATTGCGTTGCGGACGGCCCGGCGGTCCGTCCCTGCCTCGCGTGCCCGGAGGTCACGCGCCACCGATTCATTCTGCCTTCTGTTCCTGAATCTGACCCTGGTATCCTGCGGCCCATGCGCAGGGATGCGCATGGCACATCCCAATGTGGCACGCCCATCCCTGGGCGTGCGGAAGCTGTCCTATTCCGGCTTCTGTTCTTCCGGCTTCGGTCTTTCGCTTTCTTTGTGTCTTCGTGTTAATTTTTTCTGTTGACGATGGTATGGACAGAGGGTTATGGTTTCAACGTTATTATATGCGGTGACGCGCATGAGGACGTTTCCTTGCTGGCGCGGCAAGGGGCAACCGGTCACGCGCGGAACCATCAATCACCCAGTGGCAGAGGCCACGGAAGGAGCGGCGAATGAAGGCGATGCTATGTGGAGTCATGACGGCGGCGCTGGCGTTTTCGGCGGGACCGGCGTTGGCGCAGGAGGCCGGAGCCAAGTGTGAGGTTACAGGGGCCAAGGCGGCGGCCGGAGCGGAGGCGGCCAAGACCGTCGCGCCGGACATCAGCCTGGCGGAGCTCAAGCAGGCGATCGCGGACAAGGCCGTCACGCTGCTCGACTGCAACGGCAGCGCGTCTTACGCGAAGGGGCACATCCCGGGCGCCATCAACTTCGAGACCGCCAAGACGGGGCTTGCCGACGTGCTGCCCAAGGACAAGGCGGCGCTCGTGGTGGCGTATTGCGGCGGCCCCTTGTGCGGCGCCTACAAGGCCGGCGCCGCGGCCGCGGCGAAGCTGGGCTACACGAACGTGAAACACTTCTCCGGAGGCATCAAGGGTTGGAAGGGCGCCGACGAGAAGCTGGAGACGGCCGACGTGCCCTAAGTGCGGGCAGAACAAAGGCTCGGACCGCTGCCGCAAGGCGCCGAAAGCGAAATAGCGGCTTCGGCGGGCGGAGACGGGTGGCTTTGCGCCGGGAGGCGTCTGGCCGCCCCGCTCAGGGCTGTCCCTGTGTGCGCCGAGGGTGCTCGCATGGCGCGGCGATCAAATTCTTTGTCAGGTGGACCGTCGGCACAATTGCCGCACCCGATGCCGCCGCTGCGACGGTGGCTTCAGCG
Organism: Verrucomicrobiota bacterium; assembly: GCA_023269675.1. Taxonomy (GTDB): domain Bacteria; phylum Verrucomicrobiota; class Kiritimatiellia; order RFP12; family UBA1067; genus JAHFSX01. Next base: position 59,137 of record JAHFSX010000032.1, read on the forward strand.
CTCCGCGTGCGGCGGTAAGGCCCTTACCTTGTCTGCCGCGGCTTGATCCGCGGTGGCGGCGGGGGACATCGCGTAGTCCAAGGTGAACTGGTGCTCGGAGCGCTCCGGCACATACGCCGTGCGCTCCACAAGCTCGCGCCGGGTGGTGTCGTAGGTGATGGCCTGGACCTTGTTTCGGGCGGGGATGAACCGGTAGAGCCGCAGCGGCCCTTCGGACTCGTAGTCGGACAGCATGGCGTGCACCACGTTGCCGTGGTCGCCCGGCTGCGAGAGGCGTAGGGCGGTGGCGCGGCTCTGGTCGCCGCTGAACACGAAGGCGAGGTTCGCGTGCTGGCGGTAGAGCTTGTCCCACATCTGGAGAGGGGTGTTGCCGCGCGCCCCGTGATTCTTGCTCCACCCCATGCGGCCTTTGGGGTCGGAGACGAAGCCCTCCTGCGTCTTGGGCCTCTCGCGGACGCCGAGATCCATGTGGGTGGTGAGGAGCGCGCGGCGGCTCCGGTAGCGGGTCAGGACCTGGCCGGCCCACGTCAGCACGGGGTCGGGCGCGTTGCACTCGAGGTGGAGGAACACGAAATCCATGCCCCCGGCGGAGAAGAGCTGGCAGCTGTTCACGTTGTTGCCGTACAGGGCCTCTTCCGGCCCGGCGGGCTCGAAGCTGCCGCCGTACCACGCGAAGGTCTTGAAGCGCTCGGCCGGAAACCGTTTCTGGAAGCGCGACGCGTCGCCGTTGGCCTTCATGTCGTGGTTGCCGACCGAGATGCCGAAGGGGACGAGGCCCATGAGGCCGTCGAGGGTTTGGCGGGCGAGCGTCCATTGCGGCTCGTTGTCGATGTCCACGATGTCGCCCACGTGGCTGACGAACACGATGTTCTGGCTCTTCACGCTCTCGCGGATCCACTGGATGTGGTTCGCGAAGACCGGATTAGTCAGCGGGTCGGTGCTGTCGGGCGTGGCCTTGGTGCTCGCCCCGCGGTAGCCCTGGGTGTCGGGGATCACGACGACGGTGAAGGCGCCCGGCGGGGGCGCGTCGAGGTCGGCCGCGTGCAGCGCGCCGGCCAGGAGCGCGCACGCGGCCAGCGCGCGCGGGAGACGGAAGAGAGGGGCGTGAAAGACCGGCCGGCGAGGGGCCGGGAAGCGCGTCGCGGGCCGCGCGGGCTGGCGCCCGTCGCGATGGGTCGGAAGCAGCATTTTCATGGGGGGAGTGTGCTAAAACGGGGCGGGCGTGTCAAGCGGGGGTGCGGCAAAGGGTCAGGCCTTCTCCGCGACAAGGGCATAGCGCCCCTTGTCACGGCCTGCGGTCGGGAGGTTCGTGAATTCGGCGAGCAGAATCCGGCAGCCCAGCTCCTGCACGATCCGCGCCGTGATCTCCGGCGGGTTGGAATCGTAGAAGAACGTTTGCCCGTACATGCGGTCGGTGAAGGCGGGATGCGCGGAGCCGCCCGCGGTCAGCATCAGCCGGCCCCCTGCCGGGAGCCTCTCGATCACGCGGCGCAAGAGGGGTTCGTGCTGAGAGCGCTCGATGTGAAAGAGCGAGTCCCAGAGCAGGGCGGCGCCGAAGCTGTCCGGAAACGCGTAGGTCTCAAGGGCTGCCAGCACCCATCGCGCGCTCGGGAAGTCGGCTCGCGCGATCTTGAGCAGCTCCCCGGACTGGTCGACGCCGATCACGCGGAAGCCTTTGGCGAGCACATACTCGGCCATGGGGCGGCCGGTGCCGCAGCCGAGGTCCAGGACGCAGGCGTTTTGCGGAAGCGGGGCCAGCAGCAGATCCAGGTAGTCACGCTCGCGCCCGTGGAACGTGCGTCGGGCGGCCGCCCATTGGGGCGCGATCGTGTTGTAGGA